>JAVZNZ010000001.1:0-144802 GCA_038882575.1 Bathyarchaeia archaeon
GGGCTTCCTGAACAGGTAATGTGGCTTTGCCTAGCCAGAAACTTCAAAGAAGGGGGACGCCTCAACTTTAGCTCTTCCATTTTCCAATGCTGCTGCGTAGACGTGACAGTGGTTCCCTATATTACAGGCGAGGTTAACATAAGCCCTGGATGTTACGGATGCCGCGAAGCCACAAACACACCGCCCGAACACATGTTCATGGGAATTCCAGCAAAAATCATTCCAGAAATTGTTGAATCCCTCGAATACTTATCAAAAAAGGCTATGCCAGCTGTCAGAGAAAAGCGCGTTTATAAGGCGTATAGGACGGCTGTTGAAGGTAAGCCATTATGAGTGAGGATTTAGCCGAACTCCTTTTTGCGGATGTTATTGTGAGAAAGATCGAGATTAAGGAGATTTCGCCTTGTACGGCTGACCCTGAACGAATTAAGTTTTTGGCTCAGGCTGACAAGCCCCTAGAAGATGTTTTGCCAATCCTTTATTTGGCTATTCCAAACGCCAAATACTCTGAAAAACTAGGTGCATTAAGCTATAACCATCAGCAGCATCTAATAACAATTTTTGCTAATGGTAGGATTGGCATGACTTATGTCAAAGATAGAAACGAGGCGAACCAGCTTGTCGAAGAGGCTAGGCGATTAATAAACCGTGCCATCATATACTTAAAAACTCATGGAAGACCAAACCCAGAAATAATTAAAGTCAAAAAGGAGCTGACGCCAGCAAAGGTTTATGAGTTGCTGCCGAAGACAAATTGCAAAATGTGCGGGGAGCAAAGCTGCTTCGCTTTTGCAGCTAAACTCCTAAATGGCGAGAAAACATTGCAAGACTGCCCGCCACTGGATTCTAAGGAACACAGCACTTGCAAATTTCAGATAGAAAAAATGATAAGTCCAATTAAGCTGAAGTAGCCGATTTTTCAAAATATATTTGAATATTTTGTTACGTAGTCAACATGAGGGTTCAAGACAATGTCCAAGTAAAAAATGAAAGGCTCATGCGGTTGGTGGTTTCTGGACTCTGCCTCCGTGAGGAACCGTCAAAATATAAGGAAGAATTAAAGGAGCTTGCCGCCACTTTTGCGGGCGTCGATGAAGCTGAAGGGCTTTGCAAGATTTTTAAGGCTTTGGCGGACACGAATAGGCTTAGGATTCTAAAACTTTTAGAAGTGAGGGAAATGTGCGTCTGTGAAATTATAGTTTGTCCTTGAATTGACACAGCAACAGCCTCACATCACCTTGGAATATTGGAAAATGCCGGACTTATAAGGGGGAGGAAAGAGGGGCAAATGGTTTTATAGGATTCAAAACCGGAATTAGTGCGTATTCTGCAGGGATTAGGTGATGCGCAGAGGGCCTAAACGGTCCAGTATGAGCATATAAGTAGGTCTTCGCGTTTAAATTGCTCCTTCAAGAATTTTTTTACATCTTCCTCATCCAAGTAGCGGTTTCCTTTCGAGTCCTTCCGCAGTGGGATACCTGTCTCCCTAAGCTTCTCTTCGCCTCCTGGAGAGTCTATCAAAATGTGGTAGGCTTGTTCCGATGGCAGTATGAGCCTTAATTTGGTTAGTTCTCTTTTGGGCGATAAACCGTCTTGTTCTATGTTGTAAACTATGGCTTTTGTGTTTAGGTTTTCGACTAAACGCTTGAACTCAACCCAACTCCTAATTTTGACGACGCCCTTGCCGGATCCTTCTTTTAGCTGCATGATGTTCTTCATTCGATAATGTTTAGTTTTCATATTTAAGGCGTTGCAAGCTTCTTATGGCTGCCAGTTACTTGAAGAGCGCGTTTTGAAATATGACTTAAATCGTAATATAGGTTAAATCTTTTAAGGAAGTTACAACTATATCAGATGGAAAGAGTGGTGTTTGTGTTGAAGAGTGGAGAGGAGGAGAAGATTAAGCGGATATTGACTGATCCTAGGTTGGCTGCTATTAAGGCTATGATTGAGAAGGATCATGCTATTGACTGTATTTTCCTTTTGTATTTGAATCGTGGGAAGTGGAAGGAAGCGAAGGAGTTTATGAAGGAGAATGGCCTAACGCTTAGTGATGGGACTTTTAGGGCTAGGATGATTGAAATTGAAGATTTGGGTTTAGCCAAGGGTGAGCGTATAGATCCTTTGAAAAAGTATTATGTTAAAACTGAGTTTGGCGAGAAAGTGGCGAAGCTTTTGTTGGAGTTTTTTGATAAGTTGGGCGTTTAGCTCTTAATCTGTTTTTTTGATTTTGTTATATGCTTTGTTTTGTGGTTTTGTTTTACAAATGCTGAATATAGTGTAGTAAGTCGTAAGATTTAAATGAATAGTTTTCCCTAACATACACAACAACCCTAAAAGGAGGGATAAAAAAGAAAATGAAAATATTGAAGAGCAAAAAAGCCCTAAGCCCCGTAGTCGCCTCAATCATACTCATCGCAGTAACAGTCGCAGTAAGCATAGCCGTAGCAGCATGGATGGGAGCCCTATCAGTAGGATTCATGGGATCCGCTTCAGTAACAATAACGAAAGTAGATTTTCCGCAAGGGACTTCAGGCGGTCAGTTTACTATCACTGTAAAAAACACTGGAACAAAACAGGTAACAATCGACTTAATAAAGGTTAATAATTTAGAGAAACAATTCTCACCAGACCCAACAACACTAAATCCGGGCACAAACTCCACGATAACTATAACTTGCGATTGGGTCAGTGGAAACCCATACAAAATTGAACTTTACGATTCAAGCGGCCAAGTTGTTGGTTCAACACAAGTAACGGCTCCTGGAGCCTAACTTTAGTTGTTGAGATTGGGGGTTGGGGCGGGGTAGCGCTAGGGCGCTGTTTCCTCTCTACAATTCCCTTTGTTTGTTCCATGTTTGGAGGTGCAAAACAAAATGGTAGTGGAAATAAAAGAATACACTTCGGCAGAAGAGATAGCCGAAACCTTAGAAAAGAAAATTTCCGATACAAAAAGCACTTTAGGCGAATACCTACGCCGCCTAGACGATATTAGAGCTTTAGCTGAAAAATCCAAAAAAATCCGAGAAGTAGTTATGAAGTTGGCGGGAAAAAAGGCGGCCTCTGAAGGTCTAGGCGAAATAACAATTGGAAGCTTAAACATAATTTTAGATGCAAACCCATTTCACGAACTCACAGCCATAGAAGAAGTTGTAAGAAGCTATCAAGAAAGGCTTTTAGTGCTGCAAAAAGCACGAGAAGCCCTAAAATGGCTAGATCAACTCGGCGACACAGAAGGCCTAAAATATCTTGTAGTAGAAAACGATGGAGTACCCGAACGCATACTTTTCAAAATATCCTAAACCTGAGGGTTGGAAAGTGAATCCATGGACATCGACTTCGACGCCTACACGTTCGCCCTAAAAAACGCTCTGGATGAAGCAAAAAACATTTGCCCAGACATAACCAGCATCTTCATTTTCAACAAAGAAGGCAAAATCATAGCCAACGACCAAAACACCCCAGAAAAAACAATAACACGCGTCATAAACGCCTTCAACGGCATGCTTGAAAAAGCCGAAGCCATAGGCGGCATTGAAAATATAACCCTAGAATGCAGCAACGGCAAAGTAGACGTTGCCCACACAAACGACTTTTACCTAGTCACGGTCACATCTGCAAACGCCAACATAGACCGCATAAACACCATAACAAAAGTCCTAATTCCAACAGTCCTAAGACTACTAGAGAAAATATGCCCCACCCCCCTCAAAAGCACGCAACCCCCAATCGAGACTAAGCCAGAGCAGGCAAAACCACAAGCAGAACAACAACCCATCGAAAAACCACACGTAAAAGAAAAAGCAGAAAGCATCCAACCAGAATCAAAAACCGAACCCCAACTTCCAGAACCGCCAGTAAACCAGCTCATAGTCGAAAACTGGGAAGGCCTCCTAACTCCCTCAGATACAGTACGCATTGACAGCACAATACTGTCAAAATGGGAACAACTCTACGAAGGAAGAAAAATCGAGGAAGTCGAAATATCAACCTTCAACGGAAAAGTAACACGTTGCAAAGTCAAACCAACAAAAGGCACAAAACATGCTGCAAGTGGAGTCATACAAGTACCCGAAAAAATAAGGGCGACACTCCAAATTGAGAAAGGAGAACTCGTGAGAGCCAAGCCCATCATAAAATAAAGGAGGGGAAAATTGGTAAAGAAAAAATTTGGTTCTGAAGAAATTGAAACGCCAGAAACCCAAATAACCGCCGAAGAAACAGCGACTGAAACAGCGATAGAATCAGCAACAAAAGCAGCAACAGACCTAAGAGAAGCCCTAGAAGAAATCAAAACCTACGAAGGCGTTATAGGATACATCCTAAGAAACTTAACATCAGCAACCATAGACATCAAAGACCCAACAAAAATAATAGACTACGCCATAATATCCTCATCAGCACACGACGCAAGCGAAGAACTAACAGAACTCTTCAATCTAGGCGAAATCAAAAACATAATGATAGACGGCAAAGAAGTTAAAGTACTATCGCTATTAGAAGGCGAAAACAAAATAAGCATTTTTATGGAAAAAACAGCAGACTGCGAAAAAATATTAAAAAAGCTACATTCCCCGCCTCCACAAATATAATTTTTATCCTTAGCCCGCCACACAGCCACCCAAAAATGTGGGAAAGCAAAGAGAGAACAGAAAAGAGGGAAGTTTGAAGGTTATTCTCCCGGCCATTTCATGTTGTATCCGTTTATTTCGAATACGAAGTGGGCTGTTTGATTGTATGGTATTGAGGGTAAAAAGTTCAAGTCTATGGTTTCGGTAGGCTCTAAATTCACTCTAATGCTATCGTCAAAGAGTAACTTCCAAGCTACCTTGCCAAGTTCGCTGTGATAGGCGTATGTTAATGGACACAAATGCCATTTACCGTTGTTATCAACAGCATAAAGCTTCACTTGGTCAATGTGGCTAGTAAACTCATCCAACTCTCTAAGTTGAAGCTTGTAAACACCATTCTCTAGGGCTAAAGTATTCTGTATTTGATGTTGAATTGTTACGTCTGATTCTGCGTGGATGTTTAAAACGCCTTCATTAGCGTAGTCTGTGCCGTTCCAAGCAAACAATGTGGGACAACCACCACCGCCTGGTGGACTAACATTCGGTACATCTATGAACCTCCACTCAATTCGACTATCGCTCCAATAAACACCACCAAAATCTGCAACCGTCACTGCTATAACGCCACCTACCTCTGCATGCACCTCCACATCAAGGGCGAAGATATACCAGTGTCCCTCATATAGGGGAATATTCATAGTTCCGCTATATTCTCCGTCAAATTGTGTACCCGTTATCGGGTCTGCGTGCTCGTGCAAAATAACTTTTTCAACAGAAGTGCCAGCTGTTTCATCTATCGCTTGAAACTTAACAGTTATCCATGCATCGTCTATAATATTAAGAACTCCTAAGAATGGCGCAACAAGTGTGCCCCTCATGTACCATTTTAGAGTGCCAGTAACCCAACCTGAACTAACTGCACGCCCGTGAACGTGCATAGAACCTCTTGCAGTTGCTGACGCAAAATCGAGACCCTTTACACCAAGCTTGAGTACATGCGTAGCGTATTCACCTACTAAGGCTAGAGGAAACCCCCATTCGACGGTAGTGCTTGCCGTTCCCCCATGCTCTGAATAAAAGACGTACGCTTTAACTGGGCTGATGAAAACCAGAGATAAACCGATGGCTGCTATTGCCATAACCATTTGAACCGTTCTTTTTGTCATATCCTCACCCTCTTCTGCTTTTAAGGGAAACTAATAAGAGGATGCTACCAACTAGACTAAGCATTGTCCAACCAGAAACGCCAAATGTTTCATTAAATATGGGGGAAGGTGGTGGAGAGGTTATTATCGATATGGTTAAGCCAAGAGCGCCACCAGTCAACTGACCGAACAGCGTTGAGAAGAACATTACCATAGCACCAGGAAGTCTAAAACCCATATAAGCGATCATAGCTCCTGCAAGCACCAAAATGGCCACTATAAGACCAACCGATCCACAACGCCCTAAAGAATAGGCTAAAACAATACTAGATTCCAAAACAGCCATAACGCCGCCTAGAATGCCTAAAACGATTCCAACGTTGTTTAAAGATATCTTTCTTTCCTTTTCCATTTTCTCTACTCCATTTTGTTCTCTTTCTGCCCTTTAATTAGGGCTAGGCGGCGCCATGCTTCCCTTTTCCGTTATCATATCATAACACACCTTTCGTTTAAGCTTTATTTATCATTTTATACAACCTCAGAATCTTTTGGCTTGTTCTTTGGTGCAACCCTTCTCTAAGAATAGCCTTTCAACTTCTTTGAAGATGTTTTTTCTTATAGCCTTATCGTTTACGTAAGATACAATTTTTATGTTTTCTAAACTCAAAATTCCATTGTTCAGAACATTTAAATTTGCGTTTTCAGCATAAAATAGTGGAGAAAGGAAGCCCTAAACTAAAGTTCGGGTTTGATAACTTTGTTGGCGCGAAATAAAAGAAACATTAATAGTGGTCACCGTGGAAACTTGGACATCATCGCAGACATTTTAGAGGCTTCCCAAACCGGAACAAGAAAAACCTACTTGATGTACCATTGCAACCTAAGCTTTAGACAACTAAAACATTATCTAATCCACCTAAACAAAACTGGACTTTTATGCGCGGTTGTTGACAACGGAGGCCGAAACCAAGACCTTTTCAAAACAACGGAAAAAGGCATTAAATTTTTGAAGATTTACAGGGGGCTAAAAGCCCTATTAAAGCCAAGTTAACGCAAAAACCTTTTAACATTTTCCTCAAGCTTTATCATGTCCCTTTTCTCGTCCGTTACAATAAAACCATAATCCCTTAAAAATTCCAAAGCCTTACGAATCTTCTTCTCACTAAGTTTCACAATCTCCTGTAACTCCCTCACCATATGCCATTCCCCATCCTCCAAAACCTCAAGGATCTGCGCCATTTTTGTGGTCGTTGATATGTCCCCCACCAGTGCTATTTGGTTAACGAGGGTTCTCTTTAAATGCTTTCTGAGGTTATTTTTCAGAAATTTTTTCTAGAAGATTTCTAACAATAATTACGCAGTAAACCGAAGTCTTTATCAAAAAGATCTGAATAAAACTAGCGGAGCAGGATCAATGAAGAGACAGATTGATTGGCTTGATATTTTAATCAAATGTAAAAACAACATTCAAGAGAAAATTGCCCCGTTGATTGGAAAGGCTGAGCGCTGTCAGCAAAATTTGGGTGTGGGCGCGGGCGGCGACATCATAAAATATGCGGATATAGTAGCCGAAAATGCTATAATAGACACTTTCAAAGAGAATGGAATTTCTTCCTTCACGCTAATAAGCGAAGAATCTGGAATAAAAGAGTACGGCCCAAAACCCTCCGAATGCTTTTTGACTGCTGATCCAATAGACGGCACAACAAACTTCACGAGAGGAATACCATTCTTCGCAACATCCATAGCATTGTCCAACAAACCAGAACTAACCGCCATACACACAGCGCTAGTCGCAGACTTGCTCCATGGCACAACATACACAGCGCAAAAGGGGAAAGGAGCTCACCGAAACAACCAAAAAATTTCCCCCTCAAAAAACATGTCATTAGAGGAAGCCGTTATTGGGGTAGACTTAAACACTTACAGAGTTCAAGAAATCGCCCCAAGACTCAACAACATAATCAGTAGAGTAAAACATATACGCCATCTTGGAGCCAACGCATTAGAACTTTGTTACGTGGCTGACGGCACAACAGACGCCTTCATTGATATACGTGGAAAACTGCGTTCAACAGACGTGGCCGCCGCATGGCTAATAATAAATGAAGCTGGAGCCAAAATAACGACGCCAGAAGGCCAGGCCCTCAACATAAAGTTAGACCCAAAACAGACCGTTGCCTTCGTAGCTGCAAACAAAGAAATCCACAAAACAATCCTCAACCTATTAAAAACATCAAAGTGAACAAAATGATAACACCACTGCCACCGCATCCAGCGGCTCTGCTAAAAACCCGAAAGACAAGAACACTTGTCGTAGCGGATTTGCATATTGGCTGGGAGATGGCCCTATCAGAAAAGGGCATCCACGTTCCATCCCAAATGCCTAAACTTCTACAGAAACTGAAAAGCCTAATATCCACATATAAGCCTGAAAAGCTATTGTTTCTAGGCGATGTAAAACATACTGTGGCAACAGCCGAAATAGGCGAATGGCATGACATACCAGACTTTTTCAGCGAACTTAAGGCTTTAAAAAACATCAAAGAAATATGCATAGTGCGTGGAAATCATGATGGAAACCTTGAGCCACTGCTTCCGGAAAACATAAAACTTCTGCCTTCGACAGGCATAGTAATAGGCGACGTAGGCCTCTTCCATGGACACAGATGGCCTTCCCCCACGCTCCTAAAATGCAAGACGCTTGTGATGGGCCACATCCACCCAGTCATAGCCTTCCAAGACCCAAGTGGATTTAGAATAACACGTCAGGTTTGGGTTAAAGCAAACTGCAATGCAACCCAGCTGGCTGAAACTCTACTTCAAAAATATAAAAAAAGCCCAAAAACCTTCAAAACCAAAAAATCGCGGGTTTCGCAGCTTTTAATCATGCCATCCTTCAACGAATTCTTAGGCGGAAAACCATTAAACACAACAAAATCAAATGAAAAGCCAACAGAAGAAAAAATTGTCGGACCAGTTCTCCGCTCAAAAGCCGTCGACATGAAAAACGCTGAAACATACCTTCTAGACGGAACATTCCTTGGAACACTCAATCAATTAAAAATAATAGCGTAAGGTTTATAGTTAATTAGCTCTTCACTTTAAAAAGGTGAAAGAATGCCCTCAGATGAAGAATTCTCAGAATGGTTCAGAAGAAGGCGCTTCCCATTCTTCAGAAGCTGGTTTTTCGAAGACATCGACAGAATGTTTCGTGAAATGGAAAGAATGATGGAAGAAGAATTCAAAATGTTCACATCAAACATCCCTAAAGACTACGTTAGAGAACGCAAACTCCCAGACGGCTCAACAATCCGAGAATGGGGACCATTCGTATACGGCTACAGCGTAAAAATAGGCCCTGACGGAAAGCCAGAAATCCGCGAATTCGGAAACGTCAAACCAAGCCGCTTCGGCCCGCGGGTTCAAGAAGAACGCGAACCCTTAGTCGACATAGTTGAAACGGACGGAGAAGTCCACGTCGTGGCTGAACTGCCGGGCGTAGAGAAAAAGGACATAAAACTTCATGGAACAGAAGACACGCTAACAATTTCTGTCGACACACCGGAACGCAAATACTTTAAAGAAGTTACGTTACCTGCAAAAGTTAACGTGAAAGAGGCAAAAACAGAATACAAAAATGGAGTTTTAGAGGTAACCCTTCCAAAGCTGAAAGAGGAGAAAAAGCCCAAAGGCGAGCCAATAAAAATAGACTAAATTCTTTCGCACAAAAGTAGCCCGTGCTAAAACAATGAACGAAAACTCAGAAAACAATATCCTAAATGTTGTATGCAAGGAAGCCAAAGCCGAAGGAAAAATAACTGGAAAAAATCTTACAAAACTCTATGAGACATTTGGAAACCGCTTCATAAAGGCTTTTGAAGCCCTCAAGGAAAATCGCGTAAAAAAGTACATATTCAAACCCAGTGGCAAAACAGTTTGGATAGTTGTTGGAAAAGAACGCGATTATCTAATCATGCCAGAAGCAGAATTTTGCACATGCGACGATTTCTATTTTCGCGTGCTGGATAAAGAGGTGCATCTCTGCTACCATCTTATAGCACAAAAATTGGCAAAAGCCTTAGAATGGTACGAAACAATAGAAGAGCATGACGACCTCTACGAATCATTAATGGCGGAATGGAAAAAAGCTACTGTTTAAATATATCGACACCAAACATAAAAAGAAAGGGAGACACATCAAATGGATTTAGGACAATACTTCGAAACACTGAAATATATACTCATGACCGCAACCTTCATCGCACTAGTCCTAATATTCCTACATGCATATTACGGCAAAGAAGAAAAACCAAGCTAAAAGCCCGTCTTAACTCTTAACTATCCCTCTACGAAGAATAATAAAAATTATAACGCTCAAAATCGCCAGGATTATTGCGAAAATAACCATTAGCGTGGCTTGCGGCCCGGCACCCACAACTATCGGAATTGGGCCGATGAAAATAAGTGCACCAAAATTTATTTGCCCTTCACCATAAAGTATGGCGGCAAGAATCAATAATACAATACCAATAAAAATTATGAAAAATCCCATTAAAAGCAACAATAGAAATGATTTCTTGTGTTCGGCGGGTTCGCTTCGCCCATAATCTTTGGTTATCGTCCTAACCTCACCTCAGCAGTAAATAGAATACAACTGTTATGATTGCCAAGAGTATTGTAAGAATTATGGAAAGCAGTAAAATTGTTCTAACAGATTCTTTATCAGTTCCAAAAACAATTGGAAAGGGTCCAACTATTATTGCCCCGCCGCCCCTAGCCCTTCCTTCTCCCTTTACATTGTGAAGAAAGAGTAAAAGTGTTACAGCAAATATTATGATTATTCCTGAGAATATTAGGGCCAGGCCTATGCTGAAAAGGGTTTGTGCGTCCATAAACTGTTTTGCACCCTTTTACATTTAATAAAAGCATGGAAGGCTGCTAATAAGTTTTATAATTGTTTTTGAGGTATCAAGAGTAAATGGAAGTTGAAAAGATAATTGAGCAAATTCTTTCGAAGAATCCGGAAATTTCCAGAGATGAGCTTCTAAAAAGGTTAGAAAGGGAGAGAAAGAAAACTGGCGGCTTATTTTCTGAAGCAACCATATTAAAGATGATTGCAGCCGAATATGGAGTGGAAATTCCAGCCGAAACCGAATTGCCCTCGCTGTCCATAGCAAATTTGATTCCGGGGTTAAGCGACGTTACGGTTGTTGGAAGGGTTATGGCGGTTTTTACTCCAAAGGGTAAAGGTCGCGGGGAGAAAAAATTTGCAAGTCTCCTTATTGCAGACCAGACTGCTATGCTAAGAGTTGTGTTGTGGAATGACAAAGTGAGTTTCCTAGAATCCAATAGGCTTAAGGTTGGAGATATCGTTCGATTTTCCCATTGTTATACAACGGAAAATCGCGAAGGTTTTGTTGAATTGCATGTTGGGGAAAGGGGTGAAATTCAAATTAACCCTTTAAACGTGAAAGCGGAAGATTATCCTCATGCGGAGGCTTTTGCAACCAAAATTAGGGGCATAACTGGCGATTATAAGGGCAGGAAAGTGGTTGTTATCGGCAAAGTTAAGGAATTATTTCCAGCATCAACTTTTAAGCGAAAGGATTCCAGCAGTGGGAAAGTCATGAGAGTGATTGTTGCTGACGAAACCGGTAGCATTCCGGTTGTCATTTGGAATGAGAAGGTGGATGAGCTTGAAAAAACTTTGAAGATGGACGATAAATTGCAGATTATAAATGCGAAGGTGAAGAAGGGGGCGGATGAGGGCTTTGAACTGCATGTTAATGCGGAAACATCCATTCACGTGGTAACGCCGTCTGAGGAGCTTTTGAAAATAGCAGATTTGAAAGAACATTTAAACAATGTAAGTGTTATGGGAGAAGTCGCCACAAAACCCATTTTAAGGGAAGTTAAAACCTCAAGCGGGGAGATCGTTAAACTCGCCATCTTTGAGTTAAAGGATGAAACCGGCAGCGTATGGGTTTCTGCATGGCGCAAGCACGCTGAAAATGCATTCAACCTAAAAGTTGGAGACAAAGTGGTTATACGAAATGCTTATGTAAAAAAGGGTTTTGCAGACCAACTTGAAATATCAACAAGAAACAAAACCTCAATTGAATTTTTTAAAGAAGATAAAAGTTAAACGTGGTTTGTGAACAACTATTTTATGATGAAACGCGTGGATCGCGACGCCTTAAAAACTCTTGTTGTCTTACAATTTGCAGTTTATTCTTTTGTCGCATGTTTGGGTTCGTTTCGTGGGCGCTGGCATTCACTAATAACTCTTTAATTCTTCAGAAAATTATTGGCGAATATCTTCGTGGACACATTTTAAGGTGGACCACGCAGCTTCCCACATGGGGAATTTTAGCTTTATTAAGCGCCATTTTGGCTTCACTTGCCACCTACTTATTATGGTGCTCAAGAGTAGAAGGTACATATATCGGCGTAATTTCCTTCTTTATAGGATTCACAACCAACATACTTTTCGCCCAAAACATTCTCGTTCACACACTAATCGGGGCACTCATCGGCTGGACACTTTTAGCGCCCCTTGCAATTGAATGGAAAGATCTAAAACGTGGAACGGATTAGAGCTTGTGATCTATGCTGTGCCAACAAGCTTATTTCTTAGCAGAATCTTCGTGCAGCGCCCAAGCTCTTCAATTAGTTTAACGGATCCAAAGGCTACAGCAAAGCTGATTGAAATATAAAATGGAATATTTTTTGGAAATTCTTTAAACGCCACCAAGGTTTCTACTGCCTCCTTGACAGATTTTCCTTCAGAATCATGGGGTTCAGACACCCCTTGAAACACGGAATTGTTTTCGTACCCAAAAATGTGGGTGACTGGATAGAGAAATGGATTGAAGGTGCATGTCAAATTGCCTGTTACAACATAGCCATAACATGGGTGTCCGCTGCGAATTATCTCAATTGAAGTTACCTTGGCTGTTGCTTCATAACCTACCCCCTTGGTAAGCGCAACTGCAGATAAAACCCCAAAAGTAAAGAATCCAACAGCCAAGAGCTTCTTCCAACTTTCCTCAAACCAGCATTTTAATTTAATAAGTCTCCTCGCCTTAGCTGGTTCGGCCATACGAATCAAGTTGGTTAGAAGTTAGAGAGAAACTTAAGCTTTAACCCAATATTCCTTTAGTCGCCTTTTACGATGTCTCACCGAGTTTTCTCGCAAATTTGAAGGAATTATAAAATGGGGGGAGGGAAGCGCAGATTCCCAAAATTTGCTTTAGTGCCGGGGGCGGGATTCGAGCCCGCGACCTCTGGACAGCTGGGCGCTCTTAAGCCCCGTTCGTGTTCTCCAGATTATGAGTCTGGCGCCCATTCCAGGCTAGGCTACCCCGGCTGATTTTTCCGGATTAAGTATGATTTTAATGCTTGCTTATTTACGTTTTCTAAAGAATAACAGTCCGTCCTTTTCGCAAACGTATCCGAATCCCACCTCTAGTAGCGCCTTGATTTCATCGGGTGTTGAGGCTGTTTTGTGTTTGGAATAGGGCTTGTTCCGCGTCTATGTAGATCTCGGTGTTTTCGATCTTTTTATGCGGGGCGATGAGCTATGCGGCGCCGAAAACTAAAAGGGGTTCATATTGATAATTTCATGAAATTTGTTTAAAGCTCTTTTCTCACCAAGGCAATATTTCCTTTCGACTTTATTACTGTGAAACCCATTTTAATGAAGAAACCCAATGGGTTTGTATACCAGTCTGGAATGTTATTTGAGGGCAAATCGCTTACTCGCGCAAAGGATTCGACAACTTTATAACCTCGTTTTTTCAGGTTGGAAGCAACTTTTTCGAATAATTTTTTACCGATTCCTTTTCCCCATAATTTCCTATTAGCAATGTAAAGGCATGCCAAAAATATCGCATCGTTGGAGGGAGCTAGACCAGAATATTTTTGGATTGCTGGAAAATATTTAACCGGAGCATATTGTGCAAAACCTACTGGTTTCTTGTCAACGTAAACAATGAAACCACAATTGCCAAATTTCTTTCCGACATTAATAAACCATTCACGCTTAGTCTGCTCTGCCTTTTCTTTTCCAGTCTTATCGTCAAAATCTAATAGCTCCCAAAAAGCACAATATTTGCAACTGTAAGGAAACAAACGAAAACTGGGTAAGTCATTGAAGTTCTCTAGACTTACAGGTTTGATTTTAATATCCATATTTTCCGGAAGCCTTCTGCTCTTGAATTTAATAGGCGCCATCTTTTATTTTTAAACTTCCATTTTCATCAACTGCCAAAAGCCTAAATAAGCAAACTGTAAATTTAGAAAGTGAATTTTGCTATCTCATAGTTGTCTTTGTTGAAGGGCCTTTCTTGGGTTGTTTTGCCTTAAAAGTTTAGACGCTTTTATGTGCTTCTTGACTTTTTTGAAGGATTTTTATTAGTCCACAATTATTGATATTATTCCACCGATTAGCACGAGCATTCCAGCTGCATACCTATATTCAAAAAATTCGCCAGTCGCCAAAATCCAGTCTCCAATTATCAGTCCCACGCGCGCGAGTCTGCGGACTAGTGTCATTTAACAATATAGGAGGCATTTTCACCGTAGGAACAGCCCCCGAACATAGAAGAAAAAGAAGTAGCCACGGCACTTTTGCAAAAGGAAGCGATGCTGAAAGACTTTACATAAGCCTTGGTTTTCAAGTTGCTTATACTCACCGCCGCTATGAACTCCAATTGCAAAAACAATAGCGAATATAAAAATGAAAAAGGGTAATAGAACAGTTCTTTACGAAGTTATTGAACAACTGCTTAACTTACTAGTGTTTAGGGAAAGCGAATTCGGAGAAGTGCTATGTTTACAAAATGCTTCCACGTATTCGTTGGTATCAGAAAACCGAGATTTAAACCCAACGCATGAGTTCCATTAGCTGTTAAAGAAGGACCAGCTCTAAAAAGAGGATTTGCGGGAATTTCTCCATTAAAAGCGCAAATAGGCTACCCTGGCTATTTTTGGGTCACCCAATACGACTGTATTTTATTTATGCTTACTAAAAAACATTAAGTTGTCCTTTTGTTAAAACGAGCTATTGGTAAGCGGATTGCTTGGCAACGCACTCTTGCTGTGTCAATTGAATAAACAATGAGGCTGCCCAACCAATAGTGAACATTATGGTTGTGAAAGTGTAAAGAACTTATATCAATTTTCAAAACATTTAAATTTTGATATATTTTATTCTATCATTTTGGGGGTGAGTTGGATGTCTGGGAAAATAATGAGGATCATTGAAAGGGTGAAGGCGTTTTTGAAGAAGAAACCTAAGGGCGTCTAGCTTTAGCCGTCATTTTTAACTCTTCAACTCCGTCGGGTCTTCCTAAATAAACTGTGTCAGCCATATCCACAAAAAGTCCTGTCTCAACAATCCCTGGGATTGTTTTCAGTTTTCTTTCCAATTCAGCCGGGTTTTCTATTAACCCAAAGTTTACGTCTACTATGAAGTTTCCGTTGTCTGTGAGAACTGGGCCGACCTTTTGTTTAGCCTCTCTTAAAACTGGCTTTCCACCAAAATCTTCTATTTTGCGCATCACAAGAGGGACGGCGAAGGGCAAGACTTCTATTGGTACTGGATGGTTGTTTTCTCCTAGGACCTTTACGCCTTTGCTTTCGTCAGCCACTATTATTAGCTTCTTTGACGAGTATGCCACAATTTTTTCTCTGGCTAACGCCCCGCCCATACCCTTAATTAAATTTAGTTTTTCGTCTATTTGGTCTGCACCGTCTATTGTCAAGTCCAAGATGGGATGCTCTTCTAACGTTGTTATTTTGATTCCGCTTTCGACGGCTAGAAGGAAAGCCTGATAAGATGTTGGAACCCCTAGAACATGCAGTTTTTCGCGTTTGATTCTGTTTCCTATTTCTTTTATAGCATAGGCCGCTGTACTTCCGCTTCCTAAACCGATGACGAAACCGTCTTCTACATGTTTGACTGCTTCCAGAGCTGCGTTTTTCTTTGCGTTTTCAATCCATTCTTTAGGTTTCAATTTCCATTTGCCCCAATCTCTCTAAAACTTTTTCAACAGCTTCCCGAATTTCCTCTATTCTTTTTTCCGCTTCGGTTCTTGGACTTGGCTTGGCAGAAGGCTTCCTCTTCCTTTTCACTTTTTCTTCGGGCGTTTTCTCTTCCAATTCTTTAGGTAGAGGAGTTTGTTCCTCCTTTACGGGTATTGCTATTTCCTTTATCGGCTTTGCTTCGACTTTTGATCGTAGTTCCTCAATTTTAGCGTTTAATTCATCGAAGCGTTCACTAAATAGTTTTACCAAGTCTTCTTGCATTGCTTCAAGTTCATGTAATGCGACAAGAGACTCGTCTTTTGCAATGGCTTCTTTAACTGCCATCATTCTTGTTTTGTATGTTTGTGCAAGTCTCTCCCTCTCTTCTTCCGAAATTTTTCCTTCCGCATGAGCCTCATAAAGCCGGCGGATTGCGTCGCTTAAAATTTCTCTTTCCAAATCTAGAATTCTTAATTCATCTTTTGCGCGGGCAGCCTCTTCGGAGGAAACACTTTTCACAATTTTGAATGGCAAACCCTTAAGTTCCATGTTGGCTCTCTCTTTTTCTGAGGGTTTTTCCTCTCTTTTACCGTGCCCTTTTATGGCATAAATAACAATGGCGCAAGCGATAATCACCCCTACCGCTATAACAGCGTAAATTAGGGGGTCATCAAAGGGCAAAATGCTCCCTCAGTATCTTCATTACGCTTATGAATATATAAATTATCTAATAGCGGCATTTGATGAAAATTATGGATTGTTAATTAAAAAGGCGGCAAGCATTTGGAACTTTTTCTTCATAAAGCTGCTTAAGCTGTAAATTTTCAATATGATTTTCAAAGACATGTTTTCAACTTAGCCATTATTTGGTTTGACTGCATGAACTTTTATGCTTGCAAGAGAAACTGCATGTTCTTCATGCTTTTCCAGCGAAATGCCGAACTCCTCCATCAAAGCCTTTATAGCTGAATTATCAGCCAATGTTTCTTCAAGCACTTTCACGTCTTGAAAACCAGCATTTTTAATCAATTTAAGATATTTGTCCTTCATTATTGCTCCAGAAATGCAGCTAACATACGCTTTTTCGTTTTCCTTTACTTTCTTTGGGAGCTCCTTGAGTAAGACAATGTCTGAAATCATTAACCTGCCGCCGGGTTTTAGCACTCTAAAAGCTTCTTTAAAGACCCTTTCCTTGTTTGGTGAAAGGTTGATTACACGGTTTGAAATTACTACGTCAACAGAGTTGTCTGCTACTGGAAGGTTTTCTATTTCGCCAAGCCTAAACTCAACATTTTTATAGTTGCCCTTTTTCGCATTGTCTCTTGCCCTCTTAACCATTTCGGGCACCATGTCACACCAATGACCTTTCCCCTTTCGCCAACCTTTTTTGAGGCCAAGAAACAGTCAAAGCCGCTTCCAGAGCCCAAGTCTAGGACGATTTCTCCTTCTTTCAATGATGCAAGTGCAACGGGGTTTCCGCATCCCAGACTAAACGCGCCTTCAGGTAAATGCTCTAATTCTTTTTCTGAATATCCCAGTCTTTCATATCTTTTCTTTTGACAGCATAAAAAAGAACAACAACTTTCTTTCTTTGCTATTTTAGCATAATTCTTCTTCACTTTTTCTTTTATTCTGACTTCACTCATTATGCTTTTCTCCTTCTACCCAAAACTCCTTTACGCCTATTCGCGCGTAAAGGAAGCTTATATATTTGATGCTAATCTTTTATTGCCTCAAGAAAACTCATAACGTTCCACAATTTTACTCTCGTGTACGGCGGCATGTTGGGGTCTTGCAATATCTCATCTAAAATTGAAATTGCATTTGAGGCCCTAACGGCCGGCGTGTATTCGGTCGTCTGTAAGGCTTGCATAGAGTCTTTTGCCGCCCTCCTAATGTTTCTAGGAGTTGTAGTATCCTCTGAAACCGCGCTTAACACGGCAAGCGCCTGCTTTATCCTTTCCTCATACTCTTGTTGTTTCTTCCTCCTAACCATACTTGCCACCCCTTCACGTCTCTAAAGAATAACAATTAATTACAGACTTTATATATTCTACTTGGAGGCTTTAAAACTTGTCGCGAGAAAACGCCGAAGAACAATACATAAAACGCATGGCCGACCTACTACGTCAAGGCTCAACACTAACAGATTTGGCATGCCCTGCCTGCGCGTCTCCACTTTTTAGGTTAAGAAGCGGAGAAATTTGGTGTGCCAAATGTGAAAAGAAGGTTATAATCGTAAAGGAAGGCGAGGAATCAACCAAAATACAAAGCTCTCTAGTTTTGGACACCGTTGAGGCTACAATATTGGCTAAAGTGCAAGAAATACAAAGTAGAATGCAACATGAGCAAAGTGCTGAAGAACTGCAAAAATTGGGAAACGCCCTATCTGAGTTGTTGGAAAGCCTTGAAAAAATTAGAAGAGTTAAAAGGTAATTGGTGCCCAACAAAATGCTTGGGTTATATGAAAATTTTCCACCCAATGTTCACAAAACATTAAGTTTCAGCACTCTACTATCAAATAAGAGGCTTCAACAAATTTTAATACAAACCTTAAGCGAAATAAATGGTAAAACATTTGATTTAAAAGAATTTTCTGACCCGTTAATCCCAAATTGCACAGTAATTTTCGAATTCGGAATTGCCGAGGCAAGCACCTTTAATTATTTAGATGCCGAAGAAACAAATAAAATCTTAAAAATTATTCAAAAAAGGCCTTTTCAAATCATGGATTTTTACTGTGCCATACGCTACTACAAAACACAAAATGGGAAGCGAACTCCACTTAAATTCGACTATTATATACTGCGTTTAATTTTTGATGGAGGGCTCTTGGAAGCAAGGGTTTTCCACGAGAGAGGTCTTCAATACGTTTCTCCAACGGACTTAGTTCAATTCATTGTCAATAAAATTAATGCGAAAACTTCAAGGAAGCTGCTAAAACCTTTAGAAAACCCCTAAACGCGGGCCTCAAAATATTTTAAAAATGTTTTTAAAATGTCGTTTCCCACATCCCTTTTAGATCTATTTCCATCTATCCTAAGGAGCTCCCCCCTCTCAACAAACTGCATGTAAACTTCCCTCACTTTACGCTGGGTTTCAAGGTTTTCCATCACAGACTTTTTAGGTTTCAACCTTTGAACCACGATCTCCGGATCAACATCGATGAAAATTGCTAAATTCGGGCGTATGGCATGTTCATTCACCTTTTCAATCCATTTGATGTCAACTCCCGCAGCCCCTTGATAAGCTAGGGAGGAATAAACGTATCGATCGGAAACAACTATTTTTCCGGTTTTTAAAGCTGGAATAATTTCTTCTTCCACATGTTCAAAACGGTCGGCGGCAAAAAGCAGAGCCTCAACTGTTCCAGAAACCCTTTTCCCACAATGTAAACAATATTTTTTAATGAACTTCCCGATTTTTCCTTGGGTAGGCTCCGCTGTATATAGCACATCTAACCCCATTTTGCGCAGTGCCCTGACAAGGCGTTTGGCCTGCGTTGTTTTCCCGCATCCATCCAGCCCTTCCACACACACAAAGAAACCCTTCATTGCATCAATCCGCCCCTTTAACGTTAGGCATTATAAGAGTGTATGCAAATTAATAATTATCTTGCTGTATGGAGGAAGACACATGCCAAAAAACTATTGGGGAGAAATTAAAGATCCCATTCACGGTTACGTATACATAACCCATGTGGAAAAAGAGATAATTGATACTTTCCCAGTCCAGAGGCTACGCAGACTCCGGCAGCTTGCAGGCGCAGAATATGTTTATCCCGGGGCAAATCACACACGTTTTGAACATTCTGTTGGAGTAATGTACTTGGCTGGAAAAGTCTTGGAAAACCCAAACATAGCTGGAAACTTAAGCGAAGAAGAATCGGAAATGGTGAAGATTGGGGCGTTGCTGCATGACGTTGGTCACGGCCCATTTTCACATGTTTTTGAATTTCTCCTAGATAAAGAATTGAATAAAACCCATGAAGACATAACTCAATGGATAATCACAAACAGCGAATTAAAAGATGTTCTCAACGGGTTTGGGTACAACCCAAAAGAAATAGGAAATTTAGCAGTGGGACGCCTTCACAAACCAAGAAAGCCTTTTCTGGACCAAATAATAAGTAGCGCGATAGATGTAGACAAGCTTGATTTTATTGTTCGTGATACACATCACACAGGCGCAGAATACGGCTACATCGACATTTTTAGGCTTATTCATGGCTTCGATTTGTTGGATGGAGATTTAGCAGTTGACTTAGGAGCCCTTTCAGCATTAGAATCCTTTATAATTGCCCGAATAGAATCCTTTAAAAGCATATATTTTCACCGTGTCGGAAGGGCAGCACAAATAATGCTAGCCATGGCCATGGAGAAAGCGAATGAAGAATTGGGTTTGACAAGTTTTAAGACACCAGAAGAATATCTAGCCATGGACGACTATACGATTTGGGCTAAGCTGAAAAACTGCGAGAAATCAAGCGGCATAATAAGAAATCTTGAAAGAAGAAAAATGCTGAAGTGCGCTTACGAAAGGACATTTTACCAAAGAGACGCTGTCATCTCAAACATTTTTAGCCAAGAAGCCCACAGAAAACAATTGCAGGAGGACATCGCCAAAAAAGCCGGTGTAGAAAATGAGGCCGTCATAATTGATGTGCCAACTGTCCCGTCCGTTCCTTATCATCACTCAGTTCTTCTAGAACCAATGGAAATCCCAACATTTTACAAAACATTGGAGGGCGAAAAAGTGCAACAACGCCTTAGCGAAATCTCAAAGATTTTCGATGTCCTTAAAGGTTTCATAAATATATTGCGTGTCTACACAGATGAGGAAAACCGTGAAAAAGTAGGCCGTGCAGCCTCAAAAATTTTGGGAGAAATCCCAACAACCGCAAAAATATCCTATTAGAGTGCCATCAAAATGAAGCCGCAAACGCTGGTGGGGAGAAAAATAGTTGAAGGATATTGTAAGGGTGAAGCTTTAGTTTCCACAAAACCCATAAGCTTTTTGGGAGGGGTCAACCCCGCCGACGGCAAAATAATCGACGAGAAAAGCGATTTATGCGGAAAATGCATAAAAGATAAGGTTTTGTGTTTTCCACATGGCCACGGCTCAACAGTAGGCAGCTATGTGCTCTATTCTCTTGCCAAACAAAATTTAGCCCCAAAGGCATTAGTAAACCATAAGGCAGACCCCGTTGTTATTGTCGGGGCAATAATAGCCAACATCCCGATGATTGACCAAATAGACATAAACAAAATAAGAACAGGCGACGTTGTTGAAGTGGATGCTTCAAAAGGAATAGTTAGGATTCTGGAGCGCAGGGAGAAACAATAGCATGTACTTAACTAAAAAAGAAGAACGCGTTTATGATGGCGAATCTGGTTGGGCAAACCAAGTTTGCATGAAAATCCTTGTACGCCTAGGCGAACTTTTTGGGGCAACCCGCCTCATTCCAATAAGCAACGCCCACGTTTCAGGTGTTTCATACAAAACTTTAGGCGATGCGCCAATGGATTTTTTGGAAGCCCTTGCCCGTGAAGGCGCAAAAGTTAAGGTAAAAGCCACCCTAAACCCCCAAAGCCTCGACGAAGAATACATATGCAAAAGAATTCCAAATGAATTAAGCCAAAAGCAGCTGGCTTTACTAGAAATTTTTGGGAAAATGGGGTTTGAACAATCGTTTTCGTGCACGCCCTACTATATGGAAAAACCTAAATGCGGCTCACACTTGGCATGGGCTGAATCTTCAGCAGTGGTTTATGCGAATTCTATCATAGGCGCATGGACAAACCGTGAGGGAGGTCCAAGCGCCCTTGCAGCCGCAATCATTGGAAAAACTCCAGATTACGGCGTTCATAAGGAAGAGAACAGACAACCACAAGTTTTGGTAAATCTGGAAAGTTCTTTAAAAAACGATGTGGATTTTGGGGCTCTCGGAACCTTTTTGGGAAAAATTTTGGAAGACAAAATCCCAGTAATTAAAGGTTTAAATGGGGCTTCAAGAGAGCAATTGAAACATTTTGGGGCTGCCTTGGCGTCTTCGGGCATGGTTAACATGTTCCACTTGTGGAATGAAAACACAAAGTTTGAGAAACTAGAAAAAATAAGTGTTGAGGCAACAGACATAAGTCAGACGGCAGAAAACCTTTCAACAGCCGAAACCCAAAAACCCGACCTAATCTTTATTGGATGTCCACACTGCTCATTAAATGAGATCAAACAAATTGCAGAGCTGATAGGCAATCGAAAAGTAAAAGAGGGTGTTGAACTCTGGATTTGCACATCAAAACACATAAAAGAAAAAGCTGGAAAAACCGCTGAAAAAATAGAGAAAAGCGGAGCCCACATAATCACAGGCACATGCGCCGTCGTAACATGGACAGAAAAACTCGGAATAAAAACAATAATGACAAACTCTGCAAAAACAGCATACTACGCGCCCACAATGAACAAAGCAAAAACAACATTCACAACACTAAAACATTGTCTAGAAACAGCCCTAAAAGGATAAAATTTATTCGAATGAAAATGCATTTTGCATGATGCTCCGGAAAAAGGGCTCCGGTAGACTAGCCCCCTAAAAGGCTAAGCCGAATATAGCCCGGTCAAGTATTCCGGCCTTTCGAGCCGGAGACGCGGGTCCAAATCCCGCCCGGAGCACTCCAAATCTGAGCGTATTTTGTTAAGAAACTCAATAAGAAGCAGTTTATAAACGGGTCATTTGATCTGAGTTTGAATCTTAATGAAGTTTATTAGTAGACACGTTTACGATGACCTACAACCAACAAGAATACTTGGTTTTTCTTAATTTGATAAAGAACCAGATAATCTCCTATTCTTAATGAGTATATACCTTTCCATTCGCCGCGCAAAGGCTTTCCGACATAAGGATTAGTCTTTAATATGTTAATTTCTTTAAGTATCCTCACTTGAACTTCTCTACCTAAAGCCTTGATATTCTTTAAAAAGCGAGGCGTAAATCGAATTTCAAATCTCACCTTCAAGATTTAACTCTCTTAGAAGTTCATCAAGCGGTCTAGTCTTGCCCTCTTCAACCTCTCGCAAAGCAGCTTTCAAATCTTTAACAAACTTCTTATCTTGCATAACCTCGAGAGTCTCCAATAACTCATCCATCAAACTTGCAGCCTTTATTAGCAGCTCCTTCTCTTCCGCTGTTAAGAGGGTCACTTACCGCTCACAACTCCTACAGAATATAAATTTCCCGCGAACGTTTTAACTCTTACTCTCAAAGTGAGACTAGCAAACATAGCAGGGGGAAGAGGGGAAGGAGAAAAGAAAAGTTTTTGGAGTGTTAATCGCGAAGTTTATAAGAGTCACCGTGTTCTATTGAACGGCACAATGGAATGTGGTCTATGGGGTTATACATGTAATGGAAATCAAAGTGCTTGAAAAAGATGACAAAAACATTAGTTTGCTCGTCCGTGGAGTGGATGTTCCTTACATAAATGCCTTAAGAAGAATTGTGATTGCAGAAGTTCCCTCCATGGCTATAGACGACGTTGTAATCATCGAAAATTCCTCTATCCTCCAAGACGAAATAATAGCCCATAGACTCGGCCTAATCCCCCTTAAAACAGACCTGGACAGTTATAATTTGCCGGAAGAGTGCCCTTGCAAAAGCGAGTTTGGTTGTAATCTTTGCCGGGTGACGCTTACTTTGGATGTGGAGGCAAGGGAAGAAACTCGTACGGTTTATTCTGGGGAGTTTAAGTCCGAAAACCCCTACATAATACCTGTAAGCGACAAAATTCCAATAGTAAAGTTGGCGAAGGGACAGAAGCTAAAGCTTGAGGCTTATGCGAGGCTTGGGAGGGGTAAGAACCACGCTAAATGGCAGCCGGTTTCGATGTGTGCCTACAAATATATGCCAAAAATCGAAATTTTTGTTAAACGTTGTGATGCTTGTGGAAAATGTGTTGAAATCTGTCCAAGGAAGGTTTTGGCTAAAGTTGAAGAAAAAGTGAAAGTTCAGAATTTGATGGTTTGCACGATGTGCCAGGACTGCGTTGAAGTTTGTCCACAAGATCCGCCGGCAATAGAAGTTGGCTGGGAACAGAACACGTTTATTTTCAACATCGAATCCACAGGGGCTCTTCGGCCGGAAAGAATACTTATAGAAGCCGTTAAAATCCTTGATAAACAGTTGAGGGAATTCGAAAGCAAAATGAGGGTGGAGGAGATTGCAGAAAACTAGGGCGACAAACCCGGAACTTATAGAATTAATTGACTTCTTGAGAAAGCAGGGCCGAGAGAACAAAGCCGACATATGGTTGGATGTTGCCGAGCGCTTAGCAAAAGCGAGAAGAAAACGGGTTGCCGTAAACCTAAGCCGCATAAATAGATATACTCAAAAGAACGATGTTGTGGTTGTGCCGGGCAAGGTATTGGGCGCTGGAGAGGTGAGCCACCCTGTTTCTGTCGCTGCTTTTTCCTTTTCGGCGAAGGCAAAGGAAAAAATAAAAGCTGCTAGGGGTAAATGCATATCGCTATTTGAATTGGTTAAAAAGAACCCTAAAGGCTCGAACGTCAAAATTATTGGGTGAGAAAATGCAATCGGCTGGCAAGGCAGCTGCGGTAATTAACGCGGATGGACTTATATTGGGTAGGATGGCAAGTATAGTTGCGAAAAGGCTTCTTCAAGGCGAGGAAATTGTGATTGTGAATGCGGAGAAAGCCGTTATTTCTGGGAAGAGGAAAAGCAAGGTTAGGGAGGTAAAAGAATTTCTGGAAGTTGGCTATCCGGAAAAGGGGCCATTCCACTACAGAAGGCCAGATAGAATTGTCAGAAGAACTATAAGGGGTATGCTACCATACAAGCAACCAAAGGGTAAAAACGCATACAAACGCCTAAAAGTCTTTATAGGTTTGCCGGAAGAATTCAAAAACCAAAATTTAGAAACCATAGCAGACGCGCAAGCCAAAAAGTTAACATGCTCATACCTCACAGTCGGCGAACTTGCAAAAGAGTTGGGTTGGAACATAGGTGAATGATCATGCCGGCGAAAAAAGTTTTGGTTATAAGCGGGAAAAGAAAAACTGCAATAGCTCGGGCTGTCGTTAAGCCGGGAGCTGGGCGAATACGTATAAATAGGATACCTTTAGAAATCTTTGAACCCGAAGTTGCACGCGAAAAAATCATGGAGCCTCTGCTGCAGGCCGGCGACAGCGTATGGAAACAACTAGATATAGACGTAAAAGTTTCTGGAGGCGGGTTCATGGGACAAGCAGAGGCTGCAAGAATGGCAATTGCCAACGCGTTGTTAAAATGGACCAAAAGCTCACATTTGGAAACTGTTTTTAAGGAATATGATAGGACAATGATTGTTGGAGATCCCAGAAGAAAAGAGCCCAAAAAACCCGGGGGGAGGGGGGCGCGGGCAAAAGACCAGAAAAGCTACCGGTGAGGGTTTTGAATGATAATACCTGTTAGATGTTTTACTTGTGGCAAGTTAATTGGGGATTTATGGGAAGAGTATGCCAGAAGAATAAAGGCTGGGGAAAAGGCAAGCGACGTTCTGGACAGCTTGGGAGTTAAGCGCTATTGTTGCAGGCGCATGTTGTTATCACATGTCGAAATAATTGATGAAGTCCTAAAGTTTTTCGAGGAAGCTGAAAAAAGGAGAGAAGCACGAAACTATTAGAGGGAAGAGAATATTGTCAACAGTCATCGAGGATGTTGTTGCCAGAAAAGTTTTCAACGCGCGTGGAGAGGAAACGATTGAAGTGGACATCATAACGAACTCTGGTTTTGGAAGGGCCTCAGCTCCATCTGGAGAAAGCCGTGGAAAAGCCGAAGTTGTTTATTACCCGCAGGGCGGAGTGGACCAGGCAATCAAAAAGGTTGAGGAGCTTGTGGCTCCTGAAATTGTTGGGTTGAATGCCGATTTTCAAGAAGAAATTGATAAGACCCTCCATGAGGTTGATGGCTCAAAAAATTTTAGGGTTATAGGTGGAAACACTGCCTTCGCCATCTCCCTTGCTAACGCGGAGGCTGCAGCAAACTCGTACAGCCTCATGCTCTTTCAATACTTGGGGGGGCATGTCGCAAATCAACTTCCTTACCCCCTAGGAAACATTATAAGCGGCGGAAAACATGCGAAGGGAAAGGCTCCAGACATACAAGAATTTCTAGCCCTTCCATACGAGGCTGAAACATTTTTTGAGGCTGCCTCAGCCAACACTCAAGTTCACAAAAGGGCAAGTGCAATTTTAAAGAAGAAAGATAGGTTGTTCAGTGGCGGGAAAAGCGATGAAGGTGCTTGGATAGCGAATATTGGAACTATAGACGCCCTTAATGTTTTGACACAAGCCTGCGAAGAAGCCAGCGACGAAGTGGGATTTGAAATAGGCGCTGGCATAGATTTAGCAGCCTCCACCTTATGGGACAGCGAAAAAGAGGCCTACATTTACCAGAATGAAGGAAGAAAAAGAAGCTCTGGCGAACAGTTGGAATTTGTCCTTGAGCTTATCGATAAATACCACTTAGTTTATGTGGAGGATCCTTTCCACGAAGAAGACTACGAAAGCTTCGCCGAACTCACTAAAAAGGTTAAAAACTGCCTTATCTGCGGCGACGACCTTTTTGCGACAAACGCTGAGAGACTGGCCACTGGAATAAAATCGCGTGCTGCAAACGCGATTATCATTAAGGTTAATCAGGTTGGGACGCTTACAGATGCGTTGGAGACGATTGAGATGGCGAAAAGGAATGGTTACACCCCAATTATTTCGCATCGGTCTGGAGACACGTGTGATTGGCACATAGCTCACTTGGCTGTGGCATTTAAATGCCCAATAATAAAGACTGGTGTTGTGGAGGGAGCCCGAATCGCCAAAATAAACGAGTTAATTAGGATTGAGGAGTTTTTGGGGGATAGAGCTAAAATGGCTGACCTTCAATTCCTTTAATGGAGGAAAAGCTTTGACGGAAGAAGAGAAAGTTAAGGAAAGTAAGGATAAGGAAAAAGTTGAAAATGAAAGTACTACGGCAGCTGCTGCAGAAGAACTATTGCTGCCGCGGGACACGCTTTTATCAGCTGGAATCCATATTGGAACAAGAATGAAGACTGGCGACATGGAACAGTTCATCTACCGTGTTAGGCCAGACGGCCTATTTGTTTTAGATGTTAAAAAAACAGACGACCGCATAAGGGTTGCAGCCAAGTTCCTTGCAAGATTTGAACCGGCAAAAATTGCGGCTGCTGCAGCTAGACTTTATGCCCAAGAGCCCGTGAAGAAGTTTTGTGAAGTTACTGGAGCAACGCCTGTTATTGGACGTTTTATTCCGGGACTCTTGTCTAATCCGCTTTACCCAAACCGCATTGAACCGGAAGTTCTGATAGTTTCCGATCCGAGGGCTGACTCTCAAGCGGTTAAAGAGGCATCTTCAACGGGCATTCCGGTTGTGGCTTTATGCAGTACGGACAACGAATTTTCTGGGGTAGACCTAGTTATTCCAACAAACAATAAAGGCAGAAGGGCTCTAGCTGTTATTTATTGGCTTTTGGCGAGGCAAGTTTTAAGGGAACGGGGCGAACTGCCTCCGGACAAGGATATGCCATTAACCATTGAGGATTTTGAGGCTAAGATTTCTAAGGAAGAGGAGGAAGAATAGGAAGAATGGCGAAAATTCGGCGTCCAACACAAGCCGGAGCCTTCTACGAACGCGACGCCGAACAACTAAAAAAGCAAATTGAAGAATGTTTTCTCCACGAGTTTGGGCCTGGAGAAATTCCAAAGGTTGTTGAAACTGGCAAAAGAGCCGTTGTGGGGTTAGTTTGCCCTCATGCGGGTTATATGTTTTCTGGTCCTGTTGCAGCCCACGCGTATTATAGATTGGCCTTGGATGGCAGACCAGATACCGTCGTTATTTTTGGCCCAAACCACACCGGGTATGGTAGTGCATTGGCTGTTATGAATGAGGGTTTTTGGCGCACTCCTTTGGGCGACGTTGAGGTTGATGGATTAACCGCCAACCAGATTGTAAGCGAATCTCGCATTGTTGATGTTGATGAATCCGCCCACCGTTTTGAACATTCTATAGAAGTTCAACTTCCATTCCTCCAATACCTTTTCGGCTCAAAATTCAAAATAGTCCCAATATGCTTCTTGATGCAAGATTTGTCTTCAGCAAAAGAGGTCGGCCAAGCTGTTGCCAAAGTTTTAGCCGGGAAAAACGCTGTTATTATTGCATCCTCGGACATGACACATTATGAGCCGCATGAAAGGGCGGTTAAAAAGGATGGTGAAGCCTTAAAAGCTGTTGAAGCTATGGATGAAACCAAATTTTATTCTGTTATTGAATCGCAGCATGTTAGCGCATGCGGCTACGGCCCAATAATTGCCTTGATAGCAGCTGCTAAGGGTTTGGGAGCCAAGGAAGCAAAAGTGTTATGTTATAAAACTAGTGGAGATGTAATTGGCGACTACTCAAGTGTTGTTGGGTATGCCGCTGTCTCCTTCACAAAATAGTGGTGTGTAATGGGGGTTATTGCTTCAGCTCCCGCAAAGGTGATACTCTTTGGAGAACACTTCGTAGTTTATGGAGAACCAGCCATAGTTATGGGCATAGACAAAAAAGCCTACGCGAAAGTTGAGGGACGCAACGACAAAAATCTCTACTTACGCTCAACAAACCTAAACCTTTCCGGAACCTTTGAAGGTGGCACTTTCAAAGTTGAACGTGGCGATGCGAGAGAAGCAAGATCAAGGTTCGAGCCAATTAAACTGGCTGTCGAAAAAGTTTTTGAAAAACATGGAGAAAAAGTGGGACTAAACATTGAAGTCACTTCAACAGTTCCTGTGGCCGCGGGGTTAGGGTCCTCAGCGGCAGTTGTCGCGGCAGTAACAGCAGCCACAAGCGCTTTCCTGAAAATGAAAATAACAAAAGAGGAAATTTTCCGAATAACCTACGAAGCTGAAAAGATTGTTCACGGAACCCCTTCTGGTGTAGACCCGGCCATCGCAACATTCGGCGGGGCACTTCTCTTTCAGATGGATACTGGGTTTAGGCCATTATTCATTAAGGGCGAAATCCCCCTTGTGATTGGGGATACAAGTGTTGAAAGGTCAACGAGGGTCATGGTTGAAAAGGTCCGCAATTTAAGAGATAAATACCCCCACATTGTTGAACTTTTGATGCGAACAGCCCGTGAAGTTGTTCTAAAGGCTGTTGAGGCCCTTGATGAAAACGACCTGGAGGCCTTAGGGACTTTGATGAACATCAACCACGCACTACTTTATGGGGTTGGGGTTTCAGACGAATCCCTTGAACGCCTCATTTACGCGGCGCGAAAGGCTGGGGCTTTAGGCGCAAAATTGACGGGAGCCGGAGGCGGAGGCTGCATGATTGCCTTAACAGAAAATGAAAAGCTTGAGAGGGTTTCTGAAGCGATTCAAATGGTTGGCGGCAGACCATTCATCGCCAAAAAAAGTGATGAGGGCGTTAAAGTTGAGCAAATCTAAACCAACAGTTTTAAAGATCGGTGGTTCCGTAATAACCGACAAAAACAATCCCATAACTGCACGATTGCAGGACATAAGTCGCTTGGCAGAGGAAATAAAAAACGCAAACATTCCAAATTTGATAGTTGTTCATGGCGGCGGAAGCTTCGGACATCCGCTGGCCCAGCAATACTCTTTGAAGGACGGTTTTAAGAAGGAAAGCCAGCTGGCAGGTTTTGCTGAAACCCATCACATAATGACTGTGCTTAATGGTTTGGTTATGGATGCGCTAATTTGGCGAAATATTCCAGCAGTAAGCATAACACCTTCATCATGCATAATAACAAGGGGCGGCAGAATACATTGTTTTGAAGAGGCACCATTAAAAATGCTTTTAAAAATGGGCTTTATGCCAGTGCTTTACGGCGACGCTGTTTTAGACACAGAATTGGGTTTTACCATTTTATCCGGTGACCAAATTGTTTCATACATTGCCACAAAATTGAATGCTGAAAAAATAATAATTGGAGTTGACGTCGACGGATTTTACGATGAAGACCCAAAACTTAAGAAAACAGCGAAAATGTTCACACATCTGACATTGGCGGAAATTAAAAAGATTAAAGATAAAATTGCCGCGCCTTCTGCTTGCGACGTTACGGGAGGAATGTTTGGCAAGATAAACGAGCTTATACCTGCAATAGAAAAGGGGATTCTTGTAGAAATTGTGAACGCTGCGAAGCCAAATTACATTTATAAGGCCTTGAAAGGAGAGAAAGTGAGAGGCACCACAATAGAGAAGGAGTGAAATTGGCAGGGGCAGAAACTAGAAGGCGCAAAGCCGAGCACATTGAAATTTCTCTAAACAAAAATGTTCAAGCAAAAGTTGTCACCACGGGCTTTGAGGATATACACCTAATCCATAAAGCTTTGCCGGAAATTAACAAACAAAAAATAGACTTATCCACCGAAGTTTTCAGCCACAAATTTAACGCACCGCTTATTGTGGGCGCAATAACTGGTGGAACTTCAAAAGCGACAAAAATTAACGCCGCAATAGCCGAGGCCGTGGAAGAATTTGGACTCGGTATGGGTGTTGGAAGTCAAAGGGCTGCTATAGAAGACAAAAGACTTGAAAAAACATTTGCAATTGTCAGAAAAAAGGCTCCCACAGCTTTTTTGGTAGCCAACATCGGCGGAGTTCAACTTGTCCACGGCTACGGCCTGAAAGAAGCAAAGAGGGCAATAGAAATGATTGATGCAGACGCCCTCTCAATCCATTTAAACTCACTGCAAGAGGCAATCCAACCGGAAGGCCAAACAAACTTTGAGGGAATCCTTAGCAAAATTAGGGAGTTAGCCCAAGAACTTGACATTCCAATAATCGCGAAGGAGACGGGCGCGGGTATAGCCGCCGAAGAGGCAAAAAAGTTGGAGGAGGCTGGTGTGAAAGGTATTGATGTAAGCGGGGCTGGCGGCACAAGTTTTGCTGCTGTAGAATATTATAGGGCTAAAGAAAAGAGAAATGATTTTCAGCAGGCCTTGGGCAGTGTTTTTTGGGATTGGGGAATTCCAACAGCAATAACCCTAATTGAAGTGGCGCAAACAGTGAAAATTCCAGTAATTGCCTCCGGCGGAATCCGGAATGGAATTGAAATGGCCAAAGCATTAGCTTTAGGAGCAAGCCTAACAAGTTTATCCCACCCAATACTCCAGACGGCAATTAAAAATGTGGAAGAAACTAAAAAGTTGCTGGCAATTCTAATTGAAGAATTGAAGAACAGCATGTTTCTTGTTGGGGCTTCTTCCATACAAGCGCTTAGAAAAGTTTCCCTCATAATTACTGGAAAAACGGCAGAGTGGCTCAAGATGCGGGGATTCAATCCAGAAAGCTATGCGAGGAGGCAATAAAATTGGATATAGAAAAAATTCTTGAAGAAAAAGCGCCGTTAATAGATAGGTTAATTGAAAAATACATTCCAAAAACTTTTACAAAAGAGGCAATAATCTTCAAAATTAGTCCGCCAAACTACACATACAACCTAAAAGCTTTAAACAAGGCAGTCGCCGAACCAATCTGGGAGTTCTTGAGCAGAGGCGGAAAAAGGTGGCGTCCAACCCTTTTCCTACTAATCTGCGAAGCTTTGGGCAAGAATCCCGAAGACTTCCTTGACTTTGCCATAATTCCAGAAGTAATTCACAATGGAACTTTGATAATAGATGACATAGAGGATTCTTCAGAATTTCGAAGAGGCAAACCTTGCACCTACAAAATTTATGGTTTAGATATTGCCATAAACGCGGGAAACGCCATGTATTATCTACCTCTTTTGCCATTAATAAAAAATAAGGATAAAATTCCTTTGGAAAAGCTCTGCAAAATTTATGAAATTTACGTTCAAGAGATGATTAACCTAAGCCTCGGCCAAGCAATGGACATTGCATGGCATAGGGGTTTAGCCGAAGCAGACAACATAGACGAAAAAGACTATCTGCAAATGTGCGCCTACAAAACCGGAACCCTCGCGAGAATGGCTGCAAAAATAGCCGCTGTTTTAGCTGGCGCAAGCGAAGAATTGATTGAAAAACTTGGGCGTTTCGCCGAGAGCATCGGCGTAGCATTCCAAATGCAAGACGACATACTAGATCTAAAAGGAGAGGAATTTGCCGAGAAAAAGGGCGGGCGTGGACAAGACATAACCGAGGGAAAAAGAACCCTAATAGTTATTCACACCCTCAAAGTTGCAGAAGCCAAGGACCGAGAGAGGCTTATCCAAATATTAAATATGCACACTTCAAATCCGCATTTAATAAGCGAAGCCATCGAAATCATGGAAAAATACGGTTCAATAGATTACGTCAAAGACTTTGCCAAAAGCATTGTTGAGAAAAGCTGGAGGGAAGTCAAAGAGCTTCTTCCAGTCTCACCAGCCAAGGATAAGCTAAATGCCTTCGCACAATTTTTAATTGAGAGGAAAATTTAGAAATTGAAGAGTGTTGCCAATTGGCATTAAAAGAAGACGCTAAACTCGTAGAGGCCATTCGCAAAATCGCTTTACTGAACGCCTTTAAACATGATGGAAAAGCCCAAGAAGGGCCTGTTATCGGAAAAATTTTAGGAGAAAAACCAGAGTTAAAGGCGAGGATTAAAGAATTATCCGCGCTTGTAAAAGGCATAGTTGAAGAAGTTAACAGTCTCCCGCTAAGTGAGCAGCAGCGAATTATTATGGAGAATTGGCCGGAAGCCCTTGCAAAGGAAAAGCCCGAAGAGGAAAAAAGGCTTCCTCCATTGCCAAACATAGAAAAATACAAAATGGTTGTCACACGTTTTTCGCCAAACCCAGACTGCGTCTTGCATTTGGGTTCAGCCAGAGCCATTGTTTTATGCCATGAATATGCACGCATGTATAAGGGCAAGTTCATACTACGCTTTGAAGATACAGACCCAAAGCTGAAAAGGCCTGTTTTAGACGTTTATGACAGAATTAGGGAAGATCTTGCCTGGCTTGGCTGCAAACCTGATGAGGAGTACATTCAAAGCGACAGAATCCCAATCTATTATGAGTATGCGGAAAAACTATTGAAAGTTGGCGGAGCCTATGTTTGCACGTGTCGACCGGAGCAATTTAGAAAAAGAATTTTAGCCAGTCATCCATGCGATTGCCGCAACCTGCCGCCAGAACAACACCTTTCTCGATGGGAGCAAATGCTTGAATGCAAATACGGGGAAGGAGACGCCGTTGTCAGAGTAAAAACGGACTTGAACCATCCAAACCCCGCAGTTCGAGACTGGCCCGCCCTCCGAATCATAGACTCTGAAAAGTTTCCGCATCCAAGAGTTGGAAGCAAATATTGTGTTTGGCCGCTTTACAATTTTGCTTGTGGCATAGATGACCACCTCATGGGAATAACACACGTGATTCGCGGAAAAGAGCATCTAACAAACATGGTTCGACAAGAATACATGTACAAGCATTTGGGTTGGCAATATCCAGAAGCCATACATTATGGAAGACTTAAAATTGTGGGCGCTTCCCTCAGCAAGTCAAAAATAATCCAAGGCATAAGGGAAGGACAATTCAAAGGTTGGGATGACCCAAGACTGGCAACATTTGCTGCTCTGAGAAAGCGTGGAATAACGCCAGACTCAATCAAAAAAATGATAATTGATGTTGGACCAAAAACTTCAGATGTCATTTTAAGCTGGGAAAACCTATACGCATACAACCGAAAAATCTTAGATCCGACCGCAGACCGATACTTTTTTGTGCCCAACCCAATAGAGTTGACAGTAAAACAAATACCAAAAGCTTTCACAGCAAAGCTTCATTTGCATCCCCAAGACCCTCAAAGAGGCTTTAGGGAATATACAATAAGGCCCCAAGGAGAAAACGGTTCCGCGGCCTTTTGGATTTCAAAGCAAGATGTTGAGAAATCAAAGGTCGGCGATGTAGTTCGTTTAATGGAGCTCTTTAACATAAGATTGGACAACATAAGCGTGTATTCTGTTGAAGCAACATTTGTCAGCGAATCTTATGAAGAGGCTAGAAGAATTAAGGCGCCCCTAATCCATTGGGTTCCAGTGGGAGAAGACATGCCCTGCCAAGTGATTATGCCAGACGCCACGGTATCCGAAGGGATTGCTGAAAGTGCATGCAAAAAGTTGATGCCAAACAAAATTGTTCAGTTTGAAAGGTTTGGCTTTGTAAGGGTTGATTCCGTCAACACAAAATTAACGGCTTACTTCGCCCACAAATAGGATAGGAAGTACAAAACATGCGAAAACAGGACAAGATTGTAGTATGGCCCGTATACTTTGATTCAACCAAAACCTGCGCGGAAGGAAGGAGGGTTCCAAAAAATTTGGCTGTTCCCTCCCCAAAAATTCAGGAGATAAAGGACGCTGCCGAAAAAATTGGTTTTGAATGTGAAGTTGTTGCGGATGCTAGCTACCCGAAAATGCCTTGGTTAAAAACAGGCATGCTCATCTTAAAAAAGAACGAGCCTAAGACAAAAATGCTTAGAAAAGTTGCCAAGCAAATTTTAAAGACGCGTGGAATGCAACAGCCCCAATGAAGTTTTAGCTTTTCTCTTTCCCTTCGCCTATAAGCAGCGCATTAACTGTTCCATTTTGGCCTGGGCGGGATGTGACGCGTGCCATGCCTAATGGTGTCTCTATTATTGCGCCTTTTGTTATCACTCCTCTTCGTGAATAATCCATGTTTGCCGGGTTCCTCAAAACCCTCAAAATTTCAACTTTCTCTGTCTTCCCACTTTTGGGATCTGTTACACAAGCATATTTTTCACTTAGCAGTTTAATTTTCACGTTTCCCCCTCTTGTTCGGGCTAACTTCTTTTTTGTTTCACCCAATGTTGTTTCAGCTGGATAAGAGCCTTGTTCAAATTTTCTTTTCCCCCTGTAGGCTCTTCTTTTTCCTCCGCTGGGTTTCCTTTTGTGTAAATTGCCATGCCAAACAGACATTCTTTTCCCTTTTTACTGCTTGAATTGTGTCTTTATCACGGCTATCTTACAATATAAGTTTATCCGTTTAAGTTTGGGGTTTTTCATTCTTTGAAAAGTCTTCAAAAACGTTTTTTAATTCCTTTTTCATCGTTGCCAAATCGTGACTTAAGCCAAAATAATCTGCAAAATAGTCGGTTGTCCTAAGAACTGTTTGGCGCCCGCTCCTTTCAGCGACAATTAGACCCATTTCCCTCAACATTTTAATATGGTGGTAGGCGTGGTGGCCACGCACCTCAATGACCCGTTTTTGGGGTACTGGCTGTCTATAAGCTATGTAAGAGAGCGTTTTCAAGGGGCCTGTGGAAAGCAAGGGCCTTTTAACAAGCTTTCTAACGTGTGGTGTGAACTCAGCCTTCAATTGGAGGACATATCTATCATCTTTAAGCCTTATAATTTCAAGGGCGGTGTTTCTGCCAGCGTATTCTTTCATGAGGATGTCAGCCAACTTCCTAACTTTGTTTTTTGAACGGGTTTTTAAAACCGAGCATAACTCATTTAAGTCTAGGGGGCGTCCAGCAACATACAACGCGGCTTCCAAAAGGGCTATTTTATACTCTAAACTTTCTTTAGCAACATCCTCTCTTGGGACAACAGCCGCGTTAGACTGTTGTTTTTTCGTTTGCTGCAAGGTCCAAAGCCCCAATTGTTATGTATATTTCTTCTGTCTCCTCATTCTGCCATAAGTTTATTCGTCCTTCCTGAGCCAAAAACAACAGAAGAATAAAAGTGCGAATAGCTTCAAGTCTTCCAGCTCCAGCAATAAATTTCGAAAACTCTATTATTCCAGCACCCTTCACCCTTTCCGAAAGTGAGGCATAAAGCCTCTCCATTTGCAATTCAATTTCCATGAGAAACAAGTCAATTTGCGGCAGAACCTCCGAAGGCTCCGGAAGAATTGGCGCTGTAGCTGGCCCTTCAAAATGGACCAATTTTTCTCCTCTTAAAACTTCATCCAGAACTTCAAGCAGATGCTTTATGGTTGTGGAGGTTAGCTCATGTCTGAGGGGGAAGGGAAGGGGCGGAGGGATAAAATCCTTTATCTGTTTTGGTTGGGGCGGGGGCTCTTCGAGTTTCAACAAGAGTTTCGATTTCATCAAATATATGAGTGCCGAAGAATCTAGGGCCACGCCGGAAGCCCTGAAATCAATCACACCGGTTTTTTCCATCTCTTCGAGAAATGATGTAAGTAGGTATGCGATGTTTATGTTCCAAGGCGTGAGTTTCTCGAGCTTATTGAAGTCGAATAGGATGTTCCATGGTGGGCGCATATAGAACGGTTTTTTAAATGTTGTAATAGCCATTTAGTTGGGCATCACCTCGAGGAACTTTGCTGAAATAACATTGGAAACTCCATTACGCCCATAAACCCCGTAAACTTTTTGGGCTTTATTCACCATTTCCGGCTTTAAAGTAATTACTATAAACTGGGTTTTTTGCGATTCTTCAATGAGGAGGTCAGCCAACTTTGAAACGTGAAAAGCATCTAAATGTGCGTCTATTTCGTCAAGAATATAAAATGAGGCTGGGGTGAACTCTTGCAGGGCGAAAAGGAAAGCCACAGCCGCAACAGAACGCTCTCCTCCGCTTGCTCCACTTACAACAATGGATGGCTTGTTTGGAAACTGGACAATCATTTCAATGCCGCCTGCAAAGGGATCTTCCCCACTTTCAAGTTTTAAGTAGGCGTTTCCGCCCCCGGTTAGTTTTGAAAAGTATTTCTGTAAGTTCGCATTGATTTTCTCGAAGGCTTCTGTGAAAACCTTGCGTTTTTTGCGTTCAATTTCATCCATAAACTGCAAAATAGCCTGCTTTTCCTTTTCCAGCTCGTTTAACCGAAGCGAGAGCTCCCTGTAACGGGAAACTTGCTCTGCGTAATGGGAAAGGGCAAGCTGGTTAACTGCGCCTATCCTTTCAAGTTCGAATTGCATCATCTTTATGGTGGTTTCAGCCTCCTCAACCTGTTTTAGCGTTACTTTTAATGGCTCTTCATAACCAAATCTTTTGAGCTGAGCCCTAAGCTGTTCATATTGTAATGTTGATGTTTGGATGTTTAATTGGAGCTGGTTTAGGAGGCGGTCAGCCTGCTCGTATTCGGAATCAACCTTACGAAGTTCTTTATCAATGTCATCTATCTGGGCTGTGAACTTTTTGGCTTCTTCTCGCGCGGAAAAAACAGTTTTTGAAAGCTTCTCTCGGCTCTTCTCCAATTCTGTCAACTCATGCTTCAAAGATTCTCTTTCTTGGAGTGCGGCGGCAACCTCACTTTCGACTTTACTTAGCTGTTGCTCAACCTTTGAAAGCTGAATTTTAGCGTTTTGGTATCCAACCCTCAAAACATTGTCAAATTTCGATTGAAGCGTTGAGATTTCTGTTTGTATACTGCCAAGTTTCTGTCTCAAGGTTATTATTTCTTCGGCAAGCTTTTCCCTTTTAACCTCCAACTCTTGAATTTGCTCCGGATCGGTTTTCCGCCTTAATGCGGCAAGTTCGTTTTGAAGTTTTTGCATCTCCTTCTGAATTAGGTTTCTTTGGGCTTTATTTTGCCATATTTGCGCCTTTTCGTTCTCCACTTCTTTTTCAAGCCGTGAAATGTGGGTGTCCATGCGCCTTATGTTTGATTTTGTTCTTTTAACGTTCCTTTTAACTCTGGCTATTTCTCTGTCAATTGCGGTTATTGCCTCGGATAGGCGGGCGATTTCAACGCGAATTTTGTCAATTTCCTCCTCAAAGTAGGCTATGTCGCTGCTTCTTCTGGAAAGATGCTGTTGAAGCGCGTTAACAGCTTCATCCAAGCTTTTTATGGCTCCTTCGCTTGGTATTATCGTGGAAAAGTCTATTGGAGCCCTATAATAGCCGCCTTCGAATGCTCCTCCTGCCTCATAAAGGTCTCCATTAACCGTAACTGTACGGTAACCTTCACTTGATAAGGCGAAGGCTGTTTTGTCGTCTGAAACTATTATTGTGTCTCCGAAAACGAAGTGCACTGCAGGCTCAACATGCCTTTCATATTTTATGAAGTTGGATGCAGCGCCGTTAACTCCTTCCTTCTCAGGTATTTTTATGGATTTTAAATTTGAAAAACTTTGGAGCGGAATTATCTTTATTCTTCCAAGCTTCATTCTTCTTAAAGTTTCAGTGCACACGAATGCGGCGTCAACATCTTTAACGACTATTGCGTCCAGCCATCCCGCTGCTGCGGCCTCTATGGCTTGCTGATATGCCTTATCTATTTTTATTAGGTTGCGTAGCCTGCCATACACGCCTGGAATAACGCCCAACTCGCCAAGTTCCTCTATGCTTTTTATGGCCTTTTCTTCCGCGGCCACGATTTCCGCGAGTTCCCTTTGGGTTGCAAATTCTATGACGGCTGCTTTGGCCGATTCAGCTATTTTTCCAGCTTCAGTAATTTCTTTTTCAACGGTTTCTTTTTGGGCTATTCTTCTTTCAAGCATTTTCTCCAAGTTTTTTAACTGGATTTTTTGTTCTTTCTGTACCTTTTCAAGTTCCTCAAGCGATTTTTGAAGTTCCAATAGTGTTTGCGTGAACTTTTCTTTGCGGTCTTTTAAGTCGTTAAGTCTTCTTGTGCGAATTTTTATGGTTGTTTGGCTTTTTGCGTAGTCAGATTTTAAACGTGCGATTTCCTTGTAACAATCGTTAAGCCTTTTTTCTATTTCACGAATTCTCCTATTATTTTCGCCCAAATTTTCCCAAAGCTGGGTTGTTTCCCTTTGGAGTGCGTCATGCTCAGCTTGTTTTGCCGCTATTTCTTTTAAAATTTCTTCATGTTCACTTCTTAATTTCTTAATTTTGAGGCGGTTTTCGTGTATTTCATCTCTAATCGACTGGTATTGTTGAAGGCTGTTTTCGCGGATGCGTTTTAGGCCTTCGATGCTGGTTTTTCCAGAAGTTATTTTTGTTGTTAATTCCGAAAGTTTTGATTTTAACTCTCCTATCTTTATTTGAACCCTTAGTACTTGTGAGCCGCCCTCTTCGACAATTTCTGAACTTAGTTTTCGCCACTCGCCTTCGATATTTCTCCTTTTTAACCTTAAGTCCTCTCGCAACTGCCTCATTTTTTCAACGTGACTTTTGACTTTCTCTGCTTGAGCTGTGATTTCCTCTATTTTCTTTTGTAACTGCGCCATTTCGTGTGAAATTTTAATTGTTTCAAGCTTCTTTATTTCGTCTTGAATGAAGTTGTACCGCAGCAATTGGTTGCGTTCTCTTTCTAGGTCGTCAACCCGTTTTTGAACTTCTTCTATTCTCCCCATTGCCGTGCGAATCGAGACATCGGCTGCCCGCAGTTTTTCCTCAGCCTCAGCCTTTTCAGCGTCATATTGGGCTATTCCAACCAAATCCTCGATAATTTTTCTTCTTTCTACAGAAGAAATTTCCGTAAGCCTTGTTATAGTTCCTTGTAGGATTATGTTTTGGCTTGTTGAGCTTAATCCAGCCATGGAGAGAATTTCTAAAATGTGCGCTCTGGAAATTCTTCTTCCATTCAGTCTGTAAACGCTTTGCCCGTTTGCATAAACTTCCCTTGAAATTGTGACGGTGGCCGTGTCGACTGGTATTCGGCCATCTTCATTATCAAATTGTATCACCACTTTGGCCATCTTCGCCTTTTCTAACCCAGCCTTTTCCGAGCCGTGAAAAATAAGTTTAGCAGCGTTTTCTGCTCGGAGCCTTTTTGTGCTGAGCTCGCCAAGGGCAAACAAAACAGCATCCACGATGTTTGTTTTGCCGCTTCCATTAGGTCCAGTTATAGCCGTAAAACCCTTATCTAACACTACCTTAACGGTTTGGGGACCGAAAGACTTGAAACCTCTAAGCTCTATTTTCTTGATATATGGCATTTATTTTGCGCCTTCAACATCTAGCCTAACACTTTTATAGACTCTTTCTGCAAGATTTTCGTATAAAAGTGTTGCAGCCTTAATTTTTAATGGTTTTCACATTGAATGACGTTCTAATTTTATTTTGTGCTCCACCGCCACTTTTTTATAAACATTTTAATGTGTTCATCCTTGCCATAAACAAGTATGGAGCCATCATTTTGCATATTATATGCAAGATTTGACTCTTCTGCCAAACGCTTCAACATGTCAATGGACAAGTCCGTCGTGGGTTTTATTCGAACCCAACGGTGTTCACGTGAAATTCCAGTAATGAATCTTGATTCTTCAATTTCTTCTTCATTAGGCCTTTTGCCAGCTTCATCCAAACGCTTAAGCCATTCTTCCATGTAGACTCCTCCAAAAAATTTTTGCCCTTCAAAGATCAGGTAGGATTCCACTTTCATTAGAAGTTCATCAATTTTTTCTCCGGTTTCAACGCGGCTTGGGTCAGCCTTTAAAACATTTATCAAAGTTTTTGCAGATCTTAAATCGCTTATTATGCCTGGTGGAACTGCTATTCCCTTTTTGCGAAATTCTGTAATCATTTGCTCCAAAATTTTCCATTTTGCCAAATATCCCATCGTTGTGACCAGCGTCCAATAGTTATCATGTGTTTAGGGTTTAATAAAAAGTTGTGATTAGAGGCATTTTAGCGCGTTTGTCGTCTTGCATAGTTCGCATTCCTCAATGTTCATTGAGGGATCGAAAGTTTTATGCAGTTCGCAGAGCATTCCTTTGGCCCTTATTGTCTTGCAGATTTCGCAGAACATTAGGATGAAATCTTTGTGGGATAGGTTTCCATTAACCAACGTATCCGCTAGGGTTTCTATGAACTTTGCAATGTCCTTATCTTTTTCAAGGTTTATTGCCTTCCCACGCAATCTTCTATAGTAGAGGCTTATGGCTGGTTGGCTTACTCCAAGAAGTTTTGCTGCTTCCACTTGCCTTAAATCGTGTTTTGTCACAAGTTTTTTGGCTACTAAAGCGCGGACTGCTGGCACTACGCATTTTGTGGCAACTTCGCATGGCACTAACATTGATGTTTCCTCGTTGATTATTTTGTAGAAAGGCATAAATATACTTTATTACAATTGTAATAAAGAAGTGGCGAAAATGAGTTGGAGAAAACCAATCCAAATCTCTGAAGGCGTATACTGGGTAGGCGTAAAAGACTGGAACCGCCGGCTTTTTGACGCCTTAATTCCCTTGCCAAAGGGAACAAGCTACAACGCTTACCTAATAACTGGCGAAAACCAAAAAGCGCTAGTTGACACAGTAAATCCAGGCTTTGAAAAAGAGCTTGAAGAGAAAATCCGATCGGTTGTTGACCCAAGCGAGATCGATTATGTTATTATGAATCATGCCGAACCAGATCATGCTGGCGCCATACCCCACATAATGGGCATAAACACAAAAGCCAAACTTATAGCCACGGCAAAGGGCGCAAAAATGGCCCAAACCTTCTATAATGTTCCGAACAATCGCCTAGAAATTGTAAAAGATCAAGAGGTTATGGACTTAGGGGGAAAGAAGCTCCAGTTTATTGAAGCTCCAATGCTGCATTGGCCGGAAACAATGTTCACGTACATTCAAGAGGATAAGATACTTTTTCCATGCGACTTCTTCGGCGCGCACCTTGCACATGGATTTTATGATGACGAAATAGAAGATTTGCTGGTTCATTCTCAAAGGTATTGGGGTGAAATAATGATGCCCTTCCGGGTTATGGCCCAAAAAGCCTTGGAGAAAATAAGGGGTTTAGAAATAAAATTGATTGCGCCAAGCCACGGGCCAATTCATAGAAATCCACAGCGTATTTTGAAGGCTTATGGCATGTGGGCGAATGGGGAAACGCGACAAAAGGCCATAATAGTATACGTGTCCATGTGGAATAGCACTGAAAAAATGATTCAGCCAATGGCGGAAACCCTGGCCTCCGAGGGAATTGAAATCGCCTTATACAACCTCGCCCAAGCCGACATAGGCGAAGTTGCAAAAGACTTGGTTGATTCAAAAGCCATAGTCTTGGGCGCGCCCACAGTCCTCGGTGGCATGCATCCACTAGCCCATTACGCCACCTATTTAGTGAAGGTTTTGAGGCCGCCCCTAAAGTTTGCCGTAGTCTTAAGCTCTTATGGTTGGGGCGGTGGCACATTAAGACAAGTTCAAGAAATATTGGGGCCTTCAAAAATTGAGGTTGTTGGAGCTTTGGAAGTGAACGGCCCACCATCCGAAAATAATGTAAAAGAAATAATAGAATTTGGAAAAAACCTTGCTAAGAGAATAAAGGAGGAAAAATGATGAGCGAAATACATGAGGAAAAGAAGCGCATGCTTAAAGAAATTCTTAGGCAGTTGCACGCGGGTGCTTCTCCGCGAGAGGTTAAGGAAAGGTTTAGGCAATTTCTTGAAGGTGTAAGTTCCATTGAAATTGCAAAAATTGAGCAAGAGCTAATACAAGAAGGCATGAGCAGGGAAGAAATACAGAAATTATGCGACGTGCACATGGAAGTTTTTAGGGAACAACTTGAAAAACAAAGGCCTGCGGTCACCACAGAAAACCCAATAAATATTCTGCTTGAAGAACACAAGATGATTCAGCAAATTTTGGCAGAACTGGCTGAAATTACAGACAAAATTCAAAAGGCAAGCGACTACGGCGAAGTAGCAGATGAGATAAAACGATTGAAGCATGTTTCAGAAGAGCTATTAGACGCTGAAAAACACTATTTGAGAGAGGAAAATGTCCTCTTTCCAGTTTTGGAGAAGCATGGAATCACCGAGCCTCCGGCAATAATGTGGATTGAACACAACCAATTGAGGGAGAGAAAGAAGCAGCTGCGCAACCTTGTCGAAAATTATGGCAGTCTGGGCTTTCAAGAATTTAAGAAACAAATTGGCGAAATCTCAAGACCTTTGGGCAATGTTCTTTCGAGCCACATATTTAAAGAGAACAACATACTTTTTCCGACAGCCCTCCGCGTAGTTTCCGAGCAGGAGTGGAAAGCTATTAGAAAGGAGTTTGATGAGATTGGCTACTGCTGCTTCACACCCCAGCATTTGATTGTCATGCCGAAAACAGAAGAAGTGAAAGAGGAAAAGCATGTAGAAGCCACTCTTTCGGAAGGAAAACTTCATTTTGACACCGGCTCCCTTACAAAAGAAGAGTTAGAGGCATTGCTTGACACCCTTCCGGTTGACATAACTTTTGTTGACAATGACGACACTGTCAGATATTTTAACAAGGCTGAAAAGAGAGTTTTTGTCCGAACAAAGGCTGTTATTGGGAGGAAAGTGCAACTTTGTCATCCGCAGAAGAGCATACACATAGTAAACCGCATTTTAGAAGCCTTTAGAAAGGGCGAGAAAGACGTGGCTGAATTTTGGATTAACGTAAATAATCGCTTAATCCACATCAGATACTTTGCCGTAAGAGACAAAAATGGAAAATATTTGGGAACTATGGAGGTAACCCAAGACATAACTGACATAAAAAAGATTGAGGGTGAAAAGAGACTTCTCGACTGGAAAGACTAACAAATAACTGTTTATGAAGGAAATTTTATGCCAAGAGACCCTGTGTGCGGCATGGTTGTTGACAAAGAAACAGCCATAAAAAGGAAGATCGGCGACAGAACATACTATTTCTGCAGTGAATCATGCGCCAGAACATACGAACAACCAGAACGAGAATTAAAAGCCCTAAGACGCCGTGTCGCATTAGCCCTTGCCGGCGTCGTGAGCGTCGCCGCCCTCCGTGTTGCAGCCATGCTAGGCCTAACTTTGGCTATGATGACTTTCAGAATTGCGGGAATTTCAGCTTGGGACCTAGCCTTTTTCATTGTTTCAACGCCCATCGTGTGGGTTGCAGGATGGGGAATCCATCACGGAGCTTATGAAGCGCTTAAAAATCGCTCCATAAACATGGACGTCCTAATTTCAACTGGAGTTTTGGCCGGCTGGGCTTACGGCGCGATTGACGCGCTGCTTCCGTGGCTTGGAACAGAAGGTTTTGGCTATATGGAAGTTGCCATTGGAATCTTAGCCTTTGTACTTTTAGGCAAATTTATTGAGGAAACCATCAGAAGAAGGTCTGCGGCTGCAATTCGAAAATTACTCGAACTAAAACCGACAACCGCCCGAATTTTAAAAGGCGACCAAGAAATCGAAATTCCAGCTGACGAGGTGCAGGTTGGAGACATAATCATTGTAAAGCCAGGAGAAAAAATCCCGACAGACGGCATTGTTATAGATGGATATTCTTCCGTGGACGAAAAAATAATCACCGGCGAAAGTGTGCCAGTTGAAAAAAGCGTTGGGGACGAGGTGATTGGCGCAACAATTAACAAGAGTGGATTGCTGAAAATCAAAGCCACGAAAGTTGGCGAGGACACCGCACTAATGCAAATTGTAAGTTTGGTGGAGGAAGCCCAAGCAGCCAACGCTCCAGTTCAGAAGTTTGCAGATCGCGTTGTAGGCTATTTTGTTCCAGCAGTCTTCCTTGTTGCAGGAAGCGCCTTCACCTACTGGCTGATTACAACCGGCTTCACACACGCTTTTCTTGTGCTGCTCTCAATACTGTTGATTGCTTGTCCATGCGCCCTCGGCATAGCCACACCCACCGCCATCCTAGCCGGAGTCGGCAAGGGAGCCGAATATGGGATATTATTAAGGGGCGGCGAATACGTTGAAAACGCAAGAAAACTCACAACCGTAATTTTCGACAAGACCGGGACATTAACAAAGGGCGAACCGTCAGTTACTGACATTATACCCCTTGGAAAATTCAATGATAGAGAGGTGCTTAAATTTGCGGCAATTGCGGAAAAAGGTTCAGAACACCCATTGGCAGAAGCCATTTTAAAGGCAGCAGGAAACAGTGACATTAAAGTTTCTGACGCTGAAAAATTTGAGGCTATTGCGGGACATGGCATTAAAGCCTCTTTTGAAGGCCACACAATCCTCTTTGGAAATCGCAAACTCATGCATTTAAATGGAATAAACATGGAAACAAGCATCGAACAAAAACTCACAAAACTTGAGGAACAAGGCAAAACCACAATGCTCTTGGCCCTAGACAACAAAATCATTGGAATAATTGCTGTTATGGACACGCCCAAAGAAAACGCTATAGAAGCCATAAAACAACTCAAAAGCATGGGACTTGAAGTCGCCATGCTAACCGGAGACAATGAGCGCACTGCAAAAGCAATAGCCAAACAATTAAACATAGACGCTGTTATCGCCAACGTCCTGCCCTGGGAAAAGGTAGACGTCATCAAAAAACTGCAAAGCCAAGGCAAAGTGGTCGCCATGGTCGGCGATGGAGTAAATGATGCGCCAGCCCTTGCCCAAGCAGACATCGGAATAGCCATAGGAAGTGGAACAGACATAGCCAAGGAAACTGGCGGCATCGTACTCATAAAGGATGATTTGAGGGACGTAGCCCGTGGAATAATTCTCAGCAAGGCAACCATGAAAAAAATTAAGCAAAACATTTTCTGGGCCTTTATCTACAACACAATTTCCATTCCAATAGCAGCATTAGGCTTTTTAACGCCGCTTATAGCTGCAGGAGCCATGGCCTTCAGCTCCCTATTCGTCGTAAGCAACTCAGCAACCCTCAAATTGCTCAAACTATAAAATTAAAGAGTTTGTGGAGGTGAAAAGTTTAACATGGTTAAAGATCCTGTTTGCGGAATGAAAGTGGACGAGAAAACAGCGAAATTCAAAGCTGACTACAAAGGTAAAACCTATTATTTCTGCAGCCAAATGTGCAAGGCAAATTTTGAGAAAAATCCTTCAAAATACATTAAATAAATTTCATGCTTTATAGGAGTTTGCAAAAATGAAAACCGTGCTTTTCGTTTGTGTTGAAAACAGCTTTAGAAGCCAAATTGCAGAAGCCTACTTCAACAAATTCGCCCCAAAAGGTTGGATGGCAATAAGCGCTGGAAGCAAGCCAACCGACAGGGTTCATCCGAACGCCGTTAAACTCATGCTTGAGGATGGAATAGACATAAGCCACAAAAAACCACAACCCTTAACATACGAACTTCAGACAAAACCAGAAATAGCCATAATAGTTTGCGGAAGCGCCGAATGCCCGGTGGTCTACGCTAAGCATGTTGAAGAATGGAATATTCCCGATCCCGCGAAGATGCCGCTTGAAGAAGCTAGAAAAATTAGAGGTCTAATTAAAAGCAGAGTTTTGGAACTAATTAAAAAGCTGTGAATGATCGCTCGCCGTTTTTGACCATAACTCATCATGTTCTTCTCGCTTGCTTGTTTAGGGAAATGCCGAGTTTCAATAGTCCTTTACCATGAATGTAAATGTCTTTCACAAGCCTTTTCAATGGAGTTCTAGATCCACGCTTTTCCTCCCATTTAACTGGAAATTCTAGACACTTGTAGCCTCCATGAACGGCGCGGACAATGATTTCGGTGTCCCAAAACCAGTCTTTACTTTCGCATACATCCAAAAGCTCTCTAACGAGTTTGTCGGAAAAAGCTTTAAACCCAATTTGGTGATCATAAACGCGCGTTTTAAAAGTGGTTCGGATCAGCAAATTGTATGCTTTTGATACAAAGTGGCGTAGTCCGGGGCGGCGAACCCTAGCTCCATTTATATATCTTGATCCCGTGACAAGGTCATAACCATTCTTTATCGCTGCTATTAACTGCGGGTAGTATTTCATGTCAGTAGCCAAATCGCAGTCAACGTAAAGGTAGGCGTCCCCTCTGACTTTTTTCCAAGCGTTTTTAAGGGCTAAACCCCTACCCAACTTCTTGTCTGAATGAATATGGATAATGCGCGGGTTCTCCTTTGCCAAACGTTGGGCAATAGCGTCGGTCCCATCCACACTCCCATCCTCAGCTATAACAATAACATAATCCTTCTCTAACGCGCTGGTTTCCCTTAGCAATGTGCTTACGGCTTTTTCCAGAAATTTGGCTTCGTTACAAGCGGGAATTGTGACAACCAACAAACTCGCGGGCACCTATAAACAAAATCATTTTTGGCAATATAAAATTTAGAAATGTCTGCAGTTTAAACTTTTATACACCAACAAATGATAAGAAGAAGTTATCAATTAAAACTTAAAATATCACATAATGCTTGATTGGCGAACAACATGGCCCTGTCAAAATTTGACGCATTCTTAAGTAAACTCTCTAAACAAATAGGGGTTAACGGCGTCATCCTAATTCTTGGGCTAACATCAAGATTTATGGTTGTGTTCTCTGCAATAGTTGCATGCCACACAATAGGGGTTAGAGAACCTTTGCCCAACGAAGGTTTATGGGACTTAGGTCTGCCCATCGTAAACTTATTCACCCGCTGGGATTCTGGACACTATATAAACATTGCATTAAATGGTTATTCTATTGGGCCAGAAGGCCCTTGTGAGGCTTGGGCTTTCTTCCCGTTGTATCCTTTACTCATGCGCATAACCGGAACTTCATTTACGATTTTCTTAAGTCCGTTTCAAGCCGTGGCAGTCGCCGGATTTTTAATAAATAACATTTTGTTTTTCATTCTCATTATCTTTTTTTACAAGTTAAGTGAGATTGTCCTTAAGAACAGTCGCTTGGCGTTGCTCTCCACTATTATGTTTTTGGTATGGCCCGGCTCCTTGTTTTATTCATGCGTATATCCAGAATGCCTCTTCATGACTTTGATTGTAATCGCCCTATACTTTCTTGAACGTGGCAAAAATTTAGTGGCCATGATTTTAGGCTTTCTTGCAGGCTGGGCTCGCCCAACCGGGTTTTTGATTTTCGTTCCCTTCGTTTATAAGGCAGTTGAGAAACGCAGTCTCGGTTTGTTTTTTCAATCGCTAATAGTTTCTTCGCCTTACCTGCTTTTTAGCCTATATGGATTTGTTATGACGGGTATTTTTCCAATAAGAGAATGGGTATACATGAAGTATTGGATTCATCCCATCACTCACATCTTTAATCAGCTTTTAGATTATCCGCTCCCTGAGGGAATCCCAAAACTAGGATACTCACTTCTTGCCCTTGTTGAACTTATTTTTGTAATGACCGTTATATTCAGCTTTTTATTGTCCAAGGACTTGCTTATTGCCACTCTGACGTTTGGTCTCAAAGAGAGGCGTGATGAAGCAAAATATTATGCCTTTGCTTTTGCAGTGTATCCGACAATTTTGTATTATGGAACCATAAACAATTTGCATAGATACGCCTTAGCCCTAATCCCCATGTACTGGATATTGGGAAAAGTCGCCAGTCGTCACGAGGCAATAATGATGGCGCTTACTTCTATAATGTTAATGATGATGGTTATAGGGACCGGTCTTTTTGCAACATGGAGATTTTATTTATAATCCGACAATCTGACTTTTCGACGGTTGTGGGTTTGCTTGCAATTTTTATGTTTTAACCCTAAACTTGCAGTACGGGTCTCCTTTTGCGAGACAACAGATTTCTTCAGCCTTAGCTACCTTACCAATAAACCTTGTGAAAATTCCGGCAGCAGCACCTCTGACAAAGTGGCTATTTGGTTTCCCACTCTTCTTTACATTGGCGCATTCAAAGTTATGATACACAATGATGTCAGCTGTCCCCTTCTTAACGTTGATATCCTCAACCTCAATTATCCCCCATCCCAATGTCATGTTAATTGCCCTTGCGACTTCAGACAGTTTTTCTACATCTTCCGAACTCGCAATTTTTGCGTATGTATCATAGATTTTTAAGCCAACGTTAAAACCCTGATAGTATAGCATTGCCTCGCCTGCTGAACCAAATTCTTTTTTAATGCCGTCGAAGAGGGCTTCGTAAACCGACTGTCTAAAAATCACGACTCTCTCGCCTGAAATTACAAGGGGGAAGAAATAGTTATCTGAAACAATTCCGTTTATAACTGGTTTTATAAGTTTAGCATATTTTACAAAGCTTTCGGTTTTTAGCAATTCTAAGGCATCTTCTGGTTGAATTTTTGAATTTGTAAAATCTAAGAAAGCTATTCCCTTAGTCACGTCTTCTCTGGCTTTTGGCATAGAATACTGCAGATATCTGACTGTAATTCCTAACTTTTCGGCGATCTCACCTAATTCGCGGAGAACGCCAGTGCGTATAACAGACTCGACAATTAAGCCGTAAACTTTTTCGCCTTTTTCGCTGAAGTAAATTCTGCCAACGTCTAGTGGATTGAAGTAGTTTTTGCATTTTTGAGGAGCAGCTTGTCTTACAAGACTTTGGTAGCCCCTCAATTTAACTACCTCACGTAGCTATTAGCCCCAAACTATAAATATAAAACTTGTTAACCCAAAAAACTTATTCAAAAACAAAATCCAAACATAAAATGCAGCATATGAAAGAGTTTGTGTTGAATGCTGTTGGAAGATTTAATAAAGGGCTTTTCCTTATGGGGTCTCATTAAATTAAAGGAAAAGTTGAAAAGATTTAGGAAAAGGTTTTTAGTTTAGTTGTTATATGAGTGTGCAGTTGAGTTTAGTGTTAGGTAGAGGGTTGTGAAATGTCCGTGTTTGCAGCGCCAGGCGCGTATGACCGTGCAATAACCGTTTTTTCACCGGATGGTAGGCTCTTTCAAGTTGAGTATGCGATGGAATTGGTGAACCGTGGAGCCACTATTGTTGGGATTAGGTGTTCTGAAGGGGTTGTTTTGGGAGCTGAGGAGAATGTTGAAGCTTTGGAAGAGGCTGAATATTCTTGGAAAATTTTTAAGGTTGACGAACATATTGGAGCAGCCATTGTTGGCTTAAGCTCGGATGCCCGCGTTTTAATAGACCAAGCCAGAGTTTACGCCCAAAGTAATAGGCTAACATATGATGAGCCTATAGACACGGAAGTTGTTACAAAAAGAATTTGCGACATAAAACAACTTTACACGCAGCATGCTGGCGTTAGACCCTTCGGAGTCTCGATAATCTTTGGCGGTGTGGACAAAACTGGAAACCGCCTTTTTGGGACGCATCCAAGCGGAACCTACAGAGGTTTTAAGGCTACAGCCCAAGGGGCTGGAAGGGAAACCGTGCTTTCCATATTGAGGGAAGAGTACCGTGAAGACATGAAACTTGAAGACGCCATTAAACTTGCAGTAAAATGCTTGGCAAAGGCAATGGAGTCTAGGCAGCTTCCGCCCAGAATTAAGATAGCTGTAATTCCATCAGCTACGAAGAAAATGGAAATGTTAAGCGACGACAAAGTTGAAAATTACATGAAGGAGCTGGGTTTGGGCAAGTGAAAAAGGGATGAGCGAAAAGTACACGGTTGCCCGAATAACAAAGGACAATGAACACTTCGAAATTCTCGTAAAACCCCAAAAGGCGTTTGACTATCGAGCTGGAAAAACAACCTCAATAACCGAGGTTTTGGTAACGGAAACAATTTTTTCAGATGCAAATAAGGGCACAAAGGTTTCGGAAGAACAGCTGCGCAAAGCCTTTGGCACAACAGACGTGCTAAAAATAGCGGAAATAATCCTAAAAAAGGGAGTTTTGCAACTTACCACCGAACAGCGGAGAAAAATGATAGAAGACAAGCGAAGGCAAATAATAGACTTTATATCAAGGCAGTGCGTTGACCCAAAGACGAACCTTCCCCATCCGCCGATGCGTGTGGAAAATGCTTTAGAGCAAATCCATTATTCAATAGACCCCTTTAAGCCAGTGGAAGAGCAAGCAAAGGAAATAATCAAACTGTTAAGGCATGTTTTACCATTAAAAATGGAGCAAGTTTCAGTTGAGGTGAATGTTCCAGCGTCATATGCAGCAAGGGCCTACGGCACAATAAAAGGTTTTGGAACAATAAAAAAGGAGGAATGGCGAGCTGACGGCTCATGGCATGGCGTTCTAGAAATGCCCGCAGGCCTATACGCGCCATTCCTAGAGAAACTTGGAGAGATAACAAAGGGAAGTGGAGAGGCAAAAGTAATATCATAATTGTTTAAATTAGATGGTTGGTGTTAGGATGCCCACCTTTTTTGAAAGAAGGCAGCTTGTTACGCCCGGAGACTTAATTGCCGAAGGCGATTACATAGCCGGAGAAAACACATATGCGGAAAACAACAAAATCTATGCTTCACGAATAGGTATTGTGGAATACGAGAATAAAAAAGTCAATGTTGTAGCCTTAAGGGCATTTTACGTTCCAAAAGTTGGAGATATAGTTATTGGAACAGTAACCGAAGTTGGATTTAACGGCTGGACGGTTGACATAAACGCGCCATACGAAGCCCTTTTAAGGGCGTCGGACGTTTTAAGCAGGCCTTTCAAACCACAAAAAGATGATTTATCGCAGGTTCTAGACGTTGGAGACCTGATTGTTGCGAAAATAACAGCCTACGATAGAACACATAACCCACAAATAACAGTCGGCGAACCAGGACTTGGAAAAATAACTAGGGGACAAATAATAAAAATAACCCCAACGAAAATTCCGCGGGTTATAGGCAGAAAGGGTTCGATGATTTCAATGATAAAACAGGAAACAAACTGTCAAATAATCTTGGGGCTTAATGGTGTGATATTAATAACGGGCAAAACTCCAGAAGACGAAGAGCTTGCTATGATGGCCATCCACAAAATTGAGGAAGAATCCCACACAACTGGTTTGACGGACCGCATAACCCAAATGTTGAGGGAGGAAAAAGCGAAAAGGGAGAAGATGAAAAATGAGCCAAAAAACTGAAAGGTTAATTGATAAGAAGGGTTTAAGGTTAGATGGCCGAAGGCCAGACGAGCTGAGGCCAATAAAACTTGAGGTCGGCGTCTTATCGAACGCCGACGGTTCAGCATACATTGAACAGGGGAAAAACAAAATTTTGGCAGCCGTCTTCGGCCCTAAAGAACTGCATCCAAAACATTTGGCGCTTCCAGATAGAACGGTGTTGAGATGCCGCTATCATATGGCGCCATTTTCTGTTCAAGAACGGAAGTCTCCTGCACCATCGAGAAGGGAGATAGAACTTTCCAAAGTGATTAGGGAAGCCATTGAACCATCAATTTTCCTTGAATATTATCCCCGGACAGCCATAGACGTTTTCGTTGAAGTCTTGCAAGCTGACGGCAGCACCCGTTGCGCAAGCATAGTGGCTGCTTCATTGGCTTTGGCGGATGCTGGAATTCCAATGCGGGACTTGGTTGTTGCATGTTCGGCTGGCAAGGTTGATGGCACCATAGTTTTGGATTTGATGGATGCTGAAGACAAGTTGGGCGAAGCTGATGTTCCAGTGGCTTTGATGCCAAACTTGAATGCGATAACCTTGCTGCAGATGGACGGAATATTAACTCTAGAAGAATTTGAAAAGGCCGTAAACTTGGCGCTCGAAGGCTGCAAGACAATTTACGCCCTACAAAAGGAGGCTTTAAGGGCCAAATACATAAGCGTTAAGGAGGTTGAAGAATAATGTCGTCCGTAATCACGCGTGTTAGACAAAGGCAGATTGCACAGCTTATCGCGAAGGGAAAGCGTCTAGACGAAAGAGGACTAACAGACTACAGAGAAATTAAGGTTGAACAAGGAATAATTGAAAAGGCCGAGGGCTCAGCCAGAGTGCTTTTAGGCAGAACAGAGGTCGTAGTGGGAACAAAAATCGAAATTGGAGAGCCATTTTCAGATACGCCAAATGAAGGAGTTCTAACAGTAAACGCTGAACTCGTACCCCTTGCCTCGCCGACTTTTGAGCCCGGGCCGCCAGATGAAAACTCCATTGAACTTGCAAGAATCGTTGACAGAGGCATAAGGGAGTCTAAGGCCATAGACCTCGAAAAATTATGCATTGAACCCGGCAAAAAGGTTTTCATCATTTTTTTGGATGTTTATGTACTTAATTATGATGGAAACTTGATTGACGCGTCCGCTTTGGCGGCTATGGCCGCATTGCTAAATACGAAAATGCCCAGCTATGAGATTGATGGCGGCGAAGTGAAAATTAAGCCCGTGTATACGCCACTTCCAATAAGGAGGCATCCAATAACCGTTACATTCGCAAAAATAAGCGACAAACTTGTTGTTGACCCATGGCTGGAAGAGGAGCAGGTGATGGACGCAAGGCTATCAATGGCAATTGACGATGACGGCAACATATGTGCAATACAAAAGGGTGGAAGCGGATACTTTTCCCCCCAGCAAGTCCTCGAAGCCGCCAAAATAGCCAGGCAAAAGGCTGAAGAAATCCGTAAGAAACTGGGGTGGTGAAAGTGGGAAGAACCAAAAAAGTCGGTCCGACACGTGGTCTTGGCCCACGCTATGGAGCAACAGTCAGAAAACGCTACATTAAAGTGGTTACCGAAATGAAAAAGCCCCACAAGTGTCCCCAATGTGGCTTCTCAAAGGTTAAAAGGGTAAGCGTTGGAGTCTGGGAATGCAGAAAATGTGGAGCCAAATTCACAGGCGGCGCATACACGCCGACAACAAAGCTTGGAGCTGTAGCAAAACGTTTTACCAAGGGAATACCAGTTGAAGAGGCTTTAAAAACAGAAGAAAAAGCCGAATAGTGATTCAAGTATTGGTTAATGGCCAAAACATTTTGTTAACAACTTCAAGAAGACCCACAAAAAGCATGCGCACCCTCTGCAGAGACCTTTCCCACACTCTGCCGAATATAATACGAATAAACAGGGGTAAGCTAAGCCTAGAGGGCTTGGCTGAAACGGCGTTAAACTTTAATGCCTCAAAGGTTGCTGTTGTCGACAGATGGAAGGGCGGACCTGGAAAAATCGAGTTTTTCATCGTTAAACATGGTGTTTTAGAAAGGATTCCACCATTGGTTTACGTGCGTGGCGTAAAATTTCGAAGGGACTTCGGCGAGAACATGCCTAAGGGTAGGAGAATAAAGTCGCTTGCGATTTCCGCTTCGTCGAAGGAAAACTTCGAAATAAAAAGGTTTGAGGGCTTTTTGTCGGAGTTTCTTCAAATTCCAATTTCATCGATTGAAAATGCTGTTGGTGAAAGGCGGGATGCCATAATGCAAGTTCTAATGGACCACACAAATCATTTGGTTGTCACTTTTAGGCTTGTTCCCGAAATGGTTGAAGTTGGCCCAAAAATAACAATATCACATTTAATCTGGGAGTGAAAGATGAAAGCTAATGCTTCGATGCGTTTAAAGTTCAATTCCGAAAAAATTTTAGACACTATTTTTAGAGCTTTGGAGCCTGAGGCTAAGAAACCAGCCACGATGCGTTCACGGGCAAGTTTGGAAAGAGATGGAACCTTCTTAATTTTGAAGGTTGAAGCAAAAGACACGGTGGCTTTGAGGGCGGCGTTAAACGCTTACTTGAGATGGATAAATTCCATTGTAAATGTTTTGGAAGTTTTAAAAGCACAATAAATTTTGGCATGAAGCCCAGTTTCTTGAGAAAATGTTAATTAATAGCTTGGCCTATTGCTGTGCAGATGGAAGGATAAGAAGTGAGTGATGAAATTTCCAAGCTTCCACCACAAGTTCAAGAACGTCTCCTAAGACTTCAGCAGCTTCAGCAAACACTTCAATCTGTCTTAGTTCAAAAACAGCAAGTTGAACTTGAACTAACTGAAATTGAACAAGCCCTAAGCGAACTTCAAAAAATGGCAGATGATGCAGTCATCTATAAGGCTATAGGATCGTTACTTGTGAAGGCTGAAAAGTCAAAAATAACATTGGATTTGAACGAGCGAAAAGAACTTCTAAATACAAGAGCCACGGTTCTTGGAAAACAGGAGGAACGTCTTCGCAGCCAAATGAAGGATTTACAAGCAAAACTTCAACAGGATTTAACCCCGGTTTCCCCATCATCTTAACGCGCTTATATTAGCGGTGAAAAAAGTGGAAGACCTAGGTATACCAGAGTTGACCAGCGAACAAATTGAAGAATTATGCACAGTTGTTGAAGAAGCAGCGAGAAAATATATCCTATCAAAAGTGCCTTCGAAAAGGATAGAAACATTGAACATAAGCGTCGAAGCTGAGGGAGTAAAACCAGTTACGATTTCTGTTGACGTAGACATTGCTCTATCGCCATTAATGGGAGATTTTAACGTAGAGAAACTTGCGGATGAAGCTGTTAAAGAGGCGTTTGAACATGCCAAAAAATATTTAATGGGACTTGCATGCCGCTCGCGGAAATAATCAAAATCCTAGAAGATGTAAACGCAAAATTTGTCGTCTTATTATGCCATCACAACGCGGATCCAGACGCAATATGCTCAGCCTATGCTCTGTCAAAACTGATTAAGCATTTAAAACCCGAAGTTGATGTTGAAATTGGAGCTGCCCAAGGAATAAGTCGCCTATCTAAGCATATTCTCAAATATTTACCCATACAAGTTGAAGTGCAACCACACGTGGAGAAAGCAGACGTGATAATTCTCCTCGACACAAACACAATCCAGCAACTGAACAACCTTGCCGAGAAAGTGAAAAGCTCCAAAGCCCCAATAATAGTGATTGACCATCACGCAGCTCATCCAGAAACAGAACGCGTGGCCAAACTGTGCATAACTAAGGAAGAGGCTTCATCCACATGCGAATTGATTTATGAATTCTTTAAGGAAGCGGGCTTAAAAGCAGACGAAAATGAGTCCAAAGCCCTTTTTCTTGGCATAGCCTTTGACACCCGCCATTTTGTGTTGGCCAACTCTTCAACTTTTAAGGTAATAGCCGAGCTAATAGATTTGGGCGTAAACGCCCAAGAATCCCTCTTGCTTCTTTCGCTTCCCATGGACTTTTCAGAGCGCGTTGCACGGTTAAAAGCTTCTAAGAGGGTTAAGCTGTTTAAAATTGGAGAGTGGATAATAGCCTTCTCGCATGTTAGCGCCTACCAAGCCTCTGCAGCAAGAGCCCTAATAGACTTGGGCGCCCATGTTGCTGTCGTAGCTGGACAGAAAAACGAAAACATAGAAATAAGCCTCCGATGTACAAAGGAGTTTCATGAGAAGACTGGAATACACCTTGGAAAAGATGTTGCTAAACCTTTAGGCGAATATTTAAAGGGTATGGGAGGTGGCCATTCAACGGCTGCCGGCGTTAATGGTGTTGGGGAAATTGAAGTGGGGCTTAAACGTTGTTTGAAGATTTTGAAAGAAAAGTTATCTAACCAATAATTAAGTAGCTACTCTTAAATGGAACGTTTAAACCGCTTAAATACGGCGGGCTCCTTTCAACATGGCGATAATTGAAACAAAAAACCTAACGTACACTTACCCCAACGGAACAAAACCCTCAATTAGTGATATTTCTATCAAAATTGAGAGAGGCGAATTTGCGCTTATTACAGGCCCAAGCGGATGCGGAAAAACAACCCTTTGCAGATGCTTTAATGGACTAATACCCCACTTCTATCAAGGCGAGCTTAAGGGCGAAATAACAGTATGTGGAATGAAGGTTGCCGACTATCCAATCTACGAAATAGCAAAACATGTTGGACTCGTTTTTCAGAACCCAGAAAACCAATTATTTGCACTATCGGTAGAAAAGGACGTGGCCTTTGGACTGGAAAACCTCGGAGTGCCACGTGAAGAAATAAGAAAAAGGGTGGATTGGGCATTAAATCTTACGGGAATATATGATTTGAGAGAAAGGGCACCCCATGAACTTTCTGGAGGTCAGCAGCAGCGTGTTGCAATAGCATCTGTATTGGCTATGCAGCCTGAAGTGATAGTTTTGGATGAACCCACATCTTTCCTAGACCCTTTAAGCGCCAAAAAAATATTTGAAGTCATATACGAACTAAATAAAACTCTTAAAATAACGGTTGTTCTGGTTGAACATAGGCTTGACTTGACGGCAAGATACGCGGACCACATAATAATAATGGACGAGGGCAAAGTTGTCTTGGACGGTGAACCCCGCAAAATCCTCAGTTCAGAAGAGGCTCGGCTTATAGGCATTGGAATACCGAAGGCCACCCGCCTATACCACATATTAAAGAAGGATGGAATAAATCTTGGAAACGCTGTTCCGCTTTCCTCGGATGAAATGGCAAACATGTTAAAGGAGATTTTGAAGACATATGATTGAAGTTGAAAATTTATATTTCACATACCCAAACGGGGTTGAAGCGTTAAAAGGAATATCATTGACCATTAAAAATGGCGAGTTTGTAGCCATAATGGGACAGAATGGCGCTGGAAAAACAACGCTTGTCAAACACTTTAATGGACTGCTTAAACCCACAAAGGGCAGAGTGCTTGTCGACGGTGTTGAAACCACAAAGGTGAGCGTCGCAACGCTTGCAAGAAACGTTGGATTTGTATTCCAAAATCCAGACCACCAGCTGTTCAGCGAAACAGTTGAGGATGAAATAGCCTTCGCCCTTAAAAATTTCGGGTTTAAAGAAAGTGTTATTAAAAGGAGGGTTACTTGGGCCCTAAACCTTTTGGGTTTAACTCAATATAGGAAAACTTCTCCATTCATGTTAAGTGGCGGCGAGAGAAAACGTGTTGCCTTGGCTTCGGTTCTTGCATGGAATCCGAAAATACTCATACTTGACGAGCCGACAATTGGACAAGACTATCAGCAAAAGGAAAAGTTAAGGCAGTTTATTTTGCAGATGAAAACACAGAGAAAAACCGTAATTATTGTTACGCATGACGTTGAATTTGTAGCCGAATGTAATCCGCGGGTCATATTGATGCGTGAAGGAAAAATAGTTGCCGACGGCGAGGCAAGAGAAATATTAACAAATGTTGACATTTTAACCCATGCTTCCATTGTTCCACCCCAAATTGCCCAAATTTTCTTGCAGCTGACGGAATTTGGATTGCCGAAAAACGTTATAGATGTTTACGAGGCAAGGGAGGTAATACACAAGTTTTTGGAGGAAAATAAATAGATGAGCGTTTTTGACGGACTTAAATTTCGAAGGGTTTATTCGCCCATCCATAATCTGGATCCACGAGTAAAGTTTATCTATGTTTGTGCAATTTTTGCGGTTGCAATAATTTTCTGGCAAATAATTCCCTTGTTAGTGTTGTTCGTTGCTCAAGTTCCATTTGTTCTTTTGGCTGGAGTTAAACGTGAATGGTTGCGCTCAATACGCGGAGCAACCTTCTTATCAGCATTAATTTTTTTGATGAACTTTATTGCAACATGGAATTTGGAGGGAGCCGCGGCTATGACCTTACGTTTCATAGTGTTGGTTGAATCATTTTCGATCTTCTTCTTAACCACTTCTCCAGATCATTTAAGCTTAGCCTTAGAACAAACGCGTATACCATATGAGTTTTGTTTTGCGTTTACAACGGCTGTGCGTTTCGTTCCTGTCTTGGCTGAGGAAGCCCAAACAATTATGGATGCCCAAAAAGCTAGGGGTTTGGAGCTTGAGCGTGGAAACTTTCTGAAAAGAATTAAAAACTACATTCCAATCCTAATACCTCTAATTGTAAGCGCAATCCGTAGAAGTCTCGAGTTGGCTGAAGCCATGGAATCCCGCGCGTGGGGAGCCACAAAAAAGCGGACAAACCTATACACTCTTAAAACCCATAGAAACGACTTTATTTTGATAGCCATAACAATAGGAATTCTAGTTTCGGCAATTTACGTCCGCATGTCTATTGAAATACCCTCACTCAGCCAACTTTTAGATGCCGTACTTTAAACCGCAAGACTTTTAATTTAGGCGGAATGATATGGCTCTGGAGTTTGAAATAATTGAAATGGTTGAGGGCTGCGGCGGAAGAAATAATTGCGGGAATTAAGAGCTCTATGGAAGAGCTTAATGAGGAAGAAGTTGAACGCTTTATCAATCTTTTGTTGGAGGCGAAGGATAAGAAAATTTTCATAGTTGGTATGGGGAGAAGCGGATTTGTTGCAAGAGCCTTCGCCCTACGCATGATGAACTTAGGCTTCAACGTATATTTCTTAGGCGAAACTATTACGCCAGCAGCGGAGAAAGGAGACCTTCTGATAGCAATTTCTGGGACAGGCGCAACAAAAATAGTCTTGACAGCGAGCTCTGCCGCAAAAGAGATAGGTGCAAAAATTGTTGCAATAACTTCTTTTCCCGAATCTCCGCTGGGTCGAATGGCCGATCTTGTCGTAACTATTAAGGGAAGGACGAAAATGGGTTGGCCTAAGGAGGAGGATTATTTAGCTAGGCAGATTCTTGGTGAGCGTGAGCCTCTAACTCCCCTCGGAAGTGTGTTTGAGAACAATTGTATGGTTTTTCTGGATAGTTTGGTGGTTGAGTTGATGCATCGTTTGGGGAGGACTGAGGAGGATTTAAAGAGGAGACATGCGACAATAGAATAGGAAATTATTAATTTATCGTATGGGGAGTGTTGGCGATTCGGGCTAAATGGAAAAAGAAGCGCATGCGAAAGCAGAAGAAAAAGAGGGAGAAGCGAAGGGCGAGATATAAGTAGGCGGCTTTTTGACGCTGGCATCTAGTTTTTAGTTTCTTTGTGTGTGGTAAAGATTAGACATGCATATAACTTATTAAGACTTAATACACAATATTAAATTGAATTATGATGGCGGAGGCAGCCCTTAAGTGGCAAACCAAACAAGCGAAGCATCAGAAAAAGCAGAAATAACCATACAAGCCGAAGAAGGCAAAAAACCAGCCATTTTTAGGGAAGTCTACCCAATCCAAGAACCATACGTTTACGCAGCCATAATAAAGGAGCCAGAAACCCAAAAAACGCGCTACGAAGTTATAGAACCAACACTACAGAAAGAAGAGGAAAAGCAACTAAAAGAGATAAAAAATTTTCTAATGGAAGAGGTCGACGTAAACCTAAAAGAAATAGAAACAAGGGAAGAAGCCGAAAAATACCTAAAGGAAAAAACAAAAGAGATAATCAAAAAATACCGCATAAAAACCTCGCCCGAAGCAATTGACAAACTAACATATTATGTTGTGAGAGACTTCCTAGGCTATGGAAAAATAGACCCCTTAATGAAAGACCACCTAATCGAAGATATTTCGGCAGACGGCGTAAACGTGCCAATTTACGTTTGGCATAGGCTTTACGAGTCACTGCCGACAAACATAATTTTTAAAGACGAAGCCGAACTCAACTCCTTCATAATCCGCCTCGCATATCTAGCTGGAAAAAACATTTCCATAGCCTCCCCAATTTTGGATGCTTCGCTTCCAGACGGCAGCAGAATACAAATGACTTATGGAAATGAGGTTACAAGAAGGGGCTCAACTTTCACAATTCGCCGTTTTAGGGTAGACCCTCTGACAATTTCGGATTTAATAGCCTTCAACACAATTTCATCAGAAATGGCAGCATACCTATGGTATATCATAGAAAACAGAGCCTCTATCCTAGTGGCTGGGGGTGTCGCCTCCGGAAAAACAACAATGCTGAACTGCCTATCAATGTTCATAAAGCCTGAAATGAAAATAGTAAGCGTTGAAGACACGCAGGAGCTCAACCTTCCCCATGAAAACTGGATTCCCTCAGTTGTTAGATTAGGTTTTGGACATGATGAAAGAAAGGCTGGCACAATAACCCTCTTTGACCTTTTGAAAGCAGCTGTAAGGCAAAGGCCCGACTACATTATTGTAGGCGAGGTTCGAGGCGAAGAGGCCTATACGCTTTTTCAGGCGATGGCAACAGGCCATTTAGGGATGAGCACAATACACGCTGAATCCGTTGAAGCCGTTATAAACCGCCTTGAATCAGAGCCCATGAACATTCCAAAAGCGCTCATTGCGATGACAAACGTCATAATGGTTATGACTAGAACAGAAATCGAAGGAAAACCAGCAAGAAGGGCAAGCACAACCGCAGAAATTGTGGAACTGGATCCCGAAAAAAAGAATTTGGTAACAGAAGAGGTTTTTCGCTGGAATCCTAAAGAAGACAACTTTGTATTTTCGGGCCACAGCGCAATTCTGGAAAGGCAAATTAAGAAGCTGGGTTTAAGCGAAGAAGAATTAAACAGGGAACTGTTCAAGAGAAAAGTCGTCTTAGAATGGATGGTGAACAATGGTATTAGACGTTACACCGAAGTTGCAAATGTCATCCGCGAATATTACGCCAACCCAAACCGTGTTTTCCAGAGGGCAAGAGTGGGGCTCAAATGAAAAACAACAAAGCATATCGGAAAATCAAAAATTTAGTCAGCCACGTTCTTTTATCTATTCAAAAATTTTCCAATAAAAACTTAAACATTAAAATAGATGAGCCAAAGGGCGTTCCAAGAAATCTTTATTCCACTGCCTTTCAGCTGCTCGGAGACAAGACAGAACATGTTCTGCCAATTTTTAGAGATTTGGACGTGCACCTGCAAAGATCTGGTTTGAAAGTCAACTTCAAGGCTTATGTAAGCTTAACAATTTTTGCGACAATTCTCATTTCAGTTAGCGCGTTAATAGCAATTCCGTCAATCCTAATTTTTGCCTTTAAACTTTCGCCTTTAACATCCATAATTTTTGGGTTTGGCGGAAGCCTATTTGCATTCGCATTTTCAATCATAGGATTTTATTTGTACCCAGTTTATCGCGCAGACAAATTGAAGAGGGATTTAGAAGATGAACTTCCCTTCACAACAGGTTATATGGCAATTTTATCAAGCGCCGGCGTTCCACCGGAAAAAATTTTTTACTCTCTATCAAGCCTTCCTGTGCCTTTAGCCGTTTCCACCGAGGCACGTGATGTGGTTAGGGACGTGAACCTTTTTGGTTTGGACATAATCTCGGCTCTGGCCAAGGCTTCGATGCGAACGCCATCTGAAAGGTTTCGAGAACTTTTGGAGGGTTTTATTTCCACTATTCATTCTGGCAGCAATTTAAGCGCGTATTTGCAGGAAAAGTTTAGGCAATACATGAAACTTAAGAAATTGAGCCTAAAAAAGTTCGCTGACAACCTATCGATTTTGTCTGAATTTTATGTTGCTCTACTTGTTACTGGGCCATTGCTATTAGTAATTATGCTTGCGGTTATTTCGATGATGGGCGGTGGTTTGGGCATGTTAAGCCCAGACCTATTATTGAATATTCTCACTTACATTGGAATACCATTCAGCTCAATAATTTTCCTAATCATTTTGGATGCCGTTTCACCAAAGTGGTAATGTAAAATGCCAAAAATAGAGAAGAAAGTCAAAAAAATCGTGTGGGTTGCCTCCGCTTTGATAGCCGTAACCATAATTTCATTTGCATCCATAATTTTTTGGGGAACGCAAACATTCGACGAACTCATATTTTTTGCATTAATGGCAGCGGTTTCTCCCACAGCCGTGATGAACTATCTGGATTATAGATGGCGAAAGGCCATAGACGAACGCTTGCCGGACCTTTTCAGAAGCATAGTCCAAGCGCAGGAGACTGGCATGACCCTGCCGCAAGCCCTTGAGGACGCGTCAAAAAGAGATTATGGGCCGCTCACCGCCGAACTGAGGAAGATGACTGCCCAAATTTCATGGGGTTTGAGCTTTGAGGATGCCTTGCTGGCTTTGGGAAGACGTGTCAACACTGTTTTGGTGCAGAGAACCGTGCCACTAATAATTGAGGCAAGCCGCTCTGGCGGGCGCGTGGAAAAGGTCTTTGATCCAATGGGCAAGTTTATTCAGACTACACTTCTCCTTGACAAAGAGAGGCGAAATCAAACTAGACCATACATCGCGATAATTTATGTGGCTTTCTTCGTCTTCCTATTCACAATAATATTGCTTTTCAAATCCTTCTTTGTGACAATAGAAGGGCTGCCAAGCCTGGGAGCAGCTGTAATATCGGCTGAAGACCTGAAAAGAATGTTCTTCCACATGACAACAATTCAAGGCTTTTTCGGGGGGCTGATTGCAGGAAAAATGGGAGAGGGAACAATAAACGCCGGCTTAAAACACAGTCTAACCATGATGCTCTGCGGCTATATTGCCATAAAAATTTTCTTGTAAGAGGAAGGTGAAAGTCTGTGGCAGAGAAGTTTTTGAGTTTCTTTTGTGATAAGCGGGCGATAACGCCTGTTTTAAGCAATATTTTGCTTATGGTTGTGGCAGTAGCTGCAATGGCCATTGCAACAACTTCAACCTATATAATTACATTGAATCTTAGGGAGAATATGAGCGAACGCATTGTCGTGGAAGATTTATGGTTCAACAGGGAAGCTGGCAGAATTCAAGTTTACTTACGCAATACTGGAAAAGTCTCTGTTCGCATTTCAGCTGTTTACGTTAACCACGTTTCCCAGCCTTTTGTGTTTTCGCCCATTTTGGAGATAAATGGGCACGGTTGGCTTAACATCACGTATGGTTGGGTTTCAGGCGAAACTTACCATATAGATATTGTTACATTAAGGGGGAACCACATTGCTGGCTATTACAAGGCTCCTTAAAAGCTTCATGCATGGAAAGCGCGGCGTCAGCAACGTGTTAGTTGTAATGCTAAGTTTAATCATCATAGTAATGATAGTTTCAAACATTATTTTATGGAGTTACCAAATGAACCAGTTTGACTGGGAAAAAATGCAGGAGAAAATCGAGTTAACAAGCGTTGAACGCCTAAGAAATTCTTCTTGGTTCACAAGCGCAAACGAATATGCGGTCGGCAATGGCAGCAAAACAAGCGGAACATACATGGACACATGGGCCGTAGACGATGTCGCTGAAACATTTAGAGAAGAAACCACATCATCCCATTTCAGCGGTAGCCACCCATCCACATACAATCTGTTGGGTGAAACAAAATATGCTTCTGGTTCGCTGAATGATTTACGAAGTAGCGACGATGTTTACATGCAATTCCACAGTTATGGAACAGCCACATCGCCTTTGACTTACAATCCTTCTTCATTTACGCCGCTTGGGGGCACAACTCTCGTTTCAGGCAACACAACAGACTTGCAAGGCAATGACGATGTTTCAATGACTTTCCGTAGCTACGCGTCCTCCTACAGCTACCAACAAGTAACCTTCGTTTCTGCTGGAACCGGATCCGCTGGCACAACATCAAATCCCACGCCGACGTATCCCACGGGATTGCAGGTAAATGATTTGATTCTGCTTCAAGTCACAGTGAGGGACACCACAAATACTCCTGTTACGCCAGCCAATTTCACATTGCTGTTTGGTCCAGACTCAACCGGAACTGGCAGACAGTGGATTTACTACAAGTTTAGTGACGGCACAGAATCCGGCACCATAACAATTACCATTGGAGGCTCGGCATGTAAGATTGCGCGTATGTATGCATTTCGCAATGTTGCCCTATCCAATTTTGTTGAAGGAGCAAATTATACAACAGGAACAAGCGCCACAATTTATGCGCCATCCGTAACCACAACAACTCCTTCGGCGCTTGCAGTGGCATTTGTTTTTATAAACTACAATAATCAAGTGGGCTCTTTCACCGGGGAAACGGGTGGCGACTGGATTGAAGCAGTAGCTGAATACAGAACAGGCGTGGGAGGACGTGGCTGTATTCAACTTCAAACTGCGGTGATGAGCAACCCAAGGACAATTTCTGGAGGTTCTTACACCATGTCTCGGGCGGACCCATGGGGGGTAAGGGCCTTCGCCTTAAAGCCAAATCCAATTCCAAACGAATATACTGTAGAAGTTGAGTTTACTGGGACATCAAATACTTATGATTGGACTGAGCTTACTTGGACAATTGATAGTGCATGGACAGCGGCTAACGTGTCAGTAACGCTGCAACTTTACAATTATACCCTTGGAGACTATTCACCAAGTGGGGATGGATTTATTTCCTACACTTCAAGTCCTATTCCAGATGCTTATGAAACAAGATCAAAATCCATAACCGTCAATCCCACACATTTTAGAGACGCAAATGGCCATTGGAAAATAAAAATTAGAGGAGTTAAAGCCACGTCCACGCAGTTCGATTTCAAATGCGATTGGATTGAATTTAAGTGCACATGTTATAGCCAGTACGCATGTGAAGTAGAGTTCACTGGAACAGCAAGCAATAATTCATGGACCCAGTTTGCTTGGATTATTGAAAGCAGTTTCACAATGGACGATGTAACGGTAACGTTTCAACTATACAATTACACTGCAAGGGCATATTCAACCAGCGGAGAGGGTTATATAACCGACACAATAGGAATTGCAGACGAAATTAAAAGCCAAACAATAGCGAGTCTTACAGACTTTATAAATGCGACAAGCGGCGAATGGAAAGTTAAAATCATGGCTGTTAAAGCTGATTGGACGCCCTTTGACCTAAAGTTGGATTGGATTGAACTTGAATTTGAAATGCGTGGCGACTGCAGTTTAAGCGTAATTGGAGAATTCGTTTTAGATTTATCCACATATCCGCCTGCAAACATAAGTTCAATTGAAATCCAAATTCGCTTTAAGGCGAGTGACACGGCTGAAAGCTGGTTTTTGAAGGCATATAACTGGACGAGCGGGCAATTCAGTGATGTAGGATTCAATTCCACAAGCGGGTTTACGCCCTCAACGGAGTTTGAATTTTACACGTTAAATCTGGCAGATTCTTGGCAAAATTATGTTAACAATGAGAATGGCACGGTTAAAATAATATTCTACGACTCCAGCCCAGACAATACGCCGACAACGATTAACATAGACTTTTTGGGGGTTAGGATATTATTAAATGGAGCAAGCTTCAAGATCTTTAACGGCGGCGCAGTAACCGCCCACATAGTTGGAATATGGATTATAAATTCAACATATCATGAGCGCTATGATGTAAACATCTTCGTAAACTCTGGAGAGGAACTAAATTACATCAGAATGGACATGCGTTTGTCAGAAAACTTTACAATAAAATTTGTCACTGAAAGGGGAAACATAGCCATCTATTCCAGTCGTTAAAACCAACCCTTAAGACTTCGCCAAAATTTTCTCTCGGAGAGCCTTCACAGCCTCTTTTTGATTTTGCGCCTCAACAACCTCAATATTGTACAGCTCAGCCATCCTCTTTCCATTCTCATTAATTTGAGGAATTGCAACTAAATACGCTTTTTCGGGTGCAACATCAAACATTTTGGCAAACAAAGCGATAACCGGTTGTTCTGAAATAGCATCTCCTGTGGATACAGCAACATCCATCACCATGGCTTTTTTGGAATCGCCAGCATAAGCTACAATGTCAAACATGTGGTTTGCCCCGGATTTTCCCTTAAGGAAGGCTGGGCTCTCAACTTTAAATCCATTTTCGACGAGAAAATCCCTAATTGGGGCTATTATAACCCATCCAACTGCAACCTCTTCTTTGGCTTCCTCCCTTAAACTGTATGCGTAAACATCCCTTATAACGGCATCTTCAAAAACAAAATTCGTGTGGCAACTTCTGCAGAAATGCGCCACATTTGGGATGTCAAAACTTTTGCCGCAATCGTTGCAAGTGCACCACATTCCAGCCTTCCTATAATCAACATCCAGTTTTTTAAGTTCGCCTTGACATTTTGGGCAGATAAGCCTATTTCCTTTCACAAATTTTTCTTCGGCATCCATATAACCACATTTAACATGCTCGATTAGGGCGCTTCTTTTAATGTTAAATGATTTACAGTATGGGCATTGGTAGCGAACGGAAACATTTGGGGATTCACACTTGGGACAATAAATAACTTTATCATAAAGCTTTCTCTCTAATACGCCTGCTGCAAAAAGTTTGTTTAGAAATTCTTCAGCGGCCTTTGCGTCGCCAACGATGGCTTCAACAATTGGATAGTGATAGCCGATTTGAGGATCGTAGACTGGTTCAAGCTCCTTTATTTCATTGCTTAAAAATTTGCTTAAGAAAACTTGCGTATTACGATCTTTGTAAAGTTCTAACCTCTCAACCTTGCCAGATTTCAGCATCTAATTCCCATGCAACTCTATTAACAAAGCATCCTCTACATAGCATTTAAAATAATATTTAATATTTTCTCTTGTTAAACTTTCCGCAAAACTATTCCTTTCAGAAAGATTTAAAATTTTGTGATGTTTGTAGTTTGTTAGACCAAATATGAAAACATCTAAACGCATTGTTAACTGCCCAAAATGCGGTTTTGCCTTTGACATAACCTATGGAAGGGCCTTTGCGTGTTCTGGCTGCCCCTCTTCCATTCAATGTGAAATGGTCAAGTGCCCAAAATGCAGCCATGAATTCCCATTAAACTATAACTATTAAAGGCGCAGTCAATTAATTCACTTTAACAGTCACATTTTTTAATGAGAACATTCATATTTCAACGCTAACTAATGTGAAAGACGGAATCATAATGAAGTCCCAGCCAAGTCAAGAGCCTCAGAAGAAACCAATAATTCATTGGACAACATTGAAGGGTTTAGCATCAATAATCTCTTTTCTGGCGGTTGCAACCTTAATTGAGCTTATTGTCGTCTTTTACGCAATCAACTTGGGGGTTCAAGAGAATCCAGAAAACCAAATATTCGGATTGATAAGCCCCCTCTTTCACTTGGTGCCCATAACTGTAATAATTGCGTTGACGACAAGTTGGGCCCATTTAACAAGGCATGTTGGCCTGGGGCCCCGCGAAATTGACTTGAAAACGAAGGCTCGTCCTGCTGAGAAGCAGAAGGGCGAAGGCCGGAAGGCTAAAGTTTTTGGAAATTTTTGGCGGAGAACTTTTTTCGCAAAGGCCACGGCGAAAAGCGCGTTTATTGTGCTGATAGTCTTTTTGTCCCTAGTTTGTGTGGTATCTTTGTTCGCTTACCCCAAGCTGATTTATTATGCAGTGTCAAACCTTTATCAAAATAATCCTTCATGGCTAAGCTTTGTTAAGGGGGCCGCAAATGCCCTAGCGCCCATTGGCGAAATTGTAAACCACTCCTTGTTGTGGCTGGCTCCGGGCTTTAAAGGATTTGCCTCAGCCCTTGGAATGATTATCAAACCTTTGGCTGATTTAGATAATGCTGGAAAGTATTTGGTTTTCCAAAATGCTGCAGCATGGGTTTCTGGGTTAATTGCTTTGTTTTATGGGAGATATTCACGAAGGATTTATCGCTATGTGAAACGTAAGAAAACATAAGGGAATTTTATGGCTGACCGTCCAAGATTTGGTCCGGCTGGGGTTCCCCCTTCATTCAAGGCTCTAAAGGCTCCTTTGGCGGATGTTCCAAAACTTTTGCGGGAAGAGGGACTTGACGCCTTTGAATATCAAGCTGTTCGTTGGGGTGCAAAACCACAAATAAAGAGGGAAGACGCCGAAAAACTTGGTTTAAAGGCTAAAGAAAACGATGTTTGGCTGAGCCTCCACGGCTCCTATTTCATAAACTTTTGCGGTGAAAAAGAAGTTATTGAAGCAAGCAAACAACGCCTGATCGCGTGCGCAACAGCGGCAGAGTGGATGAAAGCGCACATTGTAGTTTTCCACCCCGGATTTTACGGCAAAAAACCCAAAAAAGATGTTTTTAACAATTGCTTGCAAGCCCTAAAAGAAGTTTCTGAGGCTTTGAGGGCTTCGGGAATTAAAGAAGTTAAAATTGGCCCAGAAACCATGGGAAAGCCTTCACAGCTTGGGAGCTTGGATGAAATTTTAAGTTTGTGCGAGGAAGTTGAGCAGGCACAACCAGTCATCGATTGGGCTCATTTGCACGCCAGAGAAAAGGGGCTCTTCAAAACTGCGGACGATTTCGCTAGGGTTTTGGAAGAAATCGAAAAAAGACTTGGCACAGAAGCCATTAAAAACCTGCATTGCCACTTTACAAAAGTTGAATTCACCGATAAAGGTGAAAAATGTCACCATACAATGGACGAGGCAGCTTATGGGCCGGACTTCACTTTGCTTGCAAAAGTCTTGGCAGAATACAAGCTAAACCCTGTTATAATAAGCGAAAGCCCAATTCTAGACGTGGATGCAATAAAAATGCGTGATATTCTTAAGAGGCAAATTGAAGGCTAAAATGGCCTTTAACACGCCTTTTGTGCGATACATTTTTTACATTGTCCTTTGTGCTGTTTTTACGGGTATAGATTTTGGTTCGACTCAAAGGCTTTCAAAAACTAGTATCGGTCGACGAAGCATTAGAAATATTTTTCAAAGAAACTCAAATTAAAAAGCCAGAAACCACCATTGTTCCTTTAAATTCTGCTTTAAACCGTGTTTTGGCAGAAGACGTAGTTGCCGAAGAGGATCTACCTAAATTTGACCGTTCGGCTGTTGATGGATACGCCGTAAGGGCGGAAGACACTTTTGAGGCGTCGCAGTTTAAACCAAAAATTTTGAAACTAACAGAAAAAGATAGTGTTGGCGTAAAAGAAGCGAGGCAAATTTGGACTGGCAACCCCATTCCGAACGGTGCAGACGCGGTGGTTATGTTAGAAAACACGAAGAGGGTCAACAACAATATTGAGGTTTGGGTTTCCGTTGCGCCGGGCGAAAATGTTTCTAGAAGGGGCGAAGACGTGCGTAAAGGCGAAGTTGCAGTAAAAGCCGGCACCCGCTTAAAACCCCCACATTTAGGGTTGATTGCAGCCTTGGGCATCTCAAAAGTTAAAGTTTTTGAAAGACCTAAAATCGCCATTTTGGCTACTGGAAACGAGCTTGTTAGAGTTGGGGAAAAACCCGGGAAAGATCAGATTTTCGAGTCCAACAGCATAACTTTTTCTGCCTTGTGCCGGGAGTTGGAAGCCGAACCCATAGATTTAGGCATAGCGAGGGATGATGTTGATGAAATCCTTGGAAAATTAAATATCGGCTTGGAGAAGGCAGACGCGATAATCACCACCGGCGGCACAAGCGTCGGAGTTTTAGACTTAGTTCCCGAGGCAGTCAACAGAATTGGAAAGCCAGGCGTAATTGTTCACGGTGTTGCCATGCGTCCAGGCATGCCGACAGCGCTTGCGGTTGTAAATGGGAAGCCAATAATAATTCTTTCGGGCAATCCTGTCGCTGCAATGTTCGGCTTTGAGGTTTTCGCCAGGCCATTAATATTTAAAATTCTTGGAATGGAAAGAGAAATTGCCAGGCCGATTGTTCAGGCTAAAATGACGAGGAGAGTTACCACTGCCTTGGGAAGGAGGACTTTCGTTCGTGTTAAAGTTTTTCAGCATGGAGAGGAAATGCTTGCGGAACCAATAAGCGCCCGCGGTTCTGGAATAATTTCAACAATGACTAAAGCAAATGGTTATGTTGTTGTGCCCGAAAACCGTGAAGGCCTAGAAGCCGGAGAAACTGTTTCTGTTCATCTTTTCGGCAACATAGAAAAGGGCTGAAATGCATGTTTAGAAAACTCTTAACTTTGGAAGAAGCCAAAAAAACTATTTACCAAAACTTCGAACCTAAGCCGATAGGATTTGAAGAAGTACCGCTTTTACAATCTTACGGCCGCATCCTATCAGAAGACATAATAGCCAAACTAGACATTCCGCCCTTCAACCGCTCAACTGTCGACGGTTATGCGGTTAGAGCCGAAGATACATTCGGCGCAGAAGAAAACACTCCTAAAAAATTGAAGTTTTGCGGAACAGTAAATGTCGGTGAGCCGCCGAAAGTTTCTGTTGGAAAGGGTTTGGCAGCTGAAATTTTCACTGGGGCACCTATGCCCGAAGGCGCCGACGCAGTTATAATGTCTGAGTACACAGAGCGTAGGGGCGACGAAATCCTTGTTTATTCCACTGTGGTCAAAGATGAAAATGTCATGAAGAGGGGAGCCGACATAAAAAGGGGCGAAACAATCCTCAAAGCTGGACAACGTTTAGGCTCACTTGAAATCGGAGTTTTAGCCGCCTTGGGCATAGCAAAAGTTAAAGTCTATGCTAAACCGCGTGTGGCCGTTTTATCCACGGGCGCGGAAATAACTGAGCCGGGTCAAGAGCTTCAGCCCGGCAAAATTTATGATATTAATGCCTACAGTTTGTGTGCAGCTGTGAGGGAGAGCGGAGGCGAACCCATATATTTGGGAGTTTTTCCAGACGATGTTGTGGTGCTTCGGAATGCACTTAAACGTGCGTTGGCTTCGGCCGACGTTGTTGTAACGTCTGGTGGTGTTTCTGTGGGTGCTAAGGATGTGATGCCAAAGACTCTAAATTCTCTTGGAAAACCAGGCGTAATCGTTTGTGGAATCGCCATCAAACCCGGAAAGCCCACAACTGTTGCCATAATTGATGGGAAACCTGTTTTCTCACTCCCTGGACACCCCGCTTCCGCCCTCCTAATTTTCCGTTTACTTGTTTTCCCCATAATTCAGCTTATGAGCGGGGCGAAACTGCAAGAAACTTTTAAAGTGCAGGCTGTGGCTGAAACCAGAATGTTTCCCGCGAGGGGAAGAAAAACCTTCATTATGGTTAGGCTCAAACAAAGCGAATCGAAAAAGCTTGTGGCTGAACCCGTTCCAGTTGGGCTTTCTGGGGCAATCACAACGCTTGCAAGGGCTGACGGTTTTGTTGAAATAGCTGAAAACGTTCAGTTTGTTGATGCTGGCGAAGAGGTTACGGTTCACCTTTTTAGGAGCTTAAACGAGACACTAGCCCGTTAAGACTTTTCTTTTAGCAGCAATGTAAAAAGTGAAAAACCATGTCAAAATCAAGTATGCAATCATGCTTATATCAAGGATTAAGTCTTTTCCAAAAAAGTAAATTAGCATATACGCTGAAAATGTTGTGACAATAAAAAATAACATCACAACCAGCCAAATAGCCCAAACACGTTTTTTAAACAGTCCATAGGCGGCTAATAGGCTTAGTATGCCAATAATGGCGATATGTGGCGGGAAATAGGCGCTTGGCAAAACAATGAAACATATGATTCCAGCAATTGCGTAAAAGGCAAGGGCTGTGAACATCCCGAGATTCTCAATTTTAATTTTAGACTTAAAGGACATTCATCAACCGCCTTTTAACCCTAAATGGATTTGCAACATCATTAATAAATTTAATGTTTCAAAGCCCCAACTTTTATTTGCTTTATCAAAAGAGAAGAGATTATGCCTTTCACACCATTTCATTTGGGCCCAGCGCTTCTTTTTGGTCTAGCTTTGTCCATGATTTTTGATTTACCCACTTTTATTGTGGCTAACGTAATACCGGATTTGGAGCCGTTATATGTCACGTTATTTCATGTGCGTGGCTATTCGCTCCACGGCTTCTTCCACTCTTATTTAGGCGCGTCCATCTTAGCGTTTTTGATAGCCATGCTCATTTATCCTTTAAGGGGGTGGATTAAACAAAGTTTTAGCAGTCTTTGGTGTTTCTCAAAAATATTCCTTCAAAAAGATTATGTTCACATCTTTTATCGGTGCATATTTTCATGTGTTTTAGACTCTTTCCTTTATTGAGAAATGAATCCATTTTATCCCTTGCTTGGCAACCCTTTTGTCAGCTTATTAAATGAGTATGAGCCTATAGTGTTATTTACGGATTTTGCAGTTTGGTGGGGCTTTTGGGCATAATCTTATATTTGTATAAGACTGTGAAAGTTAAGCTTAAGAGAAGAATGGAGAAGGAGTAAATGGCTCATCGTGAACTTTTTGTTTCGCAATTAAATATCTTCAGCGGTTTCCAAAAACCATTTGATAAGGCGAACTATATAGTTTTGGGCGTTCCATTTGATGTTACAAGCACCTATAGGACTGGAGCAAGGTTTGCGCCAAACGCTATTAGGCAAGCATCGTTAAACATTGAAACATACAGTTTTCGCACGGGTTTGGATGTGGAAGATTTGAAATTGCATGATTTAGGAGATTTGCATGTGCTAACGGACACGGAGAAAACTTTGGAAAGAATAGCGCTTGTCATAAAAGATATATTGGATGCTGGCAAAACACCCGTGACAATCGGCGGAGAACACACAATCACTTTTGGCGTTATGAAGGGCTTGGAGGCAAAAGCTTCGAAAACAGCGTTAGTCAGTTTTGACGCGCACCTCGACCTGCGCAACGAGTTTATGGGCTTAAAACTTTCGCACACAACCTTTATGCGAAGAATAAGTGAACAACTAAAGCCAGCAAAAATCATAGAATTTGGAACGAGGGCCGTTTGCAAGGAAGAGCTTACCTTTGCAAAAAAGGCTGACATAGAATTTTTCACAACCCAGCAGATTAGAAAAGAGGGAATCGGAAAAACGGCAAAAAAGCTAAGTGAGAAATTGGCGGCTTACAAGAACATTTATTTGTCGGTTGACATGGACGTGCTTGACCCAGCCTACGCGCCCGCAGTGCAAAACCCAGAGCCAGATGGGCTGGAGATGTGTGCTTTACTTGACATTTTATGCAATATATGTGACCATCGCCTTGTAGGTTTTGATGTTGTGGAAATATCGCCAAACTATGACGATGGGGTTTCGGCAATTCAAGCAGCAAAAGTAATATTTGAAATACTCTGCAAAACGGAGAAAACAAGAAGTGAACATTCTTCATAGAAATGACTAAGTTGAAAACTTTAAGGATATTCTCGGTTTGCTTGAGCCCAATTTACTTTGTAAAGTTCTATTTTTATATTTGCCTAACGCTTCTAATGCCGTTTTAGCATTCTTTTCGGCAATTTTCTGAAGTTTTGCGTCATCAAAGGAGTTTTATCTCTCCCTTTTCTCTCTAATCCACGCAACTAATTCATCCGTTGTAACATTTCTGCTTCTCGCCCTTATCTCATCAAGAGTAGCAGAGGCTACCTTTACTATTTGCTTATCCAACTTTTCTGAATAATACTTCGGCTATGCTCACTCCAGCTTACCTTAATCTGTTTCATTTTTCTCTTAACTCTTCAGAATTTTTACTATAATACACATAATAGTGCTTATCCCACTAATATTTACACTTTATGACGTAAGCTACTTGCAAATGAAAGAAAGGTAAAGGGCTTAAAAAGGGCGAATTTATTCTTTAACTCTTCTGATTTCAACAACTACTTTATGGTTGTCTGGACAGCCCATGGTAAACTTGTCTTTATCTTCTTCCCATGGAAAGGAGCCTCCAAACTGCAATGTCACCAAGTATGGAAATAGGGCATCATAGAGGAAACCGCAAATGTTTGGTGTTCTGTGGATTTTGTCTTTTTCCTCTGAAAATAGCGTGAAGTCAAACTCTTCGCCCACACGATGTCCAGCAACACATTCGCCTTGAACTTTCACAACTTTTCCAACAAGTTTACAGCCTTTCAACTTGCTCACGCATCCATAAATTCATTTTAGGTTTTACTTCTTAACAGCTTTGCTATGAAAAAGCCGTTGCACTCGTGTATGTGGGGGTAAAGCCTCCGGCATTTCTCCAACCCCCTTAACCCTGGTAAACCAATTTTCGGCGTTATTTCAGCAAGCGCAAATTCCGGATGCCATTTTAAGAATTTTTCAATTAACATCTCATTTTCTTCTGTTGTTATGCTGCATGTGGAATAGATTAGCGTGCCCTCTGGCTTCACTTTTTCTGCACAGTTGTTTAGCATCTGCCATTGGATTTCAGCCATTTTTTCGATGGAGCGCCTTGTAAGTCTCCATTTTGCTGAGGGCAGCTTACTAAAGGCGCCGGTGCTCGTGCATGGCGGATCTAAAACAACGATGTCGGCTTCTAAATTGACTGGTAAAGGGTTGCATGCGTCTGCAATTATTGGAATGGCGATATTGACTCCCATGCGGATTATTTCGCTTTTCCAAACGCCCATCCTCCGCCGGGAATAATCCAAAGAATAAATCACGCCTTTATTCTGCATGAATTGGGCTAGATAAGTTGTTTTTGCCCCAGGCGCTCCACAAACGTCTAAAACAACCATTCCCGGTTTAGGGTCTGCAGCTTCAGCCGCAAAACAGCTTGCCTTATCCTGAATGTAAAATAGGCCTTCCTTGAAGCCTTTCATGCGGGTTAAGGGCTGTTTTGCGCCTACGACCTTGTATGTATGCTTTAGCTCCCCAACCTTTTCGGCTTTAACGCCTTCCTCTTCAATCTTCTTTAAAATCCAATTTTCCTCGCCCCTAAGAGTGTTTAGCCTAATGTAGACTGGTGGAGGCTGAACGCTGGCTTCTAAAAATTCTAGGGCTTCGCTTCTCCCAAACAGTCTAAAACAATATTTTATAAACCATGTTGGGTTAAAAGTGGCAAGACCAACCCTCTCTTCGTCGCTTGCCCCCTCAAAGATTGACGTTGGATTCTGCGTTAGTAACACGCCTAAAACATGCTCAACTTTGCGGAGTGTTTTCCAGCCTAGTATGGAGCGGGCTAGACCAGCGATGTTTGCGGCTTCTTTAAAGTCAATTTTTGGCCAGTTTTTGGCTATCCTTGTCTGATAAACGTAGAGCCGAAGAAAAGCTTGAACGCCCAAGTCAAACTCGCTTAAAGATTTTGGTTTTAAAGCCTTGTTTATGAAAGCGTCTATAAAATTGCGCCGTCTAACGGTTTCACAAACAAGCATGTGTGCAAGCCTAATGGCGTTAACATCTTCTATGTCCAACTGCCTAACAGTCTTCGACAAGGCCAAGCGCTCACTTAACTTTTGCATTTCCATCCAGCTTAAAGTTTCAATGGCAAGCGCCCAAGCTTCCCTAAGCAAATTCCCTCACAACATCATAACAAACGCACAGAAACTAAATAAAATTAAAGGTTGTGATTTAATTAAGGACATAAAATGATATATAGGCGAGTGTGCATTTTGAAAAGTCGGTGTGTGAAATGGGGAATTTAGAAACACAAATTTAAACGAATTTTAAAATCAAAGAACCTCATCAAAAGCCCTTCAAACACCAAAATTTTGGGGAAAAGGCAGCTCTTACAAATAGATCACAGAGTTCTAGGCCAACAATTGGATTTATTCTCCATAAACGAAGAAGTTGGCAGCGGCTTAGCTCTTTGGCATCCAAAAGGCGACATCGTCCGCCGAACGATTCGAAATTTCTGGGAGGAAGAGCACTTAAAAAATGGATACCAACTTGTCTGCACACCTCATATAGCTCGAAGAGAGCTCTGGTCTATTTCTGGGCACCTAGACTATTATGAGCAGAACATGTACGTTTTCGAAAAAGACGGAGAACCCTACGTCTTAAAGCCGATGAACTGTCCCCTCCACATACAAATATATAAGGCCAAACCACGAAGCTACAAAGATCTCCCAATAAAATATGCAGAGTGGGGAACAGTCTATAGGTATGAACGTTCAGGCGTTTTACATGGGCTAATGCGAGTAAGGGGCTTCACACAAGATGATGCGCACATCTTCTGCACACCAGAACAAGTTGACAACGAAATATTACAACTTATAGAATTTGCAGAAAACATGCTTCACAAATTCGGCTTTCACGAATACCAAGTATATCTTTCAACAAGAGACCCAAAAGAACCAGAAAAATACATGGGTTCAGAAGAAAGCTGGGAAAAAGCCCAGAAAGCCTTAGCTAAGGCGCTCGAAAAGAAGGGGATTATCTACCATGAAATGCGGGGAGAAGCAGTTTTCTATGGGCCGAAAATCGACATTAACATTGTTGATGCTTCTGGTAGGGGATGGCAATGCGCAACCATACAATTTGACTTTAACCTTCCAAAGCGCTTCAACATAACCTACGTAGGCGCAGATGGAAAAGAGCATGAAGTCATCATGATTCACAGAGCCTTATTGGGGTCGATTGAACGTTTCTTCGCCATCCTTTTAGAGCATTATAGAGGAAATCTTCCAACATGGCTTTCTCCAATACAAGTGAGGATACTACCCATAAGCAATAAACAACTGTCCTATGCCAAACGTGTCCATCAAAAACTTCAATTTCATGGAGTAAGGGCGGAAATAGATGACAGTCCATCAACCATCAACTACAAGATTCGGGAAGCGGAGACTCAGAAAATTCCATACATGATAATTTGCGGCAAAAAGGAAGTGCAATTAAGAAAAATCTCTGTTAGAAAGCATGGGATGAGTGATGTAGGGCTGTTAACAATTGGTGAGTTCATAAAAATTGTAAAAAAAGAAAGCATTCAATAGCTTGGCTTTAAGGTATTAGTAAGAGATTTTAGTCTATTCTATTCATAGAAGTTAGTGGGTTAGGGCTGAATGGCTCAGAAACGCCTAGAAGATTTTACTCGACCAGAAGCTGAAACTTTTGAGAAAAAGGAAGCGGAAGCCCTTCCCTTCATGGAATCCATAGCAAAAGAGAAAAAACGTGATTTTCCACCCTTAGCCCCAGCTGATCTCCCACCATCATACTTCATTTCCGCTTCTTATGACGGAAAATCCGGAAAAGCTCTAATCAAACTTTACGAGCCAACTTCTTGCAAAATATTCTTTTGGTACGATGACAGCGGGCATAAACCATACTGTCTCACAAACCTTTCGCCCCTAGAGCTTGAAAAAATAAGCCGTTTAATGCAACATCCCGGATTCAACCACTTCGAAATTGTAGATAAATTTGACCCCTTAGCAGATAGGCCGGTGAAAGTTACTAAAATTGTGGCGAAGGATCCGCTGGCCATTGGAGGACGCCCAAAAGGCTGCATAAGAGACATAATTCCAGAAGATTTTCCAACAGTTGCGGAAGCTCCAATTTCGCCTGAACAAATTAAAGTTTGGGAATCAAAAATAAAGTATTACCAATCCTACATTTATGACAAGAACCTTTTGCCAGGAATGATTTACGAAGTTAAAAATGGTAAACTAATTTTGAAACGCGTGGAGGGGGCAGAAGAAACAATAAATCGTATAAAAGAGATTTTTAAAGACGCCACGGCTGAAGAACTCCACTATATTGAGGAATGGGCAAGGCTTCTAGAATATCCAGCTCCAAAATTCCTTTATGTAGCACTTGACATAGAGGTTTATTCTCCTGTTCCAACGCGGATGCCGGATCCTCGTGAAGCCGCATACCCTGTTGTTTGCGCTTCGCTTTATGGTTCAGATGGGCAAAAGCGAGTTTTGCTCTTAAAGAGGGAGGGGGTTCGTGAGGGAACGGAACGTCTGCCAGCGGACGTAAGCATTGAGTATTTTGATTCTGAAAGTAAGCTTATAAAGGCCATTTTTGATGTGTTGTGGAGTTACCCCTTCGTCATAACCTTCAATGGCGACGATTTTGACTTGCGCTATTTGGCTCATAGGGCTCTTAACCACGGGTTTAGGAAGGATGATATCCCAATAGAAGTTGGAAGGCGTGTGTGCCTACTGAAATATGGTGTGCACATAGACCTTTACAAGTTCTTCTTTAATCGGTCAATCCAAATTTACGCATTTAACAATAGATATCGCGATGTGACACTTGATGATGTGGGCAAAGCCTTAATTGGTATGGAAAAGATTAAACTAGAAAAGAATTTGGGTGATTTAACCTACACTGAACTCGCAAAATACTGCTTCAGAGATGCTGAAATCGCTTTTAAGCTTGCAAGCTTTGAAGACGAGTTGGTTCTAAAACTAATTTTGGTTTTAGCCCGAATAAGCAGCATGCCAATGGAAGACGTTAGCCGCCAAGGTGTCTCCCGGTGGATAAGAAATTTCATGCATCGAGAGCATCGCAGAAGAAACATGCTTATTCCAAACGCGGAAGACATACTTGCCGTGAAGGGCAAAACGGTAACTAAAGCCATAATAAAGGGCAAAAAGTATAAGGGGGCAATAGTTGTTGAACCCGTGCCCGGCGTCCACTTTAATGTTGCGGTTATGGATTTTCCAAGCCTATATCCATCAATAATAAAAGTTTGGAACCTCGGCTACCAATCTATATTATGTAAGCATCCAGAATGCCAAACAAATCTTATACCAGACACGCCGCACTGGGTTTGCACAAAAAAGCGGTCTTTGGAAAGCCTCCTAATAGGCTCGCTTAGAGACCTAAGAGTACACTGGTATAAACCAAAATCAAAAGACAAAAGTTTACCAGCCGACGTTAGAAGCTGGTATAATATAATTCAAGGAGCCCTAAAAGTTATTTTAAATGCGAGTTACGGAGTTTTTGGAGCCGAAACCTTCGACCTTTACTGTCCCCCTGTGGCAGAGGCGACAGCAGCAATTGCAAGGCACTCCCTAACCCAAATATTGAAGCAAGCAGAACAACTTAACATTCAAGTGCTTTACGGCGACACAGACAGCATTTTCCTAAAAAATCCCTCAAAAGAGCAAATTGAAAAACTGGCCCAATGGACGGAACATGAACTTAAAATGAGTTTAGACGTTGACAAAGTTTACAGATATGCCGTCTTCAGCTCACGAAAAAAGAATTATCTCGGAGTTTTAGAGGACGGCAGCGTCGACGTTAAAGGGTTAACGGGCAAGAAGAGGCATATTCCGCTTTTTATAAAGAAAGCCTTCGACAGAATGAAAGAGCGCTTGGCCACAGTAAAATCGCCTGCAGACTTTGAAAAGGCAAAGAAGGACATAGGCGACATCATCCGCGACTGCTACATGCGGCTTAAAAGAAGGGAATGGGAAAGTCTAAGCGAACTTGCCTTCAACGTGGTTTTAGGCGAAGAGCCGGAACGCTATACTAAAACAACGCCCCAACATGTGAGGGCAGCCAGAATATTAAAGGAGGGGGGTATGGAGCTTAAGGCAGGCGACCTTATAAGCTTCGTTAAAGTTGTAAAGGAACCACATGTAAAGCCTGTTGAACTTGCCACAAAAAATGAGGTGGATGTTGACAAATACATAGCCTATCTGCATTCAACATTTGACCAGGTTTTGGACGCCCTGGGCTTAGACTTCGACGAAATAATAGGATTAACAAAACTGGAACGTTTCATGTAAAACCAAGAGTTCTCTTAAGGCTTTTGCGACATCCCATTCTCAGCATAACTCTTCTTAATCCCGCTTCTGAATAGTCCCTCTAAAAGGGCAAATCCAAGTATGTTGATAGCCACCACCGAACCGACAAAAACACCGACTAACCCAAACTCTAAAGGAACATTAAATATAAGCGATAGATACCCTCCAACAATGGCCGTCACAACAACTGTTTCTACAAAGCATCCTAGAAGTCTATGGGTAAAACCGCCTCTGCCAACGTACCACGCTAAAGTGCACGCCGTAAAGTTTGCAATAGCTCCGCCAACAATATCGATTATGCCTAAACCGCCATAAACGTTTGCAACAAGGCAACCTAAGCTTGTTCCGATGGCCACTGGCATACCGAAAATCATGGACAAAGGCAACAGGGCATCGGCAACCCTGACCTGGTAAACTCCAAAGCTTATGGGCGCGAGAAGAACAACCCCTACACCGTAAAGCGCGGCAAAAACCGCGGTTAAAGTCACATCTCTACCTTCAAATTTCAATTTTTCACCTCCTACACCGGGGTTTTTATGGCGGAACGGGTGGAGGCCCACTCACCCGCCAAACATCCCCTAAAACACAAGCCAAAACATTTAAACTTATTGGGGCTTATTCACAGGGGCGCTTGTCTCCTCTTCCTTTTTCGGTTCCGCTTGAGTGGCTGAAGGCTGTATTGTAGCATTTGCCGGCACTTCAACGTTAATTTCTTCCATCGGAATCCCCTCTCTGGGAGCAAATAGCAAGTCGTATGGTGGTGGTGGCACATTTAAAATTGTTGAGAGAAGGTACATGGCTGTGTATGCATGTTGATAAACTCTTTGGAAGACGTGGGGCATTTTTGTTTCCGGGTTAATCTCCAACATTTTGTTTATTTCAGAGTCTTTTCCCGTCAAAGTTACGGTGCCTTCAACTTCAAATTTCACAATGCCCGGCTTCGTGGTTAAAGTGAGATTAAAGCCCACAACAATCATTTGGTTTTTACGCTCCTTTTCTTCCAGCTTTGCTTTTACATCAAAATTAACTGTTTCGGCTTCAACCCTGGCAACTAAACGGTGGGCTAATAAAGCGCTGATTTCCACTTTAACCGAGACGTTCGGAACGTAAATCGCTGACAAATAGTCGAACTCCTCAAGCTAAACGATCATGTGCTAACCTTTTTCATTAGCCTCCACAGTTAAGCCTCGCCCCAAACCAATTTTTGCCTTTTGTGTGTAGCAAAAGGTTACACACAACACATAAAGCGCAGCAATTGCTTATGACGATAAAAATTGGACTATTATTGCGACGAAAGCTGAAATTCCCATCAGAACCGATATTATGGAAACAATCTGACGTTCAGTCATTGGACGATGGAAAGTAATAAGTGTCACCAAACTTCTCCTATGGTCAGAAAAAAGCCTTTTCCCATCAAAATTAACGTTTGCCTTAGCCCGGAAAAGAAAGTAGGTTAACAAAATCAAGGAGGAGTTGAATATGTATGGCAAAATTGAAATGAGAAGACCAAGTTTTAAATCGGAGATTATTGCGTAGGCAGCTAGTGTCATCCCGATGGCGAAAGATCCTGTGTTTCCAACAAAAATCTTTCCCCTAAAATTAAAGAAGGCTAGGATAAGCCATACAATCAAGGGTATGTAGAGAAGCGTGGCCTTTGATTCTGAGGCGGAATGAAAAATTACATCCTGAAACATTAGCCCAATCAAAACGATGGCTGGGGGTATGGTTTCAAGACCATTTAACCCCCCAAGCTGATTTACAGTGTTTGTTGTTACTGTTACAATCAAGGGAATAATGATAAAGTAGTAGGAAACACCGAAAGATAAAGTTCCCAAAAAAGGAATCATTATTGACGTTCGCAAGCCAAGTCTCATCGCAAGCGTAATCAGTGGAACAGAAGCGATCAACGGAAAAAAGGCTTTATAACGCCATCTTAAATCCATCCAGTCGTCAAGCAAACCCATAAAGCCTCCAAACAAAATGCAGATAGCCAAAGTTAAAGCGGGCGAAACATTGTGGGGGCCTTCAATTTCCAATGGCCTAAAATATTCCAATAAAAAGAGGTATGCAGCGCTTATCAAAACATAGATGACGCCTAAACCGTTTGGAACCATTGGTTTGTTTGGCTTATGGTAGTCTGGGGCCTTAGGGAACAAGCAACTCTCCTTCATTATGGCGGATAATTCACTTTATAAAGGCATACCAGCGGGATTAGCCCACCATACTTGCTGCTAGCGTCGTTTGGTGTTAACTCTAATCCGGCGATGAATTCTACTTCAAAGTATTCTGGCGGAATTGCCGTTTCAGCGTCGCCGCCGCTTATACCATGTTTGTCGCACCACAATTGTCTAGCCCAACTCATCAACTTATATATTGTGGAGCTTCGTCCAAAGTCATTCCAGTTCCATTTATTTTCGCTGTAATTTCCAAATTTAGTTTCGTCATCCCACGCCGAATCTTCGTCGAGAAAGCCTTCACTTACGAATCTGGTGCGGGCCTTTCCAGAAATTCTCGCCATCCACATCCATTTTCCTTCGTCGCCGTATCCTGCCCAAACAGCAGATACTTGGCTGTCAGATTTGGTTAATGCCAGCGTCGTAAACACAAGAATGTATTTTGCATCGTAAAGTTTTAACATTTTTAAAGCCTGTGTTTCATTAGCCATGAAGATAAACCCAATATTCTCTATTTGGGTAGTGTTTATTGTAGCGTTGTCTGCAAGTGAAGTTACATTTCCAAGAATTGAAAGCCAATATCCGTAATCCCACCAGCTGCATACTACGGTTGAAGATCCAAGATATCGTGTATACTCTAACATGTCAAACCATTCTTTTACCGGCTCGTTTGGCGCTATTGGTAGGCTGGCTGCGGTGATTGTAATGGGGGCGTAGGCTTGCTTGTAAACTTTAGGTATTCCGCCGGCTTGAGGAGAAAATGCCAAGTTTGTCACCAGAATTATGAAGATAAGAAAAATTGCTGTTCCACTAAATTCTTTTCCAACAATTTCTAAACCAAACTTTTTCCTACTAACAATTTTAGGCGGCTCTTTCAATAGGGTGTAAAAGGGTTTTGTCAATCCCAAAACTCCGATTGCTGCCAGAAGACTAAAGGCTGCGGACATTAATACGAGCAGTCGAACCATGGAGCAGGCAAAATAAAGGGATGTTAAGCCAAAAAGTAGGAGGAACAGGTTTCTATTGTTTAGGTTTCTGAAGAGGAAGTAGAAACTAATTAAAAAGAATATTATGCCGACGCCAAACTCGTAGTATATGGATCCCCAAGCAGTTATTCTATGTTCAGCCACAGACTCTATAAGCGGAGACTCGGCACGTGTAAACGGGTTTATGACAGAAATAAACTTTCCGGCAATGCCCGCCATATAACCAAGCTGCCAAAGTGCAACGAAAACTCCAATTATAGATGCTAAAATAATTATGGTAAACAGCACTTTTGACCTCGCTGACGTTAGGGCCCTAAGAATTTCGCAGCAGACCAGCAAGCCGAATATCCCGGCTATGGGAAGTATGACTGGCGTTAGTAGGTATTTTGGAGCGACATTAGGCACGTTTATCGCGATAAATAAGCCGAGGCCAAAAGTTAAACTGTATGATAGCAAAAGATTGGTTGAGTATCGCCTTAACACGATTAAGGCGAAAACAAAAAGTGCTGTTAAACCGATTGGGTAAAATGCGGCACCCCATCCAGATATGAAGTATGCGAGTGCAGCAGCGGAAGCAAGCGAATATTTTATGGTTGATTTTATTGGTCTATCTTCTTCTATTGCCCTTAGAAAAGTAAAGGCGAAAATTAGAAGGGCTGGTATCCCTATTGTTTCGTCGTCAAAGAAGCCTACAGAAGTTCTTTGGATGTACGATGGACTTAGAGCCAAAAAGAGGGCTGCCAGCAAACCCACAGGTTTTCCACCAAAATCTTTGCCTAGAAAGTATATGATAAAACAAGCAAGCGCTCCCATCAAGGCTGGGAAAATCGAGCAAAAACTCATTAATGGGATGTTTGCTCCCAAGGCTGTAATTATCATGTAGAGAACCGCTGCAGTCATGGGAAGCGATGGATAAGATAGGTACATGGGGAAACCACCGGGGTACCAGCGTTGTTTGTCTATCCATCCAGGCGGAGGGTAATAAGGCGATATTAAACCATTTTCGACCATGTATTTTGTTAGGCTGTATTGGTAATAGGGGTCGAATTCTGAGAGGTGTAATGCTCCAGTTTGTATTTCCCACCTTAAGGGGAAAATGCGAATTCCGAAAGCTACAAAAAGGATGAGGATTAATGCTGTTATGGTCATGAGTGAACTGTGGCTTATTCTTATTCTCAGTTTAGCAAGATTTTTGAGGGCGTTGATGGCATTTTCCTTTGTTACGAGATCTTTGATTCCCATTTAGGCCACTTCTTCTACACACATTGTTAGGAGTATTTTATTTCTCTTACGGTTTATCCGAAGGTTTTTTGGCTTCTTACAATACCTTTCGTCTGTAACCATATTTCGCTGTGTCGTAGAATGGAAAGGAAACTATTTTTGCCTTTAACATTTTGCCGCGGATTTTCACGTTTAAGGTGTTTCCTTCTTGAGCTTGAGCTGCTTGAATGTAAGCCATGCCAATTCCGCATTTAAGGAGTGGCGAAAACGTTCCGCTTGTCACATGTCCTACCCTTTCATTTGGCTCGTTGTAAATTTCAAAGCCCTTTCTTGGGATTCCCGGCTCAATCATGCGTATTCCAACACGTTTGCGTGTGATTCCCTCATTTTTCTGTTTTAGCAGCGCCTCCTTTCCGATGAATTTTTCTTTTTGAAGTTTAACAACAAAGCCTAACGCGGCTTCCAGCGGGGTTGTTGTTTCATCAATGTCATTTCCGTATAGGCACATTCCTGCCTCAAGCCTTAAAGTGTCCCTTGCCCCCAAGCCACAAGGCTGAATATTAAATGGTTTACCGGCCTCGAGAATCGCGTTCCATAATTTTATGGCATTTTCCGGCTTGTTTAGTGGTGAATCCCAAATGAATATTTCAAATCCATCTTCACCGGTATATCCGGTGCGGGAAATTAGAACTCGCACATCAGCCAAAGTGGTTTCTGCACTTTTGAATCTTTCAATTTTGCTTAAGTCTTGGGCGGAAATTTTTTGAAGGGTTTTCTCGGCGTTTGGCCCCTGAACAGAAAGCATTGCTACTTCATCGGAAACTTCTTGGATTTTAACGTTGAAATTTTTGGCATTTTTCAAAAGCCAGTCAAAGTCTTTTTCTCTATTTGCCGCATTTGCCACGAACAAAAATTTTTCTTCTTCTAGCCTATACACTACAAAGTCGTCTATTATACCGCCTTTTTCGTTGCACATGACTGAGTATTGGGCGCTGTTTGGTGTGAGTTTTGAAACGTCGTTTGTTATGACATAGTTTAAGAACTGTTCTGCCTCCGCGCCGCCTATGATTATCCGTCCCATGTGGGAAATGTCAAAAATTCCAACACTGTTGCGTACTGCCAAGTGCTCGGTTGTTATATCTTTATACCATAATGGCATTTCAAAGCCGGCGAAAGTGGTTAATGTTGCCGTTTGCCGATGTACTTCATAAAGTTGAGTTTTGCGACTTTCTTTTGTCAAAAACTTTTCCTCAAATGCGTGTTTGTTTTATAGGTTTTACTTCAACATTTATGGGTATTAGAGAAAGTTTCCTGCCGCAAGCCGGACATTTTCCGTTGTGTTGGTGTAAAATTTCGTCTGGAGGTTTAAGTTCAACACCCTCGTATAAAACGTAACCGCATTCATGGCATGTAACACGTTGGGGCAAATAAACACGCTCCTTTTACAGCATATGTTCTTCTGGACTAGATATTTTTATTGGTACGTTTTATAGAAACTTTTATTTTAGCCGATGTTTATTCTGAAAGGTTGTTCCCAAGTGATGTCGTGTGGTTTGTGTTTAAATGGGAAGATACACTTTGATAATTACGGAAAAACCGGATGCTGCACAAAGAATAGCCTCTGCTCTTGATAAGGGTGGGAAGGCAAAGAAGCTTGAGGACAATGGCGTTCCATACTACATTGCAAAACGTGATAGGGAAATAATAGTCGTTCCTGCTTTGGGACATTTATACACAGTTGCTGAAGAAAGAAGCGGCAGAAATTACTATCCAGTTTTTAATTTTAGATGGGTACCGCGTTATATGGCGGAGAGGGGCGCAAAACAGATTAGAACTTGGCTTGAAACAATTTCGAAATTGGCTTCCGAGGCTGACATGTTCATTGATGCATGCGACTACGACATTGAAGGAAGCATCATCGGATACTGCATACTAAAATATGCATGCAATAATAAAGAAAACATCGCAAAACGCATGAAATACTCAACCCTAACAAAGGAAGAGCTTGAAAAATCTTATGCGGAACTGCTTCCGCATTTGGATTTTGCCCTCATAGAGGCCGGACGCACAAGACATGAGGTAGATTGGCTTTACGGTGTAAACCTTTCCCGTGCCTTAACCATAGCAGCTAAAGAATGGAGCGGAAAATACGCCACATTAAGCACTGGGAGAGTGCAGGGGCCAACGCTTAGGTTTCTTGTAGCTAGAGAAAGGGCCATAAGATGTTTTGTGCCGACGCCCTACTGGAGTATTAAGGCTGAGGTTGAAATTGCCGGTTCCGTTTTCGAAGCGAAGTATGAGAAAGATGTTATTGAAATAAAGAAAGAGGCGGACGCAGTAATCGAGGCTTGCAAGGGAAAAACTGGAGTAGCAGAAAAAATTGAAGTCAAAAGATTTCAGCAGATGCCGCCCACACCCTTTGATTTAGGAGCGCTTCAAAGCGAGGCCTACGGACTTTTCGGATACACGCCAATGCGCACTTCAAACATAGCCCAACGCCTATACTTGGATGCTTTAATCTCTTATCCGAGAACCAGCAGCCAAAAACTTCCACCATCAATAAATTATGAGGCTATACTAAGAAGTTTAAGCAGGGTAACAGAATACAGAAAACTCACGGCAGAACTCCTCGCAAAACCAGAGTTAAAGCCAAACGAGGGGAAAAAGGAGGACCCAGCTCACCCGGCAATTTATCCGACTGGAAACCTGCCAGAAAGGGTTTTGGATGTTTCTGAAAAAAACGTTTGGGACTTAATTGTCAGGAGGTTTATGGCTGTCTTCGGCGACCCCGCCATAAGGCAGAGTGTGAAAGTCTCTATAAATATTGCTGGGCACCGCTTCATTCTTAGGGGAAGACAAACTTTGGAAGAGGGGTGGCTGCGTTTCTACCAGCCCTACGTAAGATCGGAAGAAGTTCTTTTGCCACCAATCGAAGAGGGCCAAGAAATAAATGTCAAGAGGGTGATTTTGGAGGACAAGTTCACAAAGCCTCCGCCGCGTTATAATCCTGGAAGTTTGCTTAAAAGGATGGAGGAGGCGGAAATTGGAACAAAGGCCACAAGGGCTGAGATTATACAAACATTGTATGATAGAAAATATGTTCGCGAGGAAAGGATGGTTGTAACAGACTTGGGGTTTGAGGTTCTTGAAATTTTGAAAAAATACTGTCCAACTGTGGTATCAATAAAGTTGACAAGGGAACTTGAGGAAAAGATGAATAAAATTCAAATGAACAATGGGAAAAGAGAGAGCGTGCTTCTGGACGCCGTCGAAATTCTTAAGCCCGTTGTTGAGGAACTTAAAGAAAAGGAAAGGGAGATAGGCGAAAGGCTGAGCAAAGCTGTAAAACAGTCGAGGCTGGAAGAAAGGACAATAGGCACATGCCCGCTCTGCAACACTGGAAAGCTCATGACCCTTTACTCGAGGAAAACTGGAAAGCGTTTCGTCGGCTGCACCAACTACTTTAAAGGGTTATGCAAGGCTTCTTTCCCACTTCCCCAAAAAGGCTCCGTTCGCCCCCTTGGAAAAAATTGTCGGGGATGCGGTTGGCCAACAGTCCAAGTTAGAATAAAAGGAACCCGACCATGGACACTTTGTTTTAATCCAGAATGCCCTTTGAAAGAGGAGAGGAGGAAAAGAATTGAAATGCAAAATATGCAGCAGGGAAGCCAGTGAAGGCGATTATTGCGAGTTGCACATGAAAGCCTACGAAAGTATTGCTAAAAAGTATGATGTTTGGAAGAAGGCTTTGGAGTTTTCTTGGAAAGAGTATTTAAGTGCGATTGTCAAAAATCCATTAACGGGCGAGTGGTCTAAAGAGGTGGCTGAACACCTGCTCAAAAGCGAGGGATAGCCTATGGCACACAAATTAAAGAAACAGATTTCATCGCTTTCCTATTCGATAAACAGACTATACCGGGCTATTGCAACGGCAAAACCGTCAACACTCATTCTTTCTGCAATTGTCATAGCGATAGCAGTATTCCTCTTTGGAGGAGGCCTATACACAATGATAATGAAACCATACCCAGCAGTATATTATGGCGGACGCTTTTACTTTCTCTATCCAGAGTTGGGAGCACAATTTGTAACAGACAGCATAGTCGCCACAATCCTCTATTCAATTGGCATAATCGGATTATTTGCAATGTATCAAAGCACAAAATACGCCTACAAACCAAGGCAAGCATACATGACCTTCATTGTAGGATTCATCCTCCTGTTCCTAGCCTACATACTGCTCGAATCTTCAATCCAACTCAAACTGGGTGGATAACTACCAAGGGCTACTTTTCAAATGCAGTTTATATGCGAGGAAATTTGTTAAAAGATGCATTGGAGGCGTAATTACAAATACTGTGAGGACAAGCTCTAATGAAAGGGTTTGCAGCTTAAAAATCATGGAAAACAAGATGGCCCCCACAATAAAATCAATTTGATCTACAACTGGAAACAAGTCTCCAGGAGCGAGTCCAACCCTCCTCTTTATAAAAGCCCCAAATAAATCTCCCAACAAGGCTCCGATGGACAATACTAAACCAAAAAGGAGCGGGTAACCAAAAAAATAGCTTTCTACTAAGCCAACCAATGTTCCGACGAGGATTCCTGAAAAAAAGCCCTTGTAAGTCTTATTTTTTCCAAAAATGGGTTTTCCATCGAAAAAATTTTTCCCAAAATCTATTGGAAGCCCACCGCCCATAACCACTGGTATTGCGTTGGCGCAATATGCTGGAAAAATAAATTTTAATGCTTCTAAAAGAAGTTGTGCTAATTCCATCTTTACCATCTTTTGGCAGTTGAATACTCATGTATTCCAGTTTCATCCATCATTAAGTGGATTGTTGATTGTCTATTTTCTCCTGGAATTTTCTCTAGTATGGCCTTAACCACCCTTGAATTTTCAGTTGGCTTCATGGCAATTACTGTGCTTGCCCAAAATTTTAAAACCCTCGTGGCAACGGGTTCCACATCCACGTAGGCTCCATCTAAAACACTCCGCACTTGGCTTGTCAGCAAAACAGCAATGTGCCTTGTTTTTGCAGCTTGCGCCAACAAAGCTACTTGCCTATTTAATTCGCGATTAAGTTCAAACGTTTTTTCTGGGTTTTCTGCAACTCTGGCGCGGTAAAGCGAAGTGATTGTGTCGATGACGACAAGCCCAAAACTTTTTGTAATGTAGTCTGTTAGGCGCTCTATAACTGCTGTTTGTTCAAGGAAGTTGGTTGGCCCCATTAAAATTATTAACTCGGCAACTTCTTTCAACGCTCCAGACGCCATCTGAGAAAGCCTTTGGGGCGAAAACGTTCCATCGCAATCCACATACAAGGTTTTGTAGCCCCTTTTTGCGCAGTTTAGAGCACATTGCATTGCCAAAGTGGTCTTCCCGGTTTCTGCATCACCATAAATTAGGCTAATTGTTTGGGAGGGGATGCCGCCGCCTAGAATTTTGTCTATGGTTTGACAGCCAGTTGGAACATATTCTAACATGGACACGTGCATCAACAAATATAAACTACGAAACTAATAATTTGCTTTGTGTCTAAAAGCATGCAATAGGAAGCGTCATGAAGGAAAAAATCGCTGTGGCAACAGTTTCAGGCAAAGCCTACTACCTTATCGTTAGCGAGTTAAAGCGTAGAAACATACCCTTTTTAAGTTTAACTCCAAATGAAAGAATTCCCGTTGAAATAAAGGTTGTTATAACAACCGAAGGAGAGAAAAAATCAATAAACCACGAAAATGTTCTGGCTTACAAAGAGGGCATGAGGCCAGAAGAGTTGATAAACGAAGCTTTACAAATCCTTCAGGGAAGGGAATATGAAAAAATAGTTATAGGTGTTGATCCCGGCGAGGTTTTCGGCGTGGCGATTTTGGCGGATGGTAAAGTCATTGAAACTGGGAACTGCTTCAGCGTTGGTGAAATATCCGCCAAAATAAAAGATTACTTAAAGACTATCAGGAGAACTGCCGCAACTTCCGTTTCTGTGAAAGTAGGTGACGGAGCCCCAGCCTACAAGGAAAAGCTTTTACGAGCCTTGGATTATGCGTTACCTTCTGACGTAAAAATAGAGTGTGTGAGTGAAGCTGGAACAGACCGACACATAAATGAAACTAAACATAGGAGAGGGTTAAGGGATATTGTATCAGCCATTAGAATAGCTGGAAGAAGTGGCCAAAAATATCAGAGGATGAAGAGGGATGAAACAAGTAACAGTTGATGCGGGAAAAACCCTTCTGGTTGACGGTCCAGCCTCGGTGGCTTTAGCCTCTGGAATAGTGGAAGTTTTCGGCTTTAACATGAGCGGCACAAGCAAAATCGTCATTCGCGAAGGAAAGAGGCTGCCATTCGCAGTTAGAGAAAAGGCTCTTTTCAACATTTCTTTAGGGGAAAACGCTGGCTTAGAGGAAGTTGACGGAGACACTATTCCATCCTCTTGGGCCAAGGCGCATGAAGAAATTCGAAAAGTTCAGGCAAGGCCAGCCACGGCGGTTATAATTGGCCCCATAGATTCTGGGAAATCAAGCTTTTGCACATATTTGGCAAACAAACTTTTAATTGAAAACAAGAAAGTTGCGTTGTTAGATGGGGATTTAGGGCAGTCTGACATAGGGCCTCCATGCACGGTAGCCTACGCTATCGTGAAGAAACCGGTAACCGACCTATTTAACTTGAAGGCTGAAAACGCTTTTTTTGTTGGCGCAACCTCGCCTAGCACAAGCGTGGACAAAACCATCGAAGGAATTTGCTTGCTTAAAGAGGAAATTTTGAAGGGCGAACCCGATTATGTAATTGTAAATACTGATGGATGGGTTGAGGGCGAAGAAGCCGTCAAATATAAAGCCAAACTCATCGAAAAAATAAAGCCAAACATCGTTTTTTACATCCAACAAAAGGACGAACTATCACCAATCTTAAATGCCCTCGAAGGCTTTAGCAAAATAGCCGTTGAGTCACCGCCCGCCATAAAGCAGAGGAGTAGAGAAAAACGCAAAAGCCTAAGGGAACTCGGGTACATTAAATATTTAGCTAATGCAAAAGTGCAGTCCCTTCCGTTGAGCTGGCTGAAAATCGAAGAAAACGATTTCCTTGGATTAGGCGACAAACATGGTGACACAAAGCAAGCAAGAAAAATTTATGAAGTGCTGGGCATGAAACCATTGCATTTTGCAGAGTTAAAAGACAAAATTTGCCTGGTTGTTAATAAAACTCGCTGGATCACTAAGGAAAGCCTAAAAAAGTTAGAGGAAACTGTGGGAAAAAAGGTTACTCTAGTTAAAAGGGGAGAGGAAGAAAATCTGCTTGTGGCCCTCTATAATTCTGAGAGAAAGTTTCTGGGAATAGGTGTTCTTAGAGAAATAGATTTCGCGAGAAAGACCATAAAAATTTTCACGGCTGTTTCAAAGGATATTTCAACAGTTGTTTTGGGAAAAATCAAATTGGATAAAAACTTTAAAGAAACTCCAGCCTTCACCGAAGAATGATCATCAATTATGAGAGCCTTGATGGGCAAAGTTTGTTTACTGGACAAAGTTTACATAATGGAGCTTTGGCCTTACAGAAATTTCTGCCAAGCAAAATCAGCAGTACATGCACGTCCAAATAATCCCTTGGATTATAAAGCGCTTGCAAACTTTCGCGAACAACTTCATAATCGCCGTTTGGGGGCGCTAGGCCTAGACGTTTTGCAACGCGATTGACATGGGTATCCACTGGTATTGTTGGTTTTTCTGAACAAAAAAGTAAGAGAACATCAGCTGTTTTTGGGCCCACTCCGGGAAGTTGTAAAAGAGTTTTTCGCGCTTCTTCAAGAGGCTTTGTTAAAATAGGCTCCAATCCTCCATGGAATTTTTCGTTGATTATTTTTGAAATCTCTTTTATTGTCTTGGCCTTATTCCTATAAAGCCCAGCAACCTTCAAACATTCCTCAATATGGCTTGTTTCAGCATTCGCCAAAACCTCTGGTGTAATATCGAATTTTTCCGAAAGCCTTTCAAAGGCTTTGGCAGTATTTTTGTCCGACGTGTTCTGTGAAATTATTGTCACAATTAAAGTTTGAAACGGGTCTTTTCCATCAGACACCCAACTGGGCATGGTGAAGGATTCTCTAAGTATTTTCAAGATTTTTGCGGCGCGGCCCTCAGTCATCTGTAGGTCTTCCTTTGAAAATGATAAATATTGTGTGCCATGCTATAAATAAACGTGGGGTTTGCTGTGGAAAGGGCAAGGGTTGTTAAGGATGAAATTGTCGAGCAAAACATGCATTTTTTGGCAGTTTACATGGAAACAAAAAACGCTTGTCTAATTCTGTTAAGCGAAAAAGAAGATAGGCTTGGAACACTAGCGATTGCCGTTCCGAAGCCGAGGGATTTGATTGGGCCAGCTTCATCCTCCATTTTGTTGGGTGATAAAAACGCAATTTCAGCCAGAATGTTCGCCGAATACGTGGCTTCCAAAAAGCAGAAGATAGCCTTAGTGTCAATATACCTTGAAACAATAGACGAATTACAAGCGCAATCGATCTTCAGAAGATTAATTGACAAAGTGACAAGAGTGGAACGCGAAAGGGAGGAGACAAAAATTTGAGTCTCAGAAATTTTCTTGAACAAATGCGGATGGAAAAAGAAGTTTTGCACGTGAAAGATGAGGTGTCAACACGCTTTGAAATCTCTTTCATCTTAAAAAGTTTTGAACCAGAAGGCCCCATTTTCCTATTTGAAAATGTGGAGGGTTATGAAACAAAGGTTGTGGCAAACGTCTGCGGAACGAGAAACCGAATATGTTCGGCTCTGGGCGTTAGCAGAGATAAACTCTATGATAAGTTAACGAAAGCATGGCATTCGCCAACAAAACCGAAGGTTGTTGGTGATGGCGCTGTAATGGCGGTAGTCGAAAAAGACTTGTCGAAAGTTCCTATTTTAACACATTTTGAAAGGGATGCAGGCCCCTACATTACTTCAGCGGTTGTTTATGCCCGAAGCGTTGATGGAACCGTTGAGAACGTGTCTATTCATCGCCTCCAACTTTTAGATCATAAACATCTGGCCATCCGCTTGGTTCCCCGCCACCTTTTTAGGCTTTGGCAAAACGCGAAAGAAAAGAACAAAGATTTGGATATTGCAATAGCTGTGGGTGTTCACCCCGCAGTCATGCTAGCGGCTACTTCTCCCGTGCCCTTTGGCGTAAATGAATTCGAGGTGGCCAATACGCTGATGAATGGTGGGCTTCGCTTGGTCGAATGCAAAAATGTTGATGCTTATGCTCCGGCTGACGCCGAACTTGTTTTAGAAGGAAAAATTTCGGCGACAAAAGAAGTTGATGAAGGCCCGCTCGTGGACATAACTGGAACATATGACATTCAGAGGAAGCAGCCTGTAGTGGAAGTTTTGGGCGTTATGCACAGAGAAGACTATTTATATCAGGCGCTTTTGCCGTCTGGTGCTGAACATAGGCTTTTAATGGGTTTGCCGCATGAAGTTTTGATTTGGGATGCTGTTTCGAAGGTTGTACCAAAAGTTTGCGCCGTAAACCTTTCTGTAGGAGGGGGCGGGTGGCTCCACGCAATAATGTCCATAGAAAAACAGCTTGACGGCGACGCTAAAAACGCCCTTTTAGCAGCTTTTGCAGCACACCCAAGCCTAAAACATGCTGTTGTTGTGGACTCTGACATCAACGTGTTTGACATTTCTGAAGTTGAATGGGCCATTGCAACACGCTTTCAAGCAAACGAAGATCTCATAATAATAAGCAATGCACGTGGTTCGACTTTGGATTCTTCCGCAAATCAAGAAACTGGCTTAACAACAAAAATGGGCATCGACGCCACACGACCACTTGCAAAACCAAAAGAGAAATTTGAAAAGGCGAAAATTCCCTCAAACAAACAAGTTGAAGAACTTGTGCAAGAGCTTGTAACGCGGGCTAGAAGTATTTTGCACACGCATTAACACACACTAACTTATATATTTGGCTCAGTCAATAGAGGGTTTGGTGACTTAGTTGGCCCAAGAGAAAGAGCATGAAGAAAGTGTTTCATTAAAGGTTGAAGACGTCATGATAAAGGAAGTCATAACAATAGACGAAAACTCAACAGTTAAAGAAGCGGCCGAAATCATGAACAAGTTTGAGATAGGCTGCTTGATTGCTGTTAGAAAGGGAAAAGCCATGGGAATAATAACAGAAAGAGACCTATTAAAGCGGGTTGTTGCGGAAGCAAGGGACGCTAACAAAACTAAGGTAAAAGATGTCATGTCAAGCCCTTTGATTGTCGTTGAACCCGGGATGGATTTGGAAGAGGCTGTTAAGTTGATGTTTCAGATGAAAATTAAAAAGTTGCCCGTCGTTGAGGGAAAACGCCTTGTAGGCTTGATTACGTTAACTGACATTGCACGTTTCCAACCTCAAATGATAAAATTGCTTAAACAACTTGCTATGAAGCATGCTCCACCAAAAAGCATGAAAAAAGTTTTAGACTACTACATTGTGTAAGAAAAGTAAAGCCATTTTTCTGAGAAGTTTAAATGCTTGATTTTTCCCTTAAAATAGAAGGGACAACGTTCATTGAAGAAAACACTAGTGCTGAAAGTTTGTGCACAAAAGCCGGAAATAGAAAAAATTCGCATAGCAGCCGACTTCATAAAGAAAGGCGGTTTAGTTGCTTTCCCAACAGAAACCGTTTATGGCCTAGGCGCAGACGCGCTAAACCCGAAGGCTGTTCTTGCCCTCTTTGAAGCTAAAAGGCGGCCGCTCGATAATCCACCTATAGTCCATGTGGGAAACCCACAAGAAGTTTACAAGTTAGCAAAAGAAGTCCCGGCTAAAGCTAAAGTGCTCATGGAAAAATTTTGGCCCGGACCCCTAACTTTAATTTTCAAACGTTCAAAAATTGTACCCGACGTAACTGTTTCCGGTCTTGATACAATAGCAATTAGAATGCCAAGACATAATGTTGCTTTGGCACTGCTTAGAGAAAGCGGCTGTCCCATTTCAGCTCCAAGCGCAAATCTCGCTGGAAAACCAAGTCCAACAACAGCAGAGCATGTGTTGGAAGATTTGGATGGAAGGATAGATGTTGTTTTGGATGCCGGACCGACCCACATTGGGGTTGAATCAACAGTTTTAGATTTGACAGCTGACCCTCCTCAAGTTCTGCGTCCAGGCGGAACACCATACGAAGATTTGATGCAAGTCTTAGGTGTTGTAAGACTTCATCCAGCAACCATTGCAGAAAAAGAGGTTTCAGTTGAGAAGGCGAGATCTCCAGGGTTAAAGCATAAGCATTACGCTCCAAACGCAGATCTCATAGTCGTTGAAGGTGAAATGCCGGCCATCATACGTAAAGTGAAGGAACTGGTTGATTCTTACATTGCTGGGGGTGCGAAGGTTGGTGTTCTCGCCACGGATGAAACAGTAAACCAATATTCTAGGGGAGTTGTAAAATCCCTTGGAAACAGAAGCGATCTAGCGCTTGCGGCCAAAAACTTGTTTAGGCTTCTTAGGGAGTTTGACAAGGAGGGCGTTAACATCATAATAGCTGAGGGCATACCGTTGGAAGGTCTTGGTTTAGCCGTCATGAACAGACTTCGCAAGGCTTCGGGATACAAAATTATCAAAGCAGTCGATTAGAAAAGTTTATATAGAAGCCCTTTTTCGACTAAAATTTTGCTATTTCAAACCCCACAGTTAACTAAGTTTAGGGAGGGTGATGAAATGGCAGCTATTCCTTCAGGAACTGTTCCCGTTCTGGTGCTGAAAGAGGGAACAGGTAGAACGACTGGAAGGGAAGCTCAACGAAATAATATAATGGCCGCTAAAATAATAGCGGAAACTGTGAAGACAACCCTCGGGCCCCGTGGAATGGATAAAATGCTTGTCAGCAGTTTTGGAGACGTTACAATAACAAACGATGGTGCTACTATACTTAAAGAGCTTGATGTACAACATCCAGCGGCAAAAATGCTTGTTGAGGTTGCGAAAGCTCAAGACAACGAAGTCGGAGATGGAACAACAACCGCTGCTGTTTTAGCCGGAGAACTTCTTGCAAAAGCTGAGGATCTTCTCAACCAAAATATTCATCCAACAGTAATAATTGACGGATACAAAAAAGCCAGCGAGAAGGCTTATGAAGTGTTAGAGAAGATGGCAATCCCTGTAAGCATAAATGATGATGAAACTCTAATAAATGTTGCAATGACTTCTATGGGCAGCAAAAGCGTGACGGTTGCAAAAGATCATTTTGCCAAATTGGCTGTAGAAGCTGTTAAACTTGTGGCGGAAGAAAAGGATGGCAAAATCAAAGCCGACATAGACCTGGTTAAAGTTTTGAAGAAACATGGAAAAAGCCTTGAAGAAACAGAGCTTGTTAAAGGCATGGTTATCGACAAGGAAGTGGCGCATCCCCAAATGCCGAAGCTCGTTAATGACGCTAAAATTGCATTGTTAAACGCGAAGTTGGAGATCGAGAAAACAGAGTTTGATGCTAAAATCAACATAGAAAGCCCAGAACAAATGAAACTCTTCTTAGATGAAGAAGAGCGCATGCTCAAGGAGATGGTTGACAAAATCGCTGAAGTAGGCGCAAATGTTGTTTTCTGCGAAAAGGGCATAGACGATGTTGCATTGCACTTCTTAGCGAAGAAGGGCATATTGGCAGTCAAAAACGTCAGCAGCAGCGACATGGAAAAACTCGCTAAGGCCACCGGCGGCAAAATAATGGCCAGCGTCAAAGACTTGACGCCCGACGTGCTTGGACACGCAAAAGTTGTTGAGGAGGTTAAAATAGGCGACGACAAACTCGTTTATGTCAGAGAGTGCAAGAACCCGAAGGCTGTAACAATTGTTGTTAGGGGCGGAACAGAACATGTGGTTGACGAGGCTGAGCGTTCGCTGCATGACGGATTATGTGTTGTGAGAAACGCCATAGAAGACGGAAAAATAGTACCCGGCGGCGGCGCACCAGAGGCTGAAATTGCAAAACAACTGAGAGACTATGCCGTAAAGGTCGGGGGACGTGAACAACTTGCCATAGAAGCTTTCGCAGACGCTGTTGAATCCATCCCGCTGATTCTAGCCGAAAACGCTGGACTAGATCCAATTGACATCATGGTCGCCTTAAGGGCTAAACATGAAAGTGCTTCAACACCATCCTATGGCGTAGACGTGTTTTCCGGCAAAGTAAGGGACATGCTGGAGTTAAATGTCATTGAACCATTGAGGGTTAAACAGCAAGTAATCAAATCTGCAACAGAAGCAGCAAACATGATCCTGAAGATCGATGACTTAATTGCAGCGAAGGGTATTGAAAAGGAAAAGGAGAAAGGACCTAAGACGCCCAAAGAGTCGGAGTTCGGCGAAGAATAATCAGATTCTTTTTCTGTTTTCTTTATATACATGTTGGTTTAAGATTGCAGCTTACTTTAGCATTGGCATTTTAATGCCCTTTTCCTTCGCTATTTTCCTTGCCTTTTCATAACCAGCGTCAGCGTGCCTCACTATCGCGGTGCCAGGATCCGTTGTTAAAACAGTTGTTATGCGCTTTTCGGCTTCTTTTGTTCCGTCAGCCACCAAACACATGCCAGCATGTATACTGTAGCCTATTCCAACACCGCCGCCGTGATGTACACTAACCCATGTTGCTCCGCCAACCGCGTTAATTAAAGCGTTGAGAATGGGCCAGTCTGCAATTGCGTCGCTTCCGTCCAACATGCCTTCTGTTTCGCGGTTTGGCGATGCGACGCTTCCGCCGTCAAGATGATCGCGTCCAATCCATATTGGACCGCTGATCTTGCCGCTTGCAACAAAATCGTTTATTATTTTGCCGAATTTTGCCCTTTCGCCGAAGCCAAGCCAGCAAACACGCGCAGGTAAGCCTTGAAACTTCACTTGTTCTTTTGCCTTTCGTATCCAGCGGCAAAGCTCTTTGTTGTATGCAAATTCCTTTAGGATGATGTCATCAAGCAAGTAAATGTCTTCTTTGCTTCCGACAAGTGAAGCCCAACGGAAGGGTCCACGGCCTTCACAGAACATGGGTCTAATATAACGTTGGACAAAACCCGGATAAGCAAACGCGTCTTTAAATCCAGCATTGTAGGCTTGCTGCCGCAAGTTGTTGCCATACTCAAATGTTATGGCGCCCTTACTCATCATTTTAACCATTGTTTCAACTTGAATGCGCATGCTCTCGCTGGCACGCCGCAGATACTCTTCTGGATCGTTAACCCTTAGTTCGTCAGCCTCTTCTTTCGAGAGGCATGCTGGATAGTAGCCGTTTAAAGGGTCATGTGCCGAAGTCTGATCTGTTAGGACATCTGGAATTATACCTTTCCTTAAAAGTTCTGGATGTACTTCAGCAGCATTCCCCAGCAAGCCCACGCTTCTTGGGATGCCCTCCCTCTTTGCCTCTAAAACCAACTTTATGGCCTCATCTAAATCGTCTGTCCACATTTCAAGATATCCATGCCTAATCCTTCGATCAATAGCTCGTTTATCAATTTCAACAACCAAAGCAACACCATCATTCATTGTTACCGCCAAGGGTTGGGCACCTCCCATCTCCCCCAAGCCGGCTGTTAAAACAAATTTTCCCTTTAAAGAACCGCCAAAATGTTCTTTGGCAACGGCCGCCAAAGTCTCGTAAGTGCCTTGCAAGATGCCTTGTGTGCCAATGTAGGACCAGGAGCCGGCTGTCATCTGTCCAAACATTATGAGGCCCTTTTGCTGTAGTTCGTAGAAGTAATCCCATGTTGCCCACTTTGGAACTAGCATGGCGTTAACAATTAGAGCCCGGGGAGCCCACTTGTGCGTTTTGAAAACAGCAACGGGCTTGCCGCTTTGCACAAGCATTGTTTCGTCTGGTTCAAGTTCAATTAAAGTTTCAACAATTTTTTTGAAGCATTCCCAGTTTCTGGCGGCTTGACCCGTTCCACCATAAACAACAAGTTTTTCCGGGTCTTTAGCTACTTCTGGGTCAACAACATTATATAACATTCGCAGTATCCCTTCAATTTGCCAGTTTTTGCAATGAAGCTCATGTCCAGTTAAACATTTAATTGGGTGTTCCGTTTTCAGCAAGTTTTCCACCAAAGAGAAAAGGGTGAAAGTCTGTTATAATTCTTACCGAAATTATTCTTCTTCCTTCAAAACTGGAAAAATTTCTTTTTCAGACTCTTTGTCTACGACTATTCTTCCGTTTTTAATAACTTTTTCAACCAAGTTTACGCCGAAATGGTAGCCTAAAAACTTGTGGTTTGGGACATCCAAAATCACAATGTCAGCTTTTTTGCCAACTTCCAAGCTGCCCACATACTTTGCCATTCCAATGGCGTGGGCCGCATTGATTGTGGCAGCTGTTAAGGCTTCTGCTGGCGTTAACCTCATAAAATGGCAGGCGAAGGCTATAACCAACTGCATATTTTCAACAAAACAACTTGGGTTAAAGTCTGTGCCCAAAGCCACTGGAACACCGGACTCAATCATTAATCTGGCATCGGCAAACCGCCCCATCATTAGGCTGAAGGCTGCTGCTGGAAGCAAAACGGCAATCACGGCTTTTTCAGCCATGGCTTTGATGCCTTCAACAGACGCGAAAATTAAATGTTCCGCAGAAACAGCTCCGATGTCTGCTGCGAGCTCCGCCCCGCCGAGGGCGCTCATTTCGTCAGCATGAACCTTAAGCCCTAAACCATAATTCTTGGCGGCGGCCAAAATTTTCTTTGTTTGTTCTAAACCGAAAACTCCTCTTTCACAGAAAACGTCACAGAATTCTGCAAGTCCTTTTTCAACAACTTTAGGAATCATCTCTTCGATGAGCAAGTTAACATAGCCTTGCATGTTGCCCTTAAACTCTGGTGGCACGGCATGGGCTCCGAGAAATGTTGGAACAACATCTACCACATGCAGTTGGTTTACACGCCCAATAACCTCCAAAATTTTTATCTCATCCTTTGTTGTTAGGCCATAACCGCTTTTCGCTTCAACGGTTGTTGTGCCATGCTCCAACATAACATCCAAATTTTTAAGTCCCAACTCCACAAGCTTATCAAAACTTGCCCTACGCGTTTCCCTTACCGTCCGAAGGATACCGCCCCCCATGTTTAGAATCTCCATATAGGAGGCTCCCTCAATCCTCATTTGAAATTCATCCTCTCTTGAGCCCGCAAAGATAAGATGCGTGTGGGGATCAACAAAACCTGGTAAAACAGTCTTGCCCTTAGCGTTTATCATGTTTTCAGCTTTAAAGGCCTTAGCAACCTCAATGGTTTTTCCAACAGCAACAATTTTTCCATCCTTTACTGCTAGAGCTCCATTTCGTATTATGCCAATTTCGCGCATTTGTTTGCCTACACGTGGTTTTTCGCTTCCTCCAGCTAATGTAATAAGCTCATCAGCATTCAAAATAAGTAAATCAACCTTTTCCCGCGCTTTCACGGCCGCTTTTTTCACTTTACTCAAGTTGCACCGCCCTTCTCTAAGGCGTTTTGTATGGCAATTTCTAACACGCGATTTTCGGTTAAATTGTCAATTTTCAAGTAATATGAGGCTACGTCAATAATGGCTTTTAAAGGGGCTAGGCCACAAAACTCGGATCCAATAATAGGTACATCGTAGCGTTCGCATTCAACTTTAAGCATTTCGAAGACTCTGTAAAGGGGTGTGTTTTCAAAATTTGTTATGCTCATGCCTATTTGCGTGATATTCTTTTCTGGAATTAATGCAGCCATAGCCTTAACATTCGAAAATCCGCCCTTCTTCGCATGCAAAGCCCTTGCTATCTTCTTTGCAACTTTCAAATCAGAAGTGCCCAAATTCACATTAAAACCAGCCATAACTTCACGTGCGCCAGTTATTGTTGCACCAGCTGTTGGATGAGGTTTAGCTGGACCAAAATCGGGTTTACGCTCCGGCTTTATAATCATTTCAGCCAACTTTTCGTATTCACCCTCGCGAATCCAATCTAAATCTTTTCGCTCGGGCTTTGTTGCTGCTTCGCCATACAAATAAACTGGCACATCGCATTTTTCTGCCAGTGTTTTTCCAAATTTTCTGGCAATGCGAACACAATCTTCTATGGTAACATTTTTTATTGGTATGAATGGTACGACGTCAACTGCCCCAATGCGCGGGTGCTGACCCTTATGTTTTCGCATGTCAATTAATTCTATGGCTTTAATGGCAGACTTCAACGCAGCCTCAAAAACGGATTTTCTATTGCCAATAAAAGATACAACAAGGCGATTGTAATAATTGTCAAAAGTATAGTCTAAAAGGAATGCTTTTTTCGTCGCCTTGATCTCTCCAACTATTAGCTCCACAACTTTCTCTTCGGAAACACTGAAATTTGGGACGCATTCAACTATTTCTTTCAATCTGTTTTCACTCCCCCGCGTGCTTTTGGATGAGAGTTTCTACTATAAAAAAGGTTTTTAAGAGTTAGGCTAAACGAATGATTTGAGCAGTTGAATTTCCCAAACTTTAATGCGGGTTTGGAGAGTAATGCTTTGAAAAAAGAGCTTGAGTATGAAGTTCCAACATGGAACCAAATTTACGAAATGCTCCTAAACCTATCTGAAAAAATAAAGAAAGATGGTTTCAAACCGGACATTATTGTCGGCGTCTCCAGAGGAGGATGGCCCCCGGCCAGAGTCATTTCCGATTTAATGGGAAATCCAAATCTCGCCAATGTGAGGGCAGAATTTTATTTGGGAGTTGCTGAAACAAAGGACGAACCAGTTTTAACGCAACCTGTTTCCATGGATGTCAGCGGCAAAAAAGTACTTCTTGTGGATGAGATCGCAGACACTGGCAAAAGCCTAAAACTCGTAAAAAACCACATTGTCGAGAAAGGCGCGGCGGAGGTTAAAATAGCCACAATCTACTATAAGCCATGGAGCATTGTCAAACCAGATTATTTTGAAAAGGAAACAAGCCGCTGGGTTGTTTTTCCATGGGAAATTAAAGAGACGATTCGAAAAATAGTTAAAAAATGCATGGAAAACGAGAAGCCCATCGACTATGAAACGGAAAAACTTGTTGAGGCTGGCTTGTCAGCAGAGCTTATCAAAAGATTTTTGAAGGAAATATTAGAGGAAGAAAAGTGCTAAAATACATTAAGGAATTTCGCAAGTGCATTGAAATAGCTGGATTCAGCGACGTAAAAATCGGAAATGAAAAAGATTTTCTGAAAAGAATAGAGGAAGTAAAACCGCCAAACGTTGAAATTCAATTTTTTAATGCCGCGTATGTGGCTGGTTGGCAACACCTTTATTTTGCGGTTTTAAACGCCTTAACAGCATTCAAAAATAAAGGAAACATTTCGAAAAGTTTGGCGATAGAGATAATGGTTTATGCTTCTGCACAAAGGCAAATTCGAAAGGCAATGGGGCTTCTTGGAATAAGCTCCAAAACCTTGCAGATGGCGGCTGTGATAGTTGGAGGCAATCCGAAAATTGTGAAATCAGCTTTGTCTGTTGTTTCGGAAATGGTTAATGGTAAACGTGACGACAAGGTTCTTGGGCTTAACGCTGAAAAAATAAGGAACATTCAAAAGGTCTTTGGAATTTCAGATCTTGAACTTAAAACTATAATGAGGAAGAATGATGTGGAAGAAGCCTTAATAAAATCGGTTATTGAAAGGATGGCACTGCTTGCAACTCAACATTAGCCTAAAGCACTTTCTCCTTCATCACCGCCAAAATTTCATCAGGCTTTATAACGGACACTCCAGTCAGCCCGCCTACAACTTCTATCAAAACAATCTTGTCTGGCTTGTTTAAGTCGACTTTTCTTTCGATGGTTGATGCAGCAGCTTCAATTATGTCCTTTGTAGGTGTTTCTGTAAAACGTTTCTCAACCGTAATGCGGAAAGTTTCGTCTTCACCTATTTTTGAACTGAGCTCGCTGACCGCCTTTTGAATCTCTTTGAGGTCTGTGCGCACCACTTTTTCGATGGGAATAACCCTTAACGTATACCGAAATTCGTAGGGACGTTCTTGCAAAATTTCACGGAACCTTCTAATAACGTCAAATGGATTTAAGACTGTTCTAGCTGCGATTAAGCCAGAAACCCCGGTCTTGTCGACTGCTGGCGCCGAATCACCAGCTTGTTCAAGTAAATACCAAAGTTCTGAGCAAGCTTCGTTCTCGTTTCCACGCGAGGTTGTTGCTAAAAGGTTAAAATCTCTAATCATGGCATCACTCGCCAAAGGTCCTTTAAACATTTTGGTCAGTGCAGGTTAGTGGCTTTTTCACAGCTTGCGGCTCCTAGCCGTCGCCTCACATCATCCCATGTTTAACATTTGAAAACATGAATTTATTAATTTTGATGTTTGGGACGTTATCCTTAAATTGGAGGCAACGATAGCTCTTTAAACCATCTAAGGAGGATCGATGTTGACTAAACAACAAAGGCCCGTTATAGTTGTTCATGGCGGCGCGGGGACTTGGCATCCGGAAAGAAGCCATAAGGGCTTAGAGGCTGTAAAGAAGGCGGCCGAAACAGGTTTTGACGTTTTGAAGGCCGGAGGAAGCGCCGTTGACAGCGTGGTAGAGGCTGTTGCGTTTATGGAGGATGAGGGGGTCTTTAACGCGGGTTATGGTTCAAGCCTAAACATTGAAAAACGTGTGGAGATGGAAGCGTCGGTTATGGATGGGAAAAGATTAAGGGCTGGGGCTGCTGGGCTTTTAAGGGACATCAAGAATCCCGTTCGCCTGGCAAAGATAGTTATGGAAAAAACAGACCATGTTTTTGTTGTCGGTGAGGGCGCCGAAAAGCTTGCCAAAATTTTTAATTTGGAAAGGCGAAATCCTATAACAGAGCTTAGGCTAAAATATTATGAAGATCAAAAGAAAGCTTTGTTTGAGGGAAAATTCGAACTGCCAAAACTGCGTGAGCTTATAAAGGCTCATCCGGAGTTTTTTGAACTTGAAACTGTAGGCGCAGTCGCCCTAGACAACGATGGAAATGTTGCAGCAGCAACATCAACAGGAGGTTTTCCGCTAAAGCTCCCTGGAAGAATAGGAGATTCGCCTTTAATAGGCTGTGGCACGTATGCAGATAATCTTGCTGGCGCGTGTTCTGCGACAGGTGTTGGCGAAATTGCCATAAGGCTTGTTTTGGCGAAAACTGTTTGCAATTACATGGAAAATGGGAAAACGGCACAAGAGGCTGTGGAAGCAGCCATAACGCTTGTCAATAAAAGATTTCCATCAACATACAATCACATGGGGTTAATTGCAGTTGACATGAATGGCGAGGTAGGCGCAGCTCATAATTCGCCAAACATTTGCTGGGCTTACATGACAAAGGAAACTCAAGAGCCCGTAGCTTCCTTAACGGCTAAAATAATAAGGTAAAATTTCTGAAATTTTCAAAGGGCCTTATCCTAACTTTTGTTCGACAGTTGACGAAGGAAAACGTTTAAGAAAATGCGGTTGTGCTTCATACTGCAACAAAGTCTGTTGGAGGTGAAAAGAATGCCCGAAGAAGAAGAGGAATGGGAAGAGGAAGAATGGGAAGAAGAAGAGGAATGGGAAGAGGAAGAGTGGTAAAACCTTAACTTCCAACAAGTTTTTATGATTTTTCTTTACAAAACTTTGAAATAGCTTCTCCATTTTAAAGTTCACATTTATAACATCCAATTGTAAATCTTAAATTGCCGGATTTCATATGACTCGCGTAGCAGTCTTAGACGTTGACAAATGCAAGCCGAAACGTTGCAATAGACTTTGCCATCGTTTTTGCCCTTTAGTGCGAAGCCGTGTTGAAGCCATAAGATTCGAGGGCGACAAACCCGTAATCGTGGAATCCTTATGCAGCGGATGCGGAATATGCATAAAAAAATGTCCGTTCAAAGCCATTTCCATCGTCAATCTTCCAGACGAGTTGGAAAAGGATTGCAGCCACCGATTTGGAGAAAACACATTTAAGCTTTATAGGCTTCCAGAGCTGATGCCCGGCACTGTTTTAGGCTTGTTAGGACAGAATGGAATAGGAAAAACAACGACATTGAAATTACTTTCAGGCGAAATTAAATTAAACCTTGGAAAATATGAGAAGCCTCCAGAATGGAGCGAAATAATCGCGCATTTTAGGGGTTCATCACTCCAAACTCATTTTCAAAAGATAGCTGAAAACAAGCTTGTGGTTTCGCATAAACCCCAATATGTGGATAGGATTCCGAAAGTGGTTTCCGGAAAAGTTGGGGAACTGCTTGAAAAAGTGTGTGAAAGAGAAAAACTAAGTAAAATCGCTGAAAGGCTTGAACTCAAACCTCTCTTTGAGCGTCCACTTGAAGTTTTGAGCGGTGGAGAACTACAACGTGTTGCTGTCGCCGCTGTCATATGCCGTGAGGCAGACTTATACCTTTTTGACGAACCGTCAAGCTACTTGGACGTAAAGCAAAGACTTGAAGTGGCAAAGGCCATAAGAAGTCTAAAAGAGAATGGAAAAACGGTTGTTGTGGCAGAACATGACCTGGCAATAATCGATTATTTATCTGATCAAATCTGTATTTTCTACGGTGAACCAGGAGTCTACGGGGTCGTTTCCAATGTCCACAGCGTTAGAAATGGAATAAACATTTACTTGCAAGGCTACATTCCAGACGAGAATGTGCGCTTCAGAAAAGAAGCCATAATATTTCATGAAAAGCCACCAACCATAAGTCTTGGCGTCGGAGAAACATTGCTAAAGTGGGGTAGAATAGAGAAAACTTATGGAGACTTTAGGCTGATGGCCCATCCGGGCGAGGCGAAAAAGGGCGAAATAATCGGGATTCTCGGACCTAATGGAATAGGGAAAACAACATTCATAAAAATATTGGCTGGAATAGAAACCACGGATGATGGGAGAAAATTTGGCGAGTTAACGGTAAGCTATAAACCACAATACATTTCAGCCGAGTACCACGGAACAGTTCAAGAATTGCTAGTAAGCGTTGCCAAAGACCAGTTCACTTCAAGCTGGTATAAAACCGAAATTCTACAGCCCCTCAACCTACAACCACTTTTAGATAGGAACGTGGATGAGCTAAGCGGCGGCGAACTCCAAAAAGTCGCTATAGCAACATGCCTATCCCGCGAAGCCCAACTATACCTCCTAGACGAACCAAGCGCCTACTTAGACGTTGAAGAAAGGTTAAACATGGCCCGAACCATAAGAAGGGTTGTGGAAAGCAGGGCTGCAACAGCCTTTGTGGTTGAACATGATGTTGTTGCACAAGACTTCATCGCAGACCGTTTAATGGTTTTCATGGGAGAGCCAAGCATAAACGGCATAGCGAGTGCCCCACTAAGCCTCAGAGAAGGAATGAACATGTTCTTAAAGGAAATGAAAGTCACATTCCGCAGGGACCCAATCACAAAAAGACCCAGAGTCAACAAGGAAGGCTCAAAACTCGACAAATTCCAGAAGGAGATAGGCGAATACTATTATGTTCGTTCAAAACCAGAGTAGAAAAGGATGCCTATGACCAGCGTAGGAAAAAATGAAATAAGATTGTTGGAAGCTGCTGCAAAAGCGATGGAAAACGCCCATGTACTCTGGGGCTATAAGGTTGGCGCAGCTGTTCTTGCAAACGACGGACAAATTTATGGTGGCTGCAACGTTGAAAGCTGGATTTCCGGGCTTGGCATATGTGCTGAAAGAAATGCAGTAAACCATGCAATATTGCATGGGAACAGAAAAATTAGGATGGTTAGCGTCGTTATGGAGGCAAAAAATCCAGGCGAACCTAATCCATGCGGCGCATGTCTTCAATACATTTGCGACTTTGCAGAAGAGTCGAAAATTAAAATCGTTACAGCAAAGGCAGAGGACGGCAAAATCCTATTTAAAACAGTTGTTGTAAAAACTTTAAAGGACCTGCTGCCATCGCCCTTCAAAAAATAATCTACTCATTTTGTGGAAAATTGCAGTTAAATTAAAGAGCTGGCAGAACATATCCTAAAGAGTTCGGTGGAAAAGCCAAGTGGCTCAACTAACATTTGAAGAAATTAGTGCTTCAGACTTCTTCTATCGTAATAGGGATATTGCTGGCTTTACAAACCCGTCTAGGGCTGTTTTTGCCGCCATAAGGGAGCTTGTTGAAAACTCTTTGGACGCCGCTGAAAGCCTAAAAATACCACCAGACGTCTACGTTCGACTATCTTATGAGGGGGAAGCAAGCAAAGAAACACAAATTTACAGATTGAGGGTTGAAGACAATGGTATTGGGGTTCCCCCGCGGCACATACCATCCGCCTTTGGACAAGTCCTTTTCGGCTCAAAATACAAGCTCAAACAACAGAGGGGCACATTTGGCTTAGGCGGGAAAATGGCAATATTGTATGGGCAGATCACAACGCATCAGCCAGCCTGCATAATCTCCAGCACGGGCATTGCGAAAATTTACATGTATAAGTTGATGATTGACATACAAAGAAACCGCCCCATAATCCTTGACAGGAAAGTTCTCATAAACAAGGAGCAATGGCGAGGAACAATAGTTGAATTCTGCTTAGAAGGAGATTACTTAAGGGCTATGCCAAAAATTCTCGAATACTTTAAACAGACAGCCATGGTCAACCCCTATGCAAATTTAACATTCGTAGACCCGAAGGGCAGATTATACAAGTTTACAAGGGCCACAACAGAGATGCCTGACCCGCCCAAAGAGACATTACCCCACCCCTACGGCGTTGACGTAGAACTCCTACAAAGAATCATACAGATAACACCCTACAATAACATGCTTGAATTTTTGAAAAACCACTTCCATAGAGTTGGAGACGTCACCGCAAAAAAGTTTCTTGAATTCAGCAACATAAGCCCCTCTAAAAACCCAAAGAAACTCTCACACGAAGAAATTGTTCGGTTAATGCATATGCTGAAAAGGTTTAAGGAGTTTTTACCCCCAGACGCAAGCTGTCTATCACCTCTAGGCGAAGACTTGCTGAGGGCGGGAATATTGAAAGAGTTGAAACCAGAGTTTGTTGCCGTGCACCAACGTAAACCAGCAACATACGCTGGACACCCATTCATAATTGAAGTTGGAATAGCATACGGGGGCGAAATCCCGAAAAAGGGAAGTTTCCTAATCTATCGTTTTGCCAACAGAATCCCGCTACTTTATGATGAGGCGAGTGATGTTTCAGTCAAGGTCATCAATTCAATGAACTGGAGACGATACAAAGTAACACCAGACATGCCAATCGCAATCGTAGTACACATATGCAGCACCAAAGTACCATACAAAACCGTGGGAAAGGAATTCATAGCTGACAGGCCAGAAGTCAGAAGGGAAATCGCCAATGGACTAAGAGAAGTTGCCCGCCACATACAGCGTTTCCTAACACGCAGAGAACATGTTGATCGGGAGAGAAAACGCCTCGGAGTTTTCAGCAAATATCTCCCAAAAATAGCTCAATTCTCAACAGAACTGGCTGGAAAAGAGAAAATTCCCGACGTGGAGAAACTTTTGAGGAGTGTGAGAAAATTTGGAACAGAAGAAGCATAAAATAAGCATGATTGAAAGAAAAAAGGAAGTTTTGTCAGCCTTAGAGGCATTAGGAGCCAAAATTTATGATCAGCTTGACAGAGGCTATTTCCCATCCATAGAAATGCCAAGCCGCTCAACAGAAAACATCTATTACGACGCGCAACTAAGACAATTTATATTGGGAAATAGAAGAGTTCGAAGAAGCGCCCGCAACATCCGCCACCTAAAACCTTTCACACAGCTCGTTTGGGCAGCCTACTTCTCACATGAACTCGCTTCACAAAGGAAAACATCAACGCTTAGAGATGTTTACTATTCAGCCCAAGCATACGAAATGACCTTTAAAGACCAGCAAGAATCAAACAACATAGTCACAGACCTCGAAACAGTCCTCGGATTTCCAAGGGAAGAATTCAACATATTTCCCGAAGAACGCTCAGCAGTTTTTGGAGACTTAACAATAGAATATACGGTGCCGGGCTATGAGGGAAGAACCCTAAACCTAACATCCCACCCAGATGGAGTCCTCATTGGACCAGCATTAACCTCTGCCGAATTCATAAAAACCACGGCAGACAAAGTCATAGCAATAGAGAAGGGCGGCTTATTCACCAGATTTATAGAAGAAAACGTCCACAAAAAATTCAATGCAATCCTAATTCTAACAGCTGGACAAGCGCCAAGAGCAACACGCCATTTCATAAGGAGATTAAACCAGGAACTAAACCTTCCGGTCTACATATTTACAGACGGCGACCCATGGGGAATGCACATAGCAATGGTGATAATTTCGGGCTCAGCAAACGCAGCCCACCTAAGAGAATTGAACACGCCAGACGCAAAATGGAGCGGCGTCTGGGCAACAGACATAGTTAACTATAAACTTCCAACAGACCCCTTAGATGAAGTTGACATTAAACGCCTAAACGAGTTGCAAAAAGACCCACGCTACAAAGACCCGCTGTGGCAAAGGGAAATAAAAACCTTCATGAAAATAAAGAGGAAGGCTGAGCAAGAGGCCTTCAGCCGATACGGCCTAACATATATTGTAGACGAGTATCTACCAGCAAAACTTGAAGAAACCAAATAGCAAGATAAGTTTAAAATAACAGTTCACATTCTATTTTGTAAACTAATTGAGTAGCGGGCTGATCGAAAATGAGCGAAGAGGGAGGCTTTGGACTAACGCTTGCCGAAAAATTCTTCGGTGTACTCCTCCTAATAGTAGGAAGTCTAACCATGTACTACACTCTAACAAGCGCGGGAGACCTTGGAACATTCACAAGCTTCTTCGGATTCCTAAGTTTCATCCTACTAGTGCTTGGAATCTTCTTAATAACAGCAAAAACAGAATAAATAAAATAAGGGAACAAGCCCTGGTTTTTGTTTTCCTCTTTTTTGAGAAGAATAGTTGCGATTAAACTGTTTAGTATAAATAATGATAGAATTATGGTTGATGGAAATTCTGGGATTATTGTTATTTCGTGTTCTGCGTGGGCGTAGTTGATGTATATGTAGGTGTTTGTGTTGTCTGTCCAGTTTTTGAAGGGCCACTGTTCTCCGTTTAAGAGAACCATGTAGTTGCTTTGCCAAAGCTCTTGCACGATAAGGTTTGGTATGGTTACTCTGCAGAAGCCCGCAGCCCCCTCCAAACCAGTAACGTTAAAGCGTATCGCCTTCTCAGCCATATCCAATTTGAAGTTTAAAACGGTAGAATTGCTCACAATACCAACACTGTGGGCTGTTCCGTTCTGAACGCTAACATCAAAGATGTTAATTAGGCCTATAAATGGATATCTATCTGCATTATCTGCATCAATTGTATAGGGCTGATCGCCTACACAATCATCATCTGCATCAACACCTCTATAATCGCTCCAGTAGTTTCCGCCAGAAGGATAGCTATCATCCCAAACGTTGGCATAACCAGCCGCATACATATTCACTTGTTTGGCGTTGTCTATGAAGTTGTTGTGGTAAAACTTGTTGTTAGAAGACAAATCAAGCCGAACGCCACAATCGTTATTTGTTATGTTGTTTTCGGATACGTCGTTGTTAGAAGAATGGCTTATATAGATGCCGCGAGGGTTGTTTACTACATTATTTTCAAATATGCTGTTATAGTTGGAAGAATCGCTAAGCAAGACGCCATCTCCATTGTTTGCTGTTATACCGTTCCTACTTATGCTATTTTTGGATGAACCGTAAAGCATGATGCCGCCATGGTCGTTTGCCGTTATGATGTTTCCAGATATGGTGTTGTTAGAGGAACTGTAAAGATAGATGCCACAGTACCTGTTTGCTGTTATGATGTTTCCATTGATGCTACAGCCGCTTACATAATATAGGAGGAGTCCACTTTGGGGATAGCCGCTCTTTCGTATTGTGAAGCCTGATACGTTCACGCCGTTTACAGCTATTTTAACAACGGTTCCCGCACCTTTGCCGTCGATTATGGTGTTTTGCGTGTCCTCTCCTAGGAGGGAAACAGGCTTGTCCACAACAACGTTCTCGTAATACATTCCAGCCTTAACAAATATGGTGTCGCCTGCGCTGGCAGCGTTTATCGCCTGTTGAATTGTTGGGTAATTGTCAGGTACAACTATTATGGCGGGCATCGCTTTTATTGGTTGAATGTTAAATTTCAGCATCAACATGCTTGTCAACAGCACGAGCGTAATCCCGGAAACTGCTTTATTATCTAATTCCATCGCAATTACATTTTTAGATACATTCATATTTATGCTTTTGTTGACGTGAGCCTTAGCGAGTTTAATCCATCTAAGCCTATCTCAGTATGTGCTTGCAATTAGGTGAACTTATTTTCCCTTCTTCGGTATCCCGGTAATACCATTCAGCTAAAACAACGGCAAACGAACCTTCCACAAGATCTAGACCAAAAACAAAGCTACTTTCGCAAAAAGGAAGGGATAAAAACTGTAGTTTTCAATCCGTTGGTGCGGCCGCCGGGATTTGAACCCGGGTCATCGGCGCGGGGGGCCGATGTCCTAACCAAACTAGACTACGGCCGCCATCATCTTCAAAATGTAGCAGCAAACTTTTAAACTTAAACTTTTAATGGAGGCCTAACCATTAAGTATATTGTGAAACTAAGGTTTTAGCCTTTGCCTAACAATTTTGTATGTGCTCCAGAAGCTTGTGAAGCTTGTTTTGACAAATAAACCGTAATGATTATAAAAGTGCCTACGATAGCGCAGAGAATGTAAAGCAAACTCCTATAATTTTGCACTTGCTGGGCATATTCTGACAGATGCTCTTGATAAGATTCGTTCAGCATGTTAAAATTCTGGACAAGACTGTTATAGTCGTTTAAAAGCGCTGCATAATCATCAAAAAGACTTTTAAAAGTATTATTTAAGCTAATGAAATTTTCCCGCAACTCAAAATACCTGTTAAGCAATTCATAGTAAAGCTGAAACATCTCAGAAGAAATTATGCGCACTGTATGATTGGTTTGATAAGCAAAGTATAAACAAACGTCTCCCTCTATTGAAGCGGTAAGGTTTTTTGGCACAATTTTAACACCATCTAACAAAACATCATAGGGGGGTTTCATCAATCCAGTAGGAATCATAATTCTGCAGAAGCCCGCAGAACCATACCTGTTGCTGACATTAAAAGCTATTATCTTATTACCGGTCTCTTCTCCCACTCCAAATTTGAAATCTGAAATTGTTGAGTTAGAGACAATTTTAATAGAGTATGTATTCCCTTCAAATGAGGCGTCAAAATCGGAGAAAGCTCCCATAAAAGGGTTATAGTCCCTATTAATTTCGTTTATGATGTATGGGTCATCTCCTATTCCATCCATGTTTAAATCTTGTCCAACATAGTCGTCCCAATAGTTTCCTTCTCCGTTAAGGCTCCAGAAATTTGCTGCATCACTCCAACTGTGATTAGTGTTATCGTTAAAGTTGTTGTAGTAAAAGATGTTATTGCTGCTTAAAGAATCAAGGTATGCCCCGCAATAATTGTTTGAAATGTTGTTACCATAAAATTTGTTGTCCCGTGAATAGTATAGATGTACTCCTAAAATGTTTTGGGAGATAAAGTTTCTTGAAATTTTATTGTTTAGAGAAGAGGCAAGAAAGATTCCTATGTTAACATTTAAGGCTATTGTGTTTCGAGAAATTGTGTTATTGCCAAAAGAATACAAATGAATTCCATAATAATTACTTGTTATGATGTTATCACAAATTTGGTTATTGCTAGATGATACGTAAATTCCATGATAATTATCAATTAATTTGTTGTTGCTTATGACATTTCCTTGGGAGGCCGGCTGGATGAATATTCCACTATAATAGTACTTTCCGCTTCCCCTCACAGTAAAGCCTTTTACGCATACGTTGCTTGCGGTTATAGAAATAACATTCCCGGTTCCGTTGCCATCAATTATTGTAGAATCCATTTCTTCTCCTTGAAGCGTTATACTCTTATGGATGTTGATGCGCTCGAAATATGTTCCTCTGCGTACATAAATGATGTCTCCCGACTTTGCAGCGTCTATGGCATTTTGAATTCTGTCAAAGTCTGCTGGTTCATCGTCATCTACAATCCACGTGGTTGGGTTAGCCTTCGCTAAATTCGTGCGTGTATCTGAGAGTATTGCAAACAACAGAAGAAGTGATATAAGAAGTGTTATAATTTTTGATGTGGGGAAAGATTTCATTTGTTTGATCACCATTCCCTTTAACATTTGGAGAACTATTAAAAGTTAAGGTTTAAGGTATAGTGTAATTAACTTCGAGAAAGTAGTTTTCCAAGCATAACTGAAAATATCGTGGCAATTGAAAAGGCAATGACAAAGAGGATTGGATTTATTATTGGTTGCATGGAACCCCAAACAATCACCATATACAAGATAATTATTGAGGCTGCAACAACGTAAATCTCAAGGGTTAAATGGCTTAGCTTTGCTCTAGACCTTTCTTGAATGGGCAAGGAACGCAGCAGCATTTGAGTTTGATTTATTTGTTGGTCGGTTGCAAAAGTTACAAAGTTTTTTTCGCTGTCCTGAAACTTGAAGCTTAGAAGCGCATACCTTTGTAGTTCCCAAGGTCTCCTTTTGGGCAGGATTTTAATTACGTTGGCTTTCTCCATCTTTTTCAAGATTGTTTGAACTTTTCGGATAAATTGGATATCCTCTGCCTTTTCTTCTCCATACAACCTTCTAATGATATCTTTGACGTCTGGAAAACGTAGTTCAAGTTGAAAAGAGGCTATTACTTTTGCAAATTCATATTGGTATTCACCTTCTCGTAAGCGTATATTCCCAACTCTATAGTTAGAGTTTAGAGATTCATGTAATAACCGTATTTCATCAGGTGTTAGCTTTTGTTGGTGAGACATCTCCTCCCTTCTCCCTTTTCAATTGTTTCAGTTGAAAGAATAAAAATGCTCCGCTTAAATATTATGTTTTTCAATGTTTTCTATGGAAAAAATTCCTAATTTTTTCAATAAGTATTATGTTTTTGTGTGTTAATATGCTGAAGAATGGTAGGGAACTAAACTCTGTTTGTTTATCACTTCATAAAAAGTATAGGAGTCACATCGATTTAATCGCTTTAATACTTGAAGGCATCAGAAATGGCAAGAACGCGAGGTATTCCCTTATGAAATATGCTAATGTTAATTATTCTCAGCTTAGGAAATACTTGGAGGTTTTGGCGAGAATTGGGTTTATAGAAATTTACGCAAATGATGGTAAGATCTTTTACAAAGCTTGCGAGAAGGGGCTTCTTTTCTTGAGACAGTATGAAATTTTGCGGGATATGTTGCTGAATGCTTTTCCCCAGAATAGACAGGTTAATTTAGTTTATAAAGAATGTAAAGTAGTTTCGTAGGCTCACAGCTTTGGCTTAACTATTCTATTAGCAAAATTGTTATTTTCTGATAATTGTATATGCGAAATAGGGAAGTGTGTTGCCTAAAAAACTTACTTATGCTGAGGCTGGTGTTGATAGACGGCTGAGGGCTAAATCTAAAAGGGAACTGCAGCTTTTAAAGAAGACTTACAATTTTAGCTTTTATGGCAAAGTTTTGCAATTGCCGTATGGGAACATTTTCCCTTTAGGGGCTGATCGTTATTTAGATCTTGTTATTGAAGGCGTTGGTACAAAAGTGCTTGTTGCCCAATTGGCTGACAAATATGATACTATAGGTGTTGATGGGGTGGCTATGGCTGTAAATGATGTCATTCGGTCGGGTGCTAGACCGTTGGCTGTTGTGGACAATATTCATGCGCAAGTTTCTGATCCAAATTTGATTAGGGAGTGGATGAAAGGTATAGTAAGAGGAGCTGCTGACGCCGGATGTGTTGTGCCCGGCGGAGAAATAGGTGATGTTGCAGAGTTGATTAATGGGTTGGTTGAGGGTAAGGGTTTTGACATGGTTTTTGCTTCTGTTGGCGAAGTTAGGAGGGAGGAGGTTATTTTTGGCAATGATGTTCAAAGTGGCGATGTTATTATTGGTTTGAGGAGCTCCGGGATTCACAGCAATGGTGTTTCGCTTGCAAGGAAAATTTTGTTTAAGGTTTGGGGTGGAAAGTATGAGGCTTATGATATTCCAGATGGTTTGGAAAGGGAGCTTGTTTATGATGTTCTGGAACCTACTAAAATATATGTTAGGCCGCTTCTCGGCTTAAAGGAGCGTGTTAGGGTTAAGGCGGCTGTGCACATAACCGGTGATGCTTATCTTAAGTTTGAGCGTATAGCCAAGTTTTCGAAGGGCATAGGATTTCAATTTGATAATTTTAAGCCCCAACCAATTTTTGATTTGATTCAGAGAACCGCCTCCGAGCTTGGCTGGAAAGTTACGGATGATGAAATGTTTAAGACTTTTAATATGGGATGGGGTTTTGCTGTCATAGTGGAAAAACACTATAAAGATGAGGCGTTGGATTTCCTTAACAAGAGTGGCGTGCAAGCAGAGCAGATAGGGCGAGTAATGGATTCTAGGGGCATTAAAATTTTTCATAAAAATAAGAAAATCATTCTGAAGTGAAAATGCTAAATTTTCTCCATGAACTCGCGAAATTTTTGGAGATCAGCCGGCACTAGGACAGGTCTCTTCAAAAGCTCACATGGCCAACTTTTGCATTCATCACAATATCTTATTCCCTTTTTGTTGGCGCATCTCAAGCGTCTCTTCAGCCATGCCTTTTTGGTTTTAAGAAAACTCTCTAAACTGCCTTCTCTGATCTGTTTCATGTTGCTCCAGACATCGAGAAACCAAGAGCTATCCATAGGTTTTTCAGCCTTGAAAAAGTCGAAGAATTTGCAGGGAAATGCATCGCATTCTAAGCAAATTTTTAAATTTTTATTGCGGGCGCATTGGTATATTTTGCAGTGCATTACGTAATTTTTGCTTATGCCCTTTTCAGATCTGCAGCCACCGCATTCTTTTAGGAGGAAGGCTTTGCATTCTCCGCAGTAAAGCCCGCATGGGGCAACGTAGTTCCAGTCGTTTTTGTTTGGCGTTTGTGATTCCTCTATTTTACTTGATTTAGCATTTTTCAAGTAGTTTTAGTAGTATTGCTTTGGCTGAGTATAGCCTATTCTCGCTTTGTTCATAAATTATTGATTTTGGGCTTTCTATTATGTCTGAGCTGATTTCGTACCCTCGGTGGATTGGCATATCATGCATTATGTAGGCGTTGCTTTCTTTCAAGAGTTCTTTGTTTATTTGGTAGGGCATCATTAGTTTAATGCGTTTTTCCTTTTCCTCCGCATATTTTGGGTCTAAGAAAAATTCCATGTCAACCCACGTGTCCGTGTAAACAAAATCAGCGTCTTTCACAGCATCTTTAACGTTTAAGGTTGTTTCCCACAACCCTGTTTTCTTTGCGTTTTCTAGGATTTCATCGTCCCTAGAAGGCTCGTTAAAGATTGGGGTTACAGTTATTATTTTAACGCCCACTTTCGTGCATCCTTCTATAAGCGAGTTACAAACATTATTATGTATGCCCACATAAACAAGCTTCACGCCCTTTAAGCTTCCTTTCTTTTCCTTAATCGTCATCAAGTCGGCAATAGCTTGGCTTGGATGATATTTTTCGTCGCATCCATTTATTACTGGAACACGCGAGGCCTTGGCCATAATTTGTAGGTCCGAGTTCCGTAATAGTCTTGCCATTATACAGTCGACATTCCGCGACAAATATTGTGTTTCATCGTAAATGTCTGCCAGCGTGAAGTTTGTTGTTCTCCAATCAATATATAGGGCGTGACCGCCGAGCTGAGTCATGGCAACCTCAAAAGAAACCCTTGTTCGAGTGGAAGTTTTTTGAAAAATCATGGCTAAAGACCTGCCGTTTAAGGAGTCTCTATACTTTTCCGGGTTGTTTTTTACTTCTATTCCCTTGTCAATTATTTCCATGAGCTGTTGGCCGGATAACTCTTTAAAGTTGATTAAATGCATATTTCCACCCTTTCACCAAAACCATCGATTTCACAACTATAAAATTTTCCGATTGGAAAGAGCTGTTCGACGAGGCCTTCTTTATTTAGCGGTAGCTTCATAAAGTCCAGCATTATTATTGCAAAATGTGTGGGGGCGTAAAACATAATATTACTGGTGGCCTCAAACCGAGATCTTGCAAGTTTAAACATTGCAAAACAAATTCTTAATAACTACCCGTTTAGAAGGGCGAATGAAGTTTTCGATGAAAACCCAATTTACGAGGCTGAGATTAATGGTAAAGCTGTTAAACTTGTGACTTTGAATCAAGAATCCATTTATGCCCAAAACTTAAACGATTTTTGCGGGGGTTCTGAGCTTATAATATTTGTTTCCAGACACAGTAGCGAAAGCGGAACTCCAACACTTTCTGTGCACACCCCGGGCAATTTGGGGAAGGCCGACAAAGGTGGGCTTCCGAGGAAAGTTTCATTTTCTCCCGCAAATGCCATGAGAGATGCCTTAAAAACAATGATGGAATTGAAGAGGGAACTGCAACTCGATTATGAAGTTTCTTACGAGTGTACCCATCATGGGCCATCTTTAAATGCACCTTCAATGTTTGTAGAGTTGGGAAGCTCGCCAAAACAATGGAGTGATTTAAAAGCTGCTGAGGTTGTTGCTCATGCAGCGATGAAGGCCATTTCACTTTTTGGAAAATCAAAGGCTTCAGTTGCCCTTGGTGTTGGCGGCCCCCACTACAATGAGAAGTTTACGCGCATGGCGTTAGAGAATGAGATAGCCTTTGGCCACATAATCCCAAAGTATGCGCTTTCATATGTTGATTTGGAAATTGTTAGGCAGTGTGTTGAAAAAACTTTGGAAAGGGTAGATTTTGCCGTTTTGGATTGGAAGGGAATAAGGGGCGAGTATAAACAAGGGCTTGTTGCAATGCTTGAGGATATTGGTTTGTCCATTAAGAAGGTTTAGGCTGTTGTAGGAAGTTTAGGAAATGTTAATAGGAATGGCGGTTTAAAGTATAGTAACGTTTATTATGTTCAAATGAAATGTTGAGTCTGCGGTGAACCATGGGATTAAAATCATTCCTTGAACAAGCTTTGAAAACACTGAAGCTTGCTGTAAAACCAGGAAGAAGTGAGCTTTGGCTATCTATAAAAATATGTTTCCTCGGCATAGGCGCCATAGGTCTTGTAGGCTTTGTCATTAAACTTTTAGCTTCGATTCTACAACCGGGAACTACTGGTGCAACTTGAGAGAGGAAAATTTATGGGAAAAAGCGGGGAAGAGCAGTCTACGAAAATTTTTGCTGTGAAAACAACAACTGGCCAAGAAAGGAATGTGGCCAAGCTTATTTCTGCAAGGGTTGAGCTGAATAAAATACCTATTAAGGCTATTCTTGTCCCAGAAACCCTTAAGGGATTCATTTTTTTGGAAGCCATCGGCCCACATTTTGTGGATGAAGCCATAGCTGGCATAAGACATGTGCGCCAAAGGGTTCCAGGAGTTGTTGATTTTTCAGACGTTGAGAGATACATTATCAGAAAGCCCGTAATTGAGGAGTTAAATGAAAACGACATTGTCGAGGTTACGGGCGGGCCTTTTAAGGGTATGAAAGCTAAAATAACGAGAATTGACAAGTCGAAGGGTGAAGTCACATTGGAATTGTTGGAGGCAACTTTCACCTTGCCAATAACAGTCCACTCAGACTATGTTAAACTTGTTGAAAAAGCAAAAACTCCGGGAGGCTAACAAATTGGGAGAGAAAAAAGTTGTTGAACTGCTCGTGAGCGGAGGACAAGCAACAGCTGGGCCGCCGTTAGGCCCAGCCCTCGGCCCATTGGGCGTTAACGTCATGATGGTTGTGAACAAAATTAACGAGCTTACAAAAAACTATGCTGGAATGAAAGTTCCAGTTAAGGTTTCTGTTGACCCTGAAACCAAGCAATTCGAAGTCAGCGTTGGAACCCCCACAACATCAGCTTTGATCGTAAGCGAACTGAAAATAGAGAAGGGATCTGGAACGCCGAGCACGCAGAAAGTTGGAAATCTCACGCTTGAACAGGTTATTCGCATTGCAAAAGTTAAGCGTGTAGAGCTTTTGGCTAGAAATTTGAAGGCGGCTGTAAAGGAAATTTTGGGTAGCTGCGTTAGCATGGGCGTGACTGTTGAAGGCAAAGACCCCAGAGAGGTACAAAAGGAAATTGATCAAGGCGTACATGATGAAGTATTTAAAAAGAGCGAAGGATAAGAATATTTTTATAATTCCGTTTTATTTCCTCATTGGCACGAGGCCCCTAAAATGCCACTAGATCAAAAGATAATATTAGATGCTGTTAAAGAAGCAAAAGAAAAGGCTGGAAAGAGAAATTTCACTCAGTCAGTAGAGCTTATTATAAGCCTTAAAGACATAGACATGAAATCCCATGAGGGTAAACTTCAAGAAATTATTGAACTGCCGTTTCTCCCAGAAAAACAAAATAAAATATGTGTTATTGCCTCTGGCGAGCTGGCCCTAAAAGCAAGAAGGGCGAATGCCGATTTAGTTATGGAAAAGGCGGATTTGGAGGGTTTAGCTGGCAAAAAACGTGAACTGCGAAAAATCGCAAATGAATATAACTTTTTCATCGCTGAGGCTCCTCTAATGCCTCTGGTAGGCAAGGTTTTGGGCCCAGTTCTCGGCCCAAGGGGCAAAATGCCAATTCCAGTGCCGCCAACCGCAGACATAGCAAGCTTGATTGCTAAGCATCGAAAAACGGTTATGGTGAGAATGCGTAACCAGCCAGTTCTCCAGTGTCGTGTTGGAACTGAGGGGATGAAGGAAGAGGAAATAGCCGAAAACATTCAAGCAGTTTTGAGGTCAATTGAAGGGAAACTTAAAAAGGGAATGAAGAATATCAAATTAGCCTACATTAAAACTTCAATGGGCAAACCAGTAAAAATTAAACCGTAGGATGATTAACAATGCCGTCCCAACAAGTACTACAAGAAAAAATCGATGAAGTTGAAGAGATAATCCAGCTAATAAAACAGTATAAGGCTATAGGAATAGCCAGCCTGCAGAAAGTCAGAGCAGCCCAGCTGCAAGAGCTTAAGAAAAATTTGGCGGACAAAGTGCACATGAGGGTTATTAAAAACACTTTGATGAAAATAGCTATCCAAAAATGCAGCGATAAGCCGGGGTTGGCAAAACTTGAGGAGCACTTGACCGGTTCAAACATATTCCTATTCACAAACCTAAACCCATTTAAGCTTGCCCTAATCCTCGAAAAAGGAAAGGTTAAGACAACGGCGAAAGCCGGCGACGTAGCATCCTTTGACGTTATAGTCCCGGCCGGAAACACCGGACAGCCCCCAGGGCCAATAATCAGCCAGCTTAATTCTGTGGGTTTGCCAACGAGAATAGAGGCTGGAAGCGTTTGGATAACAAAGGACACGTTGGTTGCCAGAAAAGGAGATGTCATTTCAGAAAGACTTGCAAGCGTTCTTTCTAAACTTGGAATAAAACCAGTTGAGGCAGGGCTTATCATGAGGGTCATTTACGACGACGGCCTCATAATAACGCAGGACCAACTTCAAATAGATATAAACAAAACAAAAAGTGACATTGAAACAGCCCATACCAACGCACTCGCACTATCGCTAAACATAGCTTACCCAACAATGGAAAACATAAAAATTCTCTTGCAAATGGCCTACCAAGAAGCGCATGCGCTAGCATTAAACGCTGCGATTCCGACGAAAGAAACGATTGTGGACTTGATTAGAAAAGCGCATATGGAGATGTTAAGTTTAAATAGTAGAGTGTCTGCCATTGAAGGAAAGGCTCAGCCCAATTGAAACTGAAAAGTTAAAATATTTGAATGAGGTGAAAAAGGGGTATGGAATACATTTACGCCGCAATGCTCCTTCACAAAGCTGGAAAACAGATAAATGAAGAAAACCTAACACAAGTTTTGACAGCTGCAGGCATAAACGTTGATGCTGTAAGAGTAAAGGCTTTAGTAGCCTCTCTAGCCGAGGTCAACATTGATGAAGCAATAAAATCTGCCCCAACAATAATGGCAGCTCCAGCAGCCGCTCCACAGTCCACCGCACCAGCAGCAGAGGCCAAGCCGAAAGAAGAAGAGAAGAAAAAGAAAGAGGAAGAAGAGAAAGCCAAAGAAGAAGCTGCGCTTGAAGGATTGGGCGCCCTATTCGGCTAACATCTTTTAAACAACTCTCTTTTACAATAATTTAGTAAGCTGGCAATCACCATAGCCTAGAGGATGTTATGCTTGAAGGCCACAGCAGTAGCGCATCCAATACAAGGCTTGATAAAATATCATGGGCTTAAAAAGCCTAAACAAAGAATCCCATATCATGACAGCATATCCGTATGCATAAAAGCCCTCACTACAACGACAACCGTTGAAGCAACGGACACGCTGCGAAGGAATGAAATAATAATTAACGGTGCGGAACCATCCGAGAACGATAGGGCAAGAATCGAAATAATTTTGGATAAATTAAAGAGGTTAGCGAATTTTTCAGGCAAATTTAGGGTTGTTTCCGAAAACAGCCTTAAAATTGGAAAGGGCCTAGGTTTTTCTGCTTCTGGTTTTGCAGCCCTAGGCGTAGCGGCAGCTCATGCCCTTGGACTAAATCTTGAAAGGGTTTCTCTTTCTCAAATAGTTAGGTTGGGTGCTGGTTCTTCGACTAGAAGTTTGGCTGGAGGCTTCGCCATATGGTATGCAAATAAGGATGGCTTATCCTATGCCGAGCCTTTGCAATATCCACAAAACATAGATTTTTCAATGGTTATTGTGCCGATTCACTCCGCTGTAAAAACGGATGAAGCCCACGCCGAAGTTCTCAGCTCGCCTTTGTTTAGGGCGAGATTAAAAAACATTGAAATTTTAATTGAAGGGATGAAGAAAGCCATTGAAAGGGGCGAAACAAAGGTTATAGGAAAGCTTGCCGAAGAAGACACTTTAAATCTCCATGCAATAACAATGACTGGAAAGTCGCGCATGATATTGTGGGAGCCGGAAACCATCCGCATAATGAAGACTGTTATTAAGTTAAGAGAAGATGGAATTCCAGCATGGTATTCAATAGATACCGGGCCATCCGTATTCATAAACACTTACAAAGAGAATGCGGAAACCATTGCCAAAATTCTCCACAAAATGGGATTTAAAGATGTCTTGGTAAGCGGGGTTGGAGGAGAACCATTTCTAACCGAAAAACACCTTTTTTAAGCTGTTAAAGAGGACTATGGGAGCCCAACCGCAAATAATCATTAAAGTGCCTGGAAAGGGTCCAAGCCTATAAACAAGAAGGAAAGTTTCGAAAACAAAAAATGATATGGCCATTGCAGCAACCGAAAAAACGCCAAGACGTTTACCAAACCTTTTATGGGTTTGTATGGCGAGGAGGCCAGTAAAGAAAAAGTCTCCCAAACCCAAGAGCATGTATTGCATGCCTTGCTCTGTTATTACTAGGGGAAAGACTGGAAGCTTGATGAGCACCGGGAGCCCCAAGCCGTAAGTTTGTTTTGCCGCTGAGACCATGACGCCGGAAACCAAAACAAGGATAATATCTACAACTGTGAGGAGCACAGCAAAGACTATCGTTGCTTTCCACGTAAATAAACTTCCAATGTAAAGAATTATCAAAACTGCAAAGATTATTCCGAAAACGTCTAGGAGGTACGGATCCCATAGAGGATGCATGGATCCCGTAAGAAAACCGCTGAAAAATAGGTATATGCAAACGAAAAAGGCTGGTGGAAGAATGGCCAAATACCAACGTTCCTTCACGCCTTTCCTATATTTTTCATGCAGCAGTGATGCAAGCGCGAAAAAGCCTAACCCAAAAAAACATATGGCGCCATAAACAGAAGCGCCTTCAAAGCCAATGTTAAATGCGCTTGCAGTTGCGGCTGTGAAACTGGCTAAAATGAATATTAAACAAAATATTTGGGCTCTAATTTTGGAGAAATTCGAAAATGCATATGTGAAAGTGAAGAGCAGCATGGAGTATGAGAACAGGAACATTAGCATGATCATTGCCCCAGCGCCCTTCCAAGCTACAACAAAAACCATAGCGCTTATTGCTGCAACAATTAATATGGCGTCCCAAACACTGAGCTCACGCTTTTCTAAGGTACTTTTTAACTTTTCTCCAACCTTCTCCTCTAAAAGCACTGCTACCAAAGCTACTGCAAAAAGCGCGATGGGCATGGCGACGTCGAAATGCATAAGCCACAATAAGCAAATCAAACATTTAAACATTAAAATTGAAATGTAGGTTAAAAATGGCTAACGTGGCAAAAATTGCCTCTTCAGTGCGGACTGTTTCCGTGCCCTGCATTGGAATAGTGTTTACAACAAAATCTACAACATCTTGTAAATTTAATCCTTCCCTCTTAGCCATTTCAAAGAGCCCTTGCGTTGGAGCCCCAAACAGTACAAGAATATTTTTCGCTTTTCTCCAGCTCTCAGCAATTTTCGCTGCGACTTGACTGAAGGGCGTACCATGCTTGGAAGTTGCAATGGTCAAATCAAATTTTTTATCTCTCGCGATTCTATAAAATGAGCAGTTTTCTGTTCTAACAGTGTAGCCCCAATAATCTTTTATTTGACTTCGATTCGCTAACTCAGCTTCAACATTTTTATCTACATTTATTATTTTCACGGTGACCCTTTCGCCAACACGTACGCTTTTATCTCGCAATAAAGCTGGCCTTTCAACTCCAACGTCTACAAGCATGCCCTCCCGCGTTTTCGCCAATGTAAAACCCTCGCGGTACTCCCCAACCATCAAATCTTTTACTCTGCGCTCCAATGGGTGATGTGGTGTTCGTAGTGGTGGCAAAATTCCGACGTATCGAAGTTCTGGTTTAAGCCCAAAAAGTCTTTTTCTTAAGTATTGGGGTGTTTCCATGTAAGCCAATAAGGTTTTGATTAGGTTTATGTCGGCTGTTTGGTCGATGTTAGGTTCATCCCTATAAACTATGATTTCATCAACCCTAAATATTGCTGTCGCCCTCCCAATTAAACCAATTTTTGCTGTCTTTTCGCGGAGATGGGGTGTGTCAGAAACAACTGAAGCGGGAATAGCAATGCACAGCCTTCCTTTTTTAACTTCCAATTTTCATCAAAACACTCCGTAGACAACTGCTACATGCTTTTTAAACAAACTATAATATAAATGAAAGCACTGTATTGATTGGGGACAAAAGAGTTGCCGAAGACGCTGATTTTGGACAGATTAGAAGAGATTAAAAGAGTGGACAAAAGCGATATGCTTTCATTTTGTGTTGAGGCTCCCAAGCACTATGAGAAAGCCTCAAAATTAGCTGATAATGTCTCAATTGATTACCCTAAGCCCAAAAATCTCATCGTGGCTGGCATGGGAGGCTCCGCAATAAGCGGAGAACTTCTAAAAGATTGGGCTAGGGATCAAATAAAAGTTCCAATAGAAGTTTGCAGGGAATACTCGCTGCCTGCATACGCAAACAAGGAAACGCTAGCGCTTATTTTAAGTTATTCAGGAGAAACCGAAGAATCTCTCAGCTGCCTCCTCGATGCAAAAAAGCGCCGTTGCATGATTATTTGCGTAAGTTCCGGGGGCGCACTTCTCAAATTCGCTGAAAAGTTTGACGTTCCTTACTTGCGCGTTCCTTCTGAAATACCGCCAAGAGCCGCTCTACCCTACTTGTTTATGCCTATACCAATATTTTTGGAGAAACTTGGCTTGGTGGCAAATCTTGAGGGGGAAATTTCCGAAGCCATACGTGTTTTGGAAGATGTTTGTGCAGAAAATTCGCCGTTCAAGCCTTTTGACTCCAATTTTTCTAAGAATTTGGCTTTCAATATTCTTGGAACAATTCCCGTTGTATATGGTTTTGGTATTTTTCGATCAGTTGCCCAACGTTTTAAGCAACAGTTTAATGAAAATAGCAAAATTCCATCAAAATGGGAATCCTTTCCAGAACTAAACCACAACGAGGTCGTCGGCTGGGAAGAAGCGAAAGAATTTGTCAGACATTTTTCTCTAATCTTTATTAGGAGCGAAGGCGAGACAGAGGAAATGAGGCATAGGATTGAAGCAACTAAAGAACTGATTTCCGAAAGCCACATCAATTTTTTTGAGGTTTGGAGCAGAGGCGAAAGTAAAATGGCTAAAATGCTGTCCGCCATTTGTGTAGGCGATTTCGCAAGTGTTTATTTGGCTGTTCTGAGAAAAGTTGATCCAACACCTGTGAGGACTATAGCGCTTCTTAAAGAGAAAATGGGGCGGAGCGGTGTGAAACAGAAAATCATGAGAGAGCTTGAGGAGCTTAGTGTTCGATGATAAATTCTGCAAACATTTTTTCCGCTGTTTCCAGTGGCATTAGCTTGGGTGGATGCTTGAAGGCGTAGGCGCAGATTGGTAGAATTGCTCCTCCAAGCTTTCGGTTTAAGGCTATTTTTACAGCCCTTATAACATCGAAAAGCACTGAACCCGCGTTTGGGGCGTCAACTGTTGATAGTTTTAAATCTATTTGCATAGGGGTATTGCAAAAATACACTCCCTTAACCCAAAAGTAGCTGTCACGTTTGTTTTGGAGAAAATCCACATAATCCGTTGAACCCGCCACAACCTCAGCCCTATAGGGTAGGGCAGCTTCAACACTTTTTGTCTTAACAATGCGCTTAACCTCCCTAGTCCTCTCCAAAGTATCTAACGATTCGGTGCCCCCGCCAACGTCCAACTGATAAGTTTCAGTTATACGCACGCCATGTGCAGACAAAAGTTTCAACAAAGTTTTATGTAATGTTGTTGCGCCAACTTGGTCGACTAAGTCGTCTCCGACAAGCGGCAGTTTAGCTTCTTCAAAGAGTTTTGTCCATGAATGGTCGCTGGCGATAAATGTTGGAGTGGCATTTATGAAGGCGCATCCAGCTTTTAATGCTTGTTCCGCATAAAATTGAGAGGCTTTTGCAGCCCCGCTTGGAAGCAAATCCAAAAGGATTTCGGCGTCGCTTTCTTCCAATGCTTTTGCAATATTAACTTCTTTTTCATCGCTTATTTGCACAACATTTTTCGTATACTCTCCGACACCGTCTAAAACCGGGCCTTTCTGAACTGTGACACCATAGACTGGGACATCAACGATTTTTGGGGCGTTGTTTGGCTGTGCGAAAATTGCTTGCGATAAATCTTTTCCAACTTTGCGCTTGTCGATGTCGAAGGCTGCAACAATTTTAATGTCTTTTGGGTGGAAACCGCCTAAAATGAGGTGGCGCAGTCCAATGCATTCGTCCTCGTTTTTGCAGTTGCCATAATATTGCAAACCTTGAACTAATGCGGAAGCACAATTTCCAACACCTGCCAAAGCAACTTTTATTGTCGCCAAAGTTTAACACCTTGCCAGCACTCTTAATTTCCCGATTGTCTTATAAAATGCTATGCTGCCATATAGCCTAAACGGAGAATAAAAATGAAATCTTGGTTGGATGTGGCCGTTATACGCTGTCCATATTGCGGGCACTTCTACATGGAGGCTTCATGGTATGTTGTGGAGATGGAGTCAGACATTGAATGTGGAAAATGTAGAAAAGAATTTAATAGCAGAAAAAACGTAACCGACCGTGCCCTGCTGGAATTCGAAATAGATGAGCGTGGAGAAATACAAGAAGTGAAGGTTTCTGAACACTTAAAAGTTGGTAATAACCCTATGAATCTGAAAGGCGAAATAGAAGAGTTCCTCTCAAGCCTCGGCGCTTTTAAAGTTGGAGTTGCCGACCCAAAACATGGATTTGAAATGGCAAAAGAAGGTTGTCACCCCAAAGACATTATGGAAAACTGCAATTCAGTAATTGCCTTCGCTTTACACGTTGGACTAGATTATTACACCACACTTAACTACTGTCAAAGGGGCAATGTTGAGTCAAGAATACTCGTCATTTACCGAAACTGGGTTTCCCAAGAACTCGCAGACTTTCTAAGAGGCAAGGGCTACGAAGCTATTGTTCCACGCGGCTACAGGGATGAAAAGCAGAGAATCGCCCGCCTATCCTACAAATTAGCCGCATACGAAGCTGGATTAGGAGTTTTCGGGAGACCAAGCATATTAATAACGCCACAGTACGGTCCAAGAGTAGAAATTGGCGTGGTCTTAACAGACGCCAGAATAAAGCCAGACACACCATTAAAAGACTTCAATCCATGCGAAAAGTGCAAGCTGTGCGTTAACCTCTGCCCGGCAAAAGCCATAGATGAAAAATTGCCACCGCCAAAAGGATTCAATAGGGATAGATGCATCCAATTCATTCAGAAAATTCGAGAAAAAACAAGTAGAAATGTTATGTTCTGCGGCTACTGCTTCAACCTATGCCCGATTGGAGAAAAAGCGGAAAAAACGTTTAGTTTGGGCTCTTGGAAAACCCTACAAGAACTAGATGAAAAAGAGAGGGAAAGACTTCTGCAAAATCTAAAGCAGGATAAAAGCATTTGACTGATAGGTTTTGTTATTGTCCAAAAAGGAAGATAGAACTGATTAAAGGGTTTAAGATTTACCTTTGTGCTGCAGCCACGGCCTTTTTAATTGATTCTATGGTTTGGTCAACGGTTAACACGGGCGTCACATCAAAGTGAACGTAAGGCATCCATTTAAGCAAGCGAGTGAAAAGTTCCTCTTCATTTGCCGCTTCGCTAATCGAGTATCCACAATCTCCTCCAGCAGCCATTCCCCAATCTTTTGTTAAACCCGCTTTTAAGTCTGCCTTAACCATTTCCAACATCGATAACCAAGCTTGAGCCCTCTGCTCAGCGTCAACGGGCACGTTTGTCGTTTCAAGCTGCCACTTTACATAGAATTTAACCATGTATTTTCACCTCCAACACTTTTATTTTATATGCTCCAGCGTCGGAGCTGAACTTCACCAGCGAGCAAAGAAAGCAGTTTATGCCGGCTTCACAAGCCAGTAAAGCTCATATTATATTTGGTGGGCACTCTAATAAGAATTTGCATGAAAATTTATTATTAAGCAAACCTACAAATCTTTCAACACCACACAACCAAAAGAGGCTAAAATAATTGGACAAAAACAAAACTCCAGACAAATTCACTTTAATTAATGAGCTTGCACGCCGCAGAGGTTTCTTTTGGCAGTCCTACGAAATATACGGTGGGGTTGCTGGGTTTGCAACCTACGGTCCATTAGGCACAAGGCTGAAGCAAAACATTGAAAAAAAGTTTAGGGAACTTTTTGTAAATAAACTCGGGATTTTGGAGACGGAATCCCCAATAATTGCGCCTGAGAGGGTTTTTGAGGCCTCTGGCCACGTAGACCACTTTAAGGAACCGATGATTGAATGCCAAAAATGCGGAAAGAGATTCCGTGCCGACCATTTGCTTCAAGAGTCTCTGAACATGAGCGAGGCAGAGTCTGAAAAACTCAGTCTAACAGAGATTAAGGAAGCATTAGAAAAACATAACATTGGCTGTCCGGAATGTGGGGGGGCCTTCGGCGAACCTAAACTTTTCTTAACAATGTTCAAAACAACAATCGGCCCGTATTCTGAGGCTGTTGGTTATGGCAGACCCGAAGCCGCGCAGGGAATATTCGTTGAGTTCAAACGTTTCTATGAGATGGCAAGGGAAAAACTTCCTTTCGGAGTCTTACAAATAGGTCATGCCCTAAGGAATGAGATTTCACCCAGACAGAGCCTCATAAGGCTAAGGGAATTCACAATAATGGATTTGGAATTTTTCTTCGACCCTGAAGAGCCAGACTGCTTCTTAATGGAGACTGTTAAAGACGAAAAATTGAGGCTTCTTTTGGCTGAGAACAGACTGCGCGGCTTCGAGGAAATAACAGAAGTTTCCGTCAAGGAGGCCCTAAATAAAGGTTATATTAAGGCTGAATGGCAGGCGGTTTTTATGGCTTATGCCAAAAAACTTTTGGTTGACTTAGGTGTTCCAGAAGAAAAACAGAGGTTTATAGAAAAGTTTCCGTGGGAAAGGGCGCATTACTCCCTTCAAAGTTTCGACCAGCAAGTTTATGTTGAACGTTGGGGTTGGGTGGAAGTTTCAGGCCACGCTTACCGAACGGATTACGATTTGAAAAGGCATATGGAATTCAGTGGCCAAGACATGCGAGTTTACAAAGAATATGAAAAACCAATTGAAAGAGAACAGTTAACCATAAAGCCAATAATGGCTAGGCTTGGGCCAGCATTTAAGGCTGAAGCAGCAAAGGTTGCTGAAATAATTTCCAAAGCAGACCCAAAAGAGGTCAAAAGCTCATTTGAAAAGAATGGCTATCATATGCTTGGAAAATACAAAGTTCTGCCAGAACATGTAGAAATTAAACAAGAAAAGCTTCTTGAACGGGGCAGACGCTTTATTCCACACGTTGTTGAACCAAGTTTCGGTTCCGACAGGCTTGTTTACGTGGCTTTGGAATATGCCTACCACACCAAAGAAGACCGTGTAGTACTCCGTTTTCCAAGAGACATCGCGCCAATACAAGTCGGCGTTTACCCGCTTGTCAGCAAAGATGGACTGCCCGAAAAAGCGCTTGAACTGTATAATACGCTTATTAATGAGGGGTTTGTGGCAGAATATGACGAGGCTGGTTCTATAGGACGAAGGTATGCACGGGCAGATGAGATAGGCGTGCCCTTATGCATAACCGTGGATTACCAAACTCTAGAGGATAACACCATCACCATCCGCGACCGCGACACATGGAAACAGGTCAGAAGCAAAATTGAAGATTTGCCAGAGCTACTGCACAAGTATTTTAGGTGGAAAATCAATTTTGAAGATTTAGGCAAGCCTTTTGAAAGCTAAACTTTCGTTATCTTTTTTAATACTTAAGCATACTTACTAACGGGAAAACCGAATAGATTTTGCGGGTGAAAAGCTTGGTACTGCCAGCGGAAACGGAAGAACGAGTGAAAAGGAGAGCCCTAAGCGTCTGTCAAGATCATCTCAGAAAAGTGTTAGAGCTGACGAGAAAAATTCCGCAGATAATAGAATGCTTCATAAACAATGATAAGGAGAAAGCAAAGCAACTCTTCCTTGAAATAAGAAGCGCGGAAGACGAAGTAGATAGGGCTAGACGACTAGTTTCGCAGGAGCTGGCTGAAATCGGGGCCATCCTATATAGTAGGGAGGACTTCTTGAGGTTCACAAACTTGACAAGCGAAATTGCCGACTTCAGCGAGGGCATAGCCTTTAGAATTGTTGAAATAATGGAGCATAATTGGAATGTTCCAGCAGCAATAAAAAAGGACTTGCTAAAACTTTCAGAAAGCGTCTTGGAAACAGTTCTCAAACTTAGGGAAACAGCCATGATCCTAAGTTATGGTTCGGCAAAGGCCATGGAAAAAGCCAAGGACGTGGAGATAGCCGAAAGAACCGTCGATGAACTATACCGCGCATTGGAAATAAAACTTTTGAACACTAAACTTGAGCTTCCAGCTTTAATCCTTTTGAGGGACATTTTACAGCTTCTTGAGGATTCAGCTGACAAAGCAGAGGATGCTGCGGACGCTGCCCGAATATTGTCCTTCATAATGTAGGCGGAAACAGATGGCGAATAAAATTCCTGTTGAGTTTATCGAAAACTTTTTGGTCGTGTGGAATTCAAAAGATGGTTCCGAACTCTACAAAATGGGTTTCTATGGAAAGCCCCTCGGAATACCAAAACCAAAAATTCCAGAATTTAAGGTTCCATTAATCCTAGATTTAATGGAAGGCCTATACCTAGCTGAAAAGGGCATAATAACAGTCTACGAAGGCCCGGAAAAAAGGAAGGTAAGCTTAAAAAGGCTTAGACAAAAAACGAAGGAGCTGTACGAGGAATTTAATGACAAATATGCTGTTTACCGTGATTTGCGTGAAAGTGGTTTAATTGTTACTCCTGGAATAAAGTTCGGATGCGACTTCGCCGTATATAAGCATGGACCCGGCATTGAACATGCGCCATATATGGTTTCTGTTAAAAGTGCTAAATCAGAGATAACGGCAACTGAAATTGTTAAGGCTGGGAGACTTGCAACAACCGTTCGAAAAAGGTTCATTATTGCAGTACCCGACTTGGAAGAGGAGAGAATTAGATATTTAATGTTCAAATGGTTTAAGGCATGATTCAGGCTTTTTCTAAGCTTCTTCAAAATTGATGTTTCAAGATTCTTTGAAGATAAACCATTTAATGTCTAATTTTAACTTCAATGTGATGTCCTGCAAATTTTGTCTTTATTCTAAAACGGCGAGTGACCTTAATTGTTCCCTTACAAAATCTTTGTAAAACTCGTAAAACCATTCGTCCCTCTCTTCATGCCCCGCCCGTTCTATTGCTCGGCATTTCCATTTGAGTTCGTTTTCTGAAAGTAGGCATGTTCCATCGTCAGCTAAATAAGGACATTCTAAATCTATACATCTTCTGCCCACTTACATCACCAGATTTTTCACGTGTTCCAAAAATATAATTAAATCCAAGAGTATATAAAGATATTTTACTAATTATTAGACAAATGTCCAAAAAAAAATAAGCATAAATGAAAAAATGTGCAATAGAATGTTCGTCATGGGCTGAGATAATTGTTTCTAATAATTATCTCGAATGGAAAATTGACCATCGTTGAAAATCCGGAAAGTTTCGCCACAAAACAATAATTATTCCCCAAAATTTAGCAGTGTTTAAAGCTTGATTTCTCCCATATGGAATAATAGTTCTTCCTCGAGAGTCGGTTTCACTTTAGGACTTTCAACTATTCTTCCAACTTCTTTTCCTCCCATGTCAAAAATTATTATAAGTGGAATTTTGTTCACGTTGAAAGTTTCAACTTCAGGCGGTGAGGGCGGGATTCTCCATTTTCTAGTTTGGCTTAAGGGGTCTTTCTTTAAACCACCGAAGATCCTAACTTCTAAACCCGTTGCTTCAGAGATTAGGGCTAAAACTGGAATGTGTTGGGCGCAGTCTTTGCACCGTTCTGCTGAAAAGGCGACTATTACATACTTTTCTGTGAGTTGCCTAAGTGAGTTGACTGCCTCTTGACTTAGCATGTATGTTTGTTTTCTCATTAGAAATTTTTCTCGAAACCGTGGCTCTAGGCTGTTTAAATATTCTTTTACCAGAACAGTTTTCTTTCTGATTTCTAATAAGTTTATGTCCACAACTAGCCCGGCATCAATGTTTGGTTTACAAATTCTCCCTTAACGTATTGGTGTGGATATATTTTTGTTGCTGTTAGCCTACTGCCATAAGCAATTGTTACGTCGTCGGCGATTACTGAAATTGAACCTATTTTGGTCTGTTTTTTGGAGCTTGACTGGATTGTGACGTGCCTTCCTACAATGCTTTCTTTTATCTCTGCTTTTTCACCAATTATTACCCTGTCCATGACGGCGGAGTTTTCTATGATTGCTCCTTTGCCAATTTTTATGTAATTGTCTATGCAAGAGTTAAATATCCTTACGCCATCACTTATTTGGCAGTGTCTTCCAATCAAAACAGAACCTTCTATCTCAATCTTCCCCTCCTTAATTTTCTTCAAAATTTCTTTTCTTCGTCTAAGCGATTCTGCGCTTTCCCCTTGAACCCATATTCTTTTCTCTTCGCTTATTCGTCCCCCAAAGTCTGTTAGGGATGGGAAGTGGCCGTTAAGCATGTCATGCATGGCTTCTAAATAACGTTTTGGGGTTCCAACATCATACCAGCAGCCTTTTAAAGTATAACCATAAACTGGTCTTCCTGTTGAAATTACGTATGGTATGAAATCATAGCCAAAGTCTAGGCGTTTTCTCTCTCGCATCAGCCTTTTAACTCCTTTCTCCCTGAATATTTTTCTTATTTCCGGCGAAACCATGTATAAGCCTGTGTTGGCAAGGTTGGATGGCGCCTCTTTTGGCGTTGGCTTTTCAACAAATCTTAAAATTCTCATATCCTTGTCTATGTCGGCTATGCCGTAGCCTTCAACGTTTTGAACCTCTCGTAACGCTATTGTCATAATTGCGCCCTTTTTCTGATGAAATTCTATAAGCTCTTTCACGCTTACATCAAAAATATTGTCGCCTTGAACGGCGAAAACCGGGTCCTTAATGTCATAATATTCCATGTTTATTCTAGCGGAGTCTGCGCTTCCCAAGTCGTCCACGTTTGGCTGATATTTTATGTGGATGCGGGGCTTAATTCCATACTTTGCTGAGAATCCATAGCCAGACTCAAAATAATCATGTAAATCCCTATAGTTTGTGTAGCCCTTAACTCCGAAAATGAAGTTTCGAATGCCTTGCTGAGCAAGGGATAGAAGCGAAAACTCTATTAATGGTCTGTTTAAAATGCGGAGGCACGCCTTACTTGTTTCTGCAGTAAGTGGTAGCAGACGTTTAGCAATGCCACCAACCGGAATTATGACTCTTAGCTTTTCTGGCGTGTAATTGCCATTCAAAAGTTTGTCACCAACAAACTTTAAAATGATTTTAAATGTATTAATCCTATTAAACTTTCGAAAAATACTCAATCCCGCCAACTTGTTCCACAAAAAGGCTGGAAATTATGGGTAAATTAAGCGGTTACGTACGTTTAATGCGTCCAATAAACAGTTTAATGATGGGCTTCGCCGTTATAGTGGGCGCCGCCCTTGCAAGCCCGGGCATGTTGGGCGCATCTTGGCAAAGCCTTGCCTATGGATTCGTTACAGGGTTCACACTTACTGCTGCTTCTATGGCAATCAACGATTATTATGATAGAGAGATAGACGCTATAAACGAACCTAAAAGACCCATACCAAGCGGATTAATAAAGCCCACAAACGCACTGATTTTTGCACTCATCCTTACGGTTTTGGGGTTTTTGGCCGCGGCTCTTACAAACGTTCTATGTTTTGTAACCTCAATATTTGCATGGATTATTTTTGTAGTCTACACGACTTTTGGAAAAAGAACGGGATTGTTCGGCAACTTTCTTGTCAGCACGTGTGTGTCAATACCTTTCGTTTACGGCAGCCTTGCGATATTAAACGATGTAAAGTTGAACTCTCTAATTTTTGTTTCCATGGTTTTTCTTGCAAATACTGGCAGAGAAATAACAAAGGGAATAGTGGATGTCGAAGGAGACAAAAGGCAAGGCGTTAGGACTTTGGCAGTTCGCTTTGGAGAGGGAAAAGCCGCTGTGGCTGCCTCCGCATTTTACCTTTCTTCCGTTGCCATAAGCCTAACACCATGGTTTTTGGGCATAGTTTCCTTCTGGTTCATCCCCCCAGTCATCATAACTGACATAGGCTTGGCTGCCTCGGCGCTAATGCTTTTAAGGGATTTCTCTAAAGAAAATTCCAAAAAAATCAAAAATATAATTCTTATCTGGTTTTTCTTTGGGCTTTTGGCTTTTTTCGCTGGGGTTTTAGGCCTTTAGATCGCCTATATTTTGGTTGTTCTAAGGATTAGAATAATAAGTGGCATGCCAAACTTATCAATGACGTGTGTCATTTAATGGCTTCTGAAGACGAGGTTAAATTTGAATATGCGCTGAGGGGGAAGGCTTGGAAGGTCTACTGGATTCTTTTAAAAAATGGCAATCCCATGAGCGCGCGTGAAGTTCAGAAAGCCCTACATTTTAGCAGTCCAAGCGTTGCCCAACATCACCTTGAACAATTGCGCGAACTAGGCTTAGTTCAAAAACAAGAAACAAGCGGGCGCTATTATTTAGTTCAAGAGGTTAAAATTGGAGTGTTGAAACACTTTGTAAAGTTGGGGAGGCTTCTATTTCCAAGATACTTCTTTTACGCCGTCTTTTCAACAGCACTATACATTATTTATTTGACGGTTTTTATGCAAGGCCTTACGCGAGAAAGCCTCTTCATAATCTTATTTGGCATAATAGTTTCGGCAGTATTCTGGTATGAAACATTTCGCATATGGTCTCTGCGTCCGTTCTAAGAATTAGACAAATTGTACTAAGGATTAGCATAAAATATCATGTTGCCACACTGTTTTATTGGTGACCAGTTTAATGCAGAATGAGATAAAAAGGCGCGCACAAATTTACGGAATTGTTGCAGTTCTACTAGCAATTGTGTTGGGAACAATATGCTATAATCTTGGAATAGCCCCCACAAAGACAACACAACCATCATCAAACATTTTTAGAACGTTTTCCGGAGAAGAAGAAATCTTGGATTTTCTAACAGCGAATTCCAAAATTCAGGGACCATTTGTGTTTTTGGGGCCTTTTGACATTCAACAATTTCAGGTGCGATCAGCCATCGAATCTTCCCAACTTGGATATTTCACCTCCCAGGGTGTGTGGGAGACGCCCGCTACGATTGAGTTGAAATATTCTACTACAAACATTCAGGTTGCTGGTGTCGACGAAGCCGACATTGTTAAGACAGATGGAAAATATATCTACACAGTTTCAAATAACAACATCTTCATTTTAGAGGCTTGCCCGGTTGAAGAGGCAAAAATAATTTCAAAATTAACATTTAATGACACAAGTATTTGCGGAATTTTTGTAAGTCCAGACAGCGAAAGACTGGCAGTTTTGGGATGCAAATACAAGTTTCCTGAGGTTTACCGAACTTACATAATTGACGTGAAAACGTTTGTTGAAGTGTATGATGTTTCAAACAAGTCAGAGCCGCAGCTTCTAAAAAACTTCACAATGACTGGAAGCTACTTCAATTCTAGAATGATAGGCAATTACTTATATCTTGTTGTTGGACAGCCAGCCTACGTTATTTACGACACTGTTATTCTCCCCAAAATATACTTGAAAGACGAAGTTAAAGAAGTTGACGCTTCAAAAATTTACTACGTTGACTCCGCTGACGATTACTATCAATATGTGACAATAGTTGCCATTAATATGAGGGACGCTGCGGAAGAACCAACTTATACAACAATAATGATGGGTGGCACAAGCATCATGTACGCATCGTTAAATAATATTTACATAACGTTTCAAGAATGGAATGGAAATGCAGCAATCTATCGGGTGCGCATAGAAAACAGTAGCATTAATCCAGAGGCAAAAGGCACATTGCCCGGACGCGTGTTAAATCAATTTTCGATGGACGAGTTTAACGGTTATTTCAGGGTTGCTACAACAACCAGATTGGGCGACACAACCCAAAACAACGTATACATTTTAGACATGAACTTAACCATCGTAGGAAAGTTAGAAGATATTGCGCCAGGCGAAGCCATACATTCTGCCAGATTCATTGGGAGCCGCTGCTACCTCTCCACATCCGTTGTGCGCAGAGACCCGTTCTTCGTGATTGATGTTGAAAACCCGCTTGAACCAAAAGTTTTAGGATACCTCAAAATTCCCGGTTTCACAAGCTATCTGCATCCATACGATGAAAACCATTTAATAGGAATTGGCAAAGACGAAACAAACAACGTTAAAATTTCAATCTTTAATGTTTCCAACGTAAGCTCTCCAGTCGAAATTGACTCATATGCCTTCAAATATGATTGGTCGGACACGCAAGTTCTTTCAGATCATAAGGCATTCCTCTTTGATAGGTCTAAGAATTTGCTTGCCATCCCAGTTTCGCTATATAAGGATAGAGTCTGCTTATGGCAAGGGCAAGGCCTTTACGTATTCAACATAACTTTGTCAGAAGGGCTTGTTTTGATGGGAAACATCACCCACTTTGAGGAAGGCGTTGACTATTGGAACAATGCATATTGGGTTCAGAGGTCGCTATATATCGAAAACGCGCTTTATACAATATCTCACGTGAAAATAAAAATAAACAGTTTAGAAGATTTAAGAGAACTAGCTGAAATTCGACTCGTAGCTCCTTAAATGCTAGGTTGTCGCATGTCAGCTAGGTTCCATGTGAACAGTTACAACCGCCCCTGCAAAATTTTTCTTAATTTCCTTTTCGATTTGCGAGGCAATTTTATGGGCGTCGCTGACTGAAATTTTTGCACCAAAACCGCAGACTATGTTTATGTAAGTTTTTTGGCGGTTAGTGTAGGTTGTTATTCTCTTTGTACAGAAAACATGTTGAAAATTGTCCTCGGTTTTCTGCAAAACCTTTCTTATTTCATCTTCATCCAAAGTTGGACGGGCCCTAGCCTTCGTGATAAACGGTTCTAGGTGGACAGTCACATTTTCAACGTTACTAATCTTTTCAATTATTTTACTTTCGATTTTTTCAGCTATCTCATGGGCTTCTTCCACAGAAAGTTTTGGATCAACCCTAACATGAAGCGTTAGGTAAAGTTTGCCGCCTATATGCAGTGTTTCTATATTATGTGTTTCTTTTACTCCTTCAACTTCTTCCGCGATTTTTTCAACAAGTCTCTTTGGTGATATTTCGGTTTTTGACGGTTCAACATGGATTGTTGTATGCGCGTTTCCAACAACATTTTTTATATGTGCCTCTACGTTAGAGGCTAATGTGTGGGCTTCTTCGAGGCTCATGTCTTCTGGAACATGAACCACAGCTTCAACGTAAAACTTTGCTCCAACCCTTCTAACCCTAAGATTTTCACATTTACAAACGCCCTTTGTGCTTAAAATTTGGCTTCTAACTTTTTGGGCTACATCCCTCGATATGGCATCGCTTAGTTCCATTCCGCTGTTCCAAACTAGCCTAATACTTAAGTAAGTTAGTAGGGCGCTCAAAAACATGGATGCTAAGGAGTCGCCATAGTAAAATCCTTGAGTTGCCAACGCAAATCCTACAAACGCTATTACTGTTGAGCCTAAATCTGCAATCGCATGATATAGACCAGCCTTAACGGTGTAACTTTCGCTTTGAAGGGCTTTCCTTAAGGTGCCTACTCTGAAAATGTCTGTACAGAAAGTGTAGCCAACGGCTATATAGCCAGCAAGCTCAAGTTCAAGATTAATGTATTGTTTATTCTCTAAAAGCTTTAACACAGACTCAAACATTATGAAAATGGCTATTCCTACAAGCATTAGGCCTCCGGCAAGCCCGCCTAACGATTCAAATTTTTCATGCCCATACATGTGCTCTTCGTCTGGCGGTTTAAGGGAGGCTCTTGTGGCGATAAAAAGCCCAAGCGTTGTTAACGCATCCAGCAATGCGTGAAGGCCGTCGCTCAAAATTGCGAGGCTTCCAACAGCAAAGCCCAAAAATACTTCTACAATCACCACGCTTGATATCACAATTGTTGAAAGCTTCAACGCTTTAAGCTTGCTAACGTTTTCCAAAGAGTTTTGCATTATGCTCGTTTATATGGGCGGTAAACGTGCGATTTAAAAATTTGGGTTATAACTCGAAGCGTATAAACATTTAAATTCACCGAATCTTTTTAGAGATAGAAGTCAATCGCTCTGGTTTATCATGACAAAATTGGCACATTGTAAAGGCGGAACGGTGCTTAAACATGAGTGTTAGCGAAATCCTAGAGGGAAAACTTACCGAAAAAGAGGTTGAAATAAAAGGGTGGCTAGTCACAAAACGTTCAAGCGGCGGCGTCCAATTTTTAATAGTGCGCGATGGAACCGGAACAATTCAAGCCACCATCCATAAAGATGAAGTAGACGAGGAAACCTTCAGCGAAGCCGAAAAGCTAACTCAAGAGTCTTCGCTTACATTAAAGGGCATTGTAAAAGAGGATAGAAGGGCTCCCGGAGGCTACGAAATCAGAGTTAAAGACATAAAAATAGTTCACTTAGCTGAACAGAATTTTCCATTAAGCAAGAAAGAGCATGGTATAGATTTCCTTTTGAACTACAGACATTTGTGGATTAGAAGTTCGAGGCAAAGAGCAATATTGAAGGTGAGGGCTGAAGTTGTAAAGGCATGCAGAGACTTCCTCGACGATAACGGCTTTACATTAACGGACGCCCCAATATTCACTCCATCATCCGTCGAAGGAGTTGCAACACTTTTTGAAACACCATATTTTGGCGATAAAGCCTTCTTAACGCAAAGCGGCCAATTATATGTTGAAGCAACAATAGCTGCCTTCGGCAAAGTCTACTGTTTCGGCCCAACATTCCGCGCCGAAAAATCAAGGACCCCGCGTCACCTCACGGAATTTTGGATGGTTGAACCAGAAATGGCCTTTTACACATTTGAAGACAACTTGAAGCTTCAGGAGGAGATGGTCACATACATTGTGAGAAGAGTTTTGGATAAAAGGAGAAAAGAGCTGGAAACTTTGAAGAGGGATATAAAACCCCTTGAAAAGGTTGAACCCCCCTTCTATAGGATAAGCTATACTGAAGCAATAGACATGTTGCAGAAGGCTGGCTACTCCATAGAATGGGGCGAAGACCTGGGAGCTCCACACGAAAAGTTCATATCCCTCCAATTTGAGAAGCCAGTTTTCGTCCACAGATATCCGGCAAAGGCAAAGGCCTTCTATATGCAACCTGACCCAGAGAACCCGGAAGTTGTGCTTTGTGCAGATTTGATGGCGCCCGAAGGCTACGGCGAGATAATAGGCGGCAGCGAGAGGATTCACGACTTGAAATTGTTGGAGAAGAGAATAGAAGAGTTTGGTTTGCCAAAAAAGGCTTATGAGTGGTATTTAGACTTGAGGAGGTATGGTTCTGTGCCGCATTCTGGCTTTGGGTTGGGAATTGAAAGGGTTGTCATGTGGATATGTAAATTAAAGCACATACGCGAAACAATTCCATTCCCAAGAACCGTCACAAGAGTCTACCCCTAAATTTTATTTGCAGGAATCTAGAAAACCAGAAAAGTTTTGGCGCAATAAATCCGATTAGCGATAGACATATTTGCCAGAAACGCTCTAAAACATGGTGGCGTACACCACATTTAGAGTATTTTTGGAGGATTTCCTGAGGGTGGGAACAGAAAACTTAGACAAAATTTTCAATCCTAAGAGAATAGCTGTAATCGGAGCCACAGACAGGGAAGGCTCTGTGGGCGCAAGACTTTTTAGGAATATGATTGGGGTTGGATTTAGGGGGGCAGTTTATCCGGTCAACCCCTTTAGAACCACCGTGCAGGGAATAACGGCTTATCCAAGCATTCTAAAGATTCCATGGCATGTAGACCTAGCAATAATAATAACACCTGCACATACTGTTCCACAAATAGTTGAGGAATGCGGAAAAGCTGGGGTCCAAGGAATAATAATTGTTTCAGCTGGTTTCAGAGAAGCCGGGAAAGAAGGAGAAGCCCTAGAAAAGCAAGTTCTTGAACTTAAGGATAAATATGGTATGCGGATTCTTGGACCAAACTGTTTTGGAATAATGAGACCGAAAATAGGGTTAAACGCCACATTTGCAAATAGGGCAGCCATGCCTGGAAACATAGCTTTCATCTCTCAAAGCGCAGCTTTGTGCGCTTCCGTAGTTGATTGGGCTTCAGAAGCCCACATTGGATTCAGTGCAGTTGTTTCAACGGGCTCAATGATCGACGTTGATTTTGGAGATTTAATTGACTATTTCGGAACAGACCCCCAAACAAGAAGCATAGTGCTTTACATAGAGTCCGTTGGAAACGCAAGAAAATTCATGAGTGCAGCAAGGGGATTTGCAAGGGCAAAACCCATAGTCGTCGTGAAGGCTGGAAGATTTCCGAGGAGCATTGAAGCGGCAGTCTCTCACACTGGAGCCCTTTGCGGAGAAGATGCAGTTTACGACGCAGCTTTTAGAAGGGCTGGAATAGTCCGCGTGGAAGCCATAAGCGACCTCTTCAATTGTGCAGAAACATTGGCGATGCAGCCAAACCCAAAAGGTCCAAACCTAACCATAATCACAAACGCTGGCGGCCCAGGAATTATGGCTGCAGACTTTCTCATAGCCAAAGGCGGAAAGCTAACTTCGTTGAGCGTGGAAACCGTTGATGCTTTAAAAAAGGCTTTGCCTCCCTACTGCAGCATAATAAATCCCATAGACGTTTTAGAAGAAGCCACCCCAGAGCGATTCAGAAAAGTTATTGAAATCTGCTTACAAGACCCTAATAGCGATGGCTTCTTAATAATTTATACGCCTCAAGGAGCCACCGATCCCTTGGCGATCGCAAAAATAATTTTGGACTTGTCAAAACAAACAACCAAACCCATCCTCACCTCATTGATGGGCGAGGCTGAATGCCGAAGGGCTAGACAAATCTTGCGAAAGAACAGAATTCCAGTGTTCCCAACCCCTGAACAAGCGGTTTCAACTTTCATGTATATGTATAGCTATACTCAAAACTTGGAACTCTTGTATCAGACTCCAGAAGAACTTACAATAGAATTGACAATTCCAACATTTCTCAAAGAAGTTTTAAGGAAAGCCTACCATGACGGACGTTTGATTCTAAATCAACTTGAGTCCTTACAGTTTTTGGAAGCCTACAAAATCCCAACAATAAAAACTCTTGTTGCCAAAACCCAAGAGGAAGCCGAAGCTGTAGCCTCTGAAATTGGATGTCCCATAGTTATGAAGGCGCTGTCACCCCAAATAACCCACAAATCAAAGGTTGAAGGAGTAATTCTAAACGTTTGGTCACCGGAACAAGCAAAAGCATTTTTTGGAACATTAGCTGAAAGAGTTAAAATGTACAGTCCAGAAGCAGAATTTCAAGGCGTTATCATTCAACCCATGGTTCAGAAAAAACTTTGCGAGCTACTGATAGGTTCAAAAAAGGATAAGGAGTTTGGCTCTATAATAATGTTTGGGATGGGAGGAACCGCTACAGAATTATTCCAAGACGTGAGCATCGGACTTCCACCCTTAAATCAAGTGCTTGCAAGAAGACTTATGGAAAGAACTAAAGTCTACAAACTTGCAGAAATGGGCGGAGACAAGTTTAACGTTAAACTTTTGGAAGAGATTTTGGTGAAGTTTTCACAAATAGTTATAGACTTTCCCGAAATAAAAGAGATGGAAATAAACCCCTTAATAGTTGATGAAAATGCCGCCTTAGCTGTGGATGCCAGAATAGTCATAGACCCGGAAAGAATTTTGCATGAGACTCGCTCTCATGAGCACCTTGTTATTGCACCATACCCCAAAAAATATATGACACAGTGGACTTTGAAAGATGGAACAGAGGTTATTCTTCGCCCAATAAAACCTGAAGACGAAACCCTATTAAAAGAATTTTATTCTTCCCTTTCCGAAGAAACCATGAGGTTTAGGTTCTTCCAAGTTTTTAGCGAAATAACCCACGAAACCCTGACAAGATACTGCAACTTGGATTACGACCGTGAAATCGCCATAGTTGCGGAAACGCAGAAAGACAAAAGGAAAATTATCGGCGTTGGCTTGCTTTCCCTTGAACCCGGCAGAAAAAATGGAGAATTTGCCGTTGTTGTGGGAGACCAGTGGCAGGGACTAGGACTTGGATCCAAATTAATTGATTTTATCATTGAGATTGGTAAAGAAATGAAGTTAAAGGAGATTTATGGCTTTGTGATTTCAGACAATATAAGGATGATTCAATTATGCACAAAAAAGGGTTTCAGAATTGAGCCATTTGACAGTGAAACTTATAAAGCAATAATGGAAATAGCGTAAAAAGGCAATTTTAGGTCTTGCCCCGTTCCAGGGCTTCCCTCACGCTTTCGTAGGCTTTCTTCGCCTCTTCGACAGCCACTCCGTCCTCTAACGTTGTAACATCGCCGAGCGTCGCTCCTTCAACAACTGCCCTTAAAAGTCTCCTCATAATCTTGCCACTTCTTGTTTTGGGAACTGCCTCAACAAAAGTTATTATGGCATCTGACGCAACCACAGGCCCGATGGTGCTTCTAAGATACTTTTTAAGCTCATTTTCAAATTCTTGGCTTGGCGAGAATCCCTTTTTAAGAACCGTGAAGATTACTGGAACCTGCCCCTTCACAGGGTCGCTTTTGCCAACGCATGCTGCCTCAGCGACGGCGGGGTGTCTGGCAAGGGCTGACTCAACCTCCGCGGTTCCTATTCTGTGGCCCGCCACCTTGATGACGTCATCGGCTCTTCCTAAAACCCATATGTATCCATCTTGGTCCTTGACAGCGAAATCTCCGGTGTAGAAATACATTTTACCCCTAAACCTCGACCAGTATGCGTCAATGTACCTTTGCGGATTTTTATAAAGGGTTTCAAGCATTCCAGGCCACGGTGAGGTTATAACAAAATATCCTCTAACTCCGGGCGGACAGGATTTTCCATCATCGTCTACCACGTCCACGGTGACTCCCGGTATTGAATAACCGTTTGTTCCCGGCTTTATTGCGAATATCTTGCCCAGACCCGGGAAGTGCCCAGTTATTATATGCCCAGTCTCCGTCATCCACCAAGCGCTTGTGGCAACAATGTTTTCTCTGCCTAGATTTTTGAAGTACCAGAGGAATGCTTCGGGGTTTATGGGCTCGCCGACGGTGTGGACAATCCTTAATGTTGACAGGTCATGTTTTTTAACGTAGTCCTCTGGGAACCTCATCAACATTCTGATGGCCGTTGGCGCCGTGTAGAATAGGGTAACCCCGTATCTTTCGATGATGCTCCACCATCTATCCGGCTCCGGATAGTCGGGGGACCCCTCATACATTATTGTTGTTAGACCAGTTATAAGTGGGCCGTAAACGACGTAGGAGTGTCCGGTTATCCATCCAACGTCGGCTGTGCACCAGAAAATGTCGTCCTCGCGGGCGTCAAACACCATTTTCATTGTTGCATATAAGCCGACGGCATAGCCACCTACGGAGTGTTGAACAGCCTTCGGCGTGCCAGTTGTGCCTGACGTGTAAAGGATGAAGGATGCGTCCTCTTCCTTTTGTTTTTCAACTGGGACGTAAACGTTTGGCGGTATGTCGGCTATCAGCTCGTGATGCCATATGTCCCTTTCTTGGTTCCATGGTATTTCGCCTCCAGTCCTCTTAACAACTATAACCTTCTCTATTTTCAAACCCTCTTTTTCGCATATTTTTATGGCCTCGTCTACTATGGGTTTTAAAGCCACATTTTTGCCTCTTCTGTAAAGCCCGTCCGCAGTCACTATTATCCTTGAACCGCTGTCTAGAACTCTGCTTGCTAGGGATTCGGCGCTGAAGCCGCTGAAAACTATGCTGTGCTCCGCGCCAAGCCTCTGGACTGCAAGCATATATAATGGTAGCTCCGGGATCATTGGCAAGTAAAACGTTAAAATTTCGCCTTTTTTTACCTTCAACTTTTCTTTTAAGGCGTAGCTTATTACGTTGGATTCCCTGAATAAATCATAATATGTAAATTTTTTAACTTCCTTTGGCTTTTTCAGCGTCTCGTCCCAGAGCTCTCCTTCCCATATTAAGGCCAACTTGTTTTTTCTGCCCTTCTGAATTTGCCAGTCTGTGGCTAGATAGGCAAGGTTGGTTTCTCCACCGACGAACCATTTGTAAAAGGGTGGGTTGCTGTTGTCCAGCACTTTACTCCATTTTTTGAACCAGAAAAGCTCGTTTGCCCATTTCTCCCACCATTTTTCCATAGCCTCTACGCTTGAAGTGGTGTCTGCGTGAAACTTTTTGAAGTCGTTTTTGTCCCAGACTTTATCTTTCCAGCTTGGCGGAACTATGTTACTTTCAAAGAATTCTTTATATGCCTCTGCACTTTGAGACACTTACATCACCTTTTTGAGCAGAGCAATGTTTAATTTCCATCTAATATACCTTTTGTGCTGGTTTCTACACCAGAATCATGAAATGCTCGTATATGGATGCCAACATTTTTGGGGGTGTTCGAGTTTTAAGGTGCATGTGCGGTTACCCTTGTTTTGGCGGTTTTAACATTACCGCTACGGCAAGCCCCAACAAGGCTAAGGCTAGCACGTACTGAAAAACCGTTATGTACGCGCCAAACATGTCTTTGGCTTGTCCAGCCAACAAGTTGCCGATCACGGCGCCGGCTCCATAAGCTGTGAAGACAAGCCCATAGTTGCGGGCATAGTCTCTAGTGCCAAAGAAATGGGCGGTTGCAGCAGGGGCTATTGCAAGCCAGCCGCCCAGGTTTAGCCATAAAATTGCAAATGCTATAACGTAGGCGTTTATTGATGACGGGTTTGTGAGCATCAAGATGGAAGCCAGAATGATAAGTATGAAGGATGTTGCTGCCGCTTTTCTTGGGGCAAGCTTGTCCGTTATCCAACCAAATAATGGGCGGCCGAACCCGTTGCAAAATGCAAAGGGAATTATTAAGGTTGTCAGCAGTGCTGATATTTCTGTTTCGCTTATTCCAGCATTTGCGGCAACTTCTAACCCGACGGGTTTGGAAACGCCTATCGCCATTAGCCCGGCTAGGGTTCCAACAGTATAGCAGACCCATAGGGCGTAGAAGGCCCTCGTTTTAACCAGCTCACCCCTTGTCATATCCTTCGCCACGGTCTTTGCAACACTTTTTTCTATGGGGTTCCATCCTTCGGGTTTCCAGCCTCTTGGGGGAAA
>JAVZNZ010000001.1:144902-344494 GCA_038882575.1 Bathyarchaeia archaeon
AAACGAAGAAGCATGGCGAAAAGCACCATTAGAAGGAAGAATGCTACCCCGAGGATTTTGAGGGTTGTGGAGATTCCAAAACCCGCTATCAGAAAGTCTGCAATGGGGCCTACGAGGGCTGCGGAAAAGCCGAATCCGAGAAGGGTTAAACCTACAGCTAAACCTCTCTTGTCGGGGAACCACCTTGTTGATGTTACTATGGGGCAGTTGTATGCTATTCCAACGCCGAGGCCGCCGATTAAGCCGTAGAGGAACACCAGAGCCGTGGGTGAGGTTGCGAATGAGGCTAAAAACCATCCGAGGCCAACGAAAACGGCTCCGAGGAGGGACATTTTCTTCGGTCCATATTTTTCAATGTACTTGCCCATCAAGGGCATTGTAAGGGCGAAGACCAAAAGAAAGACTATGAAAGGAATTTGCATTTCGGTGGATGTTACCTTTAAACCGTAACCCTCGGGAGGAGGTGCCTCAAAGACTTTCTTTAAGGGCACAGCAAATACACTATAAGCGTATATTGCGCCGAGACACAACATTATTATTAATCCGGATAGAACCAAAAACCATCTTCCAACCTCTGCCCTTACGCCCAGTATTTTGTATGTCCCTTGCACTTTGGACACCCTTAATGGTATAGAAGGGAAAATGGTGCCACATAACTTCTATAAAAGCCTTTTTGAGAACTTCCAGCATGAAATTGTTAAATTTTAAATGATAGCCATGACGTGCGTTTGCATACTCGCTTTAGGTGCGGAGAATTCATTTATCCCGGCATGGCCATGGTTACGGTATAACCTTTCCTTTATTGGAAAACCTACATAAAAATATGTGGAGATGTTTTCTTACGCCTTTCGCTTCTTGCTTGCAATATACTTTCCTAACTCTAACGAGCCGAAGACTATTGCTGTAAATAGTATTGCAATTGCCCAGTCTACGGGTTCTGGAGCGTGCACATCAAACAAGTCTTGAAGAACCGGCGTGTAAAGAACCATTAGTTGAAGCCCTAAGGATGAGAGAATTGCAACCCACAAGAACTTGTTTTTGAAGACGCCAACTTTGAATACCGTGTATTTTAGTGAACGGGCTGAAATGGCATTTGCTAACTCCATTAAGATCATAGCTGTAAGCAACTGCGTCCTAGCCTCAAGCAAATTATATTCACCTAACCATGGTTGATGCATAAAATAGCCATACAGAAGAAGAACAGTCATTAGAATAGGCACTACTGTGAGATAGAGTTTAACGTCCCGTGTGAAAACGCTCTCATTTGGATCTCTAGGTTTTCTTTCCATTAAATCTGGGTCGCCGGGATCAATTCCTAAGGCTAAAGCTGGTAAACCGTCTGTTGTCAAGTTAACCCATAAAAGCTGTATTGCAGTTAAAGCAACTGTTGGAGAAAGTTTTGGATCTTCGCCTACTTGATATGCTGAACCTGCCAAGTATGGAACGCTTACCATTACTATAAACATTACGAGGATTTCCATAACGTTGCAGCGCAGCAAATAGGTTAGGTATTTCTTTATGTTATCATAGATTTCGCGTCCTTCTTTGACAGCCTTAACGATGGATGCGAAGTTGTCATCCGTTAAAACCATGTCTGAAGCTTCCTTTGTCACCTCTGTGCCAGTAATTCCCATGGCAACGCCTATATCTGACAATTTAAGGGCTGGTGCATCGTTTACCCCGTCGCCGGTCATTGCAACAACATAGCCTTTCGCCTTCCAAGCCTTAACGATCCTCATTTTGTGTTCAGGCGAAACACGAGCGTAAATCACAACATTCTCAACTATTTGGGTTAGCTGTTCATCATTTATTTTGTCCAACTCTTGACCAGTGAGCACTTGGCTTGGCGCTTCATTTTCTCCTATTAAATTGAGTTCTTTTGCGACGGCAACCGCCGTAAGTTTGTGGTCGCCCGTCACCATGACAACTCTTATTCCTGCTTTTCTACAAAGTGAAATTGCATCCTTAACTTCCTCCCTTGGAGGGTCAATCATTCCCATTATTCCAACAAAAGTCATATCATTCTCGATTTTCTCGTCAAAATTTGTTGTGGATTCTGGCAGTTCTTTGTAGGCGAAGCCTAAATTTCTCAGCGCTTGCATTGCCATGGCTTCGTTTACTTTCAGTATTTTTTCTTTGTCTTCTTCTGTTATTTTGCGCACTTTTCCCTTTGAGAGAATCTTTGTGCATCTTTCCAAGACTATTTCGGGTGCGCCCTTCATGAAAGCCATTTTCTTCTTAGATGCTAAGTGAACTGTGGTCATGCGTTTTCTTTCAGAAGAAAATGGAACTTCACCTATGCGTGGATTTTCCTTTTCCAGCTCTTCTTTCCATAATCCAGCCTTAGCTGCAGCAACAACTAAAGCTCCTTCTGTGGGATCGCCTTTAATTATCCATCTTCCACTCTCTTTTTCCTTTTCTAACCTTGCATCATTACACAAAGCTGAAATCTTTAAAAGCATCACAAGCTCTTCTTCTTGTGCTGGATCCAATTTTTTGTCTTCGAATATGAATTCGCCTTGTGGCTCGTAGCCTACTCCTGAAACTTTGATTGTTTGGTCATTCACGTATATCCTTTGAACAGTCATTTCACCTTTAGTCATTGTTCCAGTTTTGTCGGCACAGATGACGCTTGTGCATCCCAACGTTTCAACGGCGGGAAGTCTCCTAACTATAGTGTTGACCTTAGCCATGCGGTACATGCCAACAGCAAGGGCGCCCGTTACTATGGCGGGTAAAGCTTCTGGAACAGCTGCAACAGCGAGGCTTACACCCCACAGAATCATGTCAAGAGGGTTGCGTCCTTCCGCTATGCCGATTGCCGCAACTGCTAGGCAGACTGATATGCATAATATTCCAATCCATTTCCCAACAGAAGCCATACGTTTTTCAAGAGGAGTTTCCTCCTCTTCTGTTACTTGAACCATTTTAGCTATTTTCCCAAACTCCGTGTTCATTCCAGTTGAAGTAACAACAGCCTTTCCACGCCCATAAACAACAGCTGTTCCAGTAAAAACAATATTTCGTCTTTCAGGAAGCCCTACTTCTTCAGGTAATGGCTCTACACTCTTGTTTACTGGCGTGGACTCCCCAGTTAATGGGGCCTCATCAACCTTTAGGTTAATTGCTTCAATGAGGCGGGCGTCAGCCGGAACCTTATCACCCGTATATAATAGGATGATGTCGCCCGGAACAATTTCGCTTGCTTGAACCTTAACTTCTTTTCCGTCTCTTAAAACCATGGCTGTTGGGGCTGTCATTTTCTTTAATGCTTCTAAAGCCTTTTCTGAGCGGTATTCTTCAACAAACCCCAGAATTGCGCATGCTAAGACTATGGCAATTATGACGATGGCATCGGTAATTTCGCCTAAATAGATAGAGAGCCCAGTGGCAATCAGCAATATTATAATAAGTATATCCGTAAACTGCTCTATGAAAAGCCTTATTGGTGATACTCCCTTTTCCTTCTTAAGCTCATTGGGCCCGTACTCTTGTAGACGCTTTTGTGCTTCTTCTTGGGTTAAGCCATTCTCCGAAGTGTTCAGAGCTTTCAAAATTTCTCCAATTTCCATTGCATGCCAAGGCTTTGACGTTTTGATCACCATCCTCTTTTATCCGATAAACCTTTTATTGTGTTAAAAAGCATTAGATATAATCTTTTCTAAGAGGAGCAGGGGCTCGGGAAATAAGTTTATAAGCAATTTTGTACTTCACTCTAAAGGTATTTAAAATAAATTGAAGTTGTAGTTGAGGTGAAAGGATGTTTGAGCCATGGATTATAGCTCCAATCTCAGCTTTGATATCAATTATAGTTGGCGCATACTTCTATTACTACGTGAAAAAGCAAGATAGCGGAACAAAGCGCATGCAGGAGATTGCTGCTGCAATAGAGGAGGGGGCTAACGCTTTTCTAAGGAGAGAATATACCGCACTAGCCATATTCGTGACTATAGTAGCCGTCTTATTGTTCATCTTTTTGCCAGAGCCAGTTTGGCAAACCCAAAAACCAATAGAAAATGTTGAACTGACATTAGCCTACGTTTTTGGTTCTTTCTGCTCGGCTTTAGCGGGCCTTTTAGGCTTACGAATTGCCACAAAAGCTAACACTAAAGCAGCCCATGCCGCAAGAGAGGGTCTCAACAAGGCTTTTCCAATAGGTTTCCGCGGTGGGGCGGTTATGGGCTTGGCTGTTGTAGGCTTGGGACTGCTTGGAATAAGCATCATTTACGGAATCACAGGAAATCCAGAGATAGTTTTGGGATACAGCTTCGGGGCAAGCTCACTCGCCCTCTTCGCTAAGGCTGGAGGAGGCATATACACAAAAACCGCTGACATAAGCGCAGATTTGGTTGGCAAAGTCGAATTGGGCATTCCAGAGGATGACCCGCGAAACCCAGCCGTGATAGCTGACAACGTGGGCGACAACGTGGGCGACGTGGCTGGCATGGGTGCTGACCTCTTCGACTCGTATGTAGCGAGTATCGTTGCAGTAATGATTCTCGGAATGGGCTTAGGCTTAATTGATGTTCCGCTGGTTTTCTCTGGAATAGGCGTTTTATCTGCCGTTCTGGGGGCCTTGACCGTTAGGGTCGGAAAGAAAGGAAATCCAGGAATGGCGCTTAACCTCGGCACTTATATTACATGCATAATCTTTGGGGTTCTGACATTCATAGCCTCATACATTCTAAATTACGACCTGAAAATTTGGGGTTCAGCGATTGTCGGTTTAATTGCAGGAGTAATAATTGGCATGACCTCCGACTACTTTACTTCAGAAGACAAAGCACCAGTCAAAAAAACAGCTGAAGCATCATTAACTGGCACTGCAACAAACATTATAACTGGCTTTTCATATGGCTTGCACAGCGTCTTTCCGCCATTAATTGGAATAGGGGTAGCCTCCACAATCGCATACTACTTGTACGGCCTATATGGCATAGGCATGGCTGCCGTCGGAATGCTTTCAATAGTTGGGCTCATAGTTTCAAACGACGCTTACGGCCCAATAGTCGACAATTCAAGGGGCATAGCAATGCAAGGCGGACTCAGCGAAGAAGTTATACGCGTGACAGACGAGATGGATGCTGCCGGCAACACAGCCAAAGCAATAACAAAGGGATTCGCCATAGGCGCCGCTGGACTTACAGTAATTGCACTTTTAGCGGCATTTAAGGAAAGAGCTGAGGCCGCTGGGGTAAATCCATCATTTAATCTCATGAATCCGCTAGTGCTTTTGGGCGCCTTAATAGGCATAGCCATGCCGGCTGTATTCTCGGCGATGGTTATGCTTGGCGTTGGCAGAAATGCCTTCCGAATGATCGAAGAAATCAGACGTCAATTCAACGAGATTCCAGGATTAAGAGAAGGGAAAGAGGGTGTAAAACCAGATTATGCTAGGTGTGTTGACATTGCCACGGTTGGCGCCTTAAAGGAGTTGATGCCAGCAAGCCTAGTAGCCATAGGTGTAACATTAATTGTAGGCTTTGTCGCTGGAATCGAAGCCCTAGGCGGATATTTGGCTGGAACAATATTCTCTGGGTTGCTTTTCGCTTTGCTGATGGCTAATGCTGGAGGCTTATGGGACAACGCCAAAAAACTAATAGAGTCCGGTGAGCATGGCGGAAAAGGTTCTGAAGCCCATAAGGCAGCTGTGGTTGGCGATACAGTCGGCGATCCCTTCAAAGACACGGCTGGCCCGTCGCTTAACACTATGATAACTGTTATGTCGCTTGTCGCTTCGCTGTTTGCAGTGTTGATTGCAAAATACAATTTGCTAAATCTTTTAGGGCTGTAAAAGCCTTAACAACTTCCCAAATTTTTGTGAATTTCCTCTAAGTCTATGGCATATTAGGCTAGACTCTTCTTCCTCTTCTGCCGCCGGGCCTTCTTGTCCCATCATGCGGAATTGGCGTAACTTCTTCAATGCGCCCAATTTGAAAACCGGCCCTCGCCAAAGCCCTTATAGCTGCTTGGGCGCCTGGACCAGGCGTTCTTGGACCAGAACCGCCTGGAGCCCTAACCTTAATGTGTATTGCTGTTATTCCCTTGTCTTTTGCTATTTCAGCCGCGGCTGAAGCGCATCTCATGGCCGCATACGGCGAAGATTCCATTCTATCTGCCTTAACAAACATTCCGCCTGATGTTCTGGCTATTGTTTCTGCGCCTGAAATGTCTGTTATATGGACTATTGTGTTGTTGTATGAACTGTAAATGTGGACTACAGCCCACTTTTCCGGTTTTTTACTTGAGCTGCTCACAGTGTTCACCTTGAGGAAGTTTTCTTTGTTTCTGTTTTAGTTGTTGCTGACACCATGATTGTTTGGCGAATAGGGTGGTTTGGGTTTGCAAATGGACTTGATGGTGCATAGGCTATTTGATTCTCCTCTTCTCTCGCAACGATGTAACTTGGCACTGTCACTCTTCGGTTTCCTATCACTATGTGACCATGGGTTATCAGTTGACGGGCTTGATGAATTGTTTTAGCCAAACCTTTGCGGAAAACAATCGTCTGCAATCTTCTTTCGAGAAGGTCCTGCACAGTCAAGTCTAAAACATCGTCTAAAACTGCTGTTTCATGAAGTACACCAAGCCTTTTCAAGCGTGTTAGCAGCTCCCTTTCCATTTTTGCCCTTTCTTCCGGCGTCTTGCCAATAAGCGAACGGGCTATTCCCCTAAACTTTGACAACATTGTTTCATGCCGCCAAAGCTCACGCTTGTTTCTCAGTCCATATTGGCCTAAAAGTTTAAGTTCCTCCTGCAAAACGTCTGTGCGCCAAGGAAAACGAGGGGTCTCATATTTTTTGCGTTGCTTTTTGGGGTCTCCCATGGCTATTTGCCTCCGCCGCCTGCTGGTTTTGCAGCCATTTTCTTTTTAACTCCTAGGGCTTTTCCTGTTCTGCCGGTTGTTCGGGTTCTTTGTCCTCTCACTTTTAGTCCGTAGGAGTGGCGGTATCCACGCCATGATCTTATTTCTTTCATAAGTTCAATGTCCATTTTATTTCTTAAGGCAAGGTCTGCACCAATTAGGTGTAAGTCTTTTCCAGTTTCTAAGTCCTTTCTTCTGTTTAAAAGCCAGCTTGGCAGCCCGAATTTTGTTGGTTCTTTTATTATTTCCTCTATCTTCTCAACATCAGCCTCTGTCAGAAAACCGGCTCTTATGTCCGGGTTTATTCCAGCCTTTTTTAAAATTGCGTTTGCAAGGTTTAGGCTTATTCCCTTTATCTTCTTTAAGGCGTATGGAGCTTTTAGAGTGCCATCTACATCCGCGTCTATTATCCGAAGGATGTGGCGAAATTCACTTGACATTTGCTGCCTTCCATCTTGCCGTGTTAAACTAACTACGAAATAAACCAAACTTTATTTAAACCTTACTAGTTGAATAGTAACAGTTATAGTTTTTCATGACAAAATAACTCGTGAATGGCGGATTTCAAGGGCGAAATGTTATGAGTGGCTCTGTGCTGGAGGATAAGATTGCTGCTGCCTTTGAAAAAAACGGATACATAGTCTTTGTTAGAAGAAATCATTGTGATGTTTTGGCTGTCAAGTCTGACATGTCCCTAGCCTATCTGGTTGAATGTAAAGATTATGTCCTATCCCGTAAACAGCAAGTTTTGGCGGTGAGGGAGCTTAACCGCAACTATACGCATGCCTTGGAGCTTTTAATAAAGCAGCATTTGTGTCCAGACAAAGTTTTGAAGGTTTTAGTTGCACAAGGCTTTGCCTATCAAGCAAGGGGAATACTCCAATATACGCCGGAAACTTTCCTCGAGCATATATCCTCTTCTTAACATGCTTTTTAAAGAAAACTTTAATTCCGCATTAAGCATCGATACGAATTGATTTGAAATGGGGAGGCTAGTAGAACTAAAGCTTGCAATGGGAGCGGCAATATTTTTAGCAACCTTCATTTTCGCAATCTTTCTTTCAGCAATAATGTTCATCCTAAATGTTTCCTTCGTCTACGCCCTAATCGGCACAATAGCCTTCATACTGTTCCAGTATCTTATAGGGCCAGCCGTAGTTGTAAGCTCAACAAACCTACGCTATTTGAGGGCTGGAGAAAACCCGTGGCTTGAATCCACAGTTAAGGAATTAGCCGACAAAAGCGGTATACCAATGCCTAAACTCGCCATCGTCCCAAATAAAACTCCAAACGCTTTTGTCTTCGGCAGAACAGCCAAAAGCGCAACATTAGCTGTCCATGAGGGGCTGCTGACAAACTTGAATAAGGAAGAAGTGCGGGGAGTGATTGGACACGAATTGGGCCACATAAAACATAAGGATTACATAGTCATGACAATTCTCTCCGCAATGCCCCTGCTGGCTTATCTCATTGCCAGAGGAACTTGGGAAGCCGCAAGATTAGGCCCATCGTCCAGAAAAGGAAGCGATGTTAAAGCCGCATTTCTGGCAGTTGCAATAGTTTCGTACATAGTTTACGTAGTGTCTCTTTTTTGTGTAATGTTTCTCAGCAGACTAAGGGAGCATTATGCAGACGCCTACTCAGCCTACTTAACTGGTTCCCCAAGAAGTTTGCAGAGTGCCTTGGCAAAAATTACCTATGGGCTGTCGCTTTCACCAGAACCGCCCTCTGGAGCAAGACCCTTCTACATTGGAGACCCAGCCTTGGCTAAACAGGAAATTCAGTGCATAATTGAGAAGAAGGAAGAGTATGATTTAGACAAGGATGGCGTTTTAGACGAGAGAGAGTTGGAATTGGCAATGGAAAAGGAAGCCAAATCAGCGTGGACGAAAATAAACACTTGGTTTGCAACTCATCCGCCAACTTTTAAACGGATAATGCTTTTAAGAGAAATAGAAATGGAGATGAAAAGCGGAAGATACACTAGCGAGCGCGTTTATGCACACATTTAATTAGTTTATTATAAACCTAATACTCCAGACATTTAACAACAAACTTTGTGAAGGCTTCAGACTCATTATTTTTGGCGTCAAACTGGAAAATTCCATCAACCCACGGCCACGCCAACTTAAGAAGGGCGGAATCAACCTCTTTAACAATGTAAGCTACGACGCATTTAACGTTTGGTTTCCATTTTTTCAAAATGGCGAAAGACGCTACAGCTATCTTTAAACGGGCAGAGTCAAGCTCAACTTTTGCATCAAAAACAATCGAAGGCTCAACGTAATCCTCAACCTTTTTGCCTATAGATATGTCAAATTCCATCAAATATTTGCCTTTGCCACCCTTCCAAACAAGACATTTTTCACCCCAAAAAATTTGCAAGGCATCTGGAACATGAACCCTAGACTTGAGTAGACGATAAATATATTCCTCAAACGCATATGCCCTAAACTTGCCGAAAAACTGGGCAGCACCAATTTCAGCTTTGTTTTCATAAATGGTTTCAACAAACTTCAAAAAAGCATACAAATCTAAGGAATTTACCCAATCTTCATAATGAGTCTTCAACATTTCGCCCAGCGCACTTTTCTTTTCAACGTGGCTAGAACAAAGTGCCCTTATATAATCAACAGCCTTCTTTTCCCTTGGCAAAACGATTCTCTCCAAACCCTTTTACACAAAACAAATTTATTACTTTCGTGTTAAGGTGAATGTGAGGTTTAAAATTGAAGGTTAAGCTTCTTCGCTATACTGCAGACCCAGAACTCTTATGCGGAGCTGCAGCCCTAACATCCACTAGAAGCGGTAGTCCCTCGGAAATTTTTGAGAAAATAGACTTGGAGAGGGCTAAGCAGATAATTAGGCGTGTTACTGGCTATGGACACGCGTCTGTTATCGAACATGCTTCCTTCACTTTCAGCATTGAAGGAGTTTCAAGGGCCATGACACATCAGCTTGTCCGGCATAGAATAGCATCATACACCCAGCAAAGCCAACGCTACGTCACATATAACACGCTTGACAAGTTTGTTACCCCTCCGAGCATAATGGAAAATGCAGAGGCAAAAGAAATATTCAACGCAGCATTAGAGCTTATTTCCGAAACATACAAGAAGCTTCTGGATATGGGCATACCAAAAGAAGACGCGAGGTTCATCCTTCCAAACGCAGCTAAAACAAACATAATTGTAACCATGAACGCCCGCGAACTAAGACACTTCTTTAACCTGCGTTGCTGCGCGCGCTCCCAATGGGAAATACGCGAAGTAGCCCTACAAATGCTTAAACAAGCAAAGGAAGTTGCACCAGCATTGTTTGAAAATGCAGGGCCCTCATGTGTTGAATTGGGATACTGTCCAGAAGGGAAAATGAAGCCGCCGGAATGCAATGTTGAAGAAATAAAGAAAAGGTTTCGCAATCTTTAGCTTTTTATGTCCATGTTTTAACGCGATGCAAATGCAAAAATATAGGGCAATGGCCATTGTTACAAAATATTGGAGGCCTAAAGAAAATTTTTTGGAAATAATTATAGACAGCCTAAAAGGAAAGGTTATTGATGGAGATTTTGTTGTTGTTTCCGAAAAGGCAGTTTCCACCGCGTTGGGAAACATCGTTGACGAAAGTCGCGTTAAATATGGGTTGAATGCAAAGTTTATTGCAAAATTTTGGATGCGAATAGTTTGGGGCTACTTTCTAGGTCCCATCTGCCATCTTAAAACTAGATTGATACATCAACTTCGCGAGTATCCTGTCACTGAGGGAAGCCGCCATAAACAAGTTGCCCTACAACATGCTGGTTTGCTGCAAGCCCTCATGTTCGGCTCAGAAGGCGGCATTGATGGAACAAACCTCGCATATTCCTACGTGAGTTTGCCGCTTTCAAACGCTGATGAAATTGCCCAAAAAATCCGCGAAAAAATTTTCTCAGAATTAAAAAAAAGCGTATTCGTAATCATAGCCGACACTGATAAAACCTACTCCTTCAAAAACTTCCATTTTACGCCGCGCCCAAAGCCCATTAAAGGAATCTACTCTTTTTGCGGAGTAATCTCCTATGTTGTTGGTCGAGTGTTCAAATTTAAAAGGAGGGCCACGCCCCTGGCGGTTTCCGGATGCCGATTGTCTGCTGAAGAAGCCTTGGAGATAGCTGAAGTCGCCAATCGTGTTAGGGGTTCCGGTGCTGGAAGAACTGTTTGGGAAATGGCCAAACGATTTGGAGTTAAATTGGATGAGGTTAGTTGGGAGATGCTTGAAACCATTAAGCATAAACCTATAGTGATAGTGCGTAAAAGCTAAACTATAGAATTGCTAATTTTCCCTTTTCCATTAGAAGCGTGCCGTCAACTTCTACGCTTGGGTTGTGTAGTATAAAATCCCAATGTATTGACGCTCTGTTTACTCCTCCTAATTGGGTGTTGTCGCCTATGGCTATGTGGGCTGTGCCGAGTGCTTTTTCATCAAACATTCTATAACCCGTAAGTTTCACACCATAATTTATTCCAATGCCAAATTCCGCTATTCTATCTTTGTCTCCTTCAGCTTTATCCAACAATTTTCTAAACACATCGCCTCCTTTTTCAGCCTTAAAGTTCTCAATTTTTCCGTTTTGGAAATGGAGTTCAAGATTTTGAATTTTATAGTCTCTGAACTCATCCACAACAAGCACGCCGTTAGCTGAAGTTTCTATAGGAGCCACATAAACTTCTCCTCCGGGAACCTCCACCCCACATTCTTTTCCGTTTAAGAAACAATTTTCTAAAGTTCCAGCTTCTATTCCAACACACCGTTTATCAATGCTAAAGCTTAAATCGGTGCCTTTAACGTCATAAACGTGAACTGAACTTCTTCCCTGAAGCTTTGAGGCGATAAACGCTCCGGTTTTCTGAATTTTTTTATAATCTACGTTAACAGCTTCGATGAATGATTGAAGATACTGTTTATAATTTATGCCCATGTTCTCTATGCATGCGGCCGAAAGCAAATTCACATACAAGCGAGGCTTAGCCCTAATATTCTCGTCAACACAGTCCCAAAAAGCAAACATCGCCTTCCTAACGTTTTTTGGAATCTTTATTAAGTCGCCGAACTGGCTAAGCCATATGATCACATCAGAATTCATCAAAAGAGAGCGCACATGTTCGGGAAGAACCTTAACCACAGTTTCCGACGGAATTTTTTCACACCTTAAGAAGATTTTCTCATCAAACACCCATAAATGTGGATATGCCCCTACAACATAGGATTCTAACGTTATATATTCGGCCAAAGTCTTATTGTGAAGGCCGCATATAATAAGCACATTCATTTTTTCTTTTAAACATGCTATGCTGCTTACTATGGTGTGGGCAACTTTTCTCATAGTTTTTCGTTATTATTTAAGCGAAATTGTATTAAAATTTAAGCTTCACTTTTATTAGGAGGCGCTAAAAACCTAAGGTTATTGTTAAGTGTAGAAGGTGAAATTATATGAAAAGGTCCAGTAATAAATTAAGCGTCTTTTTTAACCCAACTTCCGTGGCCGTTGTGGGCGCAACAAAAAAGATAAATAAGGCTGGGCATGTGATTTTCAAAAATTTTGTCGAAAACAAGAGAAGAGGAGTTTTTAAAGGGGAGATTTTTCCAGTTAACCCTCATGAAAACTCAATTTTTGGATTTCAATGTTATCCCTCATTAACTAAAATTCCGGGAAAATTGGACTTGGCGGTAATAGTTGTTCCGGCTGAAATTGTGCCCCAAATAATGGAGGATGCAGCCTCTAAAAAAGTGAAGGCCGCAGTAATCATCAGCTCTGGTTTTAGCGAAATTGGAAACCATGAGCTTGAAAACAAAGTTGTGACAATAGCTAAAAAAGCTGGGATTAGGGTTTTGGGGCCAAACTGTCTAGGGGTTTATGATTCGGAAACTGGTGTGGACATGCTTTTTCTGCCGGAAACAAAAGTTTTAACAACTGGAGAAGAGGTTGTTGCAACTCCAAGGCCCATTCCAGGGAACATCGCGATCGTTACTCAAAGCGGAGCCTTCGGCGTTGCAGCCCTCGATTACTTGGCTGGAAGACAAATTGGCGTTAGCAAGTTTGTGAGCTTTGGCAACAAGTGCGACGTGAATGAGGCCGAAATGCTCCTTTATTTATCAAAAGACCAAAAAACTAAGGTAATATTGCTTTATGTTGAGGATATAAAGTCTGGAAGAGAATTTATCGAAGTGGCTAAAGAAGTTACAAAAATAAAGCCAATAATAGCCCTAAAATCCGGCAGAACATCCGCCGGCGCAAGAGCCGCAGCATCCCACACGGGCGCAATTGCGGGTTCAGACCACATTTATGATGCAGTTTTCGCCCAAACAGGAGTTATAAGGGCTAATGACATGGAAGAATTTTTTGACGTTGGAAAAGCATTGGCCATGCAACCCCCGGCAGCTGGAAAAAATGTTGGAATAATCACCGATGCTGGAGGTCCTGGCATAATGGCTGTGGACGAATGCGAGTTGAGGGGGTTAACCGTCAAACGCTTTTCAGACGAAACAATTCGGAAATTTGAAAGGTTAAAGGAAGAGGGTAAACTTCCAAAGTTTGCAACAAATCTTAACCCAGTGGACCTCACTGGTTCAGTGACATCAGAAATGTTCGAGTACGCGGTTGAAATTATCTTTCAAGACCCGGAAATTCACGGCATAATATTACTTGGTCTTCATCATACGCCAGCCTTGCAAGAGGATTACATTGACAGGGTGGCGAAAATTGCCAGCAAATACACCAAGCCTATCGTTGCATGTGACATAGGAGAAACTGAAATGGCCCTTCACACACGTTTTAGGTTCGACAAGCTAGGCATTCCAGCTTACTCTTCGCCTGAAGATGCCGCGCGGGCCATGAATGCCCTTGTAAGGTATGGAATTTATCTAAAAAAGAACAAGGGCTTTCAAGCCTACCTACAAAACTTTCTTAAAGAAAAGCGAAAACTATGAACTTTCCAAAAACAATTTCACTTCAACAACGTCGCCATCTTTAAGTTTAAAAATTTCTCTAAGGTTTACTGGCGCCGCAATCTCAACCACATCACTAGGATAATTCTCAACTTCCGGAATTACAATCACACACTTTAAACTTCCACTAAAATACGCGGGAATGCATTTTCCACGGCAAAATCCTTTTGCAGGCGAAATTTCCACAGCCTCCACATGCTTTGGCAACTCCTTTGGGCTGATTCTGTTGTTCATCAATCTTATGTTTAGTGTTCCGGGATAGGGAATAAAACCGATTTTCTCAGCAAATTGTTTTCTAACCCATGGAAGTGTAATGAATTCTTTTCCTTCTCCCTTTCCGGAGAAAACTTTTCCCTTGAGGGTTAATGTTTTCAACTGCCTTAAATCACGTTTTCTGTTCTTTTAACCATCTTGCAACTTTTCTGAACATTGAGTTTGAGGAAACGTCTATTACTGGAACTATTATTTTCTCTTTTGTTTCAATTGTTGTTTGATATTTTGGCATGAGAGAATATCCAACAAAAGTCCAATAAACCCGTTTGTTTTCAATCAATGCCTTTGCAGCCGCTTCAGTTGACGCTGGAAGAGGAAAATAAAGGAAAACAACACCCTCAGCCCAATATAGTCCTGTTGGCTTGCCCCCGGCAATAATTGATGTGAATCTTGCTATGTCCTCTGGAGTTGCAAAAAAATTCCTTTCCATCACAACAATTTCTTTAAATGGCTCAAACTTCACGTTTACTTCGCTTTCATCCATAACTAACACCAGATTCCTAAAATTTTCTTTAAAGTTCCCTTTTAATTTTGCGATATTCCAGAAAAAGTTATAGATAAGGCAAGTCCTTAAGCTTTGAGCAACAGCAATTTGAAAGGGTGAGTTTGGTTTGCCAGAAATCCATGTTGCCGTAGTGGGCGTCGGCAACAGCGCTTCAGCCCTAATTCAAGGGGTAGAATACTACAAAAACGCGCATGAAGAAGCCACTGTCCCCGGGCTTATGCACGTGAACTTCGGCGGATACCATGTGAGAGACGTAAAATTTGTTGCAGCCTTCGATGTTAACAAAAACAAAATTGGAAAAGATTTAGCCGAAGCCATATTCGCCGAGCCCAACTGCGTTGTCAAATTCGCTGACGTGCCATCCTTGGGGGTTAAAGTTTCCCCAGGGCCTGTACTTGATGGGGTGGCTGAACATATGAGAGGGCCCTTTAATGTTTACTCTGATAAAGAGGTCACGATGGCAGATGTTGTTAAAACATTAAATGAATCTGGGGCAGAAATTTTAGTGAATTATTTGCCAGTTGGAAGCTGGAAGGCAACTCGATTTTATGCCGAAGCAGCCTTAGAGGCTGGCTGCGCCTTTATCAATTGTATGCCAGAATTCATAGCGTCGGACCCAAATTGGGGCAGAAGATTTGAAGAGAAAGGGCTTCCAGTGGCTGGAGACGACATTAAAAGTCAGCTTGGCGCTACAATTTTGCACCGAAACCTGGTTAAATTGTGTGTAGATAGGGGGGTAATCGTTGACGAAACATACCAACTAAACCTTGGCGGTGACACAGACTTCCTAAACATGACTGTTGAGGAAAGGTTAAAAACTAAGCGAATAAGCAAGACAGAAGCTGTCAAAAGTCTTGTTCCATATGATTTGCCGACGAGAATTGGGCCTTCCGATTATGTTCCATTTTTGGGAAACAAGAAAATATGTTATATATGGCTTAAAGGGCGAAAATTCGGCGACAGACCCCTAACAATTTCAGTAAAACTCGAAGTTGAAGATTCGCCGAACAGTGCCGGCGTTGTCATCGACGTTATAAGAGCCGTGAAAATAGCTTTAGACAGAAAAATTGCTGGGCCACTAATAAGCATATCATCATACGCGTTTAAACACCCGCCTATTCAAGTGCCAGACCCAACAGCAAAACAGTGGGTTGAAGAATACATACAAGGGAAACGTGAACGCTGAAAAGTTAAGCCCCAAACTCCGTGCTCAGCTTGGTTTTCAATTAAAGATAACAGTTAATTTTAAAGGTTTAAAAGTAAAAAATACAACTTCTCTAGGGGTGCAAATAACATGGTAAAAGTAGATGGATATGAAGTGCCCGAAGGGCTCTATTACACAAAGGATTTTGAGTGGCTGAAAATCGAAGGAGACAAAGTTCGCGTTGGCATAACAGACTACGCCCAAAAACAGTTGCGAGAAATAGTTTACGTTGAATTGCCAAGCCCCGGTGGAACAACAAAACAAAACGAACCCTATGGAACTGTAGAATCCGTAAAAGCAGTTTCAGATCTTGTGGCGCCAGTAAGCGGAACAATATTGGAAGTAAACACCGAAGTTCAATCAAAGCCAGAAATATTGAATGAAGACCCGTATGGCAAGGGTTGGCTTCTCGTTATTAAGCCATCAAACCTTCAAGCTGAGCTGGCCAACATAATGAACTTTAACCAAGCTGTTGAATGGCATAAAAGCTTAAAGAAGTAGAAGGCAGGAAAATGCCCAGACGCATAGTTATAATTGGGGCGCATGCCGCGGGTGTGGATGCAGCCTCAGCAGCGAGAAAAACCGACCGCACTGCAGAAATTACATTGATAACAGAGGAAAAGCATGCTGGCTATTCGAGGTGTGGATTACCCTTCGTCATCGGCGGACAAATTCCAAGCTTCAAAGACCTAATAGTTTTTCCACCATCCTACTTTCAGATGATGAAACTTAACTTAAAGACTGAAACAAAAGTTACGGCAATAGACACTGGAAAGAAAACGGTTGAAGCCACAACCAAGGATGGAAAAACTGAAACCATACCATACGACAGCCTAATCATAGCAACGGGCGCAAGCTCCTTCATTCCACCAATAAAGGGAAGGGAAAAGCAAGGCATACATTCGCTGAGAACATTAGAAGACGGAGAAAAAATTTACCAAGCCGTTCAGCAAGGGGCAAAAACCGCAGTTATTATGGGCGCAGGCCTAATAGGCTTAGAGACAGCTGTGGCCCTACAAGAAAGGGGTTTAAATGTCACAGTTGTCGAATTGCTGCCCCAAATTCTTCCGCAAATGCTGGATGCCGACATGGCGAAGGTAGTGCAAGAAATGCTTGAACAGAAAGGAATAAAAATCTTAACCGGAAAAGGCGTTGAAGAATTTCTAGGCGGAGAAAAAGTCACCGGAATTGTTGCCGGAGGCGAGCAAATAAACGCAGACCTATTCATTAGCGCTTTTGGCGTAAGAGCGAACACCCAACTTGCGGCTAATGCTGGTATAGCTTTAGGAGAAACAAAAGCAATAAAAACAAACGCTAGAATGGAGACAAGCGTCAAAGACGTTTATGCAATAGGCGACTGTGCAGAATCAGTTCACATAGTCACCCAGAAACCAGCGCTTCAACAGTTGGGAACAGTAGCCGTAAGACACGGAAAAGTTGCAGGGGTGAATGCTGCAGGAGGCTACGCGCTTTTCACAGGCGTTTTAGGCTCGGCGGTCACAAGGCTTTATGATACAGATGTTGGAGCAACAGGCTTGACAGAGGCTGCAGCCCAAAGGGCAAGAATCGAAACCGTAACTGGAACTATAACTTCAAAGACAAAGGCTGATTATTATCCTGGTGCCTTACCAATTAAAGTGAAACTTGTTGTTGAAAGGGAATCGCAGAGGATTATAGGCGCTCAAATTATTGGGGGCGAAGAAGTAACTCAGCGAATAAACGCTATATCCTTTGCCATACAAAAGCAGATGACTGTTAGGGAACTGGTGAAAGCGGACACGGCTTATGCACCACCATTATGTGAGACTTGGGAGCCCATGGTTCTGGCTGCAGAAATGGTTCTCATGAAGCTTAGGTAGTCAAAAAATTTAATTAAGTAAATGATGATTAAAGCAATCGTAACGCAAGAAAGGTGGTTTGAGTGGCAATAAAAGTAGCAATTAACGGATTTGGAAGGATTGGAAGACTGCTTTTCAGGGCTGCTATTGAAAGAAATGCCAAAATAGACTTTGTGGCAATAAACGATGTAACAGATGCAAAAACGCTGGCACATCTCCTGAGATATGATTCTGTGCATGGAAGATTTAACGCAGACGTGCAAGTTAAGGACAATAACCTTGTGGTTAATGGGAAGGAAATAAAGGTTTTAATGCAGAAAGACCCAGCCCAACTTCCATGGAAAGACTTAGGCGTCTATTTGGCCGTAGAATCAACGGGACTATTTACTAAAAGGGAAGATGCCGCCAAACACCTGCAAGCCGGAGCAAAAAAGGTTTTGATATCCGCTCCCGCTGAAAACCCAGACATAACAATAGTTTTGGGCGTAAACCAAGACAAATACGACCACAACAATCACCACATACTTTCAAATGCTTCATGCACCACAAACTGTGTAGTACCATGCGTCAAAGTTTTGCATGAAAATTTCGGAGTGAAAGCCGGGCTTATGACAACAGCCCACGCCTACACAAACGACCAAAGAATAATGGACCTCGTCCACAGAGACCTACGCCGCGCAAGGGCTGGAGCAATAAACATAATACCAACAACAACGGGCGCTGCCAGAGCCTCAGCCCTAGTTTTTCCAGAACTGAAAGGAAAAATCGATGGGATAGCCCTGCGAGTTCCGGTTCCAAACGTTTCAATAGTGGATTTAACTGCAGTACTAGAGAAGAATGTGACCAGGGAAGAAGTTAATGCTGCGTTCAAAAAGGCAGCTGAAGGCCCATTAAAGGGCATTATGGAATACACTGAAGAGCCAATAGTCTCAACAGACGTAAATCACACGCCATATTCAGCTGTTGTTGATGGACTTTCAACGATGGTTGTAGCCGGAAACCTTGTCAAAGTGCTTGCTTGGTACGATAACGAATGGGGCTTCTCATGCCGGATGGTTGAACTAATAGAGTTGATAGGTAAGAAGGCGGGCTTCTAGCCAATTTCAAAGGCTTAAATTTAAAACCGAAACCCCCTTTATTTTTCTTTAAGAGGCTGAGAAAATGGCGAAATATCTAACATTAGACGATGTAGAAGTGAAAGACAAAGTTGTTCTCGTTCGAGTTGACTTCAACTCTCCCGTGGATCCGGAAACTAAAAAGGTATTAGACGATTCAAGAATTCGGGCGCACGGCGAATCAACAATAAAGGAGCTTTCAGAAAAGGGCGCCAAAGTTGTTGTCTTAGCCCACCAAGGGCGAAAGGGAGATCCGGACTTCATACCATTGAAGCAGCATGCGGAAATCCTCGGTAAAATCCTCGGTAAAAGCGTCAAGTATGTTGATGATGTTTTTGGAGAAAAAGCAAAAAACGCCATTAAAAATTTGAAGAGAGGCGAAATTCTCGTATTGGACAATGTGCGAAATTTCGCTGGTGAGACCAAAGAGGGCACACCCGAACAGCATGCGGGAACAGAGCTTGTAAAGAATCTTGCGCCGCTCGCCGATTTGTTTGTGAACGACGCTTTCGCCGCAGCCCACAGAGCCCATGTTTCAATAATCGGTTTTACCCTGATATTGAAGAGTGTTGCAGGAAGGATAATGGAAAGAGAGCTAAAGTCGCTGAGCAAAGTTCTGGAAAAGCCTGAAAAACCATGCGTCTTCATCCTTGGAGGGGCTAAGGCTGATGACTCCCTTGAGATTTCAAAGTTTGTTTTAGGCAACAACATTGCGGACTTCGTTCTCACAGGCGGGGTTGTAGGCCACGTGTTTCTGGCAGCAAAAGGAGTAAACCTTGGCAAACCAAACATGGAATTCCTTGAGAAAAAGGGGCTTATGGGGCTTATTCCGGGTATAAAGGAGCTTATGGAAAAATATCCAAACAAAATATTAACTCCAAAGGATTTAGCCGTGGAGGTTAATGGAAAAAGGAAGGAGATTTCCGTCGAAGAACTTCCAACAAACTATCCAATTTTCGATATTGGAACAAAAACAGTTAGCCATTACGCAGAAATCATAAAGAAAGCGAAATCAATTGTTGTCAGCGGTCCAATGGGGGTCTTCGAAAACAAAGAATTCGTTTTCGGAACACGAGAGACATTCAAAGCAATCGCAAGTTCAAAGGCGTTCTCCCTCGCTGGTGGTGGCCACACGATAGCCGCCTTACAAGAACTAGGCTTATCTGATAAGATTTCCTACGTGAGCACGGCTGGCGGGGCCCTCATAGAGTTTTTGATGGGTAAAAAGTTGCCAGGCGTTGTGGCGCTGGAAAAGGCTGCTGAAAAAGCTTAAGCTTTAAAGTCCCTCATTTTTATGCTTTTGTCAATTTTTCCATTAAGTCAATTACTCTTCCTTCAGCATGCTCTTTTGGATGTTGAAGAGCCTCATAAATTTGTAGAGTTTGTTCAGCAACTTTTCTCCACGTAAAATATTGTAGAACCCTTCTTCTACCGTTTTCTCCCCATCTCCTTGCCCTTATAGGATCGCTTAAAACTTCTTTAATTCCCCATGCTATGTCAGCCGGATTTCCGCCATTCACATGGACACCGTTTTGGTCTGGGCCGAAGGGGACGACTTGCTCTCTGAAGCCGACAACCCCCTGTGCTCCAACAACCAAGGGCTTAGCCATGGCCATGGCCTCTAAGCTCACGATTCCAAAAGGCTCATAGGTTGATGGGAAAACGCAGACGTCTGCAGCCGCATAATGGAGAATTCTTTCTTTTTCCGGCACAAAATCAAATTTGCAGGCAACCTTACTGCTTATTCCAAGCCTGTTTGCAGTTTCGACAATATCGTTTTGTTGTTCGCCTTTTCCTAAAATAACAAGCTTTGCTTCTGGATGTTCTTCTAAAACCATTGGCATTGCCTGAACCAAATTCCTTACGCCCTTCACCCAAGTGAGCCTTCCGAGGAAGAGAAGCATTTTCTCATTTGGTTTTATTCCATATCTGCTGCGGATGGCCTCAACATCTTCTGGCCTTACGTTTTTCGGATTATAGCGGTGTGGGTCTACACCGTTCCAAACTACGCTTATTTTGGATTTTGGCCATCCATGCCTTATGAGATCTTCTTGCATTGCGTGGCTTACGGTAATTATCCTGTCTGCCCTTTGGGCTGTTTCCCATTCGAGGTGTGAAACAACCCCTGAACCTTGTCCTCCGCTTCTGCCCCATTCTGTGCTGTGCACGTGAAAGGCAACGGGAATTGTTGTTTCATTCTTTATTAGGATGCCGGCTATGCTGCTTAACCAGTCGTGGACGCAGACAATGTCATAGTTGTACCCCTCTTTTTTCAGCATGCTGTTTATGAATTTGGCAGCGCTTAAAATGTTGTAGATGAATATGTCGTTGAACATGCGGATGTTTGTTCCCCACTTTTTTAAATCGTCGATGACAAACATTGGGAAAATGTTGCTTGCATTCACAATTAATGGTCTGTGAACCTCAACGCCCTTCACGATTTCCCTAGTTTTCAAGTTTCCAGGATTTAATGTAAAGACAGTAACATCATGGCCCATGGAAACAAATTCGCGGGTTATGTATTCGGCATAAGTTCCCAAGCCGCCAACAAGGGCTGGGGGATATTCCCAAACAAAGAAGCCTATTCTCAAATAATAACCTCACTTAATGGTTTCTCTTTAGTTTGCCTCAACCGATAAAAATAAGTTATGAATTGCGAATCTAAATCCGACATACGCGCGCCAAACAATGCAAACCTAATAGCAAACTAAAATAGCGTTAAAACTTACAATGATAATTAAAAAGGGTTGCCGCTTTGACAGACATAGTATTCGTATTCGAAGTTCATCAGCCGCATAGATTAAGGAAAGGCTTTTTCTGGGAAAACCAAGCTTTTAAACGATTGAGAAAAGGGGAGCTTTTCGACTATTATTTTGACCGCAAACTAAACAAAGAGGTTTTTGAAAGGGCTTGCAAAAAATGTTATTTTCCATCAAATCAGATTTTGCTAGAGCTTATAGACGCCTATAAGAAGGAAAAGAAAAAGGTTAAGGTTTCATTCAGCATTTCTGGAGTTTTCCTAGAGCAATGTGAAATGTTTGGTAAGGATTTGCTAGAATCCTTTAAACAGCTTGCGGAAACCGGATGCGTAGAATTTTTATGTCAAACATACTATCATTCGCTGGCAAGCCTATATCCAGAAAGAGCGGAATTTATCGAGCAAGTTAAAATGCATCAGCAAGCAATGAAAGATTTGTTGGGTTACACGCCTAGAGTTTTTGAAAACACTGAGCTATTGTATAATAACGCTATAGCGAAAACTGTTGAAAGGCTTGGATACGTTGGAATTTTCACAGAAGGCGTAGAGCGAATATTACATGAAAAATCGCCAAACTACCTTTACTTGCCAAGGGGATGCAAGAAATTAAAGGTTCTGTTGAGAAATTATAAGTTGACAGACGATATAGGCTTTAGATTTTCAGCGAGATGGTGGAATGAATGGCCACTAACAGCAGATAAATATGCAAGCTGGCTGGCAGCCACGCCGGGCCAATGCATAAACATTTTTCCAGACTACGAAACATTTGGTGAGCATCATTGGCCGGAAACTGGAATCCACGATTTTCTTAAACACTTGCCAAGAGAAATTCTGAAATGGTGGCACTTGCACATGTCCACGCCTTCAGAAGTTATTGAAAAATTTGCGCCAGTTGGAGAAATAGACGTGCCAGAACTTGGCGGAACAGTCTCTTGGGCCGACCTAGAAAGGGATGCAAGCTGTTGGCTTGGAAATACCTTGCAATGGGCTTATTACACAAACGTGCGGAGACTCGAGCCTCTCGTCAAAGAAAGCGGCGAAAAAGAACTTTTGAGGATTTGGAGATGCTTCCAAACAAGCGACCACCTCTACTACATGTTCACCGCAGGCGGAGCGCCAGGCGAAGTCCATTCCTACTTCAGTCCATTCAACACTCCGGCAGACGCCTACGTAACAGCGCAAGCGGAAATTTTGGATTTTGAAAATCGTGTGAAAACCGAAGCCATAGCCGCAAATGAACCGTTTCTATTTTACACTGATGTTGGAGAAGAAAACTTTACCGGAATAAGTGCTTGGAGTTTAAAAGGTTTCACAAAAGCCGTCAAAAAAGTGCCAATTAAATCCCTAGAATTCCATAACAGCCGCGGCGACTTCGAAAGGTGGGCTGAAAATTCACTTCGCGACGAAAAGCTGAGCGAAAAACTGAAGGAACTAAGGCTTTCAAAACTTGGTGGGGAAAACCTAAAGAAGGCGCTGATTGAAGTTTTTAGCAAAAGATTTAACGAACTGAAAAGGCATCGTGAATTTTAACTTAACACATTAATGTTTTACGTATGCTTATATAGAAAAACATGGAAACTCAGTAATCAAAAAGGGAGTGGGCGCTTTGAGGGAGGAGTTACCGCTTTCGGAAAAAATCTTGCAGACACTACATAACTTGTGTGCAACGGCACCAGACCTAGCAAGGAGAAGCGAAGAGTTGTCGCAGGTTTTACAAATTGATATAAAAGATGTTGAAAACATTTTAGATAACTATAAACTTGAAGGCTTCGTGGAAAGCTTCGTTGACAATGAAAGCAAAAAAAGGTATTATTTGACTGGGCGTGGAATAATAAAGGTCTGTGCCCTCTTCACATAGTGAACGATGATGCACGTGATAGTTTTTTCATGGGAGTATCCGCCAAGAATTGTGGGACAACTAGCCTATTACGTCAAAGAATTGACAACTCAACTCACCAAAAATCATGTGAAAACCCATGTTGTCACATACCACGATTTTTTGACAGGAGAATATGAAGAATCCAATGGTGTGAAAACCTTTCGGGTCACAAATCCGGTGCGCACGCACATAGGTGTTTTAACATGGGTCCTAACCCTAAACCAAGAGGTTGAAAGGGCTGCATCAAACATCTACTACAGTTCTGGAAAAAAGGTAAGCCTAATAGACGCGCATGACTGGCATTTTATACCAGCAGCTGTCACCCTAAAAAAGGCCTTAAACATTCCCTTCATTTATTCCGTTGAAAGTTTAGAAGAACATAGGGCTCATGGCGCAAACTCGCCCTTCAACATGGCTATCAAAAGCATAGAGTGGCTTGGAATGTATGAGGCTGAAAAACTTATTGTCAAGTCAGAGTGGATGCGCAGTGAAGTTTTCAGGTTATTCAAAGTTCCCCTTGAAAAGGTGAAGGTTGTTCATCCAAAATCCGCAAACTGGTTGAAAGAAATTCTTGAAGTCTATAAAAGCGTTGCGAGGGATGCTGCCTAATGGTTGATGAAATAACAGTAATGATGCTTACATGGGAGTTTCCGCCGCGAATTATAGGTGGAATATCACCGCATGTATACTATTTATCTAAAAGTTTGGTTAGAAATGGCGTCAAAGTTTATGTTGTCACATGCGATTTTCCAGGGGCGCCGCAACATGAAGTTTTTGATGGAGTTGAAGTTTTTCGAATAGACTCTTACAAAAATCCCTCACCAGATTTTGCAACATGGGTTTACTTAATGAATGTTAACATGCAAAAGGAGGCAGCTTCCCTAATCAACAGTTTAGGCGGAAAAGTTGACATTCTCCACGCGCACGACTGGCTTGTGGCAACGGCTGGCATAGGTCTTAAACACGTTTTTAGAAAACCACTCATAGCCACAATACATTCCACAGAAGTTGGGCGGCGGAATGGAATTCACTTTGATTATGAAAGGATGATTCATGAAACTGAAGCGTGGCTCACATACGAGGCTTGGAGAGTGATTTGCTGCAGCTATTACATGGTTTCGCATGTTAAATGGGCTTTTGGGCTTCCAGACGACAAGCTTGTAATGATTCCCAATGGCGTGGATGCCGAAGTCTACACAAAAGTTGAAAATGAGGATTTAAATGAGTTTAGAAGCAAGTTTGCGTTGCCAGAAGAGAAAATTGTGCTTTTTGTAGGAAGGCTCGTGCATGAAAAAGGCGCACACGTGCTCGTTAATGCCGTTTCAAAAGTCCTCGAAAAAGTAAACGCCAAATTTGTGATTGTTGGAAATGGCTACATGAAAGAGCAGCTCTCAAACATGGTCAAAAACATGGGATTATCCCAAAAAGTATTGTTCACGGGTTTTGTGGACGATGAAACGCTAAGAAAACTACAACAGTGTGCAGATGTTTCTGTTGTGCCATCGCTTTTTGAACCCTTTGGAATAGTTGCCCTCGAAGCAATGGCTGCAAAAACACCCGTTGTAGTTTCGGATACTGGAGGGCTATCCGAAATAGTTGAGCATGAGGTAACAGGAATAAAAGTTTATCCAAACAATCCAGATTCGTTGGCTTGGGGAATAACGCGGGTGCTGCTTGACGAGAACTTGGCGCGCACTTTGAGGGAGAACGCCTACAAAAAGGTTCTTGAAAAATATAATTGGAGTGGGATAGCCAAAAACACAAAGGCCATTTACGAGGCAGTTTTAAGCGAATACTCAAAAAGCTTTTGGGCCTAATTTGCAAGAAAGGTTTACGGATATTTTATCCTAATAGCCTTGTTTGGGCACGCATCAGCACATTTCATGCAATAAATACATTCCGGATCACTCATCTTCTCCCATGGCAAATCTAAAATTCGAACACGCATGGGACAAGCCTCAACACAAAGGCGACATTCACCCTTAGCACATTTAACCAAATCCCTACGCAAGCCCAAAAAACTAAACCTATTCAGCAAGGCCATCAGCGCCCCATGAGGACACAAGTATTTACACCAGCCCCTCGGAACGTAAGCTGCAAAGATTAAAACAGAAGCCAAAATCAAAATTTGCACCATAGAAATCGCTGGGGCCTCCAAAACTTTTGAGAGAACTTCTTGAACAGGCTTTGTAGATGACTCAGCAATAAAGTTTCTGATAGCGTTTGGCACTATTGCAAAAAGGGTTTCAGCTGGACTTAAAGCCGTAAACGGAGCCTTTGTGAAAATTCCTAAGGCGCTTTCGTAGCTTCTGCTCACTCCAGCAACCTTTGAAGCCGAAAAAGTTACACTAACGAATAAAGTGATTCCCAAAATCAAATATTTAGCATACAACAAGCTTTCATGTGTCCTAAGCGCTAACTCAGTTTTTTTACGCCTAATAAAGCTTAGTAAATCTTGTATAAAACCGAAGGGACAAATCCAACCACATAAGGATTTACCAAGCAAAACTCCTATAATCAGGAAAGAGGCAAGTCCAAGCCATGGGAAAACAACGTCAGTATTCCATCCGCCGAACATGAACTGTATAGCTGTTAGAGCATCGCCTACAGCGTTTTGCTGAAGCCCCCAAGTCCAGAGAACCGGAAGCAAAATTGGGATTGAACTTATGTTGAAGACTATCGCACTGAAAAATAGGAAGGAGAGAAATTGAACTATTAAACGTGCCGTGTTAATTTTTATTAGCTTCTGCCTCAATCGGCTTCCCAAACTCTCGCCCCTTTTAAACAATGCTTAAGCATATTATTTTCCGATAACTTTAATGTTTTCCACACAAACCCAAGGAGCAACCAACTGCCCAATCTTCCTCTCATTGTTAGCCAAAGCAGAAATGTTCTTCAACAGTTGAAAGACATTGCCAGCCAACATAGCTCCCTTTGTGGCGTGGACTATTTCGCCACCTTTGATTTTCCATGCCGGAGTTGCAACCACAGAAAATTCTCCGCTCGCTGGGTTACTGCTGTGGGCGCCCTGCAAAAAGTACACGAGAAGCCCATCATCCACATTGCCAATAAGCTCTTCTCGAGACATTGAACCCGGCATCAAATGAAAGTTTGTTGCTTCAACGCTTGGCGTGGATAAATATCCAGCTCTTGTGGCGTTTCCAGTGCTTTCTCTTCCCTCCTTTTTTGCAGTATAATTATCGTAGATGAAGTTTCGCAGAATCCCTTTTTCTATAACAACAGTCTTTTGTTGAGGAACTCCCTCCCCGTCAAACTTCCATGTTCGAAGCCCCCCTTCTAAGAGGCCGTCATCGCAAATTGAAACAATTTCAGATGCCACTTTCTCCCCCATCTTCCCCTTAAAGGCGGACTGATTTCTCTGTACAAAATCCGCTTTGACAGCATTAATCAAAGTGTAGTAGAGAAGTTGCTGCAATGCAAACTGAGTGAAGATTACGGTCATATTTTTTGTTTCAACTTTTTTGGCGTTTAGGGCTGTGGCCGCCAGCCTAGCAGCCTCTTGCCCAACCCACTCCGGATTAATATTGTAGACCCTTTCTACATTAAATTCAAAACATACTGGCGTAACTTCACTGCCTTCTCGCGCAATGGTAGCCAAACTACATTCTACAATTGTGCCTTGGTCAAAGCCCTTAACCCCATTAGAGTTGGCAATGGCCACGGAAATGTGGGATGCTCCGGCTCCACCTTCTATTGGGAATGCTCTCTTATCTGTTTCTTCAGCTGCAACCAACATCCGCGAAGCTGTTTCCACCAAATCTTCAGAGCGAAGTTCAACGATTTTGCTGTCAAAAGTGCCCTTTGTGTGTGCTATAGGTTTCTTTTCCGGGAGACCATGCCATTCCTCGTCTGGTTTGCTTGCCCTCGCCGAGCTTATCGCTTTAACTATTGTTTCTTCAACAGCCCTTCTATCGTTAACGACATTAGTGTAAGAAAAGCCTACAGCCTTGTTTAATATTGCCCTAATTCCCAACCCTTGATCAATTATCCTTGAACTTTTGGAGATTTGTCCGCGTTCGATGGAAACGCTGGATGCAAGGGCTTGGTATGCGAATGCTTCAGCTTCCTCAGCCCCCTTCTGCAGCGCCACGCTAACGGCTTTTTCAACAAGGTTTTCCATGTCCTCTTTTTTAAGCGCTACCACCAACAACCACCTCCTTCACCCTAATGTGGGGGCCACCATCGCAAACAAAGGCTGTTTGACCCTTACCACATCTTCCAGGGTTTAGTTCAAAGTCCTTTCCAACAGCATCCACTTTAAGCAAGGTCTCAAGCGTGTTACCGCTTATGGAGGCGTTGCGAACGGGCTTTCCCAATTCGCCGTTTACTATTTCATAGGCCTCTTGAATTCCAACTTGGAAGGTGCCGTCCAAATTGGCTTGGCCGCCCCTAAAGTCCTTGAGGTAATATCCAAATTTTATATCTTCAAGAAGCTCTTCAAATGAATGATCTTTTGGTTCCATGAAGGTGTTGCGCATGCGAATTATTGGTTCAACTCGAAAATCCTCAGCCCTTGCATTCCCGGTTGGTTTTGCATTGAATTTTTGGGCAGTTTCACGGTTATGCATTAGCCCAACGACTATTCCATCCTTAACCAAAAGGGTTTTTTGGGCTGGAACTCCTTCATCATCATATTTAAATGAGCCGAAAGCTCCATCAACGGTGCCATCATCATAAAAGGTAACTAATTCAGATGCAATTTTCTTTCCAAGCTTGTCTAAAAGCACGGAGCCCGACAACGTTAAATCTGCCTCTGCCAAATGCCCAAAAGCCTCGTGAACCAATACTCCAACAACTTTTGGTCCCAAAACGGCCGGGAATGTCCCGCCTTTTGGCGGTTTTGCCTTTAACTGTTCGACTGCGCGTTTCGCAACCCTTTCGCCGATCGCTTCCGGAGTTTCGGTATCAAATATTTCAAAACCTGCTGTTGAGCCTATTTCTTCGCGGCTGAAGGTAAAGATTTCTGCTTCTTTTGCTGTGGCTGTTATCCTAGACCAAACGTAAAGTTTGTCTTGTTCAATGTAGGTTCCTTCGTTGTTGGCGAAATAGCTTCTTCCTTTAAGGTCAAGGTAATCCATAGTGCAGCTTTTAATTCGTTTATCATAACCCAAAATTGTGTTATTCGCCGTCAACGCCACGTCTATTTTATCTTCAATTGTAACTTGCGATGGGTCTTTCCGCGGTTTTACTGTGACATTATCTTCAAATGTTCTTGTCTCAACAATTTTTATTGGAGCTTTCAACTTTAAACTTGCAGCCCTAGCCATTTTGCAAGCGTCTTCAAAAGCTTCAGTCAATGTTTTGCGGTTTATGATGCCGGTTGAGGCAAAGCCCCAAGCACCGTTGACGAGCACACGTAATGCAGCGCCATTTTCGATTCCCTGCTTCGCTGCTTCAACACGCCCTTCCTTGATTGTTAGCATGGTCTTGAAGAGCTTTTGGGCGCGAATTTCAACATATTCAGCGCCAAACTTTTGATTAACATCATGGATAACTTTCATTAACTCTTCTTTCAAATACTCTCCCTTCACACATCAATGTTAAGAAAGAACTATTTTCTGAAGCCATTAATAAAGTGTTATGGTTGAAGTTGAAAGATTTAGGGCAGCTTATAAAATTTAAAATCGCAACTGAATGTGAAGGTTTTATGCCCTCTGTAATATTAGTTTCATCTGTCTTGTAAAATCATCTTCTGGCTTTACTCTTTTGATTAGGCCGTAGTTTGAGTAAATATCCTCCAAAATCTTTTTCTCAATTACATAGGCGCCTGAATTCAAAAAATCTTCAAGTCCCTTGGCGAACAAGTCGATTTTTTCTGCTATTTCATCCTTTTTAAGCGAGTAATTTTTCTCTAGATATCTGTAGATTAGGCTGGTTGCTTCTTCTCCGAATATTTGGGTTAGAACTTTGTCTATGATGTGTGAGATTTTGTTTTCTATTGTTTGTGTTTTTGGCATTGTGTTGGGTCACCGTGAGTGTGTGTATTGTGTATTACGACTTAATAAGTATTTCCGCGCAACTGTTATACACATAAACACAAAAACACCATAAAACACCGCAACTACATGAAATCTGCAAGATTCAACTGTCGAACTCTTCTCTTTAAAGTATCCTCGTGCGACTGTTCACCAAAAATAACAAGTTTCCCATAAACACCATCATATCCCGGTATCACCCTAACCTCTCCACGCCTAACTTTAACAATTGCCTCAGCAATCCTAGCATCAACAACTTTTGAAAGGTCATCCTCTGAAGCGTCAATCAAAACCGTGTATTCATCCCCAAACTTTTCAATAAGCAAATTGTAAATATTCCATACTTGCTGGGAAGCGGGAGAATCAACGCCCAAAACAGTTGCAATAATCTCTGAAAGAGGCAATAAATGCATAAAATCAACAGCATCCTCTGGCTTAAAGCCGGCCGGGCGGTCAGCCAACTCTTCGACGCGCTGTTCAACACCTTTTGTGAGTTTTCTGCGGCAAACTGGACAAACATTTCCAAGCTTTATAGCCTCTTGAGGAGAAAGGGAAACGTTGCATGCTCTGTGGCCAGTCCAATGATATTTTCCGTACGCCGGATCCGTTTCAACAGTGAATTTAAAGCGCCTCTGATCCTTATAGCGTATGGCATCTACAATCTCATCGTAGCTAAGCCTCTCAACTTCAAAGACATTTGCTTCCCTTCCAAGTCGCCAGGGCCAAAAGCTGTGGCTGTCGCTGTTTGAAACCAAAGCGAACTTGTCAAGTTTGCTTAGGCGCCAGTTCATGGGCGGGTCTGAGGAAAGCCCAGTTTCTAATGCGTGAATGTGTTTTGTCATGTCCATATAACATTCTTCAACGCTGTTGAAGCCGCTGAAGGCGCCGAAAATGCTGAACCATGGGGTCCAAGCGTGGGCTGGAAAAACCATGTTTTTGTTTGATACTTCCATGACTTCTTCAACAAGGCTTGGAGCATCCATGTTTAATGTAGGTCGACCATCAACACTTAGGTTACCATACTTCGCAAGTCTATCGTTTATTTGGGCTGCTGTCTCAATGCTGGGCGTTAAAATCACATGGTGCACTTTTTTAATTTCATTTTCAAAAGCGAATATGGTGCTTACTTCCGTTGTTATCATGAAGTATACGGGCAGTTCTGGACTCTTTCTAACTTTATACAAGCCGGAGTCTGAGTATGACATTAATGCTTCCTGAATTTCCCTCAGCCATTTTGGATGGGTAAAATCTCCTGTTCCAACAAGGTTCAAGCCCTTTATTTTTGCAAATTTGGCGATTTCTTCAATGTGCATACTTTGGCTTGTGGCGCGGCTGTAACGGCCGTGAATGTGAAAGTCGGCTATTACTCTCATATTCTTATCGTCATCTTTTACGGTTTATTTGCATTTCGCAATTTAAGTTTGATTCAAAAGCATTTTTGAATTTCAACAGATTATGAAATTTTGAATTGTATGTAACATTGTTTCATAAAATTTAACTAGATTTTTGATTCTTAATTGAATTGAATGAAAGTGCCCATTCCGCTAGGAATGAAGTTGTAAGATCTCTCGTTAGAGATGATTTGCTTATTGTCCTATCCATTAGATGTGTGATGATTCGAGATAGGGACAATCGTCTGTTTCCCACGAAAGTGGAAACCGCCCAAGCCTACGGCAAGGCTTAAAAAGTTTGAAGGGAGAAGGCAAAATGAAAATTGGTAGAAGAAGAGCCTTAGCAACATTAGGATTGATTTCGATAGCTACATCTTTAATATTGTTCAATACGCAAGCGAGCGAGACTCCTTCGGCTAGAATTTACGTCGATCCTCCCACAATAATGGCGCTTTACGACACAGATTTCACCATAAACATAAGTGTCGAAGATATTCCGGATGTACATGCATGGCAGGCTAGACTAAAATGGGACCCTAACCTCCTAGAGTTTGTCGGTCCAAGCGAATTAACTCATAATCAAACCGAGGGATGGGTGTTTTTAACTAGTGAAGTAGGGCAGATTGAAAAAAGCATAACCTTCCATGGTGAAAACCTTGGAGGATGCGCTCTAGAACTGAAGGATACCAAAATCTTTGATTCAACTCCTATCGAAGTTCCAGTTCCACCCTATTTAGGCGACGTTAACGGTGACTTGATAGTTAATGTTCATGATACGGGCGAAGTTAGCAAAGCCTTTGGGACTTCTCCGGGAGATCCCAGATGGAATCCCAATGCAGACTTTAATCATGATGAGGTTATCGACATGTACGATCTATTATGTGCAACGTTTAACTTTGGAAAACATTATCAAGAAGTGGACACTGCTAAAATGCCAGAAGAAATTGCTCACACCGTTAATGATGGATATGTTACTGTTTACAGTCCAAGTGTGTGGTTTGCTGCTTGGAAATGGTTGGACAGCCATGAGCCGCCTAATGAAGTGTGGTTTAATGTCAGTGTTGAAGTTTCTAGCGGATCTATAATAACAAACTTCGAATTTAACCGCACATTAGGCGAGATAAGCTTTAATCTAGAGGCATCTACTCCCGGATACTGTAATGTCAGCATTCCAAAACTGTTGATGGACGGTGCATTTAAAGTTTTAATCGACGACACGCAGGTGGCCACTATGCTAAATTGGAATGTTACCCACACCTTCATATGCCTCGCCCATGACCAAGGCACGCAAAAAATCACCATCATCGGCGAGATGGTCACAAGAATTCGAGCACCAGACCTCATAAAGATAGCAGACTTAGATGGTGATGGAAAAGTTACCATATTGGACGTTGCAGCAGTGGCATCTGTTTACAATTGGCAAGAAGACCCTTAAAGAAAAAGCTGTTACCCTCAATTTCCCCTTTTTCTTTCAAAACAAATTTTTCACCAAATCTTCAGCTTCTTGTTTCATACTGATAATGTTGGCTTTTTCTTGATTACAGCTTCAGCCCAATTCCCAAATCTAATCCAGATAATAGCCGCTAATCCCCCAACAATATTACTTAGCGATACAGCCAGCCAAGCTCCAAAGGAACCCATCCCAAAATTAAATGCAAGCAAATAACCCAAAAGAATCCGGATTCCCCAAAGCCTTGACATTCCAACAGCCGTTGGAAAAAGCGTGTGTCCCGAACCCCTTCCAGTTGACATGGCAACAATAAACAGCCCAAAAAATGGGAGCGAAGGCAATAATGTTTCTAGAAAAAGGTCTGTTTCAGCCAGTATGTTTGGGTCCTCTGTGAAGACGTTGGCAATATGCTGTCTAACTGGATAGATGACGCTTGCCACCAAAACCATAATAAAGAAGATTACAAGTGCTGTTTTGTAGGCTGCTTCTCTGGCTCTTTTGCGGTTCTCTGCTCCTAGACTTTGCCCAACCATTATTGATGTGGCTCCGCTTAACCCCCAAAGCGCGGCATCAACAATGTCCATTATAACAAAGCCTATTGAGTAGGCTGTAGCTGCAACAATGCCAAGCAAATTAATAATTCTGAGCTGCATGAGAAAAGCAAAACCGTTTGTCAAGCCCAAAGTCAAAACAGGCAAACCAATACGGAGGACCAAACGAATCCAGCTTGCGCCAATTTCTTTGGTGAACCTCACTTTTAGGTCTGGGTAGTTCCTTCTAAGTATGTAGGCCAAGGCGCTTATGGAAATTATCTTTCCCATAACATCTGTTATTGCTGCGCCTATCACACCAAGCCTCGGAAATGGCCCTATACCCAGCACAAAAAATGGGTCAAACAGCACATTAACGCATACTGCCACACCATTTACGATGGCCGGTCTCCTAGTGTCTCCTATACTTTGCAAAAGCGTCGTCAATGTAAGAGACAGGTAGTTGAAGAAAATGTCGAAGGCTATTACTCCAGAATACTTCATTAAATCATCAAAAATATCCATTGGAGTTGACACCACAAAAGCGAAAATGGCACTTCTAAGCGCCAAAAGTATAAAGCTTAGGGTTGCCCCAGAAATAAAGGCTAACGTGAAAAAGCGGGATGCAGCCTTGCTTGCTTCGTCATAGTTTTTATTTCCAATGTATTGCGAAACTATGCTGAGGTTTGCTGCAGTTAAGGCCATTAAGAGCGCTTGAAAAAGCATTATGACAGGCCACATCTGCCTCGGAACAGCAACCACAATATCACTGTAAACGCTCAGCCAATAGGCGTCTGCAAGATTATAGGCTACAATTATAATTTGGTTCACGAGAGGCGGGACACCAAGCCAAAAAAATGTGCGGATTATTGGGCCATTTACAATTTTGTCCCTATACTTGCTTATTGTACGCTGTTCCGGGGCTTCAGATGTTTCTTCGGATCCTTCAGACATTGAACTTTCTGGAACTCAAGCAAGCCATAAAAGCTTTTCTAGCTAAAACTTGCAAACACGCTGGAAGAAGGCTTAGCTTATGCCAAGCCTCTTTTTGCTGACATGCCTTTCGAAGAATTCTTCCCAGTCAACCTTCAACAAGACAACCAAAATTACTATTAGAAAAATTACTGTTAAAGTCATCCCAACCCAAAAGTTTTCGCCCAATGCAGAAACTAAGAGATTTCCGAAAATGTTTCCAAAATACGCCAAGAGAAAGCACATGAGAAGCTTGCCCGACAGCGATGCTATAAAGACTTTCCAGAAATTATAGTGCAAAATTCCAAGGGGAATAAAAATTAGGTCGTCTGGAAGCGGGGTTAAAGCAAAAATAAAAATTACTATTGGACCGTATTTGTTGAATATTTTGACAAAAAACTCCATTTTTTTACGCCTTTCCGCACTTACAAGTTTTGCGCCATAAAAGCCTAAAACATATCCGGACAACTCTCCTATAGCTGAACCTAGGCCACCGGCGACTGTGAGTATTAGGGGGTCAACTAGATGGTTTATGCCTAGAACCAGTATGATAAGCGTGTATGGAATTGGAAAAATTATTGATGTTGAACCAAGGAAGCTTATGAAAAGCACTCCCAAAAACTGGTATTGAACGGCCACTGTCTGCAACCACTCGCTTAACCAATCATAGAATGACAATGAGCATCTCTCAAAACATTATAAGCGCAACATTATAAAGCGTTGCTGTTTCAAATTTTAGCAATCATCACAAGCGCCAAATTTAAATCACTGTAACATCAAACGTTTCTTAAATTTTTATGGATGGAGTAGGGTTTGGCTGCCAAAAAAGAACAAATATGGATAGCCAGAGACCTTTCAAAATGCAGTGGATGCAGAAAATGCGAAATAGCATGCTCGCTTTTCCATGAAAATCAAATATGGCCAGAAGCCTCCAGAATAAGGGTTTTCATGCTTGTTCCGGGCGTGGAGTTCCCCCACTTTTGTGTCCAATGCGAAGATTACCCATGCGTTAACGCGTGCCCAACAAAAGCCCTCTCAATAAGCGAGAAAACCGGCGCAGTCCGCGTAGAAAATGAGAATTGTATTGCATGCGGAAAATGTATTGAAGCTTGCCCGGGCAAAATTCCGCACATGCATCCAACAGAAAACCACATTTTGATTTGCGATTTGTGCGACGGCGACCCACAATGTGTTAAAGTCTGCCAAGAGGGGTCGTGGAATGTTCTTAAAATTGTCGCAAGAGGTAATTACACTTACAAGCTTTATGCTAGAAAACCAGAGGAAATAACGCGTGACCTAGCCATTAAACTCTACGGAGAAAAGGCGGAGGAATTCCTATGATTTTTGGCTATGCAGGAAAATTCCTTGAAATCAACCTTTCCACAGAGAAAGTTAAAGAAACAGTTTTTGACGATGATGTTTTAAGGGAGTATGTGGGAGGCAGGGGGCTAGCAACAAAAATTTTGTGGGACCGATTGGGCAAAAAATGGGAGACAGTAGACCCGCTGGGGCCTGAAAATATACTCTTATTTTTAACCGGGCCGTTGACTGGATTTTTCCCGGGTGGAAGAATTTGCGTGTCGGGTAAGTCACCTCAAAGCAACGGCGTTGTTGGCTCAACGGTTGGCGGCGAGTTTGGTGTTGAACTTAAATGTGCTGGTTACGACGGCATAATTGTTTCGGGCGAATCTGAAAAGCCCATTTACCTATTCATCAAGGACTGTGAAATCGAGTTTAGGGATGCAAGTCATGTTTGGGGCAAGGACGCAAAACAAACGGTGGCAGCGCTCACTAAAGAGTGTAGGGAACTTTTAAAGAAGCGTTTTCCACAGCGTGGCGAGTGGAAAGAGCCTTCAATTCTTTATATAGGTCCGGCTGGAGAAAATAAGGTTCGAACGGCCGCTGTTGCAGCCAAGTGGACTCATGCGGCTGGGTATGGCGGTTATGGCGCTGTTATGGGTTCTAAAAGGCTTAAGGCCATAGCTGTTAAGGGCACTGGGCCGTTGCCGAAGGTTGCGGACATTTCAAAAGTAAAAGGGTTGATTCAAGCGGTTTGTGAAAACGTTTATGGAAATGAGTTGTGGAGGCGTTGGGGGACGGGTTCGGCTGGCTACGAGGTTGGTGCAAAAACCAGTTCGGAGCCTGTTCGAAATTGGCAGGAGGAGTGGCATGACGAAAAAAGTTTCGGCGTTGACCAATTTGAAAACAGGGTTTGGGTAAAACCATATTGGGGCGATTTTGGTTGTCCAACAACATGCCTAAAAATTGCCGTTGTGAAGTCTGGAAAATTCCGCGGCGCAATAACAGACAATCCAGACTATGAATTACAAGCGTATTTGGGTCCAAACCTCGGCATTTTCACACCAGAAGAAAACGTGTTTTTAACCTCTTTAATAGACGATTTAGGTTTATGCGGAATACAGACCGGAAACGTCATGGGCTTTACAGCAGAATTATTCCAGAGGGGAATTTTAACAAAAAGCGATTTGAACGGCTTAGAACTTAAGTGGGGCGATGTTGAAGCCTTCGCAGCTTTGGCAAAGAAAATCGCCTACAGAGAAGGCGTCGGCAACTTGCTGGCTGAAGGGACCTACCGCGCGGCCTTAAAAATTCAGGAGATGAAAAAAGTGGATGTTTTGCAGTACGCAGTGCAAATTAAAGGTATAGGCATAGGCGCTCATGGAATACGCAGCCAAAAAGACTATCCTGAAATTTACTCTTACGCTTGCTCCGTGCAAGGCGGAGACCACACTTCCACCGCATGCTTACCATTAGAAGATTTTAGAAGCGAACTTGCCATGACATTCAACGATTCAGCTGTCTACTGTTACTTTAACATTTTCGGAGTCCCACGCGACCTAAAATTCGAATTTTATAAGGCTGTTACGGGAATAGAGCTTTCACTTGAAGATTGGGTTAAAACAAAAGCTTTAAAGATAATTCAACTTCAAAGGGCCATGCTCCTTTTGGGCGGCCCGGATTTGAAATGGAACCCCAAAATCCACGATTCCAACCCGCCAAGATTTTATGAGCCTTTACCAACAGGACCTTATAAAGGAAAAAGCATTGGCAGCGCGGAAGTTAAGCAGGAAATTATGCGCTATTACGAGGCTGTTGGTTGGGATGAAAACGGCATACCGAAATCAGAAGTTCTCCGAAAGCTTGGCTTAACCGACGTTGACGTGGCTTTGGAAAAAGTTCGCAAAGAATTCTCGGCTAAATGTGCTTAATGTGGAATGCGTATTACCCTTGTGGGTGTGACAATTATTGAAATTTTTTCATCCTTTTCCTCGAATGGAACCTCATCTACAACTTGCATGTCGTGCACGGTAGTTGCTATTGGGATTTCTCCAAACATTTTCTTTAAAATCCCTATTTCAACATCTCCATAACCGCTTCCTTTCCCAAGCCTATGCCCATGCAAATCAACAGCCACAGAGCCTTCAACTATTAAATCAGGCTTTGGAAAGCTGGTTTTTCAACTCCGAATTTGAAGGCGCCCTTTATGGTTGAAGCAAAACGTTCTTTTCCCCTCACATTGGTGGGGTTAACGGTGATGAAGCCCCTTTTAAGTTTTGGAGAAGCCATTATGAGGATTTTTCCATCTTTTAGGGCGTTTTCTCTAACTTTTTGTTGCGGCGAGTCTGGATTGACGAATATGATTTTGGCATTTTCCCATTCTTTCAGTTGGCGCAGTTTTTCTGCGGCTTTGTCTGCGCCAAGGAAGTTTGGGATTCTACCCTTGCATGGGAGCGGGAAAACCGCTATTCCCTGTTTTTCCATTTCATTCCAGATTTTTTCCCTTAGCAGCTGCTTTTTTGCAGCTATATCCATGGGCATCTACGAAAATTGGGACGGTTTTAGCTTTTAGATTATTCCTAGTTTTTTGCCGCCTTCTTTGAAGGCGTCTATGGCCATATTCAATTGTTCTTCTGTATGTTTAGTGCAAACTTGCACTCTGATTCTTGCCTTGTCCCTTGCAACCATCGGATAGAATATTGGTAGGACGAATATTCCCTTTGTCCAAAGATAATCTGCCAAGTCTTTTGCGGCTTTGCTTTTGCCGCACATGACTGGGATTATTGGTGTTTCCGTGTTTCCAGTGTCAAAGCCAGCGTCCTGCAAGCCTTCAAGCAAATGGTTTCGGTTCTCCCAAACCCGTCTAACGTGTTGTGGCTCTGTTTCCAAAACGTCTATGGCCGCAATACACGCGGCGGCAACTCCTGGCGGAACGGCGCCACTTAAAAGCCAGCTTCTAGCTTTGTTGTAGGCGAAGTTGCGTAGGTCTTCGCTGCCCGTTATGTGCCCGCCTATCACGCCGAAAGCCTTAGAGAATGTTCCCATTTCAACGTGCACCTCATCCCGCGTGAGCTTATAGTGGTTTACTATGCCCCTTCCACCTTCGCCTAAAACGCCCTCTCCATGGGCGTCATCAACATAAACTCCTGCCCCATGCTCTTTAGCAATCTTCGCTATTTCGGGCAGTGGCGCAGTGTCTCCGTCCATGCTGAAAACGCCGTCTGTTAAAATCCAAATGTGATTGTATGGTGGGTCATGTTTTTCTGCTTCGTCCATAACCCGAGTCAAATCCTCCACATCCTTATGCTTGTAGATGGCCCTGTCTGCGCGGCTTAGTCTCACTCCATCAATAATTGAGCCGTGATTCAACTCGTCTGAAACGAGCAAGTCGCCCTTATCGGCAAGCTGCGGTATAAGTCCCTCATTAGCCATAAAACCAGTTTGAAATGTCAAAGAAGCTGGAGCCCTCTTAAACTTTGCAAGGCGCCGATCAAGTTCTTCATGAAGGGTCATGTTTCCAGAAATTGACCGGTCGCTGCCAGCGCCGGCGCCAAATTTTCTGGTTGCCTCTATCATTGCTTCCACGACTTTTGGGTGTGTGGCGAGGTTTAGATAGTTGTTTGCGCAAAGCATCAAAACCTCTTTTCCATTAACTATGCATATGGGTTCGCTTGCGCTTTCCAAAACTTTAAGTTCCCAGTTGAGGTTTTCTCGAACCAGTCTTTGATATTCTTCTCCCAAATATTTTGTGGGATGCCGCTTAACAACCATATTTACCGCCTTTTAAAAATTTACATTCGCCATCTTTTAACGCTTCCTATCTAGTATGCGGATGTTGTTGAAGCTCTCCGCAACAAAGTTTTTTGGTTAATTTTTCTATCATATCCTTTGTCATGGAAGCCAAATCATATGTTGGGTTCCATCCCCACTCCATGCGGGCTACGCTGTCATCAATCGACATGGGCCAAGTGTCAGCAATCTTCTGCCTAAAATCTGGTTTATACTCGCACTCAAACCCGGGAATATACTTCTTTATCTCAGAAGCAAGCTCCCCAGCAGAGAAGCTCATGGCAGTCACATTATAGCTTGTGCGATGCTTAATTTTTGAGGCGTCAGCCTCCATTAGATCTATGGCTGCTTTAATGCAGTCCGGCATATACATCATTGGCAGTACGGTGTCTTCTCTAACAAAGCATGTGTAGCGTTTCCGCTTGATGGCTTCATAAAAAATTTCAACAGCGTAATCCGTTGTGCCTCCAATCGGGGGTGTTTCGCTGCTAATGATGCCCGGATAGCGTACACTTCGGACGTCCAAATCATACTTATTAAAGTAGTAGTTGCACAAAAGCTCTCCAGTAACCTTTGTAACGCCATAAATTGTTCTTGGAATCAAGATTGTGTCTTGGGGCGTATTAATGCGGGGGGCTTCCGGGCCGAAGACAGCTATGGAGCTAGGCCAAAAAACCCTTTTTAGTTTATATTCCCTAGCAACTTCAAGTACGTTGTAAAGGCTTTCCACGTTTACACGCCAAGCTAGCTGCGGATTCTCTTCACCAGCTGCGGAGAGTATCGCGGCTAAATGGTAGATTGTGTCAATGTTGTATTTTTCCACAACTTTTTCTATACTTTTTCTGTCAGTAGTGTCAACATACTCGAACGGGCCGGATTCCAATAATTTTGCGCTTGGCTTTCTTTTGTGTCCAGCTGCGACAACATTTTCGCCGCCATACCTTTTGCGCAACTCAATTGTTAGCTCAGACCCAATTTGCCCTGTGGCGCCGGTTACAAGAATTTTTCCTGTGCCTTTTGTTGACATTTAATAACCTCAACGGTTGGGGAAAGACGTTGTTTGAATTCTAATAATATAAGGATTTTCAGAAGAAGTCGCTTTTTCTATAGGGCTTTTCGGACACTTTTCACTTTCAAATACAATTCCTCAACTGGTTTGAGGCTAAATCCAACATTGACTTCCAGTTCGATTTTTTCGGCACTAGCAATAATAAGCGCAGCTGACCTTTCGCCGCGCTTGTCCCCTCCACTTTTAACTCCAGCTTTAAGTGCCCCAACCAGCCTCAAGGCCAAGTCTCCGCTAGAACCTTCAAAATTTTTGGCCATTTTATCAACAACACCTTTCGTAGAAAGTAAATTCCCAATAACGATGAAATTTTCTCCTATAACTTCGCCGCGGTATTCTGGTACAGAAGCACCCGTAAAGGCTGCCTTTTCACCATTAAAATTCATGATGGCCACTTGCCTCAAATCCCTTTCAGAATCCTCCATCAATAGCCTTTTTAGGGCCTCGGTGGGCGAAAAACCTTGACTAAGCAATTTCAAGCCCTCGCTTCCGTAAATTGTGTTTGTGTATGCTTGTGTTGCAATCGCGCCAACTCCAGCTTTCGCGTATGGCACTCTGTCTCCGACGTTTGTGGATCCAGATGCGACAGCAACTCCGATCAATTTTGGCTTTTCTGTTAGGGCTAGAATTGAAAATGTTCCAGCAACCCTCTTGATATTCAAACTTTCGCCACACACGCCCCCTAATTCATTTTGAAAGAGAGGGTTACTAAAATAATTTATAATATTGGGTAACCCTTTTCACTTGAGAGCAGCATCATGAAACTCGGTTTCATTGTTAACCCGATTGCTGGCATGGGTGGAAGGGTTGGGCTAAAGGGGACGGACGGCGTTTTAAAAGAGGCTATAGCCAGAGGCGCCAAGCCAATAGCCCCAGAAAGAGCCGTGGATTTTCTAAGAGAACTAAAAGAAAACATGATGGAAACTGAAATTGAAATTTTAACATGTCCAAGCGTCATGGGCGAAAAAGAGGCGAAAAAGGCGAATATCAAAGCTAAAATACTGCCAATGAAAATTGGGAAGGAGACAAGCGCCGAAGACACCAAGGAAGCCGTCAAACTTTTGTTGGAAGCCAAAGTAGATTTAATAGTCTTCGTTGGGGGAGACGGCACAGCAAAAGACATTTTCGACGCCATGAAATACTGCGACGGAACCATACCCGTTTTAGGCGTACCCTCCGGAGTAAAAATGTATAGCGGCATCTTCGCTGTAAACCCTTCAGACGCCGCTGAAGTTGTTCTAGCCTTTGCCAAAAACCAAGCAGAGGTAGGAGAATTTGAAATTATGGATGCGAATGAAAGGGCAATTAGAGACGATACTTTTGCAGTTAACCTTTACGGTTTTCTGAAAGGACCTTTCCTTCCAATGAGAATTCAAGGCAGCAAACAAGTAACTCCCGAAACAGTTGACGAAAAAGAAAACCAAACCGCAATAGCGAAATTTATAATTGAGGAGATGCGGCCAAAGGCCACATACATCCTTGGGCCCGGAACAACAGTCAAAAGAATAGCAGACTTGTTGGGCTTTAAAAAAACAGTGTTAGGAGTTGACATATACAAGGATGGGCAAATGATATTAGATGTGGATGAAAAGAAAATTTTTGAAGAGGTCGAAGACTGGCAAAACACTTGGATTATCCTATCTCCCATTGGCCGTCAAGGAATGCTTTTGGGAAGGGGAAACCAACAAATAAGCCCAGAAATCATAAAACGCGTTGGAAAACAGAAAATTATCGTTGCGGCAACAAAAGGAAAACTTCAGAGCATCGAAGGAGGGGTTTTAAGGGTTGATACAGGCGATAAGAGCGTGGATGATTTGCTTAGGGGGTATATCCGCGTCATCACAGACTATAGAGAATGGCGTCTCATGCCAGTCCAATAAACGAAATTTAGGCCCCAAATTTTCTTGTTTTGCCAATCAAATTTAGAAGCGTGGGCATTAGGTCGGTTCCTCTGATCCTATTAAGCCCCCCTTTAGCGCATGACCTCTCATCAAATTTTTCGACGTCATCACGGCGGACATTTGGGCCTGTTATCGCAATTGGAACGGGATCTCCCTCGTGCCTTCCAGTTATTGAGAATGTTGTATGGTCGGCTGTTAAAGCCAAATAAACAGAGTCTAAACTTATGTTATCAAGAATATAGCCGAGCATACCGTCAATTTTTTCGATTATTTCAATTTTTTGTTTAACGTTTCCATCGTGGCTGGCGACATCCGGCGCCTTAACATGCAAGAAAACAAAATCATATGTATCAAGCGCCTTGACGGCAGCCTTTGCCTTAGCCGCATAATCTGTTTGGGGTGTTCCGGTAGCCCCGCCCACGTCTATTAGTTTCATTCCAGCAACCTTGCAAACACCCCTAATTAAGGCCACAGCAGCGATACACGCCGCATTTAAACCATACATTTCCGTTAATGGTTTAATGTTTGGCAGCGTTCCAGCACCTCTAAAAAGGACGATGTTGGCTGGAGGCATTCCACGTTTAATCCGTTCTTTATTAACCGTGTGCTCCTTCAATGTGTTATGAAAATTATGCGTTAATTCATTAAGGATTTTAGCCGTAATCTTAGCCTCTTGAGTGTTGTCCAAAGGCCTTATTTCTAAAACCTTTTCTCCGACCGCTTCGGGGTCGGAGTCGCTAACGGCAGCCGAAAGTTTCGGTCCACTAAGCACTAAGACTGCCCGATGTTGAATTGTGTTTTTAAAAGAGAATTTGAATGAAGAGTCCTTCAACCGAATTTGCTGGAGGCTTTCTGCAAGCGACGCCGCATCTTCGTTTGAAATTCTTCCGGCACGTCTGTCCAAAACAACAAGGTTTTTATCAACTGTTGCAAAGTTGCACCTAAATGCCACATCGCCCGGCGAAATGCGGATGCCGGAGCCCACAGCCTCTAAGGCTCCTCTCCCAGAATAAACTTTTAGGGCGTCGTATCCCAAAAGCGCAAGTGTGGCTGTGTCGCTTCCAGGAGGTATTCCTGGCGCTATCGGGTCCATTATTCCGCAAATTCCAGTTTTTGCTATGTAATCCATGGAAGGCTTTTCAGCAGCTTCTAATGGAGTTCTCCATTCCAGTTCTTTTAGGGGTCTGTCGGCCATCCCGTCTCCAACAACCAAAATTGCTTTCAAATTTGGTTCACGCTTTCCCTTTGGAATCAAGTTTCAATTAGGGTTAAGATGGTTAAAACACTTGCGTAACATTTTGCTTGGGCATATTCTATAATTTGAAAGAAATGTTTAATAGTTTCCCTTCATATTTTCTCTGGCGTGGTTGCAATGGGCGATTTAGTTCCACATTGCTGAAATTTTCCAACAATCGGTTGACACTAGAATTTGCTTTGCACTAGAATTATATTCTGAAAATAAGAATGAGGGGAGAGGATTAAAATGTCTGATGTAGGCGTTACTGTTAAGAAGTCTGAAGACCTTTCGGAATGGTACACGCAAGTGATTTTAAAGTCAAAGCTGGCTGACTATGCTCCAATCAAAGGGTGCATGATACTCCGTGAACTCTCCTACGCTATTTGGGAGAAAATCCAAAAAATCTTCGACCAAAAAATAAGGGCTACAGGCCACAGCAACGTGTACTTCCCGATGTTTATACCAGAAAGCTTTCTTAAAAAGGAGGCCGAGCACTTTCAAGGCTTCGTCCCAGAGGTTGCATGGGTGACGATGGGCGGGGACAGTCCCCTAGAAGAAAGACTTGCCTTAAGACCCACTTCTGAAACAATAATGTATGCGACTTATGCAAAATGGATTAGGAGTTGGCGGGACCTTCCGCTGAAGCTAAATCAATGGTGTAACATCGTAAGGTGGGACACTAAGGGAACAAAACTTTTTCTGAGAACAAGGGAATTCCTTTGGCAGGAGGGCCACACAGCCCACGCCACAAAGGAAGAAGCAGACAAGGAAGTTATGGAAATCCTAAACGAGTATAGGGATATAATTGAAAATTACTTGGCCATTCCAGTTCTTGTTGGGAAGAAAACCGAAAGCGAGAAATTTCCAGGAGCCCTTTACACAACGGCTTTAGAGGCAATTATGCCCGACGGAAAAGCCCTTCAAATGGGGACATCTCACAACCTTGGACAAAATTTTGCAAAGGTTTTTGAAATAAAATTCATTGGCGAAGATGAAAAGGAACATTACGTTTGGCAAACTTCGTGGGGTATATCAACTAGGCTTATTGGCGCCATGGTAATGGTGCACGGAGACGACAAGGGCTTGATATTGCCCCCGAAAATCGCTCCAATACAAGTTGTGATAATTCCAATACCCTACAAAGACGCTGACCGCACCGAACTACAGAAAAAGGCTGAGGAAATATATACGAAACTTCAGAGTGTGCAAATATCCGCTGTTTTAGACGATAGAGCCGAATACACGCCCGGATGGAAATTTAATGAGTGGGAACTAAAAGGCGTTCCATTAAGAATTGAGATCGGCCCAAGAGATTTGAAGCAGAATCAAATAACAATTGCTAGGCGAGACACCTTTGAAAGGCTCAGCGTAAAAGAGGATAAAGCAGTAGAAACAATTGTCAGATTACTCGAAGAGATTCAAAACAACCTTTTCAACAGAGCCAAAAAGTTCTTGGAAGATCACATAACAACCGTAAAGGATTATGAGGAATTTAAAAAGGTGTTGAAGGATAAGGGTGGGTTCCTTAGGGCGTGTTGGTGCGGCAGTTCAGCATGCGAAGAGAAGATAAAGGAGGAAACTGGAGCAACTATTAGAATAGTGCCTTTTGAAAAAGAGACGACATTTTCAAACTGCGTATGTTGTGGGGGAGAAGCAAAAGAAGTCGTTTATTTCGCTAGGTCTTATTAGCCGCTGCTAATTTTCAAATGTTTTGAAAGTTGTTCAGCGACGTCTGAAAGCCCTAGCTTCGAAAGGGTTGCTCTTGTTGGTATGCCGCGCTCATCCCATCCTCTTTTTTGATAATACTTCCGTAGCATTTCATCATACTTTTTCATGTCAAGTTTTGCGCCTTTAAGCGGACCTTTTGTTAGTGGTTCTTCAAACCATCTTGCTGGGGGAACATCCATCCTACTGCTCCACTCGTTCTTATATTCGCGAATCCAAAAGGCACGAATTAGAGTAAATATTCTGTCTGCAATAAGGTTTAGGTCATCCCACGTCAATTTCAAGCCAGTAGTTGCATGCAAAAACTTAGTATACCATTCAAGCTCAAACCCAAGCTCAATCCAAGGCAGCCTACAAACCGTTAATGACTCAAAAACTCCGCCGCGAATGCGTTGAAACTCAATCACTTTGTCCACCTTTTCCTCACCATATTTTTCGCGGCCAAACTTTACCTCCCAAGATATTACCCAAGCGTCTTTGTGGTGTGCCCCAATAGAGCTTGTGGCGTAGGCTAAAGCCATGGCTGGCGCAGAATGACAGTCGTAGGCTGAAATCTCCAAGCCCTTTACGTGCATTGCCCATCGACTTGATTCTCCGCCGATTTCTTCGGCTGCAAAACGGACGCCTTCTGCAAGCGTGTTCCCTAAACCTCTTCTGTAGGCTATGTCTTCAATCAAAGTTTTTGCGTCTTCAAAGTCGCCCCATACGATCTTTTCTTTCACCAACCTTTTTTCGGAGGCTTCTATTGCAAAGCCGATAACGTTACCCAAAGAAATTGTGTCTAAACCGAATTCATCTGCAATCCGATTAAGTGCAGCCACCTTTTTTAGGTCGCCTAGTCCAATGTTTGAACCTAACATTGCAACATTTTCATAATCAAGCTCAGATTCCTTAAATTCCAAATCTTTTACAACGTTGCCGCATGTCATGTTGCAGTTTGGGCAGCCTTTGTTAGAAACCTTTAGTTTTTCCATTGAAAAGCCTCCTATTGCCTCGGCTTGGTCAAAAACTCCTTCACGATAGTTAAATGTTGGGAGAACGCTGTTTTCTTGGCTCCATTCTATAGTCATCATCGTGCCCTGCCTTTTCCAAAAAGCGTAATTTGGCTTATCCAAAATTTCCTTAAAAGCTTCTTTACTTAGTTCTCTCAAATCCTTCGGGTGCGCTGCACTCAACTCTTGAAAGCCCATAAAAACAATGGCCTTCAAATTTTTTGAACCCATAACAGCGCCCATTCCAGGTCTTCCTCCGGCGCGTCCCCCTTGACAGACTATGTTTGCAAATTTCACAAGGTTTTCTCCGCCTTGACCGATGCAAAGGATTCCGGCTGCTGCACCGTAACTCTTCCTTAATTTACTTTCAGTTTCGAAAGAATTTAAGCCCCAGAGGTCTTTCGCGTCGATAAATTCAACCTTTTGGTTTTCAACAAGTAAGATTACGGGTTTTTGGGCTTTTCCTTCGATTATAACGCTGTCGTAGCCAGCCCTCCGCATTTGGACAGCCGCGTGAGTCCCGACATTTCCGTCGCCGTAACCCCATGTTAAAGGGCTTTTTGCTGCAACCACAAGCTTCCCACTGTTTGGAAGAGTGAAGCCTGTCAATGGGCCGGCTGCAAAGATAAGCTTGTTTTCTGGTGATAGGGGATTAACTCCGGGTTCAAGCTCGTCCCAAAGGATTTTGGCTGCAAAGCCCCTTCCGCCGAGGAAATTTTTTGCCAAATTTTCTTCGTATTCTATGGAAATTGATTTAGATTTACTTAGGTTTACACGCAAAAATTTGCCGTTCCATCCAAACATAAATTCTACCGCCTAAACGGTTAACATTTATTTTGTGTGAAGTAATAAAATTAATGATTTTATTGGGCTAGATTATTAGTTTCTCCCTTTCAACTCTCCTGTTTTTTAGGCCTAAATCGCTGATTTTGAATTTTCTGTCACCATAAAGGTAGGCGTATTCGTCGCCTTTGTAAAGGGCGGCAGCTATTCTTCCAATTGCATCTGCTTTCATTATTCCGCTACCACTTGCCCCACCAACAACTATTAAATCGTTTTCTTCGAAAATCACTGGGTGGCCGTCTAAAGTGTTAATTTCATATAACCCTGCAAATGCCGATGTTGGCTTGCAATCTTTGAACTGTGGGAGATATTTGACTAAAACTTGATAAATCCCATATTGATAGAAATTCTTTTCTGGTTGGGGTTCTTCTTCAAGTTTGAAGGCTCTTGGGAAATCGTCTGCGTGGGTGAGCCAAAAAACGCCTTCTGTGGGGAAGGGGCGAACTATTATTCTTGGGTGTGGCAAGATTGTGAATGGCAAATAGCCTAGCTTGTTAAAGCCTTCAGTAAATAACAGCCTTTTTAGGCTCTCGCTTTTGGCTGTTATGCAGAAAATTTGTCTTTTTTTAGGTTTAATGTAACATTCTATTCCGACAGTGTCCAAAAGCTGGGATATCCAAGCTCCAGCCGCCAAAACCGTCTTTTTAGCTTTAATTATTCCTTTATCGGTTTTTACGCCCGCAACTCTTGCTTCTTGCCAGAAGTATGGTTCGTTAGGAATGCCTAAGGGTTCACGTGGCTCAACAATTAATTCCTCAACTTTAACGCCATATTGAATTTTTCCTCCAAGCCTCAAAAATTCCTCTTCATAAAATTTGACTATGCAGTCAGCATCGACAACACCAGCCTTCGGAATAAAAACCCCCTTAACAACATTCTTCAATCCCATCAATTTTGCTTCTTCGTCGCAAGACAAATCTGACGGAATGCCTAGTTTGCTGCTAACTTCTTCGCCGCCATACTCTTTGTATTCTAAGCTTTTTTTAGCCAAATTCTTCAGTATTGGTTGAATTTCCCGATAATTCTCCTCATTAAAAAGCCAGAGATAGCCAATTTTTAAAAGTTTTAAATCAACTTTCAAATCTTTTTGCAGGTGATAGTAAAAATTTACAGAAGAGTCCGCCAAAGCATAGTTTATTGGGGAGGAAAAGAGACAGCGGAAGGCAGAGGCGCTTTTTGCCGTGCTACCTTGTCCAGCCGCATTAAACTTATCCACAACTAATATTTGGGCGTTTGGGCACATGCTTTTAATGTGGTAGGCGGTTGAAAGGCCAATAATCCCAGCTCCAACCACAACAGCATCATATTCGGGCATTTCATCCCTCGAAGTGACAAATTCTAGAATTAGTTGAGAATTTATAAAGGTTGACTTTCAAATGGCACGTCTTTATTGGCTTACGTGAGAAGAACACTTATTTATTCCGGTAAAATATGAGATAGACAAATATATGCTGGTGGATGAGGAATATACATGCTAGCGAACAAAAAAGCCATTTCAACCCTCATTCTAATAATATTGTTATTGTGTTCGGCAATTTTTGGAGCCATAATATCATATTTGTGGGTTATGAGCAGCTATTACAATATGCCCGAAGAAACAACAATGCTCATAGTTGAGAATGTGCTTTTCCCAACAAACGACGCCAGATATTTTAATGTAACAATTCTTAATCCCTCAAATTCTCTTTCTGACGTAAATATAACAGCGATAAGAGTAACAGTAGAAAATAGAAAGGAAACAATTGATGTTACAGAAACAGAGCCGGAACCGCTTCCATTTTTAATCGCTAAGGGAACAAGACAAACTTTTAAATGCAAGAAAAACTGGAGCACCTTCGCCGGAGAAAACGTGACAATAGAGCCAGTAACGCCAAACGCCTCCACAAAAAGCTACTTGTACACCACACCAAATGTAAAGTTGAATCTAACCCCAGTCTTTGATGTAACAAAAAGCGTGGAATATTTCAACCTTACAATAGAAAACGCAGCAAACTCTATCATAAACCTAACAATTTCAGATGTTAAAGTAAACTTTGAATCGATAAAAGGAAATTTAACGCCACCGCTAGTTTCGCCTTATGTCTTGTCGCCTGGTCAAAGCGAGACTTTTCGATGTAATTGGAATTGGGATTGGCAAAAAATTGGAAAAATAAATGTTACGGTAAGTGTGGAGACGGAAGAGGGTTTTGAATGTTCCATTACAACAGATGAGGTGAAAGGAGCTATTCTCGACATAACCGATATTGTTTTTGATTACACGGATACATCATACTTCAATTTAACAGTTAGGAGTTCAGAATACTCCACTGCCACAGCCTTCCTCAACATGATAAACCTAACTTTGCCAGACCAAACAACCATAACGCTTGAAACTAGCCCGCCACTGAATGTAATACCAGTCGCGCTTCCCAAAAATGAGTCGTTAACCATTAAGTGCTTCTGGAACTGGGCTTCCATCCGCAAAGAAAATGTAACGGTCAGCGTCTATACAAAGCAGGGGTTTGCGGCGCCTACAAAAACTTTTGAAACGCCACCGCCTGTTGTTTGGAATATAACAGACGTGAAGTTTGATTTGGATGACGTTAAGCATTTCCTGGTTAATGTAACAAACATGCCCTGCTCGCTTCAGAGCATAACTATCACAAAAATATTGATTGACGAAAACGAAACACTCATAACACCTTCACAGGCAGTTATAGCCAACGGAACTTGTGCGCTGATTAATTGCACGTTTCCATGGGAAAGCCTCAAGGGAAAAAGCGCATTTATCACAGTCATTACCGAAGAGGGACTAAGCATTGTAAGGCATGTTACAGTACCAAGTGTTGAAATAAAGTTGTTGGGTGAAACATTGATTTTCGGTGATCTCCGCGACATTTATCCAGAAATGGCATTTTCAATTCCATACCTTAATGTTACAGTTTCGAATTCAAACAATTCCCTCCAAAATGTTACAATAACAAGAATAGTTTTACAGAGGGAAAATGCAACATACGAAATCGATGGCGCAATCTCTTATCCCCAATTCGCTCCAAACGGATGCAAACTTAACATAGGCGAAACCATCACAGTAATCTGCCTATTCAATTGGAACGCCTACCTACTTGAAGGAACAGTCACAGTAACAGTTTTTACGGCTGAGGGCTTCCAAACCTCAAGGACATGGCAAATAAGCTTGCCATAACCTTTATTTCCTTTAAGTATCTAGCCTAAAATCTAAAGTGGTAAGCGCTTTGATTAAGGTGAATGTTACCGAAAGAGTCCGCTCCATAGAATACGCAATCCGCGACGTGATTGTTTATGCAAAGCAGCTTTCAAAGGCTGGCAAAAAAATTTATTACTTAAACATTGGAGACCCTGTGGCTTATGATTTTGAAACCCCAAAACACATTAGGGAAGCCCTAACCAAAGCCGTTGAAGAGGGGGCAAACGCCTACTCGCCTTCAGAAGGTTTGCCCGAACTTAGAAAGGCCATAAGCGAAAAAGAGGCGAGAGTCAATGGAATTAGCATTTCGGCAGACGACATTATTGTAACGTCTGGAATTTCTGAAGCCATTCAAATGGTTATGGCCGCGCTTTTGGATGCTGGAGACGAAATTCTCCTTCCAGGACCAACATATCCGCCATACATTTCTTATGCAAAGTTTTTTGGAGGAAAACCTATAACCTACGAGACTGTGGAGGAAAATGGGTGGCAGCCCAACATTGAGGATTTGAGAAAAAAGATTTCTGAGAAAACGCGTGGAATACTAATTGTTAATCCAAACAACCCTTGCGGCGCCCTATACAGCGAAAAAATCTTAAAACAAATTTTGGATTTGGCCGGCGAGTTTGGGCTTCCGGTTTTGTCGGACGAAATTTACGACCAAATAGTTTATGAGAAAAAGTTTGTAAGCACAGCTAAGCTTGCAAAGGATGTTCCGGTAATAGGGTTTAACGGCTTTTCAAAAGCATATTTAATGACTGGATGGAGACTTGGCTACGTTTACTTTTACCATCAAAAGGGCGAGTTACAACAGCTAAAGAATTGCATTGAAAAGGAGGCTAGAATAAGACTTTGTGCAAACACTCCGGTTCAAAAAGCAGGGGTTGCAGCGTTAAATGGGCCTCAAGATCACATAAAAGATATGGTTGAAAAGCTAAGGCAAAGGAGAGATTACTCTTTAAAAAGGATTAGTGAAATAGAGGGAATAAGCTGTGCAAAGCCAGAAGGAGCCTTCTATGTTTTTCCGAAAATACATGATGTTGGGCGCGTATGGAAGACTGACAGCGAGTTTGTTCTAGAACTTCTAAAGGCGACTGGAGTGCTCCTGGTGCATGGGTCTGGATTTGACCCGGTTTATGGGGCTGGTCACGCGCGGGCAGTATTTCTCCCGCCAATCGAAACTCTAGAAACGGCCTTTAATGAAATTGAGCATTTTATGAGAGAGGCAAGACAACATTTTAAGGGCTAAATTTTCCTCAGCCTTTTAGTATATTGGGACGCCCTCTTTTGGATCTCGCACCATTTTCATAAATTCTTCCATCAACTTTTTGGTTACTGGCCCTGGTTTTCCATCCCCAATAACTCTTTTGTTAATTTCTCTTACTGGCACTATTTCAGCCGCGGTTCCCGTGAAAAACACTTCATCTGCATTAAATAGTTCATATGGTGTTATGTTTTTCTCATAAACTTCGTATCCAAGCTTTCTGGCAAGCTTTATTACGGCTTCGGCTGTTATTCCCGGCAATGCACCGCTATAGCTTGGTGGCGTGAAAATTTTTCCTCCTTTAACAATGAATATGTTTTCTGCGACTCCCTCGCATACAAACCCGTTTCTGTCTAGGCAGATGGCCTCGTCAACATTGTTTATGTTTGCTTCAATCTTTGCAAGTATGCTATTCAAGTAGTTTAAGGATTTTATTTCGTGTGTTGTTGCGTCGACGGGGTCTCTCTTAACCCACGAGAGCATTGCTGTTACACCCTTTTCTTTTGCTTCGGTTTTATGCAGTTTTATTGTGTCTGCAATAACTATTATCGTTGGTTTGGAACATTTTCTGGGGTCCAGGCCGAGGTCGCCTACGCCCCTTGTGACGACTAGCCGTATATACGCATCTTTTAAGTTATTTTTGCGCAAGGTTTCTAAAACAATTTTTATCATTTGCTCTTTTGTCATTGGAATTTGGAGCATTATTGTGTGGGCTGACCGATAAAGTCTATCAATATGTTCTTTTAATTTGAAGACAATGCCATCATAGGCGCGGATGCCCTCGAATACGCCGTCTCCATATAAGAGTCCATGATCATAAACAGATATTTTTGCTTGTGATTTCGGATAATATTCACCATCAATATAAATAAGTAGCTCTTTTTCCAAATGGTTGTCCCCCAAATTGGAGAAACTAAATCTTACAGGCTAAGGTTTGATATATTTTTTGCAAGAACTTGTCTTTTTATTTCATGGTTTAACCATAGAATTGAGGTCTTCTTGAAATATACTTGGGCAAGGGCAGCGGTTTGAAAGGTTTGCCCCTTACCGCATTTTCAATTTCATTTAACAGTTCCTCAACTTTCATTTTGCGTATTTCACCCATTTTCCTGTCTCTCACAGCCAGCACTCCGGATTCCGCTTCCCTTTGTCCAACAACAATTATGTAGGGAATCCACTCCATTTCGGCTTCGCGTACTCTTTTCTGCAGGGTTAAGGTTCTATCATCTATGTCCACACGTATGCAGTGGCTTTCAAATATTTCGGCGAGTTTTTCGGCGTTTTCAAGATATTTGTCTGACGTGGGGATTATGCGAACTTGGGTTGGAGAAAGCCACAGTGGAAGCATTGGAGGTTTGCCGCTTTGCTGTTCTTTATAGGCTTTTTCAAGGAGGGCGTAGACGCACCTTTCAATTGCCCCGCTTGGAGAACAATGTAATATTAACGGGTGATGTTTTTCGCCTTTTTCGTCAACGTAGGTTATTTCATATCTTCTTGCGTTTTCAACGTCTATTTGGTCTGTTGAGAGGGCTGCAGCCTTGTTTTGGTTGTCAACATAGTTGAAATCCCATTTTAATCTAAAGTAGAAGAATGGTTTTTCCCACATTTCAACAAGCAGCGGTTTGCCAAAGGCTTTGGCCAAAGACTCAACAAAATCCTTGTTTTCCTCATAAAAATCCTTTGTAAACCGCAAGGCTGCTTCATAATCGTCTTTGGTCAACCCAATTTCTTCCAAGACTTGCATGCAAAGGTTGAACCTAACCATAAACTCTTTTTTGGCTTGCTCCAAGTCTGTGCAGAAGGCGTGGCAGTCGGGCATTGTAAAAGCCCTTAGGCGTCTTAATCCAACAACCTCACCACTTTTTTCTCTCCTAAAACTGTAGCGTGTAAGCTCATAGATTTTTAGGGGCATGTGTTTATAAGAAAATTGTGTGTCATGAACCATTAGAAACTGTCCGAAACAAGCCGCAAAACGCAAGAAAAGTTCCTTATCCTCCGATTTCAATAAATATTGTCTTGCTGGAAAACGGTTTATGTAGTCAGCTAAACTTGGGTGTTGAAAATCATACATAACTGGAGTTTCAACTTCCATGGCGCCATATTCTAACACTTTCGCCGTCACAAACTGTTCAAGCAGAGATTTGATAAGCCTCCCCTTAGGATACCAACGAATATTGCCAGGGTCACTGCTAAGTTCGTAGTCAGCTATCTCCAACCTCTTCATTAGAGGCACGTGGGGCGGCATCTGCTGGCTTGCCCTAACCTTCGAAATTTCATATTTGGCAAATTTCTCCAAGTTTTCAAAACCCTCAAAATCAAACTCTTTTACCGGTATCATTTTTCCATCCGGCTGGAGAATATACCAGAAAGACTCCAGCTTCTCTTCGGCCTTTATGGCCTCAGAAACAACCTCTTCCTTCTCCTTTTTAGCCGCTTCCGGCAAGATAACCCGAGACTGTTCTGCAAGGGGATGCCCCTTTATCGAAATTGTAAACTGCTTGTTCCAGCCGAAGGGTGCGCGGTATGTTTCAATCCCCTTTTCTTTTGCGTAAGCCTCCATAGCCCTAACCACCTTTAAAGCTTCAGAAGGCGCTGCGAGGTTGCTGCTCAAGTGGGCGTAGGGATAAATAAGAATCCTATTCACCTTCAACTTTTCGAGGAAGGATTGCACCTCGTCTATGGCTTTCCTCGCCACCGAAAGGTCGTCGCCATTCTCTACGGCCGTGAATAAAACCACAATCTCTTCGAGGCGAATGGCTTTCTTTTCGGCTTCTTCAGCCATGGCTATTTCTTTTTGAATTGGCTTATATTCGATGAAGTCTGAATGCAACTGCAATATTCGCATCCAAACCGCCCCACACCTATCCTCTATACCGCCATTTTTCTAGCATTTTCTCCTTTTTAGTTCTTTTTTTATACTCCTTATAATGCTCTTTGCAGAGGTAAGCCCGTCTTTCGTTGCTGCCAACATTTAGGCCAGCTGACCTAACTTTTTCTAACGAAAGGGATCGAATGGCATCATTGCCGCAACCAGACACGTTGCATTTTATACCTTTGTCAACTCGTCCCAAAGTCCTACGCACCGCCAAACTTTCTTTATTTGCTATTGCATAAAATAACCTTATCCTATAATTCTTTTTCATAAAGCAGACGGGCCCTCTGATAAATTTCGGTTTTCTCGCCCAAGCCGGTCGGCCCGACGGATTCGACAGCTATGGATGCTGCTGCAGAACCAACATAAGCACACCAAACAATATCTTCACCGCGAATGTAATCGGCCAAAAAGCTGCCGATAAAAACGTTCCCCGCCCCTGTTGGGTCAATGACATTTCCTGTTGGGAAGGCTGGAATATTATAGGTTGTTTTCTCAATAGACATGACTGCGCCCCTTAGTCCCATCGTAACTAGAATGGTTTCAACGCCAAAGTCGTGAATCGCTTTAAAAGCTGATTGGAGGTCAGATAGGCCACTAACAGCCTTAATCTCCTCCAAAGTAGACTTGTAAATGTTGACAAATTCCAAAATCCTTTTGTCAACTGGCTTGTTGCCTACAATATTTCCATCCCCATCAAAGTCTCGTATTAATCCCTGCGGGTCAAGCGACAAGACGTCAGCGCAGCCTTTCAAGCCTTCAACAGTTTCGTATGTGATTTCTCCAGCTATGGGCGCAATGTGCAAGGCTTTAGCTTTCAAAGATTTTTTCGTGTCGTCGATGGTTATTGACGGAGCCCTACTTTTCAACCTTAAAATTCTATTTGAAAAGTCATCGTTATATTTTAATTCAAAGCGTGTAGACTGCGCGTCTGCAACTCTTGCAACACCAGACAAGTCGACACCTTCCTCTTTCAGCCACCACAAATATGCTTTTGGGAAATCACCGCCAACCTTTGATATGATAGATGCCTTTGACCCTAAACGAGTTGCAGAAAGGGAAACATAAGCCGCTGAACCGCCCAAAATCACATAAGGCCTATTTTTGCCGGGCAACAAGATAGAGTCTATACACAAGTGTCCAACCACAACGACATCATACAATTTGACTCAAGCTCCACACCCAAATTGCGTGTTCATGCTAGACCATTAGATATATTCTGTACCTCTGAAAATGCTTATAACAACATATTAAAACTTTGTCTGCAACAAGAGAATGGCTTTTGCGAGGTCTCCATCGCATTCTTCCAGGGCTTTTCTAGCCTCTTCAAGGCTTTTGCCTGTTTGATCAGCCACAAGCCTAACATCCTCTTCTGGAATCGTCAATTTGCGTTCCAATGTTTTTTCGCTTATTTTTCCGCCCGTCACTTGGAATATTTTTTGTCCTTGCATTTCTAGCACTGCGACTTCTGGGTTTTCGATGGTTATTTCTTTGCTACTTGTTTTGATTATGACTTGTTCTACGTCTGATATGGCGTCCATGCTTAAACCCATTCGCTGCATCATGCGCCTTGCCTCACGGGGGCTTATTCTTCTATGCATAAGTAAGACCTTCTTTCACTAACAATTAAATATGTTTAACACTAAAATACTTAACTTTCTTCTGAGCATCCGCGTCTAACTTTAACGGCGACTCCACTTTTGAAGGCTTTCATCTCCTCGCCAGACAAGACTGCGCGTCCGACGGCCAAAACCTTGCCATTTTCATCAACTACTACGACTTCATCCTTTGGACGAATATTCGAGTCTGCCCTAACCACATGAGCTGCGAAAACATCGCCGCCGTCGGCGATAAACTTTGAAACATCATTTTTAACGACCACAAAACATTTTGCAAAGCTGGCATTTTCGGTTATTCGTTTTGCTCCTTCAATGCTTAGGGAGAATAGGCCATCTGTGGGGCGGAGTGTTGCAAGTCTTTTCCCATACAAGTATATGTAGCGGATTCTGCCAGTTCTTTTAGAGAAGCTCACTTCAACGCCATCTGGGAAAAGCCTAATACCGACGCCTTTCCCAAACTGGTAGTCAGCAACACTTCTGATTCTCCTAAGGGCGTTTTCCAATGGCGTTCACCATCAACTATATTGCTTTGATTCGACAAGTATAAACATAACCAAACGTTAAACAGTTTAGGAGCGTAAATAATTGCGATGTGAAGTCTGCGGACGCAAAATCCTCGGCAAACCCATCAGAGTAATTATTGAAGGCGCAAAACTTACCGTATGCAATGCATGTTCAAAACATGGAACAATAATTCAAGAAGAAAGCACACCAAAACCCACTGTGCCCAAAACCCAAACCAAACCTAAACCATTAAAGCCCCAGAGCAAGCCACCTTCAGAAACAATATTGGACACAAATTTAGAACTTGCAGAAGACTTTCACATTAAAATCAGACAAGCAAGAGAAGGCCTAGGATTATCCCAAGAAGATTTGGGCAAAAAATTAAACGAGAAAGTTTCAGTTCTAAGAAAGGTTGAATCTGGAAAAATGAAACCAGACAACAAACTAGCAACAAAATTAGAGCATTTCCTAAAAATTAAGCTGCTAGTCCCAGCGAAGGAAGAAAAAGTTTCGCAACTTGGAACCACAAAACAAACAAGCCGCGAACTGACATTAGGAGACTTGATTCAGATGAACAAAAAGGTGAGGGGGAGCCAACAGAACGAGGGCAATAATAGTTCAGAGACGCCAGTCGTTTGAACCCTCAAGCCTGGAAGAACTCAAAAGTCTAGCTGAATCGGCAGGATATACTGTGGTGGGTAAAATTGAGCAAATTAGAAGGCCTGATTCCCGTTATCAAATAGGTGCTGGAAAAGTAGAGGAATTGGCTAGGCTTGTGAAAGAAACTGGCGCTCAAAAAGTGATTTTTGACAATCCGTTAAAGCCAGTTCAATCCTACAATTTAGCGAAGGCCACCGGAGTAGAAGCCATAGACCGCTTCCAACTAATCCTAGAAATTTTCACAAAAAAAGCCACAACAACAGAGGCAAAATTGCAAATACAATTGGCAAAGTTACAATATGAATTGACTCATGCAAAGGAGAGGGTTAGACTTGCCAAGATGGGCGAGCAACCCGGGTTCATGGGCCTCGGAGCGTACGAGGCGGACGTTTACTATGAGGCTGTGAAAAAACAAATACATACAATACGCAAAAAACTGAGAAAAATAAGGGAAAAAAGGTCTTTACATCGCGAAAGAAGAGCAGAATTAGGTTTTTCCTCGATTTCTCTTGCCGGATACACAAACGCTGGAAAAAGCTCCCTATTTAACGCTTTAACAGAAGAAAATGTTCCAGCAGACCCCTCATTATTCACAACCCTTTCGACAACAACTAGACTTGTAGAATTCTCAAACAAAAAATTTCTCTTAACAGACACTGTGGGCTTTATAGATAGACTGCCAATAACCCTTATAGAAGCTTTCCATTCCACACTTGAAGAAACCATATACTCAAACCTAATACTCTTAGTCGTGGATGTGAGCGAACCAATAGAAGTCGTTGAAAAGAAAGTAAACGTCTGCCTAGAAACAATCGAGCGCATTGGAGCGTCTGGCATCCCCATAATAACAGCCCTTAACAAAATTGATTTAATATCCGAAGCAGAAATCCATCAAAAACTTGAAAGATTAAAGGATAAAACCCAAAATCCAGTTCCAGTTTCCGCCCTATACAAAACAAACTTGGACATGCTGAAACATGAGATACTTAAAAATCTAAAAAATTACGTTCGCGCCTCATTTTCGATACCGCTAACTGAAGAGACAATGAAGTTTCTTTCAACGCTTCACAGAAACGCAGACGTCCAAAAAGTAAAGTACACGGGAGACAGCGCCCAAATAGTTTTTGAGGCAACGCCATGGTTTGCAGAAAAAGTTAGAAATAAGGTAGAGGAGTTAAATGGAAAGTTTGAGAAAATAATTGAATTTTAAAGGATGAAAATGCCAAAAATTGTCGTATTACGATGGGGCCACAGACCCCAAAGAGACGCAAGACTCACCACCCACGTGGCATTAACAGCCAGAGCGCTTGGGGCAACCGGCTTCATACTATCGGATGTTAAAGACGAAAAAATCAGGGAAACCATCGAAAAAGTAACAAAAAATTGGGGAGGACCATTTCAAATAGAAATTGGGAGACCTTGGAAGGAAGTGGTCAAAGAATGGAGAAGCAAAGGCGGAATTGTTGTACACTTGACAGCCTACGGAGAAAATATTCAATCAAGCGATGTGCTGCAGCGAATCAAAGCCACGGGAAAAGATATCCTTATAATTGTTGGAAGCCAAAAGGTTCCAGGAGAATTCTTCTCAAGCGAAGTTTCAGATTACAATGTGGCGATTGGAAACCAACCCCATTCCGAATGCTCAAGTCTAGCAATTTTCCTGGACAGATTCTTTGAAGGAAAAGAGCTGACAAAAAGTTTTGAGGGCGCAAAAGTTAGAATTGTCCCCCAAAAACGGGGAAAAAAGATAGTAAAAAATATTTAGCTCTGATTCAGATTTCATAAAGAGATTTAAATTAAAGCTTACAAATATTAATTGTAGAATAAACTGTTTAACAATTAAGCAAAAAGGGTCGTTATGCTATCAACAATAGATGATTCAACATTAATGAAGGTTGCCGAAGCGTTAGGAGATGAAGACGCCGTTAAACTAATTGAGATTCTAAAAAACTGTGACGAGATAACAGATGATGAAATAGCGAATAAAACTGGAGTGAGACTGAATAATGTTCGCAGAATCCTCTACAAACTCTACGATCATTCACTTGTCAGTTTAAGAAGAACCCGCGACCCAAAAACCGGCTGGTTCATATTCCATTGGAAACTCCAACCCACCCAACTTGAGGGTTTTATATTAAGCCAAAAGCGCCGGGTACTAGAAAAACTTGTTACAAGACTAGAATACGAGAAAAACCACGACCTATACTATTGCTATACGCCGGGGTGTAAGCGCATTCCCTTTGAGGAGGCAGTTGAACTTGTTTTCCGTTGTCCAGTATGTGGCAAGCCCCTAATGCACTACAACAACGCGGACATAATTCAAGCTCTGACGAAGAAAATTGAACAATTAAGGAAGGAACTTGGTGAGTGAAAGGCTTCCATCAAGGGAAAAGGCCATTGAGATTCTCCAAAAAAGCGGCTGCCTAAAAAATGTTATAAAACACTGCGAAGCAGTGGCTGAAATCGCCCTAGAAATTGCAAAAGCCTGCAAAGATAAGGGCTTCAACGTTGATTTGGAGCTTGTTGAAATAGGCGCTCTATTGCACGACATTGGGAGGGCAAAAACCCACAGCGTACACCACGCCGTTATAGGGGCGGAAATTGCAAAATCGTTTGGCTTGCCCGACCCGGTTATTTCGATAATAAAGAGGCATGTTGGTGGAGGAATAACCAAAGAAGAAGCTGAAGCGCTTGGATGGCCAAAAGACGTTTATGTTCCGCAAACCCTTGAGGAAAAAATTGTGGCTTACGCAGACAAGCTTATTGAAGGCTCAAAACGAGTTCCCATAGAAAAAACTATAGAAAATTTCTCCAAAGAGTTGCCGCCACCCGCAATTGAACGTATCCGAAAGCTTCACATTGAAATGTCCACAATAATTGGAGATTGCAAATGCCAACGGTGACTTTACAGGCGAAAATATACCGTGAAGCCCAGCTAAAAAATGTTGAAAAACTTTTAAAAAAGACTCTCAAAGATTTGAAAGTTGAAATAAATGTTCTTGGAACCGTAGGCCGCAGGTGGGTTCAAGCAGAAGTTTCTGGCGAAGATGAAAATGTTGCAGTAAAATTTTTGGCTGAAAGAATTGGGCTCTGTCCAATAGACTTTGAAAACGCAAGGGGAAAAACATTGAAGGGCTATGTAACGCGCCTAAATGAAAGCAAATATGAGCTTTATGTAGACATAGGTATATTCACACCAAAAGCTGTTGACGCCTCCATTCCAATACAGCACCTACAAGCCTGTCTTGTCGACGGCCGAAAGGTTGCCCTTAAGAAATTATTTGAAATTTTCGGATTTTGCGAGAACATGCCCCTCCACATCAAAATTTGGAAAATAGACGAAAACAAAGACTACATTATGGCAACGCTCTCTCAAAAACAACTCGAACAGTTCAAAAACTGGGTAAGATCCCTTCTTGATAGGCTAATAGTTATAGGGGCATCAAAAGAAGAAATAAATGCGGCGTTAAAAATGGCAAGATGCGGTGGCGACATGATAGACATTGAACCCCTAGGATTGTTTGAATTTGCCATAGTTTGTAAACTTGGGACGGATGCAGCTGGAATTATACCAAAGATTGGTAAAATCCTTCCAGCGGCAACATTCAGCGTTTTCAGTTCGAGGCAAATTCTAGAATTTGTGGGCGAAGCTTACCTCCAATAATAAATTGCTTAGCGAAAATAACCATCAAACCATTTCTTAACGTTATTCATTGGCAAATCTTAAAAATACAAAATAATATAACGGTTGAAAGAATGTTAAGGAGATTGAAAAATGAAAAGACCATTTATCCTCACAATGATAATTTTCTTATTAATGGCAAGTTCAGTCCGAACTGTGCACTGTCAAGAGAAAATTTCAAGAGGTCAGCTGGTTTATGATTCCCTCGCGCCAAACAGTTCTAAGCTATACGAATTATCCGAACAGTTTGAGAAGGGATGCTGTTTTTCGATACAAGTTAAAATTCATGAGGGTAGTTATGGCGCGGCTATTTTGCAAAAAGAAACGGAAACTGTTTATTCATGGACTATCATGCAAAGTTTAGGAACAACATATCTGCCGCCCTTCTACTATACTGCTACTATTACTCGTGGAGGCTCATACGCGCTTAATGTGACAAATAGCCATTGGAGCGAACGCCTCAACTACACATTTTATTACGATGTTAGCAGCCAATTACAAGCCGAAAACACAAAAACCATACCTTTAGAGTGAGGCATCGCATGCTTCCGGAAGGCTCCGACTTTGACATGCAAGTTTTCTTTGGCTACACATGCCTTATGCTATCGCCAAACATCGCCAGCTCAACTTCCACCGAGCCTTCCGAAACCCTAACTTTTAAGGCTGAAAACGATGGACGATACTTCATCTTTGTGACGTCAACATCTGGAAATGGAACATTCACACTAGAAAGCACGATAACTAAGGCTCCACTTGAAGAACCAAAAGTCGACTATGATGCTCTAATAAACGAGATAAATAACCTAAAAATGGCAACCTACGCCCTAACATTCACAACGTTAATTATACTGGCCGTAGTCCTCTACCTCGCAGCGAGAAGACCCAAGCCAAAAACCGAACCTCCGCAATAAAAGCCGATGCGTCTGCGAAATCTCGTTCCGCCAACCTTTCATAATTTTACTTTATTTATTCCTTGGAGTTGCGACCTTTTAGCAAAGAGTATCAAAAGCGATATTACTGGCACCGCGAAACCCATGGCGGCTGAAGATTGGATGGTGACTCCCCATACGTCAAAGAGTATTGTTAAAACACTGACGAATACTGTTGCCCAAAATCCCCATTTTCTCATCATCAGCAATCCAGCAACGGCTATGAACCCCAAAAACCCAAGCACAAAGAACATAGCATTTATAGTCTGAAGAGTTGTCTGAGCAACTTCCACATCTAAGAGGCCTCCCGGCGTAATCATACTTAAGTATCCCAAGACAATTCTTCCAGCGGACTGAAGCATCCATAAAAGCGCCACAAAAATTATACCTTTAGTCGGCTTCCCCGAACCCTGCATTTCATTCTTCAACATATACCATCAGCCCAATTTAAGTTGATTTGCTATCCTTTTTCCAAATTCCTTGCATTTTTGAAGCTCACCCTCTGCAATAGGGCCTTTTATTCCCAACACCTTTATCGATAATCCGGAGGCTATCTGCTTTAATCCCGAAACCTTTTCGTTTATTCTTTTCTCCATCTTTTTAACCGCTTTTTCAAAGTCCCTTCCCATATAAGTGTCAAAAACCGCAAATCCTTTGCCTTCAAGCTTCAGCTTACCAAGCCTATCAATGAAGCCTTTGATGCCCCTTGTCGGTCCGCCCAAATGATTTGGCGAACCAATTAAAATTGCATCATAACTTTGAATTGTGCTGAAGTCTACTTCTTTAAGTTCACTAACGGAAGCTTCCACTCCTTCAATCTCTTGAATACCTTCTACTATGGTTTCAGCCACACGCTTAGTATTACCATACCTTGACTCATAAACAATGATCACTTTCACAACAATCTCCACAATTCACCTAAATTCTTCTCCTTCTCATTTTTATGACTTGCGAAAAATATTTACATTTAAAACTGTCAGACCGATGATGAATTTGTTATTTCATAACCTAACCATGCCCTTTCTTTTGACCCAAAACCACAGTCCCATGTAAAGCAACAAATAGACCATAATGCCAATTCCAAACGTTATTGGATTGACTCTCATGTTAAAGGCATTTTCAATCAGTATAAACATCCCGACTATGACGAATGGTGCAGCTAGGAACCCCAACGTGAACAAGAGAAATGGCACCAACATCACTCGCACTTGCATCGGCTTCTTCGAGATAAAGACGCCCACAAACACCCCTAGCAATATTAAGCTGATTGCCCAAACCCATCCTACGAAAATATCCGCTTCGTCCCCTAAGATACTAAGCAGTCTAAGAAAAAGCAAGAGCAAAGATGTCAGAAAGATGCACGTGCATACCCATAACAGTTTTGTTAAACTCATCTTTTCCAAGAAATACTATTTCTCGATAGCTTAAACTTTTTGTACAACGCCCTTTCTCGATTCTCTGAAGGTCGACAGTTTTAAACCCAGAAATAAGCAAAAGTGCGGGGGGTGGGATTTGAACCCACGAACCCCTATGGGACAGCCGCCTCAGGGCTGCGCCTTTGGCCAGGCTTGGCAACCCCCGCGACAAATTTCATTTTTATCTTTATTTTTGGTTGAAATTAAATCTTGCTTTGTTTTGATTTTTAGAAAATAGGAGTTTTAGATTATGCGGAAATCCTCCTTTATTGTTGTGAGCACTACATGCGTGTTTGTTCTTTCAACATAAGGCAGCGAAAGAAGTTTTTTTGTGAATTTGCTTAGTTCTTCTCTGTTTTTGAATTTTGCGATTATTACTGCGTCCACAAGTCCTGTGACGTCGTAGACGCAGCAGACGTTCGGGAGTCTTGCAATTTCGTTTTCCACTTCTAGGAGTCTTCCTTTAGATACTGTTATGTTGCAGACTACCGTAAGCTCATAACCGAGTTTTTCATGGTCCAGGAGTGCAGAATAACCTTTAATTATGCCTTCTTCCTCCATCTTCTTAATCCGCGACAAAACGGTTCCAACCGAAATTTTGCATTCTTTGGCTATCTGCCTCGACGAAAGCCGTGCGTCTGAAATTAGGGTTTTTAGAATTTTAACATCTGTCTCATCCAAATTCATCCTTCTCACATCCAACTGAACACTTATATTTTATTTTACATTAACTATTTAACATTTGCCATTATTTTTGTCAATAAAGCTTTTATATTTATAGAAACAATTCAGTTCATTGTAAAATTGTTAAAGTGATAATCTAATGTTGAGTAAGCTGAAGCTGCCTCCAAATTTCGATACTTGCCTAAAACTTATGAAGAATGCCGACTACATCCTCCTCCACTTTACGGACCTGCTTGGATTTTTGAAAGGTAGAACGGTCCCGGCGGATTTAGTTGAAGACGTCTTGACAGAGGGCGTGGGCTTTGATGGCTCCTCCATAATTGGCGGGGTCACAATAGAAGAAAGCGACATGGTTATGAGGCCGGATCCATCAACATTTACGGTTTGTCCCCACTACTTTTACGACAAAAGCGTTGTAAGTTTCATTTGTGACATTTATGAGCCGAATGGCGAAAAATTTGAGAGGGATCCTCGCCATATATGCCAAAAGTTTATGGAAAAGATTTTGAGGGAAGGTTTTCAGCCCACGGCAGCTGCGGAGCTAGAGTTTTACCTCGTAACTAAAAATGGGCTTGGTGAAATATTTCCTGTTGAAAATCACTTAATTGAAAAGCAAAGATATTTTGACATAACTCCCGGACGCGATTTAACAGAGCCCTTTAGGATGGAGTTGTCTAATGTCCTTTCAGGCATGGGGATAGTTGTGGAGCGAATGCATCATGAAGTGGGTTCGGCACAAAACGAAATAACATTCAAGTATTCTGACCCAAAAACAACATCCGACAACATCATGCGATACAAGTTTGCAGCCAAAGCCGTAGCAGACAAAAAATACGGTTGGATAGCAACCTTCATGCCGAAACCATGGTTTGGAAAACCAGGAAACGGCATGCACATCCACCTGGGACTTTTTAACCCAAAAAATGGCAAAAACCTATTTTACGATCCAAAAGGATATGCCAACCTCTCTCAAACTTGCCGATACTTTATTGGAGGAATCCTAGACCACGCGAGGGCGCTCTGTGCAATTGTGGCGCCAACAGTTAACAGTTACAAAAGGCTTGTGCCTGGTTATGAGGCTCCGGTTTATGTTACTTGGAGTAAGAGGAATAGGTCAGCCTTAATAAGGGTGCCAGAATATTTTCCAGGAAAGGAGAATGAAGCGAGAATAGAGTTCAGATGTCCAGACCCGCTCTGCAACCCATATTTGGCTTATACCGTAGTTTTTGAGGCTGGAATGGATGGCATTAGAAGGAAGATTGAGCCGGGAGACCCTGTGGACGTAAACATTTACCACCTAAGCGAATCAAAGAGAAAAGAGCTTGGCATTAAAGTCTTGCCAAGTTCCCTCAAGGAGGCTTTGGAAGAGTGGAAAAACGATGAAATCTGCGTTAGGGCTTTGGGCAAGGAAGTGGCTGAAAAATATTTTGAACTTAAAATGCAGGAATGGCGGGAGTATGAGCCCCACATCCCAAGAGACAACGTTGACGTGACTTCATGGGAAGTACAAAAATATCTCTACGCATAAATTGAAGACTTAAATTTTGTTTGCATGAGTGAAGTAGTTAATGAAACATGATGCTATACTAATCCTTGATTTCGGTGGGCAGTACTGCCATTTAATTGGAAGGAGAATTAGGGAAAACTGCGTTTACTCAGAAATAGTTCCCCACGACATAAAACCCAGCGAAATTGAAACCTTAAAGGAAAGACTTAATGTGAAGGGAATAATTTTTTCCGGTGGACCAGCAAGCGTTTACGAGCCTAACGCCCCAAAACCAGACCCACAAATTCTCAACATTAAATTGCCCATTCTAGGCCTCTGTTACGGCCACCAGTTGATCGCCCAAATGGTTGGAGGAAAAGTTGAACCTGCCAAACATAGGGAATACGGCGTAGCCTACGTTACCATCGACAAGCCGGAGGGAGTATTGAAAGGTTTAAGCAGCAAGGAAAAGGTTTGGATGAGTCACGGTGATACGGTGATTTCTGTTCCGCCGGAATTTGAAGTTTTGGCGCGCTCCGAAAACTGTCCAGTCGCAGCCTTCAGACATAAGGAAAAACCAATTTACGGGTTACAGTGGCATCCCGAAGTTATTCATACAGATCGCGGAACAGAAATGCTTCGCAACTTCATCTTTGAAGTTTGCAAGTGTAATGCCGGCTGGAAAATGGAGGATGTTGTGGAAAAAATGATCATGGAGGTGAAGGCTGAGGTTGGCGATGGAAAGGCTATTATCGCTTTAAGTGGGGGCATAGACTCAAGTGTGGCAACAGTGGTTGCCGCTAAAGCACTGGGGAGCAAGCTTACAGCTGTTTTTGTTGATCATGGGTTTATGCGGGAAAACGAGCCGGAATTTGTTAGGAATGTTTTCCAAAAATTTGGGCTAAACCTTATAATGGTTGATGTGCAGCAGAGGTTTTTAGACAAACTTCGAGGAGTTGAAGACCCAGAAAATAAGAGGAAGATTATAGGTGAAGAGTTCATAAGGGTTTTTGAAGAAGTTGCGGAGAGCGTAGGCGCCGAATATTTGATTCAAGGAACAATTTATCCGGACAGAATTGAATCTGGATTCAGAAAGTTTTCTGACAAAATAAAGACCCATCATAATGTGGGGGGTTTGCCAACAAAAATAAAGTTTAAAAAAATTGTTGAACCCCTCCGCGATTTATATAAGGATGAGGTTAGAAAAGTCGCAAAAATGCTCGGCTTACCCAAAGAAATAATCTTTAGACAACCTTTTCCCGGCCCAGGTCTGGCTGTTAGAGTAATGGGGGCATTGACAGAGGAAAAGGTGAGAATAGTGAAGATGGCTGACAAGATTGTGCAAGAAGAAATTGAGAAAAGCGGTTTAGAAGAAAATCTATGGCAATATTTTGCTGTTTTAACAGGGACAAAGGCCACGGGAGTTAAGGGCGATGCAAGGGCCTACGGTTATGTGGTTGCCATTCGAATTGTTGAAAGCCGAGATGCCATGACAGCAAGTTTTGCCAAAATTCCCTATGAAGTGTTAGAGAGGATTTCAACAAGAATAACTAATGAGATTCCGGAGGTCACCCATGTTGTTTATGATGTTACCCATAAACCTCCTGCCACAATCGAATGGGAATAATGGGCTTTAACATTCTGAAGATACGTTTTTAGATTTTATGATTAGAAATCCTGTCATAGCTTGACATCCAAAGCATGTCAAAAACAGTGATTCAAAACCCATTTTGCTGACTATGACCACCGAAAGAAGCGCTGCTGCAGCTTGGGTTATGTCATAAACCGATTCAAACATGCCTAAAAACAAGCCTCTATTATCTTTTTCGCTCACCTCAACCATTAGCACAAGAAGGGCTGGACGCTGCATGGCATAAGCCATTCCATAAAAGAATTCGATTAAATACAATTGGGTTATGTTTGATGCAAAAATATAAGCTAATGAACACACTGCACTAAGTGAAACGCCAACAAAAAATACTTTTTCCTTTCCAAATGCATCAACAAGCTTTCCTGCCGGCGCCTTAAAGAATGCTGCGGTCAAACAAAAAACTGCGCTTAGAATGCCTATGTCCACTATTGAAGCTGAAAAGGTGTTAGTAACAAATATCGGGTATACGGGACTTAGCAAGCCAACTCCCAACATGCTTAGAGTATTTAACGTAATTACGAATAGTATGGCTGACTTTCGCATATGCACTTCCTCCATTGACTGAAGGCGAAATGCATATGCTACTTGCAACGTTTCCAAACATTCTTGAGTTGGCTTGCCTCCCTAAAGCAAAATTCAGTTTCAAAATGTAAAAAATATAAACATTTCGCAGGGCTTTCATCATTCTTGAATTTAAAATATAATAATTTAGTTAGATTTTAGCCTTTTGCATTAGATCTTCAATTTTAGCTTCTTTGAGCATTTTAACGTGTCTGACGAATTCCTTGACAACTGCTTCGAAGACTTCTTTCCCCTTTTCTGCCGACGCCGTTTTAGATATTCCAAAGACTCCTGAGGAAGTGTAGTCTATTGTGTCAAATGGCGCCGTGAATCCTTCCGCCTGCAAGGCACTTTCATAGGGTGCTTCGTCAACCGCTTTCTTCATATTGACAGTTTCTGGATGTAGCGCCAAATTTAACGATGTTTCCTCTGCGCAGGCATGTCTCCTTTCCTCAGGCTTGAATAGGTTTGGCAAAAGTTTTGCTGCGGCTGGCCACCATTGAAAGATGGACACGAAAATTCCTTTTTCCCTTAGTTCTCTAGCCAACTCTAGTAGTGCGCTTAAGTTTCCGCCATGCCCATTGACAATAACGATTTTTCTAACGCCATAATAGTTTAGGGCAAGGCATGCTTCTTTAACATAGCATTTAAATGTTTCAGGAGATATGAAAATCGTGCCCCAAAAATGTTTGTGATGTGAACTTACGCCGAAGGGGACTACTTGCAAACATGCAACTCCAGTTCTTTTTGCGGTTTCTTCCGCAATAGCTTTGGCTATAAAATGATCTGTACCTAAGGGGTTGTGCGGTCCATGCTGCTCGTTTGAGCCCACTGGAAAAATTACAATGTCGTTTTCTGCAAAGTATTGTTTTGCTTCTTCCCAACTCATTTCGTGAAGTAGAACCTTCATTGCTTGTCTCCCCTATTCCATGAAATCGTTTATATTAAAAGTCTTTTGAATATAAACTTACAGTTGAGGCGGTGAAACAAGTCGTTGAAGGTGCTGATTCTCGCCGGAGGATTCGCCACACGTTTGAGGCCACTAAGTTGCACAAGACCGAAAACGTTGTTTCCGGTTTTAAACAAGCCGCTTTTAGAGTGGATTTTTGAGAGACTTGCCAAAAACAATTTTAAAGACATAATATTAGCGGTAAACCGTCAAACAGAAATTCACATAAAACAACAGAGAATCCCAAAACACGGTTTACAAGTTACGTTTTCACGTGACCCTCCAGGAAAACCGCTTGGAACTGGCGGTCCCATTAAAAGGGCTGAAAACCTCATAGGCAATGACACGTTTATGGTCGTAAACGGAGACATATTCGCCGACATAAACTATGCAGAAATTCTCAAGTTGCATGAAAAAAGCGATGCAATAGCAACGATAGCCCTTCACACAGCTGAGAATCCCAGCAGATATGGTGTTGCTGAACTAACAGAGGGAAATCGAATAAAAAGATTTATTGAGAAACCCCCGCCGGGAACAGCCCCAACCAATCTGATAAATGCTGGTGTATACGTCCTAAATCCCAAAGTCTTCAAATATATTCCGGAAGGGCGTATGGTCTCTTTTGAAAGGGAGGTCTTTCCAAAACTTGTAGATGAGGGCAAACTTTACGGTTATGTTTTTGATGGTTTATGGACAGATATAGGAGAGCCCGAAGACTACTTAAAATTAAACAGGACATTGTTAAATCAGTTTTCCAACAAGCCGAAGTATAAAGCTGAAGGCGAAGTGGAAGTTAGGGAACCCGTTGCCTTTGACAAAAATATTTCCATAGGAGCGGAGTCAATTTTAGGGCCTTATGTGGTTCTTGGGAAAAATGTTACGGTAGGAGGGAAAACATGCATACAAGATTCTGTAATTTTTCCCGAAGCCACAATATCCGATTCTGTTTTTATAAATGGCGCCCTAATCGGCGAGAAAGTAAGCATAGGGAACAATGTAAAAATTGGGAAAAATTGTGTGATCGGTGATCATGTTAAGATAAAGGATAATGTGCAGCTCGCAGAAGGCGTTTATGTTTGCCCCGGAAAGGAAGTTTCTGAAAGCGTATTAACCTCAAAATGTATTTTTTAGGCGAGAAATAATGTTAAGTCAAGGCCGTCTTTTTGGAACGAACGGAATTCGTGGAGTTGTCAACAAAGAGTTAACTACAGAAATGGCCGTCAAAATTGGAAGCGCCATAGGAACTTTCTTTAAAAAGGGAACGTTGATAGTTGGTCATGACGCTAGAACAAGCAGTCCAATGCTTGCAAGGGCAGTTATTGCCGGATTAAATGCAAGCGGATGCAAAGTTTTATTTGCCGGTTTGGCGCCGACGCCAGCATTACAATATTCCGTTAAGAGACATAATGCGGATGGGGCAGTTATAATAACAGCTTCACACAATCCGCCAGAATACAATGGAATAAAGGTTGTTTGGAACGATGGAATAGAACTTTCAAGAGAACAAGAAATAGAAATTGAAAACATATTTTTTAAAGATAAAATTTCCTACGCTGATTGGAGTGGAATAGGCGCTGCAGAAACATTGCATGGGGTAATTGAAGACTATTTAGAAGCCATTAAAAAGCATGTTAACGTTAAAAAAATATCTAAAAAACGCTATTATGTTGTTGTTGACGCCGCAAACAGCGTTGGAAACCTTGCCGCCCCACACCTGCTCCGTGATTTAGGATGTAAAGTTTTAACGATAAACGGAAACATTGATGGAACTTTTCCCGGAAGACTCCCAGAGCCGAGAATCGAAAATCTTAGGGATTTAGCCTTAACGGTGAAGGCTGTTGGGGCAGATTTTGGAGTGGCCTACGATGGCGATGCCGACCGCTCAATTTTTGTGGATGAAAAAGGAGAAGTCCACTGGGGAGACAAGACATTTGCGCTTGTCGAAAAATATTTTTTGATGGAAAATCCAGGAGAGAAAATTGTTACGCCAATAAGTTCTTCAACATTAGTTAAGGATGTCGCCGACGCCTACAATGGGGAGATAGTCTGGACCAAAGTGGGCAGTGTAACGGTTTCCCAAACCATGAAGAAAATAGGAGCAAAGCTCGGCGGAGAGGAAAATGGCGGAATCTTTTATGGTCCCCACCAAATGGTTAGAGATGGTTCGATGGCGACGGCCTTAATATTGAATATTATGGCTAAGACTGGTAAAAGACTTTCAGAATTGCTTGACGAAATGCCAAAATACTCCATTGAAAAGGGGAAAGTCGAATGCCCGGAGAAGCTTAAGGAAAAGGTTTTAGAGAATTTAATTAGCCAATTGAAGGGAGAAAACATAAGCACCATCGACGGAGTTAAAGTGTGGTTTAAAGATAAAAGCTCCATTCTAATACGTCCAAGCGGAACAGAGCCAATTTACCGTTTATATGCCGAGGCAAAAACCAAAGAAAAGGCAACACAGCTTATCAGCAAATATAGTTTAAGGCTTAAAAGGATAATTAGCGACTTAGAGAGTTAACGCAATCTCTTTGGCAAACACGGTTGTGAGATTATATGTCAACACAAGCTATAAACATTAAACCAGAAGACATAAGCACAGAGGAAAAACGCAGCAACCTAACCATCAGCGTTTTTGGTTGCGGAAAATTAGGAATATTTCATGCATACCTTTTTGCTGAAATGGGTTTTAAGGTTATATGCATAGACTTTGACCAGACGATAATAAACAAAATTTTGCGGGGAAAACTGCCATTTTTAAAACGCGAGTTTGAACTTAAACTTAAAAATCATTTGAAAAATGGACGTTTAAACGCAGCAAACGACGTAAAGTCGGCTGTTTCCAAAAGTAATGTAATTGTTGTCACGGTTCCATTAAGGATTAACGAGAAGAAAAAGGTTGAATATCAAAACCTAGAAAAAGTGTGTAAAAGCATCGGTTCAAGTCTCCAAAAAGGCTCGCTTATAATTATCGCCAATATTGTTGGAATTGGCGCCACAGAGCATGTAATTAAAGAGATTTTAGAAAATGCCTCTGGATTTAAGGCTGGCGTAGACTTCGGCTTAGCATACAGCCCAGTTCAAGGTTTGGACGGGGAAACCATAGAAGCATTAACAAATTGTGAGCGTTTGGTTGCAGCAACAGATAAAGACAGCTTAGATATTGCCTCTGCAATTTTAGAAAATATAACCAAAAAAGGTGTAAAGAAAGTTTTGGACTTAAAACTGGCTGAAGCCTCTGTGCTTTTTGAGGCGGTGAAACGCGACGTTGACGCTGCAATCTCCGCCGAGTTTGCTTATCTCTGCGAAAAAATGGGGATAGACCACCTTAAAACTTACGGATTAATAAAAGCTGACTCGCCCATCACACCTTTGTCAACCCTCATAAGTGATTCTTTTCAAGACGAGCCATACATCCTCATAAATGACGCTGAAAATCTAAATCTGAAACTTCGGCTTCTCCAATTGGCCAAAGAAGTCAACGGAGAAATATTAAAGCACGCAGTTAATTTGGCCAAAGATGCTCTTGGAAGCTGTGGAAAAACATTGAGAAGGGCGAAAATTGCGTTACTAGATGTTTCAGCCTCCCTCAGCATGAAGGATTCCACAAAAAAGGCATTGAAAGAACTGGCCAAAATATTAGAGACTAAAGGTGCAAAAGTATATCTTTACAGGCCATATCTTATTGATGAAGAGATAGAAGAAATGACGCAAATTTTAAAGAAGGATTCTACTGAGGCTTTTGAGGGAGCTGACTGCATTATCATTGTTAACGCGGAGCACGACCAATTTAAACGCCTAAATTTTAAGAAACTTAAAGTTGTTATGAGGATGCCAGCTGCAATAATAGACCTTGTCGGAGTAGTTGAACACGACAAGGCTGAAAAAGAAGGTTTTATATTCCGTGGGTTTGGAAGAGGAGTTTGGACAAAATGAGAAAGTTGGGTGTTGCTGTTGTTGGGGCTGGTTTTTGGGGAAGAAACCACGCAAGAGTTTTTAAAGAGCTAGAGGAAACAGAGCTTAAGGCTGTATGCGACATAAACCGTGAAAGGGCAAAAACTCTAGCCAAACAATATATGGTGCCATTCTACACCAACATAAGAAAAATTTTGAAAAGAAATGATATAGAAGCCGTTAGCATCTGCACTTGGTCAACAAGCTTGGCTAAAGAGGCGTTAAAGGCCCTAAACGCTGGAAAACACGTTTTAGTTGAAAAGCCGATGGCTTCAACAGTAAACCAAGCACAAAAGCTATTAGAAATAGCCGAAAGGCAGAAACTCCATTTGTCTGTAGGTTTTTTGATGCGTTTCATCCCCGGAATACAGCACATAAAAAGGTCTGTGGAAGATAAAACGTTAGGCGAACTTGTTTGTGCCACAGCTAAAAGGGTTTCCGAATGGCCTGAAAGGATAGGCGATGTAGGCGTTGTTAAAGATTTGGCCATCCACGACATTGACATAATGAGATATCTCTTCAATGAAGAGCCGACAGCCGTTTATGCAAAAACTGGGAGAATGAAACACAAGAAGTTTGAGGATTACGCCCACATAATGCTAACTTTTGAAAGCGGAAAAAGCGCGTTTATTGAAAGCAACTGGCTGACCCCATACAAAACAAGAATTCTAATAGTGACGGGAAGCAAAGCCATAATGAAACTCGATTACATCACACAAGAGTTAACCATCGAAGATGAAAAACAAACTATGCAGCCTAGATACCCATGGAAAGAACCCCTAAAACTTGAACTCCAACACTTTGCAAACTGCATTTTAGGCAGAGAAAAGCCACTAATAACCGGAGAGGACGGACTAAAAGCGCTGATAATAGCCGAAGCCGCACTAAAATCCTCAGCAACCAACAAAATTGTAAAACTAAAACATTGATTGTGCAAAGGACTAAGCTTAAAATGTTGCCCGTTCACAACTTATGTTTTAATTATTTCTTCCCTAATTGTTTGACATTTTTTAGTTGCTTCTTTTATTGCGTTCATTAAAGCTTGTCTAATTTGGCTTCCTTCCAACTCATAAATCGCTTCAATCGTAGTTCCGCCTGGAGTTGTCACCATATCCTTTATTTTAGCTGGATGCTCGCGTGTTTCCAAAATCAGTTTTCCAGTTCCCAAGACTGTTTGTGCTGAACTATAGAGGGATAAATCTCTCGGCAATCCAACCCTCAATCCAGCATACATCAAGGCCTCAATTATAATTGATATGTAGCCGGGTCCGCTGCCGCTTAGGGCTGTTATGGCATCCATATGCTTTTCTTCAACCTCTTGAGAAATCCCCATGACATTCAATATTTTTTCAACTTTCTTTTTGTCATCTAAAGTTACGTCTTTATCGCAACAGTAAGCAGTAAATGATTCTTGAACTAAAACAGCAATGTTGGGCATTGTTCTAACGAATTTAGCTTTTGGCGCAATTTTTTTATAGAATTCCAACGGGATTGTGGCAGCCGTCGATATTACCAGTTTCCCTTCAATTTCTTTGCTTATTTCTTTCAGGACTTTTCCAACGTCATTGGGTTTCACGCACAAGAAAATAATATTAGCCTTTCTTGCAGCTTTCTTGTTGTCTGTGGTTATTTCAGCCCCTAAACTTTCAAGTTCCTTAAGCCTTTCTATCCCGCGTCTAGTGGCAATGATTTTGCCCTTATATCCCTTCTTTAGCAAGCTTTTTACTATTGCCCCGCCGATTACCCCGGCGCCAATTACAGCTATGTTATCCATGTTATATTCAATGCTCTATACTTTATCTAATAGCATTAACAATTGCGACATGACCTTATATAGATTTCTTGTCAATGGAATAAAACATACAGCCAACATAATTTTAGGAAGCTTTGTTTTTGAGGTTGAATGGTTTTCCTTCGCGTAAGATTTTTTCTGGAATTTTTTCCTTCCATTTTTTAAGGAATGGTAAGTCCTCATTTTCCTTTCGCAGTTCATCTGGAAGCATTTCTGGGATTTCATCCCGTATGGGATACCATCTTAAACATTTTGGGCAAACAATCAGTCCCTCAACTATCTCTTCTTTTTCTTCAAAAACCATTAACTCCAGCGGATGATGCTTGTCTATTGGACAAGCCAATATTTCCATTAATTTCCTCTTCATAATAGCTCACTCTTTAAAAATTGCTAAACAATCCCTTATAAAAATTGTTAAATCACTTGTGTATGTGGATGTCTAGGACCACTTGATGCCAGTTTGGACCTGTTGTTCTAACAACGCGCCCAAAGGGTATTTCGAAAGCCACTCCCAAATGGCTAAGCCTTTTAATTGCCTTTTCTTTGACTTTACTGATTGGGTCTTCGCCTTTTTTGGCATGTTCAAACTCGTAATAATGTATTTGGCCTTCGGGCTTTTTAATGGCTAGCACAGCGTAAGGCAAGTATTCATAGGCTTTTTCTGGCAAGGGCATTAGAACCCTGTCCGCTTTACCGCACAATTTCTCTTTAACAACCTCTTTTGCATCGCCAAACAGTGGTATGACCCTTCCAAAAACCCTATTCAATCTGACATTTTTTTCCATGAACTGGATGGCAACCGGGTTAATGTCTATGGAATAAACTTTTGAGGCTTGCGAATGCTTAGCAATAATTATGGAGAAGCAGCCCACGCCGGCAAACATGTTAACCACGACTTCGCCAGCTTTGACAAGCCTCGCAATTCTAAGCCTTTCGTAAAAGAGCCTTGGCGAAAAATAGCATTTTTCAACATCTACAGAAAACAAGCAGCCACTCTCCCTGTGAACTGTGACAGTTTTATTTTCTCCTGCAATGTACTTTAGTTTTCGAAGCCTAAACTCCCCGTGAACTGGGCTTGTCTGAGCAAGAACAGTCTTAACATTTTTATGAATATCCATAACTGTTTTTGCTATGATATTCCCCTGTTTCTCGGACTTTTCTGTAAGCCTCAAAATTGCTATATCGCCTACAACATCGTAGGAATTATAAACATGGGCTGCCTCGTCTGGCGAAAGAAATTTTAGGAGGGCTTCTTTAAGGCGTTTGGGCAATGCGGTTCCTACCTTAGAAATGAATAATAGGTTGGAAACATTTAAAAGTGAAAGTCTTTTCCTTCTAAATGGGATTTGACATGGAAAAGGCGTCAGGAATTGTTTACGAGTGTGTAAGGTGTGGGTCAAAGGTGCCCCTTGAAGAGTTAGAGCTCAGGGGCGGCGAAATAAAATGCATAGTTTGTGGTTATAGGATATTGAAGAAAATAAAACCTCCCGTCGTGAAACGGGTTCACGCAAAATAAAATTGGAAAAATAAACGGAGAGCATTGTAAGAGTGCATCGCATCTAATTTTAACGTTAGAAAATCTCTTTCTCCCCGATTTTGCGAAGGGCTCTTCCGCGCAACTTTATTGTTGGACCCGTAACCTCTTCAGGCTGTTTTTCAACAGTCTTTCTTTTTATTGTTTCCCCACAAATTCCCCTCTGCAGTAACCGCCTTTTCAAGCAAATGGCATATGTGCAGTTGGCAACATTGCATGGCTCCTCTGTCCACCTACACCATACGCTGTCTCGGCGGAAAATTGCGGCATTTTTGGCGCATTTAAACGATTTGCATGTTGGAGAACAAGTTTTAATTTGGGCCAACACATGCACAACCTTTAGAGTTTAATAAAATCTTGTTGCTTGACACCTAAAACATTTTTTCACGGTATTTGATATAAAGTTTTTTCTGTTCTGCTCTTTACTTTGAAATTTAACTTGGGCTCTTCTTAAATTTGAAAGGTTTTCTTCTATAAATTTCAATTAAAATAACCAGGGCAACGCTAACAACTATTATTATAGCGGTTGCAAACTGACCCGTTTCAACAAGCAAACCGCCCAAGAGCACATACCTCTCTACTTTAACGTCAAAGCTTGCTGGATTCACTGAACCATCAACAAAAAATGTCTTAACAGCATCCGGCTCTTGCCGGTCGCCAAGATAAACTTTGACTGTCAAGCCTCCCCCTATAACATTTTCAAATTTGGCAATGCCATCTGCTTGTGTTCGCGTTGAACGTGGCTGTAAGCCTTCCCTTTGCAGCATTACATTTACATTTCCAAGAGGTTGTCCGAAATAGTCGAGGACTCTAACCGCAACATCAATGCCATAGAGTCTGCAGTATACGGATAGCTCCTTAGACTCGAACAAGCCAATAACAGTCTCATTCAATTTTGTGCCTTCTTCCCCATATACTCTCACACTATAGTTACCCAAAGTACAGTTGAAAGTGGCGATTCCTTCACTTCCAGTTACGCCAACATAACGTAATCCACCCATTAAATCTTGAACTTCAACAACAGCCTTGTCTATTGGATTGTAGTTAACGTCGTAGACGTTGACTCGTAATGTAAATGATGGACAAAAGATGGTTATATCAAACCATGCTACTGGATTTTGGTTTATTAGTAATCCAAAAATGGTTGTCACATTGAAGGGTATTCCATAACGTGAAACATTTAGTGTGTAATTTACGCTTGGAAGCAGTGAATGTGCAACAGCAACCCCATCGACATCCGTTATAAGTGTTTTATTTTCTGGCGTTAAATGTATTTTGGCCTCTGGAATGCGTATCCCATTCTCGTTTAAAATAGTTATCCTCAAGTTGGTGAGGTTGCAGGACAAATAAAAGGATGATGCGCCCTCAACGGATATGAGTTGCTCGCCAACCCTCTCCCCCTTAAAATAAGCCATGCACACGTAGTCTCCAACTTCAAGCTTCAAACCCGCCAAACCCTGCTGGTTTGTTGTGACATTGCCAACGGACTTTTCATTCTCAAAAATCCTTAAAGTCACATTTGACACAGGCTCTTCTGCAAGGTTTCTCGCGGTTATGTTTACATCAAACCCGGGAACAGCAAAGCTTTGGATGTCTGGAACAGCCTTTACAGTTGGACTTGTCGAAGCAGAAGTGATGTTTACTGTGTATGTGCCCATTGAAGCGTTTGAGGGAACAATCCAGTTTATGTGGACTATGCCCTCTTCTGTTGCAGTTAAGTTCTCAGGGGAAAATATTTTTTCCCCATCAAAGCTTATGAATGCTGTTACATTTTCGTTAGGCGCGTAACCAGCAGCCTTAATGTCAACTGACTGGAATCTATGATATTCCGTAGAGTTTGTTAACCCTACAAAAAACGTTTGGTTTGCAACGGTTGTATTCAAGAAAACAACATATCCGCCGACAAAGTTCGTGTTGGCGCCCGGAAAATCTTGTGGGTAAATCAGGGTTCTATTTCCATCTCCCAATTCTGATGTAGCCACATCGACTAAAACGGGATATGAAGCATTTGTTGGCGTTTGAACTGTAACATTAGCCACATATGTTGTGCTTCGTTCACCGCCAGTTACATTTATGGAAATGGCCACGGAATCGCCTTCTTGCAGCTGTCTTGGGGGTTCTGGCACATCAATCTGTATGGTGAATGAAGGTAAAACTTGAAACGAGCCAGTGTAATTTTCGCCTGTCACCCCGTCAATTAATGTTACATTATGATTGCCTGCGAAGGTTCTTGGAACACTAAACGTTACATTCACTTCAAATCCAACAGCATTTCCGCTTGTAACGTTAACACCGTCAAACTGCAAAACATACACTCCATTTTCCGAAGTTATATTTCCCCGCACATTCACAACGGTTCCAACATAACCCGAAGAAGGATTAATAGAAATTATCTTTGTTTCAGCTTTCCCCAAACTTAAAAATGGGAAAACCGTTATTGCGGATACTAACATGAAAATTAAAAATGCTAAAGATTTAAACTTCAATGATGGAGCACTCATACGCTTCTCGCCCAATTCACTCGAAATTGTGAACACTTCTAACACTGGGAACATTTTAAACTTTACCTTTTTATTTTCCTAATAAAATTTAACACAGTTTCTCAGCACCAGCTATTCAAGATTTTTCACATATTTTCCCCTTGGGCCGTAGAAAAAGTTTAAAAATTGTCGGGAAACAATTTGCTAAGTCTAAGAGGTATGTTTATGAAAGCAGCCCGCTTTTACGAGGTTGGAAAACCGCTTAAAGTGGAGGATGTTGACATACCGAAAATAGGCCGCACAGAAGCGCTCATTAGAGTCAGGGCATGCGGCATTTGCCGAACAGACCTACATTTTATCGACGAAGGTTTACTTAAACCCGGCAAAATCCCGCAGATACTTGGCCATGAGGCTTCCGGCGATGTTGTTGAAGTTGGGGAGGATGTTGAAGAAATTAAAGTCGGCGATAGAGTCATAATCTACTTTTACTTTAGCTGCGGCGAGTGCTATTATTGCCAGAGGGGAATGGAAAACCTCTGCGTGAGCCCTAGGTTTCGGCATTTTGGCTTTACAATAGATGGAGGGTTTGCTGAGTACGCTAAAGCTCCCGCACGTAACCTTCTGAAAATGCCACGCAATGTTCCCTACGAGGCTTCAATACTCGTTGATGCTGGTTCTTCCTCATACCACGCGGTTAAGACGGTGGGCCAAGTGAAGGTGGGCGAAACGGCACTGATAATGGGGTTAGGTGGACTTGGTTTATGCGCCATGCAATTCGCCAAGTTATGCGGAGCCAAAGTAATTGGAGTTGACGTTGTACCAGAGAAATTGAGATTAGCAAAAGAACTTGGTGCAGACGAAACAGTTAACGCAAAGGAACAAGATGTAATTCAAGAAGTTAAAAAATTGACAGATAACGAGGGTGTTGATGTAGCCTTTGAATTTGTAAGCACTTCTAAAACTATGGAAATATCAATAGACAGCCTAAGAAGGGGCGGAAGACTAGTTTTTGTGGGTTATTCAGAAGACAACTTTGTCGTCAGCCCCGTGAAACTTGTTTATAATCAGCTAAAAGTTTTCGGCTCACGCGCAAGCTCAAAATGGGAAGCAATAGAAGTCATTAAACTTGTCCAGTCTGGGAAATTTAACCTTAAGCCGCTAATAACGCATACCGTCCCTTTGGATGAAATTAATCATGGGTTAGATTTGTTGAGAAGCGGAAAGGCTGTTAGGGTTGTTGTAAAGCCCTGACCCCTAAACACGTAAGTTTGAAGCAACTACATCAATTTTTAATTTTAAAAGGCGATATTTTTAAAAATGAAAGATAAGTTATATGTAACCGCTTAAATCTTCGTTCGAGGGATTTAAGTATGGAAAAAAAGACAATGGCCATTGTCGCTGCGGTAATTATTATAATTGTGATAATAGCTTCTGTCGCATACATTTACTTTCTAAGGCCTACAGAAACTCCAAAAGAGGAATATCGCCTTGGAATACTGTTGCCCCTAACTGGAACATTCGCAGATGTTGCTAAAACCCAGAGGGAAGGAGCGCTGCTGGCGATAGAAGAGATAAATGCCAAAGGCGGGTTATGGGGAAGCGTTCAAGTCAAGGGAATTGTAAGGGACGATGAGGCAAACCTTGATGTTGGTGTAAGAAGATTCAACGACTTAGTTAGTGTTGAAGGAATTCACGGAATCATAGGACAAACTTGGGTTCCGATGGCGATGGCCATAAACGAGCAGGTTAAAAGAACTCCGCTTCCGTACTTCCCAGTGTGTGTTGTGTCCTTAGACATGCTGAAGAAAGACACGATAGCAAACACAACATTTGTGGCGATGATGTCTGCGTATTCCATTGGATATGCCTCAGCCTCCTACGCCATTCAAAACTTGGGTTTAAAGAAAATATACTTCTTGGCCCGCTCGGATTCTTGGGGCTGGGATATGTACAAGGGTGTACAAGCGGCAGCAGCAAAATTGGGTGGAGAAATTGTCGGGTATGATGAAGCCCCGCTGGGTGCACCGGACTTCACTTCAATACTGATGAAAGTTATTGACGCAAAACCAGATGTTTTCATGTTCGCCCAGTTTGGCGCAGACCAGGTGAACGTGTTAAAACAATGCCTTGCCATGGGAATTGGGGTTGGGGAATCCAAAACAAAAATCTTTGTTTGCTGGATAACAAACGTCGTTGCAGCATCGATTCCCGCAGAAGCATTGCATCAAAACGTGTACGCATTACATTACCTCTATTGGAACCTAACAGGCTTTCCGGACGCTGCTGTTCGAAACGCCACAGAAAAATTTGTTAAGGCATACTGGGATAGGTGGGGTTATCCCCCAGATTCATATGCCACCGTCGCTTACATAGCCACTAAAGAGCTGTTTAGGGCTGTGGAATTGGCTGGAAAAAATGCGATGACCGACGCCAATAAAATTGCCCAAGCTTTAATGAACAATCCAAGCTTTGAAACTCCAAAGGGACCAGCAACATGGAGGGCTGATCACGAGCCCATCTACCAATACGCGGCTTTTGTTGTTCAGGGCAAACCTAAAGACCAGAGGTCGGGATACTGGGACTTGCTTAATGTTATCGGATATTACACTGGAGAGGAATATTTGCCGCCATTAGCAGACCTTGGCTATTAGTGAGGCAAATGGAATTCCAAAAATTAGCAACAAAAAATGTCTTCAAGGACATGTTTGTAGCTTTTATAATCCCCGTTATCCTTTTCTTTTCCCACTTTTTTCTTCCGGTATCACTTGTGATAGATATTGCCATATATTCTATCTTCGTTTTGTCATTTGACTTAATTTATGGATATATGGGATGGCTGGCGTTAGGGTATACTCTTTATTTGGGCATTGGCGCATACACGGCGGGCATGTTCATCAAATATGTTAACCCGAATCCCTTTCTGAGCCTTTTGGTGGCCTTAGCATGCGGCTCACTGGTGGGAATTATTGTTGGTCCTCTTGTTTTAAGGAGACGTGGTGCGTATTTCGCTTTAGTTAACGCCGCACTAAATTGGTTTGGCTACTTCCTTGTTATAATACCCCTTAAGGATATAACTGGTGGAAGAGATGGCACTTGGGTTGCAATAGAAGCCACCAGCCCATTAAATGTTCTCAGAAGGTCAGATTTTCTCATACTAGTTTTAATAATAATTTTCGTGATCACCATCATCTATAGGCGTTTGCTACATTCTCCTTTTGGTAGACTTTTAGTAGCCATAAAGGAAAATGAAGATAAAGTTAAATTCTTAGGATACAATGATTTCTATATAAAGCTTTTAGCCTTTGTCACATCCATAGCAATGGCGTCTCTTGCAGGAGCGCTTTTCGTTATCCACTATTGGTATGTGTCACCAGACGTAATGATGCCCGTAAGAGCACTTGAGGTAATAGCTGCCACACTCGTTGGAGGGGCAGGGACATTTTTCGGCGCTTTTTTGGGTTCAGCAGTATTTATAGCGCTTAAAGACTTTTTAAGTATATATTTGGGGAGTTGGGAGCTGTACTTAGGCATATTTATAATTATCGTCATGCTTATAGCAAGGAGAGGGATATGGGGTTATATCGATCAACTTTTTAAAAAATACGTGTTTAGAAAAAGTGGGTTCTCTCAGCAAGGCAAGGAGGCAAAAACAGTTGTTTGAGGAGCTTATTGGTAGAATTATCCTTGTATTAATTTATGGTTTCTCTTTTGGATGCATTCTCGCATTAATTAGTGTGGGCTTATCTTTGACTTATGGACTTATGAGAGTTCTTAACATAGGACACGCAATAATTTACGCATTAGGAGCTTACATACTCTACACAGTTATCTTCTACTTTCACGGAAACTTTTGGCTCGGTGTTTTGACAGCCATTGGCTTTACAGCGGTGACTGGCTTAATTGTAGAAAGGGTTTTAATTCGAAGGCTTTATGGAAGGGATATAGATTTTTCCATTCTCATAACCTATGCATTAGTTTACATTGTAACTGATTTAATTAAAATGACATGGGGGCTTGAACCGAAGCCCATAGCGGATCCAATAGCAACATCAACAGTAATTTTCGGGACAAATGTGCCAAATTATAGACTGCTAATAATTGCACTAACAGTGGCCGTTTATGCTGGATTAATTATTTTTCTTAGGCGTACTATGATCGGAAAAATAATTCGGGCCGCCCTCGAAGATAGAGAGAGTTTGCAAGCTTTAGGAATAAATCCATCAAAATCTTTTATCACTGTTTTTATAATAGGTAGTCTTCTGGCTGGGCTCGGCGGAGCACTTTATGCACCAATAATCATGGTTTACCCCTATATGGGTCACGAAATAATTCCACTAACATTCGCTACAGTTGTCACCGGCGGCATCGGCAGCATAATGGGCTCGCTTGTAGGCGGGATTATACTTGGAATAAGCACCTCTATTGGCTCATTTGTGTATGGGCCTATAGTCCAAGTTCTGCCCTTTGTTGTTATGCTTGCCATTCTGGCAGTAAAGCCCGGCGGCATTTTCGGCGAATAACCATTTATAAATCCCCCCTTAAATTTGAAATTTAAACTTGCAAAACGCAAAAAATCGCACATAAATTTTATAAGAATCAATAATTTTATCCAGCCGCATGGCAAAAAATCGTATAAGAACCATTTGCCAAGGTTGCCATTGCGAATGCGGTGTGCTTGTCAGCGTCGAGGACGGCAAGATAACAAAAATTGATGGCGACCCTAACCATCCAATGAACAGCGGTTTTACTTGTATTAAAGGGAAAGTTTACCACGAAGTTGTTTATCATCCTGACCGTCTAAAATACCCGTTAAAGCGAATTGGTGTAAAGGGAGAGGGAAAGTGGCAGAGAATATCTTGGGAACAAGCCCTAAACGAGATCGCCCAAAAACTCACTGAAATAAAGGATAAATTTGGACCTGAAGCAATAGCCACAATCCATGGAACTGGGCCGAGACCAAGCAAACAATCCCTTCCTTTGCTGATTTACTCGCTTAACAGCCCCAACAGGGTTGATGTTGACCTCCACATATGTTATGTTCCCTCCTTTGTTGCGGAAATCTGCACCTATGGCACGTCAATAACACAAGAAATAGGGCCAGACTATCCAAACGCCAATTGCATTATGGTTTGGGGAGCGAATCCCCTTGCCTCACATCCGGCAAAAGGAAAAGAGATTATGGAAGCTAAGAACAAAAGGAACGCTAAACTCATAGTGGTTGATCCCAGACGCACTCCGTTGGCAGCCGCAGCAGACTTATGGCTACAAGTTAGACCGGGAGCAGATTGCGCCTTAGCCCTCGGCATGTTAAATGTGATTGTTAAGGAAGAGCTTTACGACAAAGAGTTTGTGGAAAAATGGTGTTACGGATTTGATAAATTAAAGGAGCATGTAGAAAAATTTGATCCCAAAAAGGTTGAAGAACTCACTTGGGTACCAGCCGAGGACATCAGAAAAGCAGCCATAATGTATGCCACAACCAAACCAGCTGTACTCCACCACCGCGTTGCCATCGAGCATAACGTTAGTTCTGTACAGACAATTCGCGCTCTTGCCATCATGATTGCACTTACAGGAAACATCGACGTAAAAGGAGGAAATCTACTTCCAACACCAATAAATGGATTCAAATATTCTTCCCTACTTCAAGGATCAGGTGAGTTTAGACCAGGGTTAGAAATCGAGAAAAAACGTATTGGCAGTGATCAATACCCCTTAATATCTGGGCCTGAAAGCCTCGTCTCACCCTTCGTTCACGGCCCGTTGTTCATTGACACCTTGCTGACGGGAAAACCATATCCCGTGAAAGCCCTAATATGTGCGGGGGGAAATCCCGTTGTAAACTTGCCCCACACAAAAAGGGTTTGGGAAGCATTGAAGAAACTTGAATTGCTTGTTGTTATCGACTTCTTTATGACTCCCACAGCCGAATTGGCTGACTATGTTCTACCAGCGACCACTTGGCTTGAAAGGGATGAATGCTGCGACATGATGTACACTTATTATATATCTGCCCGTCAAAAGGCAATAGAACCCCTCTATGAATGCTGGGACGATATGAAGATAGCGATAGAACTCGTAAAAAGGATACCGTGGGCAAATAGAAAATTCTTGCCGTGGAACAGCATCGAAGAATTCAATGAGTGGAGAGTTAAGGAAATGGGCATAACTTTCGAAGAATTCAAGAAAAAGGGGACGATAATGGCGCCGCTAAAATACAAAAAATATGAGGAAAAGGGTTTCAAAACTCCAACAGGAAAGGTAGAGCTTTACTCCACAATCCTTGAAAAATATGGTTATGACCCCCTGCCAACGCATATCGAACCGCCCGAGAGCCCATTAAACACACCTGAACTAATGAAAGATTACCCCTACATACTGATCACGGGAGCACGTCACATAGAATATTTCCACTCTGAAGGGAGACAGATACCCACATTAAGAAAACTTGTGCCAGACCCGGAAGTTGAGATACACCTCCAAACAGCGAAAGAACTCAAAATTAAAGATGGAGATTGGGTTTGGATTGAGACCCCTCAAGTTAAGGGTGAAAAAGCCAGGTTTAAAGTAAAACTCACAGAAAACATTCACCCCAAAATCGTCCATGCAAGGCATGGCTGGTGGTTCCCAGAGAAGCCTCCCCCAGAACATGGTGTTTTTGATTCAAACATTAATGTGACGTTATCCGGCGAAAAGAGAGAACCCATATGCGGGTCAGTTCCCGTTCGAGGCACTTTATGTAAGGTTTATAAGGCGTGACAAAACGCAAAAGGTGAGCATAAGAATACGCAAAGAATTTATGAATGTTGAGGAGTGTATAAAGTATGAGTCATGGCGAACCGCTTCTACAGACATGTGATTTAACCAAAAACTTTGGCGGTTTACTGGCAGTTAACAACGTTTGCTATAAAGTTTCTGAAGGGGAAAAGTGCGGTATTGTAGGTCCAAATGGCGCGGGCAAAACCACATTGATAAATCTTATTTCAGGATACCTTTCGCCAACAAATGGTAAAGTTCTATATTTTGGCAGAGATATCACAAAATTGAAACCCTTTAAGAGAGTGGAGTTGGGCATCATTCGAACCTTTCAGCTAGCGTCATTGTTTCTCAACATGAGCGTGTTGGAAAATATAGCGTTGGCAATCGCCCGATTTGCTGGGAATTATGGCAATGTAAGGAAAAGGTTCTTTTCGCCACTGCTGGATCCAACAGTCACCGAAAAGGCCTTCAATTTTTTGGAGATGGTGAAACTTGAGGATGTAGCAGACTGTCCAGTTGGCTCCCTCCCCTACGGCAACAGACGAAAACTTGAGATTGCTATGGCTTTAGCTCAGAACCCCAAAATAATTCTTTTTGATGAACCGTTTGCCGGGTTAAGCGACCCTGAAATACAGGAGATAACGGCGATTATCAAGGATTTCTGTAGCGAAAGAACCTTAGTTATGGTGGAGCACAAAATCACACAACTCCAAAAAATTGTTGACAAGCTGAGCGTAATGTGTGATGGGCAAATAATCGCCGAGGGTAAGCCAAAAGAAGTTATGGAGGATCCGAAGGTTCAAGAATTGTATTGGAGATATAAAGAGTGAGGGGTGCAGCTAAATTTGCTTGAAGTAAAAAATGTTGACATAGCCTACGGATCTGCCTTGGCGGTATCAAACGCTTCTCTAAGTGTTGGTGAAAAAGAAACTGTTGTAGTTGTGGGCCGTAATGGCGCTGGTAAAACCACTCTTCTTCGGACAATTGCCGGTTTCATAAAACCAGTAAGGGGAACAATCACTTTTGACGGTGTGAATATTACAAAGTTGCCGCCTCATCAAATAGCGCATTTAGGCATCAGATACGTCATGCAAGAAAAGAGAGTTTTTTCAGATTTAACTGTACGGGAAAATCTTGAATTAGCTGCTTATGCCACTGGCGATTGGAGCGGCATTGAAAGAGTCTTAGAATTTTTCCCCCGTCTAAAAAAATTGTTAGGCAACAAAGCCAGATGCCTTAGTGGTGGAGAACGTCAAATGCTCTTGTTAGCAAGGGCTTTAATTGGCGAATCAAAATTGCTTTTAGTTGACGAGCCCACGGAAGGACTTGCCCCAGCCTTCATAGAGTTTATTCAAGGCGTGCTAGAAAACTTCAAAACGAAAACAAGCATGATAATTGTTGAACAAAATTTGCCCCTTGCATCAAGACTCGCTGACAAAGTCTACGTTATGAAAGAGGGTAAAATACAACACGAAGAAAAAGATAAAAACATGATAAAAAACATCAAGTTCAAAGAATACCTTTGAATATTTTAAAATTTTTAGCGACGTAAATGTTCAACAAACCCCTTTTTTATATCAAATTTAATAAGGAGGGAAAAAGCTTACATAACCACTTTTAATTGGGATGGTGAAGCGGATGGTGAAAATAATAGATTTAAGCTTGCCAATAGACGCGACAACAACGTCGCCGCCATCGCAAAATAAAAAAGTCGAAGTAAATTATGTCCATCGCACACCCGGATGGTGGCAAGCCAGCACAGTAACATTAAGCTCACACACAGCCACACACGTAGATTCTCCACTACACGTAATCAAAGAAGCTCCTAAAATAGGCGAAATCAGTTTAGAAAAGCTGTGCGGCGACGCCGTAATACTTGACCTTACAGAAAAGGGGCCGAACTCGGCCATAACAGCCGAAAACCTGAAAAAATTCGATAGGAAAATACGTCGGTCTGACATTGTTCTTCTTCGAACAGACTGGACTGATAAAAAATGGGGTACAAGCGAATATTGGTATGATTCGCCCTATCTCACGGAGGATGGCGCAAAATATTTAATAACAAAACAGCCCAAGGCGATAGGCTTTGATTTTTTCGAAGAATATTCGGCTAGACTAAAGGATTTTAAACCCGAAGATTTTGTGGTACACAAAATCATCCTTGGTGCGGGAGTAATAATAATTGAGCATTTAACGAATCTAAGTAAAATTTCTAAGGAAAGGATAAAACTTTACGTTTTGCCCTTAAAGCTCATGGTAACGGAGGCGGCTCCAGCCCGAGCGATTGCGGTGGAAGAATAAAGTTTTAGCCTACGCTTATTACCGCCCTTAGCACTGAGGCGGGAGACTTGTCCACCAGGTTGAAGCCTTCTTCTATTTTTTCAAGGGGGAAAGTATGTGTAATAAGCGGTTTAACATCAATAGCCTTTGTAGATACAAGTCTAATGGACGGCTCAAATTCTTCTCCAGTGGAAGCCCTTGACCCAACCATAGTTATCTCCTTAAAATAGACCGAAAATAGGTTTGCATCGTTAATTTTTTCTGTAAATACCCCAAAGAACAATATTGTGCCTCCTGGGCGGACAGCTTCTACAGCTTGCTTAAAGGTTTCTGGTGAACCCACAGCCTCGATGACTATGTCTGCTCCCCGACCGTTTGTGTGGGCCAAAATGCCTTTTACCGGATCTTCATCTTTCGAGTTAATTGTTATGTCCGCGCCAAATCTTTTCGCTAAGTCCAACTTCCAGCTGCTGCGGGCCGTTGCAATAATGGGGTTTGCTCCCGATAGTTTGGCCAGTCGGGTGTGGAGAAGTCCCGCTGCCCCTTGACCTAATATTGCGACACTATCGTTGGGCATTATTTTTATTCTCTTTTGGCCATGGTAAACTGTGGTTAAAAGTTGTATGGTTGTGGCTTCCTCATAGGATATGTTCTCTGGAAATTTAAAAACCATTTTTTCTGGAAGGACGGTATATTCAGCGTATGCGCCAATTCCCATGTCTCTGCCAAGAAGACCGCCGTTTGGACAGAGGTTTCTTTTGCCGAGCAAACATAAGTAACATTTTCCGCAGCTAAAAATCGGGTCTATGACGACTCTGTCTCCCACGTCAACTTGAGTTACGTTTTCTCCAACCTGGGCAACTTCCCCAGCGGCTTCGTGTCCCATTATAATGGGATATTTGACCGGATATTTGCCATGGTAGGTTTCAATGTCTGTGCCGCAAATTCCAACGGCCCTTATCCTTATCAAAACTTCGTCCGACTTCGCCTGGGGTTTCTCCACATCGCTCAGAGAAAGCTTGTATGGCCCATATAAAACTGCGGCTTTCATAGTTTCTTTCACAGGAAAGCCTCCTTGTTAACCAAGTTTTTGGGCATCTGCCCTTGCAAAATGCGAATGGCTTCCTCAACTGCAGACATTTCGAGCCGCCTAACAGCCTCTTCCGTGTAATATGCGATGTGAGGCGTTAATATAACATTTTCAAGTTTAAAGAGAGGGTTGCTTGGGTCAGGGGGCTCTTTCTCGTAAACATCTAAACCCGCGCCAGCAATCCACCCTTCCTTTAATGCTTTATAAAGGGCTTTTTCCTGTATTATAGGGCCTCTGGCGGTGTTGACTATGTAGGCGGTTTTTTTCATAAGCCGCAGCTCCCTTTCACCTATCATGCCCCGTGTTTCCGGAGTTAAAGGAGCGTGAATTGATATGAAGTCTGCGCTTTTCAAAAGAGTTTCAAGATCAACTAATTCTATGCCGAGTTCTTCGGCTTTTTCCCTTGTTATATATGGGTCGTGGGCTATTACTTTCATGCCAAAGCCCTTAGCCCTCATTGCTGCGGCTGTCCCAATTCTTCCTATGCCGACGAGGCCCAAAATTTTACCTTCTAAATCCAAGCCCATTAGTTTTGGTGAGGGCGATGTCCACAAGCCCCACTTGCCCTCTTTTAAGGTTTGGTCAGCCAATATTATTTTTCTGTTTAAGGCTAGTATTAAGGCGAATGCGTGGTCGGCAACGGTCCCTATGCAATAGTCCGGCACATTTGCCACTGGAATTTTTCTTTTTGATGCTGCTTTCAAATCGATGTTGTCAACGCCTATTCCATACCTAATTATTCCCCTCAATTTTGTTGCAGATTCAATTATTTTTTCTGTTATTTTTGCGTAAACTACCATTATTATGTCTGCATCCTTTGCTTCTGCGATTAAATTGTCTTCATTTGGGCTTTTTGCCAACTTTACATGAGCATATTTTGAGAGAATTCTTTTTTCTTCTTCTATTAGTGGAAGGGCTTCAGTTATCAGGATTTTTGGTTTAGAATCACTCAAGACTGATTCGCCCACTTATCATTTTGATTCTAAGTGAATTTTTTAATAATTTCTTTGAATTCGTCGTCTGTTAGGATACGCTTCTTTTTTTCTGATGTTGCTTTAACCACTTCTAATATTTGGTCGATTTTTTCTTCGGGCACTTTTAATCCAAGCTCATTCGATTTGTAAATGATGGAATCCTTACCGCTTTTCTTCCCCAAAACAACTTTAACTTTGTCATGTCCTACGAAAGTGGGCAAGAATGGAAACATTTCGAGTGGCATGTTTAGTTTTTCGAGACGTGTCCACCATCCCGCTATTATGCCGGACTCTGTTACGAATGCGTTGTCGCCGACTATTGGTTTGTTAGGCGGCATCTTAATTTTTGACAGTTTTTCTACAAGTTTTGATAGCTCCCGAAGTTTTTCGTATTTTATTCCCGTTTCAACTCCATAAAGGAGTTTTAAAGCCATGGCGACCTCATCTATGGAGGCGTTTCCAACCCTCTCTCCGATTGCGTTAACTGTTGTATGAACTATTTCAACACCTTCTGTGACTGCCGCAATAGTGTTGGCTACGGCTAGCCCGAAGTCGTTGTGGCAGTGGATTTCAAGGGGTTTGTTCACTCTCTCCTTAATCTTTCTTACAAAATAGCGTATTGCATCTGGGGAGCACACGCCAAAAGTGTCTACGACAACAAGCGAGTCCATGTGGCCCTCTGTAGCCACAGCATTTATTAGTCTCCAGCAAGTTTCAAAATTGGCTCTTGTTGAATCAATGGTGAAAAAAGCAACGTGCAATCCATGTTCTCCAGCGTATTTTGTGGCTTCAACAGCTAGGTTTATGGCTTTTTCCTCGGGCCATCCGTAAGCATAGGATAGTATGTGGTCGCTTGAAGGAATTTCCATGACAACTCCGTCAACATCACATTTTAGCGCCAAATCCACATCGTTTTTCATGCATCTTGCAAAAGAGAAAATTTTTGCACTCAATCCTTGATTAGCTATTGCCTTGACCGCTTCCATCTCCTGTTTAGAAACTGCCGGCATGCCAGCCTCTATTCTGGGTACGCCAGCCTCGTCCAGCATGCTTGCAATTTTAATTTTTTCTTCTTTCCTAAAGATGATGTTTGCTTGTTGTTCCCCGTCTCTCAGTGTTATGTCATGGATGAAAACTTGTTTGGGAAGTTTGAAATTCTTCCTAACTTCGTCCACATAATTGTAGTGGCTTACAAACCAATTTTCAGTTTTCCACAAGTCACCCAAATTTATGCCTCCAAATGGGGCAGTTAACTTGAAGTTTGGTTCAAAAAGGAGGGATAATATTTGTATATAAGCTTTCCCGTGAAATTCGTGGAGTTTATCCCACGCAAATTATTTCTTCCGACGGACACTTTGTTACAACTTCGTAACCCGTGTCGGTCACAAGAACTTCTTCCTCGATGCGTGTTCCCCATTCGAACATTTTGCCTTGCTGAGTTTCCACGGCGAAGAACATGTTTTTCTTTATGGGATAGGGATATTCCAACGAAAATATCCTTGATATTACTGGAAGATCGTAGTGGGATAGTCCGAGACCGTGCCCCCAAAGATTGGCGGCAGCCTCATCTTCTGACTCATATCCCCAAATTTCTTTTGCTGTAGGCCATTTTATGGCTATATCCTTTGTTGTTATCCCCGGCCTTATGACTCTAATTGCATCATACAACCAATCGTATGCTTGTTTGTACGCTTCCTTCTGCTCTTTGGTTGGTTGTCCTCCGACGCAATAAGTCCTATAATGACAAGTGTAGTAGCCGTTCCAAACTAAAACCAAGTCTATTAGAACTAGATCGCGGTATCGAATCATCCTGTCTGTAAAGGTTCGCCAATTGGGCCACGAATTTGGACCTGAGACGCAGATGAAGTTCTCTATGTGCTCCACTCCAGGTATCATTGTCACATACTTCATGAGGTGTGCGACAACCTCGTTCTCTCTGATTCCCGGTCTCATGATGCGTGAGGCTTCGTAGTGGGCGGCGTCTGCTATGGCAGCGGCGATTTTAAGGGCTTCCACCTCATCGTCGGTTTTAACGGCCCTTGCTTCCAGCAGAGGCTTTAGGCCGTCTGTCCAGTTGACGTTCAATTCCTTAAAGGCCTTTAGCATGTTTATATCTGCGAAGTCTACACCAAGCGGAGAATCAGCAACGCCATGCTCTCTCATGTATGATAATACGCTGTTGATGAGTTTTTTTGCTTGAAATTCGTTTGCTGGTCCCGCTGCCCCCTTAGTCCATGTGTAAGCGTATCTAACGTTTTCCTTTTTAAGCCATGGGCAATGTCTCATTATGTGGTATCTGTTGTCTCCTTGCTCGTAGACTACGACTTCCCCATCTTCAAGAATTAATGCGCATCTTAAACCCGGTATAGTCTTAGTCCACTCTGGACCATGGGTAGAGGAAATATACCTGATGTTTTCTTCGTACATTGTTAAAATTGCTCCAAGTCCGTATTCCTTCATGCTTTTGAGCGCTTTCTCCTTTTTCTCTTCCCTTAGACGCGGCCAGTTGATCCGTTCCATCACATCTGTTCCAACAATTCCAAAGCTCATAACGGACCACGGCAAGCGTTTTCATCGTGAAAAATAAAAATTTTTCTGCATGTAACGGCGTGTAAGCATGAATTCAGAGTTAATTTTGGGTAAAAGATAACTTAGGGTTTGATGTGAATTATGGGCGGGATGAAAGCTGATGATTGACGAAATATTGAGCTTGGTTAGTAAGCACGAGGAATGGCGTGGAAGGCAATGTCTAAACCTGATTCCTTCAGAGAATGTTATGAGCCCATCTGTTCGGGGGCTGCTTTCCTCAGAACTTGGCCACCGCTACACAGCACGTGATGGCTTTTACATGGGTACAAGCTTCATTGACGAGATTGAGCAGCTTGGCGAAAGATTGGCAAAAGAGGTTTTTGAGGCTGAAACGGCTGATCTGCGACCTTTGTCTGGGCATATTGCAGATTTAATTTTCTTAGCAACGCACACAAAACCTGGCGACGTCCTTATGTGCATTTCGCCCGACGATGGCGGATACCCCGGGCTTTGGGAAGATGCGTTAACTGGACTTTTAGGTTTAAAATGTGTAGCCTTCCCCTTTTCGAGGGACGATTGGAACATAAGAGTGGATGAGGCAAAAGAAGCCATTAAAAGTTTCAAACCTAAAGTTGTAGTTTTCGGCGCAAGCCTAATAACTTTTCCTCATCCGGTTAGGGAGCTTTCGGAAATTACACGCGATTGTGGTGCTTGTGTGGGGTTTGATGGCTCGCATGTTCTTGGAATTATTGGCGGCGGACAGTTTCAAAATCCCTTAAAGGAGGGGGCTCAAGCCCTTTTTGGCTCAACTCACAAATCCTTCTTCGGACCGCAGGGTGGAATAATTTTAGCTGATAAAGAGCATGGCGACAAAATGAAGGCGAAGATTTATCCTATGTTTGTGGACAATGCCCACTGGAACCGCATTGCAGCCCTAACTTTGGCTTTGGCGGAAATGAAAAGTTTTGGCAAGGCCTACGCAAAACAAGTTGTGTCTAACGCCCAAGTTTTGGCTAAAACGCTTTATGATTATGACTTTCCAGTTAAGTGTCCCCAACTGGGGTTTACTAGGTCCCATCAAGTGATTTTGGATTATGGCGGCTATGAAGGTGGAAGGGTTATAGCTGAAAAACTTCAACGTGCAAACATTATAGTTGATTGTGTCATTCGACTTGGCACATGCGAAGTCACGAGGCGTGGGATGCGAGAAGAGGAAATGCTGAAAATAGCTGAGTTTATCAAGAGGGTAGTTAGGGATGGAGAGGCACCAGAAAATGTTAAGAGGGACGTTGTGAAATTCTGTAATGAATTTCAAAAAATCGAATATTGTTTTGACAGTTAAACTTTCAAAGTGATGATGTTGGAGCCTCTGGTTCCACCTCAACTAATACAAGCCCTAAAGAAACAGCGCTACCACATAGTCGGCCGGCACTCCGCAGTTAAGAGGTGCAGATGGCTTTACGAAGCCCTAGTCCACAACAGATTCTGTTACAAACAAAAATTTTACGGAATAAAATCGCATCAATGCATACAGATGACGCCCACGCTGTTTTATTGTACCCAAAGATGCCTCTTCTGCTGGAGGGCTCAAAGCGGCGACCTACATATATCATGGAATGAAATGAAACTGCCCTCGTGGGACACTCCCGAAAACATTGTTGAGGGAAGTATTAAGGCGCAAATGGAAATATTAAGCGGGTATAAGGGCAATCCAAAGACAAATCTGAAAAAATTTGAAGAGGCTTTAACTCCCCGGCATGCGGCCATAAGCCTTACTGGAGAGCCCACCCTCTACACTTACATTGGAGAGCTGATCCACGCCTTCCACAAAAGGGGATTTACAACTTTCCTAGTTTCTAATGGAACTGTTCCCTCAGCCTTAGCGAATTTAAGCGAGGAACCCACACAACTGTATATTTCTGTTTGTGCTCCGAATGAAGAGGTATATCGCCACGTTTGTCGACCACAAATTCCAGATGCTTGGGCGAGATTAAATGAAACTTTAGAGTTTTTGCCAAGTTTTAAATGTCCCACGGTGATTCGAATAACCTCTGTGCGCGGTTTAAACATGAGGGATGTAAGCGGTTATGCCAAACTTATTGATAGAGCTAATCCCACGTATGTGGAGGTTAAGGCTTACATGCATGTTGGCTTTTCCACGCTTCGTTTAGGATACGAGAACATGCCAACCCATAGGGAAATTCGGGAATTTGCAGGGCAAATTGCAAAGGAAGTAAGCTATAACTTTATAGACGAATCTTCTGAAAGCCGAGTTGTCCTCTTAAGTAGGCTTGAGAAAGCAGTGCGATTGTTGAATTAAATTTAAAGTAAGTGATTTCGTTGTCAGTAGAATTTATATTGGTAATGAATTATTTGAGAATAATGCTTAAATACTGTATCACTTATTTCGTAGTCTCTAACTAAAAATTAAATTGAGGTAAGGTGAGAACAAAATGGTTAATGAAGGAAGAGGGCGTCTGTTCAGAAGGAAAGATGGCAAATACCTCATATACCTACCCAAAGACTTCGCCGAAGACAGCATGTTCCCGTTCAAAGGCGCGGACTCAATATTCGTAAAAGTGAGCTTCAAACTGGGGGACAACAAACTCATAGTTGAAAAGTGGACTGAGCCAACAGAAAAGTGACATAAATTAAATTCGTCAGACCCCCTTCTATATTTTTAAGTGAGATACTTATATCCATCTTCTTAGCATAATTATTCGAAAGTTTATGCCCTCTTTAAATAATGTTTTAAAAGAAATAAAAAGGGAGCTTAGAGAGAAGGAGAAAGTTAAGGAAAAAGCCCAGAAAAGCATGCGGAAGGCGACAAGCCTCTCTAAGCAGGCAATACTTCTTATTCACCAAAAAAGGTTAAAAGAAGCTGAAAAAACAATAAAGAAAGTTAATGAAATCATTCTGAACCTTAAAGAAACTTCGAACACTTATCCAGACATAATCTACAGCGGTTTATTTGACGCTGCAATGCAAGAATATTCTGAAGCAAGCATACTCTTGAATCTGGTTGAAGAAGGAAGATTCATAACACCAAGCGAGATAAAAGTGTCTTCAGTAGACTTTGTCCTCGGCTTGGCAGATGTTATTGGAGAATATAGGCGTATGGCCCTTGACGCTTTGCGTGAGGGAAATGTTGAAGAAAGTGAAAAATGTTTGCGCATGATGGACTACATATACAATGAGCTTATGGCAATGGACGATGCATACATGCTTGTCCCGGGCTTGAGGAGAAAATGCGACAATGCAAGGAGGATTATTGAAACAACTAGGGGGGATGTGGCCCAAGAACTGCGAAGAAGCTCGCTTGAAAAATATTTAAGGAAAATAGAACGCCACCTGAAAGAGGAGAGAAAACTCTAGGGTCTTGTAAATTTTATGAGTTTGAAGGCTTCAATCTCGAAGTTTTCCATTAAAAAGGCCCGTGAAACCCAGCTGCGCCTTTCGGAAAAAATAGTTTTTAAAGATATTCTTCCCCAGAAAATTCGGTTTGTAGCGGGGGTTGATGTTGCTTACACAAAGAACATGTCTATAGGCGCGGTGGCTGTTTTAGATTATGATTCTTTAGAAACTGTTGAGACGCAGACAGCAGCGTGCAAAACTCTTTTTCCATATATTCCTACCTTGCTTTCCTTTAGGGAGGTCCCCCCAGCATTTTTATGCATCAAAAAACTGCACACGCAGCCGGATGTTTTCCTCGTTGATGGACATGGTTATGCCCATCCTTATCGCTGTGGATTCGCGAGTCATTTGGGCCTTGTGATGCGTAAACCCACTATTGGTGTGGCTAAAGGAAAATTGTTCGGCGAGGTTAAGGATTGCGACAAACGAGATGTCGCTTTTTTAAGGTATGATGACGAAATTGTTGGTGCTAGGGTTATAACGAAGAAAGGCTGTAAACCAGTTTATGTTAGTGTTGGGCATATGGTTTCGCTTGAAACGGCAATAAAAATAGTTAAAAATTGCACGCGCCGTGGACGTATTCCTGAACCAATTTTGAGGGCTCATGAAATTGCAACTCTGGAGAAACGAAAAGTCAATAACTTGAATGTGATTAACATAAAGGAGTGAACGCAATTGCTCAATCCAAAACTTAAAAAATTGTCAGACAAGATTCGCGATGAAAATCTCCGAAAGAAGGTTATGGAATTATTGGAAAATCCAACTTTCGAAATAAATGGCAAAAAATATTCTGGTTTGCCGCTTGAAGTTTCGCCGGCTGGGCTTTCACATCATCACTGCTATCCTGGCGGCTACATTGAGCATGTTATTTCAACAGCAAACATAGCCTTAGCAATGTGCGATTCTGTTGAGAAAGTTTATCGTGGAAAAGTAAACCGTGACATCGTAATTGCCGGAGTTTTGTTGCATGACATTTACAAGCCACTTACGTACATGGTGGACGAAAATGGAAATTATGTTTCAACACAGTTAGCCGACTACATGGACCATTTGTCCCTTGTCATTTCGGAACTTGTCCGAAGAGGCTTCCCCCTAGAAGTTGTTCACGTAGTTTCCGCCCACCATGGAGATTACGGCCCAATTTCACCGCACACAATTGAAGCTTTAATTTGCCACTTAGCCGATTTAATAGATTCTCGGTTGAACGGCAAAGTTTTGAGCGCTGCCGCTTATCTCGTGAGAAAGGCTACCGGAGAAGAACTCGTGGGTTTTACTTCGAGGGAGGCTTTCGAAATAATCAATTCGAAGGCCGTCGAAGGATGGGAAGGTGTAGCGAAGACTGTTGAAAAAATAAAGTTGAAAAGGGCTGCGCATAAAGTTTAATAGCCTTTAATGCTTGAAAATGGAAAAGGTGACGCGAATGGAAATATCTTTCGAAGAGTTCCAAAAACTTGACATGCGCGTTGGGAAAGTTTTGGAAGCAAACCAAATTCCAGGCTCAAGAAACCTCATAAGAATGATTGTTGATTTCGGAACGGAGAAGAGGCAGGCTGTCGCGGGACTTTTGCAATGGTATAAACCCGAAGATTTGGTTGGCAAAAAATACGCTTTCGTATTAAATCTTCAACGAAGGAAGTTCATGGGCGTTGAATCACAGTGTATGATTTTGGCCGCCGAAGATGACGAGGGAAATGTTGTGTGCGTGCAGCCTGAAAAGGATATTTCCGTGGGGAGCAAAATACACTAGTTTGGATTTTTAGCCCATCGCCTTAACTATTTCTTCTGCCTTTTCTTTGCTTCCAACGAGATATTCAACCATTTCCGCGTCTAAATTAAGCCATTTTGCAATTCCGGCAGCCATTTTAACGTTGTTCTTGAAAATTATTTTAAGGTAGGGAAGAATCTCTTTAGAAGCTCTATTGGCCGAAATGTGGCATTTGCGTTTGATCTTATACCCAATATTTAGCTGCATTGCACGTTCAGCCTTAGACCTTGAAAGCGTCTGGATTCGTCCCGGAAACTTGAAAGGCGTCCACCCGTGGGCTTTTGTATTTTGCCTAGCCATCGCAACTCCAGCAGTCATAAAGTCAATAACGTATCGTGTTAGGCTCCAGTCTTGTGTGGAGCGGATTCTACCGCGGTAAACGTCCGCCATCGAAAGCGCATCCATAGCCCTAGCCAAATCATGAGGATCTGTTAAGTGTGCTGGAACATTTTCATATATCCACTCAAAAAGCATGTCAATGTCAACGTCAGCCATATCCGCTGCCTGTTTTGCCCCACTGCAAGTTCTTCCATAAATTATCATTCTCAAAACATTAAAAATTGTGTCTTGCCTATCACGGTAACCAAGCCAATAAACATCCTGATATGTTAATCTCCTCTTTCCTTGGGCAAGGGCTTGGAGGTCGTTCACCGCAGAGCGGACATCACCCTCTGAACGTTGTGCAATAAACTTTAGGGCATCTTCATCAGCGTTTATTCCCTCGCGTGAGCATATAACTTTTAGATGTTTCATGACTTCTGTTGAAGATGGTTTTTTAAATTCTATGAGGAGACAAATGTTACGTAGGTTCGCAAACCTCGGGTCAAAGGCGTTGTTGGCAATTAAAACTATTGGACATTGCGAAGTCTTAATTATGTCAGTTATCGCCTTAACCCCACCTTTATCGACTGTTCCAGTTATCCCATCCAACTCATCTAACAAAATAATTCTTCTCCCGCCAAACAAAGACCCATATTGAGAGGCCAATCCAGCAAAACGATTTATGGCCTCTTCAGTTCGATAATCGCTAGCGTTTTTCTCGATAAGCTCCATGTTAAAATCCTTTGCAAGGGCTTCAACAGTAACAGTTTTCCCAACGCCCGGAGGCCCGTAAAGAAATGCGGCTCTATATTTTGGGATTCCCTTATCCCAAGATTTTATCCAATCAACAAATTTTTGAATAGACTCCTTGTTTCCAACAATTTCGGCCAGGGATTTTGGCTTATGCTTAACTGTCCAAGCAGCAAACGTCATTTCCACGTGTGCCTCAAACTTTGTTTTCCCTTTTAATCTGATAACCAGCCTCGACAAGTCTCGCCAGCAGAGCGCTCAGCTGGACTTCTTCGTCTGCGCCTTCAACAAGCCTATAATCAATTTCGCCCACTATACCTGCGAGTTTTATTTTCCATTGTTCGGGGATTTCAGCCCTAAAGATTTCCGTATGAATTTGTCTTATTATGTCGCTTCCAGCCACCCCATACTTCTGAATCATTTCGCGCAACTGTTTTCTTGCTTCTAAAAAGTCTCCTTTCATGGCTGTTTCAATCATCTTTTGCACGTCTGCTGGATGGGCCCTACCTGCAATTGAATAGACGATTTTTGCGTCAACTGGCTTGTTTAAGGAGGCTGCCGCTTGTAGAGTGTTGATTGCTTTTCGGAGGTCTCCGCCGCAGACCTCAAAAATTGCGTCCAATCCATCTTTTAGCAGTTTTACGCCTTCATTTTCGGCTATGTACTTCAAATATTTGTCTTGTTCTTCTCTTGGTAGGAAAGTGAAGCGGAACGGGGCGCATCTGGATTGGATTGGCTCTATTATTTTTCCGCTGTAGTTGGCGCAGAGGATGAAGCGGCATGTTTCAGTATAACGTTCCATAGTCCGCCTTAAAGCTTGCTGTGCATCAGAAGTCATGTTGTCAGCCTCATCCAAAATCATTATTTTAAAGGGAATTTCGCCAATAGACCTAACCCTTGCAAAAGTTTTTACGGTTTCACGGACAACATCTATGCCTCTTTCGTCGCTGGCGTTTAACTCCATGATATGTTCTCTGTAAGCGTCACCGTAAAGGTCTCTTGCCAAGCAAAGGGCAGCCGTGGTTTTTCCGGTTCCCGGCGGGCCGGCAAAAATGCAGTGGGGCACGTTCTTTGATTTTACGAAGCTTTTTAGGCGTTCAACAATTTCCTTTTGGTTGACCATTTCATCTAATGTTTTTGGCCTGTATTTTTCAGCCCACATTTCAAAACTCAAAGACCTCACTCCTCTTCAAAACATATTTACGGAATTGCTAATAAATGCTATCAAAGAAAAAGTGGTTATGTGGAAACTACGATTTTGTCCACAATAATTGATGGGCATACGAAGTTTTCAAACATTTTAGAATCATTTCCGACAGCAATGACGTGATTTAATGCTTCGTAAAAGTTTCCTGCCACAGTGCACGGCTTAAGCGGAAAGGCGACTTCACCATTTTCTATCTTGAAAGCGTTGTCGGCAGTCACTGAAAAGTCTCCGGTCACAACGTTTGAATGGAATGCTCCTATCAAAGAACCTTTTATTAAAACGCCGTCCTTTAATTCGCTTATCAAATCTTGGAGGCTGCCCTTAACTGGTTGAAAGATGAGATTTGATGGTCTAATCATAGGTTGGTTGGCGTAAGCGGCTGTCGCACGTCCCATTCTGCTTGCGTTTCCGGTGCTTTCGCGTTTTTCACGTTTTGCAGCATAATTATCATACAAGATATTCGTAAGCACACCTTTTTCGATTATTGGAGTTTTCTGTTTTGGCACTCCCTCGTCATCAAATTTGCTGGTGCCAATGCCTTCTGGCAGTGTTCCATCATCAGTTATGGATACGCTTTCTTTTGCCACTTGCGTTCCCAATTTTCCCTTATAGACTGAACGGTTTTCCTGAACGTTAAGTGCTGAAATGCCATGAGCAAAAATTGCAGAGAAAAGCTCGTTCCAACTTTGATTTTCGAAAACAACTGGGCCAACATATTTTTGTGGCAAAATTTTCTTCCCTAAACTTTCAATAACCCTTCTAGAAGCATTAAGTGCAATGGGCTGCAAATCCTCTGTATATCTTCTAGATATAAGAAAATCCCAGCTGGATGCCTCTTCTGTACCGGATTTTGCCTTAGCAGAAAAATATGCTCCAAAAACTGTGCCTTTGTCAAAAGCTTCGACGCCATTTGTGTTAACTACGGCTTTTGTAAGCGTGGATGTGGAAATTGAGCCCATTGCCTGAACAATTCTCTTATCGAAGTCTCCGATGCTCACGCAACCACCAGCGCACAGCTCTAGAAGTTCTTCAACATCAGCTTCCATTATTTTCTTGTCAAAAACTCCATTTTCTCCACATGGGCTCTTCTTTTCCGGTAGAGAAACCCAATTTGGGTCTGGAGGTCTTATCTTAGCTGTTCTTGTGGCCTCTTCTGCCGCTTCTAAAACTCTTTTCTCTTCTATGCTGGAAACGCTTGAAAAACCAATAGCCTTCTCAACTATGGCTCTTACGCCGACACCCGCCTTAATTCCACTTGTTATTTTTGGCAGCCCTTTCCTTTTTATCCACGGCTCCGCCATGCGCACGAATGTTCCTTTAAGCCCCCTCAAAGCACCGCTTCTCGAAGCGAATATTCCGCTTACAAACTGTATTACCGTCTGATTTTCGATGTATAGAAAAATTTCCACTTCATCAGCGCCTAATTTTTGCGCGTGCTTCAATGCTTTGTTTCCTATTTCCAGCAATCCTTCCTCGTCCATCTTTAAACGGCACCTCCAAAGAGAACATTTTTTACCCTTAGGTGGGGGCCGCCAGTGCCAACGAAGGCCCTTTGATTCATTTTTCCGCAGCCTCCAAATGGATTAGAGGATATTAGTAAGTCGTTGCATACGGCTTCAACATTTTTGAGGAGTTCAAGGATGTTTCCAGTTAGTGCCACGTCTCTTAGGGGATATTTTGGCTCGCCGTTTTCAACCCAATATCCTCTCACAGCCTTAAAGAGGAAGGTGCCCGTATCTTCAACTTGTCCGCCTGCGGTGTCTATGGCATATATTCCTTTTTTAAGCTCTTTCAAGGCTTCGTCGAGCTTCCAGTCTCCAACATCGAAATACGTGTTTCTCATTCTTACGATTGGTTCGAAGGAGTAATCTTGGCTTCTAGCGTTTCCGGTGGGCTCCATTTTTAATGCTTTGGCAGTAACTCTGCTTTGTAAGTAACTCTTTAAGACTCCATTTTTAAGAATTTCCACGCGGGAGCAAGGCACCCCTTCATCATCAAAAAATATTTTATAACCGCCTTTATCTGGCAGTCCCTCATCAATGATTGACACGTGTTCTGTTCCCAACGTCTGGCCTAGCCTGCCAGTTAAAGGAGAACCGCCGATCACAACAAAATCTGCTTCGGACAAGTGTCCAAAAGATTCGTGGGCAAGCACTCCAGCAAGTTTAGGGTCAATAAGGGCGTCAAATTTTCCAGCTGGCGCATGTTTTGCTTCAAGCTTTTCCACCGCCCAGTTGGCTGCATTTTCGGCCATTTCTTCTGGAGTTTGCCCAGCCTTTTTAAACTCGTCTAAGCCACAGCTTCCACCATGGGCGTCTCTGGCATCAACTATGGTTGCACCCTTTTTTGCGACGCAGGAAACTCTTAACCCCACCAGTAATGGTTCATATGAAACTTTTGTCCCTTCGCTATTAGCATAATAAATTGTTCCATAGTATTCTCCAAAACCGCTTGTTACATTGGCTATGCTTTTGCTTGTTGCCATGGCAGTTTTGCACTGTCTTAGGCAAAAGTCCTTTTTATCGTCCAAGGATACTTCCCTCGGGTGTTCGCGCACGTTTGTCAATTTTTTCTCTTCAATGGGGTTAACGTCCGCGAGGCTGAATTTGATTAATGTTTTCTTTGTAGAAGCTTTGGCAATGCGCGTGGCTATGTCAACTGCATGAAAAACATTTGCCTCGTCCAGAACATTTGAAAAGGAAAAGCCGCTACTTTTTCCATAAAAAACCCTAACACCAATTCCAACATTACGAGTTTCTGAAACTGTGCGTATTTCGTTGTTTACAGCTTCAATGTTAAGTGTTTTTGTATCTTCGCCTTTGGCTTCAGCAAAATGAGCGCCAATTTTTAATGCATATTTAACTGTTTTGTCCATCAAGTCCTCTATCTGTAAACTCATAATTCTGTCAACTCGAAGCGGTTAGAATTATTGTGAAACCGAACATTTAAGCTTTGTATAAATGTTCATTTTAGCATTCTTTTAAAGTAACGTTTAAATGTGCACCCAAAGTACCATCTATGTTCTAAAAGTTTGCAAATGTAAAGGTGAAATGAAATGACTGAACGCGTTCAAAGGAATAGTTCTTACTTAAATGGAAAATCAACAACTGGGACAACGACCCGCGTAAAAGACACAAGCCCAACAAGTGGAATGTGTCCTATATGCATTCGTGACTGCCCAATAATGTGCGAAATAAGCTTATCCGCCTTCAGGGGGAGAGAAGCCCTTTACCCAGAACCAATACAATTTGGTTTCAGCACAGCCGGAGCCCTAAAAGACTTTGGGCTAGATTGGTCTCATTTTAATATACAGGCAGGCTTGTTCGAAGCATTAGGAATTGAGGAAGATTCTGATGTAACCCTATTTCCCAACGTTAGTATAGAAACAAAGGTTGCAGGAATACCCCTCAAAATTCCAGTAATTAATGGTGCCTTCGGCTCAACGGATGTTGCAAGACTAAACTGGGAAGGATTAGCCATCGGATCAGCCCTTTCCGGAGTCATAATCGTTGTTGGAGAAAACGTTTGCGGCATGGACCCAGAAGCCCAATTCACAAAGGGTAAAGTAACATACTCAAAAGAGTTAAAACGCAGAGTAGACTCGTTCAGAAAGTTTTGGGATGGGAAATACGGCGACATAGCCGTACAAACAAATGTTGAAGACCAAAGATTAGGCGTTGACATATACGCCATATCCAAACTCGAAGTAAACATTATTGAAAGAAAGTGGGGGCAAGGCGCAAAAGCCATTGGAGGCGAAGTCCGCGTAAGAGAATTGGAAAAAGCCTTGATGCTGAAGAAAAGGGGCTACATAGTAATTCCAGATCCGGAAGATCCCGCAGTGCAGCAAGCCTTCAAAGAAGGAGTTTTCAAATCCTTTGAAAGACACAGTCGGGTGGGCATACCAAAAGAAAAGGATATGATAGAAGATATAGAGTGGCTACGCGAGCAGGGGGCAAAGCATGTCACACTTAAAACTGGTGCGTATAGACCCTCGGCCGTCGCATATACGATGAAAATAGCTTCGGAGGCAAAAATCGATGCAGTATACTTTGATGGAGCAGGCGGCGGAACGGGAATGAGCCCCGTTCCAATGATGGATGAAATGGGTATTCCTACAGTTTACCTAGAGACAATAGTTCTTAAATGCGCTCAAATATTAAAGAAGAAGGGAAGATACGTGCCAGACTTAATAATGGCTGGAGGCTTTATAAACGAAACACAAATTTTCAAAGCAATAGCCATGAGCAACTTTGGAGACGGGCCTTTCGTAAAGGCAGTTTTGATGGGACGCTCGCCATTAACGGCTGTGATGAAAGCAAGCTACTTTAAACAATTAGCCCAAGAAGGCAAACTGCCAAAGGCCTTCGCAGAAAGATATGGCAATACTCCGGAAAAGTTCTTTATCACAGCTCCAGAATTAAAAGCAAAATACGGCGAACGTTTCAAGGAGATACCATGGGAAGCTGTAGCCTTATATACGTATCTCACTGACCGCATAGGTGTCGGCCTAAAACAGCTTCTTGCAGGCAACAGAAAATGGAAATTAGAGCTAATCAACAGAAACGATTTGATGAGTTTAAGCGAAATTGCTGCCAAAGTTACTGACATACCAATGCCTCATGAAGCAGAAAAAGAGGCGATCGAAAAAATCCTAGACTAACATCCCCCTTTTATATACTAAAACGTTTGTTAAAAATTGAATTGCACGCAATTTGGGATATCTTGCTTGCTAAAAAGTTTTTATACCCTCTAGTTAGATTTTTAACAACCTTAACAGCACGTGGAGGAAGGGTGGTTTTATGAAGGGGCAGTCAGCCTTAGATACGGCATTAGAACAGTTAAAAATAGCCGCTGAAAAATTGAACCTCGACCCTGGAATACATGAAATGCTAAAACATCCAAAACGCTCACTTATAGTTTCCGTTACAATAAAAATGGATAATGGCGAAATTGGCACATTCACCGGTTGCCGCGTCCAACATAACGATGCAAGGGGACCATTTAAGGGCGGAATCCGCTATCATCCAAATGTCACATTAGATGAGGTTACTGCCTTGGCTATGTGGATGACTTGGAAATGTGCCGTTGTGGACATACCATATGGAGGTGCAAAGGGCGGAATCTGCTGCAACCCCAAAAAGATGAGTGCAAGCGAAATTGAGCGCCTAACAAGGCGCTACACGAGCCTAATATTGGATGTTATCGGACCATACCGTGACGTGCCCGCCCCAGACGTATATACAGATGCGCAAACCATGGCTTGGATAATGGACACTTACAGCCAATTTAAAGGCTATAGCGTTCCAGAATGCGTTACTGGAAAACCAATAAGCATAGGCGGCTCCGAGGGCAGGACAGAAGCCACATCTTACGGCGTCGTATTGTGTGCGCGTGAAGCCTCCAAAAAAGTGGGACTAAAGTTTGATGGGGCAGAAGTTGCAGTTCAAGGCTTCGGAAATGTAGGTTGGAACGCGGCAAAAATAGCCTATGAAATGGGCTGTAAAATTGTGGCTGTAAGCGATTCATCAGGCGGAATATATTGTGCTGAAGGTTTAAACCCCTACAAGGTATTTGAACACAAGTCAAAAACCGGCTCTGTAATAAACTTTGAAAAATGTAAAAACATAACAAATGAGGAACTCCTTGAGATCGAATGCGACATCCTAATCCCCGCAGCATTAGAAAACCAAATCACAAAAGCAAACGCAGACAACGTAAAAGCAAAGATAGTCGTAGAAGGCGCCAATGGACCAACAACCCCAGAAGCAGACAAAATTCTAAATGAGAAAGGAATAACCCTAATTCCAGATATATTGGCCAACTCTGGTGGAGTGACGGCAAGTTACTACGAGTGGGTTCAAAATCTCACCAGAGAGCATTGGACGTTAGAGGAAGTAAATAGAAAACTGGAGACAAAGATCGTTAAAGCCTTTAACGATGTTTACAATCTGACAAAAAAGGAAGAAGAAGACATGCGAACAGCAGCCCTTATGCTTGGCGTTGGACGGGTCGCCGAGGCAATAAAAACCCTGGGACTTTGGCCATAAGAAATTTTTCTAAACTCTTTAATCTAATTTTTTAAACTATCGTTTTTATACCCAACTTTTGAAACAATGTCTAAATTGCGAAAGGGAGAAACATGCATATTAAAGATTTAGACTTCGTTTTCGAAAACTCACACGTAATAATTATTGCAAACAGAAATTGCCCAGAAATTAAGCTTGCCGGACTAATTATAGGGCCGCTGGAAGAAGGAAACCAATACGAAGTGCAATACTGGATTGCTAAGCACCTTGAAAAAGCAGGGATCGCGCGTATTCGAGACGAAGAACTTTTAGATGCAGCCAAACTCTACAAGATTCAATGGACTGAGCGTGTTCAAACAGCTGGACAAATATCGAAGCTGCCGGAAAACTTTTACCAAAAGCTGAGGAGATATCTCGTCGGGCTCAAAGAAGATGTTGCCAAATCTCCGGAAAAGTTAAGGGATTATGAAAAGGCTAAGCATTTAACATTAGACATAGTCAATGCCAGATTGAAAAAAATTGTCTCTCTGGCCTCTGCTCCAACACAAACGGAACACTTATTAAAGAATTTAACTGATGAAGAAAAAATTCTTTATAAGGGCATTCGCGCGCTTATCTGCAAGTGGAGAGCGCAAATTCTTAAACTTGGAGAGGTGGAAGAATGACTGAATTGGAGGCCATAGATCCTCAAGAGTTTTTCCAAGAATTCTTTAAAAAGGAAAAGTACCGTCAGAGACTCGCTCAAATGGCGTTAACAAACAAAACATCATTAATAGTTGATTTTGCAGACCTCCTCGTATTCGACAGCAGACTTGCCAGCCAACTCTTAGAAAAGCCTGAAAAATACCTTAAATACGCCAACGACGCCGCATTTGAGCAATTAAAGTCAGAAGATCCAGAATATGCAGAACAATTGGCGAATAGAACAGAAAAAATAACTGTTAGAATCGTTGGGCTGCCAGAACCGACACATTTACGAAAACTCGGCTCAATGCATATAGGAAAACTTGTGATGGTTGAGGGTATAGTTGTTCGCTCCACTCCCGTCCGCCCCGTGGTAATGCGTGCTGCATTCAGATGTAAGGGATGTGGACAAATAACATATGTCGACCAAACCGGGCCATTCCTTAAAGCCCCATTCAAATGCAGCAACCCCACATGCGAAAGAAAGGGACTTTTCGACTTCGTCCAAGAAGAATCAACATTCATAGATTCACAAGACCTCCGCCTACAAGAAAGGCCGGAAGACCTCCCGCCTGGACAACTTCCCAGAGCATTGCATGTTAAGCTTATTGGAAGCGAAATAGTTGACGTCGCAAGACCAGGTGATCACGTCTCTATAGTCGGAATAGTGCAAGCCGTTTCACCTTCACTCCCACGCGTTGGAAAACTCCGCACATTTGTATTACATTTAGATGCTAATTCCATTGAAGTTCTAGGCAAAGAGCCGGAAGCAACGCTTCCCTCTCCGGAGGAAGAAGAGAAAATTCTTGAGCTTGCAAAGGATCCGTGGATACATCGAAAAATCATAAATTCAATAGCGCCCTCAATTTATGGATACGACCATATTAAAGAGGCAATAATGTACCTCCTTTTTGGAGGAGTTCCAAAAACACTGCCAGACATAAATATAAGAGGAGAATTAAACGCACTTTTAATAGGCGACCCAGGAACTGCAAAATCACAGCTCTTGCAGTATGTGGCAAGGGTTGCGCCTCGCGGATTATACACTTCTGGAAGGGGCACAACAGCCGCCGGCCTAACAGCCGCAGTTATACGCGAAAAGGGTGGGGGAATGAGCCTTGAAGCAGGGGCACTTGTCTTAGCAGATAAGGGAGTCGCATGCATTGATGAAATAGATAAGATGCGCCCCGAGGATAGAGTTGCAATTCACGAAGCCATGGAACAGCATACGGTGTCCGTGGCAAAGGGCGGCATTGTCGCAACATTAAACGCGAGGACAGCCATACTCGCAGCTGCAAACCCAACTTTAGGCCGATATGAACCGCGCCGCACAGTATCAGAAAACATTTCACTTCCAGTGACAATACTTTCACGTTTTGACTTGATCTTCGTCTTAAGAGACGTGCCAGATAAGGAGGCGGACGACAAAATGTCAGAGCATATACTTGAAATACATAGAAAGGGCTTAACTCCAGTGGAACCTCCAATACCCTTAGAATTATTGCGCAAGTACATAAGTTATGCAAAGGGAATAAAACCAGTACTAACCCAAGAAGCCTTGCAACGCCTCAAAGATTTCTATTTAGCCATGCGCTCCTCAAGCGAATCTGAAGGATCGCCAGTATCCATAACCGCAAGACAGCTTGAATCCCTTGTCCGCATAGCAGAGGCCAGAGCCAGAGCAGCCTTAAGGAAGGAAGTTTTGGCCGAAGATGCAGAAGCCGCCATTGCAATAATGAAAAAATCACTCGAAGAGGTTGGAATAGACGTATCCTCATATAAAATTGACATAGACACCATAATGACTGGAAAACCGAAAAGCGTAAGGGACAAACTCCACGTTGTTCTCTCAACGCTAATGGAAATGGAAAGAGAAACGGGCATGGTAGAAAAAACAGCGCTCTTATACGAGTTAGAAACAAAGCATAAAGTCTCAAGAGTCGAAGCTGAAAGACTTATTGGGCAACTGCTGAGAGAGGGAACAATATACGAACCTAGGGAAGGCTACCTTAAAAAGACTTAACGTATAAAAAAGAGGATGCGCTTTACTGCGCCGCCTCGACATTAGCTTCCTTGTAATATTGAGCGTTTGAAGTGAAAAGCGTTATACCCACCGTTAGGCCGACGTCGTTTAAGGCTATGCTATCCGGATTCATAATATAAAGCACCATAGTCCAACCAGATTTCAAAGTTAAGTCGTCGGTAGCCCGTGTAAAGTTGCGTTCCTCACCTTGAACCGTGATGTTTACGCTATCTCCTGTAAGCTTGTCTGAAGTAACGTTTAAGTCGCTTGAAACAACAACAGTGTTTGTTCTCCAATAGTAAATGTTCGTCCATGGGCATTCTTGTCCACGCACTGAAATCTTGTCTAAAACAACGTCCTTTCCACCAGTGTTTATGATAACTATTGACGCCAGAGACCACCCGCCAGAAGTATTATGCCAGACATGTTGTTTGCTTAGGTGCAGAGATTCTTCCTGCACTCTTGTTGTTGTTACGTTTATGGCATAAAGCGTTACGACTGTTGCGAGCAGCACTGATACTACTAGAATTATGAGTGTTGTTACAACGGTGCTTAAACCCTTCTTCTTTTTTAACAATTGCATTTGGTCATTCACCTTTGTTTTGCAAGAAATAGTGGAAAAGAAAATTAAGACGGTTTGCACGTCACAAGAACTAACGCAATCTAAAGATTATTATTTTTGTAAACTATTAAAAGTTAGAACTTAACAAAAATATTCAGAATAAAGCTTTAAGAAAAATATTTGATTCAAACATATAAAACTAACAAAGACACAGTATGCTTCAGTGAAACGCAAATGAAGGCTGTAATGGTTGTTGTTGGAACGCGTCCGGAAATCATAAAAATGGCTCCGCTGATTAGGGCTTTAAAAAGGAAAAATGTTCCAATGATTTTTACGCACTGTGGCCAACATTACGACTATAATATGTCCCAGCAATTCATAGATGAGCTTGGTCTTCCAACACCCGACTATGGCTATAGGGTTAAGGCATATTCTCAAGGCGTCCAAACGGCCCGCATAATCACATGTATAGAACAACTTTTAAAGAAAACTATGCCAGCGCTTGTTTTGGTGGAGGGGGATACAAACGGAGTTTTGGCAACGGCGCTTGCAGCGGCAAAGCTTAGAATACCCGTAGGGCATGTTGAAGCGGGACTGAGAAGTTTTGACTTGCGCATGCCTGAGGAACATAATAGACGTTTAACAGATCATTTATCAAATTACTTGTTTGCGCCGACGTCAACTGCAGAGGCTAATTTGCGGAGAGAATGTGTTTGGGGGAAAATTTTTGTTACCGGAAACACTGTTATAGACGCTGTTATTCAACATTTGCCAATAGCTGAACACAAGTCGAAAATAATGGAGCAAATAAACTTTAGAAAATTTGCCTTGGCAACAGCCCATAGGGCGGAAAACGTGGACGATTTGGCTACCCTTAAAAACCTTATTGAAGCGTTTGCAGAAGCGCCCATACCCGTCGTTTATCCAATGCATCCCCGCACCAGGAAGAGATTAAAACAAAACAGAATTTACAGCAAAGTTAAAGCTTCAAAAAACGTGCAAATTTTGCCGCCTTTGGGCTATTTAGACTTTCTAGTTTTAATGAAAAACTGTGAAATGATTGTAACAGATTCGGGCGGCATACAAGAAGAGGCTACAGCCCCATGCATACGTAAACCAGTTCTTGTCACCCGTCTTTCCACGGAAAGACCCGAAGCCTTGGAGGCTGGCTTCACAAAAGTTGTTGGGGTGGAGAAAAGAAAAATATTGGAGGCTATGGAAAAAATAATGACTCATAGAAAAGAATTGCCGGAAAAATCTCCTTACGGAGATGGGAAAGCTTCTGAAAAGATAGTTAAAATAATTAGGGAAGAGCTTGCAATTTGATTTATGAGATGTAAGTTATCTTTTTATCTTCTTCCTTCCTTCTCTCTTCAGCTTGTAAAACCCTCTTCTCCTCAATCTTCTGTAGGCGCGAAACCATTTTTTCAGCTTTAGAAATTTCCTCTTCTAAACCGCTTAAATCCACTGGAATATTCAGCAATAGTTTTAAAACTTCCAAAATGCTTTTTGCAGCTTTGGGATCGGGCAAATATCCTCTTGTTTCGCCGAGAAGGCATAAGCCGTCGATTTTTTTGAGACGCGCTAAACCTAAAATTATTCCGGCTGTTCCAACGATTGGGCTGCCTACGGGGCTTACGATGGCTCCAGCTTTTATGGCTTGGTTAAGGATTTCTTGGTTTGTGGCTGCTGCAATGACTTTGGGTTTATCCTTGGCTTCCATTCTGTAGCCGCCGATGGTAATTACCATTTTAACTTTATGTTGACATGCAAAGTTTAGTATGCTATCTGAAATTTCATACTGCCCTTCAATTGTTTGTGCTTGGCTGTCGCCCGTGAAGAAGATTATGTCGTTTTTCCCATTTTTATTTGTCCAAAAGTAGAATGTTCCCCGTAGAAGTCTGACACTTCCCTTCTTGTTAACAAGCACGAAGTATGGGAAATGTGGGGAATAGAGGTAAGCCAACTTATTTGCCTTCAACTGTTTAATTAGGTATCTTGTAACAATTTTTCCAACAAGCCCCAAACCTGGAAGGCCCTCTATAAGCACGGGGTTGTTTAATTCAACTTTTGTAAGTTCCTTGATGAACGTTTCTTTCACTTTGCCGCGCTCCGCTCCTCTTTTAATGCCATCCGATATTTGAGGTATTTGTCATCTGGAGAAAATTTTGGCGGGTGGGGCACCCTAACTTTTCCACCGCAATATGGACATTTCTCCCTATTAAGCGTATATTTTTGGCAGTTTTCGCATCTTTTTAGAAGCCAAACCATCACTTTTCCCTCCTGAATGTTCCTTCTCCACCCGCTTTAACAACATTGGAAACAATATTTTCGGCAACCCTCTGCAAGACGGTTTCAGCGTTTTTGTAGTTCTCCGCCATGACTTCAATGCAATATTTGGGCGCGGCAACCGTGTAAAAGCGGATTTTTGCATCACGTGTTTTTTCAGACTTTTTGGCATTTAAAAAGGCTTCTTTAATGACTTTTACACCGTTTGGTTTCATGCAGCGAAGCTCAACTATGCCTTTAACTTTGACCATTGGAACGGGCATCCTTTCTTTTGCAATTTCAGAAATTACATTAGCAATTTCTGCTGGCACACCTATTTTTGTTAGGATGGATGGGCCTTCCCTTGCGGCCTTTTCAAAGCCCTCATATAATCCGTATTCCTTTTCCATTAAAGCGCCAGCTTTTTCATAAATCTCTTCAAGAGATAATCCAATCTTTTCAGCTGCGCTCCTTAAGAGGTTTTCAGTTTTTCTCTCCCTTTTCCATGACATTATTTTTTCTATTTTCTCTCTTTTGGTAACTCTTCTCAAGGATAAGTCTATGTGGCCCTTTTCTGCGTCAACCCTTAAAACTTTTAGAACAACTTTTTGGCCTTCTCTGACGAAATCTCGAATGTTTCGAATCCAAGATGATGAGACTTCAGAAACGTGAAGAAGCCCCTTTTTCCCATATTCGTCTAATCTTACATAAGCCCCATAATCAGTAACAGACTCTACAGTAGCTATTACCAAGTCGCCTACTTCTGGCCATTCCTGCTTTTTCCATGCCATACATATCACTATTCAAAAACGGAAACTATCTCTCCCTCGATTATAGCTTTTCCACCTGAGGGTTTGGCAAGCTCGGCTCCGCAGACATTGCAGTTGACAACGTTTACGGCGTGGCTGAACACCATCTGTTCATTTCCGCATTTTAGACATTTTACTCTGAGGAAACTGCTTCTTGGCTTTGGAATGAGTTTTTCCCACTCTGACATTTTATCAACCACTTATGCTATAACAAGCTTTCTTAATCTTATGCCTTCCTTGTGCCTCGTATAACCGCAAACTTTACACTTCAATTTCAATGTTTGCTTTTTAGTTGTCTTTGCAAATTCCCTCTGGAGGGGGTATTTTTGGCCGCCGTAGCCCTTTTTTTCCCTTTCGTGGTGGCGTTCACCCTTAGCTAAAGCCCTTCTTTTACCCGCCTTATATAGAGTGACAGTGTGAGCTTGATGTTTCTTGCATCTGGGGCAATATGTATTAATTTCCTTTGGAACATTCAACTTGATCACGTCAGCTTTTGCATTAAGAAAACAAACGCCCTCTTATATTTTTTCACTATCTCTTTTTCTTTCTCATTTTTAAAACTATCAAAAAGGCGGCCGTTGCAATTACTCCAATGGTTAACCCCAAAACAAAATACATTATTTCCAATGTTGTTAGTTCGGGGCTGACAGGCATCATTAATATGGCCAGCATACCAGCCATAAAACCCGCTGTGAAAATTACAAAGCCTAAAACCAGAAAGCCGCCGACAAAACTTTCTCCATTCATATCCTTCACCTTTGCCACTTTCATAATAGAAGGTTGATATTAAAATTTCCTAAGCAACATTAATAAACAATGAACTAAATACGTGAAGCACGATGAAAGTTCCAGATAAACTGAAAGCTGAAAGGCTAAAATGGCTAATGAAACTCGCGCCGCTTATCTCATTTGCAATTCCATTCATGATCCTCTACTATTATTATCCAAGTTCTTTTGAAATGACGTGGAAGGGCAGGACCTACTACCTTTTCTTTTTGTGGCTTGCAGCCTTAGAAACCATAATGCTTTGGGAAGAGCTAAAGGCGGATAAATGGAGTTCGAAGCCCAGAGCCTTTCTATTTATTGTTGCTTGTGCGCTTCCAACATTGTATGTGGTTGTTTCCCAATGTTTTTTGGATTCTGCAATCATAGAGTTGTCGTTTAAATCTCATATAGGTGAAAACACCTTAGATAAAATGTTCTTTGTTAATTTGATGCCACTTTCAATAGAGTATCTAGCCTTTACAATTCTCTTTGCTTTAATAGTGGCAGTAGAGTATGGTGTGCAAGACTTACAGAAATATTCAATTTCCACATTCTTCCTTGGAACTATTGGAATGATATATGTCATAGATAATCTCTACCCATACGGCAGATTTGCACCATTTCAATTTCTTGTTCCAACAACAGCAAATCTTGCGGCAAGCGTCTTAAAACAGATGGGTTACAGCGTAAGAATGGCCATGATGAACAATGCCATGTATGGTTACGTGCCATTACTTCAAGCTGGAAAATTTAGTGCCGTTATAGCTTGGCCATGTTCTGGCATTGACAGCCTCATAATCTATACTATTACAATCTTGTTGTTTTTAAAAAAGACTGATATTCCATTGAGCCATAGGGTTATCTACTTCATTGTAGGCGCGATGGTAACGTATCTGATTAATGTTTTGAGAATTGTTACAATTGTCATTATAGGAATAAACACGGGAGAGTTTTCGACGGACTTTCATAACTATTATGGACCGCTTTACTCTTTGTCGTGGATTATTGCTTATCCTCTAATCATAAGTGGAAGCCGCGCGTTATGGGGAAAAATTAAGACTCCCAAAAATTAGGGTGTTTCAACTTTTGCTGCCAACCCTTGCTTAATTAGAATTTTTGCGTTTTCAGCCGGTAGCGAGGCAACATCTTCAACTTTGTAGGGTCCATAAGTTTTCATGTCGGCGCCGACAATTGAGGGAATATCCTTCAAGACGCGAATTACAACTCTTCTATGTTTTTGTTCTTTTTCTAAATCATATGTTTGTCCCATTAAGATGGCTTTAACAAAATTTTGGTAGTTTTCCGCTATTGAAGGTAAATTCTTAAAAATTTTCTCCTCTTCAGCTGTTAAGGTGTCTGGCGGAATTTTTTCGCCCTTTGCCGCCTTTCTCATCAGCTTTCTATATCTTGTTCGAACAAGCTCACTTAACATTCTTTGGACATTTTCCATTTCCTTTTTCAGAAGAATTGCCCTAACAGTTTTTTTATCCAACATGCGGCTTTCTTCTCTAATCCTCTTTATGTAATTGGTAACTTTCACGTAAAAGTCGGGAGGCAATCGTACTGGCTCTTTATTTTCAATTTCTTGCTTCCAAACTTCATAAAGCTCATTGTACATTATTCTGCAACCTCCGCCCTTCCCTTACAGATAAGCAGTATGGCGGCTGAGACGGGTAATTCAACTTTTTGGTTCTTGTAGGGGCCGAATGTTTCTTCACCCAGCCTAAATTTTGGTGCGTCAGAAACGAGAACTGTTGTGGTTCCGCCTTTTAGGGCTACCGCATCTTTGAGGGGATCAAACTCCACTATTTTTGACATGGGGAATTCAACTTTTTTCAAGCCAGTTTTTCCATGTAACGTTTCTGAAAGCCTTATCAGTCGATGAACGTCCGTCGTAACCACAGTGTCAATGTTGACAGCCTCGGATTTCGCGCAGAATTCAGCTATTTTTTTCCAAGTTTCGAAGCCGACGCCTTTAACAGCGTTCCATGGAACATCATTTTCCCACAGCTTTAGAATTGAGTTTTTTCCTTCAATCAATTTTTCAATTATACCCTTTTTCAAACCTAATTTTTCATAATCTTCTTTTTTGGCTGTGGCAACAAACTTGTGCATGCTTCTTGCTACCCTTCCTCGCCAACCAGGGTCTTTTAGCTTTAAGCCTTTTAAAACACGCGTGGCCCGATCTTTTTTCCGGGTTTTGCTGGGGAAAATCTCGAAACCTAAACCCAAAGCGTAGTCGACAATTTCTTTTCTGGCGAAGGCATCTAAAGTTTTAACAGCATCGTTTTCAACGTGAATGTGGTAGCCTCGATGTCCAGAGAAGAAAACGTGAGCCTCTTTTTCAGAAAAACCGAAATCGTCTTTTAGTATGTCCAAAATTCTAATTGTTTCATCTTTTGCAGAATTTAAGCAGACTTCGCAGGGCCATGTCCTATCATCAAACTTTTCGCCGCCGCATATGGGGCATTTTTCTGGCACTATTCCTTTTCCAGCGAATCCGCATTTGCCGCATATCCATTCATCGTGGATTTTGTCGCATGGAGTTGGTATGTGGTCTGCGTCTATGTCAAATATTAGGTCGGCGCCAAGCCAAACTTTCTTTTCCATTTCTGCCTCGGGTTCTTCATAATATGCGCTGGAAATGTAGGCGTCTCTTGGGACAAATTCTCGCAAAAAATTTTGTAGGTCCTTCTCATTTTTGAAGCTTTTATGGCGGAGCATTCGACCTTCAAACGAGATAAAACCAAATTCCCGCCTTTCTATTTCCTTTAGAGTTTCAGCTAATGAAAAATGTTTGTAGTATTCGCCGAACACCCTCTGAACAAAATCAGTTGAGTTCAAGTTATTCAGCTTAAAATTCTGTTAAACATTAAAAAGTTTTTCTTAAATTCAATTGCTGTGCGTCTCATTAACTTTCAAAGTGGAAGGTGTGCATGTCACCAAAATATTGTCAATGTAAACAACGTTTTTGACGCCGTCAAAGTCCCAATTCACAAACTCCAAAACAACCTTCTTGGGCACTGAACAGTTAAATTTTTGAAGCCATATATCACTCAAATTAAATTTGAAACTCCCTTCAAGCTTGTCCAAGAAAATGCTGTTAAAGTAGTCTTTGAAGACCCCGTTTGGAGTTGTTATGGCTATGGACTGGTTGCGGTAAACGTTGGAGATTAATATGGCGAATGTGTCTCCAGCGTTTGTGTTGAAGCCTTCCGTTATGTTTAGGGAGAATGAAATTGAAACATCCGAATTGTTTTGGACATAAACTTCTCTGACAACATACTGCACATGTTTAAACAACAAAGCCGTATACACAGCCTGAGAAGTTACTTTCAAACAGTTTCCAAAACCGCACATAGAACTGTTTGCAATTGTAACATTTCCGATACCGCAGCCGTCAGAATACGTTCGCCAACCATACTCATACCAATTTTCATGTTCAAAATCATCGAGGAAAACCACGTCAGGATTTGTGCAATTGATTTCAAAAAGGTAGGCTCCAGCAAAATTTTTCACCAACTTGAAGTTCGGGTTCCCCAAAAACAAAAGCTGATCCCACTTGTGTCTCTCAAACCACCAGTAGGCAGCATCATACCCCACATAAACGTGTGTCACATTAAATTTGCGCATCAAATCATATGCAGTTGCATTTACCACATTGTCAAGCAACAACGCCACCAAAGTTCGATATGAATGACTAAACTGGCTTGCAGCATATGGAAAAATTATTTTATGCTGCGAGATTGCTGGAATAAACAAGCTCGGCTCATATGGGCTGACGAGGATTACGGCCCCACGAGTTAAGTTTTCCTTCATCCAAAACATCAAGTCGTGGTCGTCGGCTGTGGTGGCACCAAACATTCTATAGGTGTTCGCCAAAACCTGCGGGTCCACCGTAAACCTATAATACAAGTAGGGTGAGATCAACAAAATTGCAATTATTGTTACAGCCAAAACATGTTTGTAAAATTTTTTGGAGGAAACGTCTGGAAATCGCTTAAAATCAAGGCTTTGGTAAACGCTTGCAAGCCTAACATAAAATATTGCCAAAAGCATGTTTAACGAAATTGAAATAATTAGGCCCTGATGACCCCACGAAATAAACTCCAAGTCGCTGGGAAGCAAAGCGGAAACAAAAGACAGTAAAGTAGCTGATGCAAAAACCGTTAGGGCGAATGCCACACCAACTTTTTCGCCTTTATGACCTTTTATTTTCCAAAATAGTATTGCAAAACCAACAATTTGAATTAAAGTTAAAAGGCGAAGTGGAAAGTGCGGAGACAAGTTTTCAAAAGCCCATTTGAGGGCTTCAGTCATCGAAAACGGCAACCTAGTGGCTTCATACCCCTCAAAGTCCGAGGGAATACCAATATTGTGTCCAGGATAAGGATAGAATATAAAGAACCTATAAAAGACGGGGACTAAGGGAAGCAAACTCGCCAGAAACAAAATTGAAATTTCATAAAATCTACGTGCGGCGAGAGAACGTCTTCTTAAAATGTAATAAAGAAGAACGATAAAGGCCGCAACAATTAGGGTTTGAATGAACGAAACTATAAGGGCACCGCAATACCCAAAAAGTAAGCCGACAGCCACAATGTTTGCAAGACCATTTTTTGCAGAGTTAAGTAGCGAGTAAAACAAGCCTAAGTTGACAAGGAACAAGGGAAAACCCAAGAGAAACGGGTTGCTTCCCCAAACAACGTAAAGGGGCCAAGAGGAAATAAAGGCGAAAACAAAGCCTAAAACCAACGCATAAATCCTAGCATTGCTAAGCCGCCTGCCCAAAAAATACGCCCCAAAAACTGGAAGAGCCTTAAAGAGAAGGGTTATGTGAAAAACAGACTTTGGAACATTGTAATTCATAACCAAGCATGCAAAAGCAAAAATAACATGCGAAGCCTGAGGATAGATAATTCCTTCTGGTAAATATGGTTCTAAAGTCATGGGCACATAACCATTCTCTAAAATAACTTCAACCTTCAGCGAATGGGCAGACTCGTCAAAAACACAGCCAAAAACCAAATGGGATGCAGAGACAACATTGATGTAAAGCGCTACGAGAAAAATGGCGAAAACAAAAATGTAAGCAAACAGTGTGCTTCTCCTTTCAGCGGCATACCACTTTATATTCTTAACCGACATAATATCGCGCAGCCTTTTGCGGTGAACAAGCAAAGAGAAAACGATACAGAATACTGTAATTCCAACAAGAATAAAACTGTTGAAAATTGGAAAGGGAATTAAGGCTATCAAGTATAGTAATAAACCTCCCAAGTAAACGTCAAGAATGCAGTTTTCTATAAAATCTAAATTTGAAAAGAGTCCAAGCCTTCGGAGAAAAATCACCCTTAATGGTTCACCATTAATTATCAGGAGGAACATGAAAACGATTAGTGGAGGAAGTATTTGAAGTATCATCTTCTCTTTTAGCTTTAAACATGTCAGTCGTCTTAAAAGGTTAGCGCTTTAAATAACGAAAAATATAAAGGATACAACAATCCGTTTCGGATTGAGCAAAATGAAGCTAGCGGTCTTTGTTGAACATTTGCCGCCAAAAATGGGAAGCGACAGAAGAATATTTGAAATTATGAAAAGGCTCACAGCAAACCATGAAATTCACTTCATAATTTTCCCTTCTCTGCGTATGTTGCTTGGGAAAATAGGGCAAGGGAAAGACAACCCTCATTTCGAAATGAAAGATTTAACCCAAAAATATGAAGGTATCGTCGGGCATTTTGTACCAATACCTCGGAGAATCGCTGCCCTTTGGAAGTATTCTCAAATTTTGGCCTATGCCCTAACATCTTTTATGGTTTTTGTGAGAACAACGATAATTTTAAAGAAGTTGAATCCAGACGTCATTGTCATAAACTATCCAAGTCCCTACACTGGTTTGCTGGGTTTTTTGGAGGGAAAACTGCAAAAAAAGATTATAGTTATAGATTTTAACGATTTGATAGCCCAATACACAATTGTCTTGTTAGGCTTGAATAAAGAGGGTTTTAAAGCAAAAATGCTTATTTTTACCCAAAATTTTCTTGTAAAGCATTCCCACAAAGTTATTGCACCAACAAAATTTATTGAAAAATACGCAATCTCGCTCGGCGTTTCAAAAGAAAGGATAAGCTTGATTCCAAACGGCGTTGACCCAAAAATCTTCAAATCAAATGGGGATGGCGGCATCTTTAGAAAAAAGTTTGGAAAACGGGTTAACGGCGAAAAAATCTGCGTCTATTGTGGAAGATTGGATGAGTGGGCTGGGGTGAACATAATAACCAAGCTCTGCGAGGCTGTTAAGGCTAAAAATTTGGCTGTTAGGTTTGTGGTTGTTGGAAGTGGGCCAGCGCAATCCTTGTGTGGAGAGAGCATTACTTTGTTGGGCGAAGTTCCTTACAAAAATGTTCCAGCTATATTAACTGCTGCGGATGTTATTTTGGTTCCCTTTCCAAATAATGAGGTTTCTCATGCAGCCAGTCCACTAAAACTTTTTGAGGGGATGGCCATGAAGAAGCCTATAATCGCAAGCAGAGTCAGCGGAATCGAAGAGGTTATTTTAGATGGCGAAAATGGTTTTCTCGCAGACCCGGACGACATTAACGAATGGATTAAGAAGTTGGAGATAATCTTAAAATCTGGTAAAGTCGGTAAAAAGGTCGCTGAAAATGCTAGGCGGACTGTCGAGGAGAAGTTTGACTGGAATTTGATTGCAAATCAATTTGATGAGGCTTTAAAATCATGCATATAGTACAAGTGACGCCAAGATTCCCACCGGCAATAGGTGGTGTGGAAGAGCATGTTTACAGAATTTCTCTTGAATTGACGCGGATGGGACACAAAATAACCGTTATAACATCAAACGAGGTTGACGGTAAAACCTATCCGCTTCAAGAAGAAACCGTACAAGGCGTAAAAGTGTATAGGTTCCCTCTCTTCTCTCCAAAAACATTAAGGGAATATTGGATAATGCCCGCCGCCACTAAAATTTTACGGAATGTTAGATGCGATGTAATCCACGCGCATGGTTATCGCTGTCTAATCTCTTGCACCGCAATCTACGTGGCGCGTGTGCGCAATATTCCAACGGTATTCACTCCGCACGGAATTTATCCACCACGGTCCGTTGCAAACGCATTTTTGAAATCAGCCTTCGATAGCACTTTGGGCCGTTTGCTTCTGAAATTTTCTAATAAAGTAATAGCCTTAAGCGAAAATAATTTACACTTACTTTTGAAATTGGGAGTTTCCCCAGAAAAAGTGGCAATAGTTGGAAATGGCGTTGATTTAGAGGAATTTGAAAAAATTCAGGAAGGTGAAGGACTCTCTAATCAACTAGATTTTTCTGGAAGCCCCATAATATTGTATGTTGGGAGAATAGACTGGAATAAACGCATAGACAAAGTTGTACACGCGATGCCGCTGATTTTGGATGAGTTTCCATCTGCAAAATTCGTTATCGTGGGCCCAGACTATTCAAACTACGCAAAAAACCTCTTAGATTTAGCCAAAAGGCTTAATGTTGAAAATTCAATAATTATAACTGGCAGAGTTTCAAGGGAAAAGCTTAGGAAATTTTATTCCGTTGCAGACGTGTTTATGCTGCCATCCTCCTACGAAGGGTTTGGAATAAGCCTTCTTGAGGCCATGGCCAGCAAAATTCCAGTTATTGTTTATCCTTCCGGTGGTCCAAGCGATTTTCTACGCCACTGCAGCAACGCTTGGTTTTTGAAAAGTGTTGAGCCGCACGAAATTTTTACGGCCGTATGCACGTTGTTGACTAGGCATGATTTGAGAATTAAATTAGTTGATAGTGCCTTTGAGCTTGTTAGAAAATATTACACGTGGAAGGCCATTGCTAGACAATTGGAGTCGATTTATGAAAGCGTTCGAAAAGAAAATTATAATGGTTCACTTTCTCTCTAATATGACTTTCATTATATAAGATATAAACTCTCCAAGCTCTTTCCGTGTGAGCTTAGATTTGCCCTTCTTCCTATTCACAAAAATCATTGGGACTTCTATCACGTTAAACCTCCTTTTGCAAGCCTGCCTAATAGTTTCTATTTGTATTTCATAGGTTTGGCTGTGCAAATCAGCAACCATTTGCTTAACAAGCTTTGTCGAATAACACCGTAAACCACTTGTATAATCGTGTATTTGAGCCCTAACAAGGACAGAAGCTATCATATTAGCCACTCGACTTACCGCCCAACGAAATATGCTCCAGTTTTTTATTCCCCCGCCCCTGCAGTATCTGCTGCCTATTGCAAGCCCCTCCCCATTTTTTGCTGCTGAAACTATTCGCGGCAAGTCTTTTGGATTATGCGAATAGTCAGCATCCATTGTGACAATGTATTTTGGCGGATGCTTTAGTGAAAGAAAAATTTTAAATCCGTCTGTTATGGCTGTTCCCAGCCCAAGTTTTTGCGGCCTTATTGAAAGTAAAATGTTATTATATTTTTTCTGGAGTTCGCGTACAATTTCTGCCGTTCCATCTGGGCTTGAATCGTCTATGACTAGTATGGAAACGTCCATGTTTAAACTTTCAATTTCACTTATTAGCTTACCAATGTTTTCGGCTTCACAATAGGTTGGAAGAATCACACCAACTTCAGAGTTTAAGTCTAAATTTCCTTCCACAGTTAAGCGGAGGCCATCCGTAAAACTCAGACCCCCAAACGGTTTAAAATCTTTTGAACTTATTTTGAAGGGAGTCTGAGTTCTCATTTAATTTCCACCCAGATAATGTTCAAGTAATCCCGCAATTACTATATAAATCCTACCATTTTTCGGATGCCCTACCGACTTATTTTCACAGTTTTTAGATTTTTTCTATAATAGCTTAATGGATGCCTAATCTTTTGGCAGAGTTCGTCTGGGTTAATGCATACGCCGTGAGTTTTTAGGGTATCACATTTTGGGGAAATATAACGTGTTCTTGAGCCCCTTTCGCCTGCGATGTGTTCAACTTGATATCTTGTCATTCTTTCGTTGAAGTCTGAAAAGTTTTTGAACAATTCAATCATTTCTTCCGGCGTCATTCCGACATTTATGAGGAATGATGTTAGGGTGAATCTGCCTATGTGGGGGAGATGACGTCCAGTCACTATTGCCTGATAAAGATTTTTAATGCATGGTGGAAAAGCCTCTTGCACAATAGTTTTTGGAAAACCTTCCATCTCTGCTTTGCCTATCTTATCCGCTGAAAGCTTCTTTATTTTTTCAGCCCTCTCGACAATCTCTTGTGGAAACTTTAATGACTCCTTCACTTCCAGCCTTCTTTCAATGTGTCTTCGAATTTCCTCGCTCAGAAGTCGGGCAACCTCATTTCTGGTTAGATAAACATTTCCCTTTGACAATAAGCGATTAACAAGTTTCCACTTTTTGTCTCGCAGGTGTGTGGTGTTTCTTAGATAGTCTGCAAAGTGTAGTTTAAATTCGTATGGGATTTCTAAATCGTTGTTTAACTCAATTTTCCATTCGAAATTTTTTGCTATTGCCAAAATTTTCTCTTTTGGTTCAAGTTTTATGTCGTTAAAAGCTTGTTTTGCCTCGGCTAGGGCATATCTCTTTTTAATAAAAGGGTTTTGTGTGGCAATCGCCAGCATTATTGCCGCTGGGAACGAGAGAATTTCGACTTCGGCGTTATGCACTTTTCTGCTTACTAACGCATATAAGATGGCTTCTTCGATTCTTTCTTCTGCACGTTCAAGAACAACTCTAAATTCTTGGCTTACGATGTCCTCGATTTTTAAATCCAGTTTTTTAACGTGTTCTGTGGCCTCTTTGAGAAAGGGATATTTCGCTATGTCATTCTTTGTGAACACGACTTTTTCGGTTAGCATTGTCTTCACATTATTCTGTCTCAATTCTCGGCGCTAGGTAAAATGTTAGTTTTCCCTCTTTTGCCTGTTGAAAGTCGAGTTTGATGGGCATGTCTGTTGAAAACTCAAGGGTTGCTATGTCGGATGTGGCGGACGCTGCCTTTATTATTTCAGATAGATAGCTTAGGCTGAACGTTGCCTTTGAAGGTTCCTTTGCCTCCAATTCAAGGAGGGCGTCGCTCCCTTTTTGAAGCGTTATTGTTGCTCCCATCAAGTCTCCTGCAGCGTTGAGGACAAGTTTTTCCGTGTCTGCCTCTATTCTGACATGGTCACTTACAAGTTGGGCGTCTTCAATGGCTTGACTTAAGCCTTGGGTTGTTGCTTTTGCTTTAACGTTGAAGGTTAATTTTGGTGTTGGAACTTCTTCCTCAGAGGCTTCCAATGTTGGCATTGTAAAGGTTCTAACGTATTTTCCAATGATTTTCACTTGCAATCGCCCAGTTTTTTCGTCGAGGGAAAACTCTAAAACTTCGTCTTTCCCAGCCCGCTTTAGTAGCTTGAGGAGTTCGCTGATGTTTATGCACATTTTTGTTGGTTCCAAAGCTGCATACTCGTCAAAAGCCGTTTTAGACCATTCAAAGTCCACCATAGCCACACGTGAGGGGTCCATTGCCCGAAGCTTCATGCCTTCTGGGTCCATTTTGAATGTTGCTTCATCAATCAGTATGGAGATGGCTGAAACAACATCTCTGAAAAGTTTGGCATCAGAGATTTTAAACTTAAACATTATCCTTTCCCTTTTCCATAGTTATACTTAGTTATTAATAAAAGATTTCACACGCTCTGTTCAAAACCTTTAGGTTTATGAGTATTCTCTGAAAGTGTAGCCGCATTTGGTGCAGCGTAGAAATTGCGTTGAAGATTCGTCGGCTCCTCTTGTCTGGACCTGCCAAACGTAAGCAGTGTTATTTCCACATTTTGGGCACTCTATCTTGACAGTTGGCAGTGTACGAAGTTTTTGTTCTTCTTTGCTTATGACGGCAACAAGCTGTTGTGGTTTGTGTTGTATGACTTTTGCAACTTTTGGCTCAACTTTCTTTTGTGGTGATTGCTTTTTATAACCACATTTTTGGCAGACAAAAAATAGTGACGATTCCTTTCCCGTTTTCCCCTTCTTTGGCACGAGACGCGATCCACATTTTGGGCAAAATTCCATTTCTTTTTACTCCGTGTCCGTCAGTTTTCCCTTAACATAGTCGCATTTAAACCTTTTCTTATAATAATAGTTATTAAAGCTAAATTTGGCTGATTCCAGAAGCTATAAGATGGGCCACGCGCAAGGCTTCTGGAATGCTGCTTCGCGTTGACGTTAACTTTAAAATTTTCTCAGCATCCTCCTTAAGGATCCCAGCAATTTGCATGTAAATTTTGCCATCCCCATTTCTGGTTGAAACTTCAAATATTTGGCCGGCGCTTTCCACAGCTTGCCAACGCTCTTCGCTTTTGGGTAAATTTTTTAGGGCTTGACGTATCTCTTCCAAATTTGGTTTTTCACGGGAAACCGCGATTACCGGCAGCCTCGTTTCTTCATTTAATTTTTTGATGTTAACGACGTTGAAGCCAGCGAATGTTATTCCATTAAGCATTATAATCCTCAATTGCTTATAATGTGGGGAATTAAGGATCATAGAAGCTATTTTTTCTGTGGAGTCCATGCCATCCACCCTTATTCTCGTGTGCATGACACCGTCAAGCCAGTATCCTCCCCGAAAAACAACTCCTACGACGGGCACAAGCCTTTTCGTGTGGGGAGCGAATACTCCATCATCGACGCCTAGAACACGGATTTCTGGCTTAATCACACGAAGTTTTAGGCTTTTCAAAATAATACCCCAACACGCGTTATTAGTATAGCAATTAAAATCTAAATATGTGTTCTGCATGTTTTAGAGTTGGAGGTTTAAAGGTTGTCTGTGGCGCAAAGAAGGTTTTTCACGGAAGTGTCAGCATTGGTTGATAAGAACGTTATTGTTTCTACCACAACAGGAAAAACTTTTAGTGGGACCCTTATAGGCATAAACCCAGACACATTAAGTTTATGTTTGGCAGAGGCAAGGGACGAAGAAGGCAAAATTTTGCATAGAGTATTCCTAAACGGGAGCGTTGTCTCCCAAATATTAAGCGTCGAAAAACCATTTGACCTAAAGGCGTTGGCAGACCGTCTAGAAAAAGTTTTTCCAACGATGGTTAAACTTTACGAGGATAAGGGTTTCATATGGGTCATGGATAAAGTGAAAGTCACAGAAAAAGGCGTTGTAGAAGGTTCTGGACCCGCCGCTGAAAGGGTGCAAAAAGTCTACGAGCAATTTGTCAGCGAAACAAAAGGATAACAATATTGCTTTCTCCCTTTTTCAAACATTTTGGGTTTCCGTTTTAAGATGCCTTAAATATTCGGCTTCCAAATAATAATTTGAAGGTCAAAAGACTGCGGTTGAAGGTGTAAAAGTGGAATTCGACAAAGAGACTTTCAAAAAACTGTTCCCCAATCTCGCCAGAGAGTTAGAGTCAGGCGAAAACAAAATCGCAATCGATTCTGTACGTTCAGACATTCAAACCGGAGAAAAGGCTGCAACATCATCCAAAAGGAATTTTCACAACTACGACCCAGACGTAATAGACTTCATTCGGCGATGCGACACCGAGGCCCAGGCGGAAGAGATAATAGACTTTATGGAAAGGAGGGGCGAAATAAAGGGGGAATACGCTAACAAGCTTAGAGAGCAGCTAAAGAAGAAGGGCGTTAGAAGCTTTGGACCTAAGAAAGAAGAAAACTATTACCTTAAACATGGCGAACTCTAAATCTGCTCTTTTGGCACTCCTTCTGGCGAGTAAGCCCTATAATATTTTAATCCATGCTTTTGGATTCTCCTAACTACGTGAGGATAAAGGATTAACTCTTCAATCTCCAAATCCTCGGCCAAACCAGAATCAATTTCTTTAAGCCTTTTAATTAGGCTTTTAACTTTGGCTTCATTTGAAAATGAGGCCATTACAGCTGGATGGCAGCTCACACCCGAGCCTAGCAAGTTTTGTAAGGCCTTCAGCTGCAAATCGAAACCATGTGGTTTTGCGTTTGTAAGCGTTGAAAACTCTTTTTCATCGCATCCTTTCAATGACACTCTAACGTGTACAAACTTGTATTTTGAAAGACTTTTAGGATAACTTTCATCAAATCCCAGAAGTATACCGTTTGTTTCAAGAATGAAACGATAATTTTTGCCATTCAGCGCGTCTAGAACTTGGAGTAGGTGGGTTTTTCCGATTGTCGGTTCACCGCCGCTTATCCTCAGCAAATCTAACCCCTTTTTCCTTGCCAACGTAATCAAAGAATCAGCCAATTCTTTTGGAGTGTAAAATCTTCCCACAGATGTTGGACGAAACATTATGGCGTCTGAAACCCAACAAAACTTGCATAGCAATCCACAGCCAACGCAATCTGCGGTAACGATTCCGCCATACCATCTGGCGGACCTAACACGATAATACTTTTTCTCTAATCCTTCAGCGCCCATGCGGGTAACTAATTTTTCTATGGCCAAGTGCCTCTGAACCGGATCGTAGAATCCCAATTAAACGCCCAAACTCATTAACGCAAAACTGATTTATAGATTTGCAGTGTAATGTTAAATCTGGTATGCACCTAAAAATTGGCCAAATTTTAACTAATAAAGAAATTTCAAGAATGTTTAATGTCTGCGTCCAAAGGGGCATAAGGTACAGTGGAAGCTTACACTCTTCAATTCGGCATGTGGTGCTGATTACAACTTTAAATAAGGCTCCGGAAGATTTTGTGCGAAACCCCTATTACGATAGAATGGTAAATGGCAAATTGATTTATACTGGTGAGGGACGTTATGGAGACCAGAAAATGCAGAGGGGAAACCTTGTGCTAAAACGCCAAATGAAAGAGCGTTATCCAATTTATGTTTTTGAAAAGAAATCTCCGGGAAAGTATGTTTTTCTCGGCGAATATAATGTGGTTTCTATGCGAAGTGAAATTCAAAGGGATTCTGAAGGAAAAAGAAGGAGGGTTTACGTGTTTGAACTCTTAACTTCAAACTCGAATTAAGCGTGTTTTAGCGTTTTCACGGTAAGTATATACGTAACCAAAGTCAATAAATTCTAAAAGTAAATAAATGGGCTCGCCAATAAATGAAGCCTAAAATTAAGGGTGGACGCGAACGGATGAAAAGGGCTATTCTAATATTCGCTGTTGGATTAACACTTTTGTCCTTTTTAATTGCTATCCCAAAAGTTAAGGCAGAAGTCCAAAACAACAACTACATCATAAGTCGTGTGGACCACACCATAAAAGTGATGTATAATGGTTACATTTCAATAAATGATACAATTTGTTTAGTTGGCAATGCATCGGAAGGAACGACAATCGACCATTTTCTAGTTGGTTTTTCATATAAGTACGGCCAATACTTGCTCAAGTGTTTGGCGTATGATGCTTCAGGCAACCTGCAAGTGACAATGGACGTTCCCTTAGAGGGCCGAATTGGATTCTACGCTGTGAAGGTTGGTTTTCCAACCCCGCTAAATCTAGGTTATGGGGAAAATTACACTTTCACCGTGGGATTTATTCTTTCAAACGATCTTCTCAAGGCTTTAGATGCTGATTATTATTTGATGGATGTTCCCGCATACCCAAGCCTCACAAAGTCTGTAGCCAACTGCTATGTGAAGTTTGATTTGTCTGAAATGGCATTTGATGTTACCATAACTGTGGGCGACGAAACCATAAACCAACGCTCTTATGAAAAAGAGAATTTAGCCGCTTTCACCTATTTGTCCGCAAACGTGTCCATTAAGCTAACTGATACTGACATGCAACTTTTCGATGTGGAGGAGCTGGCACGTGAAATTCGGATAAACGAATTTGGGGATATTGAAGGTTCAGACAGCTATTATATAACAAGCAAAACACATTTGGAAATAAGTTCAATAGAGATAATTCTTCCCCCGAACGCCTCCAATCCCATTGCGACTGACCAGTTTGGGAGAAAAATAAAAGATGCCACATGGATTGATGAAAAGACGGGCCGTTACATTGTGCCCTTTCCCCTAAAACTTGAGGGATATCATCAGATAAGATTTATTGTGAGGTATACCTTGCCAAGCCAAGCTTACATCAATAGGCAGGGGGACACTATCGACTGCAACATTTCGCCTCTACTCTTTAATAATATAAACTGCTATGTTAAGCAAGCATCGGCAACTTTCATCTTTCCCGAAGGTTCGAAGATTCAAAATTTGGGAGAAACTTTGGTTGGAATAGACTACAGCCTAGCGCGAAGTGTTTTCCAAGAGTCAATAACCATAAGCAGATTTGACGTCAACCCCATTGAAAACTTTGTTCCTCAAAGCAGTGCTCCGCATTTAGTTTACGTGTATAACTTTTTGTGGCTTTCATTTCGCCCAACAATGTGGATGTGGGCCTTAACTATTGTTGGCGTTGCCGTAACCATCGTTTGGAAGAGACCGAAAGCCGTTGCGGTGGCTGTTCCAAGGGTTGTCACGAGATTAAGTCCAGAAACCATAAAATCTTTTGCTGAATCATATGAGGAAAAGAGAAAAATAATTTTGGATTTGGCCTCTCTTGAAACACGAGTACAGAAGGGCAAGATTCCAAGACCCAGATACAAAGTTCAGAGAAAAACCCTTGAAACTCGACTTGCCACATTGAATAGAAAGTTAGCTGAGCTTAAGGGAACGATGCGGGCGGCCGGCGGCCTTTATGCAGATTTGATGAGACAGCTGGAGGTTGCAGAAACTGAAATCAACGAGGTTGAAGCCAACATCAAAAGCATTGAATCCCGCCACAGTCGTGGAGAGCTTTCGTTGGAGGCTTACAGAAAGCTTCTCGCAGATTATCAACGCAGGAAAGAGAAGGCTGAAACTGTAATCAATGGAATTTTGATTAGGCTTCGTGAAGAAATCCGCTAAGTTTAACCCAAATGCTTTTATTTTGCAATTGAAATTCAATGAAACTCTAGTCGGAGGGTTTGAGATGGTAAAGATAACAGTTGATAATGATAAATGCACAGGATGCAACACATGCGTAGAAACGTGTCCAGTCGGCGTTTACGAAATAAAAGATGGAAAGTCTGTTCCAGTTAAAGTTGAAGAATGTCTGGTTTGTAGGGCTTGCGAGGTACAGTGTCCACAAGGCGCCATCCAAGTAATTGAATAACCAATTATACACTAGGCTAAATTCCAAAAATTCTTCAGCATCCCTTTAGCCTCGTTTATTATTTTCTCGCTTTGTTTTATGCCACGGCCGCGACGTTTGACTTCAATTTTGTCATTCACGCTATATTGCATTGAACATTTTTTCGCGATTATTGCAGCAGCCAACTTTCCAATAAACTTGCTATAGCCACCTTCCAGGACACTTACCAACTTTCCCTCACACATTTTCGAAGTCAACTCAAGCAGCGTGTCATAAACTGTTTGGTAGCACGATGCCGTTAAGGAAAGGTTTGCCACCGGATCGGTGTGATGGCCGTCTAACCCAGCAGAAACCAGAATGAATTGTGGCTTATACTGGTATGCCACTGGCACCACTATTTCTTCAAACGCCCTCAAATATGTTTGGTCGTCCGTCCCAAACGGGAATGGAATGTTGACGTTGTATCCTAAGCCTTCCCCTTCTCCAATTTCATTTAAAAAGCCTGTGCCCGGAAACTCCTTTGGGTCTTCATGCAAGCTTATGTATAGAACTTTACATGTTTTATAGAAGGCTTGTTGTGTCCCATTACCGTGATGGGCATCCATGTCCAAAATCAAAATCCTCTTTAAACCATGCTTCCTAATCAAGTGTTTGGCAGCTACTGCAACGTTATTAAATATGCAGAAACCGCATGCACGAAATTTTTCTGCATGGTGCCCCGGAGGCCTAACCAAGACGAAGGCATTCTCAAATTTGTTTTCCATTACAAGGTCAACGGCTTTTATGGCTCCTCCAACAGCATAGAGCGCAACCTCAAAACTTTCTGGAGAAGCTATTGTGTCTTTAGCATTGTCCAACGGGCCGCCGCCAAATTTGCAAGTTTCTTCAACGAATTTTATGTACTTTAGGCTGTGGACCATTTTGACATCTTCGATGCTGGCTTTTTCCGGTTTAACAAACTGTATGTTTTTGCTCTCAGAGAGTTTGCTTCTCATCAATTCGTTCATAATTAAACTTAGGCGTTTGGGTGATTCCGGATGTCCTCTGCCGGGTTTGTGTCGAAAATATTTGGGTGAGAAAATTATTGCCGTTTTAGTCAACGGGTTTTCATCTCTTCTACAATTGTTTGGAAGATTTCTTCCAAGTATTCTTTTAAGGGCCTTTTTTCCTTTTTAGCAAGCTTTTTAAGCGCGTTGTTTATGCCTGTTGAGTATTGTATTGCCTTTTTCGGCCTTGCAGTTACAGATTCTGGAAGGCCCAGATTCTTTGCAACATGCCTCAAAACTATTTTTCTCTCCCCGTCTTCTCTTCTTTCCAATTTTAGTTCTATGGGAATTTTTGCAGCGAATCTCACTATTTGTTTTGTTGCATAGGGTAGACGTAGTTCCACATTGTGGAAATTGTAGATTTTAAAATCTCTTTCAAAGTTTGTTTCATGCATTTTGAGGGCGTCTTCTACAATGGCTTTGTATGCCATGTCCTCGCCGTGTTTGAGATAAATGTTTTGGTATCGTTTATAACCGCCGAAAAGCTCGTCTGCGCCGTGCCCAGCCAACAAAACATTAATTCCCATTTTAGTTGAGTTTTCAGCTGTCCAATAGGATGCAATGCCTATGCTTGCTTTAATTGGATTTGGTTCCTCAATTAATCGAAGAACTTTTGGAAGGGTTTTTTCAACATCCCCTTCAGCGTAAAGATGAATGTGAATGGGTAGTTTTAGCTCTTCCGCCACAATTTTTGCATGTTGAGTTTCCTTTTGACCTTTTAAGCTTACGTGGATTAGCTGCACATTTACATTGAAGTTTTTTGCGATGAAAGCGATTAGGCTGCTGTCTAATCCGCCAGAAAACGCCACAGCAACATCCTTCAGCCCTGAAATACGATTTCTAATTGATTGTTGCAAAAGCCTTTGAAGGGTTTTTGCCGCAAACCCTAATGTCGTCGGCTTAGTCTGAAAATAATTGAAAGAACTTGCCTTTTTAAACCTAAAACCATACTTGTCAAAAAAGGCCAAGTGTCCGGGCGGGAAGGAGCTTGTTTTTTCTATTCCGATTTTCCATAGGCTTTTTCTTTCAGAAGCTACCGCAAAAAATTTCTCATTTTCTCCAAAGTAAAGTGGATAAACACCTAAAGAATCTCTGCCAACAATCAGTCGATTCGATTCGGCTATTGCAAAGGCGAAATTACCATCAACTTTTAAGAGGTTTCTGGCAGCTTCTATAGAGGTTTTCGGGATTTTTTCAAAGAAATCTTTTGTTGAAGGATAAATTCTTCCATCAAAAATGAGCATGGCATTTTCCAACTTTATTATGCGAGGCTTGTCGTGTGGTAAAATTTTGGAAAACGCCAGCCCAACTGCAACGAAAGAGTTTAGCTTTTGGCTCTCCAGCGCTTCGGCAGTTTCCTTGATAACGCTTGTGGATGGAGATGCGATTCCAAATTTTTCAACGTTTCTATTTTTAAGTGCTTTTAGCATGGTTGCTGCTTCCCTTGTTGAGTCTCGGCCCGCTTTGTTTAATATTGCTATTAATGCGCCCATTTGCCATGCGTCCTATTTTCTAAAGTACTGTTTTAGATGTAGAACATAATACTTTATTTGCTACAAAGAGGCTGGTGGTTGGCTGGTAAGGCATTTATCCTTAATTGCTTTATTTTTGAAAGGGGATAAATTGTGGCGATTCTTCCCATAGATTCTGGTCGTTACGGAACTGAGGACATGAAGAAAATTTTTAGTGAGGAGACACGTGTCCAGAAAATGCTTGATGTGGAAGCGGCTCTGGCATGGGCTCATGCTGAAGTTGGTAACATCCCGCGTGGGGATGCGGAAAAAATTGTTTCTATAGCTTCAACCAAACACGTTAAGCTAAGTCGAATCAAAGAGATTGAGCGTGAAATAAAGCATGATGTTATGGCTTTAGTTAGGGCCTTGGCCGAGGCTTGCGGGCCGAGCGGAGGCTACGTCCATTATGGTGCAACAAGCTATGATATTGTGGACACTGCAAACGCCCTACAACTCAAGGAAGCCCTAGAACTCATTGAGGAAAAGTTAGATAATTTTGAGAAAGTTTTGATGCAAAAAGCCTTGCAATTTAAAGAGACGCTTATGATTGGCAGAACCCATGGACAACATGCCCTGCCCATAACCCTAGGCTTTAAGTTCGCCGTTTGGATGCGTGAAGTTGCGAGGCATATCCAAAGGCTTAGACAATGTAAGGAACGTGTTTTAGTTGGAAAAATGAGTGGGGCTGTTGGGACACAAGCGGGCTTTGGCCCTCAAGCCATGAAAATTCAAGAGCTTGTTATGCAGAGGCTGGGGATTAAACCAGCTGAAATCTCAACGCAAATCGTTCAGCGGGACCGCCACGCTGAAATCGTCTGTTTGTTAGCGTTAATTGCGTCTTCGCTTGAAAATTTTGCGACGGAAATTCGAGAGTTGCAGAGGCCTGAAATAGGCGAGCTTTTTGAGCCCTTCGAAGTTGAAAGGCAAGTTGGAAGCTCAACCATGCCGCACAAGCGGAATCCCGAAACTTGCGAGAGAATTTGTGGTTTAGCCCGCATTGTTAGAAGTCTTGTTATACCAGCCCTTGAGAACGTGGTTACTTGGCATGAAAGGGATTTAACCCAGTCTTCGGCAGAGCGTTTCATAATTCCGGAAGCATTCATTTTAGTGGATTACATGCTTTTCCTCATGACCAACATTGTAGCTAATTTGCATGTTGATGAACAACGAATGCAGAAAAACATCGAATTAACGCAGGGACGCATAATGTCTGAAGCCGTTATGATAGCTTTAACAAGAAAGGGAATGAGCCGCCAAGAAGCCCACGAACTTCTAAGAAAGCTAACAATCAAAAGCGAAAGCGAAGGGAGACACTTTAAAGATGTTCTCTTGGAAGATGAAGTTGTGCGCGGAAAACTCGGTGAAAGGGAAATTGAAGAAGTTTTAAACCCAAAAAATTATTTGGGGACAGCTTTAAAACAAGTTGAGCTTATGGTTAAGTTAACTGAGAAGGAACGCAAAGAGAGGGGACTTTAATATTCTGTTAACGCCTTCTGTTTCCATTCTTCCTCTTTTTCAAGTTTTTCCCAAGTCTCCTTCCTTACGAAACCGCCAATCTGCTCCTTAATTTTCTTCGCCAGCTTGGGGCCTATAAGGGGCAAGTTCATAAGGTCCTCGATGGCCGCGCTCTTTAAATCTTCTATTGTTTTGTATCCAGCATTGTAAATTATGCGGCCGCGGACTCTGCCAACTCCCTCCAACTTAACTATTGGCAACAATTCCTTTTTCACGCCCTTTTCAACCCTCTCCATAAGCTCTGAAGTCAGGGGCAAAAATTCCCTCTCGCCGAAAAGCATGGCCAACTCGCGTGTGGCGTAAAGGAGCCACTTAGCATTTTCAATTGTTCTGTATAGGTCGCCTGGCTGTGTTCTAAACTTCTCAATTATTTCGTCTTCAGAAGCCTCCTCAATCCAAGCTTTCAAAACCATTGCTGTTTTGACTTCCCCGAGAAACTGTTCGTAGGCAATGTGGTCTTCCCATTCTTCCGGCACGTCAATCAAAAATTCTGGCCTATGCTGTTCCATAAAAACAGCTATTTCGTCCATTTCGCGGGAGGAGGGCCTCAAAACCGGGCCCATGTCCGGTGTATGTGCAATCAAATGGAGGAGGCTTAAGTCTGTGAGCACTGCTGGCTTGCGTTTTAATGCGTTGCGGATTATGACGGCTGAAACTGGGTCTATGTAGAGTTCGCTTACGCGTTTTCCAAATCTCGTTGCAAAAATGTTTTCGCCATAAACGTCGATCATTTCCTCATCGTAGAGATATTTCAAAATCTTGGCGATAACCCCCTTTATGGCGGCTGTTTCGTATTGATATGCATAGAACGTCTTGCCGAAAAATTCGTATATTCCCTGTTCTTTGTGGGCGAAGTCGGCAGCGATGGTCGCCAGCACATGCGACCTTAAAATCCTTTCAACCGCAAGTCTCGACCATATTCTTTCCGGACGCGCTAAAATGTAGTTTTCCATTAGATATTCTGATTCGTCCGCTGTTCTCGCTATAAGAATTGCTTCTCCAACCTTGTCATATTTTGGTCTACCAGCCCTACCAGCCATCTGCTTATACTCTAAAACGCTTATGGGATAATAGCCATAACCAGGTTCATACCGTCTATAATCTTGGATAATGACCGTTCTGGCTGGCAGGTTTACGCCGAACGCCAACGTGGGCGTCGCAGTCAAAACCTTAATTCTCCCCTGCCTAAAAGAATCCTCTATTAGCTTTCTATGTTCGCCCCCAAGTCCAGCATGGTGAAAGGCTGTTCCACGTTTTATCAAATCTGCCAGCAAATCGCTTATCCTAGTCCTCTCACCTATGGACAGAACCTTCTCAGCCTCGTGTTCTAAAGCCCGTTTGACTGGTTTAGATAACACTTCCTCGAGTGCATCGGCAACTTTTTTTGCAAGCATTACCGCATTTTTCCGTGTTGACGCAAAAATTAGCGCTTGCCCACCCGTTTTGACGGTGTTCAAAGCCAAATTTATGGCTGGATTCTTAGTTTTTTTCTCTATTTTCCGGGCGTCACCGTCTCTAAATTGAATTTCGTCATGGAGTAGAATTCCCTCCCTGAGGAGGACTGGCCTCCACTCTGTTGTAACGTACTCTGCCTTAAGCCACTCGGCAATTTCCTCCACATTGTTTATTGTGGCGCTTAAGGCCAAAATTTGTATGTCTGGATTAATTTGCATAAGCCTAGCCAAAACAACCTCAAGTGTTGGGCCACGCTCCGCCTCGTTCAGCAAGTGCACCTCATCAGCAATCACTAAAGAAACGTCATCCATCCATTTGGCCCTATGCCTCAAAAGAGAATCAGCCTTCTCATTAGTTGTTATAATTATATCGTAACGTTCAAGCCATGGGTCGCTGCTGTCAAAATCTCCAGTGCTTATGCCTATCCTCACTCGTCTTCCATCATCCTTCTTTATTGAAGCATATTTTTTAAACTCGTCAAATTTTTCGTTGGCCAAAGCCCTTAAAGGCGTTAAATAAATGGCCTTGCCATTCCTCTCTAAAACATGTTTTAGGGCGCAAAATTCCGCTATCAGCGTTTTGCCCGAAGCTGTTGGACTTGCCAAGACAAGGTTTTTTCCTTCAAGAACTCCGGCTTTTATTGCCTCCTCTTGCGGGGGATAAAGTTCACTTATTCCGGAGCGCAATACTATTTCTTTAACTGAATCTGGTATTGGTAGTTCCGCCACTTTCACTAGAATACGCCCGTTCCCCTTAAAACAATCTGCAACCGACAATTATAAAGTGTTATGTAAACAACGTCTTCTAGGGTTACACTTTTTTATCAGATAGAGAATACTAAATTGAAAGGTTGAGTTTAAAATGTTAGGAAATGTGAAGGAACTTCTCAAAGCTCATGAAGGGCTTAAGCATGAAGTTTATTTGGACATAGAAAACTCAAGCATGATTCCCAAAGACGTTGTTGACGCCATGATACCCTACTTTAGCGAGTTCGCCTATGGAAACCCAACACTAACGCACAAACCGGGTTGGGAAGCCTTTGAAGCAATAATGGAATCAACCAAAAAGATCGCCAATTTTTTGGGATGCAAAACCCTTGAAGAAATAAACTTCACTCCAGGAGAAACGGAAGCAAACAACCTTGCGTTGGTGGGAACAGCCTATGCAATGAAAGATAAGGGTAAAAAAATTGTGATTTCAGAAATTGAACCAATAAGCATTTTGCACGTTACGGAAATGCTTCAAAAGCATGGGTTTACAACAACAAAAATTCCAGTAGATAAAGAAGGTTTCATAAACCTTGAAAAACTGGAAGAAGCAATAGACAAGGAGACAATCCTAGTAAGCCTTTCGTCCGTAAATCATGAAATTGGAACAATACAACCAATTAAAGAGGCTTTAGCAATAGTTAAAGACAAAAATCCAAAAACAATATTCCATACTGATGCGTCCGACGCCTACGGCAAAGTATATTTCAACGTCAAAAATTTAGAGGTGGACCTAGCAACCATAAGCAGCTACAAAATTCTTGGACCAAGGGGAATAGGAGCATTGTATGTGAAGGAAGGCATAAATGTCGAAAGAATTTTGGAGGGCCAAATTGGAACACAAAAGCTTTGGCCAGGAGTTGAAAACACTCCATTGATTGTTGGCTTTGCAAAGGCATCTGAGCTATATTTTAAAAATTTTGAGGATAACGTTAGTTATATGAGAAATCTTCGAGACAAGTTAATTGATGGAATATTTGAAAAGATAGTTGATGTTAGACTTAACGGTCCAAAAGGCGATAAAAGGGCGCCCGACAACGTGAACATAAGCTTTTTAAGATGCGAAGGAGAGGCCCTCACAATAGAATTAAGCCTCAACGGCGTTTATGTTTCAAGCGGAAGCGCGTGCACAAGGCGTTTACTTCAACCAAGCCATGTGCTGGTTGCCATAGGAAGAAAGTTTGAAGAGGCACATGGAAGCATACTAATGAAGGTGACGAGATGCCACACAATGGATGATATTAACTATGTCTTAGAAGTTTTTCCAAAGGCTGTGGAAAGAATACGGAAAATAACCGGGTCAACTGGAGTTGATTAGATGTCAAGAATGCCCCTCCCATACAACCCAAAAGTTCTTGAACTGTTCAGAAATCCGAAAAATCTTGGAAAAATGGACGACGCAACAGTAACTGCTGTTGCTGGCAATCCGGCATGCGGGGACATGATAACCTTCTACCTAAAAATAAGCGATCAAGAAATTATAGAAAAAGCGTCTTTCGAAAGTTACGGTTGTGCAGCAAACATTGCAACTTCCAGTATACTTACAGAAATGATTAAGGGCATGAAACTTGAAGACGCGTGGAAAATCTCTTGGAAAAGTGTTGCAGAAGCCGTGGGCGGACTACCCAGCATAAAATTTCATTGCGGTGTCTTAGCCGTGGGAGCGCTCCATAGAGCAATAAGAAAGTATTATGCTGAGAGGGGAATATCTCCAAACTGGCTTCCGAAAGAGCTAAGTTTTGAGGAGAAACAGGCTTTGGAAGAAGAGGAATTGGCAAGGATACTTTCAAAGAGAATGAAGCTTTCAGAGGAAAAGTAATGTATGACCCATACGAGATTAGAGAGGACTTTCCAATTTTAAAGAGAAAGGTAAATGGTCACCCGCTCATTTATTTTGATAATGCTGCAACATCGCAAAAGCCGAAACAAGTAATTGAAGCCATAAAAAACTTTTACGAAAACCACAACGCAAACGTTCATAGAGCAGTCCACACCCTCTCACAAGAGGCTACCGAACTATATGAAAACGCACACGAAGAGGTTGCCGACTTCATAAACGCAAAAGGCATAGAAGAAATAATTTTTGTTAGAGGAACAACAGAAGCCATAAACCTCGTCGCATATGCTTGGGGCCTCCGCAACCTGAAAAAAGGCGACGAAGTCATAGTTTCGTTAATGGAACATCACAGCAACATTGTTCCATGGGAAATCCTATCAGAAATAAACGGGTTTGACGTTAAATATGTAAATGTAAAAGCTGATGGAACCTTAGACTTCGAAGATTTCGAAAACAAAATCTCAAAAAAGACCAAAATCGTTTGCGTAAGCCACGTTTCAAACGTGACTGGAGTTGTAAATGACGTTAAAAAAATCGCTAAAATAGCCCATGACCACGGCGCCCTAGCCCTAATAGACGGGGCTCAATCCGTCCCCCACATACCAGTCAACGTAAAAGACTTAAACATAGATTTCCTTGCTTTTTCCGGGCATAAAATGCTCGGCCCCACCGGAATAGGCGTTCTATACGGCAAAAGCGAAATTCTCGAAGAAATGGAACCATACCAAGGCGGAGGCGAGATGATAAAGAGCGTCTCCTTCAACAGGGCGAAAGGACGCTGTTCAATTACGTGGAACGATTTACCATGGAAATTTGAGGCAGGCACCCCAAACGTTTGTGGGGGCATTGGGCTTATGGAAGCCGTCAAATACCTAAAACGGTTGGGCATGGAGAATGTGAAGAAACACGAGTGCGCCCTAACTGAATATGCTATGGAGCAGATGCAAAAACTTGAAAAGATTGAGGTTTACGGGCCTCTAAACGCATCTGCCAAATGTGGAATTGTTCCCTTCAATGTAGAAGGTTTAAGCTCGCATGATGTTGCCCTGTTCCTTGACAATTATGGCATTATGATTAGAAGCGGCTTCCATTGCGCCCAACCACTTCATGAAAAGTTTAAAATAAGTTCTTCGGCGAGGGCAAGCTTCTACATATACAATACACGTGAGGAGATAGGCAAATTCATTGAAGTTTTGAAGGAGATTGAACAGATTTAATGGCTACAATTGAGGATTACGTGGCGAGAATAGAGGAAACATGCGGGGAAGAACGTCATTTCATAGTCATCTTCAAATACAATAAAAAAGATGAGGCAATAGCTAAAATCTTAAAGAAGGCGGAAACAAAAAAGTCTATTTCCTCAGTAATCTTGGAGCTAGCGTTCAAAAATAAATCATTTCGCGTTTACGCAAGTGGAAAGGCAATATTTAGAAACTTAAAAGACAAGAATGAGCTTACAAACATTCTGTCCGAATTACTTCTTTAAATGCGCTCCGACAACTCACTTTTCCACAAAAACTTTCGCGATTTTCTGCAGTTCCTTCGTCACGGGCATTAAAAATTTCACCCTTTTTTCAATCTTTGCCTTGTAAGAATTTATTATTGACTCCAAACTAGCCATCACATCGCCAGCGATTTCCATTATGATTTCGCGATTTTCACGTTCTGAAAGGTTAAGTATCTCCATCTTTCCATGTCTGTAGATAAGCGTTAACTGTCCATTAAAGTTTAGGTATGCCTTACTTACTCGTGTACTGTATTCTTCTGGAAGCGAATCAACTGGAATTTCAACTGTCTTGCAAAAAGGTTTTAGAATTTTCACCAGCGTATTGAAAAATTCGTTAATTAGGCCTTCTTCTTCTTTTTCAAGCTCAGATATTTGTCCGGCGTTTTCTTGAAGTGCTTTGAGGTGTTCTATGGCTTCTTCTGCGCTTAATTTTTTGCTTTCTTTTGCTGTTGCTTCTATTATTGCTTGGGGTTCGATGTTTTGTGGTATGGAGGTTGTTTCATCTTTCAATAGAATCGCCTTTATGTTTTAGCGTGGTTTATTTTGTTTTTGTTTTGAATAATAGTTTTAGTCTGTATGTGGGGTTTACATACAGTTTTTGGTGAATGCTAACTAATCTTGTATATTAAGACACAATATTTTTATCAAGCCCAACACACAATAAATCTTGGAGGAGACAATGAAACAAGAGACAAAACTAACAGGCTTCGGCTATGGAACAGACGCCATAAAAACAACCGGACAATACGGCCTCAAAACAGAAGCAGTCTCACTAAAAAGGGGCAATTCAAAAATAACAATCAACATAAGCAAAAGAAGAGAAATGTCCCAGTCTCCTCACTACCACAAATATGATATAGCAAAATATGACCTCCATCCAGGCTATGTTTTTCCCGATTTTCTGCAAGACCTTATACCCAAAGGAACCCCAGAATATGTGGATAGCGGACAACGGTATGTCGAACGCATTGTCCGAGCGTTGTATTATTTTAAGCAATGTGCGCTTATAGGGCCCTCAGGAACAGGAAAAACGCACATAACGTATCTTGTTGCAGAATTGACTGGCTTGCCAATCTGGGAAGTAAACTGCGGTTTACAGACATCATCATACGATTTAATTGGAAGGTTCATTGGGCTCGGGAAAGAAAACTGGGTTGATGGACAAGTGACAAGCTGGCTTAGGTATGGAGGCCTCCTATACCTTGACGAGGCAAACATGATGAAACAAGACGTTGCCACTAGGCTTAACCCAGTGCTTGACACGAGAGGGCACCTGGTTTTAAATGAGAAAGACAACGAAATTGTAGTTCGCCATCCTTATGCATACTTAATCATCAGTATGAACCCTTTCTCCGCCGAGTTTGCCGGAACAAAGCCTTTGAACGCAGCCTTTAGAAGAAGAATGAGCGTTTGGATAAACTTTGACTATGAGAGTGTTGGAGAAAGGATTTCTCAAAAGGAGGTTGAACTCCTAATTAAAAGATCAAAAATCGATGAGGACACCGCCTACAAAATTATTAGGGTTGGAGCTGAAATGCGAAGGCAATACAAGGCGGGCGACCTCCCATATGGGCCTTCAATCGGCGATTTAATCCACTGGGCTGTCCTCATAAAAGACGGTTCAGACCCCCTAACAGCAGCTGAAGAAACAATCGTCGCGTTGACAAGCGACAGCGTTGAAGTACAAGCTGACGTGCGAAGACTGATTGAGTCTATTTTCAACAGCTAAATCCCTGCATTAAAACTGGTGGACCATTTGGGTTTCCTCGAATACGCGTGGTCGCTTTTCTTTGACAAGGATTGGATGAAAACAAAAATAATATTCTCCACAAAATTTGAATTTCCACAATTTTACACGGATGAAAATGGTTTTGTATGTATTTTTCCAGAACCAAGAGTCATCGAGGGCGACCAAGAAATAATTTCGATGATGGGCTACCAGTTCCCAGCCGACGCGCTTGGTCAGAGGCAGCTTGCAAGCCTTTTCCGCGCCTCTGCCTTCTATTTAAGCTCCCTTGTTTTGAACGCAAATTTTGGGGATTATGCAGATTGGCAAAGGGACAAAGACCCCCGTTTAGCAAGGTTTGTAAGCTCATTAATCGAGGGCGTAAAGGCTACGACGTACATTTCTCTAAACTATCCAGACAAACTTTTAGATTTGGCCTTTGCAAACGCGCTGGCCTTGCGCAAGCTCCGCAACATAGATAGCTACCTAAACCCAGCAACAAAAATCATGGCCGGACTTCTAATCAAAATTTACACTGGAATAGATACCGTTAGTTCTGAAAACGAATTAAAAGCCATAAATTATTTGGCTGGACTTTTAAGCCAATTCAAAGAAAAAGTGATGCAATCGTTTTTAGAGGAAAAAGTCAACCTAAAAGAGGAAAAGCTAAAGGTTGCAGATGAAATCTGCAAAACAATCGAAGACGCTGGAATAGTAACTGAGGCGCCTTTCCTCCCCCACATGCCTGAACTTGGCGTCTGCTCAATATTTCATCCATCCCTACTCGTCAACTTTGATGTAACATTGGAAGAAAACTTCAAAAAGTGTCTGGAATCGCTTGGCGAGAGTCTCTCAACTTATGAAGGTTCAAATCAGACATGGAAGAAAATTGCTGAAAATGAAGCATTTCAAGTCATCGGAAATTGGAAACGCCAAAGGGAAAAGGATGAAAAATTAATTTCAAAATACCAGAACATGCTGCTTCTTACAAGGTTTAAGTCTGTTGAAATCCCCGACCCAGACTACACAGAGTTTTTAAGGGTTAAATCGAGAAGCAAAAGTGAATCACACAGGTTGATCGAAAGCCTTTTGGTGGCCAGAGACGCGTTAGATGAGGATCCAAGAAAGCTTTATGGTGTACTAGACTTGCAAGAGGTGATACAGGTTATAGCTGGCAAAAGCCCGAGAATGGACGTTTTTATGCTGGACGAAAACATAAGCAAAAGCTACTCATGGATAATCTTGTTGGATGCAAGCCAAAGCATGAAACACATCAAAGACTTCGCCCTCGAACTTTATCTAATCCTTGCTGAAGCTGCCAACGAACTTCTACTTGACCCAACTTCTTGGGCATTATACGCCTTCAACGACCGCTTCCTCATAATTAAGGATCCAAAAGAACGGTATAACATAAGAGTGAAGTCAAGAATTGGTGGAATAAACTTTGGGGGATTCACCTACATGCCCGACGCCCTAACAATAGCTGGAGAAATAATGAAAACAAGAAGCGATAAATTGAGGCTCATAACAGTAATTTCGGATGGGTGGCCTTACGGATACCCGAACATAAACGTTTCACTAACAGAAACGCTAAGCACTTTACAGGCGAACATGACTGTGGTTGGAATTGGCGCCGCAAGCAATCGCATGAGCTTTTTCTTCAAATCAAACTGCGCAGTTTACACACTGAGGGATTTGACAAAGAAATTCTCAGCAATATTTGTCGAAGCAAGCAATACGGCTGCAGAAACATAAATTAGATACTGTCAAAAGCTACTGCGAATTCTGAATTTCTCCGGTCAATTCTTCCGCTTGGCTTGCTGGCTTGAAAACAAAGTTTCTTATAGCCGAAAATTCTGCGACATACTCAAATTTCTCTAATACATCCGTCTTCCTCGGTTTAAAAACAATTTTTTCTGGCACACCATCATTTATGTAAACAACATAAACAATTTCCTTCCCCAAACCATAGCGTTCCAAATCCAAAATAGAGTTTTTAACCTTCTCAAGCCTCTCAACTTTCCCTTTCAATTTCTCCACAGCCTCAAAAAGGATTTCTATCTCTCCGAAGGCATCTACGCTAAGCATGATGTCTTTAAACTCTGCCCACACTGTTGGCGTGCTCATAGTTTTTTCTTCTTTTTTGCCCCCCGCCTTGCCACCAGCTTTCATCAGTTTTTGTAGCTCAGCTGTCTTCTTCACCCATTCCGGGTTCTTCGAATTTTCCGAGTTCCTTAATAGAGTTCCTAACCATTGACTATAGTCGTCGAGTAATAGGCGATATTGATTTATCTCCGCTTCCACAGTTTCCTTAATCTCTTTAAGCGAATAAAAGGTTCGAATCTCAGTCAAAAGTCCAACCAACAAAATCACCTACTTAAACTGCCCTTAGTTCCAACCACAGCCTTTAAAATGCCTTCCAACTCTTTCTTCAATTTCATAAAAAAGTTAACTCTCGCGCTTATCTTCTTCCTATATGCCGTCACAGACTTTGCTACTTCGGGCATGATGTCCCACAAAACAGCAACAATAATGTCTGGATGATAATCCGCTAAAAACATTGAATGCTCTTTACCCTTTTCATCCGTGGTGATGAGCGTTGCATCTTCATCTAAAATTGCTTTCCTAATTTTCGTTTTAAATGGCAGGTGGGACGGGGGAATGTTAAAGGAGATGTGAAGTTTATTTAATAGATGCTTTAGAGAAACACAAAGCTCGTTTATCAGTTGATTTTCCTTCGACAGAAAATCATTCAACTGTGAGGTCTCTTCGCTTATAACTTTCAAAAGCTCTTGCATCCTCTCCAACTTCTCTTCATTTAAATCATCAAAACCTTCACGAGCCACTGAATCAAAGACACTTGGCTCTCCAACGGCTTTGCCTTGCTTTTCCTCTAAAGCCTTAAGTTCGGCCTCTTCTACTTCCATGAGAAGACCTTCAAAGCTTTAATCAATCCATTGAGATAATAGGGTTAGTATGTTATTGGCTGTTACACACTAACAAACAAATTTACAAAACGATATTTTCAATAGACATGGTCAAATAAAAACAGAATGCAACCCAAAACATTCTGATTAAAATGTGAATTTTTAATCCATATTTTGGATTCAGAAGTATAAAATACGCCCTAATCGTATTCGAATTCTATCTCAGATTTCGATGAAAGAGGATCAATATGGAGTTGGCTGTTGAAAAACCCGAAGGAATAATGAAACTCTACGACGAGAACAGTGGGCTATGGAAATTCGTGAAAATCGACAAGGGACCATCAAAATCCCTAGAAACAATTGAAAAAACCCTCCATAGACTCGGTTTGTCTAAAAATGAAATAAGGGTTTACATTTACATTGCAAGAACTGGCGAGCATAAAGCAAGCGAAATTTCAGAAGCCCTTTCGCTTCACCGAACTGAAACATACAGAATTTTGCGCGATCTAGAAAAGAAGGGCTTAATATCCTCTGTTTTTGAAAAGCCCTTGAAGTTCATCGCTACACCCTTCGAAAAGGCGTTAGATATACTTATTGAAACTAAAAAGATGAAAATAAACCTCTTGGAAAAGAAGAAGGATAGCCTGGTCGATCTTTGGCTTTCTCTTCCGAAGCCTGAGACAGAACATGAAAGGAAAGAGGTTTTTCAAATATTGGAGGGCGAAGAACAAATAAGTCTTAAGGCTGATGAAATACTTGACAACGCCAGAAAAGAGGTTTTAACCTTCATTTCTGAAAATGACGTGGCCAATTTCTATCACTCAGGCCTTTTAGATAAGCTTGCAAGCCTATCTAAAGAAAGTGTGAATGTAAATTTGTTAAGCAACTATTCCCCCAAAAACTGTTTCTTCATCGAAAAGGTGAAGGTAAAAAACTCCAAATACGCGCTATCAAACACTGAAGAACTGCCAACATTCATAATAGCAGACGACGAACACCTACTACTCTTAATCAGAAAAAACAACGGCAAAAAGAAAGTGGCGGCCTTATGGACTAACTACGAAGCATTTATAAAATCATTAAAAGCCCTTTTCAAAGAATTATGGAACGACAAAGCCTAGTCTACTTCTTTAACTTTTAAAGGCTTAAAAATTCTTGAAATAAGCTTTCTCGCTTCCGCATCAATAATCATCACCACCAACAAATAAAGGAGTCCACCAACTCCTGTCACGGCAAACGTTAGAAATATTGTTGTTGGATGTGGAAGCAAATAAAGTGCTAATGCCATTAAAGCTGAAGCAAAAACATATTTTGCAATGTTTCGCCACGGAACCTTCACTTTAACCATCCCGCGGACAATAAGATACTGAATGAGAAACATTATGAAGCGAGCCACAGAATTAATGATGCTCACATAAAGTGCAGCTTGAACCGGATCACCTGAAACACATGTTGTTAAAGTGTAAAATGTTGTTGGAAGAGTTATGGCCGAGTGAAAATAGGGTAAAGAAAAAGCCAGGAAAAGCCGACTTTGGAGCAGCTCCCTAAATGAGATTTTCGCTTTTTCGTCAACTTTCTCAAATCCCGCGAGCACGGTGCCGTAAAGGCTTGATATGGTCGTCACTAAAGCGTCTATTGACAACACAATTAGAATTGGCGAGGCTTCTCTATACCTAAATGGAGGTTCTGGGCTCAATATTGTTAAATAAGAATCTGAAAGTACTATTGCACCAGCTGTCATGGGTAATGCAAACATTAAAACTATCTTCATTGACGTAGTTATGTCTTCAAGTTTTCCTTCTGCAAGCAACTTTGGATACAATGCAAAAGCCAGAAAAGAAGAGTAATTTATTATTGCAGCTATTATTGAGGCAGCTCCAAAATTGCCCCGCGCAGCCTCTCCGCCATAGGTGAATAACATTATAAATATAAATGACGCTATTTGATTGCCAACAACATTATAAATTGTTGCGATGGATCCTTTCAGCCATTCCCTCAAATAATTCCACTGAAACTTTTGCCTTAAATCATCCAACAAAAGCCTAAGGTAATATGATGATTGTATGGTGAAGGCAATTATGATGCTGAGCATGGCGCCAAAAAGGGGATCGTGAACATAAACTTTGTTTATTAGAACATAACCCAATAAAATTTTTGAAAACTCCCTTAAAAGTAGCCCATAACCTATTACGTGGGGCTTTTTGGCTTGAAGGCACTGTTCAAAAATGGAAATTGCATAAGCTTCCACAATTTGCACGGCTGCTATCAAATATAGAAAAAAGTATTCTTCAACGCCAAGCAGAGAGATGATGGAAGGAACCAGCAAAACGTATATGGAGGCAGCAATTAAAGAAATGCCTAAGTTTGCAACAACCCCTGTTTTTACGCTTCCCCCCATTCCCCTCGCTGTAAACCGCAAAGCCCAAAAAGGCAGCACTCCAGCAAACACTGTGAAATATGGTAGTATGTCTTTACTAACGTTTGACCAAACGCCGTATTCGGCTTGATCGGTCACACGGGTTATCATAATTTGAAAAATGAAGCCTGTTGCCACACTAAGCAATTGAGCGGCAAATATGACAAAACCAGAATATTCTAGTCTAATTTCACTTTTCGCCAAGCACTCACCCTTTGTCTGTTTTCATGCATACTGCTGCTATTTATTATTTAATATTACGTTTAAGGGAATGTTGGATGCCTAGCCGATGAATGGCGTGCGTGTTATTCTGTTCCTTCTAAGGCTTTTTGATATGTTTGATAAATGGCTTCCGCTGCCATCCGTATCCCTTCCTTTTCTTCGCTTGAAAGAGTATCATATAGAGAAGGGCCGATGTAACGTCCAAGCTTTAACGGTGTTCCAACAAAAACGGGTTCCGGTATATCCTCAAACTTCATGGGCGCTGCTACTGACAATATTTCTCTTGTATCTTTTACGATGGCTTTAACAATGTCTCTGAAGGATGCTGCTGGACCGTACTCCGTGCCTCCAATGTTGTCAACCACAAACTTTGATATGGTTTTTACATATGACTCCACCTCATCTTTTTGCAAAACCTTCTTTGTAGACTTAACATACTTTTCCACGGGTATGCCATCTATTTTTGCTGTAGACCAGAGGACAACAGCAGCTTCTCCATGTTCTCCTCCAACCCAGCCTTGAACTTTGGACACGGGCACCCTTAATGTTGACGCCAGCTTGGAACGAAACCTTAGGGATTCAAGATTTGTTCCCGTGCTTACCACAAAATCAGCCTTAGAGTATTTTTTGCAAATCATTGCCATTGCATCCACAGGATTTGTTATAACAATGTATTTTGCGCCCGAATTTCTAGGAGCTGCAGCCTCAGCAATGTACTTCACTATTTTTGCGTTTTCAACTGCCAACTGTCGCCTACTCATATTTACGCCCGGGGCTCTAGGTTGACCAGCCGAGATAAGAATGATGTCTGCTCCCACAACATCTTCATCTTTTTCACAAGCATTTATTTCGACATCCAACCCCAAACTTGCTGCGACATGCCTTAGTTCCTCGGCAAAGGCTGCCGCAAGCCCAGGCCTAATGTCGCAGACCGTTATTGTGTCAGCAAGCTCCGCGCACATAATTGTATATGCTGTTGGTCTTCCCACACGGCCTGTTCCTATTTGGGCTATGTGCAAGTTCCTTCTTCTCCTTAACTATTTAGGGCTTATGTGGCCTTTCTCAATTAAGTAATGGTAAAGGGCCTCTTTCCAATCCCTCATTTCTATGCCATATTTTGGGAGTTTCACACTTTTTAATGCTGAAAATTGTGGTCTTTTGGCTTTCATTTGAAGCTGGTCTGTTTTAATAGGCGTCAAAGGCGGGTTTAAGTTTGTCATTTTAAATATTTCTTGTGCAAATTGAAACCATGTACAGTAACCTTCATTTGCTGCATGATATGTTCCAAAAGGAAGTTTTGCCTCTATAATCTTCTTTATCGTTGTGGCCGCATCCTTCGTGTATGTGGGGCTCATCCACATATCATCAACAACACTTATAGGCTCATTTCTTTTGGCTTTAGCTATCATTGTCTCAACAAAGTTTCCACCCTTGCCGCTGGCCCCAGCTGCACCAAACAAACTTGCAACTCGGATAATGTAATGTTTTGGATTTTGCTTCGTGAAAAGTTCGCCAGCTAATTTAGAAATTCCATAAGTGTTAACAGGATTTGGAATGTCATCTTCTGTGTATGGTTCCTTTTTTAAGCCGTTGAAGACGTAATCTGTGCTTATGAATATTGTTGTTGCTTCAACCTCTCGTGATAAGACAGCTATGTTTTTTGCGCCTATGGCGTTTACTGCAAACGTTTTGAGCGGATCTTCTTCGCACTCGTCTACTTTTATAAACGCTGCGGTATTTATAACAACTTGTGGACGATATTTCCATATGATTTTGCAGCTATTAAAATCCGTCACTTCTATTTCTTTATGTGTTAAGCCTATAGTCTCATGTTCACGCTCTAGTGTCTTCATAAGATCCGTGCCAAGCTGTCCAGTTGAGCCTACAACAACTATTTTCATAGTGCTTTCACTTAATTATGGAATTAATGATATTTTGGCTATGCGTGAATTTTTCCGCTCACAAATATCATTTAAATTTTTTGTAAAAATCAATTTCTTGCCTTCCAATGATTGGTCTCCACCACCATTCATTAGCTTTATACCATTCAATTGTCTTTCTTATCCCCTCCTCAAATTTGGTTTTTGGTTTCCACCCGAGTTTTTCGATTTTTGAAATATCTAAGGAATATCGCAAGTCGTGTCCCGGCCTATCTTTAACAAAATGAATCAAACTTTCCGGTTTATTCATTAGTTTCAAAATTGTTTTGACAAGCTGAATGTTTTCCAGCTCTTGCTTACCAGCAATGTTATAAATTTCTCCGCTTTCTCCCTTATGTAGAACCAAATCTATTGCCTCACAATTATCTTTAACAAAAATCCAGTCTCTAACGTTTTTCCCTTCACCATAAATGGGAATTTTTTTGTTCAGCAGAGCGTAAATAATTGTTTTAGGAACGAGCTTTTCAGGATGTTGATAATACCCGTAATTGTTCGTTGACCTCGTGATAATCACGGGCAGGCCATAGGTTTCAAAAAAGGAAGTGCAAAGCAAATCTGCTGAAGCTTTAGAAGCTGAATAGGGATTTCTCGGAGAAAGCTTATTTTCCTCCTTAAAACTACCCTGGAAAATATGACCGTAAACCTCATCTGTGCTTATCTGCACAAACTTTTTTACTTCAAATCTTCTGCAAGCTTCCAACAAATTGTAAGTTCCAAAAACGTTTGTTAAAACGAAACTTCCCGCTTCAACTACGCTTCTGTCTACATGAGTTTCCGCTGCAAAGTTTAAAACGAAATCGCAGCCCCTCACTACTTTCTCAACATCTTCTTTCTTGCAAACATCACCTTCTACGAAAGTTATTTTACTTAAAACATCTTGTAAATTTTCCTTTCTTCCGGCATACGTTAGCTTATCTAACACGATAATCTCATATGCACGGTGTTTCTCAATCATATAGTGAACAAAATTGCTTCCAATAAATCCCGCTCCACCCGTGACCAAAACTTTCAAGATTTATTTTCTCCTATTTGTATGGTGGATAAAACCAATCCCATGGTTTACCGACTCTGGGGTCATCCCTTTTTCCGTTTATCTCTGTCGGAATTATTGTTGGGTCGTTCCATGGTCTGCGGATTTCATCTGGAGCTTTGTGATCAAAAAGTTTTGTGACAAAGTATACTGTTAATGATGGTGTATTGCCAACCGTTTTTGTTCCGTGAAAATATTTTCCTGGTATGCGCACTATTGAGGGCTTTTCTCCGCTGGCTATGATTTCAACCAATTTTCCAGTTTTCTCTTCATAAGCGCAAATTTTCATGGCTCCTTTTAAAACAAGAAAATAGTCTACTTGTCCTCTTTCATGCTTGTGCCATGCCCTCACAATGTTTGGATAGCTATAGCTTATGTTTGCTTGCACAACCCATTCTCCTTCAAGAAGGTCTTTCCAGTCTTGTCTTAAGGCTTCGGCGAAAAATCCTCTTTCGTCAGGTATTACGTTTATCTCTCTTACCTTTACTCCCTCTAGTGGATATTCCTTCATATTTCTACCTCTGAATAGTCGCCTATGTTGAGTTTTAGGGTTTTGTGCCTTTGATTCTTTATAATTTTGGTGTTTCTTCCTATCAAGCTTTCCTCTAGCCTTTCAATGCCTTTTATTGAGGCGTTTTCTAGGATTACGCTGTATTCGATGTTGCTTTCCATTATTGTGGTGTTGTTTCCCACGCTTGTATATGGTCCGATAAACGAATTTTCTACAAGGCAATTTTCGCCTATTATTGCCGGCCCCCTTATAACGCTGTTTATTATTTTTGCCTTTTCCTGTATTGCTACTCTTCCTTCAACCTTGCTGTTTATAACTTCGCCCTTCACTTCCCGTTTTATGTATTCATCCAAAATTTTAGCATTAGCATATAATATGTCATCTTTTTTACCTGTGTCAAGCCACCAAGTGTCGAGTTTTTCTGCTTTCACCCTAAAGCCTAAATTCACCATTTCTTGTATGGCGTCTGTTATTTCAAGTTCTCCCCGCCACGAAGGTTTTATGCGTTCTATGGCTTTGTGGATTTTGTTTGAGAATATGTATACGCCAACTAAAGCTAGGTTGCTCGGTGGAGTTTTTGGCTTTTCAATTAGTTTTACAACGTTGTCTTTTTCGTCTAGTACGGCGATGCCGAATCTTGTCGGATCTTCAACTTCCTTAAGCAATATAAGTGCGTCCAAATTTTCGGTTTCAAATTTTTTAAGGAGTGCGTTGAAACCTTTTCCTATTAGGTTGTCGCCTAAACACATTATGAAGTTGTCTTCGCCCAAGAAGTTTTGCGCTGTTTTTACGGCGTGGGCTAAGCCTAATGGTTCTTGCGGTATGTAGGTTACGTTAATGTTCCATGACTTGCCATCTTTAACATAGTTCTTGACGTCTTCGCCTGTTTCTGGAGCGATTATGACGCCAACATCTTTAATGCCTGTTTTGGCCACATGATCTAAAACGTAACCTAAAATAGGCTTGTTAGCAACTGGAATAAGCTGTTTTGCTGTAGTAAATGTCAAGGGTCTAAGCCTAGTGCCAATGCCACCGCTAAGTACAAGAGCTTTCATTCCCTCGCCTCATGTCTAGGATTTCTGCCAGTTTAAATATTTTGAACTTTTTGTTTTTGGAAATCAATTATAGTGGTAACCACGTGTTCTATTTCTTTTTTGGTTAGTTGTGGAAACATTGGCAGAGAAAGTATTTCTTTGCAGATTTTTTCGGTCACGGGTAAATTGTTATTAGAACTTAAGTTTGAGTAGGCCTTTTGTCTGTGGACGGGAATTGGATAGTGAATTAAAGTTTGTATCTCGTTTTTTAGAAGGTGTTGCTGGAGGCTCTCTCTTTTCTTACACCTAATTGCGTATATATGGTAAACGTGTTTTGCGTTTTTCTCTGTTGGAGTAACTATTTCGGTATTTGCTAAAAGTTCATTGTAAAGTTTTGCGTTTTCTCTTCTTTTATCGTTCCATTCGTCTAAGTGTTTGAGTTTTACCCTAAGTACTGCTGCTTGAATTTCATCCAATCTGCTATTTATTCCAATAAAGTCGTGATGGTACTTTTGCCGTTGCCCATAGTTTCTTAGCATTCTTAATTTTGTTGCTATTTCGTCGTTGTCTGTAACGATTATGCCACAGTCGCCGTAAGCGCCGAGGTTTTTTGTAGGATAAAAACTAAAACAAGCCACATCGCCCATGCTTCCGGCTTTTCTGCCCTTATATTCGGCTCCATGCGCTTGGCATGCATCTTCTATTACGTAAAGGTTGTGGGTTTGGGCGATCTCTAATATTGGGTTCATGTCGGCAGGATGTCCATAAATATGAATTGGTAGTATTGCCCTCGTTTTCTTTGTTATTTTTTCCTCGATTTTTTCGGGGTTTATGCAGTAGGTTTCGGGGTTTATATCTACAAAGACGGGAATAGCCCCGTTTCTTGTTATGGCGTCCACTGTTGCTATGAAAGTGTGGGATGCAGTTATTACTTCGTCTCCCTTTTTTATTCCTAAAGCTTTAAGCGCAAGAAAAAGGGCATCTGAACCAGAATTAACGCCTACGCCATGTTTTACTCCAACATAATTTGAAAATTCTTCCTCAAACTTTTTGACTTCTTCGCCCAAAATAAATATTCCTTTTTCTATAACACTTTGAACTGATTTATTTATTTCTTCTTTTATTTCGGCGTATTCTCTTTTTAAATCGATGAATGGAATCAAGAGTATACCTCTATTTCATAAGTATCGTAAACAACAGCTCTTGCTCCAAACTCTTCTTTTTGGGTTATTAACCCCCCGTTCAAGAATCTTCCTTCCTTTTCTGTAGAAATTCCAAAATCAAAGTAATCCACTTTGTTTCTATAATATTCATTTATTAAGTAATTAAAAACTACGTCTAAAGCATACAACTTCCTACCTTTATCCGATGCTGAAATATATTGGGCATGTGCAACTTTTTTATTGCTTTCGTAAATAATAGTGCCCGCAATCATTTCTCCATTCTTGTAAGATGCAAAAAGTTTTATATTGTCTGGAAATCTGTTTGCGAGAAGGCGTATCTCGTTAGCAGTATGTGTTGGTTTTACACCATATTTTTCCCTTAAGTTATCTTCGACGATGGACATGAAAGTTTCAAAATTGTTGTCTCTTTTAATTTCTAACGCGTTTTTTTCGCCCTTTTTTATACCTCGTCTTCTGCCTTCACTGAAAGGTATCATGTTTTGCATGTTTATTGTTGAAGAAACATCTCTTCTTATGAGTTTTGCATTGTGGCGGAAAAGAGCGTATAAGTCTTCTTCTGCTGGATATATGTGATATATGTGCGGTATAGCTTTGTATATGATTTTCTTGATTCCTTCTGCTTTTAAGTACTCTTTTAACGCATTGAATATTTCCAGCATTAAAGGTGTTCTCATTTTTCTATCTGTTATGATACCGCCAAAGGTTAAGCCACCATGACTAAACAAAACATCATCCTTCACATTTGCGGGCATAACAGCAATTAACCTATTATCGTCAAAAAACAGCAGAGAAGAATCCGTAAACCTATCGGAATGATATTCCATATAGTCCCTGTAAAAAAGGAAAACTCCATTCTTCGAATTTGTTATGAATTCGTTCCATAACAATTTATGCTTTTCGTTATACTTAACAATCTTTATCTCCCTCATACCAAATTCCTTAGCTTCCATAAGAGTATTCGCCCTCACACTTACCAATGTTCCAACACTGCGTATCCAAAACCAGTTCTGCCCATATCATTTCCATTATAGAACATATATACTTTTTCATGATAGCTTATTATTGCTGGATAACACAAGTGCAGAGAATCCCATCCACTTTTCGAAAGAGTTATGCCAATCTCGTCATCTTTTCTTATCCAATTTATTCCATCGGTTGATTCCGCATATCCCGCTAAATAATCACCCTTTGTAGTTCCATACGTGTAGAGCATGATATATTTATCATTCACCTTTAAAACCCTAGGTCTCCCTATCCTATATTCAAGTTTATTTTTATTAGGTGTTATACAAGTTACGCCTTCTTTCTTGAAGTATATGCCATCCTTAGATTCTTGATATTTTATGCAGTAGCATGGATAAGGGACACCATTGATTATTTTCCAACTATTACCAGCTGCATACCAGACTTTAAAAATATGATTTTCGATAATTACCGAGTGAATTGCTCTAATGTACAAACCCTCATCACTTCTATCTAAGATGGGTGCTTCACTATACCTATGAAAACTGTTTCCAAAGTCCTTGCTGATTGCAAGGCCTGTAAAGGCTAAAAATTTTGCATTTTTAACCAATTGAAAACCAACATAATACATATAAAAAATTTTATCATTATACTTTACAATGTCCCCTAATATTACTCCATTATCGTCAAATGTGCCGGGACGACCTACATCTAAAACTGGCACTTTAGAAACATTTTTTACAATTGACGGATTTTCAGCATCGACATCTACGAATCCTATCCTACTTACGCCATGTTCATCCCTAAAACCTACATAGACCCTTAGCGTATTCTCATCGATAAGAATAGGAGTTGGTGTCATGGCAGAATGTTTGTCCCATCCGTGTTTGCCTGATGGGCAGTATATTAATCCCATTTTCTTCCATTTCATATCTCTTCCTCCCTTACACCAAAAGTTTCATAACTGCTTTTCGACAATCGCCTCGCAGGATTGCCAACATAAACCCCGCCTGGTTGCTCAATGTTTTCAATCACTATTGCTCCGTTACCAATAACTGTGTCCTTAGCCACCTTTATTTTATCGTTCAAAGAACAATTAACGCCCAAAAAGCAGTTTTCTCCTATTTCGCAATAACCGGAAATGATAACTCCCGAAGCCAAATAACAATTATCTTTTATAACACTTTGATGTCCAATGTGATTTTTAGCCCAAATAATAACGTTATTTCCAACATTAACTTTTCGCTGAATATTGTTATATTCAAAAATAAAGCAGTTCTCCCCAATCTTTACATCTCTTCCCAAAAACACTGTTGGATGAATAAATGTCACAAACTCGTAACCTCGCTCCTTGGCTTGTCGATATAATCGTGTTCTAACCCTATTCAGTTGAGTGTATGTAACTGCAACAAAAACCTTGTATTTTTGAGGAGGGCAATGCTTTTCAATTTCTTCAAAGGGTATTATTGGCAAATTAAAAAGTTTAGGTTTATCAATAAACGCTTTTTCAACAGAAAATGCAATTACCTTATAACTTGAAAAATCGCTAAAGTATTCATAGGCTATTTCCGCAAACTCACCAGCACCAACTATAACAATTTTCTCGTGTTTTCCCTTCAAATTTTAACTACCTGAAGGTCTACATGGTTCAAAGTAAATTGCGCACTATTTACCATCCTTTTAAAAGTTTCGTAATCCCTTATATAATCATCCGCGTCATAAAGATCAGACGCCAAAACTAAACAGACAGCTCCTGAAGAGAAATTGTTCAGTTCGCGCCATATCATTGGCGGGATGTACAATCCATAATAGGCCCTGTTCAAATGAAATTTCTTCCTTTTAAATCCGTCGTCCAAGATAACATCAAAACTTCCGCTTGCTGCAATCATGAATTGTTGTAAACGTCTATGCGCGTGTCCCCCTCTGCTTTCGCCCCCGGGGACATCATAAATGTAATAGACTCTTTTGATTTCAAAAGGTATGTGTTTATTCTCTTCAATAAATGTAAGGTTTCCCCTCGTATCACTTACTTTCGGCAAATATATTATCTTACACTTCGACAAATTCGAAGACGAATTTATTGCCTTATATTCTAACAAATTTGAAGATAATCCCCCATGCACAGCATCGTTTTAATACGGGCTTCATTTTAGGATTACTCCTTATATGACACCGAATACTTTTCAACGAAACCCAATTTTTAAACCATCACCTATAAATAATTTTTGTCATCTACTTCACCATTATTTTTGCCTTATCTATTTTATGGATTCAGAATTCACGTTATAACTCTAATTCGAAATCAACAATTTTAAAGGCTTACACGCCTGTATTTTAACTGAAACATAAATAAATTAGAATATGAAAAAATATGATAACTTCAATTGAAGATTGAATTTCAACGACTTGCCCACGACACATGTAAGATTTTCTCTAAAATTTTCTTCTCTTTATATGTTTGTTTCTTTAATCTACCCAGCAGACCCATATGGTACCCAAATAAACGGGGAAAATAAGTAAATAAGATGTATAAAGTCGTTTTCGAATTGTTTAGAAGAGATGAGTTCAAGTGTAAGCACATGTAGAAATGTTCTCTAGCTCTTTTGTAATTATGTAACACAATATAAGAACGTCCCTTCCATCGTAAAAGCCTATCTTTAGATTTATTATCAAGAATTTTGCCATATTTGCTTAATACCATATCGATTGCCTTTAAACCATCATACACCATCATGTTATTATAACTAAGTGATGTATTGGCTCCATGTATTCGGTAGTAATATAACGGTTCACTTATAAAAGCAAAATCGCATACATTAGATAAATCCAACCAAAACAACCAATCATTCAAATATTTTAGCTCTTCGCAGTAAAAAATCTGATATTTCTCGATTATGCTTCTTCTAACAACACCAGTGCATACAAAATTGCCTATCGCCAAATCTTTGAAAAAATTACCTCGTTCTGTTGAAGGCTTTCTATATAGCTCGGAAAATAATACGCCCATTCTTCTGTTTTTGTTATCTATGCACTCTCCTTCAATCATTGCTACACCTAAATCTTCTGAAGACTCTAAAACAGCAATAACCTTCTCAAATGCGCCTTGCTTAAACATGTCATCAGATGCCATTAGGGCTATGTACTTGCCTCTTGCAGCTTTGATTCCATCGTTTATTGTCCGCGCTATGCCTTCATTTTTGCTGTGAAAAATTGCTTTTATTCTGTTATCTTCTTCAGTCCACCTTCTTATAATACGTTGGCTATTATCGCTCGAAAAATCATCAACAATTATCAATTCTAAGTTTTTTATTCCTTGTGAAGTTACCGAGTTAATTGCATAATCGATGTAATTTTCATGGTTATAACTTGGCATAACAACGCTGATGATGGGTTCATCGGAAAATTTTTTATTTTCATGGTGAATTTTGTCCATCCTAAGATAACTCCGCAAATGGCGTCGAATAACCTTAACTAAAATAATTGAATCATTTAAAATATTTTTAACAGTTATGGTTATGCACTAATTTATTTAACAGAGCAAAACCCAAAAATCAATCGCCAAAAATTTAAAGTTATACATTATTTTTCTATTCAGCTAGGTTTCATTACTAAATCAAAAAGTTTTTAACGATTGCTTTTTCAACCCATCTTCTGTAAAGGAATCTCTCAAACACATACCTTTCATCCCTCGTCTTCGTTTTGGCAAATTCTCGGCGATAGGCTTCGTAATGATGGAAAGTCTTGAAAAAGCCTAGCAGTCCCTTCATCATATTTAAAGTTTTTAATAGCTGGCGACGGCGAGTTACAAGTCTTATTGCCAAATATCCCGTATGAACAAGAAATATCTTGGCGAAGTTTTTCGGTACCAACAGCTTATAATATGTTAATAAAAGATTCCGTTCTGACAGGTAAGCCATTTTTGCGGATGGATAGTTTGCTCCTCCAATATAATGCCATATGCGGCTGTCTCTGACGTATCCTATTCTGCCTCCAAGCAATATGGTCCTTAAAGAAAGTTCTATGTCTTCTGCGGAGCAAAAGTAAAATGGATCGAAAAGATAGCCAAGCTTGTTAAGCCAACTTCTTCTAATCAGAAAGCATCCGCCGCTTGCAAATATCGAATCTGTTATTGCAAGATCGCTTTCATATGGGCTTGGCATGGCATCGCCAAACGCATTCAAGGTCCTAATTCTATTCCTTTCCTGACTTGGAAGTTGTATGCTACATAGAATTTGGTATTCTGGATGTTCGTCGGCAGCTTTCACAAGGTTTTTAAGCCATCCGTCCTCCGCCTTAGTATCCATGTTAACAAAAACAAGGTAATCACCACATGCGAATTTAGCTCCGCGGTTGTTTCCCTCGGCAAAACCATAATTTCTATCTAACTTAATCACCTTAACTTGAGGAAAATTTTGCTCGACGTATTCAACGCTGCCATCAGTTGAACCATTATCAACAAGCAAAACCTCAAATTTCTCATCAAGCCCTTGGCTAAGAATTGAAGATAGGCAGTTTTTAAGCCATTTTTTTCCGTTCCAGTTTAACACAATAACGGATACCCTTATTTTCATGGCGAACCAACTATACAACAGATGCCAAACTATCTATTATTCTTGTTAACTGCTGCATGTTTTTCTGCCAATTCACGCATTTTTTCACGGTTTCCATAGCCGTTTCCTCTAAATCCCTACGAAGTTTATGGTTGTCAGTTAATAAGAGAATTTTTTCTGCAAGCTTTTCAGAATTTGCCAATGGGACAAGTAGGCCGTTCACTTCATTTTTAATCCATTCCGTGTTTCCTGGAATTTCTGTAACCACAGGCGCCAGTGAGCATGCCATAGCCTCCAGTAGGCTGGCGGATGTTCCATCTGAAAATGATGTTGAAACATATATGTCTGCAGCGCTTAAATAGTCTGCAACTTTGTTGTGTGGAACTGCTCCCACAAATTTGACATGCCCACTTTTTATGAAGGTTGCCATTTTTGCTTTAAACATGTTGGTGAGCGATCCTTCGCCTAAAATGAGAAATTTGACATGTTTATTTTTTGCTAGTACTTGCGGGATTGCGTCTATTAGATATTCGACGCCGTAGATAGGCTTGTGTGACCTTAAGCTTATGACGACAATATCGTCGTCGCTCCATCCGTGTTCCCTTCTAATTTGTCGTCGTTTGGCTTTGTTTCGTTCAAATCCGTTTAGGTTAACCCATGGGAACTTCACTATTTTTGATGGTTGGCATCCAAGATTTATTGCGGCTTGCCTTTGGACTTCGCTGTCGACAACGACAGCATCGGCTTTTCTAAGCGAATAAACGATGAAGGGCTTTAGTGGGAAATACTTTTTTGGAAAAACCAGGACGTCAGAGCCCCAAACGAAAAGGATGAATGGATGAAAATTTGAGTAAGCTGCATAAAATCCGTAGGTGCTTGCCCAACAGCCTATAAGCACGTCAGCCTTAACATTCTCTAAATTTTTCTTTAACGTCGATGCCCTAAACGGGGCTAAAAGGTGTTTGCGCGCTCCTTCAAAAGGGTGGAGATTTGTTTCTGGGATAAGGTCTTTCATTTTAACGATTTTGACTCCTTCTGGAACGCAAGTTGGCGAGGGGTGGAAGGTGAAAACGTACACTTCATATTTTTCTCTAAACCACCTTAAAAAAAGCTCATCGTAACTGCTTATTCCATCGTGGGCGTAGGCAAGCTTAACCAACAATTTCACCTTATTATTGCATGATTTACAGTCGAGGAGTTAACTATATAATTGTTTACGAGCTTTAAATGGGTAAAATAGGCTGAATGCGAGGAATTAATTTGAGAGTTTTGGTCACTGGCGGAGCTGGGTTTATAGGAAGCCATTTAGTTGGCCATCTCCTAAAAATTGGGTGTGAGGTTGTTGTTTTAGACAACTTTTTTTCTGGGAAAATGGAGAACATAGAGCCGTATTTGAATGACAAAAAATTCCAATTGATTGAAGGAGATGTTAGAAGCGTTGAGGATGTTGAAAAGGCTTTGAAGGATGTTGACGCCATATGCCACATGGCTGCGATTGTCAACATTCCATTGTCTATTGAAAACCCTACACTTGCCAATGAGGTGAATGTCCATGGAACATTAAACCTTTTGGAGATGAGCATTAAAAGTGGCATTGGCCGTTTTGTTTATGCGTCAACATGTGCCGTTTATGGAGAGGCAAAATATCTACCAATAGATGAGCAGCATCCGACAAACCCGCTTTCGCCTTATGGTGCATCAAAACTTGCGGCTGAACATTATTGCAAAGTTTTCCACCAAATATATGGGTTGCAAACAGTATGCCTAAGATTCTTTAATATTTATGGTCCTGGGCAGCCAAGCGGTCCATATGGGGGTGTTATAACAACTTTTGTTGAAGCACTGAAGAAAAATAAGTCCCTCACGATTTTTGGGGATGGAAAACAGACACGCGATTTTCTGTATGTTGCAGATGCTGTTGAGGCTTGTGTACTTGCTTTAGAGCGAAAAGATTGTGTTGGGGAAACTTTCAACATAGGGACCGGAATCAAAACGTCCATAAATGAGCTAGCAAGAATTTTAATCAAGTGCATGGATAAACCTAACGCAAAAATCATTTATGCCGATGCGAGAAAGGGCGATATAAGGGAGAGTTACGCTAACATCGCAAAAGCGCGGAGTAAACTTGGTTTTAAACCAAAATTTTCAATAGAAGAAGGATTAAAAGAGCTTGTTAAATTTTCTGTTCCCTCATGTGAGCGATAAACCCCTTTAAGCCCTCTTCAAAAGTAATTTTTGGCTGCCACCCAAGCAGTCGCCTAGCCTTTTCGATGCTTATTACGACTCCTCTAAAATCGTGTGGTCTTGGGGGTTCATGCTCAACCTTCAAGTTTTTAAAGGATTTGCGTAGAACCTCCACTATTTTATTTATTGTAATGAATTCTGATCCTGCAATGTTGAAGATTTGGTTTCGCCCCGAAGGCTGAAGTGCAGCAACGTTGCCTCTTGCCAAGTCCTCAACGTGAATGAAGCATCTTCCTTGATTTCCGTCGCCGAAAACTGTTATTGGCTCGTTTTTCATGGCTTTTTTGACGAAAATGGCTATGGCCATGTTTGTTCTCATGCGTGGCCCATATGGTATGTCATACCGCAAAATCGTGTATGGAAGGCCCGTGTGTTTTTGCCATGCTATGAACAGGTGTTCTTGGCCTATTTTTGTTTTTGTGTATATGTGGTCTGGCGGCGGTATCGGCGTGTTTTCGTCTGCTGTGCTTTCGGTTCTTCCATAAACCCATGTTGTTGAAGCCAAAATAACCCTTTCAACCTCCATTGCTGTGGCCGCATTTAACAAGTTCATTGTTCCAATTTCATTCACTTGCAAGCAGAGGGCTGGATTAGAAAGCGCCACATTTACGTCGGCGACGGCAGCCAAGTGATATACTGCTTCAATGTCTTTGCAGGCTTCTAAAATCTCGTTTTCTTTTAGGAGGTTTCCCCTAAACCATTCAATGTCATCCCTGAGGGGTTTGCGTTCATCAAAGACTCGGACGGAATGGCCAGCTTCCACAAGTTTATCAACCACGTGGCTTCCAATGAAGCCTGAGCCGCCTGTAACAAGAATGTTCAAAGTTTCATCACCCTCTTTAGATTTCAGACACGGCTTCTTTCAGCTTTTCAACCACATATTGTGCATCTTCTATTGTCATCTGAGCATATAAAGGTAAGCAAACCATCCTTTTACATGAATCTTCAGCGTTTGGAAAGTCGCCTTCCCTCGTGCCCAATAACCTCTTGTAAACTGGCTGCAGGTGAAGTGGCGGCCAGTAGACTTCTCCGCTGCAACTCACGCCCTTAGCCTTCAGCTTTTCCTTCAGCTTTTCTCTATCCAAGCCTTGATCCAAGAAAGCCACATACTTATAATAGTTGTTAACGATGTTGTTTGGAGTTTCTAGGGGTTTTATTCCATCAAGTTTTTTCAGTGCTTTGTCATAATATTTCGCGATTGCATTACGCTTTTTAATGATTTCCGGAAGCCTTTTGAGCTGGGTTAAACCTATTGCCGCATTTATTTCTGGCAATCGCCAGTTATACCCTAACTCCACGATTATGCTACTGTTAAAGTTTTCTTTACCCTGATCCCTAAGGATTCGGGCCTTTTCAGCTATTTCGTTGTTGTCTGTTGTTATCATTCCACCTTCGCCTGTGGTCATCACTTTGGTTGGGTAAAAGCTGAAGCATCCAGCATCGCCTAAAGAACCCGCTGATCTTTGGTTTATTGTTGAGCCTTGGGCGTGTGCAGCATCTTCAATTAGAAAAATTTTCTTTTCTTGACAAATTTCTCTTATCTGCTCTATTTCTGGGCATATTAATCCGCCTATGTGAACCGCAATCACCGCCTTTGTCTTCGAACTTATGTTTTTCTGAACGTTTTCAACGTCTATGCAAAGGTTTTCTGGGTTTATGTCTGTCAGCTTAGGTTTGGCTCCCGCAAAGATTACTGCTGCAGCTGTTGCCGAAAAGGTGTTTGTCGGCACCAGCACTTCGTCGCTGGCCTTAAGTTTTAGGGCGCGTAGAGCAATTTCTAAGGCGCTTGTTCCGGAGTTAACAGCAACAGCATGCTTTACGCCACAAAGTTGCGCAAATTTTTCCTCAAATTGTCGCGTGTATGTGTGAAGAGTAAGCATTCCAGATTCAAGAATTTTCTCCAAATGCCCCTTTAATTCTTCGATATCCTCTTTTGGAAAATAGGGCTTAACTGGCGGGATTGTTTTTTGCATTTTTTCACCGTCGAAGCAAATTTCCTTCATTAAATTAATAAACCATTCCATTCACAAATTGTCATTTTCTAAAGCATTTTAGTTTGACATATTTTGTCAATTGAAGCCCAGTAAATTGAAATTTTGAAATCCAAGACTGCTGCACTCTGTATCCTTCGCTTTTTAAAATCTGCCTGACATATTTTGTGGGCGAGTTTGGCGTATCCCAAAATGTCAGAAAAATTTTAGATTTGTGCGAAGCAACCCGTGAAACTTCCCTTAAAGTTTTCTCTACATTTAATTTTGTCCTTAAATGCTGCAGGAGAGAAAGACTTTGAATAGCGTCAAACACGCCATCTTTAAACGGAAGATCTGTTGCAGAACCCATAATAAAATCTAAATTTGCCCTCTTTTCTTGGCATCGCTTAATCATATCCTTTGAAATGTCAATGCCAACGACAAACTCGAAAATATCCGCCATTGGAAAAGTGAATAATGCATTGCCACACCCAACATCAAGAAACAAGTTTTTGCTTCCTCCACCACCGAAAAATCTGCAAATTTGAGCTATGCTCCTTCCCAGTTGGGCGGCTGAATTCTTTAATGCTCCCCGAAGCTCAATTTCATCCTTTACAGTTTTTGCTTTTTCATCCCATGAACGCTTTTCTTCTTTAATCTCATTGTAATCCGATGTTTCGCACAAGTAAACTTCACAGTTTCTAATTAATTATTCGTTTTATATAGAGTTTAGGCAAACATCCCTTTAACTTCTCAAAGTTGTTTGCAGACTTTTTCAGATAACTCCTTTTCCAAGGCTTCAACTCTTTTTTTGACTTTTTCAACTTCTAACCTCACAGTTTCATCTTTTATCTCTTCTTTGCGTTTTTCATTCGACTTTAGTATTAAGTGTAGGAACTCTGAATCGTAACTTTTCAATAGTAGCTCTGTGTTTGGAATGAGGCAGTGTCCGCCTATAACATCTGGAAAGTGAAGGGGCTTGTTTAAGCGCGCGCGGTGTATGTCTTCAAGCATGTCTACAACTTCGTTGAAATCCGCCTTGAAATGCCGGGAAATTCTGTGCATTTCTTGAAAACATGCAATCATCCAAGCCCTATAAATTGTTTCAAACAATTTGGCTAACTCAGTTTCAATGGGGCTTTTCAAAATTTTCGTCTTCAACCCAAGCTTCTGAAAATGTTTTTCTGCGGCTATAGCTAACTCTTTTGTCGGTGCACCTATGTATTTTTTCCAAAAGAGAATATCTCTCTTCATGGTTTCAAGGTTTTTATGCATTCCGCGAACAGGCGAATTTACAATGGGAGATTTTGCCAATTCAAAAATTTTTTGAGTTGTCCCGGGGGCAACGGTGCTTTCAATTATTGTTAGTTTAGGCCTAAACTTCTTTATGTAATCCAATGTTGCTTTAACAAAGTTTTCTTGCTCTATACACGGGTAACAAATATGCATTATGTCAATGGTTTTGGGATAACCAACATCGCCAACAATACTCCGCGTTTTCTCTTCATCCAAATCAAAGCCATAAACATCAAATTTTCCGCTTTCCCTGAATAATTCAAAAAGTGCGTGTCCCACTTGGCCTAAGCCAACAATTAAAACGCTTTCTTTTGGCATGGTTCTCACCGGAAACATTATAGAATGTTTAGTGGTGGATATAAAGTTGTTAGCGTCTTAAAGCATTCAACTTTTCTACAAGCTTTGCAATTGCATCAACTGGATTCTCAAGTTCCGTGAGCAAGTGCTTGACGTCTCTTTTTTTGCCTAGAAGTTTTTCGGCGAGTTTGGTGGCATTTGACATTCTTGTCCTAAATATTGGGAATCCCTTTTTTGCAAGGAAATCGTTTACGTATTGCCTTTGAAATGTATCGACAATTATGGCTGGTGTTCCCTGTAATGCTGCTTCGCGTGTTATTGTGCCTCCAACACCGACAAAGAGGTCTGCGTTTGCAACAAGACTGGCGGAGTCCACGAATTCTTTTGGGATAATCAACCCCTTAATTTTTCTGTGCTTGTATCGCGATAGAAACACGACCTTTCCAAGCCGTGTTAAGTCTTTTGCTAATGCAAGCATATCCACCGCCTTTTTCGTGTAAGCTGCTTTTTCTTCAAGCTGCCTAACTACAATTAGTGGTTTTCCAAAGTCATACGCTATTTTAGGTTTAAACTCTCTTATCCAAGCAACTTCGTCCACGCCGTCAAAGGATATTATTTCTCCTTGAACAACGTATTTTTGTAAAGTTTTTTTGGGAATGGCTTTCGAGGCTACAATGTAGTTTGAAAGTGGAAGTGTAAGCCTATGAACCGCTTCGGCGTACGGAGTATCAAGCGTTGTAATTATTGGTTTTCCCAATCCAAAGGCAACTCTACACTGGTCTACCGAGCCGTGCGAGATGGCAATGTTAAACTCTTTTTTCTCAAAAATTTTGCAGAACAAAAGTTGACGGCGTGCGCCTTCTTTCACCCGCGTCAGCAAAGATTTTGGGTTGTAACGTCCAACGACAATAAATTTTTCTCCTAAAAAATCTGCTAGTGCTAATGTGTCTGGATGTTTTCTGGTTGTTAGAATAACTTCGTGACCGAGGCTTCGGAGTTTTTTGGCGATGGCAACTCCATATCTAACATGTTTTCCGGTGCCGGCGTCATACCAAACTTTCATTTTTAACCCTCAAGAATTGGCATCCAAAATTTTTCGCTGCAATCATATCTCCATCAGTGTTTCCAATAAAAAGAATGTTTTGTGCCAGAGTTCTAAGCTTTTTTGCAGCAATTTCAAGCTGCTTGACTCTGTCTAAAGAATCTTCTCTCGTGACAATATAATCGAAGGAAATGCCTAAACGTTTTAAGGCGATTTCCAAAAAAGGTTTACCTTGCATTGTCACAAGAGCCTTCCTTTTTTCTAAAAATCTTTGGTAGTGGGCCATTCCTTCACTGTTTACTTTCATGTTTGTTATGGCTTCAAGTTCAATTCTATTCCAAACGTTAAAAGCCTTTTGTTTTGTTTCTTCATCCAATTGGGCTGTTACTTTCGTTAATGGACGCACATTTTTTATTCGCGTGATTTTGCTGAGCTCCTTGAAAAGCTTGTCGTAGTCTATTTGTAAATGAACTAGCGTACCGTCGAAGTCGAAGATTACGGCTTTAATCAACGGTACATTTCCCCAATGATTTTTCCATCTTTAACTAGCTTTGCGGGCGCGTCGATGTGGCGAATCCAATAGATGTTTTCTGGCAAGATGTTGTATTTTGGTATTTCTGGAATCTCTTCATTAAACGCTAGTTTTAAGTATAAATATGGTATGTTTGCGTAATAGTCTCCACGTAAAATTTTGCTTGCGTAAGAGAAGAAGTAGGATGTTGTAAACATTCTTCCAGCGTTGATTTCCGTCACACAAGGTGTGCCCTTCCGATTTTCTTTTAAATCTACGCATGCGATTCCATTAAATTTTGGGTCGATGGCTAAAACCGCTCTTGTTCCAATTTCATTTACTTTATCGTCATGTATTGTTCTTTGGGCTGCTGGCGTGCCAGTAACACCCGAAGGCGCAAGGTTTGGATAAATATATTCGAGGCGTTCTCTTGCCATCGACGTTACGAGCTCGCCGTCTTTCCATAAACTGTGGAAGCCTATGTTTCTCCCGGGTAAATATTCTTGTGCTATGAATTCCCAGTCCATTTTGCGGGATTTCCAATATTTAATCCACGATAGGGCTGTTTCCTTATTATTGGCTAATGTGCTTCCCCTGCCGCCTGCCCCGTGTCTCGCCCTTATCCATATGAGAGTTCCTAATTCCCTAAAAGCCTCGTCTACGTCCGCCGCCTCACGGACTTCTAAAAACCTTGCAACTGGAACATCGTTTTTCTGCCATATTTTTGCGGATTCCAATTTATCTTGACATTTAATTATGGTGTCTTTCGAAGGTAAAAATACCCGGGCTTTTAACTTTTCACGGTTTTCGGAAATCACAGAAACTTCAACATCAGGCTGGGCGTGAATAAATTCTATATCCTCTTTATCCACAATTTCATTAAGCCTATCAATGTAGTCGGCTTCTGTAGCTTTAGGAACCAAATATTTCTTTTCCACAGGAATTAGATGGACAAAATATTCATCAGCTTCGGTGCCAACTATAAAAATTTTTTCCGGCGCAATCCTAAGCGACATAACAAAATTCACGCCCGCCGGACCACCCGCACCAGTAACTAAGATTCTCTTCAATTTCCTCATCTCCACAAGTGCCATGAAACGCTAGTTGTCATTCATCATTATTAAAGGCATACCCTAATATTTATCTCAACAACTAAACTTTAAAATAAAAACATACCCCTTTCTAAAATTTAGAGATAAAATTTAGAGAAAGGGTTGAGCCTCTTAAATGTTTGTCAAGATTTCTGCTCACCGACTATTGCACTATGCCTAACCGTTCAGTTAGTTGAGCATGTTTTGATCATAAAAAGAGGTCTTGGGCGTGGGAGATATGGCGTTGATAGCTATGTTTCTATGCTTGGGTTCTCAGCTTTGACTAGTATGATATCTTGGATGGAGATGATCGGGTTGATTTTAGCCTTGCCAGCGAAAGTGATGGTTACAAGGGTTCCTTTTCCGGTCTTTCCAGGTTCGTTTCCTAAGAGTGTAACTGCGATCCATATTCGTCCGTGCGTGGCGTTGTATGCATTGTCAAATTCCATCTTTACAATGTAGATGTTGTTCGGGTCATTTATTGGTTCTAAGAAGTGTTTCTTTGGCATGTTAATATCAACACAGTTAAGGGCTGCTCTACCGTAATATATTTTGAACTCGTAGCCATAGAGATCGGTAACACCAGCAATGTTCACGTCGACTGAGAACATATTATTTTTGCGTGTAATTATGGAGAGATTTATTATTCCTTCTTCTGAGAGCGCAGAATTTTGCGTCGTTTTAGAGCTTCCTGTTGGATACCATTTTCCGAAGTGGGAAGCAACATGGTTTACGTCTATGATGTTGAGAACTTGATCATTATTTAAATCCGCCAGCGGATTCCATTTGGGATGCCCGGGGTAGGATCCGTAGGCGGTTGCCACGATAGTCACGTCAATTATGTTAACTATTGCATCATCGTTGACGTCCGCCGTTTTCAAGTTTCCGGGGCCAAAGTAAGTTCCATCGAAAACAAACCGTCACCAGAATCCGGCTTGTCGGCTCCTTCCACATAGTTTGGTAAATGATTGCCATTATCGTCAAGCCAGGGTTCTCATAGCCTTGCTGTCACCAATAATCATTCTCCCAAGCGTAATACCAAGCCTCCCATATAGACACGTTTCCATCATTGCTCCAATTCTACGACCTTCTCCGACAAAAGTATTTCACTTATACAATTTATAATTTACGCATTCGTAATCCAAGAGATTTTTCTTCAAGTACAATGATTTTGTACACTATCAATGAAAAATTATATATTTTGGAATATATAAAATTTAATTGGGATGGGATGGTCAAAAATTTCGTGTTTGTTTTGACTTTGGCTCTGGTTCTATTCGTGTCATCTACTTTGGCAGCTAATGGTTTAGAATTTTTGCCTGATAAGATAACAATTTTTGTGAATCCCCAGAAGCGCGTCGTGGAATTAGGGGCTGTCTTTACTGTTGATATAAACATAAATGTCCCTCTAGAAAGGGAAGAAATCTTTGGCTATGAATTTAAACTGTACTACAATGAGACAATATTGGAAGGTATAAGCATCGAGCTGCCAAAAGGCCATTTCCTAACCCCCCAGATTGATCCAAGCAATATCTTTATTGCCGGGTGCGAGTTTCGAAACGAGGGGAGCTACGGCTACGTCGGGCTAACGCTACTGGCGCCTGAAACTGGAAGCAAAGGTAACGGAACCTTAGTCACCGCCACTTTCAAAGCGTTGCTTCAAGGCAACTCTCCAATAGAAATTGCAGATGTTCACCTTGTGACCCCAACGTCTGTTATGATTTGGCCAAACGAATACGTCGTAATAAACGGATCCATCACCGTTATACTTTCAGACTTAAACTATGACAACAAAGTAAACATTGAAGACTTGGCCACCGTGGCTGCCGCATTCTTGTCTTATCCCGGGCATCCAAGATGGAACCCCATGGCAGACGTCAACAAAGACGACGTTATAAACATTTTAGACCTGTGCTTAATAGCAACGACATTCGGAAAAATACTTTAACCATACCCCCGCAATCGCCACAAATACGATATTAGAAGCACACCCAAACATTTATTCCCAACAACCAAACTTTAAATAAAAACAAGCCCTTTCTAAAACACAGAAGAGGGGGCCGGTCGTCTAGCCTGGTTAGGACACTCGCCACAAGAAGCCTAAAACAGCCCTTACGAGGCTGAGGTCGCCGGTTCAACTCCGGCCCGGCCCATTAGAATCATTAGAATATTTAATTGTATTGTTGTAGGCGGTTTTCTGCTTATCTTTCTCTTTCATGGAGTTGAGAAATTCTAGATAGTAAAAGAGGTTGTAGGGCATGTGGTCAACATGCCAGATTACGTTTGTTCCTTCGTCTGGTATGACTTTCTCTCCAAGCATGACATAGTGTCTATCATAATTCAAGTATGTTTTAGTGCAGTCTACTATTTTGTCCCATGCTCCTGCGCTTTCCACTCGTTATATCCTTTTCTTGGTTCTTTTAAATGCCAATGGTTAACCACTTGAAAACCCAGTTTTTCTATTTCATTTTTTAGTGTTGGAAAGGTTTTATTCACTTCTTCTCTGAAGGCAAAGACAGCGTTGACGCCTAACATTTTATCTAGCAAAGCTATGGCTTTTGCTTGGCTGTATTTTTCGTATAATAACCATTTGGGCATTTTATTTCTTACACGTTGAGACCAGCCGAACAGAGCGTAAACTACTAACCAAAAAGCCCTTCGCAAGCACGTACGCCTAGTATAGAGGGGGTCATCAAAATCATGAACCACTAAAACATTTAATTTTTCCATTTTTTCGCTTCCTGTTAGGTTTATGTGCTTTTTATATTTACACATTACTTATTTTAGCTTAACTTTTGAAAGCATTAAATCTTGAAATGTAGCTTTCCGAAAAAGAATATGAAGGCATTTCGATAAATATTTTTAAAAGCATAATGCAGTATGGTATGGGCATGATTTATAATAAAAAAAGCCAGTTTTTAGCCCTAAAAGTTAAGATCATTAGAAATATGTTAAAAGGAATATTTACTTATCGCCATTACGACTCTGATGAGTATTGGAGAAAAAGGGCGTCTCCCTCTGACTCGCTGTTTTGGTACAATGTTTATTATAATAAATGTTTCCGTGAAAAGGAGTTTGAAGTTATTAGAAGCTTAATTGAGAAATATGAAATACAAAGGAGTGGGTATGTATTAGATATAGGATGCGGGAAAGGCGACATTTCAAAGTTTCTTGTAGAATTAGGGTTTCAACAAATTGACGCGGTGGACTTCCCTGAAATGATTAAACTTGCAAAAGAAGTAAATCCGCATTCTCAAATTAATTATATTTCATCCTCAGCCCAGGACTACTTAGTTGACAAAAAATATAATTTGATAGTATCCTCGGCGGTTTTCTCTATGATCAGAGATATACAAAAGATGTTTAAAGCGATAAACAATTGCATAGCCATGCTTGGAGAAGGGGGGTACCTTCTTATGATAGATGCTTTCCACAACAGCAATCTTTTAGCTAGGGCTAAAATTTCTGCTGATGAGGTAATAAAGTATGTAGAGAGAAACGGTTTGAAGTTATTAGAGAAAGGAGGCATGCTTTTTTGGCCTACAAGAATCTTTGTAAGTAATGACAAATCTTTAACTGAATATCAAACACGGATACTATTCAAAGTTGGAGAAGGCATGCTGGCAAAACTTGGAGAATATACTTGGAGCGACTATAAAATCCTATTATTCAAGAGGTTCTAAAATGATATTCGTTAACTTGTACACTTTCTATTTTCCTTTATCAAAATTATTTCCAGCGCTTATTAGATATTTTCTGCCAAAGAGTTTTTTATTAAAAACGGTTGCATCCAAAATAGAGGCTATGTATGAAAATTTTGATGCTATCCTAGTGGACTCAGGTCGATCTGCGCTCTACAATTTTTTGATTTACGCCAAGAATATGAACCAAGTCAAAAGCGCATGTGAAGTTTTAATTCCAAATTATATTTGTAACGTGGTGGATAAAGCAGTTGTTAAATCTAATCTCATTCCAGTAAGATACGAGACAGATGAATTTTTTAGACCAGTAATAAAGGATGTGATTGCAAAGGTGTCTGATAAAACTTTAGCGGTAATTTTTGCTCCAATATTCGGCAGTTACGATAATGTTTTCATTCGAACAACTAACCTTGTCAAAAAAAGAAAGGAAGAAGTTCTCATTATTTTTGATAATGCGCAATGTATAGATCTTAAGCCACCATCTAAGACTGATGCTGTCATTCTAAGCTTTAATAACAAAGATATATGGGGGGTCATGGGAGGAGCCTTGCTTTTAAAAAGGAAAAAGTTTAATTTAAGAGTTGATCCAGAAAAGTTGTCCTTTTACCAAGAGCTTCTTTATCTTTTTGAATTTTTTAAAAGAATATGCAAAATAATGCGAAAAGAATCTCTATCACTGATATCAAAGTTGAACACTTGGCATTTTGAACATTCAACGTGTTCTCGTTTTCCCTATACGTTAAACAAAAATGCAATATCCAAAATCTCTTTAATATTTGCGTTGCATGGTTTAAATGAATTGGAAAAATATAAAGAGAGGAGAAAAGAAAACTATGAAGCCTTCAAAAAATGGTGTAGAACGTTTAAGAATGTTAAGATAATCGAAACTAAAAATGTTTCCACATCACCTTTTATCCCCCTCATAGTAATTGGAAACGTGCAAGAAACACTTTCAACTTTTAGTAATTTCCGCGTACAAGTTAAGATGCCTTATGCCGTCGATGAAAACCCCAATTTATCATTAAAAAAGAATATTATAGCAATACCTAACAATCCAAATTTCGACTATAGCGAGATCTTCTTGAGTTCTAAACCTTAAGAAAGGGATTTCTTAAAGGGATTCCGTAAGGATATCCCAGTCTAAATGTTTTCAACCTCTTTTTTGCTTGGAGTATGCGCTGGAATGTTTGAAATGTTCTAAAAACGTGTGGCGGCAAGTCGTCCAAATGGATGTCTATTGAATTTTTTTCGAAAAAGCATTTTATGAACTCACTGTTTGGTTTTGATAGAAAATTTAGGGAATCTTCCAATAGCCAGCGGAAGCGTACACCAACTAAATATTTTGGTTGATTTATCTTTTCGCCTTCAGCCATTTTTAGAAGGAGAAGGGGGAAGTTTACTCCGCTAACGATTGCCAATTCTAAACTTGCCCAAAACTTTGGGTTAACTTCCATAAAATACATTTCCCCCTGAGGGTTAATTTTAAACTCGACCATGGCAACTCCATGCCATTTCAAATCTTCTAAAAGTTTTTGACATCGACCTTTTATTTCTTCATCGTATGTGCTGATGGCATAAGTTGCGGAACCCCCAGTTAATGGATATTCTCTAATTTCTCTATACATAAAAAAGGCTTGCAGTTTTCCTTCATTAAACAAGCCTGCAAAAGAGTAGTTTTCTTCGCCATCAATGTATTCTGTAATGAAAAACGGAATTTTTCTCTCCTCGAAAAATTTTCTTGCTTCTAAAAACTCTCTTTTATTGTTAACGAACTTTAGGTTTCCTCTACCACTTACGGGTCTGAAAACAACTGGAAAGTACTCAGGAGTCTCAACAATTTTAGGAACATTAAACCCTACCTTGCGAGCTTCCTCCGCCATTTTCACTTTGTTTCTGGCGATTTGCATGCGTTCGATGTCAGCAACAGGAACTGTTGCCTCAATTTTATCTTTTAACAAAGAAGAATAAAAGTAGCACGTATCACCAACAGGTATAAGCACACCGACTCTTTTATTTCTTAAATATTTATTAATGGACGCTGCAAAACTCTCTGGCGAGTTAACAGTGTAAAGCATTCTTCCCTTAACAAATTTGGAATAGAAGCCACAAGCCCTTGGCCTTTCTGAACCCACATGAACTTCGCATTCTTCGTTAAGAGCTCTTATTATTGCCAAGGTATGACGGTAATCGCCATTAGTAATCAAAGCTTTCTTAAACATTCAACTATTACCTCTTTTACATCAATACTATTACACTGGAATCAATAAAGTTTAAGGACCAAAATAAATAAAAACTTGTAATACAACGAAGCAGCAACCTAACACAAGAAGGCCAAATATACCAGCAAGAACCAGGAAAAATAATAAAAACTGATAGAACGGTTGATATTGCCACAAAACATGGTGCTGAAGTATATTTTGAAAACATTGGCTTGGGACATGCGCGTCATAGGAATAGAGGTTCCAGCGAGGCTGCTCCCTTGGAGGCAAAGATATGTGAATTTTTGGTGGAAAACAGTCCCTCAAATTAGAACACCAAGTTTTAAATGTCAGCAATATTTTAAATGTAGCCATATTTTAAATGTCAGCAATAGAAAGCGAAACAGGAAGACCGAGGGGATTTGCAACCCCCACGGGCAAAGCTGAAATTTGGGTTACGATCTTTAAACAGTTAGGCCGAGATCCCCTGCCCTTTTACGTTGAGCCGTGGGAAAGCCCGTTGGCTCAGCCTGAGCTGGCGAAAGATTATCCATTAATCCTTAATACTGGCGGAAGGTTCAGGCCTCAATTCCACTCAGAACTGAGACAGTGGGGGATGGGGATGCGTGAGCGTTAAACGTGTACACTGGAACATGGCAAAATAGGGCCCTATTATGCAAGATTTACAGAGCAACAGGGTTTGTGCCGTTTATGCAGCTTCCGACAAGCTAAGAAGCATGCTCGCCACTAAAAACAGAAAGGATCTGACACGCAAAGGCAAGGAAAATTAACAATTAAGGCGACAACTTTTAACGCAGCGTTTAAAATATGGCTCTATGCTATTAAGATTTACTTGCAACCATCCACCTTCTAATGTTAAGTTCTCATAAAAAAGAGAACTTGAAAACGTAACGCAATGTTCACATGCTGCTCAATAAAAGCTTGAGAAGACAGAATAAGCTTAACGTTAACTAAGCCATGGTTCATTCATGGAGCCGGGGGTGGGAGTTGAACCCACATATAGCTGCTCTGCAGGCAGCCGCCTGAACCGTTCGGCCACCCCGGCATTTCTATAATAGAAGTTTTGGTCTGATTGTATTAAAGGTTATTTTTGTTGATTTGAAGTTTTTGGAGAACTTCCTCATAGATTTTTAGGGCTGATTCTTCGTTGTTGACGTTTTTTATTAGCATGCGGCCGCTGTTGAATAAGCTTATTTCGAAGTTTTTGTAGTTGAAGATTATTGCCATTTGGGATTTTAAGCGGATTTGGAAGTTTTTCCTTATTTTTTCGTAGATTTCGTTTAGGTTTAGTTTTAATGGTTTTTCTGGGTTTATGTTGGCTGTGTTGCGTCCGCAGAGCCAGACGAGTTTTTCTGGTTTTTCTTCTGGTTTTATGCCTTTGCATGCTGGGCAGTTTTCCCTTTTGAAGATGTCGATTGTTGTGAAGTACATGTCGTTGAAATCGCATATTAGGAGTTTGCCGCTTAATGTTGAGCCTATTCCAGCGAGAAGTTTTATTGTTTCCATGGCTTGCATGGTTCCGATGATTCCGGGCGTTGTTCCTAAAACTCCTCGAACATCGCATGTCAGAAGTTGGCTGTCTTCAATGTTTGGGAACACGCATTCTAAACAAGGAGTTTTTGGTGGATTAAAAACTGAGAGATTTCCTTCAATTCCTATTGCGGCCCCAAAAACATAGGGTATACCCAATTTTACACATGCACGGTTAATTAAGTAGCGTGTTCGCATGTTGTCCAAACCGTCAACAACGCAGTCCACTTCTCCCAAAAGTTTTTCAACGTTCTGCGAGTTTATGTTTTCTGGGATTGGCTCAACCTTCACCAGCGGATTGATTTTTTCCAATCTTTTTGCTGAAGCCTCAACCTTTGGATAGTGTAAATCGTCTGGGCTGTAGAGGACTTGCCTATGCAAATTGTGCAACTCAACCGTGTCTTGGTCTATTAAACGTATGTATCCAACTCCGGCAAGCGTAAGGTAAAGGGAAGAAGCCGTGCCTAAGCCGCCAAGTCCTACAACAGCAACTTTCGATTTCGCCAGCTTTTCCTGGCCTTTTCTGCCAAGCTCTTTTAAGACGATTTGTCGGCTGTAAAACGTGTTGTAAAACTCTTTTTTCCGCGGTGTGCTCATTTTAGCGTTTCCCTCACCCTTTAGGTTTTAACAGATCGGTTTTATATTTTCCCTTTTTCAAAAACTGCCTTTCATAAATTTCCCTAACCTTCTCTATGGTGTCTGCTTCCTCTGGAGCTTTATCCTCTCTTATGCGGTTTATTCTTGCAAAGCGCAAGGCCATGCCACACTTGTATTTTGGGCTTTCCTGAATTTCGTTGTATGTTACTTCAACAACAATTTTTGGTAAAACTAAAACTCTTCTGCCTTCCTCCTTTATCGTCAGACTCTTAAGTTTATTGGTCATTTCGATAATTTCCGCGTCGGTTAACCCCTTAAATGTCTTACCAACTGTCAAAAACTCGCCTGTTTTGGCATCCCGGGCTGCCAAATAATAGTCTGAAAGCCACTCGTGTCTTCGGCCGTAGCCATATTCAGCCGCAACTATGACGAGGTCTAGGGGTTCGAGTACCGGCTTTATTTTGAGCCAGCGTTTTCCGCGGATTCCTGGCGTGTATGGGCTATCTGGTTTTTTGGCCATGAGCCCCTCGTGGCCAGCGTCTATGGCTTCTTTCAAAAATTGTTCAGCTTCTTCTATTTTGTCTGTGATGAGCTGTTTTGTTAGGGGTATTTCTCCGGCGATTTCCGCTAGTATTTCTCTTCGCCTTAAATATGGCTTTGAGATTAGATTTTCTCCGTTAAGGTATAAAATATCAAATAGGTAAAGCCTTGTTGGAATTTTCTCAGCCATGTCTTCTACTGCATGAACTCTTCTAAATCTCCGCATTAAATGCTGGAAGGGAATTGGGTGGCCTAGGCCATTTATTGCTATTACTTCGCCCTCTACTATTGCTTCCTTCGCCTTAATGTTTTTTCTTGCGATTTCAGCTATTTCAGGCAAGCTTTCAGTTACGTCCGTTAGCCTTCGACTAAAAATTCGAACTTCATCATTAAATTTGTGAATTTGAACTCTTGCCCCATCCAACTTGTATTCAAAAGCTGTTTTTCCACCATGCTCTATTAGGGCTTCTTTGACGTCGTTAGCCATCTGAGCCAACATAAGCTTGACTGGCCTAAAAACCTTAAAACCCATTTTTAGTAGGCCTTCTTTTCCGCTTGTTTTGGCGATGGCAGCAACCTCCCCAATGTCGCCGACAATCATGCTTGCTTTTTGGACGATTTCGAGAGGAATTTGAAACGCTTTTGCGACAGCCTGCTCCATTAATCCTTCATGAAAGCCAGTGCGCATTTCGCCAATGAAAATTTTAACAAGATATTTAGCCTCCAAAGGTGAAGCCAAACTCAGCAAGGCTTCAACTGCACGCTCCTTCTTTTCCCTTGAACCCAAGCCTGAAGCCTCAGCCACAGCATTTAGGCTGCGCCTAACTTCCAGTATCGTTAATGTTGTTTCAAAAAGGGTTTTTTGCCTCTTCACTTTGCTTTCCTCAAACACTATTTTTGTTGCCGCTCCAACATCGCCTGTTTTGCTGAATGCGTCAAAGAAAACTTTCCATTCTACGCCAGTAATTCGCCTTATTATTTCGCTTAAGGTTGCCCAGCTAACGTCAAGGGTTTGCTGGCTCCATTTTGGGAATGGCCTGCCCAAAATCATCGAAATGGCTGGTTCAATTTCTTGCGCCTCCAAATTTTTTAGGAATTCTGCTACAAGGTTTATCATTTGAAGGCGTTTGCGTGTCCCCTCAAGTTTTTCGCAGAGCTCAACTAGGCTTCTGAAAGGAGTTTGCATAAAACTTGACCTTTTAAAACCCGCCTCAATTCATTTAGTTAAAAATAGAAGATAAAAACTGTTTCGTTTAAAATGGAAGGGTGAGCCGCCGCCGAAAATCTATTAGAATGAAGCCTCCAGCTTTGTTTTCACTTCTTTTATTTTCTTTTCAAGCTCCTTGACTTTTTCGTCTTCTTTCAAAGCGATGTAACAGTCCCTTGCATATTCTAGGGCGCTGACCCCAAATCTGTCGAAGCCTTTGTTGAATGATATTTCCGCGGACTTCAAAAAATGTTCAACAGCCTTTTCATAGTCTTTCAGCATGTAGGCGCATTCGCCTGCTTTAAAGAGCATGGACGTTGAGTCGAAGAAGTCATTGGCCTTATAATATAATTCTGAAGCTTGTAGAAACTTTTCCATTGCCTCCTTATATTTGCCAGTCTCGTAAAGTGTGTTTGCATCTTTGTGCAGTTTAACAGGGTCCTCCTTAACTTTCTCGCTCATTGTAATCAACCCACAATTTGCCTACTATCAAGGCAAACTCAAATTTAGCTTTTCCCATTTTCTCATATAATAAACACTAAAAAGCCCTTTTGCATTGAATAGTTTGTGGTGGATTGAACTATATAAAGTGGTTATGCATCAATGAAGGCAGCGATGGTGAGGCTCAAATGCGTTGGATGCGGCGAATTTTTTCCAGAGCATTCGCCCAAAAGTAATTGTAAAAAATGTGGCGCGGCATTAGAATATGAGGTTAGCCCGCCTAAAAATCAGAAAATTAGGTTTTCAGGCGAATTTGGCTTCTGGAGGTATAGGGCTTTACTTCCAAGGGTGCAGAACACCGTAAGTCTCGGCGAGGGCGGAACACCTTTGCATAAGGCTGAGAGGCTTGCAAGGAGCTTTGGCTTAAAAGCCTTATATTTAAAGGATGAAACGAGGAATCCAACAAACTCCTATAGAGACCGTGCTGCAGCGCTTCTAACATCAAACGCCCTAGACTTAAATTATAAGGCTTTGGTATGCGCGACCATGGGGAATATTGGAGCCTCTCTTGCCGCCTACTCCGCTAAGGTGGGGTTGATATGCCACCTTGTTGTGCCAAAGCTTGTGGATTTTGGGAAGCTTGCCCAAATGCTTGTGTATGATGCTGTTATTGAGGAGTTTGGCGAAACAGTCGATGAATCAATAAAGCGTGCTGAACAGCTGGCTGAGGAGTTGGGCTGGTATCAGGCAACTGCAGAGTTAAACCCACTGGTGATTGAAGCGCAAAAGACAATTGCCTACGAAGTTTATGAGCAGTTCGGAACGCCAAACTGGTTTATAGTTTCAATGGGAAGCGGTGGAACAATCTATTCTATATGGAAGGGCTTTAAAGAACTTAAGCTGCTTGGGCTTTCAAAAACCCTTCCGAAAATGGTTGGCGTTCAACCAGAAGGATGCGCGCCAATAGTTAAGGCTTTTTTAAAAAACCAAGCAGCAGCCTCTAAAATTTCAAAACCTTCAACGCAAGCCCTCGCCCTCCTTGTTAAAAATCCACTGCAAAGTGAGTTCGCAATAAAAACGCTAAAAGAATCTGGAGGAATCGCCCTAACGGTTTCAGACCCTGAAATTTTCGCTGCAGAACTTGAGATAGCCAAACTGGAAGGAATGTTTGCAGAACCAGCAAGCTCAGCTGAAATTGCCGCCCTTAAAAAGCTTGTCGGAGAAGGAAAAATTGACAAGGACGAAAGCGTAGTGTGCCTCATAACTGGAAGCGGACTTAAAGCCACAGACATACTTCAAGCATTGACAAAAAAGCAGAAAACAGCAGTCTTAGGCTTGGAAATAAGCACAAAAGAGAAAATCCTAAGAATTCTCAAGGAAAGGGACACCTACGGCTACGATTTATGGGAGAAGCTTGGAAAAACCATGACGAGGGCAGCCATATACCAGCACCTAACAGAACTTTACGAGAAAGGCTTGATAGCAAGCTATAGGAGAGACAGGAGAAAATATTTCAAGATAACACAACGGGGAAAAAAGGTTTTGCAGGCGATCGATGATTTAAAACTGCTTTTGTAAATGAAAAGCTAATATAGTATAGTTACAACTATACTAAAACGATGGTTATGCAAAAATCAAAGATTGAGCCTTTCAAATTTGCAGTTACAGCGGTTTTTACAGCACTCGTTTGCATTGTAACAGTAATTTTCTCAATTTATGTTCCCGCAACCGAAGGCTTCTTCAATGTAGGCGAGTCCATGGTTTTTCTCTCCGCCCTACTCTTCGGACCATTTGTCGGCGCTTTTAGCGGGGGCGTAGGCTCCATGCTGGCTGACTTAATATTGAATTATCCGCATTATGCGCCGGCCACCCTTTTCATAAAGGCTTGTGAGGGAGCTGTGGTTGGAATGCTAAAGAAAAGGAATCCAAAATTGAGGTCGAAACTTCAGTGGAAACTTCTTACAATGATTTTAGGCGTTTTTGCTGGAATTCTTTTAGGCTGGATTGGCTCAACATACTATAGCGGTGAAATCGAGCTTACCTTGGGCTGGAGCATTTACAATCTTTACATACCGGTTGAGTTTTGGCTGGCGCTGGGGGCGATTGTGGCAATATCCATAAGCACGTTAGGTTTTTTGGCTGAGCCAGAATTCGGTTGGATGGTTTTTTCCGTTGTTGTAGGCGGTTTCGTAATGGTTTCTGGATATTTTCTCTACCAGACGTTTTTGATTTATCCCCTCTTCAAAATTGAAGTTGTGGCAATAGCGGAGGTTCCAGTAAACATTGGGCAAATGGTAATAGGGGCAATTGTGGCGCTGCCAATAGCAAAAGTTGTTTGGCGAATATTCCCATACCTAAAAGAAAAATAAGCGAAAAATCAAAGTTCTAAATCTGTTAGGAGGCTAATGGATTGTCTCTTCCATTTGGAAAAATTCCAGCAAATCTACTAGAAGAAGTTGTTTTCAAGAATTTAGGAGTTAAGCGCAAGGAAGTGATTGTCAGACCTTCCATAGGGTTAGATGGCACAGTTATAGACGTTAACGGCAAATCCCTAATTGTTTCCATGGACCCTATCACCGGGGCTTTAAAGCGCATAGGATGGCTTGCCATACACATTAACGCAAACGACGTGGCAACATTTGGTGTGGAACCCACATTATTTTTATCGTGTATATTACTCCCCGAAGGAGCGAGAAGGGAAATTGTTGAAACAATAACTATGCAAATGGATAAGGCGGCAAAAGAGCTTGAAATAGCCATCGTTGGAGGACACTGCGAAGTAACTCCAGGCTTGAAAAATCCAATAGTTATAGGCTGTGCTATGGGCGTAACAGAAGGAAAAAACTATGTAACTTCAGCAGGCGCTAAACCCGGCGACAAACTGATATTAACTAAAAGTGCCGGCATCGAAGGAACCGCAATATTAGCCACGGACAGAGAGAAGCAACTCAAAAAGGTTTTAGATCCCGTAATGTTAAGGAACGCCAAAAACTTCTACAATTACATAAGTATTGTTAAAGATGCACTTTTAGCCTACAAGACCGGCGGAGTAAACGCCATGCACGATCCAACAGAAGGTGGAGTGTTAGGTGGCATCCATGAAATGGCGGATGCGTCAAATTTGGGTGTAAAAATTTTTGAGGAAAAAATATTCGTAAGAGAAGAAACCGCTAAGATATGCGATTTTTTTGGAATTGACCCATTACAGCTTATCGGTTCCGGAGCCCTACTGATTTCAGTTAAACCAGAATTTGCGGATGAAATAATTAAAACGCTAAAAAATGATGGAATTTACGCCTCTATCATTGGCGAGTTCATACAAAACTCGAAAGAACGAACCTTCATAAGAAAAGATAATGAAACTCAAGCTTTACCTCGTCCTGTTTGTGACCATCTTTGGATAGCCCTTCATAAGGGAAGGTGAAAAAGTTACATAATTCTTAATTGCAAAATAAATGATAAAAGTAATCAAATTATCCTAACAGCAAATCTTGATAAAAGATTACCGTGGAGCAAAAGCATGTCAGATATGGTCTCAATAATAGTGACAACGCTTAACGAAGAACGCTATATAAGGCCTTGTTTAAAGGCCTTAAAAAATCAAACATACACCAACAAAGAAATTATCCTAGTGGACTCAGAATCGCAAGATAAGACTGTGGAAATCGCCAAAAAATACGCAGACAAAATAATAATCAAAAACTGCATAATGCCAGCGGGCAGAAACCTCGGAGTAAGAGAGGCTCATGGAAATCTTCTTCTTTTTGTAGACGCGGATGTTGTGCTTCTTCCAAACTGGATTGACACAGTTTTACCATATCTTAAAGAACATAAAGTTGTGGCGGCATATGGCGATCTACTGCCCAATGAGGCAAAGCTAAAAGCTTGGTTCGCATACGCTAAGGAGGAACTGTCAAATCTCTTTCTCAGAAAAACTCGGATGACATGTTACGGGAAAATCGGAACAGCAGTGATCATAAAAAGAAATGCCTTTGAAAAAGTCGGTGGTTTTAACGAGGATTATGCTAGCTGCGAGGACGTAAATCTGTCCTTTAAGCTCAGAAAGTGTGGAAAGATAAAATTTGTTCGCGACGCAAAAGGCTATGTTTCAATGAGGAGATTTGAAAGGGTTGGATACCTAAAACTATCTCTCCTATGGTGGTGGATGGGATCCACCTACATAATGACTGGCAGGGCGCCTTTTAAAAAATATTCAAGAGACTTCCCATAATGCAACAGTTTAGTCATTCACGCTTTGGAGTAAACTTCTATATATTTCCTCAAGCCTATCTACACTTTTATTCAAATCATGCTCTTCAGCCAATTTTAAGCTGTTTTTCGAAAACTTCTCCATTAATTTTTCATTTGATAAAATTTTAATTATTTTTCGGGCTAAATCTTCATGGTTTTCAGGTTCAAAGGTGTAGCCGTTCCATCCATCACGAACCAACTCCGGAATCGCAGTTACCCTAGCCCCTATTAATGGCAGACCCATGGCAGACGCTTCAAGCAAAACCAAACTTTGAGTTTCAGCCCGCGAGGGTAGGACAAAAATGTCTGATGCCAAATAAGCTTGCTTTAACATTTCGTCGGAAACAAACCCCGTGAATAACACCCTTTCATTTATACCCAATTCTTCAGCCAATTTCTCCAAATACTTCTGGAGATAGCCTTTTCCAACCAAAATGAGTCTGGTGTTCGGCATCGCCTCACCGACTATTTTGTAAGCCTTAAAAAGAATGTCAAGACCCTTCTCTTTCATGAGTCTTCCAACAAACAAAATCTTCCACGATTCATCGTCCAAATTAAATTCTCTGAAAAAATCGTCATATCCGCCCTTCGGAGAAAAACTTGTTAAGTCAATTCCGTTGCTGACAACTTCGGATTTCACTTTCAAGCCATGTTCTTTCAGTACATTGACAGCATAATGGCTTGGCCCAATGACCAACTCTAACTGATTGTAAAAGAAATTTACAATTCCATAGAAGAAGTTCTCAAAGTTTTTGGTTCCAAGCAAAGCGTTGAGGGAAAAGGTTTCTGCAAGCAAATGGTGGGTCCCAATTTTCGGAATTTTTAGTTTTTTTGCAGCTAAGACGCATGAGAGGGCTAGCGGGGAAGGGGTGTGGCAGTGAACTATTTCGATGTTCTCTTTTCGGAGAATTTCATAAACTTTTTTAAAGTGTGGAAACGCAAGCGTATACTCCCCTTCAGATTTAGGGATGCCGAACGAAGGCAGCCTATAAATTGCGAGGCCCTTCCCTCCCTCAACTTTCGTTTTGTTCCTGTAATGGGATGTGATGATGGTTATGGAGTTTCCTCTTTCAATGAGTTTTTCTGACATGCGTTTAATTACCCTTGACACTCCGCCGAAGGGTGTGTCGAAAAGGTCTGAAACCATGCAAATATTCAAGTTTTCACCGTTGGGGCGCCAGCTGTTATTTAGTTTGTTTTAGCTTGGGATAGAAAAAGTTATTGGCTTTATCGTCATTTTATAAGTTTTTACTGACATCAAAATGTGACGGTTACATGAACATTCATAATGCGGTGTAAATTTCAATGCTTAAAAGAAAAAGTTTGTTGCGTAAAACAATGCCTCTAATCCTAATTGGGCTTTTGGCTTTCGTCTTATATCTTATTTTTGTTGTGAATGTTAATGAAATGGTAATGGTGATGAAAAAAACAGATCTTATTACTTATTTACTTGCGTTTGCAGCCACCCTGACTGACATGTTTTTCTTTGCGTTAGCTTGGTACTACTTTTTGACTCCACTTTCGACAGCAATACCTTTCAAAAAAGTTTTTATTTACTCTTGGATCGGCAACTTCATAGATCTATTGGTGCCAGCGGAATCAATTAGTGGTGAGATTTCAAGGGTTTATTTCGCTTCTCAAGATGGTGTTGACGCTGGAAAGGCCGTGTTATCGGTCATAACGCAGAGAATTTTGGGTATGCTCCTCAACATTGGCGCCTTAACAATAAGCGCGCTATACCTGCTTATTTTAAGGGTGCCACTTCCGTCGCTCATACAGAGCCTTGTGCTTTTAGTCGTAATCACAACAAGTTTTTTCCTCATATTATTTTTCATTTTATTTTTTAAGGAAAATTGGATGCGGAAGCTGATAGACAAAATTTTTGGTTTTTTACGGCGTGTTGGGGGTAAAAGATGGAACGTTGATGAATGGAGGGAAAAAGCTGAAAGAAGTGTAAAAACATTTTATGAGTCCTTGAAAGTTTTATCTGCAAAACCTAAAAAACTTATTCCTCCCATTATATCATCAACATTATCATGGCTTTTCAGCATCATTGTTTACTATTTAGTTTTTGAGGCGTTGGGCTACACCATAAGCCTGGCGCCCCTAATAATCGTTCACTCACTTATCATCGCATTAAAGTCTGTCCCGGTGGGGCTTCCCGCCGAGGTTGGCGTAACAGAAATTGCCATGACAACACTTTTTGTAGCGTTTAGCATGCCACTAAACGTGAGTGCAGCTGCAACAGTCTTGATTCGGGCAGTGACTGTTTGGTTTAGGCTAATTGTGGGGCTTGGAATTGTTCAATGGTTTGGGTTTAAAGGCATTTTGGAAAACAAGAGCTTTGCATAACAAAAGGATTAATAAAGCTTTAAACTTCTATGAACCTCAAAATAATTCATTAAAACCCTTTAAAGTTAAATGGTAAGGGCGTGTGCCTTTGGTCCTAAACCCAAATAAAGTCTTAAGCATCGCATTTCGCTCTTTAGCATCAAACAAACCACTACATGCACAGTGGATGATAACAAGAAAATGCAATTACAGGTGCCAAGGATGCAACGTGTGGCGCGAGCAAGAAATAGAGGAGCTATCGACAAAAGAGGTCAAAAGGGGTCTAGACATCCTTAAAAAGCTCGGCGTAATTGAACTTGTAATTTCCGGTGGAAACCCGCTCTTAAGAGACGACATAGGCGAAATTATTGATTATTCATCACAGCACTTTATCACAACAGTTTATGATAACGGCAGCATGGCCGCAGAAAAAGTCGACGCCCTACGCAATGCAGATTTTGTCGCAATTTCCGTTGACAGCCTAAACCCTGAAGTAAATGACTCTATAAAAGGTGTTAAGGGTTCCCTAAAAAAGGCTTTGGAAGCTATTGAAATTTTGCAAAAGGAAGGAATTCGCGTGAGCGTATCTCCTACAATTTCACAGCGGAATCTGTATGAAATAGAAGATATCACAAAGTATTTTCTTAAAAAGGAGGTTCCTGTCTGGTATTGCCTATACTCCTACGACTTTTCCGGCGATGCTGGCTCACTCTTTAACATTGGGAGAAAAAATGATGAGTTTTTAATAACCGACAGAAAAGCGATGGTGGAATTGTGCGATTCTCTAATGAAATTGAAGAGAGAAAATAACAACATTCTGATAACGGACAAGTTGCTTGAAGCCTTAAAACAATTTTATTTAAATGGCAAAAGAATCTGGAAGTGTCAGGCTTTAAAAAGCTTCCTTATGGTGGATCATTTGGGCAGGGTGGCCGGATGCCACTTATACGAGCCCATCGCGTCAATCTTCGACTTGCCGGAAGCCTGGGACTCTGAAAAATTTGATATGATGCGTAAAATTCACAGCGAATGCACCCGATGCACATACCTCTGTTACATTTTCTATTCCCTTTATGGAAATGTCCTCGACAACATGCAAATAATTAGAGAAAGGTGGAAAAGCGCCAAGCTTTTTCTAAAGAAAAGAAATGATTAAGTTTCAAGATTGGGTAAAGAAACGAGAATTTCAGACAACACGCTAACTGTTTTCGGGTTTACATCATCTTCATCTAAGATTATTAACATCCTTTGCGTTTGATGTTCTATGCGTGTGGGGTTTTCCGTGATTCTTCTAGGGCCGGCATCTTTAGGTTTCTTCAGTTCGTAGATGGCTGGTAGGAGCATGAGGGTGATGAAAGTTAACGTGGCCAAAATCCAAATTATAAGTAGTGTTAGATTCGAAATCGGAATCATAACTACCGTTTTAAAGGTTACAAACTAACTCATAATATAAGCATTTCCATCACCGGAATGATAAGTTTTAAACCAAACATTTTGGTTTCTCTTCTTGAAAATCTTTGATGAAAGCAAGTCCAACAAAGCCTTCGTGCATATTGGTATGTTATATAGAAAGGCGAATACCAGTAGGGGGGTTATCCATTGGGCCCTTGTTCTGCCATCTAGATAGGCCCCTATACCAACTTCAAAAAAGGGTGCAAAATTTCCAACAAAACTATAGATGGAAACAGGTATGGCTGCCCAAAGAGCACTCAACCACGTTGAACCTAGAAAAATTAATGTAATTCCCAAAAACCATGAACATAAAACCAAAATGGGCATAAAGTAAACGTTTAATAAAAGTAGGCCGTCAATCTTTTCTCTAGGACTTATCTTACTGTTTTTTAAAACGTTTAATGAATGTTTGAAGGCACATTGCATATGGCCCTTTGCCCACCTATATCTTTGCCTCCAATATTCGCGCCAACTTTCAACAGCTTCCTCATAGCATTCTGCTTCGTTAACGTACCGCACTTTGTATCCCGCAAGATAAACGCGAAAAGTCAAGTCGGTGTCTTCGGCCAGCATGGATTCATCCCACCCTCCCACATACTCTAAAACATCGCGTCTGATTCCTCCGGCTGTGCCCCCAAATTGCGTTATTAATCCTAAATTGTCTCGTGCTTGTTGATCGACACGGTATCCGCCTATCCTTTCTAGCGCCACAAGCCTTGTAACAAGGTTTCGTGGCTCATTTAAAACGACTACTCTGCCTTGAACCATCCCCACCTTCGGGTCTGCAAACTCCCGCATGATTTTTTCTATAAAATCTCTTTGGGGATAATAGTCTGCATCGAAACAGAATATCATTTTGCCGCTTGCAAATTTTAATCCAAAATTTAGGGCAGAGGCCTTGCCTCGCCCACCTTCTTCAGCATTTCTATTTGCAACTTTAATGTAATTGTAATTTTTTGAATATTGTTCAGCTATTTTTGCAGTGGCATCTGTTGAAGCGTCGTTTATGACTATAACTTCCAGCTTTTCTTTGGGGTAGGTGAGTTCCGTTATTCTTTGAAGTAGTCTTCCAATGACCTTTTCTTCGTTGCGTGCAGGAATTAAAATTGATACAAGAGGATGATCGATAATCACTTTAGGCATTGAAATTTCTTTATTTTTATTGTTGCTTTTTAAGACAGATAAAGTGAAGATGTAATGTCGAACAAGATATGCCCCTATGAAGGTTGTTAAAATTATAAAGAGTGCCTCTAAAACTTCAATTATCAAATCCGACTTTCCCCGCTTTTTTGGCCGTCTCTTAGCACGGTCAAACTTATCGACCAGAAGGAGACAATCCAAATAATGTTGAGGTAAGGCTTTAAAATTGTAAAAAACAGATCAAAGAGTTTGTTGGAAAAAGCAGCGCTTATATAAGCAAAATTATGGGAAAGTATGTTCCAAAATAAATAGAGAAGATTACCTATCATCAGCATAAACAATTTTTTTGATAATTTTCCCTCAAGTGGAAATATTGTAGAGATAAAAAATAGGTTGAAGAGCATTAGCGAAAAAGTGTTTTGGTCCATGCCAAAGTAGGTGAGGAGAGCGCAAGAAATTGCTGCCATTAAGAAAATTCCTATTATGGTGTGAGTCGACTTCAGTACGCCTCCCCCAAGTAAACTTTGGATTCCGATAGAAAAACATATAGAGTTTTGCTCTAGAACAATTTTAAAATTTACGCTAAATTGCACTTTAAGACCATTGAAAGTTTTTATGAAGTACGCTTTCCAAAAACCACCTTGTCTATAACTTCGCAGAGAATTTGAAACACTTCCCGCGCACTCAAATTTTCTGTATCCAAAATCAAGTGGAATGGTTCAAAATCTTCTCCTAAACTGAATCCATACAACTTCTTATATATTGCCTTTGTTTTTTCCTCCTTTTTCTTCAATGCCTCCATAGCCTCTTCAACGCTTATGCCGTCCCTTTTAGCTATTCTTTCCGCCCTTCTTTCAGAGGATGCCTCTAACCATATTTTAAAGCCCTCTTTAAGTAGCCAAGGCATGGTCCAACTGTCTAGAATGACATTTCCCTGGCTTGCGATTTCCAAAAGTTTTTTGTCAACAGCCTCATCGAATTTTGGGTCTTTCTCCCGCTCGTTTAAGAAGCGCATTCCCTCTTCGGTTTCCCACCACCCATGCTCAATTGGCTGATGTCCCCTTTCAATTGCCAGCATTTTTAATGCGTCTCCACCAGAATAGTATTTTAACCCATATTTTCTGGCAAGCTTTTTGGCCACTGTGCTTTTTCCGCTTCCAGCCATCCCGCAGATACATATGACAATTGGCTTCTTTGCCTTTTTCTTCGTCTCTTGCTGGTCTCTTGTCATGGCCATCCCAAAATTAGATTACTCTAACAGCCTTGCTCAACGCTGTTTTTAGGCAGTTGCCGCATACTTGCCCTCCAAAGGGTCTCCAAATTCTTTTTCTGCTTTTGTTGAGTTTGCGCAGTTCTGATTGGTTACGCGGCACTCCAGAGAGGGGGCGTCCACAAAGATGGCAGTGCGGCGGTGTTCCAGTTTCCTTTTTATAGTATGTTTTTTCGCTGCCGCCAGGCAAAGTTTTGTTAACACGTTTTCTGCTTCTTGTGCGTTGCGAAGGCTTGGGCATTTTACATCACTCCACACTTACTAATCCAAATAGATGAGAAAACAGCGTGCTGAAAAGTAATGAGCATAACATGTACCACCAGAAGAGGGAGAACAAATTTCCAAACAAGGGAATAGATATAACTGATCCAATTCCTGGAAAATAAGCTATTGAGGTTGCTCCATAAAAGCCTCCCAAAATTTGCCACATGACTATTAGGGGAATGAAAAAGAGCAATGTCACTTTCATTGATTGCCACATCATTTTAGATTGGAGCTGCAGAATCTGTTTTTGTTTTTTCATTAGCTTTTCCACCGTTTTCTTGTCGCCGCTTTTTTGTGCTTTGCGCAATTCTTGCTGCCAATCCATAACCTCTTTTCTCCAAGCTTTCGTGTTTTCCGGGTTTGTTAGAAGACGGTTTACAAGGGTCATGAGAAAAGAGATTGTGGCGGCTAAAAGAAATATGAAGATTGTTGAGTATGGAATGCTTGTTGGAAACATCCTTACACCTTTTGGCTTACATCCTCTTATCGTTTTCTTTAATTGCTAATAACTATTTTGTTGTTTCCGTAGTATTTTATTCTCCAAATATCCGCCTAAAAGCGGGATACATTTCGGCCGCCCTTTCCCTAACAAGAATTTCATAGTATTGATAGATTATTCCTATGGAAAGCAAAATGCCCATTCCCGAACCGAAAACTCCGAAGAAATCTGAAATGCCCGCAATTAATCCAACAACTATTCCGCCCAAAATTGTAACAGCTGGAATATAGCGTTTAAGAATCATTTCCACAGCCCTTTCAGACCGCCTATATCCAGGAATTTGCATGCCGGCGCCAACCAGCTGTTTAGCCACTGTTGAGGGGCCTAAACCGCCAACTTCAAGCCACGTTAACGAAAATAGTACACAGAAGGCGACGAGAATTGCAAGGTAGCCAAACGCCCTTACCGGGTCTTGCATTACATCAACAAAGTTGTGGGGCGCCGTCACGTAATATACAAGTCCGCCAGCTGGTTCAACACGTCTGTTCGTTCCCTCCCCCGTCCACTTAAACTGTCCTAAAAGATCCAGCCAAAAGTTTCTTCCGGGAGTTGGTTGACCGCTTAGGCTCCAGAATAGCTGTGAAAAGAAGTATATGTTTGCGAAGAGGGCTGAGGCGAATATTACTGGTAGGTTTGAGACGTAAAGAAGTTTGATGGGGTATCTGCTGCGAAATCCTCTGTAGCCAGCATACGATATTGGTAGTTCAACTCTAACTCCCTCCATGTAAATTATTATCAAAAAAGCTGCTATGGTGGCTATGAAACCAAGCATTGACGGGTTTTGCGGGTTCTCTCTTAACCACATAATTGAAATGGGCTGGCCAGCTGAAACAACCTGGGCTAAGGCTATAAAAAAGCCGTAAGCCCTAAGCTCGCCAACTGCTGGTACAGTCGCAAAGCTTGCCCAGAAGATGTGTTGTGCAACGCCGGCCATTATGAAGAGGCTTATCCCGCTTCCCAAACCCCATCCCTTCTGAATGAGCTCATCCAACAATAAGACAATAACTCCGGCCGCTAACAATTGTAGAAAAACTATCACGGCTGTTGTGCCCTGCAATTGGCCGTACATTCCACCAATGATGTATGCTGATGCTTGAACGCCCGTTAATATAATTGCAAAGACTTTGCTTGCGGCCGTGAAAAGGCTTCTGTCCTCTGGACGTGACATGTCGCATTCTATTATTGCAGAGCCAACCAAAAGTTGAAGTATTAATCCAGCAGTGACTATTGGGCCTATGCCAAGTTCCATGAGGCTTCCGCGGCTGGACGCAAAAATAATTCGTAAAGCAGCTAACTCGCCTAGGGGTTCTGTGGAAATGCCGTAAAGCGGCACCTCCGACATTATAAGATAAATGATTAGCACAAGCGCTGTCCAAAAAATTTTCTCATTAAAGCTTACTTTGCGTTCTGGAGCCTTAATTTCCGGTATAACTCTTGAAATAGGTTTAAATAGATTTAAAAATCTACCAGCCATTTTTAGCTGTTGCTCCCCTTTTCTTTGACTTCGATTTCCTTAAGAATTTGCCCTCCAACCTCTTTTATCTTTTCCTCTGCAGACTTCGAGTAGGAAGCAACCTTCACAATCAATGGTTTTGTAACTTTGCCTGCCCCAAGGAGCTTATTGTATCCGAGGCTTTCTAAGTCTATGAAAATTTTTCCCTCATCAGTTTTTGTTGAAACTCTCTCGGCTATTTCGCAGAGTTGTCCAACGTTTATGGCATTAATTCTTTGTCGAAGGCTTTTAGGTGAGGTGAACCCTCTTTTGCTGAAGTATTCTGGCTCATATTTTATCACGTACGTCCATCCATGCTTATGCCGTCCAGCTTTACGCATTCCCTTTGACCCTGTTTTCCTATGTTGGCCTACCCTACCGTAGCCTTGTGTTCTTGAACCACGTTTTTTCCTAATTTTTCTAAGTTTATGGGGCATTTTTCAACCAGCTAGTTTGCTAACAGCTTTTTCCTCTGCCTTTCTCAATCGAATTTGAAGCACGCCATTTTTAAATGTTGTATTTAGGCTGTCTGGAATCACTTCATGGGGAAGGGTTATGCTCTTATAGTATTTTCTGCCGGATGATTTGGCAGATAATGTTAAACGTTGATTTTTCACTCGAATTTTTAAGTTTTCCTCTTTAAATCCAGCGATTTCAGCGAGAACTGTTATCTCGTTCTCGTCCTCAAAAACGTCAATTAGGGGTTTTGGCTCCTTCCACTTTTTTGCTTTGTAAAGATTAGAAATTTTGTATGTATATGGTTTCTTGTATTTTTTGACATCAAAATTTTCGATGTCAACGGGCCCCTTTCCACGGCTAAAGCTTCTAGCCTTAAAAATGTTAATGCGTTTGGTCTTGCCTTGACCTTTTTTGTTTCTCCGCCACTTTGCGCTCAAATAATCCTCCCCAGATACAATGGCATTCCAGAAGTAATTATAAAACATATCGCAAAAGCATATGTTAAAATCACGTTAAATCATACGTTCCAATAGCTCGTTGATTTTTTCTCCTCTATAGCCAAGTTCGCCCCCCACTCTGTATCCCTTCTTTATTTTTCCTCTGAAACCCTTTGTTGGGGGATGCAGCTTAAAAACTGGGATTATGTTTGGTAGTTTCCAATATTCAATTTGGCAGTTGTAAACAGCCTCCGCTAAGTCTTCAATTGTTTTATAACCAATTTTTTGTGCGTATTCATCTGTCAATTTCTTGTTGCCAGAGAGTCTTCCCCTTTTCTTTATCAGCTCACTTACAATCGCTTTCGAAACTTCGCCCCACGTTATGAAGTTTTGGGCTGTTTTTAGCATTCCGGTGAAGGAGGGGCGGTTGTCAATTAAAATGGCGTAATTGTTTCTTGTTAAATGAAGCATTTTTAGGGTTTCTCTAACCTCTCGTGGCGCGCTTATGACTCCACGTATCCTAACAACCGCAAGGCACTTGCTCTCTCTTTTTTCTTCGCTCACTATCCCACCCAGTCCATGGGCGTAATTAGGCTGTAGGTCCTTTTTAAGGCATCGAAAACCGCAAAAGCAAAAGAGGGAACGGTTCTTGTAGACCCGAAACTTCTAGTCCAGCAATCTTTAATCCCAGCAAGGCCCAAAATGACCTTTGAAACTTCGCTTGCAACAAGTCCAAGTCCACGTGGGCCCGGAATAATAATGACTCTTACGCCCCCGCATTTTCCTTCTATTTGAAATGGAACTGAGTGGGGCTTTCCGCAACCGCATTCCCAGCTTCCGCATCCCCTTCTAACTGGAACTATTTTTAGGCGTGCGTCAACAGCCGCCTTCTCTATTGCCGTGCGCACTTGACTTGCTTTTCCAGCGCCCAAGCCTAGGTAACCGTCCCTGTTTCCAACGGCCACTATGGCCTTAAACCTTGATTTTTCGCCGGCGTCGGTCTGCTTTTGTACTAAGTTTATGTTTATAACCTCTTCTTGCAAGTCTGGAAGTAAAGCGTCAACAATTTGTGGTTCACGGATTTGGTAGCCTCCTGAGAAAACCTCTTCCATGGACGTAATTCTTCCTTCTTGAACCATTTTTCCAAGACGTGTTCGTGGAACCCATTGTTCTAGGCTTTTTGAGGTAGTGCGTTCTTCAGTCATTTTTGCCACTCCTTTCAAATTCCGCGATAATTTCTGCCTTGATTTTTTCAAAATGTTCTGGAAGAGTTTCTGGAGAAAGATTTTTTGAAAGATAATTAGAGAATTTGGATTGGTATAACTCGGGGTTTTGAGCCAAACTTTTTGCATATTGAGCTATGTGCTCGCCCCTTATTCTGGCTTCGTCTGGAAGCTTTTCTTCGCTGTGAGGGATTTGTATTCCAGCGTCGAGGGCACCCTTTAAAATGGCAAAAACCCTTGCACCTTTAGATGGTGAATGCAGTCCTATATCTAAAATTGCCTCTTCCACGCCCTCAGCTCTTGCTTTTAACCCGCATAAAAGTCCTGTCAAATACGCTGCGGGGGAATTTTCCCTCGGGGCTTTCCAGCCATATTTGATTAGTTCTCTGCTGTGGGCTGATGCTAAAACTTGGTCTCCTTCAGACTTGGCCACAATTATTTGGGCAATAGTATTTTTAAGCGTTTTTCTGGCAATTAACCGTGGTTTTCCAGAGAGAATTAAAGCCTTTCTCACCCTATAATCTGTCTTTCCTTCTCTTCTTCGCCTGTATGGAACGCAATAGCGGGAGTTTTTAGCCATCAACGTTTCCTCCAAAGATCATGCTCCTTTAAATAGCGTTCCAGATCGGCCACTGAACCAAATCTTCCGCTGTTTGCTATACTATACATTTTCCGATAAACGCTCTCGGTGATTATTTTTTTGCTTTTAAGTTCACGGAGCCTTTTTCTCAAAGCTCTGATTCTTTTCATCCAAGCCTCCTTTTTAGAAATCTTTGCTCGAGCTGAGCCGCTTCTGCTTCCATGTCCGCGTCGTCTTCCTTTCTTCTTTTTTTCGCGAGTTATTCTTGCCCTTGCGCGGCTGATGCCCTTTTCTGGCAAGGGTTGTATTACACCTTCATGTATTAATTTCCTAATGTCCTCCCTTGTTATCGCTGCTTCTGCTTCATCCGTCCTTTTTGGGTCAATCCAAACTCGCTTTTCTCCGACCTTAAGAATTTTTGATGCCAAGCGCCTCTGGCTCTTGAGGTTTGTCATTGCTTATTTTCCTCCTCAACTTTTTTTCTTTTATGCCGTTTTTCCGTTTGCTCCGTTTTCTCAGAAGTTTTTTCCTCTTTCTCTTCTTTTTCTTTCTTTTCTTCTTCCGATGGCTTTTCTTTAACCTTTTCTTCCGCTTTCTCTTCCTTAACTTCTTTAATGTTCAGAACCTTTATCTTCTTCTTTCTAGCTTCGGTGAGGATGCTGGCCCTTTTTTTCTTACCAACCGTGTGCGCAATTCTTATGGCTTGTGTTTTAGGATCTACTTTCTTAAGTTCCTCAACATTATGGACCATAACTTCTTCGTACCCAGAAGGGTGCAAACCCCGGGCGGCCTTTGGCCCGCGATAGCCAGTATTTACTGTCTGTGGCCATCCTTTAATTTTCATGCGCATTTTGTTGTCTATGCCCTTGGGTCTACGCCAATTTTCCTTTAGGCGTTTGTAGCGCCAGCTCTCTTGCCTAACAAATTTTGGCTTTTTCTTTTTGACGGCTTCTCTGATTTTCAATGCTTTTTGTGTTGTTAGTGTAGCTGAGTCTTTCATTGTTCCATCCCCTCTGTCCTTTCATATATGTATATGCCGTCCAAAAACACGCGCGGATCCTTCTTTTTCACTTTGGTTGCTTGTTCTATGTTTGCCGCGGTTTGGCTTACCTCTTCTAAATCTATCCCTTGAACTATGATGTCTTCGCTTTGAATTTTAACTTGGGCGTTGCCAATTATTTTTGCTCTTCTGGGGTTCCTCTCCCCAGTAAAGTTTTCGATTAGAATTGTTTTATCCTTTATTTTGGCAGAGATTGGAAAGTGGGAAAAGACAATTTTTAGCTTGTATGTAAAGCCCTTTCTGACGCCCACAATCATGTTTTGTATGTGGGAGTGAACTGTGCCGACAAGTGCAGCCTCTTTCTTTGTTGGCCAATCAGCCCATACTCGAATATTTCTTTCTTTGAGTTCAATTGATATTGGCGCATGGGAGAAGTCGCGGGTTAACGTGCCTTTGGGACCCTTAACGGTGACTTTTCTCCCTTCTACATTCACTTCCACGTCATCCGGTATTTGAATAGTTTTTGCAATTTCTATGGCACGCATAGTGGTTCACCTAATAGACAAATGCCAGCAATTTACCTCCAACGTTTTTTTCTTTTGCCTCCTTGTTTGACAGCACTCCTTTTGACGTGGAAATAATTAGCAAGCCTATTTCCCTTGAAGGCAGAAACTTCTTCTCCCATTCCTCCAGCTCGTTTACTTTCACAGAAAATCTCGGTCTAATGGCACCGCATTTGTTTATTCTTCCTAAAAGCTGAACCTTAAATTTTCCGGAGCGCCCGTCATCTATAAATTCAAACTCCCCAATGTAACCGTTTAACTGCATTATCCTCAAAACTCTTCCCAAAAGTTGAGAGGCTGGACTAATTATGCATTCGCGTTTGTTCCGCATCTCGTTGTTTATTATTGTTGTTAATCCATTTGCCAGAGTGTCCATCCCTTTTCCTCTTTACTCATATTTTTTAAACCCAAGTTTTTTGGCTACTTCTCTAAAACAGTGCCGACACAAATATAAATTATAACGTCTGATAACAGGCCCATATGATCCGCATCTGCTACAAGGTCTTGTTCCCTTGCCATGTTTTCTCTCCTTTCTAGGTTTTTGTTTGCCCATAAGCCTTCCATCCTACACTATTTCAATTCCCAAAACGTCTTTTGCAAACACCATGGCCTCCTCTGGTTTTAGGATGCTTTTTGGGCCGATGTCCGCCTTTTTTCTACGTCTTCTTTTAACCCGATATCCTGGGCGTTCAATCGAGACGCAGATGTCCATTCCGAAGATGCCGAGTTCCGGATTGTATTTTACGCCCGGGATTTCGATGTGTTCTTTTATGCCGAAGGAGAAGTTGCCGTGTTTGTCGAAGCTTTCCTTCTTAATTTTGTTATCAACTACTGGCAGAACTTTCTTTAAAAATTCGATTGCCTTCTGTTTTCTAAGTGTTACAATGCATGCCATTGGTTCGCCCCTTCGGATTCCAAAATCCCTTATTGTTTTCTTGGCTTTTCTCTTACAGGGGTTCTGTCCCGTAAGGTCTTTCAATACTTTTGCAGCCTTTTCAAGAGGCTCTCCGGATTTTCCAACGCTGATGTTGACCACAACCTTTTCAATTCTTGGCTTAAGCATGGGTTTTTCTTCCCAGATTTTGCGAATTTCCTCTTCAGACATTGCTTGTTGCCTCCGGCAAAGATATTACGGGTTTAGCTTCGCCAACTGCAAAAACAAAGTTTAGTGTTGTCTGGTACCTTTTGCCCTTAAAATCCTCTATTGTTGCAAGAAAATCTCTGCGCTTCTTTCCCTCTGCACTTTCTATCTGAATTATTCTGCCAAATTTTCCCCTATTTTTTCCGCCGGTTATAAATGCAAAAGCATTTTCTTTTAGCTTTATATGTTCGAGAATTTGCCTTTCTGGAAGGCTGATTTTTAATGTATCCAGCGTTTTGTAAACGTCTTCCTGGGGGTTTTTTGGGTCAGCAACTTTAACTAAAATGTTTGAGCCGTCGTGAAGGTTAAGTTGTATGTGCCCATTTTTTATTGTGGTTTTGTTTTCGATTCTGCATAGTTTGAATGTTGCTTCTTCTTTACTTATTGGATGTAATTTGAGTCCCTTCTCTGATGGCAGTATGCGGAAACATTTGTCCACTTCTGGTATGCAAACAACATCCATTAAACCGGCTGGATAATTGTCTTTGCGCCTAATTTTCCCATCAACATGAATCTTGCCCTGCGAGACTATTGCCTTAGCCTCTTTCCTGGTTTTTGCAAAATTTAGGATGTCACGCAAAATTATTGCTAGTGGAAGGCAATTTTCGATTGGATGTGGTCCAGGCGAAGCTTTTACTGTCCAAACGAACTCTTTTCTGTGGATTGGCCAGATTTTTGGTGCTGGTTTACGTTTTAATACTGTTGATCCCCCTTTCTTTCCCAAAACCTATTTTCCTCCCTCTGTTTTCTGTGCTCTTTTTCGTTTGGCTCTAGCCTTTGTCTTCTCTTCTGCAAGCTCTTTCTTCTCTGGCTTTTCTTCTTCCTCCCTTTTTTCTGGCGGTTTTTTAGGCGGTCTTCCCCTCTTTCTTTTTGGTTTTTCCTTTTCGGCTATTTTCTCTTCTACAATTTCTTTTTCTGCTTTTGCAGCCTCTTCCGGCGCTTTTTCTGGCGGTTTTTCTTTGGCTTCTTCAACTTTTTTCTCGGCTTTCTTTTTTCTTTCTAAAATTTTCTTTCTCCATTTGTCGTCGAGGTTTAAGCGTGTTATCATGACTTTGGATGGGTGTATTGGCACGAATATTGTGGTTCCATCGACTTTTTCCCGTGTTAAGCCTTCAACATAAATTCTATATTTTTCACGATCTATTTCCACGATTTTTCCTTCAAATCCCTTGTGGTCTCCGCGCATTATGCGAACAGTGTCTCCGCTTCTGACCGGTAAGGTTTTCACTCCATGCGTGGCTCTTAATTCTGATGAGAGCGGCGCCGCAAAGAGTTTGTAGCGTATGTGGTCTGGCGCATTGTAGATCATTTTCCTTTGTTTTGAAGGTTTTATTACTGGTTTTGCTGCTTGCATTTTTCCACCTACACTATTATGCTGGCGGCACTTGCAATTCTCGGCCACCTTTCTGCTGCTTCTCTCGCTACCGGGCCACGAATTTCTGAACCCTTCATTTCACCGTCTGGTGTGATTATGACGGCTGCGTTATCCTCAAATTGAACCCACACGCCTTCAGCCCTTCTGTAGGGCTTCCTCTGCCTTACAATCACAGCCTGAAAGATTTTCTTTCTCATGTCCGGCGTCCCATGCCTAACAGAAACCGTTACTCTGTCTCCCACGGCAGCCGATGGGACACGCCGCAAGCGCCCCTTGTAACCCATAACTTGAACCAGACGCAACTCCCTTGCGCCCGTGTTATCTGTGCACTTGAGGATGGAGCCTGCAAGAAGTCCCCTTGAAATTTTGGGTCCATGCCCAAGCATTCCCTTTGCAACTAAAGCCCTTTGCTTTGCTTTTGCCGCCATCCTACTTTTCCTCCAGCTTTTCAACAACAACAAAAGAAACAGTTTTACTTATTGGGCGACATTCCGCTATTCTAACGCGGTCCCCCTCTTTCACTTCTAAACATGGTGGTTTATGCGATGGTATGCGGCTATATCTTCTTTCATATCTCATAAACTTCGGAACATAATGGAGGTAATCACGTTTTACAATCACTGTTTTATCCATCTTGGCGCTAACAACAACTCCATCAAAAACGCGTCCTCTCACGGGCAAGTCCCCGTGGAATGGGCAGTTTCTATCATTGCATGTTTTCTTTGGCTTTTTAAAAGTCAGCGACATTACCAAAGCCTCCTTAAACGCTTTTTAAGGCGGTCTTCAGGTCTTCCAACCAAAAGTTTGCCATCAATTTCAACGATTGTTCCATCCGAAAACTTGAAACGGAAAAAAGCCGAATCCTTTATAACGGTTTTATGTTCTCCTTCATGCAAAATAACAAAGGTATTTCGGGTTTCATCGATAACCCTGCCCGAAATCCCAACATAACCATGATGCCTACTCTTAGAAATTTTAACTTCAGTTCCTATGAATTCTTGGCGGATTACATCAGGCGTTACTTTCATTGTTCCTTCTCCTCAGCCTTCGATTTTCCCTCTCCAGTCTTTTGCTCACTTTGTATTGTTAATATTCGCGCTATTGTTTTTCGCAGTTCTCTGATTCGAGCTGGATTTTCGATTGTGCCGCCAGCCCTAATCATAGTCTTTAACCTCACAAGCTCCGTCCTAAGTTCATTGAGTTTTTTCATTCTTTCTTCTGGGGACATGTCCCTTATTTCCTTCAATCGCATTATTGGCATTACTTTGTTTCCTCCTCTTCCTCAAAAGTTTCCTCTGTGGCTTCCGCCTCTTCTGAAAGCTTTTCCTCTGTTGGGACTTCTTCAACTATTTGGATTTTGTCTGGAAACTTTGCCTCTGGAGGCATTATTCTAACTTTCACGCCATATATTCCTGGTTTTAGCTGGACATGAACTTCAGCCTTCCGCATGTACTTTAATGCTGGGTCCCCGCATCTGGGCAAATAGCCTGTCCGAAACTTTTCGTATCTGGCCCGTTCGGTTCTTAACTTGCCGCTTATTATTACTTCTGCGCCTAGGGCCCCAGCCTCCATAATTTGGTTTAAAGCCCAAAATCCAGCCCGCCTAAAATGCACACCCCTTTGGAGGGCTGCCGCGATTCTGGATGCGACAACATAAGCGTTTAATTCTGGGATTTCAATTTCTGAAACAGAAATTTGAGGGTTTGAAACATTAAATTTTTCTTCCAAAATGCTTGCAAGCTCTTTTATTGTTTCTCCGCCGCGTCCTATAACCAAGCCGGGACGCATGGCGTAAATAACAATGTGGGTTCCAAGCGGGGTCTTCGATATGGTGACCCCGCCATAACCAGCCCTTTCAAGTTTTTTCTGCAAAAATTCGTCAATTTCAGTTTTTTTAATGGATTCCGTAATAAAATGTTTAATAATTGACATTAACTTTCTTCCCCGGTTTCAGCTTGTTCTTCAAGCGCCACTTCAATGTGACATAACGTTTGGAATTTTGGTGTTGCCCTTCCATGGGCTCTGGGCATATATCGTTTAATCTTCATGCCCGGGTATGCTGAGGCATGGATTATGCGGAGCCTTTCTGTGTCTAAGCCTTTATATTCGGCGTTGGCTTCGGCTCCCTCGAGAATTTTTAATATTTGTTTTGCCGCTTTTACCGGGTATCTGCCTGCATAAGCCCTTTCCAGCCCATGGCGATGTCCAGCCTTTTTCTTAAACCTTGTGAATGGGACAGCCTTCCTTTTGGCTATGACTTCTCTCAAATACTCTTTTGCTTCTGTTAGCATCATTCCCTTTATGGTCTTGCATACCTCGCGTGCCGATTTATGGGATACCCTAACTTCGCGTCCGCTTGCCTTCACGGTTTTTTCAGGATCTAATTCTTCTTCGGCGATGGAGTATCCCCATTTTGGCACTTTATATTCACTCCAACTGTGCAATTGAACAGCGTCAATGCGATTTATATGGTTTTCCTTTAAGGTGAGGGATTTTTAGACCATTTTAGTGCTTATAAATTCTACTCTTTTGCCTCAAAAATGTTTCCGGCGTGTGTCTGCGGGCGGTAAAGCGGATGCCAAAGGCAAAATGTTTGGCCTTCAAGAATTCTTTGCTTGTCCCATGAAGGTGGAACAGCTTCTTCCTTTATGGGCACCCACATGAGATGGATGCTGAAAACTTGCGTTGGATGCTTCAACTTATGCGTTACATCAATCTTATCTAGGGGTTTAAATCCAAGCTTTTCCATTTGCCATTTTCTGAACCATGGGCTCCAATGGTTTTCCAAGCCAATTGTTGCAAAGGCATCAGCGCTTGCCGCACTTTTTATCATATCTTCCACAAGCAGTCTTCCAAAACCATGGCCTTTCGCCTTTCTCAAAACCCAAACACAATTCATCACAATCAAATTTTCTCCAATGATTGGATAACCAGATGCTTTGGGAAGCCCATATTCTATTTGTCCGACGATTTCTCCATTAAAAATTAGCAGTTTTTTGCGGAATCCTTCCGGTATGGCTTTTTCAAGATACTTTCTTCTGCTGCTATATTGCCTATAGGGCGCGGGTGCCAAACATTTGTAAAGATACTTTTCATAATCTTCGTCGTGGGTTATGTCAATAATTTTGTATGCCATACATTCGCCATGCGTTATTTAAGGTTTGAAATTTATTTAAATTGTGAGAAAAATGGTTGTCTACCATAGTTTGTTATAGGTTTTTGCGATGTGTTTATTTTGGGCAGAAGGCCTAGAATATCAAAAGCTTAAGTGTGTGAGATATTTGTCCGTGAAAGATGATTATATTACAATGTTGCATGGCGCTGGCGGAACAGTAATGCATGCCCTCGTTAAAAACTACATCCTAAAATATTTTGGTGGCTCAAGCGGGGCCGAAGTTCCACTTGAATCCTTGGATGACGCGGCTGTCGTCGGCGACATAGTTTTAAAGAGCGATTCCCATGCTGTTAAACCCATTTTCTTTCCAGGCGGAGACATTGGGCGTTTGGCCGTTTCTGGAACAGTCAACGACATAGCAGTTTTAGGCGCCCAGCCTCACGCTTTGGCCTGCGGCTTTGTTTTAGAAGAGGGTTTAGCCCTTGCCGATTTCGAGAGGGTTCTGGATAGCATGAAAAGAACATGTGAGGAGGCTGGCGTTTACATTGTTACGGGCGACACAAAAGTTGTTGAGAAGGGAAGCTTGGGCGGCTGCATAATTAATGTTTCTGGCATTGGCCGTAGAACTCAAGCTCTTGAAAAAAACTTTGAAGTTGTTAGGCAATTTAGAAAAGACTTTACTGCAAGGTGGGTTTTGGATTCAAATTTGAGAAAAGGTGACAAAATAATAGTTTCTGGGACAATCGGCGATCATGGCTTGGCGGTTTTGTCTGCCCAAGAGGGATTAAGTTTCGGAAGTGGCATAAAATCCGATGTTAAACCGTTAAATCGTCTCATCCAAAATTTGCTTAAGGAAGTTGGTGGTGTTGTGGCCATGAAAGATCCAACGAGGGGCGGTCTAGCAGACGCCCTAAACGAGTTCAGTGAAAAATCTAAGGTTGGCATCCTCGTCTACGAGGAAAAAATTCCCATAAAGGAGGATGTGCGCGCTGCTTGCGAGATGTTAGGTTTGGATCCGCTTGAGGTTGGAAATGAGGGCAAAGTAATCATTGGAGTCGTCAAGGAAAAGGCTAGGGAGGTTTTGGAGTTTTTAAAGGGAACAAAGGATGGAAGGGATGCTGAAATCATAGGCGAGGCAACAGCAGACTTCAGCGGTGTTGCCATGCAAACTGTTGTTGGTGGAAAAAGGATAGTCGCTAGGCCTGTTGGAGATCCAGTCCCAAGAATCTGCTAAAATGATTATTTTACTTTGATTTTCTCCACAAATCTGCAACACGACCAGCCTTAACCAACTTCCACTTGCCAAAAATATCCTTCTTATAAAAATGGTACAAACCACATTGGGTGCACTGCATAATGCGCCTACCCTTTTCAAAGTCAATCTCATACAACTGCAAAGCTGAGCCGCAGTCAACACAGTTGCCCGTAAACGTTTTCTCTGCTTCGCCGCCCATTTAGCCACTTCCACTTTATAGGTTGAGGAAACTCAATGTTTAAAGCTTGTTAGATGGTGCATGCTTAAATTTAAAGCTGTAAAATTTAGATTTAAATCTTAATTTCCTCTTCCTTCGCCCAAATTCTGCATGTTCCTTCTACGCTCACCATGCATGGGCCTATAGGCTTTCGTGGATTGCAAGTCTTCATAAATAATGGACATTCCGTCGGCCTAATTTTCCCAATCATTATTAGATGGCATTGGCAGCCTGGGGGAATATCTATCCCACGCTTTTTTCTTTTTAGGCCGAACTTTTCATGCGCGTCATAGTTGGCGTATTCTCCTTTAAGTTTGAAAAGCGATGATGGAAGCCTTCCTAGCCCACGCCATTCCCCGTCTGCGATATCAAAAGTTTTTTGCATTAGCTCTTGTGCCTTTAAGTTGCCTTCCCAGCTAACAGCGCGTGTATATTCGTTTTCCAATCTCGCTTCGCCTTCCTTAAGCTGTTTTAGAATCATGTATATGGCGAATAAAACGTCTAGTGGTTCAAACCCAGCCACAACAGTTGGCATGCGATAAGTCTTTGGAAAA
>JAVZNZ010000002.1:0-276295 GCA_038882575.1 Bathyarchaeia archaeon
ACCGAAAAAGACATTGTTGCAAGGGTTGTGGCAAAAAACCTTAAACCCGACTCGATAAAGGCCGGTGAGGTTATGACCGCACCCCTCATAACAATCGAGCCAGACGTGACAATAAGCGAAGCCGCCAGACGAATGAGCAGACTAAACATAAGAAGATTAGGCGTCATATACAAGGGGCAACTTATAGGCTTGCTTTCAAGCAAGGATATACTGGCTGTCATGCCAGAACTCCTAGAAACCATCCAAGAACACGCCTTAATAGAAGGTGCAAAAGGACTTCAGGAGGCCACAGAAGAATCAACTCCCCTTACAGGATATTGCGACCGCTGCGGAATTTGGTCAGACAATTTAAAGGAGTATAATGGCGAATTCCTCTGCGAAGACTGCAGAGCTGAACTGGAAAGCGAGGAATGAGGGAAAATTGTTTGCGCGTTAAGGAAATCTTAAATGAAAAGCATCCATCAATTTATGAAGACGATTTAGCCACAAAGGCCAGGGCCATAATAAGAGATTTTGGCATAAGAATGCTTCCCGTAGTAGACGCCAACAAAAAACTTGTTGGCACCGTGTACCGCAACAACGTAATGGCAATTTCCTCCTCAATATCGCCAATACGCGTTAAGGGCATAATGGAAAACCCAAAAGTCACGCCAACAATAGAAGACGACGCCTACAAGGTTATTAAAGAAATGGTTCGCCTAGACGAGTGGTACGCGCCATCCGTCAACTCATCCCAAGAGAAAATTTACAAGGGAGTTTTAGGCCTAGAAAATTTCATAGAAGCATCAATAAAACTAAGTCCAGAAAAACTTGCAAAACCTGTTTCGGAAATCATGTCAGCGAACGTTGTGGCATGCTCTCCAGATGATGAAATTGACAACATTTGGCGCCTAATGCAACAAAAATCTCTTGCCGGCTTGCCGGTCGTGAAAAAAGACAAGCTTGTGGGCATAATAACACAAAAAGATCTCCTTGACAGCGGATTTATCTTACCCACTTTTGAATCTCCAAAAGGACGCCACCGAACTTCGTCAAGAGTTTCATCTATAATGAAGACAAATATAATAGCAGTGGAACCCTCAGTCAAGGCAATTCGAGTGGCAAAAATCATGGCCTTCAAAAACATCGGCAGAGTTCCCGTGAAAGACAAAGAGGGAAAGCTGATCGGTATAGTTGATAGAGAAGACATCATAAAATTGCTTGTTAAGTGAGGGAAAATTTTGAGCCGAGAAACTTTTCGAAGAACTCTGCGTGGAAAAGGACCATTATCTTTAAAAGGTTCGTCTGCAAAAAGGCGGGAAAGCGAAATACTTCAAATTGCCAAAAGCCCCGTCGTCACAATGGCCTCCACCACACCAATTTATGATGCAATCCAACTGATGACAAAAGAAGGTTTTCGCCGAATACCCATAGCAAACCCTGGAACAAAAACGTTAGAGGGCATAGTAACAGCCACAGACATTGTCGATTATCTTGGTGGAGGAAAAAAGTTTGAAATAATATCCCAAAAATTCGGCGGGAACTTTTTCAAGGCCATAAACGAACCTATAAAAATTATCATGACAAAAAATGTTGTTTCCATCAAAACTTTTGCAAAAATAAATGATGCAATAAAATTAATGACCGAGAAAAATCTCGGCGGACTTCCAGTGGTTGACGAGGAGAATCGTGTGAAGGCCATAATAACAGAAAGGGACATTGCAGCATTGTTTGCCGACAAAATTAGCGGCGTAATCGTTGCCCAAATAATGTCTGAAAAAGTTGTCACCGCACTACCAAGCACCACTATTTTTGAAGCTGAAAAAACCATGATAGCCCAAGGTTTCAGAAGACTTCCAATAATCTCAGACAATAAAGTTGTCGGCATAATAACAACAATGGACATCATACGCTTTTTTGGATCAGGCGAAGTCTTCAAGCATTTAAAGTCCGGAACCATATTACAGGTTTTAAACTCGCCCGCCATGGAAATAGCAACAAAAGATGTTGCAACAATCGAGCCAAGCGCGGATGTAGGCCAAGCGGCAAAAATAATGAAAGATAAAAACATAGGTGCCGTGCCGGTTGTCGAAAATGGAAAGCTCGTTGGCATCGTGACTGAAAGAGACTTTTTCAAGATCATTAAATAGAGCCTATCTAAGGAAGATTTGAATTGGTCGCTGACCTCGTTCTAAACAATGCCAAAGCCTATGTGAAAAGAGAGCTAATGGACTGCAGCATCGCAATAAAGGATGGAAAGATCCTTAAAATGGGCAAGGAAGCAAACATGCCCGAGGCCCACAAAAAAATTGATTTAAAAGGTCTTCTTGTTCTTCCCGGCTTAATCGACGTGCACGTGCATCTTCGCGATGAGGGAAAAGCCTACAAAGAAGACTTTTACAGTGGAACCGCAGCAGCTGCCGCTGGCGGAATAACAACGGTTTTGGACATGCCAAACAATGAACCAGTAACCATGAGCAGCGAAGCGCTGCGAAACCGCATGAAGACTGCCGAGAAGAAGGTTTTGGTTAATGTTGGCTTTTACACAGAATTTCCAAAAGATTTGAAGGAAATGGAAATGATGGTCAATGTTGGCGCTTTTGCCTTTAAACTTTTTATGGGCGAACAGATCGGCGGCTTAAACATAGACGATGACAGTGCTTTGATGGAAGCTTTTAAAATTGCGCGGCGCTTAAATGTTCCGGTGGCCGTGCACGCAGAAGACAAGGCCACATTAGAAAAGGTTAAGGGGAAATTTAAAAATGCCAACATAAGCGGCTTAGATGCTTTTCTAAAGGCTCATTCAACAACAGCCGAAACAAAGGCCGTGAAAAGACTGTTGAAAATAGCAAAGCAAACTGGCGTACGTCTACATTTCTGTCACTTAAGCACAAAAAATTCACTTAAATTGGTGGCTGAGGCAAAAAAATCTGGCATGACGATAACATGCGAGGCGACACCGCATCATCTGCTTTTGACAGTTGATGATTTAAAGAGGTTGGGGCTAATTGCTTTGACGGTTCCTCCCCTCCGAGAAAAACATCATGCGGAGGCCCTATGGGACGGCATCAAAAACCGTTGGATAGACATTATAGCTTCGGATCACGCCCCCCACACTTTAGGAGAAAAAAGCGCCAAATCGGTTTGGGATGTTAAAGTCGGCATACCTGGGCTAGAGACAATTCTTTGTCTGTTGCTTACAGAAGTGAAGGGTGGGCGATTGTCAATAGGCGATATTGTAGAGTTGTTGGCGCATAGGCCTGCTGAAGTTTTCAATTTAAGGGGGAGAGGCTATTTACGAGAGGGATACAGCGCAGATTTGACGATTGTGGATTTAAATGTCGAATGTAAAGTGGACTCTTCAAAATTTTTTTCTAAGGCGAAGTTTTCCCCCTTTGACGGATGGATTTTGAAGGGCAAGCCCGTTAAAACTTATGTTAACGGTCGGCTGATTATGGATGATGGGGAAATAGTGGCTGAGGCGGGGAGTGGAAAAATCCTTCGGAGAGAATAAAAATTTGAAGTTTGTTGCCGATGGGATGCTTGGAAAATTAACGCGCTGGCTTCGCATGTTGGGCTATGATGTAAAATATTCAAACGAGCTTGACGACCCCCAGCTGTTGATGATGGCTAAAAAAGAGAAGAGAATTTTGCTTACAAGGGATCTTGAACTTTGTCAGCAAGCCCTTGCAAAGGGGGTTAACGCCTACTATATTGATGGAAAAACAGAAGCTGAAAAACTTGCTCAGCTTGCCAACAAGTTTAACATAAAACTTGAGGTGGATATGGCGGTTTCAAGGTGCCCAAAATGCAATACAAAAGTGAAGCCGACAACAAAAGAACGGGTTGTAGGCAAGGTTAAGGAAAACACACTACTCTATTACAACGAGTTTTGGAATTGTCCCAAATGTGGGCAAATTTATTGGCAAGGTGCCCACTGGACAAGGATTAGGAAGACGCTAAAAGCGGCAAAAGAAAATTTGGAAAAGCTTCAAGGTGGAAGGGGCGGCTCTTTCTAAGAAGTTTTTTCTCCTTCAAGAAGCCATTTGAGTGGTATATCCTGATAGGTGCCGTCTGGAAGCGTGCGCCTGATTGTTATTGGAAGGACGCCGGCTTCCAGCTCTTGTAACGCTATGCTTATTGGGTTGGCTGAGTCCTTGGGGATTTCGATGAGTATGGGTGCGCCCATGGATATTTGCAGGGCCCTAGCCCCCACTATTCTTGCTTTTTCGAAACGTGTAAGTTTTGGAGGGCCTATCAAAATTTTCTTCTCTTTTTCAGACGTGTTTTAGTACTCCCCAACACCCTCGGGTCCTTTGGGCGGTGTAGGAGGAGCTTTCATTTTAGCTGCAGCTATTACATCGTCAATCTTTAGTATCATTGAAGCCGCTTCTGTAGCTGATTTAATTATTTGTTTTTTGACGGCTAATGGTTCAAAGACCCCTGCTTCCCTCATTTCTTGGACTTTTCCAGAGATGACCTCAATTCCAGCCCACGTTTCTCCTTTTTCGTGTCTAGCCCTTAACTCGGATATCACGTCGATGGGGTCTAATCCAGCGTTTTCAGCTAGTGTTGTCGGAATAGCTTCAAGTGCCTCTGCAAAACTTTTGACGGCAAGCTGCTCTCTTCCAGGTAGTGTTTCCGCGTACTTTTTGAGTGCACGTGAAACTTCAAGTTCTGGAGAGCCGCCTCCGGCAACTACTTTTGGTTCTTCAACAACGTCGCGAACTACGCATAAAGCGTCGTGTAATGATCTTTCTGCCTCGTCCACTATGCGTTCTGTTCCCCCTCTTATCAAAATTGTTACGGCTTTGGGGTTTTTGCATCCCTCTACAAAAGTCATTTTGTCGTCGCCTATCTTGCGTTCTTCGACAAGTTCAGCGTAGCCTAAATCTGCTGGGTTTATGTCATCCATGTTTGTTATTATTTTTCCACCCGTGGCCTTTGCAAGTTTTTCCATATCAGACTTTTTAATTCTCCGCACGGCAAGTATGCCCTTTCTAGCGAGGAAGTGTTGCGCCATATCGTCGATGCCTTTCTGACAGAGGACAACATTCGCTCCGGCAGCAACCAGTTTATCAACCATGTTTCTTAGCATTTCCTCTTCTTGTTTGAGGAAGGCATCCATTTGCTCTGGGCTTTCTATGTTAATTTTAGCATCGAACTCTGTTTTCTCAATTTCAAGCGAAGCATCAAGCAATGCTATTTTTGCCTTTTCAACACGTTTGGGCATGCCGGAATGCACAACTTCCTTGTCTAAAACTATTCCTTGTATGAGTTTTGTATCTCTTAACGATTCGCCGGGTTTCTTCTCAACTTTCACGTCGTCAATATCAACCTTGTATTTGCCGTCTTCTTTCTCTGCAACCGCAAGAACTGCTTTCACGGCTAAATCAGCTAAATATTCCTTATGTTCAGCAACAAGCTTGCTCGCCATGGAGGTTATTGCCACCTTTTTCAAATACTCCTCAAACTTGGGGCCTGCGGGAATTGCAATTTTTTCTAAAACTTCAAGCGCCCTTTCGGCAGCTTTTTTGTATCCGTCTATTATGATTGTTGGATGAATGTTTTTCCCTATGAGTTCCTCTGCTTTGCCTAGAAGTTCCCCGGCAATTATTACAGCGGTTGTTGTTCCATCGCCAGCTTCATTATCCTGTGTTTTTGCAACTTCAACCATCATTTTTGCTGCTGGATGTTGAATATCCATTTCATCAAGAATTGTTCGTCCATCACTTGTTATTGTGACATCGCCGAAGCTGTCCACAAGCATTTTGTCCATTCCCTTTGGGCCAAGGGAACTCTTTATAGTCTCGGCCACTATTTTTGCTGCCATAATGTTTGTGTGTTGAGCTTCCCTTCCTCTGCTTCGGCTTGAACCTTCCTTTAATATTAAAACTGGAACACTTCCAGATGGTGCAGTTGACAAGTTTAATTACCTCCCTAATGCGTCACAATGAGAAACAGCATTACAATATAAATTTTTCTAAGAGATTCAATGTCAAAATAAAATTTTACATGTTAAAATTTCAAAAACAATGCTAGCGCGGCCCGAATGCCGTTTTCAATCCCGTTCCAGTAAGAATTATCGCAGCCTCATCTGTTTTTGAAATTTCCCCATTTTCCAATTGCTTTTTGTATGCTGCGTAAGCCACAGCAGAACTTGGCTCAACCAGAAAACCCTTTCCCGCAAGCTCAGCAAACGCATTGTATATTTCATTTTCTTCAACAATAACCGCTTCGCCCTCCGCTTCCCACATACTTTTTGCCGTAAGATTCAACAGCGGAGGGTTTACGCTGACAAGCGCGTCTGCAATTGAGTTTATTTTTTGGGGAGGCTCATATTTCAAGCCTTTTAAGAGATGGTAAAGTGGCGAAACTTGCCTTGTTTGACATGCAACTATTTTTGGCACATCGCCTATAACATCTGATTTGGCCATATGCTGAAAACCTTCAATCACGCCTAAAAGGAGAGTTCCAGCCGAAACAGGCAAATAAACACGTTGTGGTGCAGACCAGCCTAATTGTTCGGCTATTTCGTAGGCGAGGCTTCTTATTCCATCCCGAAATATGGGGTGAAGAATGTGTCCAACATAAAATTTCCCTTCCTCAGCCTTTTGTGCTTCTTCTGCAACCTTGCTTCGGTCGCCTGAAACTTTGACAACTTCTGCTCCATAAAATTTTATTTGGTTAAATTTTGGTCCTGAAACCTTTTCCGGAACATAGATTTTCGCTTTCAACCCAGCTCTGGCGGCATAAGCAGCTATTGAAGCGCCAGCATTACCCGACGAATCTTCTGAAATGTGGCCTCCAGCCTTTTTCACAAGTTTTTGTATGGCGGATATAAGTACTGTTGAGCCTCTATCTTTGAAGGAGCCTGTCGGATTTAATCCTTCAAGTTTAAAGTAAACGTTGTTTGAAAATTTTGTTAGTGGTGTCCATCCTTCGCCCAAAGTCACAATGTCATTCTTTTTTATATATGGAAAAAACCGCAAATACCTCCAAACACTGCGGTCTTTCTTTCGGATTTTCTCTGGTTTAAAGTCTTCATAAAGCCGTGTTTCGAGTGGCTGCCCACAGCTTGGACACTTGAAAGCCAGTAGGCTGGGTGATTTTTCACTGCATTCTGAACATTTTATTTCATATTTTGCGGAATTCAAGTTTGTAAGCCCTTTCTAAAAGCGTTTAGATTGGCTTCAACAGTTTTTTGTTGAACCGTCTCTTTTATGGATTTTTCCATCGACTTTTCACTAACAATTTTAGTTACTTTTGTCAAGGCGCCAAGCATAACCATGTTCGCAAACATGGCATTTCCAAAATTTTCCTTGGCAACCTGAGTGGCTGGGACTTTGAAAACTTTGGCTTTTGTTTGGGGGACGTTCGTTACGTTGCTGCTGTCAACAAGTAGTATTCCGTCTTCTTTCAAACTGCCTATGTAAACGTCCAACGCCTCCTGGTTCATCGCAACCAGCACATCGCATTTTCTGACTGCTGGAAAACTAATTTTATCGTCTGAAATTATCACTTCGCTTTTTGCTAGGCTTCCTCTGGCTTCGGCGCCGTAAGCTTGAGTTTGCAGGACTTTTCTCCTATCATAGGCTGCTGCCCTACCCAAAATTTGGCCCGCCAAAACAATGCCTTGGCCGCCGTGGCCCCCAATTCTTATCTCAATTTTATTTGGCACTCTTTTGGGCCTCCCTGATTATTGCATAAACATGTTCAGTTAGTGTCGGGATTTTTCTTTCTACAAATTCGCCGACAACTATTTTTCCTTCAATTTCCCTTTCGCTTAACTTTTTCGCTTGTTCGACTGTTATGGCGTTTTCTTTAAACCACTTCAGCATTTCTCCCGCATCTTTAAATCCCGCTCTTTTGCCATAGGCTGTTGGACATTGGCTTACGACTTCAATAAATCTGAAGCCATTCAACCGTAGAGCCTTCTTTATTGTTTCCTTTAACTCGTTTGGGTGAGCTGTTGTCCATCTTGCACAGTAGGCTGCTCCTGCCGCGACTGCGAGTTTTGAAGCGTCCATGGGATATTCAAAGCTTCCGTAGGGTGTGGTCGTTGTCTTTGATTTTAGTGGGGTTGTTGGTGCAACTTGGCCGCCAGTCATGCCATAAACCATGTTGTTGCCCATTATGACAAGAATATCGGTGTTTCTTCTGGCCGCATGTATGAAGTGGCTTAAACCTATTCCAACGATGTCTCCGTCGCCGCCAAAAACAACGACATTAAGGTCTGGACGCAAGAGTTTGATGCTTGTGGCTACTGGTATGCTTCTTCCATGAAGGGTGTGGATGGAATCCGCCAAAAAGTATGGTGAGGGAATCCACGATGAGCAGCCTATTCCACTGCAGAAGACGAATTTACTTAAGTTTTTGTGGCCTAACTCGTAAACAGCCCTCAAAAAAGTGTTGCTAAGCGAGAAAAATCCGCAGCCTGGGCAGAATGGCAGCTTCAATTTTCTCATAAAATTTTGGATGGAAAATTCTTCAGCCATTTAATTCGCCTCTTCCAAAACTTTGGAAAGAATTTCTTCCGGCGTTATTAATTCGCCTCCGCCAATTTTGTTTAATGGAATAACCTCTGCGGTGCAAGCTGCTTTCTTAACTTCATTGAATATTTGTCCAAGATTCATTTCCGGGACAATTATTTTCTTGGCGTTTTTTGCCAGTTGTTGTATTGGTTTTTCCGGGAAAGGCCATATAGTTTTTAGGCGTATGTAACCCACCCTAATTCCTCTCTTTTCCGCCTCTTCGACAACTTCATAAGTTGCTCTGGACGTGACGCCATAGGAAACTATGCCAACTTCACAATCGCTAATTCTATAGCTTTCCACGTCAGCAATGTCATCAGCGTTTTTCCTTATCTTGTTGTTGATGGCTTCCACCACTCTTCTATGAACTTGTGGGTCCGCCGTAAAACGGATTCCATGTTCATCGTGTGTTGAGGCAGTCACAGCAACATTAAATCCTTCACCGACAGACGGCATTGGCGCAACATCTTCCAAACCAAAGAAAAAAGTTTCTCCGGGTTTAGGTTTCTTGCGGTTAACTATTTGTATGCCCTCGTGGGGTGGAATAACTACTTGTTCCCTAAGGTGTGCTATAACCTCGTCTGCCAAAAGGATTACTGGAGTGCGGTATTTCTCAGCCAAGTTAAAAGCTTTGATGGTTAACTCAAACATTTCTTGAACAGAGTTGGGGCAAAGTGCAATCGCCGTATAATCGCCATGGGTTCCCCAACGTGCCTGCATGACGTCTCCCTGCGCACACTTTGTCGCTTGCCCCGTGCCGGGGCCAACCCTTTGAACATCAACAATAACGCATGGTGTTTCCGTCATAAAAGCCCAGCCTATGGTTTCTTGCATTAGGCTGAAGCCCGGTCCCGACGTGGCTGTCATGGCCTTTACTCCACACCAGCTTGCCCCCATGACAGCACCTATGGAAGCCAACTCGTCCTCCATTTGCATGAATATTCCGCCAACTTGCGGGAGTCTCTCGGCCATGTGTTCGGCTATTTCGTTGGCTGGTGAAATGGGGTATCCGGCGAAAAATTTGCATCCGGCGACTATTGCTCCTTCAACGCACGCTTCGTTTCCCTGCCAGAAATACACTTTTGATTTTCGTTGCTGCACTTTTCCCATTTTGAATCCTTTCAAAAGTTATTTGTAGGGTATGTATTCTCTTCCCAGAAGTTCTCTACCAATAATTATTCTTTGGATATTTATTGTTCCTTCTGCGCCAATGTAATAGGACATTATTCCACGCAAGCCCATTTCAAGTGGGCATTCTTTTGTGTACCCCCATGCTCCCAACCAAAGCATCACGTGTTCGAACACTTTGAAGGCAAATGGTGGAACCTTCAGCTTCACGGCTGAAACATATTTCGTAACTTCCAGCGGCGTGAAACGCTTGCTCTTGTATTTTTCGTCGTTCATCCACGCGGTTCTATAAACCAAGGATCTTAAAGCTTCAAGTTCAGCCCAAAGATCCGCCAAATCAAATTGGATGCCCTCAAACTTTCCTATGGGGTTTCCGAACGCCTTTCTTTCTTTAATGTATTCCATGCCTATTTCCAAAGCCCTTTGGGCTGCCCCAAGGCATGTTGCTCCAATGAGAAGCCTCGCATTGTCGAAGCCTTCCATGGTCAAGTAGAATCCTCTTCCCTCTTCGCCTATTCTGTAGCTGTCCGGCACCCTCACATTGTCCAATATAATGCTTCCCGTGGATATGGCCATCCTTCCCATCTCCTCAAAGCGTTTGCCAACTTCCACCCCCTCGGCATTTATGGGTAGGTAAAAGGCTGTTATACCCCTGTGGGGTGCTTCTGGCTGTGGTGGGGAGGTTCTGGCAATGAAAAAGTAGCCTCCGCCCAATTTTTTTGCCTCTTCCGTTCCGCTTATGTACGTTTTTTCTCCGTTCAAGATCCAGTTGCTGCCTTCTTTTCTGCCTGTGGATTTTACTGCTGCGACGTCTGAGCCTCCACCCGCTTCTGTAGAGGCTATTCCTATGAAGGCTTCTCCTTTAACGGCTTTTCTGATGACTTCTTCGCGTACTTGTTCTGTACAGTATTTGTCCACAACGAAACCCCAACATGTTTCAACTAGGAAAAGCACGGGCAACGCTATGCTTATGTCCGCGTATCCCAACTCTTCCGCTGCTATGCATGCCGTTATCCAGTCGGCTTCTGCTCCACCGTGCTCTTGCGGCACGGTCATAAGCAGCAGATCCATGTCAGCTAAACCCTTTATAATTTCTTTTGGAATTTCTCCCTTCGCGTCCATCTCCCGAATTTTTTCTAGCGGCAGTTCTTTTTGGCACCATTCCCTTAGCGATTTTTGGAAGAGTTTTTGTTCTTCGTTAAAGCTGAAATCGACCATTCATTTCCCTCTTGAGGCAAAGTATTTGTTAATACAATATAAATGATTAGCTGAGAATCTGCGTGAACTTATTTTTAAATATGGGATCTTGTAAATTCATGGTTTGGTGAGAGCCTTTGAATCTATTCCTTTTCCTCGCAATCTGGGCTTTCTTATGGTATATCCCAATTCCTCCGCGGAAATCTGGTTGGAGAGCGCCTTCTCGTGTCATTTCGCTATGTTTTGGTTTATTTTTATTCTTTATAATTCAACTTTTTAGGACGCCGCTCAGCATTTTCGTTTATTGGATGGTTTTTCTCCGACTTTTCGCAGCTTTTGTTGAATCAGCCTTTGCATTGAGGCGTTTAGAGCAAGAAGGCGCAGTATATTACCCCCACGGTCGTTTTCCTTGGAAAATTTCCGTGAAAGTTCGAAAAAAGATTGTTGCAGTCCTTTTCATCGCCTATATATTTTCAGCCTCACTTATGATTGCTTTCTGGCAAATTCAACGTGTGACAAACGCCGTTTACTTCAACAGTTTTGTTAAGGTTGTTTCTGGCATGCCTTTTAACAAGACTATTCCAGACAATATGGTGCGCCTCGTCACTAGAGAGCTTGCAGTTTCAATAGCCCGTAGACATATGTCTGAATTTGGAAGCAACATGAGGGTTTTAGGCTGCCACATAACAAAATCTTTGGACGGAAAACTTGTTTGGGTTGCGGCAATAGGCTCAACAAATGTTTTAGCAGAAAATTATGTAAAGGGATTCATAATTATAGATGCCACCGATCCAACTGCGCCTCCCAAGTTGCTGCGAAGCGAGTTTGCTGTTGGCGAGGGGTTGTGGTGGGACCGCAGTATCCATTTTCGCTCTTACATTGGAGATATAGCAAAAAGTTATGGCGTTGCCTACATTACTTGGGATTCGACGACAAACAAAACCGTCTATGTTGTAACACGCTACAATACGGGTTTCGATCTCATACGCAGATATGAGGCTCCCATAATTTATGATTCTGAAGGAAACATAATCTACTCTGAGGATTCGCCATCTAAACTCCCAATCTGGATAACACAAGTTTACGATGAAGACTGGCTTGAGGGAATGATCAACGAAATGGGGGACTTCAAAAGGGGTGACGGATTTGATTTTTGGGCCGGAGGATTCTTATGGATAATTCCGCCAAGCCGCGAACGTTTTGAAATGACCGAGGACACACGCTACATAGTTGACCCAGAAACCGGCGATGTAGTGGCGCTCGTTTGCGTCAATCCCATCGGAAATCAAAGAACATTAGCCGGAGTGTTTAAGGCAACCAGAGAAGGCCTATTCTTCTACGATTTTAAATTAGCCAACTATATTTCGGGAATGACAGCCGAAGATTTGGTTGAGGGAAGACTTCCAAAACCCGCAGCCGGCTATTATTATGCGGAAATGCCACTTCTTTATCCCGTGGAAATTTCTCCAGGCAATTTTAGGCTTTCGTGGTATGTGCCAATTTATTGGCGGGAGGGCACGTGGGAAGAGGATGAAACAATCTATTTGGCTGGCTTTGCGATTGTCGACGCGCTGGAAGTCAATAGAATCGTAATAACAATGAATGGAGAAGGGCTGACAAGCGAACAACTAGTCCGCAACACGAGACTGGAGTTCATGAAACTTTTTGGAGTAATAACCTATGTTAAGATAAATGCAACAGTATTGGGCAAATACGAGTATGTTGAAGATGGAACAACCCACATTGTCCTACGCCTAGACAACGAAACATACCAGTGGATAGAGGCTACACCAAAAGATATTCCGACAATCCAATGGAACGAGTTAATGGCAACACAGCCTACGCATAATATTATTGCAAACATTGAAAAACGTGGAGAGAAATGGATAATGACATCCTTTGACAATCTAAACGTGGACTAACGCCCTTTTTAATAAACCGAAACTTTTGCGACACCCCTCACTTTTAGAAACTCTGGAATAAGTTCGCCGGGAATCTTTTTCTCCACAATCAAAGTGAGCTTCGGCTCCGGCGAAAGTTCAGGGTCATCCACAATTGCTTGTCTTATACTTAACCCGTTCTTTGCCAGAATCATGGCAGAATTAGCCAGTATACCCGGTGTCCGAGCGTCCACGGGAGTTATTTCCACAACCCCCAAATCAAGATGTTTCGCAATCTCTTTCAAAGAGTGGCCAGCGGACCTAATTCCCTCAAAAATAAGTCTAAGTTCACGGTTTGCTTTGATGGCGTTTAATGTTTCATTTACTGTGCGTCTATCAACACCTGCGACGCGGGCTATGCGAATTTGGGGGATTTCAATTTCATTTAAGTAAATCTTTCCGTTTCTTACACTTAATCCGTTTTCCACAAGGACTTGGGCAACTTTAAGTCTTTCGGGGTATCCTTCCATATGCTTTTTTATGTTGCTCCACATATTACTATTACCTTCATGTACATTTTTGCGCAATAAAGTATAAATATGTTCTTGTATTCTTGAGATAACACAACTATACCTAAATGTATAAAAAAGTACAAAGGTGAATAAAAAATGGCCTCAAAGAGCAAAGAGTACTTCATAACTCTAGACCAAGACGAAATCCCAACATCATGGTACAATATACAAGCAGACCTACCTGAACCACTGCCGCCACCACTAGATCCAACAACACTGAAACCAATAAACCCCCAATTGTTGGAGAGAATATTCGCAAAAGCCCTCATACAACAAGAAGTCTCAACAGAAAGATACATAAAAATACCTGACGCAGTTCTCGACACATATTTGAGGCTTCCCCGTCCCACACCACTTTATCGGGCGAGAAGACTTGAAAAGTTCCTGAAAACTCCAGCAGAAATATACTTTAAATGCGAAAATTTTAGTCCAACTGGAAGCCACAAATCAAACACAGCCATAGCCCAAGCCTACTACAATAAAGAGCAGGGGATAAAAAGGCTGGTTACAGAAACGGGCGCCGGACAATGGGGAACAGCCTTAGCTTTTGCGTGCACGCTGTTTAATTTGAAATGCAGGATATACATGGTGAGGGCAAGCTACCAGCAAAAGCCCGGCAGAAGAATAATAGCACAAATCTATGGAGCTGAAATGTTTCCGTCGCCCAGCGAACAAACAAACTTTGGCAGAAAACTTTTAAAAGAGAATCCCAATCACCCTGGGACCCTTGGAATAGCCATAACAGAAGCAATTGAAGACACGCTCGCCAACGAGGATACACGGTACTCTTTGGGCTCGGTGCTAAACCATGTGCTGCTTCACCAGACAATCGTTGGTTTAGAGGCTAAAAAACAATTTGAGTTTATAGACATATATCCAGACGTTATCTGCGGATGCATTGGCGGAGGCTCAAACTACGCTGGTTTCTGCTATCCCTTCATGATGGACAAACTTAAGGGCAAAAAGAAAGAAACTGAATTTGTTGCTTGCGAGTCAAAGGCTGTGCCCCACACAACGAAGGGCATATACACCTATGATTTTGGCGACACAGGCAAGATGACACCACTCTTGAAAATGTTGACAATAGGCCATGGATATGCTTGTCCACCAATACACGCTGGCGGCTTACGATATCATGGAATGGCACCATCGATATCCTACCTAATCCATAAGGGGTATATGCGTTCAGTCGCTTATGGACAAAATGAAGTTTTTCAAGCAGCCAAAATACTAGCCCAAACCGAAGGGCTGATAATAGCTCCAGAAACAAGCCACAGCCTAAAATTCGTGATAGACAAGGCTTTAGAATGCAAGAAAACTGGCGAGAAAAAGGTTATAGCAATGAATTACAGCGGACACGGCTTACTAGATTTATCGGCCTACGAGCAGTTCCTCGCCGGCAAACTTGTAGATTATGAACCTGAAAAAATCGAGGTTCCAGCTTTCGTCTGATGACGGGAGAAACCTTGGCAGGCGAAAAGCCTTCAAAAAAGGCGGATTTCAAAATTGTCCTCTTTCCAATAGACTATTTAAAACCTCACGAGAAGGGTTCTCCGCTCTATCTTGAAATGCTTAAACAAGAAATTCTAAAGGACGGTGTACTAAAATATCCAATAATTGCAGATGAAAAAACCCACGTAATCCTCGACGGAATGCACAGATGGCTCGCCCTCAAAAGCCTCGGATATACTCTAATACCAGTAATGTTTGTTGACGCCCTCCAAAACCCAAGAATACGTGTTGGAAAAAGAAGAATACACAGATACATTTGCAATTCAGACGGCGAAATCCCGGTTGAAAATGTTCTTTCAGCAGGCTTAAGTGGTCGCCTAATGAAACCTCGTTCAACAAGGCATTTCTTTCCATTCTCAAAATTTCAGCAAATAAACTATCCACTCGATAAGCTTGGAAAACGCGCTCCAGAGAACGTTGAAAAGTATTTGGCAAAAATGACTGAAAAAGAATGTAAACAAGCAATAAAAGATTGGTTAGATGAAATGTCTGAAGAACTGGAGTTTCTCAACAAGCGGAAGGAGGAAGTCGAAAGAGAAATGGAGGAATTCCTAAAACGCGTCAAAAGCGTCGCCAACAACTTCTCAACTCCATGAAATTTTTCCTCTCCTTTTTCTGGAAAGTTCGGGTCGGTCAAAGCTGTTGAAGGGTGAAAGCGGAAAAATAAACAGTAAATAAAACATGAGTTTTTATCATATGGGTAGCTACATGGTGCGACTGGTTTTTCAAACAAGAATTGAAGACTTTATTAAATGGTTCGTGTCAAATCTAAAATGAAAACCCATGAAACTAGGAAAAATTTTGCTAACAATCTTAATCATTGTAGAAATAGCCTTATTGGCATGTGCAGGTTTCCTATACGGGTATCCATGTCCTTACTCAGAGGAACACACATATTTAGAACCTAAAAGCGGGCCTGTAACAATTACAAAGATTGTATATGTTTATCCATATCGTGAAATTAGCTATAAAATATTTGTAGTTTTTTGCTTTTTATTAGCGATGTGCGGTTTAATTTGGATTTTTGAAAGCTAAGATTTTTATGGCAAAATTTGCTTTCGCTTCCAATTTCCTTTTTATGTGTCACACGGTTTTTGAGACATTGGGTTAAAGTTGTTGGTTTAATAAGCTAACAAATTCCATTGAAATTTTAGTTTCTTATTTCTGAAAATAAACATAAAGTTATTAGTTTAAAGCTATATTTCGTTAGTGGGATGAACTTATGCCCATCGTTCCAATCAACGCCCCGCAAATTGGAAAAGAGGAAATTGATGCCGTTGTAAAAGTTTTGGAGAGCGGCACCCTCACACATGGGCTTGGCGCCGGACCTATGGTCAGAAAGTTTGAGGACGAGTTTGCCAAGTTTGCTGAGGCCAAACACGCCATCGCCGTGAACAGCGGGACAGCAGCGTTGCATTTAGCTGTTTTGGCAGTTGGAATAAAATCTGGAGACGAAGTAATTCTGCCAAGTTTCACTTTTACAGCGACTGCTGAAGCAGTGGCATTTGTGGGCGCAAAACCCGTGTTTGTTGACATAGACCCTGAAACATACAATGTTTCTCCAGAACAAATTGAAAAAGCCATAACCAAAAAGACAAAGGCAATAATTGCAGTTGACTTATACGGCCTGTCATCTGACATGCAACAGATAAGGAAAATTGCAGAAAAACATGGGCTGAAAGTGATCGAGGATGCAGCCCAAGCCCACGGTGCAACCTATCGAGGAAAACCTCCAGGGGCCTTCGCCGATGCGGCTTGCTGGAGCTTTTACGCGAGCAAGAATATGACTACGGGCGAAGGCGGAATGGTTACCACAAACGACGATGAAATAGCAGAGAAAATACGGTGCATGAGAAGTCATGGGGAAAAGGAAAAGTACGCTTCAATTATGCTTGGCTACAATTACCGCATGCCAGAAATGGAAGCGGCAATAGGTTCTGAGCAACTGAAAAAGCTGCCGGGTTTTGTGGCTAAAAGACGTGAAAACGCAGAAAGGTTGACAAAAATTCTTGAAAGTGCTGAACGATTAAAGCTGCCTCGAGAGCCTAAGGGCTATAGGCATAGCTGGTATCTTTATACCGTCAGGTTGAAGGATTCCACCGAAAAAGAGAGAAACAACCTTGTTGAAAAATTAGCGCGTAAGGGGATAGAAGCAAGGGTTTTTTATGCAAACCCCATACATCTTATGCCATATTACCGCAGTTTCGGAAAATTTAGTCTTCCAGAAACAGAGAAGGCTTCAAAACAAGTTTTTTCGTTGCCAGTTCATCCGGGTGTAACTCCGGAGCAAATTGATTTTATATGTGAAGCAGTTTTACATGCCTTAAAGTGAATTTTGCACTTAAGGTTTATATGGAATGAGTTTTTAGTATTAACCCTCCCCTTCTCAGTTTCAAGGTGAATTGTATTATGCAGAAAATTAAGGTCATTATAATGGGAGCAGCGGGCAGAGACTTCCACAACTTCAACGTTTACTTCAGAAACAACAACATGTACGAGGTTGTCGCCTTCACAGCCACACAAATTCCAGGAATAGAAGGTCGAATTTACCCGCCCGAGCTTGCCGGCCCAAATTATCCAAAGGGTATACCCATTTACCCCGAAGAGGAACTTCCAAAACTTATTAAAAAATACGATGTTGACCAAGTTGTTTTTGCATACAGTGATGTTTCCCACGAATATGTTATGCATAGAGCTTCCATAGCATTGGCTTGCGGGGCAGACTTTCATCTGATGGGGCCTAAGGCAACCATGCTGAAGGCAAAGGTTCCTGTTGTTTCTGTTGGCGCCGTGAGGACTGGTTCCGGCAAAAGCCAAACATCGCGTCAAGTTGCAAAAATCCTTAGGGATAAGGGGTTGAGGGTTGTTGTTATTAGACATCCCATGCCCTATGGAGACTTGACAAAGCAAATTTGCCAAAGATTCGCTTCACACGAAGACTTAGATAAGCATCAATGCACAATTGAGGAAAGGGAGGAATACGAGCCGCATATAGAAAATGGAGTAATCGTTTATGCGGGTGTTGACTACGAAAAAATCATCAGAGAAGCTGAAAAAGAAGCTGACATAATCGTTTGGGACGGAGGCAACAACGACATACCATTCTACAAACCAGACCTCCACATAGTTGTTGCAGACCCCCACAGAGTCGGCCACGAAATCACCTATCATCCTGGAGAAACCAACCTGCGAATGGCAGACATCGTAATAATAAATAAGGTTGACACGGCAGACCCCAAAAACGTAGAAAAAGTCAAAGAAAACATAAAGAACGTTAATGCAAGGGCAAGAATTCTAGAGGCTGCTTCGCCAATAACTGCTGACAAGCCGGAGCTGGTTAAGGGAAAGCGTGTTTTGGTTATAGAGGATGGCCCAACGTTAACCCATGGCGACATGCCCTATGGAGCGGCAACAATATTGGCTAAAAATTTGGGGGCAAGCGAAATTGTTGATCCAAAGCCTTACGCTGTCGGTTCAATAAAGGAGACATACAAAAAATACACGCATTTGGGGCCAATCTTACCCGCAATTGGCTATGGCAAAAAACAGATAGCTGAATTAAAAGAAACCATTAACCGCGCACCCTGTGATGTTGTTGTTATAGGGACGCCAATCGATTTGCGGAGGCTGATGGTTATAGACAAGCCCACTGTAAGAGTTAAATATGAGCTTCAAATTTTAAGACCAGTATCGCTTGAACAAATTTTAGAGGAGTTCCTTCAAGGAGTTAAGGCAAAATGAGCGGCGAAGAAGCAAAACTTTCCCGCATAAAAATTAAATTCGTTATTGAGGGTTTGGGAGAATCCGAAGGAGAACTCGTGCGTTTCATGGCGCCGAGAACAGTAGACGCCATAGTTAGAAAGCTTCCGATAGAAGGCAGGGCAGCCCTTTGGAAGGAAGAGGTTTACTTTGAAACTCCAGTTAAAATGGGAGAGGAAAAGGCAAAGCCGACGGTGGAAAAGGGAACCATAGCCTTTTGGCCCATGGGAAGTGCAATCTGCATATTTTATGGAGAATCCCAACCATACAGCCCAGTAAACATCTTAGGTAAAATTACAAAAAACCTTGAACTTTTCAAGCAAGTGAAAAGCGGAACAAAAATTAGAGTCGAACTAATAAACTAGGGTGCTTTCACTCCACTGCTCCAATAATCTCTCGCATTCTTCCCTTATCTCTTTCTTACGGCTTTTCATTTTCAAAACTTTAAGAAATTCTATACGCTTCTCAACAGAACGTTTTTCGGCTGCCCCTCCATAATAAAGTTTACTTTCAAGGTATTCTTTCATGTGATTGGCCTTTTGTATAAAGAGGCTAGCCGCGTCAACAGGATTTTCAACGGCATACCTATTTGCCCATATTGACGCTTCGGACTCGCGAAGTTGAGTTAAACCGTCAATTTCTATTATTTGGCGTATGTAAGTCCTTAAAAAATCATAATATCCAGCAGTTTTAACCAAGGCAAGCGCACGCCTAACCTTTTCCTTAAAATTTGGGCTTCCCTTAACTCGCAAGCGATGTTTGTAGCCTTTGTTAATAAGTTCTCTTGCCTTTTGAACTTCGTCTTCTGTGTAAATCCTTTCCGGAAATTCCAATCGAGGCCTAAACCTCTTTCATGAAAGAAAAATATAGCTAATGATCAGCCTGCTATCCTGTAAATTTTGATGTCGTGGTTTCCGGAGACCATTTCAACAATTCCATTGTCTTCAAGCTGTTCTAGGAAATCCTTCGCCGCGCTTATTCTAATGTTAAATCTTGAAGCAACGGCATATGGCGTTAACACACGCAACTTTTTCAATTCGCCAATTACTTTATCACTTTTTAAGTCTGGGGGAATTATTCCTGAAGGCTTCTTTTCCTTTGGTGCACTGGCTGCCGCTTTCTCTTTCTTCTTTTTCTCTTCCTCATCCTTTCGCATTTGCATGCGTTCCATTTGTTTTAGACTCAGTTTCTTTTTGCCGCCCATTTTCAACCAACCCTCGTTAAGCATATTGTGTTATTTCAGCCTTATGTCTGTTTTGCCATTCTTTAATGGGTATTCCAAGTTTCTTTTCGATTTCAGCCCTATGTATTGAATTCATTGTGCAGAAGGGAATTATTCGGCCGTCTGGCACAGCATAATGTATTACGCAACGTTGAACCCTTTCTAAATCAAAATTGTATGGATCCATGAAATGCATTGCCGAAAGCAGTAGGGATTTTCTTTGGAGATCGCCCAACGCTTGATAGCTTCCCTCTCTGAGAACACGCCAAACATATTTTCTTAGGAAGCTGAATTTTATGTGCCTCAATGCACCTATCAAACGTATTTTAGCCCTGTTTTTATTGCCTTTCGCGGCGTCGTTGTAAACTTTTTTCATGGCTTCGATGAACTTGTCTACGTTTGCATATCTCGTTATTGGAACGATTTCGCCGTCTTCGACAAAAATGTATGTTGCCATGCCACAGTGGGGGTGGGCTGTAAACTCAACATAGCGTTTGTCTTTTAGGGCTCCAACAGCCTTTGAAACTGGTACGACTGTTGGAACTGGATAGAAGTCTGAAACCTTTATTTTCCCATTTGTCTGTTCCTCAACGAGTCTCATGAAATCTGGGATTGTGATGCGCATTTTTTCGCGTTCTGCTGGCGGAAGTCTTCCACAAAGTGAAACTGGCTGAACATTTACACATCTTATTACATCAAAGTTTTGGATTGCAAAACGTATTATGTCGCCGAGTTGGCCGTCGTTAACTCCTTTTACCAACGTGACAACCAAAACTATGCTTTCTATTCCGGCTTTTCTACAGTTTTCAATGGCCTTCATTTTAATTTCTAGGAGGTCGATTCCGCGTGTAAATCGGTAGACTTCTGGCGTTAGTCCATCAAACTGTAAATAAACTGTGCTCATTCCCGCGTCCTTCAAGCCTCTGCAGTATTCCACACTTTGGGCTAATCGAAGCCCATTCGTATTCACTTCAACATGACGAAACCCAAGTTCTTTAGCCATGCGAATGAGTTCGAAGAGATCGTTGCGGATTGTTGGTTCGCCTCCAGAAAATTGTAGGGCTGTTGCTGGAACCGGATCGTTTTTACGAAGGTTTTCTAGCATACCCCTAATTTCCTCTTTTGTTGGTTCATACACATATCCGGCGGCTGCAGCGTTTGCGAAGCAGACTGGGCATTTGAGGTTGCAGCGGTTTGTGACGTCTATTATTGCGAGGGCTGTGTGGGATTTGTGTTGGGGACATATTCCGCAGTCATATGGGCAGCCATTAACAACTTTTGTTCTCGGGTTGTTTAGGCCTTCACCATCATATCTCAATTTTTCAGCACGCAAATATTGCTCATAACTTGACCAGTAAACTTCTTGGAAAGGGCCGTGGCTTGGGCATTCCTTTTTAATGAAAACTTTGCCGTTTTCCTCAAAGATTTTGGCGTCTAAAACTTTTAGGCATTCTGGACATAGGCTTTTAGTCTCTTTTATTAGCTGCATTTTTTCACCGTGAAACTGCTTTAATTTTGAAGTGTTTTGGAATAGAATATAATAAGGGTTTCCAGCCTTTTCATAAGGTTATTGAGGGGTTAAATTGACAATAAGCAGCAGAGCAAGAAGGGTTTTACGTGAAGTTGGACTAAGCAATTACGAGATTAACGCTTACGTGGCTTTGCTGGAAACCGGACCTTTAACAGCCATGGAAATAAGTAAGAAAGCCAACGTACCCTACTCAAAGGTTTACAGCATTTTAAATGCGCTTAAAGAAAAGGGGTGGATTGGAAGCGACGAGAGCCGTCCAGCCACGCACTATCCATTTTCGCCAGTCGAGGTTTTGGCAAACCTGAAACTTAAAATTGAAGATAAATACAAAAGCTGGGAGCAAGCAATTTCCAGCGAGCTGCAACCTCTATTTGAGAAGAGAAGCCTTGTGGAACGTCCAGCCATCCTAATTTTGCGCGGTCAACAAGCGGTTATGGCGAAGATTGAAGAGACTCTAAAAAGGGCTTCAAAAGAAATAATGATTGCAGCACCGGAATTTGCGAGGGAAGTTGTTAATTCGGCAATTCCCTTCTTGACGACGTTGCAGAGAACCCACGTAAACGTTAAGTTTATGGCCGCCGGAGACGTCGAAAGTTGGAAGAACTTTAAGGGCATGCTTGGCCCAGGCGAGTTTAGGTGTAGGGATAAAATGTTTGGGGGCGGTATAATAGTAGATGGGAGGGAAGCCATTCTATTTTTGGGCGAAGAAAAACCCAGCCTAGTTATTTGGAGCGATCACGCTGGGCTATTGAAGTTTGCCCGTGAATATTTCCAGTTTCTCTGGGACTCTTCAATGCAAACTTAACCGTCGAAGAGTATTGTTAAAAAAGAAAGAGGTGTGGAAAGAGTTATTTACCCATAACCTTTTTTGCGGCAATTTCTATATCTTCAGCCTTTATTGTTTTTCTCCCAGCATGCATTGCAAAATCAAGGGCTTCTTTAGCTATTTTTACGCCAATTTCCTCCAAAGCCTTTGCAAGTTCCTTTGCAGCCGCCTCGCTAACTCTATCGGCGCCCGCTTTTTTACATATCCTATGCATGGGAGCTACAGCCAACTCTAAATCAGCCATAAACACTCCTCCGTAGCCTTTTTCTCTATTTTAAGCAATATTTAACGTTTATTGTTCCTTATTTTTCGAAAGCCACCATCAATGTTTAGCATTTAAACGAAAGGGAAATTATAAAAGCAGATTTAATTTATTAGGTTTAGCAGCGAGCGATTGAGCGTGAACCTAATTGAAATTCGTTGATGCACACATCCACCTTTCTGATGAAGAGTACGCGAACTGCATAGAAGATATAGTGGCTGAAGCAAGAAAGGCTAACGTTTTTGCTTTAGTCTCAAATTCAATGGACTTGAAAACCAGCGTTGAAAGCCTCAAACTGGCCGAAAAATATCGTGGGCTTGTTTACGCCGCCCTAGGCGTTCATCCGTGGAATGTGCAAAATCTGACAGAAGAAGAGCTTCAAGAAACCGTCACGTTAATTTCTGAAAGGCAGTCAAGCCAAACAGTTGTTGCCATCGGTGAAGTGGGGTTGGATGCAAAATACGAAAGGGTATGGGAAAAACAGCTTAGAGTTTTTGACCAAATGTTACATTTGGCTGAAAGGCTTAATTTGCCAGTCATAATTCATTCCCGCGGCACAACAGAACGTATCATTGAAATGTTGCCATCATACAACCTTAAAAGAGTGTTACTCCACTGGTTTAGCAACCCCATAAGCGCACTAAAAAAGGTTATAGAAAATGGATATTATATAACTGAGGGGCCGCCAACAGTTTATTCTAATGGTATTCAAGAAGTTGTTAGGCGAATACCCCTAACAAATCTATTAACAGAAACGGATGGCCCGGTAAGATTTTTTAGGCAACCATTCAATGGCAAGAGAACAACTCCGGCCTTCATACCTACTGTTGTCGAGGCAATAGCGAAAATAAAAAACATGAGTGTTGAGGCAGTTGCAGAGCAAATAGCCAAGAATTTCACTGAATTTTTTGGAGTAAAGTTAAATTAGTGTTTTTTCTAATGAAAGGTTTACTTTAACATGTTTGGCTGCGGCGCTTGGTTTGGGGGAAGTTGATGCTTGGGAAGTGTTCGAACAGAAACTATTAAACGCATAGCAAAGGAGCTTATGAGACGTTTCCCCGAAAAATTCTCCCACGATTTTGAGGAAAACAAGCGCGTGGTCGGCATGCTTCTACAGGGAACAACAACCAAAGTTAGAAACCAAATTGCCGGATATATAACTCATGCTTACGCCCCAGTTCAAACGGCTTCAACATCCTCTCCCGAGGAAAATGTGGAGGAAAAATAAGTAACCTTATTAAAATGCCTTTTATTTCTTAAATGCAAAAGGGAAGGGCTTTAAAACTTGATGGACGAGTATAGAAGAAGCTGGGCACTACGATATTTGCGAGAGGCAAAAGCCGAGCTTGAAGCGGCGAGAAAAATCCCATACATGGCCCCAAACCTGATTTTAGAGGCCATAAGAAAAGCGAGAAACGCAATCTACTACAGCTTAGGTGAACCAGCCTTCGTGGAAATTGTTGTGCGAGAAGCGGCGGAAAAAACGCAAACAATAGAAGACCCCATCCTAAGATTTCTTATAGAAATTGAGGAAACCATCCAACAGATACTTCAAATGGAAGAGTTAAATGAAGAAAAGGCTATGAAGCAAGCGGACAGCTTGGTGAAGCTGGCGTCAGACATAATCGAAACGTTAACAGGCGAAAAATTAGAAGAGTAAAAAGGGAGGCTATAGTTTTTTAAGAGCCTCTGAAATGCGGTTTAACGCCTTATTGATATTTTCAATGGAATTGGCAAATGATAAGCGTAAGTAGCCTTCCCCATACTTCCCAAAAGACGTTCCAGGCAAGACGGCAACCCCAGCTTCATTAAGCAAATACTCCCCAAGTTTTCGGCAATCCATGCCGGTTCCAGTTATGTTTGGAAACACGTAGAAAGCGCCTCTCGGTTTTTTACATTTTATGCCCTTAATCTTGTTTAGTCCATTGACTATTATCTCCCTTCTCTTTCTGAATTCGGCAACCATCTTGTCCACTTCGTCTTGGGGGCCGTTCAAGGCTTCGACGCCGGCCATCTGCACAAATGCGCATGTGCAAGAGTTTGAGTTGACCATAAGCTGTGTAACTTTTTGGGCGAGTTCCTTTTGCATAACGCCATAGCCAAGTCTCCATCCGGTCATGGCGTAGGTTTTCGAAAACCCGTCAAGTATTATTGTTTTCTCCTTCATTTCGGGGAGCGAAGCTATGCTTTCGTGCTTTCCCTCGTAAATTATTCTGCTGTAAATCTCGTCTGAAAGAACAAATATGTCATTTCTATTTCCAATGCAATCTGCAATAAGTTTCAAATCTTCTTTTGTTAGGACTCCGCCTGTGGGGTTTTCAGGCGAATTCAAAATAATCATCTTAGTTTTCTTGGAAAACTTTTCTTTAAAATATTCGTGGTCCACGCTGAAATCTTTCTCTTCCAAAAGGGGAATAGGCACGGGCTTAGCTCCCACAAAGTTTATTACAGACTCATAAATTGGGAAGCCGGGATTGGGGTACATAACCTCCTCGCCAGGGTTCACCAAAGCTAAAATTGCAAAGAACATTATGGGCTTCGCGCCTGGCGTGACAACAACCTCGTCTGGATCAACTTCTATTCCCCTAGTTTTTGAAATGTATTGGGCGATTGCTTCCCTTAATTCTGGGATTCCGGCTGCTGGAACATAATGGGTGTAACCAGAATAAAGCGCTTTCACAGCAGCCTCTTTAATGTTTTTTGGAGTGTCAAAATCTGGCTCGCCGATCTCCAAGTGCACTATGTCTTTGCCTTTCTTTTCTAGGGCCTTTGCCTTTGCAAGCACTTCGAAAGCTGTTTCGGTTCCTAAGACCTCCATCCTTTTGGCGAAAGCAGAGCCCAACAAGGTCACCAGACATTTTAAATTGAAATGAAGGGTAGGAAATATGAGATATTTAACTATTACAGTCTAGCTGGAGATAATTTGATGTTAAAGCTGTTTTACCGGTGGACGAATCTTTATTACTTCTGGGTTGACCAGGTTTGGGGGTTTTCTTCCTTCGAAAAATGCAACCAAATTTTCTGCAACCATCTCAGCCATTTTTGAGCGGGTTTCATAGCTTGCACTTGATATGTGGGGTGCAACAACAACATTATCAAGTTTTAGTAGGGGATTATCCACGGGTGTGGGTTCCTGCTCGAAAACGTCAAGTCCAGCCCCGGCGATAATGCCATCCTTCAAGGCTTGATATAAGGCTTTTTCGTCAACAACAGGCCCTCGTGAATTGTTTATGAGATAAGCCGTCTTCTTCATAAGCTTAAGTCTTTCAGCATTTATCAAATGGTAAGTTTCCTTCATCAATGGAACGTGGATGCTTACAAAATCCGATTCCCTCAAAAGTGTTTCTAGGTCAACGCGTTTTGCGTTTAGTTCCTTCTCCATTTCCGGCCTTGGAATAACATCATAATAAAGGATTTTCATGTTAAAGCCTTTCGCCCTTTTTGCAACGGCATAGCCTATTCTTCCCGCGCCCACAATCCCGATTGTTGCGCCATATACGTCTCTGCCCAACATCATGCTTGGATGCCAACCCACCTTCCACTTTCCCTCACGAACATACTTGTCTGCCTCAACAACACGCCTTGCAACAGCCAAAAGCAAAGCCCATGCAAAATCCGCCGTTGTTTCTGTTAGGACCTCCGGCGTGTTTGTAATGTATATACCTCTTTTAGTGGCCTCTTGCACGTCTATGTTGTCAAAACCCACAGCCATTTGCGCAACAATCTTCAATTTTGGCGCAGCATCAAAAACTTCGGCATCTATTTTATCAGACAAAAGCGTGGCAAGTGCATCGGCGTCCCTGGCCCTTTCAATTATTACCTTCTTCGGAGGCGGGCCGTATTCAGGCCAAACTTCAGCGTCAAACCGCTCCTTAATTATTTTTAAGCCCCTTTCGGGAAGCTCGCGTGTCACATAAACTTTTGGTTTCGGCATATAAATTCACCAACGTAAGATTTACCGGAATTCTTTATTAACATTAACTTATTACACTTACGCGGTAACACTTCAAAATGGGGTGATAGGCTGCTTAAAATGATAGAGATAAGGAATAAAAGGCAACTTATCGAAAACGGTGGGACTCCCCTAAACAGAAAGGCCAGGGAAATAACCCTAAAAAGCCTTGAAGCGGGATTAAACGCCGTAGACCCAAAAAGGATAATAGAATCAAAAGTTTTGTTGAAAGGATCAACCCTTTTAGTGGATAAATACTCTTTCAACCTTGAAAAATTCAAGAATGTTTATGTGGTGGGCGGCGGCAAGGCCAGCGGTTCAATGGCTGAGGCCCTAGAAAAAGTCTTAGGTAACCATATAAAAAGTGGGTTGGTGAACGTTCCATACGGCGACAAGTCCAAAACACGAATTATAAAACTTCAAGAGGCAAGCCATCCCATTCCAGACGAGGCTGGCATGGAAGGAGTGCGTAGAATACTTGAAATTGCTGAGCAAGCCGGAGAAAATGACCTTATTATATGCCTAATTTCAGGCGGCGGTTCAAGTCTTATGCCCTTGCCGCGCGGCGAAATTTCATTGAAAGACAAGAGGGAAATTACAGACGCACTGCTGAAGTGTGGCGCTACAATAAATGAAATCAACACTGTTAGAAAACACATTTCAGATTTCAAGGGCGGGTGGCTTGCAAAAAAGGCTTATCCAGCCACACTCTTAAACCTAATACTTTCGGATGTTATCGGCGACCCGCTTGATTTCATTGCTTCTGGGCCGACGGTTCCGGATTCAACAACATTCAGCGACGCCATAAAAGTCCTTAAAAAATATGGATTATGGGATAAAGCCCCAAAATCTATCAGAAAGGTTTTGTTAGATGGGGAAAAGGGATTAATCCCAGAAACCCCAAAGGCAGACGACGAGGTTTTCCGCAAAGTTCTCAACGTAGTTATAGGAAATAATAGACTTGCAAGCCAAACCGTTCAAGCGCATTTGAAATCTGAAGGCTTAAACACGTTGCTACTGACCACAACTTTGGAAGGTGAAGCAAGACATATGGGCACGATGCTTGCCGCCATAGCCCGCGAAATTGCAATTTCCGGAAATCCCATCTCAAAACCAGCCGCCATAATTGCTGGTGGCGAAACAACAGTAACAGTGACTGGAAAGGGTTTGGGCGGGAGAAACCAAGAAATCGTTTTAGCAGCATCCCAAAAACTAAACGGCATGGATGGAGCGTTAATAGCGTCTATTAGCACTGATGGTGTGGACGGCCCGACAGACGCCGCTGGCGCATTGGCTGATGGAGAAACATTGACCAGAAGTTTAGAAAAAGGTTTGGCGGCTGAAAAATTCTTAGCTGAAAATGATTCTTACAATTTCTTTTCAAAACTCGGCGACCTAATTTTTACAGGGCCAACGGGAACAAACGTTAATGACGTCTCCGTGATAGTTGTCTTATAAGGCGAAGGACTCAAAATGTTTGTAACCATACGATTTGTGGGGGCTCTCCGCGGAATATCGGGCAAAAGCAAAATAACCTTAAATTTTGAAGACGCTCTTCCTCTAAGAGAAGTTGTTAAAAAGCTTGTTGAAGAAATTCCAACGATAAAACGCATATTAATCGACCCAGAACTCGAAGACCCGAGGCCCAACACGCTAATACTTGTTAATGGAAGGGAAATCAGCGTCTTAAATGGTTTAGAAACTATGATAAAAAATGGGGACGAATTGGTTTTTGTTCCAGTTACCCACGGGGGATAAGGGATGAGGCTTTACCCCATTAAAACAGACATCATAAAAACTCAAGAAAACATTGTTGAAATCGTTTTAGAGGCTTTAAAAAAGCAGAATCTTCAGCTTGAGGATGGTGATATACTGGCCATAACCTCAAAAATAATATCTTACGCTGAAAATAGACTGGCCAATTTGAGCGAGGTTAAACCCTCAGAGCACGCACAAAAACTTGCAAAACGTTTTTCACTAAAGCCCGAACTTGCAGAACTTATTTTGCGTGGGTCAGAAAAAATTTATGGAGGAGTCCCAAAGGCGATTCTAACACTTAAAAATGGAGTTTTGGCTGCAAATGCTGGAATAGATAACAAGAACGCCCCGAACGGCCACGTGGTTTTATGGCCAGCAGACCCCAAAAAGTGTGCAAAACAAATCAAAGAAAAGATTGAACAAAAAACCGGGAAGAATGTCGCGGTTCTAATAGTAGATAGCGGCTTAACGCCGCTCAGAAAAGGCACACGCGGCTTAGCTTTGGCGGTTGCAGGCTTCAAACCAATAAAAGACTATCGGAAAGACAAAGACATTTACGGAAAACCCATACAAATCACTATGCAGGCTGTGGCCGACAACCTAGCTTCCGCAGCTCATCTCTTGATGGGCGAGGCCGCGGAAAAAACACCAATCATACTTATTAGGGAAGCGCCTGTGGATTTTGATGATGGAGTTTATGGTTCTGAGGAGATGATGATTCCATTTAATGAGTGCATTTTTATGGGCAGCATCAATGTTCAAGAATCCGCTGTTTAAAATTAGCTTCCATAACGGGGAGAATGATGGTGGAAAGATTTCGTAATTTTAGGAAAATTGAAAATTTCTTTAACGAAAGAATGGCCGAAACAAATTATAAGAGAATCATTGGAGTGGCGGAATTTAAAAAAGTCTATAACTCGTTAATGCCCATTCAAAAGAAAAAGCTCGAAGAAATCTGCGGCCTCCAATTTAAAGATCTCATGAGAAATGGTGCCATCATTTGTCTTGGCATGGCCTACCCTGAATTTGCAATTGACTGTATTGACACAAAATTGAATGATGGAACGGTTGATAAAAGCGCTTGGAACACGTATGCAAGGGAATATCATAAAATCAACAACATTTTAAATTCAATATCCGCGCAGATTGCCGAAAATTTTGGAGGAATACCAATACCAGCAACAGTCGAAGGAGTCACAGTCACGCGAGTTGAGGATTATTTTGGGATGACGGTCTCCCATAGGGTTATAGCTGAAAACGCTGGTTTAGGTTGGAGAGGCAAAAACGAACTCGTCGTTAATGAAAGGTTTAGTTGCGCGCTTAGATTTGCCTCAATAATAACAAATTTACGTTTGCCATATGGAAGGAAAGTTAAGTTTTCATGCGGAAAATGCGAGGCTTGTCTTGAAGCTTGTCCCTTCCTTAAGAACAAGGACAAAATTGGCGATTTTAGGGAGAGTTGCCGAAAATATATAATTCAGCTTGGTTTAGAGGCCGAAGTGTGTGGAAAATGCATAAAGGCTTGCTACCGCAACAGCTTATTCAGCAACAAGTTTAAGCTATCTTAACCGCATTCAAAATTTTGCTAATAGCGAGTCCAATAATTGCCGACCCAAATGCGATAACAATTCTTTCTATAGGATAAACAAGTGCAAGCGCTTGCCAATTTATTTTCCAAGCATCCAATTCTGGAATAAGCGCCGGCCACGCCATGATTTCATAGGACAGCGAACCAGCAATCTGACCGGCCAAGGTTGAAGTTAAACATGTTATGAAAAATGCGTAAAAATGGTTTACTACCCCATGATTTTTCGGGTTGATGTTTTTTGAGGCTTTAGCTTGCACTGGCGATATAAGGAGAAGCAAGCCCAAAATTTGGAACCACATTAAAGGTGGATAAAGCCAAACTGGTCCAACAGAAGGGTAAAACCCAAAAAAAGAAAGCAGCAGCACATAAGTTAAAGCACAAAAGCCCCTTTTACCCCAGCTTAACATTCCACCGCATAAAGCGGCAAAAACTCCCGAAACTAAGCTTGGCGGAGACATAAAACCCTGAGAAAAATCAATTAACCCACCAACGGTTGTTGATAAAAACCCAAAATAAGGACCCAAGATCATCCCCATTACAGGCGCTATCATAGCGGCTGCAGTAATGGCTTTGCCTGGCAACCCAATTATTGGTGAGATGGGCCAAATCCCTAATAACGCGTATAAGGCTGCAAAGCAGCCGGTTAGGGCTAAATCTCTTGTCTTAATTTTCTTTTTTATGTTCGCTTTTTCCATATCTCAGCCCTGATCAGTCGCCGCCTATATAGCTGAAGCCAAAAAGCAATTGAGATAGAAAAAGTTTATTTAAAAACATGCACCGTCCAATTATTACTTTGACGACAGATTTTGGTTTAAGGGACCCGTATGTGGCGGAAATGAAAGCTGTAATTTTGGACATAAATCCAAACGCAACCATCATTGACATAAGCCACGAAGTTGAAAAGTTTAACATTAAAATGGGCGCGTATATTCTGGCTTCAGCAGCCCCATACTTTCCAAAAGGCACAATTCACGTTGCGGTTGTTGACCCCGGGGTTGGGACAGAAAGGCGTCCAATAATAATAGAGGCAAAAAACAGCTTTTTTGCTGGACCAGACAATGGCTTGATGGTTTTGGCTGCAAAAAGCCAAGGCATAAAGCGCATTTACGAAATATCAAATCGAAAGTTTATGAGACACGAAATATCTAGCACTTTCCATGGAAGGGATATATTCGCTCCAGCAGCAGCCCACTTATCTAAAGGCGTTTCTCCACAAGAGATTGGTCCAGAAGTTAAGGACATTGTGGTCCCAGAGTTTGCACAAGTTATTAAAAGGGGAAATATGCTTGTTGGCGAAGTCCTATACATTGACGGTTTTGGAAACATTGTCACCAATTTTACTGTTAGAGAGCTTGAACAGTTAAAAGGTAAAGATGCACTCCAAATCGGGCTTCGTGGCTTAAAATTAAATGTGAAACTTTGTAAGGCTTATGGGGATGTTAAGCCGCAAGAGCCCCTAGCAATAATTGGAAGCCACAACTTTCTAGAATTATCATTAAATCAAGGCGATGCTGCAAAAACTTTCAAAACGAAAGTTGGCGACAAAATAACACTTCATCTATAAAACGGCTTTAAACAATTTTCAACATCCTTAGCCTCTTCATCAGTTAATGGGAGGGCTGGCCTGCGTGGGTATCCGGCTGGCAAACCCAAAAGGTTTAGGGCATGTTTTATTGCCGATAGCTGATTATACTTTTTAATTAAGACTTCATTAATGTAATTTACTTGCTGTTGAAGTTTCATGGCCTCAGCATAATTGCCGCTCGCAAACGCGTCATATAATTTGCTGCACATTTTTGGGAAGACGTTTGCAACGGCTATTACGGCGCCTTTTCCCCCAAGCTTTAAGGTTGGAAGCACAACATCTGCTGTTCCTGCCAACACTGAAATTTTTTCGCCAACCAGTTTTATTGTTTCAGTTATGGTGTTAATGTTTCCGCTGCTATCCTTGACGCCAACAACATTTTCGTGTTCTGAAGCGAGCTGAGAAATTATAGTTGGTTCGAGGGTGTATCCAGTGAATTTTGGCACGCTGTAAAGGATTATTGGGAGGTCAACTGCTTCGAGCACAGCCCTGTAATGTTCGTATATTTCCCTTTTTGAAAGCTTAAAATAGAAGGGCGTCACAATAAGTGCTGCGTCAACTCCCAAATCCTCAGCATCCTTTGTGAACTGGATGGTTTCCCATGTGCTCATGCTTCCAGTTCCAGCTATGACTGGAACCTTACCATTAACTTCGTCCAACACTATTTCGATAACCCTTTTCCGCTCTTCTCTAGAGAGGTATGGTGCCTCGCCGTTGCTTCCGCAGGGCACTAAACCCGAAACTTCGCCTTCCAACCAAAATTTCACGCATGCCCGAAGTGCTTTCTCATCAATTTCTCCATTGCGCAAGAAAGGTGTTATGTGTGGCACGAATATTCCATTTAATTTGAGCTTGCCCATGTTTGCTCACGAAACCTCGAATTTCGCCTAACTTTTCATAGCTTGTCGCTTTTTGTTAAGTCGCGAAGTCTGTTGACGCCATCTATTTCCCTTATGAAGTTTGCAACGCTTTCCGGAACAAGTTTTTCCCAGTTCTGGCTCTTTAGCATTCTTTCCCTAATTTCTGTTGAAGAGTAAAGTTTTCTCTCGTGGAAACGTATCGGTTTGACGTCATATCCGGCTTCGATAAAAAGTCTACGCGTCAAAGGCTCGTTTGAGTATACCACTTCAAATTTTGGGGTATAACCCTCAACCGCGGAAACCCACATCATATGTAAGTGCACGTCTGGAACTGGAACAATCCAAACTTTTGATAGATCTATTTTCGCCTCCTCAAGGGCTCTGCGAATCATTACATGTCTTTCGCCGGCTGTAAAAGGGTTGTTGAGACGGTGGCTGTATTGGGCGCTGCCGATGACTATGACGAGTTCATCAACCTCTTTTAAAATATCTTTTATGGCGTTTAAATGTCCCAGATGGAAGGGCTGAAATCTCCCCACAAAAAGTCCCCTTTTAACCATAAATTTCCCTTCTGAGTTTAGTTACATGGCTTTTATAATATTAAGCTTGTACGCGACTATTTTTCAATTTGCTTAATAAAAATTCAACTGGAAAAAGCTGCAGTTTCTCTCCAGCCAAAACAATTTCCTTTTTTGAAGAATATCCCCTAGCTTCGCGCTTTAAAATTTCAAGTTTCACCTTTAGGCCTCCGCCGTAACCTCCCAAAGTTAAGTTTGAACAGACAACTCTGTGACATGGGACAATTAGGGGAAAGGGATTCAAACCCATCACTCGACCGACAGCCCTTGCACTTCCGCCCGCAACCTTTGCAACTGTACCATAAAAAGTCACATAACCCAACGGAACTTTTGAAACCGTTTCTATAACCCTTTTGGCGTAATTTGACAAGTCATTCATGTAAAGGGAAAAGCTTTGAGCAACACCAAGCCCATCATAAACTTTCTTCAGCGATTCAATTACCTGCGAGGCAAAAACCGAGGGAGCTTTTGAATGTTGGAAAGGAATGTTGAGGGGTATGTTTTTCAATAAATTTTGTAGGGCTTTGCGCTCGTCCGACGCGAATGTTGTAGCGAAAATTTTCTCATTTTCATAGGCAACTCCAAAACAGACATTTCCAACATCTTTAGTGTAAAGGCTTACAACCAACTATGTAGACTCCTTAAAAGTTACATGGCTTTGCTATTACCTCCCTAATTTTTAAGTCAAAGAATCTAGCGGCATTTGCTGGTTTTATCCGAAGTGCTGTGTCGGCCCCCCTGCCTGTGCCAGCAATGGCAACAATGTCTCTGTCAACCGGGATTAGACCTGCGTCCGCCGCCATCAAAGTTATTTCCACACACACTTTTGTGCCTTCGCCCATAAGCCTCAGAACACTTGCAATAATTTCTAAGGGCTGAATTGTGCCAAAGTCTTTGCGTATTGCCCTTTCCGCACTGCTTAGCGCATGTGTGCCTGTAAAAATTTTGGCTCCATTTGCAAGAATCTCCTCTTTATATTGTTCTTCCAACTCTGTTTTTCCCGGTTCTTTAAAGCCGAAGCAATGTGTAACTACAACAACGTTTAGTCCTTTGAAGATGCTGGATGCCTTGGCTCCTGTCTCGCCAGTTGTTGAAGCCACCACTATGTCTTTTATTTTTTCTTTTTCAACATAATCCTTAACGAGTTTCAATAGGTCGTCGGTGTTCTGTTTGCCAACATCTTTGAAGTAGACCACTTTTCTTTCAACTAAACTCATTTGTGAAACCTCAACTTTTCGCAGAATATGCATTAACTATGTCTAGGCTCCTATAAAATTTTGGTGAAATAGCAAACCTTTAAAATAGTTTAAAACAGAAAATAGCTTATGCCAATAGTACACGTTTATGTTTGGAAAGGGTTTTCAAGCGAAGCAAAAAAGAAAGTGATAAAAGGCATAACCCAACTTTTTGCTGAGCTCGGTGTACCAGCCGAAGCAGTTGAAGTTCTAATCCATGAAATTTCGAAGGAAGATTGGGGTGTTGGCGGAGAGCCAGCAAGCGAAAAACTCAAGCATGTTAAACCGCCCTAAAATGTTTCTGAATTATTTAACCAGCCTTTTCCTTAAAGGCCTTCTTTTCAGTTCTATCCCGCAAATCTCGCATTTTTTGAATTTATAGTTTGCTGGATATTTTTTGTGGCAAGCTGGGCAGTATCTAACCCATTTTAGGCGAAATTTTATTCCAAAAGTTAAAAGCGAAGTGAACTCTATGCCCAATTGATTTGCAACATTTTGTATGGAATAGTCGTCTGTGGCTATGGTTGGTGAAAATCCCGCCTGTTTGAGCTCTAAGGCCAACGCCAAAACTTGTAGGTCGACATCCGACAGAAAAGATAAGTCTCCAGTGACAGCCGCGGTCTCTTTAACTTTATTTACGAAGATTTCTGATGGCGCTTTGACTTTTAATTTTCCGCTTTCAATCGCCGTTTTAAACCTAACCAAAATAATGGAGCTTCCTACAATCTCGTCTTTCACCATTGGAGTAGTATACTGTTCTTCACTTACCGAGAACGGGTCAAAACCCGCCAAAAAAGCAGAAGTGTCTAAAACCGTTACTTTTTTCCCCACGTTCTCCCACTTAGCTTTTATCCCTTAAACAGAAGTCTACTTCTTAAGCGATGATAAAAGTCCTCTTTAAACCTTATGAAGCGAGTTTCATTACTTGAGCGAGTAACAGTCAATTTCGGGGCTTTTGAACTTATCACTTGACGGTGGTGTCCATCAATCACAACAAGCACTTTCTTAGGCCTAACAACCTCAATTGTAAGCGTTGAGTCGGCTGGAAAAACTATGGAGCGGAAAATGCTTAAGGCACAAACTGGAGTTAAAACGAAAGCATCCACTCCTGGATCTAAAACTGGACCGCCTGCCGAAAGCGAGTAGCCTGTTGACCCAGTCTGTGTGGCTACTATTAGACCGTCGGCTTGACAATTTAGTATGGGCTCATTTTCCTTCACTATTCTTGTGTAAAGAAGTTTTGCTGGCTCATCTGCTGAAATTAAAACTTCGTTTAATGAGTCTGGAAGTTGCATGTCATCTGCCCTTACAGAAAGTTTCATGCATCTTTCGATGGTGAATTCTCCCTTCAAGCACTTGTCCAAAGCCTTGAACGCTTCTTTTGGATTTACTTCAGCCAAAAAACCTCGGACGCCCATGTTTATTGTGAGTATTGGGGGCTCTGGCTTTGGGATTGAGACGCATGTCCTTAAAATTGTTCCATCCCCGCCAACCGTAATTATAAAGTCGGTTTTCATCTCTTTCAATGGAACGTTTTTGAATTTTTCATTCATCTTGGCTGCCAAGGTGTCTTCAACGAACACGTCTAAGCCTCTGGCGCTGAGGTGTTCGGCCAAGTCCTCCGCGAGTTTTATGGCCTTTTTCTTGTCAAATCTTGCGACTAGGCCAGCGCTTTTAAACAACTTTATCTTCCCTCATCTATTAGCGATACCTTAATCTATATATGGGTGTTGTTTAAAATTGCTTGAGTGGATATGTTCAAAGGTTGGTGGGCGTATGAGCAAACCTGTGGATGTTGGAAGTTTACGTGTTGGCGGCTACATGATTGTTGATGGGGAACCATGCCGCATTGTTGATATTACAAAATCGAAGCCTGGAAAGCATGGTTCTGCAAAGGCTAGAATAGTGGCTATAGGGATTTTCGACGGTGTTAAAAGGAGTATTGTTAAGCCGGTGGACGCAAATGCAGAAGTACCCATAATAGATAAAAGAAATGGACAAATTTTTGCAGTTACGCCGTCAAGCGTGCAAATAATGGACTTGGAGACTTACGAGTATGTGGATGCTCCCTACCCTGAAGAGGAGGACTTGAAGGCAAAGCTTGCTCCAGGGGTTGAGGTTGAGTATTGGAAAATCCTTGGTAAAGTGAAGATTGTCAGGACAAAATGAGCAGTTTATGGGTTTATGTTTGAATGAGCTTGTCAGCTTAAAAGATGGGAGAAAAGTTCTACTAAAAGAGCTACGGTTAGAAGACAAAGAGAAACTTATTCAAATGTACTCTGCCCTTTCAAGGGATGCTGTCCAATGGGGAATGCCCCCATACACGCGAGAAGTTGTTGAAAGATGGCTTAGCAGCATCCACGACTTAATATCAATTGTGGCTGTTTATGATGACAAAATTGTTGGCCACGCCCAAATCTTCAGATTTCCACATCTCAGAAGAAAGGGCACGGGCGATTTGATAATTTATCTCCATCAAGACTTTCATAATGTCGGTTTGGGCACGGCAATGCTTTCTAAGCTGATAAAGATTGCGAAGGAAAAAGGTTTTCGCAGAATAGGTTTACGTGTCGTTGCAGACAATAAGAGGGCTATTCACGTTTATCAAAAGCTTGGCTTTAAAGTTGAGGGTGTTATGAAAGATTCATATTATGGTGAGGATGAAAAATATCATGATGAGTTGGTGATGGGCCTAATATTCGGCTAGCTCCACCAGCTCCAGTTAAGCTTTTTAAAGCCCAAGTAAAGTATTAGGAGGATTACTCCCCAGCTTAGGGCGATGCCCGCAACCTCCAATATTAAATGGTCCTTTATGTAGTTGTAGCTTGCCCAAGCGCTTACCCCACACAAACCAACTAGTAGGAGGATAAACATAGCTGCATGAATTGCACGTTCTGCCGTCAAAGCACTTTCACCTTTAAATGCTAGATTTTAGCGTATGTGGCTATTAAAATAATTTTCCATTAAACTTATCTCGCACTTTTTGCAATCCTATTTTAGCCGATGATGCGAGAAGAGCCGTCTGATTTGTGACGACAATTTGATGCTGAGGCTTAGATTATTCAACTGGTATTGGGTATTCGTGTTTTCGTGGCAAGCGAACCTCTAAAATTCCCTTTTTGAATCTTATCTCCATCCTATCCATGTACACTGGAACCGGAATGCGTGTTTGACATTGAAAAGTTTGGAATTCCCCCTTATGGTGGGTTAAGCCGAACTCCTCAAACCTAATTTTCCTCTTCATCTTTGCCAAAATTTGTATTGTAGACTTGTCTAGGGGCTTAACTTGTATTGTGTTCTCTTCAGCGTATGGCAAATCAACCGTTACAATAACTTCGGTTGGGGTCACCATTATGTCGCGAAGGGGCTCTATAGAGCATGTTCTCCGGTCCCAGCTCGGCCTCTCAAGCAGCCTTTCGCTGAATCTTTCAACCCACTCCTCTAAATCCTCAAAATATTCGTCTATTATATCAAAGATTGAGCGTCTTTTCCTCTCGGACATTCTTCAGCACCTCACGATACATATAAGGGTATATCGTATTCCCTTGTCTTCTTCATTTTAGAAAGCTCCTGTTGTGTTCTTCTCATAACGTCTCTTGCCCTTAAACGGATTTCTTCGCCCTTCTCAAGCAATTGTGAAACGTCAACTTTTATTCCCGTTATCTTAGCCAATTCTTTAAGCACTTCAGCTGCAGCCTCTGGGTCGGGATAGTTAAAGAAGCATTGGGCGAGCAAAGCGATTGCCGGCAGACCGATGCTCGCGCATCTCTGTAACATTATTGCTTGTGGACCAACCATATAGCCTTCCTTCAATATTTCGATGCCCTTATCTTGAACCATTTTTAGCATGTCGGGGTTTGAGGCTGCTGCGAAAACTTTCAGTTCTGTTATGTCTTGTCTATCTTGCACTGGGATGCCGCTTAAGGAAATCATCATTTTTACATTTTTGCTCTTACCCCAATCAATTAACGAATACATTATTGGATAAATGACGTCTGCTGGAATAGCTGTTTCAGAAACAGCCAAAAGAATATTCTTGTTTCCAAACACCCTTATCGGAGAATGAGGCAAACCATCATGCAAAACTATCATTGGCGGAAGCAGCTTTGAATCCATGTAAGCCACCTCTTCCAGATCCGTAAGTTCAGAAATTAGATGTGACGCAGCTATAACTCCAACAAGTCCAACGTCTGGAAAACCAAACAGCATAATCATGCCCGATGGAATTTCCTTTCTCTCTATTATCCGGACTCCTTCACTCAAGTTTAACCCTCTCAAACCATTATTGGATACTAAAGTAAAAATTTTGTGGAATATCTATTTAAAGGCGTAAATCTCTCTTAATCTGGAGAAAACATGGTCCTAGAACGTTTAGGCTCCTCACTCTACGAAGCCTTGAAAAAAGTTTTCAGAGCCTCTGTTGTAGATGAGGCAACGGTTAAGGAGCTTGTTCGCGACGTGCAACGGGCCCTGCTTCAAGCTGATGTTAACGTTAAGCTTGTGGTTGACATTTCAAACAGGATAGAAGAGAGAGCTTTAAAAGAAAAGGTTCCGCCGGGCATTTCGAGGCGCGAACACGTCATAAAAGTTGTTTATGAAGAGTTAACCCGTTTTCTCGGAGAAAAACCCGTTCCAATGAAAGTTGAGCCAGGAAAAAGGAAGGTGTTAATGCTTGTTGGAATTCAAGGCTCTGGAAAAACAACCGCCGCTGCTAAACTTGCAAGATACTTCCAGAAAAGGGGGCTGAAGCCAGCCATAATCTGTGCAGACACGTATAGGCCCGGCGCTTTTGCCCAACTCCAACAACTTGCAAATAGAATAAACGTGCCGGTATACGGCGACTTAAACACTAAAGACCCTGTCAAAATAGCTTTAAATGGTTTAAAGCAGTTTAGCGATAGAGACCTAATAATCATCGACACAGCTGGACGCCACAAGGAAGAACAAGCGCTAATTAAGGAGATGATGATGCTTGAAAAAAACATCAAGCCAGACGAGGTTATGCTTGTAATCGACGGCACGATAGGCCAGCAAGCCATGGTTCAAGCGAAAGCATTCAACGAAGCAACACCAATAGGCTCAATCCTCGTCACAAAACTGGACGGTTCGGCAAGGGGAGGGGGCGCCCTCTCCGCAGTGGCAGCAACGGGCGCCCCAATAAAATTCATCAGCACAGGCGAAAAAATTGAGGATATAGAGCCTTTTGTCCCATCACGTTTTGTTGGAAGACTCCTAGGCATGGGCGATCTGGAAACATTAATTGAAAAAGTGCGGGAAGCCGAGGTGAAGATTCCCGAGAAAAAGGCCAAGGCTATTTTGAGTGGAAGATTCACTTTAACCGACATGTATGAGCAATTTGAAGCCATGAAGGGAATGGGCCCATTCCGAAAACTCTTGAAAATGATTCCCGGCATGTCATACAACATACCCGAAGACATGCTAAGCATGGCTGAAGATAAAATGGAAAAATGGCGTGTGATGATTCAATCCATGACTGTTGAAGAAAGAAATAATCCAAAAATTTTTAATGCTTCAAGAATCCGCAGGGTTGCAAGGGGTTCTGGCACAAGCGAGAAAGAGGTGAAAGAGCTTATAAAACAATATTTTACCATGAGGCGATTACTGAAGACATTGCGGAGGAAAAAGACTCTGCCATTCTTCGGCAAGGGAATTCCAACAGATTTTAAATGAAAATTTTAAGCGTGCAGCAAAATAGTTGATTTGTCATGGAAATTCTCGAAAGGGCCTTAAATATGCTTGCCAAATACCCTTTATGCGACCATTGCTTAGGTAGGCAATTCGCCCTTCTTGGACATGAAATAGAAAACTACGAAAGGGGCAAAACCATCAAACTCATATTAACCCTAAAAGCACATGCACAAGCACTTTCTAAAGACAAGGAAGGATTAAAAACCCTAAAAGTTTTAGCCTTAAACGGTTTTTCGCAAGAAGCCCAAAAAATATTATCGAAAATGAAGAGGAGTCTCCTAAAGAAAAACGTTCCAGAAAATTGTTATTTATGCGAAAACAAATTCGAAAACATCGAAAAGCTAGCTGGGAAGGCACTTGAAAAACTCGCTGAATACGAGTATAGCAGTTTTTTGGTTGGGATAGAGCTGCCCGTTGCCGTGGAAGAGCGTGAGGACGAGTTTAAGGCAGAATTCGGCGTAATTTATGGCGAAAACATGCGAAATGAGTTTGGGAGGATTATCGGAAAAATAATTAGTGAGCGCAGCGGGAAAAAAGTTGATTACAGAAACCCCGATGTAGTGGTTCTCGTCAACCCCTTTACAGAAGAAGTTAGACTTCAGATAAATCCCCTCTACATTGCTGGACGCTACAAAAAACTTGCTAGGGGGATTTCCCAGTCAAAATGGCTGTGCTCAAAATGTAAGGGCAAAGGCTGTGAAAAATGCCATTGGACTGGAAAAATGTATCAGGAATCGGTTGAAGAACTCATCGAAAAACCAATTTTAGATGTGTCAGGCGGTGTTAAAGCTTCCTTCCATGCTTCTGGGAGGGAGGACGTAGACGCCAGAATGCTTGGAAAAGGCAGACCATTCGTTATAGAAATTGCACAGCCCAAAAAGAGGTTTCTAGACCTCCAAAAACTTGAAGGAGTAGTCAATGCATATGCCGATGGAAAAGTTGTTGTTTCAAACCTCAAATTTGCTGACAAAAGTGTTGTTAGAAAGTTGAAGAAGGGTGAAATTGCCCAAAAAGAGTATCGCGTCGTCATCGAGTTTGAAAATGAAATAGAAAATGGGGAACTGCACCTTCTAGAGGAGAAGTTGGAGAACATTGTTGTTAAGCAGAGAACTCCCCTCCGTGTCCTGCATAGGAGGGCAGATTTAACTCGGGAAAAGTACATATATAAGGTTAGGGTTAAAAGGTTGTCGCCGAAAAGGGTTGAGATGAGGATAAGATGCCAGGGAGGGCTTTATGTCAAGGAGCTGGTGACAGGAGATGAGGGAAGAACAACACCAAGTGTTTCGGAAATTCTCGGCAAAAAAGCGAAGCCTATAAAACTCGATGTTTTAAACGTCATTATGAAAGATTAGGGTGTGAAAAATGAGGAAGTCAAAGGGATATCGAGCTGGAACACGTCGCCTTCTGAAAAAATCGCCTAGGGAAAGGGGTAAAATTAAGATAAGTAAACTCTTGCATGAATATCAGCCTGGAAGCCGCGTTGTCGTCTTAATAGACCCAAGCGTTCAAAAGGGAATGCCGCACAGACGTTATCATGGGAAAGTAGGCAAAATAGTTGAAAAACGTGGACGAAGCTATGTTGTCAGCGTCACTCAAGGCGACGCCGTCAAAGAAATTATTGTTAGACCCGAACATTTAGAACCTTATAAGGGTGAGTAGGCAGTGTCTGAAAGAAATTTGATAGAAAAGAAGCTAACGCTGGCGCAGGTTAAAAAGTTATTGGAGTCTATGGGCGAAGAAAACCTTGACCAGTTTCAGAGGCGCACCCTTGACTATGTTTCTAAGTTTTCTAAGGTTGAAGCTGAAACCGCAGAAATGCTTGTTGAAAAACTTGTTGCTGAATTTGGTTTGGACGAAAGAGAAGCCGTCCAAATAGTTAACTGCATGCCTAAAAGTGTTGAGGAATTGAAGGTGTTTTTGGCTGGCGGCCGAAAAATTATTGAGTCTTCCAAGCTGGAAACCATAGTTAACCTCTTGAATGAGCATCGGAAATTAAAGTAATTTTTGCTATATTTTTTAAGGCACTTAAACAAAATAGAGATAAAGGCGAGAGAATGGAGAAACGCTACGAAGAATATGCTTACGTACTGGATTTCTTACCCCACGGCCGCCCAGGAGTACGCGTTTCAGGTAGGGCTGGCTATAGAGCTGGCGCCCTAGTACAGTTGGTAGGTGAAGAGTTCTTCACGCTTCTTGAGGCTTTGGTTAAGGAGGGAGTAATGCTTAAACCCCATGATAGGGTTTATGTGGGAAAGGAGGCGCGTGAAGAAATAACCTACATCATTGGGCGCATTAACTATAACGAGTTGACTGCCGCCGCAAAAATGGAGCTTCCCGCAGTGGTAAGTAGGATTGTGCTCAACCGTGAAAAATGGTTCATAAACTTTTTTAATACGGCGCAAGCTGTGACACCGCGGATGCATGCTTTAGAACTTATTCCGGGCATTGGAAAAAAGTACATGTGGCAGGTTATAGAGGAGCGTGAGAAAAAGCCCTTTGAAAGTTTTGATGATTTGCAAAAGCGCACGGAGTTGCCTAACCCGGTAAAGTTGATTACAAAAAGGATTCTTGAGGAGTTGGCTGGCGAAAGCAAATATCGCCTATTCACGAGAGCTCAATGATCATTGAATACTGTCTTTTGAAGCGCCATGAGCCTTTTAAAAGAAACCAAGTTTCTATTGCGAAGATATCGCATTTACCCCCAAAAATCTTTTGGACAAAACTTTTTGGTTGAACCCTCAATTTTTCCGCTTATGGCTGATTATGCTTCGTTGCGTGCTGACGACTGGGTGCTTGATGTTGGCGCTGGTCTTGGTTTTCTCACAAGGTTTTTGGCAGGGAAATGTAAAGGAGTTTTGGCTGTTGAATCTGACGCTAGACTTGTGAGACATTTGCATGAGTGGCTTAAAGATTTGCCCAATGTAAAAATAATTTTTGGAGACGTACTTAGAGTTGAAATTCCTTCCTTCAACAAGGTTGTTTCAATTCCACCTTACCACATTTCTTCTCAACTGATTTTATGGCTTTTTGACAGAAGCTTTGAATGTGCAGTCCTCGTTTTTCAAAAAGAGTTTGCAAACCGTTTGGCAGCAAATGTGAGTGAAAAAGAGTATGGGTGGCTGGCTGCCGTCGCATATTATTACGTGGATGTTGAAGTTTTAGATGATGTTCCAAAATGGATGTTTTATCCCCAGCCAGAAGTAGACTCTGTAATTGTACGTTTAAAAGCTAAAAAGCAAAAGCCGTTCCAATTAAAGGACAGAGCATTATTTAGGCGCTTGACACAATCGCTTTTCACACATAGAAACAGGCTTGTTGAAAACGCCTTGCTGGCATTCATGAAAAGTGCGCGTCTAACATCTTCAAAAAACTTTGAAAAGATTCTTGAAGCAATTCCATTTCGCGGCAAAAGAGTTAGAGAATTAGCGCCAGAGGACTTCGGAGTTTTGGCGAATGTCCTTGTCGAATAAGAAGATTTTCTTCAAAAATTGCGTTTTTCTAGTCTGGGAAAACGTTTACGAACCAGCGGAGGACACATTTCTATTCGCGGAAAATTTGGAGGTTAAAAAGGGCGCTTTGGTTCTTGAAATGGGCACCGGCTGCGGAATTTTGGGCATTCTCGCTGCTAAAAAGGCTTTTAACGTTGTTGCAGTTGACATAAACCCCCACGCCGTGCGCTGTGCAAAGGAAAATGCAAAACTCAACAAAGTTTCAAACAAAATGCATTTTGTTTGCGGAGATTTATTCACACCATTAAAGGCTGATGAAAAGTTTGATTTAATCCTATTCAACCCGCCATATCTTCCTTCAGAACCAGACGAAAACGAATCTTGGCTTGTCCTAGCTTGGTCTGGGGGAACCACCGGCAGACAAACCGTCGAACGTTTCATTGATGAAGCACCAAACTACTTAAAAAGCGGAGGAGCCATTCTCTTATTGCAGTCGACGCTTTCAAACATTGATGAAACCATACGAAAATTTGAGGAAAAAGGCTTAAAAACAAACATTTTAGCAGAACGCGATTTACCCTTTTTTGAAAAAATTGCACTAATAAAGGCTCAAGCTTGCTAAAAATTTAGCGCAGGATTTTTTGAAGTCTAATTTCATCCCTTGTGGGTAATCCGCCAATTCCAATAAGGACTGCGCCATGTTTTTCGGCTATAACGTTTGGCTTAACTTCAAAAATTTGAAAGCCGAGAGACTGGTAAAACGCAAGAGCTGGCAAATCATCATTTGATGTCGAAACCAAAAGCCTGCCCTTCCCAAATCCTTTTGCTTCGGCCTCAACTTTTTCAACAAGCTTTTTGCCCACTCCAGCATTTTGATACCGTGGAAGCACGCCCAAAGCAGCAATTAGAAGCGCATCCTCAAGTTCGGTAAAAGAAACAAATCCTATAACGATTTTTTAACACATGCTGCGTAAGCCGGGAGCTCAGCAACGTAGAATTTTTTGTCGAAAGCCAACTGTTCCTCTTCGCCCCAGAAACGCTTAACCATCAGTCGAATTTCCTCTCGCAATTCTTGCACTGTTGCTTTTACGATGCTGTACTCTAGGGTTTTTTGCTCACGCATTTGGAGCATATCACGCGAAGCTTTGCATGTTCACCGCAGACCAGCCTTTGACATGAGCTACATTCATAGATTGCATCTTTTTCGCAATATTCGCAGCTAAGATATCCTTCAGCAAACATAAGCAACCCTTTAGATTAGTTCAATTATAAGGATTGTGCGAAGCAAACAACTTTTAAAAAGCTATATAACCGAAATTACTAATTGCTAGAAAACATTTGAGGCTAGAACCATGTGCGTCTTAGGAAAAGACAAGTTGAAGGAGCTAATAGAAAATTACAAATGCATATACCCATACGATTATAATCTCCTCGACGGCGACAGCTACATCCTAACAGTTAAGGAAGAAACTACCCTCCATTATTTAGAACATAAAAATCTAATATCCTATGAAATAGTTTTCACTCCACCAAACTATGTAGCGCATCTCACAGCAAAGAGCAAATACGGTCGTATGGGGCTTTCCTTCCTCAACGCGGCGAAGGTGCACAGTGGTTTTGTTGGAAGGCTTGCCCTGGAGCTTGTGAACCTCAGCAACGACCGTTGTCCAATAACAATTAAACGCGGAGACCCATTCATGCACATTGAGTTTGAAACGAGGGAGGGGGAACCGGCGCCATACATGGGAGAATTTCAGTTTCAATATTTAACTGACGAGGAAATAAAAATGTATATTCCAATTTTGAAGAGGGTTTTCCCCGATTATGATGAGCTTGCGAAGGTGTGGTTTAAGAATAGAGAAGGCCACGGCTTTAAGTGAACGAACAATCCTTATCTCAAAAGAATATTTTAAATTCATAACCTTAATCAAAAAGAAAAAGTAACAAAGAAGTTTAAATAAAGGATAAGGGTAAGCTGAGATAGGGTATATTATGCGTGCAAAAAATTATCGTGCTGTTAAAGGACAGCCCTACACTCGAAAAGAGTTTGTTAAGGGCTTCCCGCAACCAAAAATAACCAAGTTCACTATGGGAGACACTAAAGGAAAATTTGAGTATGAAGCAAGATTAATAGCTTTAGAAAGGGCTCAAATCCGCCACAACGCCCTAGAAGCAGCCCGTGTCGCAACAAACCGCCTTTTAATGGAAAAACTTTCAAACAATTATCGCTTACAAGTTCATCCTTACCCCCACGTTATCCTTAGGGAAAACAAAATGATTTTCGGAGCCCACGCCGACAGGCTTCAAGATGGAATGAGAAGGGCCTTTGGAAAACCAATAGGAACAGCAGCCCGTGTGGAACCCAACCAAACGATAATAACAGTTAATGTGAATGCAAATGGCATTGAAGTGGCAAAAGAAGCCTTGAGGCGTGGAAGTGCCAAACTCCCCATTCCATGCCGTATAGTTATTGAAAAAATAGAAACCAAAGAAGTTAAAACCAGTGGGTAAAATGAAAGAAGAATTGGTTATATGGTTTGAAAACTTACGCAAGGCAGACATACCGCTAGTGGGCGGTAAAAATGCTAACCTTGGAGAGATGTTAAACGCTGGGATACCGGTTCCACCGGGCTTCGCCATAACAGCCTATTCCTACAAGAAATTTATTGAAGAAACCGGCATTTCAACAAAAATTTACGATATTATAAGGGAAACTGTGACCAATCCTTCTGATCCAAAACAGTATGAAATTGCCTCCAAAAAGATTCGTGAACTAATAGAATCGACTCCGATGCCTAAAGATGTTGAAAACGCCATAAAATCAGCTTACCAAGAATTATGTAAAAGACTCGACACAAACGAAGTTTCCGTTGCCGTTCGCTCCAGCGCCACCGCTGAGGATCTTCCAGACGCGTCGTTTGCTGGACAACAGGAATCATACTTAAATGTTAGGGGCGTTGACGATTTACTTCAAAAAACAGTTAAATGTTGGTCCAGCCTTTTCACGCCTAGGGCAATCTTTTATAGAAGTGAGAAGGGCTTCCCGCATGAGAAGGTTCTCATAAGCGTTGGTGTTCAAAAAATGGTTAATGCTAAGGCAGCGGGAGTAATGTTTACAATAAATCCTGTTACGGGAAACCCAAACCAAATAGTTATAGAGGGCAATTATGGCTTGGGGGAGTCTGTGGTTTCTGGGGCTGTTACCCCAGACGATTTTATTGTTGATAAGGCTACATTAAAAATAGTTGAAAGACGTGTGGCCAAAAAAACTGTGCAGTATGTTCGCGACCCGAAAACTGGCAAAACAACGCATGTAGCTGTGCCTTTAGAAAAGCAAGAACAACCGTGTCTAACGGATGAAGAAATTTTGAAACTTGCTGAACTAGCCAAAATTATTGAGATGCATTATGGCAAACCCCAAGACATCGAATGGGCAATTGATGAGAACATACCCTTCCCAAACAACATCTTTATAGTTCAGTCTAGGCCGGAAACAGTTTGGAGCGGAAAACTTGAACAACCGCCAGCAAAAGTTGAAGCTGAAACTAAACATGCTGAAATGTTGAAGGTTGTTGTTAAGGGTATTCCAGCTGGAAAGAGAGGCTTCGGCGTAGGCAAGGCCAAGGTTGTTTTGAACCCGCAGGAGGCTGCAAAAGTGATGCAGAAGGGCGATATTCTCGTTACAGACATGACCAACCCAGATTATGTACCTTTCATGAGACTTGCAGGCGCTATAGTGACAGATAAAGGCGGAATAACTTGTCATGCCGCCATTGTAAGCCGTGAACTTGGAATACCATGCGTTGTTGGAGCAGAAAACGCTACAAAACTCATGGTAACAGGCAAAGAATATACTGTTGATTCAAGAAGTGGCGTAGTTTACGAGGGTGTACTGCCCACGCTAACTGAACAACTTTCCGCGGCTTCTGGTGCTTCTACATCCTTTTCGGCTAGTGGCAGTATTTTCCATTCTGTGCCAGTCACAGCCACAAAAATCTATATGAACCTTGGAGTTCCGGAGAAAATCGAGGAATATAAGGATTTACCTTTTGAAGGAATAGGCTTAATGCGCATAGAATTTATCCTCGCCAGCTACATCGGCGAGCACCCGCTTTATCTAATAGAAATTGGGCAGGCGCAAAAGTTTATTGACAAACTTGCAGAGGGAATAGCCACAGTGGCGAGGGCAATACAACCACGCCCCGTTGTCGTCCGCTTTAGCGACTTCAAAACCAACGAGTATAGGGAGTTGAAGGGCGGGGAAAAATATGAGATTGTGGAATCCAACCCAATGCTTGGGTGGAGGGGATGCAGCCGCTACATAAGCCCATGGTATGAAAAAGCCTTTAGGCTTGAATGCCAAGCCATAAAGAAATGCCGGAAAGAATGGGGTCTCAAAAACGTTTGGGTCATGCTTCCCGTTGTGCGAACAGTTTGGGAGGCAAAAAGGGTTTTAGAAATTATGCGGGAAGAGGGTTTGGAGCGTTCACAAGATTTTAAAGTTTGGTTCATGGCTGAAACGCCTTCCATCGCCATACTTGCGGATGAGTTCTCAAAACTTTGCGACGGCTTTTCAATAGGCTCAAACGACATGACGCAAGGCGTGCTTATGATTGATAGGGATTCCGAACGCTTGGGGCAAATGGGATATTTCGATGAAAGAGACCCGGCTGTAAAAAGGATAATTGCCCACCTCATTAGGGTGGCGCATGAAAACGGGTGCACCGTATCCATATGCGGAGAAGGTCCATCAAACCTTCCGGATTTCACAGAATTCCTCGTGAGGGCTGGAATTGACAGCATTTCAGTCAACGCCGACGCCGTAATCTCAACAAAAAGACTTGTTGCAAGCATAGAACAGAAAATAATACTTGAAAAGCTCGCAGAACAACGCGAAAGGGCTATTGGACGTATGCCGCGGAAGCTCAGAGAAGAATGGGAATGGAAAGAGCGGTGGAGCGAAATAGAGTAACATCAAATTTAAACTCTTTTTTATGATGTTTCATTAAAATTTCATGTTCTAACGCGTTGAGCGTGAAAAACATGAAGAGATTTGATTTTGAAGAAGAGCGAATAAAACTTGAAATATCTAAACTTGGAGCAAAACGCGTTTTAATCCAGCTTCCAGAAGGCTTAAAACCAGAAGGACTATCCATAGCAAAAATTATCGAAAAGCATGGCGTCCTACCAATAGTTTCCGCAGACCCATGTTACGGCGCATGCGACCTAGCAACTTCAGACGCTGAAAACCTTAATGCAGACCTAATAATTCATTTTGGGCATTCGAAACTGCTTAAATACGAAAAGGTTCCGACAATCTACATTGAAGCAAGGGCGGCAGTAAACGTTGAAGCCACAATAAACAAAGCTCTTCCAGCGCTTGAGAGATGGCGGAAAATAGGTTTAACGACAACGGTTCAACATGTCCAAGCACTTGATGTGATTAGGGAACTTTTAACAAGACATGGAAAAACCATTGTTATAGGCGATGCTGGACACTTACCATATCCAGGACAAGTGATAGGATGCGATTACAGCAATGCCAAATCAATAGCAAATGATGTTGAAGCCTTCCTATTCTTTGGAGGAGGAAAATTCCACGCCTTGGGCGTGGCATTATCAACCGGCAAACCAACCATAGTTGCTGAACCATATGAGGAAAGAGCCTACTCGGTGAATGAAGAGGCTGAAAAAATTATTAAGCAACGGTGGGCAAGCATAGAAGAAGCCAAAAAATCAAAAAACTTCGCAGTTCTAATAGGATTAAAGCCCGGGCAGAAAAAGCTTGAAGAAGCCCTCAGCCTAAAACAAAAGCTTGAGGAAAATGGGAAAACAGTTTATCTTCTCACAGCTAAAGAGATAAATCCAGAAATTATCATGGAATTTCCGGCAATCGAAGCATACGTGAATACCGCATGCCCAAGAATAGCTCTTGATGACGCTACGAAATTCAAAAAGCCGATGCTGACTTTCAACGAGGCGCTTGTGATTGTTGGAAGTTTGTCTTGGGAAGAGCTATGCAGAAAAGGCTTATTCCTAAACTAAAACTTGAAATGTTCCTTTCACAAATTGGGCCGCATCCATATCCATCTCCAAATCTTGAACAATACACAATTCCGGCAGACATTGCTGCAACAATACTTTACATTGCAGCCTACCAAAACAACGATATTATCAATAAAAGAGTGTTGGATTTGGGCTGTGGCACGGGCAGATTGGCTTTGGGTGCTGCCTTTTTGGGCGCGAAACAAGTTGTGGGCGTGGATTTGGATAAGAAGGCCGTAAAATTGGCTTTTGAAAATTCTGTAAATTCAAATTTAAAGAACAAGGTTCAATGGATTGCCGCAGACATAGACGCCATCAAGGGAGAATTCGACACAGTTCTTCAAAACCCGCCATTCGGCGTTCAAAAGCGCGGGGCTGACAGAAAATTTCTCGCAAAAGCTTTGGAAACTGGCAAAGCAATCTACTCTGTTCACAAAAGCCAACTCAATGATAAGGGGCTTATTAAAAGGTTAAGGGCAAGCAAACAAATTTTTGCATCAACTTCGCCTTCACAGTTTCTTAAAAATTTTATTGTAAAACATGGCGGAAAAATTAAAGAAGTCTATACAATGGTTATGACTATTCCTCACATGTTCCCATTCCATAACAAGAAAAAACATGAATTTTTAGTAGACCTCTACGTTATTGAAAAACTTTAGAGATTTAGTGTTTTGCTGACAAAAGGTTTATTGAGGACGCTTGAAAACTAAGATAAACGTTTAATGAATTACAGTCAAATAAATTTCGCTTAGCTTATCAAGCAACAGTAAAAGTAATGTGAAAAGGGAATTTGAAATGAGTTTGCAGTCTGAGCGTAAAAGCGGCCAATTCGTATTACCAGGTGAGCGCTTGGGCGTTATTGAAGAGTTTATTCCAGATGCTGGAACATATATTAGAGAGGGCATTATACATTCAAAGTTTGTAGGTCACGCCCTACTAGACTTTTTAAATAAGCGCGTTACAGTCCATCCATTACGTGGAATAAAGGTTCCGTGGGTTGGCAGCATAGTGCTCGGGCAAGTTTCTAATGTTCAATCTGAAAACGCCGCTGTAAGGATATTTAAGCTTGGCGGCAAACAGCTTTCTGGAATTTTCACGGGAATTTTGCACGTTTCTGATGTGCAGTTGAGGTTTGTTGAATCAATGTTTGATGTGTGCAAGCCGGGTGACATTATTAGGGCAAAGGTGATTAGCGAAAAAAATAGAGTGTATCATCTATCAACTAAAGATAGGAATTTGGGCGTTATCTATGCCTTTTGTTCGCAATGCGGTTACATGCTAGAGCAGAAGAGGCAAAATATGTTTTGCCCAAGATGCAGAAAAGTTGAAAAGCGTAAAACTGCATTAGATTATGGAAAAGGAATAGTGTAGAGGGCCATAAAATGAATGTTAGGATATTGAAGAAAACTTCAAATGAGCTTAAAATGGAAGTTGAAGGCGTCGGGCACACATTCTGCAATCTTTTGCAGAATAAGCTTTTGGAAGATGAAAACGTGGATTTTGCTGGTTATGATATACCTCACCCTTTGGCTTCAAACCCAATAATTTATGTTCGAACAAAAGGAAACGTGAAACCCGAAGAGGCTTTATCGGACGCCATTAAAAGGGCAAGCGAATTAAATAGGCAATTTGGCGAAGAATTTGCAAAAGTCATTAAGGAAAAATAATTCTATCCTTAACTTTCTTCAGCAGTTGACAAAAACCATCAACTACATCATTTGTTTTCTCTAAAGTTGCGACACTCTCCTCTAAAGTAATGTAATTGTTCAGCCAACCATAAACAATAAGCGACTCTGCCGCATCAGCCATAACATGTCTACTCATCCTTGAAGGCAAAAATTCTCTTAACCCCGCCTTTTTTATAGCTTCGGCAAGCGTACTTCCCTTAACCTTTGTTCCAGAAGGTTTGCCCTTTCTTCTAGATAATGCCAGCGCATAAACAAAGTTTACATATGTGTCTCCAAGCGATGCAAGATTGTGGTCTTTTAAAATTTCGCTAATATTGTCGTAATTTTTCGCGAGCGAGAATATTTTTTCAGATTTTTTCAAGATTTATCATCTTTTAACTCTTTTTCTTCGAGATTTTGTTTTAACAATACTATTGTGTTGGCTGGTATATCCCTATACACAACAACATTTGGGCCGATCCAGCTTCCTATTCCCACCTTGATGCCCGGCATGAAAAGCGCGTTTATTCCAGTTTTCACATTGTCCCCTAAAATTGCTCCGAGTTTTCGTCTTCCGCTGTCCACCGCCCTTTCCTTCACCAGCATTTTTATTGTTTTTGCGTCAAGCCTATAGTTTGCGGTTATTGTTCCAGCTCCGAGGTTGCAGCCTTCGCCTATTATGCTGTCGCCTACGTAAGAGAGGTGGCCTATGTGAACTTTATCCATGATTATGCTGTTTTTTATTTCGCAAGCATTGCCTATGCGCACACCTTTGCCTATGCTTGTGCATGGACGAATGTAACAGTTTGGTCCAATATCGCTTCCTTCATCTATAAATGCTGGGCCCTCAATGTAAGCTCCGGAGCGTATGCGCGCAGTTTCAGCGACACTCACAGGACCTATTATGTGTGCGCCGTTTTCAACTGTTCCGCGTATGTTGTGCTCCATTCTGGAAAGTGCCCAGCTGTTTGCCTCAAGCAAGTCCCATGGTCTTCCTATGTCAATCCACTCATCCTTTGAAATTTTCACGGCCAAAACAGCTTTACCTTCTTTCGGCAGTTGTGAGATTGCGTCTGTTATTTCCCATTCGCCCCTAGCCGACGCAGAAGTTGCCCTCACTTTTTCGAATATTTCTGTTGAAAAAGCATACAATCCAGCGTTGGCGAGATTTGTTGGGGCATTTTCGCGTTCCGGCTTCTCTATTATACGCTTCACACGGTCGTTTTCAAGGTCAACTATACCATAATTTTCTGGTTTGTCGACTGGAACAACAGCCATGGTTGCGGCTGGCTTCTCCTTTTTGTGCGTGTCGAAGACTTTTTTCAAAGCTTCAGGCGAGAAAAGTAAGTCGCCATAAATTAGCAGAAAATCATCCTTTATGTAGGGTTCAACTGCGCTAACGGCATTTCCTGTTCCAAGAACAGCCTTTTGCTCTACATAATCTATTTTTAAGCCGAATTTTTCGCCGTTGCCGAAATATTGGCGGATGGCATCCTTCATGTAATGGACAACCATTAAGACTTCGTCTATTTGCAAGCTTTTAACAGCGTTTAAACAATGCTCAAGTATCGTTTTTCCGCCAACTTTAATCAAATGCTTTGGCCTTGTTAGGGTTATCGGTTGAAGTCTCACACCTTCTCCAGCTGCTAAGATTACTGCCTTCATCCTCTGACTTCCCTAATTACCTTTTTAACATGAATTTTTCCGCAACTCAATATTTTTTCAGCCACTTTTAATGATTCCCCCTCGACAGTCAGCCTTATAAGGGGTTCTGTGCCAGATGCCCTAACCAAAATCCACCCGTTTTCAAGGCTTAAGCGGAAGCCATCAACCGTCAAAATATCCCTATATTTTGGAAAAGCCCTCTTCAGCTCCTCTCCGATCTTCTCTACAACCGAATATTTCACATCGTTCCTGCAAGCAATGTTTTCTCTTAAAGTCACGTATTTTGGGCATTTCGCAATAAACTTTGATAGGCATTCGTCCTCCTCTTCCAAAGCCTTCAAAATAAGTGCGGAAGAAAGTATTCCATCTGGACAATTGTGGAATTCCGGATGTATCCATGCCCCGCATGGTTCGCCGCCAAACATGGCTTTATGCTCTATTATTGCTTCTGCAATGCTGGCGTCGCCAACCTTTGTCCTCACAACTTTCCCACCATATTTTGTAACCATATTTTCAAAACACATGGAAGAATCAACGTTTGTGACTGCTATTCCACCACCCTTCTCTTTTATGATATGGGCTGCGTATGCTGCAAGCGCGAGGTCAAAGTCTATGAAACATCCTTTTTCATCCACGAAGGCTGCTCGGTCCCCGTCTCCATCATAGGCTACTCCAATGTCCGCGTTCAATTCACGAACTATTTTAGCCAGGGGTTTCAAGGATTCGGCGTCTGGTTCGGGTTTTCTTGCTGGAAAGAAACCGTCTGGTTGGGCGTTGATGGCCGTTACTTTACATCTGAGACCTTTAAAAATTAATGGTGCAATTTTATATGTTGCCCCGCATCCTAAGTCTAAAACAACATGCCACCCTTTATGTAACTTGATTTTCTCCAGTATCATTTCAATGTAATAGTGGCTTTCGTCCACAGAATGGGTTTGACCAATGTTTTGCCAGTCTGCAAGGCGGAAACTTTCGCTGGCAACAATTTTTTCAACCTCCTCTTGATCTTTTTCATTGTAGGCCACTCCCCTATTATCAAAAACTTTTATACCATTGTATTGAGGCGGGTTATGCGAAGCTGTGATCATAACGCCAACATCCGCTTTGGTCTTCTTAGTTAAATAAGCCAAAACTGGAGTGGGCACAATTCCTAGACGGTTAACGTCAACGCCCGAAGCCAAAAGTGCCGAAACAAGCGCGTTTTCAAGCATCACACCAGAAGTTCTTGTGTCCCTTGCCACCAACGCTTTTTTCGCTTGCGAAAAAGTTGCAATGGCTAGACCTATTTTGACAGCCAGAGCTGGCGTCAAGTCAACGTTAACCAAGCTGCGAACGCCCGAACTGCCAAACAGTTTCGACTCCAAATTGTTTCCTCTTCTTCACATGGATAATGAATTAACGGTTTTAAAATTATTGTGTTAAACGCCTAATTTTTTGGCAAAATTTGATAAGCTGCCTTTTTGTTGGATGTCTCCCTTCCCTATCGGATATGTAGTAGGCGGCAACCATATTTGCCAACGCCAATCTGGCACCGTCGGAAAGCCCCAATGCTTCTCCAAAAATGTTTCCAGCATTCCAAGCGTCACCAGCTCCAGTAGCCCTTAACACTGGAACTTTATAGGCTGAAACGATTGTGGGCTTGTTCTTTTTTGTGAATGTTGCTGAAAAGCTTGTTGTGTGAAGGTCAACCCTTGCATGCATGTTAGACGCCAATATTTTTGCTGACTCTTTGGCTAATTCTTCCATTTGCAAACCTTTTCTGCTCATTTTAATTCCCTTTTCTATTTCAGCCGCATAACATACAGCCTCATTTTCGTTTAGGCTTAAAATGTCCAAGTGTTTGCTTTCTAAAACATTTTTTACAAGTTCTGGAATCTTCCTTCGGTTTGGAGTTGGGTCCGCCGTGTCACAGTAGGTTTTTCCCCTACCCTTCGTTTTGGCGTGTTTGAAAACAACATTAGCCAACTCGGTTCCAAAAATTCTTGTTCCAGCCCAATTAAAAACACAGATGCAATCGGCATTTTCAATAGCCTCAAAATCCTCTGAATCTAGATCTTTCGGACCAAAATTCTTAAGCGAACCCAAATCCCTAAGCATTACATTGACTTTTCCATGCTCTGCCTTTAACTCAATCGCTGTTGTGACAGACGCTTTTCTAAAAATTTTAACATGGGAAAGATCAACGTTCTTTGACTTTAGATAGAATCTGATAAGCTCAAATCCAAGGCGTGTGGTGCAAACTATTGGAGTAACCCTAATTCCCAAGGCAGCCAAGGCGGAGGCCGTGTTGATCGCGTTCCCACCCCTCATTTCTGTTTGGGCAACATTATCAATAGAACCACCCTTACGATCAAACACGTTTTTCATTTTTAAAGAAAAATCCTCTAACCTCCATTCCACACTCACGAAGCGGTCGAGGAAAAAGTCGGGCATCACAACAACATTAAATTCTCCAATCTCTTTCCTTAAAGAGCCTTCCACTTCATCAAGAAAATCAAACAATTATTGTCACCTAAAGCGAGAGTGTTCACGAAGTCAAATAACATTTTTCATAAATGTATATACCCTAAAGTTTAACTCGACAATCATGATTTATAGGATTTGTTAAGGCGTTTCAATTTGCAGCTTTTTCTATTCAAGCAAAAAGCGAATGAAAGCCCAAACGATGTCGCCGAAAAATAATGCTGCGATTAGGCCCATTGTTGTGAATATGAGCATGGGCAAGCCGGGTGTTGCCCAAATAAAATTTTGAATTTTCCCTTTTCTTGAGGCTTCTGTAAGCCTATCAACTATGCCGTTTCTTTCTTCATCCCTTGGCATGAGGATCAATATTCTTTTTAACTCACTTTCTGAATATGTCTTCACATCCTCTAATGGGTATAGGTGCCATTTATCCCTCAACTTTTCTAACGAAACTTTGTAGCCTGTCATTAAAACAAGCAGTTTTTTCCAGCGGGATTCATCCCTAAAATCCTCTTCAAAGAGTTTTGTGCCAGTTTTATAGGCTGAGAGAACATTCCGGAAAAACAGGTAGATTGCGGCGGCAGCGGCAAACAGCACCGAATTGCTAAAAACTGTTATTGGGAAGAAAAATTGAGAGATGGGGGAGACTTCGTATGCGATTGGTGTGGACAAGTTTTTTGGATAGAATGGTAGGGCAAGCGCCAAGCACATTAGAGCTTTTGCGTCTGCGCCCCCGAAGGCCCCTAGGTAGAAGAGGGTTATGGCGAAGGCTGATGTTAGGCCGAAACAAATCACATAAGGAAGCAGTAGCATAGGCTCATACAAGAATAGCTCTATGAGGCTTAGTGCAAGGGCAGGTGGCGCAAAAAGTATCCAGAGGCTGTTACTTACTTCGCGGGTTTTGTAGTCGCTCCATGAAGCGTAAGATAAGAAAAATAACGTGATTATTGTTCTTGCTAGCGTTAATGTTTGCAATGGAAACACCATTAGCCCAATGAAAGTGTGTTTTGGAATTCTCTATTTAATTGTTTATGCCTTAGAAAAACGGTTAAAGTGAATGGCGATTTAACTGGACGGTGCTTGTTCTGGGAATGGGCCTAGGGGCTGTTGTCCGGCTGAAGGTATGATTTTGAAGTAGTAGGTTTTACTTGGTTCCCATGGATAATCTATGGTAAGCCTAACAATTTGGCCTGCCGGGAGCGAAACCGGTAGCGTTGGATATGTTGTTTGGTTTTCCAAGTTTGTGGCTGAGGTTCCAATGTAAACTTGAATTATCTGGGTGTCTGAGGTTCCGGAGTTTCCAACGTCAATGTCTATTTTCTTTGCGCCGCTGACGTTGTAGAATCTTATGTTGGCTTTGTATAGGATTACGCCTGCATGTTGTCCTGCGCCGCCCATGTATGTCATTATCCAAGCGTATGTGACTACGATGGCTGCGACTGCTATAACTATGAGTAGCAGTGTAGCCAGTATGGGGGATATGGCTTTTTTCGATTTTAACATGTTTTCCGGCGACATGCGTTCACCTTTATTATTATACTAGTCTTAAGTCTCAATATTCTTATTTAACTTGTATGAACCCAAAATCTAAATTAAAAATCATTCCAAAACCGAATTCGCTTTTAACCCTCAACTTTCAATGTAAACGGCTATCACAGGCGGATGTTCAACCATAATCCATAGACCGCTGCCATTAGCCCCATATATAGGAGTTGTTCCGTCAAAAGTGACGATGGCACCATACCAACACACATCCAATGCATTAACAAAATTTATGACGGGCGTCAATGCTGAGCTCACTGGAAGAAGCTCTATCGCCCTTTCTGTTGTTGAATTCTCAACTTTGAGGGCCCCAGTTTGGCTTCCAGTTACTTTATCAAAAATGTATAGCTGTTTGTTGTTGTCGTCTGTGAACATTATTCCAAACCCCTTTGAGGTTGAGTTAAGCTGACTCCAATGATGTTGCCAACACGTAGCTGAAAAATTATAGAACAAGCCGCTCCCGTTCAATATTGGGTAGCCGTTAATTGTTCCGTTTTCGGTTAATGCAAAAAGCGTATCAGACGCCTTTATTTTTATTGGACATAAATCAGTAATGTTCCTCGGTTTGTCTGTCGAGTTTAGAAATATGAGGCGCAGCTGGTACGTGTAGTATGTAGCGTTTGCCGGGAGTGTCAGCACAATATGGGCATAAACATTTGAGCAGTTTGGGGCGCCGCCATAATCTCCTGGTGGATTGTCTTTCCATTCTGCTTCTGCATGAACTATGTCTCTCACAACACCATTGTAAATTGCATAGGCTGGATCTGACCCATATATGCTCCATTCATTGTTTATCCGCATGAAGTTGGCTGCGGCTTCAAGCGCTCCGGACTTATTAATTTTTGACTTTACCGTGAAACCGCTACTTGAAGAGTCTATCGTAAGGTTTAGTATCCCATTACTTAATGTTCCCACGGTTGTACTTGGAGTGTCTTTGAAATATCGGTTTACGTATGCCCATGGCGTTTGAACTGCAGCGTCGCTTCCGTTCCACCATATTGTAACTTTAGAAACATTTGGGTTTACTAGAAAAACGATCATGTGTCTGTTGCCGAAAATGCTTGCGTTATTAGTCAATCCTAAGGGAACCATGTAATCCGAAGCCCAATCCTCAATTTGGAAAGGCACTTCACAGTTTATGCCGTTGATTGTCTGGTTTACTCGAATGGCTTTTACTGGTATGGGTGGGATGGGTTTGGCGGACGTTGCAATTTGGAAATTTTGTCCAAGCCATCTTACAGTGCCATTCTGCAGCAGTTCAACGACAAAAGTTGCGTTCGGTAAAGTCGAGTAGTTGCCTCCGATGTCAAACACTATGGTTACGTAAATGGCGTCTACAAAGGCTCCTTCATTGTTGTCGTTGTTAAAATTGTTTTTAAATCGAATATAAGTAGTGTTTAGGTCTTCTAAAGTCCATGTAGTCCGCCGATCTGTGGCGTTAAAAGTTTGTTGAAGTGGGGAAGTGGCATTTCCTCCTTCGGGCAGATCTCCAATTTCATTCCAGCTTCCGCCGTCCAGCTGATAATACCACTTAAGTTCTCCGCCTGCCACTGGGCTATAGTATACAATATTGAAGTAAACTTGTTTGATTATTCCCACTCCACTTTGATATGCTGTAACCTCGCATGTCTGGCCTTTTCTAAGATTCTTATATTTGTAATCGGGTTCTCCCAGTATTTCTGGTGTGCTTCCAGCAACCGCATATCTTGGGATAGATTTTGAACTCCATATCATTTCAAGCACATAAGTGTTAAATGAGGAGGCTGCAACCACTATTCCTCTTTGGTCTTGAACTTGAACAACATAAGAATAGGGGTTTAGCTGCGATAACGCTGGGTCGCTCATGTTAATGTAGTATGTGCCGTCTGCTGTGGATTTTATGCTTCTTTCGTCCTGCGGGTTCACGGTTTCCCAAGTTAAATTGTTGTAGCGATATTTGTAGAAGAAGAAGTTTTGTTTTCCAAGGTTTATGAGCGGCTCATTTCCATCCTTGAGTATTTTCAAACATGCTTGTTTATCTGATGTTGTGTTCATGACTTGCACGCTTAAACTGCATGAAACGTTATAGGTTATTCCATAAATTCCTAGGCCTGTCAAATCATAGGTTACTGAAAGGTTGCCTACGCTGTAACTTGTGCTTGAAAACCAGTTTGTAAGCAAGCATAAACTTGTTAAATTGAAAGATGGAGCCCACTCTGGACGCATCTTTGCAATGTAATCTAATCCGCTTTCAGCATACTTTTTGGCTGCTTCATTAGCGTATGTCGTGTTTCCAGTAACCTGCAGCACCGAACCATAATAACCCAATGTAAATCCAAGAATCTGCTTTAAAGCGAAGTTTGTTTCGTCTATTGCACTTAACACTTGTGAAAGCTCTTGGGTTGGACTATTGCGTATAGTTGAATAAGTAACTACTACAGCGGCAATTAACACGACTGCCACAAGCAAAGCCGCAATAATCGAAAACTGACCTCTTCTGTTCACTTGTTACACTCCTCCAGCTTGTCCAAGCTGTAAAACAACGAGCCTAGTAGCATTAGTAGCCGTGTACTCTAATGGATAAAGTCTAGGCTTATAATAGGAAAGTAAACCTAAAGTTGTGAGCCTAATGTCTGGCGTTCTAGTTAAACCCAATGCAAAAAATGTTCCGTTCTTATCATTTTGAGAGATGTGGCGGTACACGGCGCCTGGAATATAATTTCCAACAGGATTGAAAATATATAATGCCACGTTTAAGTGGTATGTGTTCAATATGGATGTCGGTAAGGCTCTCGTTGAGGTCTGATATGGAGATGGATAAATTCCATAATAATTGCAATAATACATGACTTCTGAGGAAAGGTAAACAACTCCAGGGCTTCCTTTTATATCAGTTGGGTCGTAGGAGTAGGTTTGGCGGTCTAAACCCCTTAAAAACGCGTTAAGTCCAGCAGGGCCTTCGCCGCCATCTTTCCCGATCATTCGCATGCCATAAATTCCCCATTTGTTTTGGATGTCTTTGAAGGTTTCCGTGTTGGTTACATAGTAGAAGGGGTATCCCACAATGCTAACCCAAGTCCAGTTATATTGATTGACTCTCAAGCCTAAAGTATATGAGTAATTTGCATATGATCTATCAACTGGATTATAACCTATGTTTGTGTAGTACCCCGCTGGTATTGGTACAGCCTCTCCAAAAGTATTTATAATCACAGCGTTTTGAACTGTTTCGCCTTGAAGGGAAGTACCATTCAAAATTTTTCCAAGGTCTGTTGTATTTTGTACCATTATTATGTTTTGGAAGTATGGCGATAGCAGTTTGTATAAGTCTTCTGCCAGGCTGTGGGCTGTGTACCCAGTGATCCACCATCCTCGGGCATCGCTGCAATTGAGTATGTATAGGGTGCCTCCAACGCCTTTTTCTCCAATTTTTTCCGGCGTGTATTTGAAGGTGACGTTTGAGGAGGCAATTAGATAGGATGTGGCGTCGGATTGAATGCCCAGGCTTTCAGCGTTTGAAATTGATTTTATAGGTATGTAAATTTCTCCTCCGCTTTCGCTTTGAACAACATAAACTGTCAGATTGTAGACTATGTTTGGCGGCAGCAATGCTGAAAGCGCAATTTGAAGCTGACTCCAAGCCGGATCAGTCTCATTCTTAAAAACTATTTCGCTTAGGTCGTGGTCGACATCTAAAGTTTGAAGGGTTGTTAAGGCTAACCTTCTAAGATTTAAGGGTGAAACCCGCCTTGGTATGGGTAGAACAGCGTAAAATGAGGCTATGACGAAGGCTCCTGCAATAATAATTATTATGAGTAGGATTTCAATTGTCCGCATCATCAGCCTATCACCTGATAACCCTCAAAACTCCATAAAGCCAGCTTAGCCTGATAGGCTACGTTGTTCACAAGCACCTGGCGAATGTCGGTGGCAACCCACTCCATGCCCTCGGGGTTTGCTCCAAAAACAACTGGAAACGCCATAGCGCTTACTCCCCAAGGCATCATAACCACTCCGCCTTCAACATTGCTTTTCCTATATGTGATTACCAGAATCCCCGGGTCATGCGTTGGAATCGTAACATTTTCGTAGGGTTTCCCCTCACCATAATTAACTTTGCCAACTTTTCCCGCGCCAAGTGGAATTTCATCTAAAACGAAGCTTTCCCTTAACACGAGGAAAGTGGCATTATAGGCTATTTCTGCCGATGGTGGGCCAAAATAATGCACATCATAACTGTGCGCTATTATTACTCGGCCTTCCTCCAAACTTTCGATGAAGGGAATTACGTATTGTTGGGTTGAGGTAACCCTCTGGCGGTAACCTACGCCCATAAGTCCGCAAACATGGGCGTAAGCAATGAAAGCGTAATTGTCGCTTTCGTCTTGAATTTCATCAAAATATAATGGCGGAGTATATCCCTTCGCATCCGTTGTAATGTTTCCATACTTAAGAGTGTAGGCTGGAAAAGACTGTTCCCCACCTTTTAAATCAACTGCAATTAGGCAATAGCTTACTACGGCGTTTGCAAGGGGAAAACCTTTTCCTGTGACTGTTACAATTAGGTTTATGCGGTTTGATGGCGGCGGTTCCTTAACTTCTGAAATGGAGACGCTAACTATTGGAGTTATTGAAAGTTGAAATCCATAGGTGCCGTTGATCCCAAGCAATCTTGCTGCCGTGGAATAGTTAATGGCCACCGTTGTGGGCATTAATAGAAAGTTGCCAAACCCGATTGTTATGTTGCTATAGTTTAACCCCGTTTTATAATAGTAGACGGGTTCACCAAGCGAAGACCACAACCGCATTAATGAGAATGGACTAAGCCTATACTGCTGAAACTCTGGATCTTGCAGCCCAAAACCCGTTGGAGTAGCGTTGCTTTTGCCCCAATCTAATGGAATTCCGGGATTAAGCAATATATTATCCAATAAGTCACTACATTTTGTCGCAAGGCTTCTATGACGCTGGTATAGGATTGCGGTTTGAATTGTCTGATTAAATAAGCTTATAAAAACTAGTAAAGCTCCCAAAAATATTGTCACGGAAATCAAATGATCAATAGTTGAGCCAGCCACGCCCCTGCCCTCCTTTAAGATTCAAAGGACAAGCATATCGATCCGTTCATGAATTTCTCAGCCCTTATTCCAGCGTTTGTAGAATTACTTAGGAATACTGATTCCCGCCACAGAAAGTTCTCTCCCAAAATGACTGAAGAGTCTGCAGTAATCGTGGTGTGAAAAAGTTTTAGCGTGATCTTCAAAACTTTGCTTGAATTTAAACTTGGATCCAGAATCGTGGTTAGGGTTGCATTTCCAATGTATGGATAGTTTTCTATGAATGGTGGGACATCAGCTCTTCGGACGACTGATCCAGCAGCTATTGTTTCATGGTTTAGAGAAAAATACAATTGTTGTATTGTGCTTCCAAGGTGGCTGGCAATTTCTTGAAGGGCTAATGTTCTGCGTGCGTCTGTCCACATATTCATAAGCCAGCTTGCTGTTAATGGGAAGAGGAAAATTTGCAATATTAATATCGGGAGCAAAATCATGTATTCAATTGTTATATGTGGCATTGATCATCCTCCTAGCCGTAAAGCCCCAACGACACCACAACCTCACCAGTGTAAAATTCAATTGTGGAGCCATCTGGGACATCCACATCGATTGTGGTGGTGTTAAAATTGAAGAATTTGCTACTAAATCCCAAACTTGATTTTGGAAAAACAGCGCTGATGCTTATGCTCGTTACTCCATCTTCAGGTTTTACCGCAACACTTTTCCCCATCAAAGTTACAGACTGCGAATAACGTGGATTAACTCCAGCGGAAAGGATGGGCAAATAAAATTTAAAGTAGCTTTTTGTCGTGCCGCCACTCGATATTGTTGAGCTTAACATTCTCATTATTGGGACGACAACAACTCTTATGAAGTTGCCATCATCCATAGGCAACTTTTCAATGACGTAAACATAACACACTGGCGCAGACGTGCCAGTCTGAAGAAAACATCTGTTAATGGGGTATATTCCCTCAAAATAGTTGTTTCCCAAAGAATATCGGCTTATTGGCATGTTAAACAGCAGAATACCTGTACTATAATTTGCAAAAAAGGTTAACCCATTAATGTAAACGCTATAGTTTAGGGCTAAAGACTCAAAGTTAACACTTCCATACTTGCTTGCATAACTAATCGTTTGCGTTCGCCCTGGAATCCACGCAACATCATCTATTTGAAGCCCAACGGTCTGCATAAACTGTTTGACGGCGCTGAACTCGTTTTCAGCCATCCGCGCATTTAGAAAATTGTTTGCGAAAACAATGGTTACAAGCAGTAAAACCACTATGGCGCTTGTTAATATGACTGTGGATATTGCCGGGCTAACCGCTTTCTTATTCTTTTTGAATGACCGGAGATTTGTTTTTGCTCTTTTCATTTTGTTCTACCCAAACTTTACAAACATGGGCACCAATTTTGCAGCCAAAACAGCAATTATCACGAGTAAGGCTGCATGTTTGAATCCTGCTGCCACTGATTCCTCACTTATTTTGCCGGCAACAATGCCTATAAGGTAGCTGTGGAATATGGCTGAGGTCACAAAAGTTGTGATCATTGGACCTAAATCCTTTGTTTGGCTTGCTTCCGCAACCGTTAGCGTTCCTGAAGTGAATCCTATCATCATTGTTGTTGTAGCCACAAGTAGTATTGCAGCAAAATATGGCATCATTATGTAGGGGCGTACCGCCATCTTCTTTTCTTTCTCAACCTCCTGTGTTAAATTGTTAAATCTTGCAAGCGATTCAATCATGGCTATTGTTCCGCCGCCCACGTCTATTGTTTCAACAAGTAGGAACATGATGATTTGAGCCATCCAACTTTTCATTCTTTTAACGAAATCCATAACCACCTTTCTCACCGGGATGCCCCAAGAAATCTCTGAGCTTATTTTGCGTAGTTCCTTGCTGAATTCTCCATAATCGCGGTTGGCGAGGCTTTCGATGCATTTTTCCGGCGACAAACCAGTTTTCCTAACTTCTGTTAAGTCTCTTAGGAAGCTGTTGATTCCTTGTTCAATGCTTGATTTTTTCTTTGAAACTTTACTGTGCACAATTGCAGCTGGGGCTGTTGCCACAAAAAGTGTTATGGCAATGGCTATTGGCAAGTCTATTATTGTTTGGATTTGGCTGAAAATTGGAAGCTGTATGAGTCCCATGAAGTTTGTGAGCAGTAGGAATAATATTATGGCGATTATGCTGCATATTCCATAAACTTTGTATGGTTTTGTGTCGGTGACTGGGGTTTTGGGCTGCATGCTGTGCGCCAAATAAATGAACATTAATGAGAGCATGGGCGTAAACAAGTATGTGTATAAAATTATGCCAGAATACATCGATATGCCTACGCTGTAAATTGATTCTACGCTAAAAAGTATGTAAAAGCATAGGGACATGAGAACCATCACTATAATGAAAGTTTCTAAAAGCATTCCAAGGCGTTCGGCCGCAGCCTTAACACGCAAAGCCCTTGTTTTGAATATGTCTTCGGCTTTCCTCTCCAAAAAGTGTCCGATGTCGCCGCCTATTATCACTGTTGAAGCATAACCAGAAAGAAAATCCTTAAAGATATCCAACGGGTTTCTTTTCGCTGCGCTTTCTATGGCTGTTAATGGATCTATCCCAAAAATTTCCACGTCTTTTATAATCTCTTTTGCTTCGCTCCGCATGGCTGGCATTAGCTCAACTTCTGCAAGTCGCTTGAAACTTGTGTATGGCGCTATGCCTCCAGACGCCATAACGCTAATGTAGGCTGCTGCGAATGGCATTTCCCTTTCTAGGTTGCTTGCCCTTTCCCCCGCCCTTGAAATGGGTATTAGTAGAAATCCTATCATTATGTATGCTGGAAAGGGCACAAGGAAAATCATTGGAATAAAACCATAAAAGTAGACTATGATTATGGATGCTATTGTGATTGGAAGCGTTAAAACTGCTAGAAAAAACATTAGGGAAACATATGTTTCTGGGTAAATTTTGATTTTGGCTCTTTCTAGATAGTCCTTAAACTCAAAAACATTCCTTAGAAAGGCTGGGGCTATTTTGCCGAAGAGGCGAAAGGACCATGCTTCAAGAACTTCTAGAAACGGCAAAAACTGGCACCTCCTCCCCAGTAATGATTTTTTCATAAATGTGTTTTGGTCTAGCGTAATATTCGGCGATTATTGCGGCAACATCCTTGTAACTTCTGATGTTGCGCTCCCTCATCCAATGTAAAACTTCTTTACGCCTATCTATTTCGGCAAGCAACTCTTTCTTGGTTGCGCCTACACGCTCCGATATTGACGAAATCATTATACTTTTATCAAAGCTTGGCGTGAAATCATCCTTTGTTGGGTTCCACTTGAAAATGGTTTTGTAGTCTTCATAATCTGCAATTTCATTAACGTTCATTACACGTCTGTGCGCCTTTTTTTCGCTGCCTTTTATGAGGTGTACTCTTTGAATTGATAAAACAATGTTCATTAATGGTATGTAAGCGGGCGCTATGTCCATGGGTTTTTGTGTTAGACGCTTTATTGCAGAGCTAAGGTTTTCAGCGTGCATTGTGCACATGCCGCCGTGTCCAGTGGCCAAAGCCTGAAAAAGCACGTAGGCTTCTTGCCCTCTCACCTCTCCAACTATCAATATGTCTGGGCGGTGCCTCATTGAAGTTTTAACCAAATCAAAAAGCGTAACCTCGCCTATGGTGCTTCCGCCTAAGCCATAGCTTTGCCTCGCAATGAGTGAAACCCAGTTTTCATGGGGTAAGTTAAGCTCAGCCGTCTCCTCTATTGTGATTATTTTGCTTCCGGGCTTTATGAGGCAGGCTAAAGCGTTTAGGGCCGTTGTTTTCCCCGCTGCCGTTCCTCCTAGAACCATTATTGAAGCTCTGTTTTCAAGGCACAGCCAGAAATATGCTGCCATCTCCTCAGAAAACGTGCCTAAGTTTATTAAGTCAATTATTGAGTAGGGGTCTTCCCTAAACTTTCTAATTGTGAAGGCTGTTCCAAAAGGCGTAACTTCCCTTCTGTAGCATACGGCCAATCTATGTTTGCCAGGCAAGGATGCATCCACAATTGGGAAGGCTGAGCTAACATGTTTTCCAGCCATGTGAACTAATTTAACAACCATATTGTCGAGTTCTTCGTCATTTTCAAACATTAAATTCGTTTCAATGCTTTCGTAATTTCTATGCCAAACGTAAACAGGCTTGTTAATTCCATCACATGAAATGTCCTCGATGTTTGGATCCCGCATTAATGGGTCTATCTTGCCGAAGCCAACGAGGTCTCTTTCAGCGTGATATAATATTTTGTACCAGGAAACGTCTGGCAGCCAACCCAAGCTTATTCTGTATTTATCAACTATTCTCTTTGCTTCTTCGGCAAAAAACTTCCTCGGGTCTGAAATTTCTTCTTTTGGCGACTCTATTTCGGCAAGCAATATTTCTAGAATGCGGTTGTAAACGCTTTTTTCAAGGGCGTCAAGTTGTAACTCATCCAATATGTATTTGTATTCGCCTGTTTTTGGATTTTGCACTATGGCTACGTGGGCGAAGGGCTCGTAGAGTGGATATTTGTCAACAACTTTGAAGCCTCTGGGTATGGGTTTTGGTGGGGGTGGTGGAATTGCTACTTTTTCATGTTTTCCAAGGTTTATTTTTATTCTCAGTTTTTTCAGTTTTGCAAGAGTGTCTTTGAGTTGCAGTTTTGGCATTGGGTTTTCTCCTATGCTTTATTGACGTGGACATTCTATTAAATATTACGTCTTAAGAAATATTAGTAAAAGACCACTCTACTCTTCCTCAAAAGTAAAAACAATAACCTTCAACTTAACCAAAGCCACCAATACAACAGCGATGACTATCGGAACGACAATTAACAAAAGTGTTGTTAAAGGCAACCCCTCAGCAGATTTCGGACTCACAAAAATATTTGCTTGAAGTTGGCTGCTTCTATAGCCTTCTCTGGTGACGCTCACCGTTAAGGCGACTGTTTGTTGCTCGACAACCTCTGGGGCATTAAAAACAAAGCTGCAACAACCGTTTGGATCAGTAACACCACTATACGTCGCAAATGTTCCCTTATCAGACAAAATGGTTACCATCGCGTTTGCAACGGGGCTGGAATCTTCTTTACAGTTCACAAGAACCACAATGGCGGCTGAATCCCCACTATAAATGGTTGGAGCTGTTATTTGAACACTGAATGTTCGCGGGTTAACCGTTAATTTCAGTTGACTTTGATTTTCAGCATACCCGTCCTTCGCGGCCTCTGCAACAACATTTATTTCCCTAGGCTCGCTGACTGGTGGTGTTCTTAAAACAAATTTAGCAAGACCATTCGAGTCTGTCAAGGCATTAACAGCTTGAAAGTTTTCAATTTCAACTGTTAAAGTGACGTTTGCGTCTGCCATCGGCACATTCTCATATCTAACATAAACTGTGATATTTGTTAATGCTTCCGAAATCGTGACCTCGGGCTCAGCGGAAATGGCAACATAAAGTATTTTCGGTTTTACGGTTATCGCCGTGGTTCCCTCACCGCTTATGTACCCACTTTTTACGGTTGCAACTATGTTAACTATAACTTCCGTTGTTGTTTTTGGCGCTGTGAAAACTGCCGAAAACAATCCGTCTGGGTTTGTTAGCCCAGAATCTGGATAGAGCATTCCGCTGCTGCATGCGAGTGTGATGGTGGCGTTGGCGAGGGGTTGCTCGTTGCTTTTGACATGCACGTTGATGATTGAATTTTCTTCAGATTTGATTTCAGCCGGAAAAGCATCTATCTGCACTGAAAGGATGGGTAAAACCTGCAAATAAACGTAAGCCGAACCATCATTGCAATCAACTCCATTGGTTGAAGCCCTTGCAAAAATTCTTACATTTGCTGCATCAACCACATCTGGTGCAATGAATGTTGTGGTAAAATATCCATCAATGTTTGTTAATCCATTAGGTTGGGTGAAACTTCCGCCTTTCACCGAGTATAAGGTTACATCAACATTTGCTACCGCTGAAACTCCATCTGAAACGAAAACAACAACTGAAACCTCTTCACCCTCTTTAACAGCAGATGCGCCCAACTCAATAGAAACTTGAAGAGATTGAAGGCTTTGAATGTACACTGTTGTTTCAACTGTTTCGCTAACAGCCCCATAATCGTCCATCACCATTACTTTCGCATTGTAAGTTCCGGGCGAAGAATATTTGTGTGTTGAAATTGAGAGTGTAGTCCAACCGCTGTCTGTTCCATCTCCAAAGTCGAAAAAGTATTTGTCAACACATCCATCACCGTCATAGGAGTTTGTGGCGAAAAACATGAGAGGCTCGTCTGGCGAAGCCCATACTTTGTCGGTTATGAGGTTGGCTGTTGGGCGTTCATTAATTGTGCCGAATGGTTTTGTTAGGAAGAATATGAAGTCGATGTTTGTTCCGTTGCCCTTGACTGAATCTCCCTTTCCCTTAGGGTTTAGGGATTCATGGAAAGGTCCGCTTGAATGTCCCCAATAATTGTATTCTGCATTAACACTTGCGTTTGTTGATGCGTCTATGCCAACTCCGTTACCGTAAATGTCATTGTAGTTGGCTACATGATCGTTTCCAGCTTCATATAAAAATCCAAGATCGTTATATGAAATATCGTTGTTCATTAATGATGTGCCTGCTTGTGTGTAAATGTGAAATCCTATATCGTTTGACGAAACAACGTTGTTAAGAATCACAATGTTAGTTAGATTTTCTGCGTCAATTTTTATTCCACTTTGCTTGTTTGCAGAAATTTTATTTTGGACTATGTTCACATTAGAGGTTTCATTTCCCGTTAAGAGTATTCCATTTCCACAAGCGCTTATAGTGTTCCTAGCAATATTTGCCATTCCATTCCCCATTATACATACGCCGTTTTCCTCGTTCTCCATTATCTCGCTGTCTTCGATTGTTAATTCGCAGTTTGTGGCGTTTACCCCATTCTGAGAACATAATCTTACAACAGTTTCAGTGATTTTCAGTCTGCCATTTTCCGCTGTAATCCCATTTTGACAATTAATAATACTGCAATTTCTAATCTCGACATTGCCACCTTCAACAAGCACTCCATCCGTCGCATAAGCTATTAAGCATCCAACCAACGTAGATTTCTGTGTTCCATCGAATTTGATGGCTTTCCAGTCGCCGACGTCTGGCTGCGCTTTGTTTGAGGTGAAAATTATCGATTTGGTAGAGCCATCCGCATAAAGTTCTCCCTCAATTATTAGAGAGAGGGCTTCTCCAAACATTACCTCAACTCCAGGCTCAATTGTTAATTTTGCATTTGAATAAACAATCACATCTTTAGACAGGATAAATGGGCTTTCCGCCAAAGTCCAAACCGTGTCTTGTGTAATCGGCCCCTCAACGTAAGTAGCACTTACGGCCTTAAACAGCATTAACCAGGCTAAATTTAAAAGGCTGAAAAACAGAATTAGCAAGATAAATAACGATTTTAGCTGTTTTTTCATATTTCTACGCCGCTGCCTTGGTTTCAATATCCCTCTAACCGCTGTTAGCTTAAACATTATGAATTCAGAATACTTATTAGAGAAAATTACTTCAACTTTCAAAAGCCAGATTTCATTTAGCATCAAAAATAAAATAGAGTTTTAATTGCTTGCCTCAATTATGGCAAAAGCGTATAAGTTAAAGTGCTAAAATCTAACAGAACTTCAAGTAGTGCCTTTGTCAAGCGCATTTAGGGAGGTAAATGTTTGAAAAGTTTCACAGCATTCGCATTTGAAAATTTTCCTTTGGTTAAAGCTGGTGATGACATAGCAAAAATGATTGTGGAATTCGCCGAAAGAAATGGCCTAAAAATTGAGGATGGAGACGTAATAGTCATAGCCCAAAAGATTTTTTCAAAAGCCGAAAACAGGATTGTGAAATTAAGGGATGTTGTCTCTTCAAAAAAGGCTAAAGAAATCGCGAAAATGACTGGGAAAAGCCCAAAGTTTGTGGAACTAGTTTTAGAAGAAACGAAGAAAGTTATCAAGGCGTCTCCCGAAGTGTTCTTGGTGGAGGATAAACGCGGTTTAATCTGTATAAACGCTGGAATAGACAAGTCAAATGTAGAAGGCTCTGGCAACTTCACACTATTGCCAGAAAATCCAGATGAATCGGCCGAGAGATGTCGCAGAAAAATCCGAGAATTGACTGGAAAGAATGTTGCAGTAATCGTTTGCGACACCTACAGCCGCCCTTTTAGGCGTGGTCAAGTGAACTTTGCCATAGGAATAGCTGGAATAAAACCATTCAAGGATTATAGAGGGAAAAAAGATCTTTTCGGGCAAACACTTAAAGTGAAAAATGTTGCTGTAGTAGACGAAATTGCTGCGGCAGCAGAACTTCTTATGGGACAAGCGGAAGAGGCAAGGCCCATAGTTATTTTCAAAGGGCTAAAAGACTTAGTAGAACTAAACGAAAAATGCAGCATAAATGAGCTGTGGATTTCTGCCGAAGAAGACCTATTTAAAGACGCCTTATAATCGACCTAAAACTGCAAAAACGGATTACTTCTCTTCTCCTCCCCAATAGTTGTTTTTGGCCCATGTCCAGGATAAACAACAAAATTATCCGGCAACATCACCAACTTCTTTAAAGAAGAATTCATGTCTTCTTCAGAGCTTTCCGGAAAATCAGTTCTTCCAATGGAGCCAGCAAACAAAGTGTCCCCAGTAAAAACTTCTTTTTCTCCTAAGAGGGATATGCTGCCTCGGCTGTGTCCGGGAGTATGCATAACCCTCAGAGTTACATTTCCAAACATTATCAGGTCTCCATCGTGGAGGAGGGCGTCTGCTGGCGGTGAAAAATTGTTAAAACCGAAAAATGTAGCTATTTTTCTGCCCAAATCTCCAAGCATGTAGGCGTCTTGCTCATGAATGTAAATTGGCACACCAAATTTTTCTTTTATAATGCCGTTGCCGCAGGTGTGGTCCGGATGTCCATGCGTATTTATGATGCTTTTCAATAATAGAGAATTGTTCTCAATAAACTTGAAGATTTTTTCTGCATCAAATCTATTGCTGAAGCCCGGATCCACAATTATTGCATCTTTTGTTTTCTCGCAGCCAATGACATAACAGTTTGTGAATAATTCGCCGACAGTAAACATTTTCACTATCATAATTTTCAGCTCCCGGTGACTATCAATTTGATTTGAAGTAATAACTGTTTCTTCCAAACAACATGCTTAAAATTATTGGAATATATCAAAGAAATTTTCCAATAAACTTTTATTCCACACGCCAATATACCAATTAAGTGGCAAATTAATGGATGAAACAAGTGAAAAAACAGACGAGCAGCAGGGTTTTCAGCAAGCAGATTTCGAAAAACTATCTCAGGTAGTTTCCTCAAAATTTCTGGTTGAAGAAGCCCTATTGGAACACAATGTTCCAACATACTATTTGAAGCCTCAAGAAACGAAAAGGCCTTTTCTGGAGTTGCTGAAGATTTTGGATTCGTTAAATTTGATTGCAATCCTTCGTAGGCATGGTAATCGAATAGTTTTGAGGATTATTCCAAAACCTCAAACTAAACCAAGCAACGTCATAGTCAATTGGGTGCTGTTTTTCGCAACCATCGGCACAACATTCTTTACTGGATATTTGTTATCTGAAAACATAACTGACCCAATAATTGGTGGAGCTGCCTTCACTATTGCGATAATGGCTATACTTGGGCTGCATGAAATGGGACATAAGCTAACTGCAAACAAAGAGGGAATTGAAGCCACGCCGCCATATTTTATTCCCGGTCCACCACCGGTAGGCAATTTTCTTGGAATAGGGACATTTGGCGCCGTTATAATGCAAAAGTCTTTGCCACCTAACAAGGACTCGCTTTTTGATGTTGGCGCAAGCGGCCCAATTTTCAGTTTTATTTTAGCTTTAGTTGCTATGGTTGTTGGGCTTATGTTTTCTCCAATTCATAAGATAACTGGAACGGAAAGTTTCCTTCCTTCCCCGCTTATCTTTGATTTGTATGCCATATTTTTCATAAAACTGCCAAGTGACTACTGTATCCTATTACATCCGGTTGCTTTTGCTGGGTGGGTTGGCATGATAGTTACTATGCTGAATCTTATGCCTGCTGGCATGCTTGATGGTGGTCATGTAGCCCGTTCCATTTTCGGCGAAGGAGCTAGAGTGATTCTTACGGTTCTTTCAATTTTGCTTTTAGTCATTGAAGGCTTTTGGCCCATGGCTTTTTTCGTTCTTTTCATGTCCACGTATAGGCATCCCGGCCCCCTAGACGATGTTTCTAGCCTTTCAACTGGCAGAAAAATTTTTGCGGTTGTTTTGGTTGTTATTTTTGTGCTTAGCTCTTTTGTGCATCATTTAGTTTTGGGTTTGATTGAACTTTTGACTGGTTGATTTAAAATGTTTATTATCTATCTGTATTTTTGTTAGACGAGTGAACAACAAAATTTATTAAATATTGCGATACGATAAATGTCGGTAATAAACACAAAACCATAGAAACACCATGAGAGGCACAGCAATCCTAATAATATTCTTCCTAATTTTCACAGTAGCCTCTCTGCTTATTCCCTCCCCAATGTTCCCCGGAAACGTTTTCTGTCTTCTAATTAAATTGCCACTAAACAGTTACCATAATTTTTTAAGCGCTGTTTTCAATGGAATTTTTTATGGAGTTATATTATGGGTTATCTTTATCTTAATAAGTAGGAGACTCTTTGTAGAAAAATAGCCTAAAACAAAAGCGAATTTAAATTAGCCTTCTGCTTGCGCTAGGAAACCTACCAGTCTAATGATGGACCCGCACTTGTTACACATTAAGATTAGTTCTGCAAGCTCATCATTCTTAACTTTTGTCTCAACTATCTGGTATACATCATCTGTTTCATCGTCTGGCGATATTATGCTGGCGCATTTTGGGCATGGAAAGGCTCCGTCTCCCTCAATTTTTGTTAGGTCAATTGTGTATGTCGCGCCTTTTTTAAGGGTGGCCTTTTTCATCATTATTACACACTTTTCTCCTTTTCATGCTTGTTTCATGCTTAGTTGAGGATATTAATTAACGATTATGAATTAAAAATCTATATGTGAAATCCATTTTCTAATTCTATATGTTTTTTCTAGGGAAAATTACTATTTAACGCTTAAATTATAGTTAGATTTAAACCACCGCCAAAACTTAAGCGCCATCTCCCTATAAGTCATAAACTATTCCCGGAATTCTTGGGAAAGGTTGAGTTTCTCCAATGTGTTTGGCGCCAACTATCCAGCCGACAAGTCTTTCAATGCCTATTCCAGCGCCAGCCGAAGGTTTGAGTTTCCCCTCAGAGGCTAATTTCAAAAGCACAGCATAGTTTTCCTTTCTAATATTGTCTCGCTCCATTTTCTTGATCAATTTATTGTATTCCCATTCTCTCCTCGCGCCCGACAAAACTTCCCCATATCCCGGTAGGATTAAATCGTAATTGTCCCATTCGCCTGTGTCAAAGTCTTCGTAATCGTAGAATTGTCTTGGAATGTTTACAACCCAAAATGGGTCACGGGCTTTCAGCACCAATTGGTCTCCAATATCTTTGATTTCTCTGCTATCATAAACTTTGAATGGGGGTTCCGGAACCCTTAGGCTTGTGTATCTTTCAAGAAAAGTTAGCTCCTCGCGTAAATCTCTTTTCAAATTTACTATCAAACTGCATATATTTTCTTCAACGAATTTTCTGATGTCCCTTGATGTGGCGTTTCTGACCTCAAAGTCCAATTGTGTGAATTCGTAGGCGTGTATCCTCGTTTTTGCCCTATCAGGCCTTTCCATCCTAATGTTTGGGGATAAAGTGAACAGTTTTGGATAAGCCAAAGAACAAGCCACCATTTTATGAACTATCATACTTAATGTTGCCCTAACTTTTTCTCCATAAACTTCCACTTCTATGCGGTCAACTATAGAATAATGGGGGTCAGGCCACAAGGGGTCTGTTGACTTAGAAAATATTACCGGAAGCAGCCATTCAAACCCTGAACTTACAAATTTTTGTGTTAGATAGCTTAGCGTATAAGTCATTACTTTGCTTATGATTTTTCTTCTTTTAACCTCAGTTTCCGAAAGCTGTTCCAGCGGCCTCGGTATTTCAATTTGCTTGCTTTCAAGGGCGGATAAGCTTTTTTGAGTGATGTTTTGTTGTCTTTGCATTTTGCCACCTTTAGGGCATTGTTAAAATGGAAGATGTAGGTTATAAATTTTTTATGAAAAAATTGGTAAAATTTTCTAAAAGTCAGAAAAAATTTATATAATAAATGTAATAATTACAAAATATGAAATCCAAACTTGACGATAAAGATCGTGCGATTTTGAACTTGCTGCAGAGCAACTGCAGGCTCACGGCAAGGGAAATAGCAACAAAAATAAATTCGCCAATAACAACAGTCTTCGCAAAAATCAAACGTATGGAAGAAATTGGAATAATAAAGGGGTACAAGGCAATTTTAGACGCCCAAAAGCTTCAGTTTGGTACAACAGCCTTTATTCTCGCCTCTGTTTCCTATAGAACAAAAGATAATGCAACACTAATTTCCCAGAGGGACATAGCCAAAGAAATATCCGGCTTTCCAGAAGTTCAAGAAGTCCACATAATAACGGGCGATTGGGATCTTCTAATAAAAGTTAGGGCGGAAAATGTTGATGATGTGGGAAAGTTCGTCATAGACAAATTGAGGTTAGTTAAGGGGATAGAAAAAACACTTACATGCATGGTTTTTGAAACATGCAAGGAAACAACAGAAATTCCCATCGAAATGCGGAAAAGTCAAGTAAAAGTTATTAGCAAAAAGAATTTGGAAAAAGGGAGATGAAACATGGAGAAATTTGATGTCATAGTGGTTGGCGCCGGAACTGCCGGATGCCTCGCCGCCAAAACAACGGCAGAAGCTGGTTTAAAAGTTTGCCTTATTGAGAGAAAGCGAAGAGAGGAGATAGGCGAAAAAATTTGTGGAGACGCCCTAGGAGAACATCATCTTAAAGAATTGGGCCTCGAAAAACCGCGGGGCGGCGAATTAGAGAAGAGAATTGAGGGTATCAAAATTTTTTCGCCTGATTTGGAGACTGTTTTTACGGTTAAACACGAGGATTTTGTTGGATACTTGCTAAATAGACGGCTTTTTGGGCAATGGCTTTTAAAAATGGCTCTTGATGAGGGCGCAACCCTTCTAGACAACACATTATGTTTAGAGCCGATAATCGAAAGAACTTTTGTCACCGGAGTTTCAGTTAAAAACCTAGAAAGACGCAAAGTCACTAAGTTAAAGGGCAAGGTTGTTTTAGATGCCAGCGGTTTTTTAGCAGTGATTCGACGAAAACTTCCAAAGGAATTTGGAATTGAAAATGAAATTGCAAAAGAGGATGTTGAAGCCTGTTATAGGGAGATAAGGCAACTTAAACAGGAAACTAAAGACTCAAAATATTGTGAAATCTATTTGAATCAGAAGGCGACACCAGGCGGTTATGCGTGGATTTTTCCAAAAGCAGGCGCCAAGGTTAATGCTGGATTAGGAGTTTGTATGAGAGGTGATTTTCCAAACCCAAAAACACAATTTTACAGGCATATTTTGAAAAAACCAATTTTTGAGGGTTCACTGCTCTTAAGCGGCGGAGCATGGTACGATCCGACTCGAAGACCGCTTGACAACATGGTTGGAAATGGAGTTGCAATCCTCGGGGACGCGGCGTGTCTTGTAAATCCAATTCATGGAGGCGGCATAGGTCCCTCAATGTTAAGTGGTTATCTTGCTGGAAAAACTGTTGTTGAGGCTTTCGAAGTTGGTGATTTTAGCCAAAAATCCCTCTGGCCCTATAATCTTAGGTATATGGAAAAGTATGGGGCAAAGCAGGCTGGCCTAGACGTTTTTCGCATTCTTCTGCTGCACTGCAGTGATGAAGACCTAAATTATGGGATGAAATATCAAGTATTAACCGAGGAAGATGTCCTAAAAGCTGGTTTAGGCGAAGATTTCCACTTAAAAATAACCGAGACTATCAAGCGTGTTTTTAAAGGAATTAAAAACATGCGTTTGTTGAATAAGCTTAGATTTTCAGTTGGCCTAATGAAGCAGGTTAAAGCCCACTATAGAAACTATCCCCAAAATCCAGAAGACTTTCCGAAGTGGCAGGCAAAAACAAAAAGTCTGTTTGAAGAGGCGAAGATAAAGCTCACGAAATAACTCTCACTAAACTAAAATTTGGGCTTTAAATGCAAGTTGCAGTTTTGTCCACCGGCGGGAAAGATTCAACATTAGCGCTCTACAGGGTTTTGAAGGCCGGACACAAAGTAAAATATCTTGTCAGCATGATTCCATTGAGGGAAGACAGCTGGATGTTCCATTACCCAAACATTCAGTTGATGCCGCTGTTTGCAGAGGCTGTTGGAATACCCCTTGTAAAGGCTGAAACCGTCGGAATCAAAGAACTGGAGGTTGAAGATCTTGAGCGTTTGGTTAGGGGGCTTGATGTTGAAGGAATAGTTTCTGGGGCAATAGCCTCCACATACCAAAAATCGAGGGTTGAGAAAATCTGTAGAAAACTGGGGTTAAATTGCATAACTCCCTTGTGGGGAGCGCATCCACAGGACATGTTAAAGGAAATTTTAGACCTAGAGTTTGATGTTGTAGTCACTGGAGTTTATGCCTATGGTTTTGATGAGGGTTGGCTTGGAAGAAAAATTGACGAAAACTGTGTAAGGGATTTAATTGACTTGAATAGGCGTTATGGTGTTTCGCTCGTGGGTGAGGGGGGAGAATATGAAACTCTCGTGCTTGACGCGCCCTTTTTCAAGAAACGTATAAAAATTGTTGAGGCTAAGAGAGTTTGGAAAAAACAGTATGGTTATTATTTAGTCAGCAAGGCGGAGCTTGAAGGCAAATAACTGGCTTGAGCATCTTTTGAAAGCGTGAAATTTATAGTAGTCGAGGAGTATTTAAATTTGGGAAATTTATGGTTGAAGAAACAGACGTAGTAGAATTTCTCAAAACCCGCGGGGGCAAGGCGTCACTAAGCGAAATAGCAGAAGGACTTAACATACAAAAGTATGGGCCGAACTCAGCCTACGCCCTCTTGCAATCATTGAAGGCAAAGGGGGCTGTCGAGCGTAAAGGCGAGTTGTGGACGCTGACGGTTCAAGAGGTTAAACCTACCGCAAAGGTTGTTGAGGAACCTCCAGCCAAACCAACGGAAAAGGAAGAAGCAGTAATTCCTGAAGTTGAAAAAATTATGAAGGCAATGGCAAAAACAATTGCGGAAGCCATGAAAACTGCCCAAGCTCCAGCTGACGAGTGGGAATTAGCCACTAAACCCATGACAACCAAGATAGAGCGTAAAGAAGAAAAATTAAGCTCATTTGTTTTAAGGCCTGACACGGCACCCGAGGCAAAGAAACCTCTAATAGGCTTTCCAACAGGAACTTTCATAGACTATCTTTTTCTTACGCCAGAAGGAAAGCCGCTTAATGGGTTGCCAATCTGTGGACAATTTGCCATAACGGGTTTGCCTGGCGCTGGAAAATCAATTTTGGTTGAAGAAATAGCGGTGAGGGTTGCTGCCTCTGGGAGAAGGGTACTTTTTGCGACGGCTGAAGACACTTGGAAGAGTGCTACACCACGCTTTGATCTTCAATCTCGCTTAAAACAGAAGGCTGATATCTTACGTTTGGATTGGGATAAAATCCGTGAAAACCTTTTCGTGCTTGACACTGTTGCTTATCCAGAACTGCGGGACTGGACAACGTTCGCTGAAACCTATCGTTATGTCGCTGAAAAAGAAAAAATCGAACTCGCCATAATAGATTCTGTCACGGTGCTTGAGGCATACCGCGGAGCATTAAAATATCGTGTCATGGAACTAGCCCGCTACAACCAAGTTCATGGTATAACAGCTCTCTATGTAAACCAAAGAAGCTCAGAGGTTTGGGACAGCTATGACATGGCTGGGGGAATAGGCCTAGCCCACAATCTAGATGGGACCATAATAATCGATTATGGGCGGGTTTATTGGCAAGACCAGCAAATAGATTTAGCCGTGGGCAGAGGGGAGTTTGTTCGAATTTCGAGAGTCTTAGACTGCCGCATGTGCAATTTTGAGAGGCGAAGGATAAGGGTTGACATAACACCCGACGGCTTCTTAAGGGCTTTAGAAGCCATACCAAAAACAGACGAACCCCAACTACGGTGAAAAGCTAAATGTCAATAGTAAAGCCGCCATCCTTCGAAGAACTTGTCGAGGCCTATGGCTCGCCAAAAAACGCAATACTGCATCTAATTGGCGTCGGCTTCACACCCGAACAAATAGAATGGAAGCTTGGCATACCATACCACCGCATACGCCTCTTCATGGAAGGCATAGAACTCAAAAAAGACATTCCTTTCTCAAAAATCGTTGAGGTTTACGAGCGCCTTGCAATTCTGCGTGGGAAAAAGGGAAAAGAAACGGAATTAGCAAAATTTTTCCAAAGTTCTGAGCTCACACTCGAATTTAAGGTTCGCTTCGCTCTTGGAACTTTAACCGAAGAAAACCTAAAAATTGGACCTGGGCTTATAGAAAGGAGCATAAGCTTGGCAACCGGAGCCTCATTAAGCCATGTTAGGAAACTCCTAATCGATTATGGAGAACACGGCGAAGTGGCCTACCTTCTCCAAAAGCAGAAGGAGCCAGAATTAACGGTTAGAGAAGTTTATGAGGCTGTTAGGCTTTTGCCAAAACTGAAGAAGATAAGGGAGCGGGAACTCCATGTTTCAAGCCTACTTCGTCTAAGCACACCTACAGAAGCAAAGTATGTTGTTAGGCTTTTGCTCGGCGACCTTAAACTTGGTTATTACGCTAGAACTGTCATTAGGGCTGCGGCAAGGGCCTATGAGGTTCCACCCGAACTCATTGAAAATGCGTGCGCAATACTTGGGTTAACAGAGGGCGTAACATTAGCCTCCGAAGGCTTAACCAAACTTTCAGAAGTTAAGATGCGGCCAGGCCAATTTATTAAACCTCAACTCGCCCACCTTTACGAACCCGACAAAGTTGTTTATCCCGTTAGAGTCGAATATAAGCTTGATGGAAGCCGCCTACAAATCCACAAGTGGGGCACTCAAGTGTGGCTCTTCTCCAGAAGGGGCGTGGAAAAATCCCAAACACTACCTGAAATAGTTGAAATAGCCAGCAAATTCAATGCCCAAAGCTGTATTGTTGACAGTGAAGTAATAGCCGTGGACGATTCCGGAAATCCATTACCATTTCAAACTTTGCTTGAAAGAACCGTGCCCAGAGAACTCACGCCAGAAGAACTTGCAGAAAGAAGGGGTAAGGTTAAAGTCACCATAAAGGCTTTTGACATACTATTTTTGAATGGCCGAGAGCTGCTAAATCTGCCGCTTTCAATGAGGAGACAATACCTACTGCAGGTCGTTCCCACAGAATACATTGTTGAAGGTGTGGACTGCCAAAATGAAATCGAGCTTATGCGCTTTTACGAGGAAGCCCTAAACAAAAAATACGAGGGAATAGTCATCAAAAATCTAGATTCACCGTATGAAGTTGGGCAACGCACATACACGTGGCTTAAGCTCAAACCAGAACGTGACACAATAGACTGCGCAATAGTCAAAGCCCTCTACGGAAAAGGAAAACGCGCTGGTCTATTCTCCTCATTCCTACTTGCTGTCCGAGACCCAGCTGAAAAGAAACTTTACACCATAGGAAAGGTTTCAAACCTACCAGAAGAAACAATGGACACGTTACGAACAATAGTTGAGAATGCAAAAACGGGCGAGGACGACGAGGGAATATTTGTAAAGCCTTCCATCGTTGTTGAGGTTACATACCAAGAAATTCAGGAAACAGACGAATATACAAGCGGTTACGCCTTGAGGGTGCCAAAAATAGTTAGGTTTAGATTGGACAAAAAGTTGGATGAAATAGACAGCATTGAAAAACTTAGGAAATTGTATGAATTACAGTATGAAAGATATCCAGCCCAAACGATCTAGCCAGTTTTAGGTTTCTCTCCATTTAGCTTTAAAAATTACAGCAAGAATGGAAACAGCCAACATAATTAACATGATTAGCCAGCGGATAACAACAATTTCTGGCGTGGACTGCATAAGTCCAGAATAAACTCTAATCAGTCCGGCAGAATTTGATGTTGGAAATATCATTGCAATCCATCTGAAGTTTCCCAAAAGTTCTTCGGGGTAATATACTGGCGGCATGAAAACTAAGCCTAATCCGAGAATGTTAGATAGATTGTTTAAAGTGTAGATGCTTGCCTTTTGAAGATATGTGGATATGACGAATCCTAAGCAGCTTAAAACGGCCCAGCATAAGAGTAAACTTGCAATAATCCATCCTAAAGAATGTAATGGCATATATCCAAGCCATAAGGAAATTGCAAAGAAGAAGGCTAAGCCCGGAGCCGAAATTATTAGCGGAGCGAGTGCAGCACCAACCATGTATGAGATTGGGTTTACGGGCATTGCCACCATCATCTGCCTTATCTTCACATATCTGTCAAATGTGATGTCTTGGATGGCTGCGGCTATCCCAAGGAAGCTTACGGTGGAAACCATAGCGCCTACCAGGCCGTAACTTATTTCGCCGCCAAAAACAAGTATGAAAAAGAGTGGAAGCGCACTTATCAAGCCCATAATCACAATCATTAAAGGTTGTCTTTTCAAGTCTGGGATAGACTTCAGACAGGCAATTATTAAGGCATCTTTTAACACTTTTGAATTCAATTTTCCATTCCTCCAACAAGTTTTACAAAAACATCTTCAAGCGTTACCGGGGATGCTTCTGCTTTTAAACCCCTTTTAAGGGCTTTCCTAACAAGTTCTATGGCTTCGTCCCCGTCTTTAAGGTAGATTATTTGTTTGTTGCCAAACTTAACTGAAGCTGTGTTATTTATGGTTGATTCTAAGGCTTTCAGATTGCCCTCCACAACAACACGGTACTTCTCCTTTATTAACCCTTTAATCTCTTCCGTTGTTCCTTGCGATATTACCTCGCCTTTATTAATTATGGCGAGTCTGTCAGAAACCATTTCAGCCTCTTCCATTATGTGAGTTGTTAAAACAATTGTCTTACCTTGTTCAACCATTTCCCTCAAGGCAGCCCAAACTTTTCTTCTCGCCACCACATCCAAACCACTTGTGGGTTCGTCGAGCATTAAAACATCAGCGTCAGAAGCCAAAGCCAATGCTATTATAGCCCTTTTCTTTTCGCCGCCCGAAAGGGCTGCGCAAGGACGACCTCTTAAATCCCACAACTCAACAACTTTTAGAGCCCTTTCCGCCGCTTCCTTTGCCTTTTGACGTGACATCCCCCTTAAAAGAGAAAAGTAGTAAGAGTATTCCCAAGGTGTAAAATTGCCGTATGTAGCCACGTCTTGGGGGACGATGGCAATATGCTTCCGCACTTCCTCAGCTTGTGTTAAAACATCATAACCTAAAACTTTGGCCTCGCCCCTTGTTGGCAAGAGCTGTGTGGAAATAATCCTTAAGAAAGTTGTTTTTCCCGCGCCATTTGGACCCAATAATGTGAAAAGTTCGCCCTTTTTGATGGATATGTTAACACCTTTTAAAGCCTCAACCTTGCCATCATAAATCTTGACGAGATCGGCGGATTTCACTGCTTCCATGGCCTACTCCCCCTTTCAAATTATTTTATTGACCAATTAGTTAAGCTCTATGGAAAAAAGTGAACAGGTATTTGGCCACTCTCTGCCTAATCTTAAAACCTTCTGATGCTTAATTCTCTAAATGGAGTGAAGGGTTGAAGTAAACCAATATTTGCGGTGGATTTTTGTTGTTGGCTGCGGGTTCCCATGGCAATTTCTATAAACTCCTTCACGGTGTGTGTGGAAAATTCCCACGTTGGCCTTCCATATTTAAGCCCATTGCATGTGGAGTCTGCATAAATGAAAAGCCTATTTCCCATGTAATCGTAGGCAGCTTCTTTTGCATACCCATATTCCGGTTTGCTGAGAATCTTAAAAGGCCAAAGTTTACACGCTTTAGGCTTCATGTGCTGTAGCCCGCAGAGGTAGGCGTTTGAAAGTTTGTATAGAAACACGCATGAGCCGTCGCTTCTTCTCTTAAGAAACAGCTTGTTTAAGCCTGAAGTTGTTGTTTCCACACCATAGTTTTTGATAATTTTAAGCCACTCCGAAAAGTTTAAGACTACACTGTAGGCTTTGCAACACATGCCGCACGCATTACATTTCCAGTCTGCAATGTACTGCCATGGAACAAACAGCATTTTTAACGCCGTAACGCATTATCTCCAAAAATTTTCAAAAATGCTTCAAAATAAAAACTTTATCTGCAAAAGTTTTCTGCTTACATCAATTAACTAAAAGTGGAAAGACACTTTTTCACAACACTTATTAGAAACTCTGGCCAAGAGAGAAAATCCTCCCGAAGGATGAGTAAACCTTTGAAAATTGGTGAAAGGCTGAAAAAAGAGTTCTCCTTCGTCAGCGGAAACTATCTTATACTCATTATAAGCTGGATTTTAATGGATTTTGTAAACGAAATACCTGGAACATACTATTCAGACTACGTTATTCAGTTAGGTGGAAATGCCACAATTTTAGGCATTATAATGCTTACTTCGCTTCTCACATTAGCTTCTGTCCAATTTTTAGGCGGATATTTGGCAGACAAGTATGGTAGGCGTTGGCTCATTTCAACCTTAACCTTTGGAGTGGCGCTCTCCTTTATATTCTTTGCAGTTGCCCCAAGCTGGGAATTCATCTTGATTGGCGCAGTAATACAAAACCTTTGCTTGCTTTATCAGCCAGCTTTAAATGCAATGATGGCCGATTCGTTGCCGCCCGAAAAGAGGGGGATGGGATTTTCTATACTCAATTTGATAATGAGCGTGTCTACAACTCCCGGGCCAGCCATCGCCCTTTTTCTAGTTGCCACTTACGGTTCTATGATGGGTATGAGAATAGCATATGCCATTGTTGTAACATTTTATCTTGCAGCTGCCACAGTTCGGTTGAAGCTTAAAGAAAGCATGGCAAATCCTGAAAAAGTGAATTTTAAAGAGGCTTTTCGCGCCTATCCAAAGGCCTTGAAGGAGGGAATAACTGTTTGGAAAGTTGCGCCGCGTTCCATGTTCTTTGTTTTCATTTCAGAGTTGATTATGCGATTTTCATTCGCCATGACACAAGTTCTTCTCCTAGTTTACGCCTTTTACGAACTTAGAATAGGCGGGATTCCCAACCCAAACTTATATCGCCCAGACGAAGATCCAGCCCTTCAACAAGCACGTATTTTGTGGGGATACGTGATGATCGCCCTCTTCATATGTAACATAATTTTATCCTTTCCCGTTGGAAAACTTATCGACAAAGTTGGCAGAAAAATCCCCTTAATCATGTCAAGCCTCTTATCCATTCCAGCAGTCTTGTTATTTGTTTTCGGAAACTATCTAACCCTTTTTGTGGCAATGCCGCTCATCGGATTTTCAATGCTTTTGGGCTTCTCTTCTTCTCAAGCGATGTTTGCAGACCTTATACCGCAAAATCAGCGTGGAAAAGTAACTGGTTCGATGAATTTTTTCTCCTACATATTCATGGCTTTCGGCGGGGCGGCGGGCGGACTATTGTATGACAGGGTTTCTCCGATGGTTCCGTTTATTCTCATGGCTATCCTTGCAATTCCATCTGCAATATTAGTTATGTTCTTTGTGCGTGAGCCGAAACCCGAAGAGCGAGAAGTCTAAATCAATTAAAATGATGCAATTGTTTAATTTTCCACGGGCGATAAAGGCTAGGTTTTCTTGTAGAGGTAGATCGTGTGTGAAGGATATCCCAAAGTTTGGTTTTCACAGAAATTCTCAACTTTAACTGGTTTCCACCCTACAATCTCATAATCATGCGAAACCACGCGGACTCCAGGCCGAAGCTCAGCCTCAAGTTTTGGCCTGATTTTCTCGTTGGCGCTTGTTGTTAAGTATAGGAAGACAACGTCTGCAGAGCTTAAATCAACACTGAACATGTCGCCATTCACTATTGTAACCTTGTCTTGCAATCCTTCTTCATAAACTGAGTTTAGAGCCTTTTTCACAAGATCCTCTCTCAATTCTACGCCGACTGCCCTCGCCCCAAAATCCTTTGCAGCCATTATAACTGCTCTGCCGTCGCCCGCTCCCAAATCAAAGAATACTTCTCCAGGTTTTAATTGGGCTAAAATTAGCATTTGTCGGATGACTTGCGGCGGGCTTGGGACGTAAGGTGCAATGTACATGTGTAAACCTCGTTTGGGTGTGGCTTACTGTTTCTAATCCAATCACTTAGGTTTTTAAAGATTTCCACTCTTATGCGACATATGTGGCTTTTTTGGGCGTTGGTCTTCTAGCCTCTCCACATTTCATACAGCTCTGAGTGCACAATTCAAGGTATTTTGCCTCGTCTCCTGAGCCGACGGCTTCGGCGGCCTTTCGGCAGAGGTCACTTGCTTCTTGGCATCCTTCCTCTCTACAAAGCTTCGAAATGTTTAGGCATATTTCACTTACGTCTTTGGGTTCTAGAACAGCCCTGTTTGAGCGGACTAGAAGGCAGATTTCCCTTGCTAAAACGCAGGTTTGCACATACTTTATTCTTTCAAGGACTTCTTCGCGGAGTTTTTTACGGCTTATTTCCAAATTGTTTTCTCCTCGCAACAGGCCAGCCTATTGCTTACGCACATTAATGCAGTCTTTCATTTAAAAGTTGTTGTAAGTCTCTCGTGTTACCAGAATCTTTTGCTTAGAGCCTTTCGTTCTGCTTCAAGAACAAGCTCATAAAATCTGTCATTAAGCTTGGGCTGTTCTTCAAGAACCTCAATAACGTCCGATGGCTTAACTTTCCTAGCACATAACGCCACGGCTGCAGCCTTACCATATTTTGCTATTAAATGGGCTGTTTGTAATGCTTGCTTCTGCAATTTTTCTTCGCTCTTAGATAACTTTTGACCTTTCTTTTCAATCAATGGAAGAATCTTCTCTTCCTCCTCTTTCAGCAGTCCAAGCGCTTGCGAACCGCACCTGGGACATTTGGGTTTGTCCGGCAAGTCTTTGGCGCGTATCATTTCCATGTAACTCCAACAGTTTGTGCATATGTAATTGCATGTTTCATTTAGCAGCCTCGCCTTAGTAGATTCTATGAGAACAGCCCGCATTCTTTCTGGTGGAATTAAATCAGTTTTCATGCTTACCCTTTCAATGCCGACGCGGGCAACGGGTGTCGCATTGCCGCCAGTTTCAACTTTTTGCAGTTTAATTTCGCCTTCTCGGATTTTTCTGAGAACATAAACAAGCCTTTCCACATCTAGGTCTTTTGTGAAAACTTCTTTCAAGGCTTCTTCGAATATGGGTGTTCCCTCAAAACTTTTAATTAGCCTTTGGAGGCTTACATTGCTGAAGTCAGCCCACTTCTGAAGGGCGCCGAACCGCCTCGCCACATGAATTATCCTTCTTTTGAAAAGCCCAGTCTTCACTGTTGCCCTTTCCAAAGTTTCTTTAACCGCTTCATCCGTTAAGGCTCGCATCTCATCGAACAAAGATAATATTTGATTTGCGTTTACAGCTCCCATGGTCTGCACAAAAATTCTGTAGGGATCGTGCTGAACAACTACACCATAACCAATCTTTTCTGAAAGCAATTGGCCCAACAACTGGGCGAGCGCCCTGTTCGTAAGAGAGCCGAAGTTAGCGTGAATAATGGCGAAGTCTTCCCAGTCTTCGACTATTATTCGTTTGTCTGTTGGCGCAGGCAAGCCCGACGCAATCTGCTCAAATGTTTCCGCTAAAGCCCGCATAACAACATCACTGTCAGCTGGATATTGCGCACACAGTTTTTTAACAATCTCTTCTGGCTTAAGCCCAGCTTGCATCTGTTCCTCAACAAAACCTCTGATGGCGCCTACTTCCTGTGCTATTTCGAAGGGCACTGGAATTTCCTCGCCTATCCAGCTTGGTATGGCGCCTGTGGGATCGTCAACCGGCTTGACATAGACTTTTTCCTCTGAAATGTGCATTATGCGCCATGGGCTTCCTCTTATAATGAATTTTATTCCTGGTTTGCCGTATTCGGCCATGAAGGCTTCGTCTAAAACTCCTATGGCTGAGTCTGTTGACTCGTCGACAACCAAGAACTGCTTTTCCTCCGGTATCATTGAAAGATTGTCAAAATAATATTCGAATAGCGCTTTTGTTCTTCTGGGTTTTAGAACCACCTTGTCTTCGAAGGAAACCCATGCCAGGCGTGGGAAACGCTGATGCATGTATCTGAGGATTTTTTCAATGTCTTCTATGGTTAAGTCTTCGTAGGGGTAGGCGCCTCTAAAAATTTTTAATATTTCATCAAACTCCAATCTTCTGTTTTTAAGTAGCAGTCCGGCTATTTGATGGGCTAGGGCGTCGTATGGTTTTGGAGGAATATCCACTGGCTCAAGCTCTTCTTTTAGGGCTCTTCTGGCGATTGCTAAAGCCTCAAGGGTGTCGTCGGAGTCCATTGCAACTATTATTCCTTCTGCTATGTGCCCAATTCTATGGCCGCTTCGGCCAACCCTCTGGATGAGCCTTGTCACTTGCCTCGGGCTCATGTATTGGATGACTAGGTCTATTCTGCCGACATCTATGCCCAACTCTAGGCTGCTTGTGCAAACAAGTCCCTTTAGTTCACCGTTTTTTAAGCCTCTTTCAGCTGCTATTCGGGATGGTTTGGCTAGGGAACCGTGGTGTATTGAGACTGGAAAGTCTATGTCCCAAACTTTAAATCGGCTTGCCAAAACCTCTGATATGGCGCGGGTGTTTGTAAACAAAAGCACAGACTTGTGTTTGCTTATGTAGTCGCGTATAACCCGCAGTCTGGCAGCAACCTCTGGATGCGTATAAAGCTTTGAAGAAAGCTCCAAATCCTCGTCCTTCGGCTCTGGAAAAAGTATCTTAAGCCTCATCGTTCTTGCAACTGGAACCCGCACAATCTCAACGCTTCGGCCATTTCCAACAAGAAACTGCGCCACTTTTTCTGGACTGCCGATCGTCGCAGACAAGCCTATAATTTGGAAGTCCCTGCCAATCATCCACCTAAGCCTTTCCAACGCGAGGGAAAGCTGGCTTCCACGTTTGCTGTCAGCCATCTCGTGAACCTCATCCACGATTACCCACTTAACTTGTTGAAGGTGTTGCCGCATAATCCAACCAGAAAGTAATGCTTGAAGGGTTTCTGGCGTTGTTATGAGAATGTCCGGGGGGCTTCTAGCTTGTCTTGCACGTTCTTTTGTTTCTGTGTCTCCATGTCTGACAGCCAATTTAATGTCTAAATTGTTGCACCACCATTCAAGCCTTTCAAGCATGTCCCTATTTAAGGCTCGTAAGGGTGTAATGTAAAGGGCTTTTATGCCGGGCTTTTGCGGTTCTTGAAGTATCATGTTTAAAACCGGGAGAAAAGCCGCTTCAGTTTTTCCTGTGGCTGTCGGCGATATTAAAAGAACATTTTTCCCCTCAAGGATTTTTGGAATAGTTTTTTCTTGAGGCTCGGTGGGTTTAGAGAATCCCCTCTGTTCAATCAGCCTACGAATAGGCTTAACAAGTAAGTCAAAAGCATTTTTTGGGGATTCTTTCAAGTTTGCTGAAGCCTCAACTCGCTAAATGCAATAGCATAAAAACCTTAGGTAAAAGCATTTTGGAAACATGATTCAATACGCTTATTATCATCAATTCTAAAATTAGGTAAGGATGACGTTGCAAATAAAAAAGGTTGGAAAGAAAGCCAAACGCGTTAAAAAGGGTAAGCCCCAAATCGAAATTCGCAAAATGACCCTCGAAGACATCTCTCAAGTCTGGCATCTCGGCGAAAAAGATCTTTACCCCCTCAAGTTTGCAATTCACCTATAGAATTTGGAATACAGACGAAATTTTATCACTTTTCCATGACGACCCAGAACTATGCCTCGTTGCAGAAGACACGAAAACAAAGAAGATTGTAGGCTTTGCCCTTGGAACACTTCTAAAAAGACCTTTTAACCCTTGGACTTATGGTTACTTTCTCTGGGCTGGAGTGCAAAAAATGAAACAAAAACTGGCATTGGCAAAAGGTTGTATAAGGAGTTGGAGAGAAGATTCAAGGATAGAGGTGCACGCATCGCAATAGTTGATGTGGAAAGCAATAATATTGCGGGAATAAATTTTATTAAAAACTCGGATTCAAAAGATAGTTAGCAGCGAATAAAAAGAACTTTATGCATACTTTGAAAATTTTCGAAGCACGTTTTCATAGCTATTAAAGGCAAAACTCGGAACATGTGGTTAAAGCATTGTTAAACAATAAAAAAGAAGATGTAGCGAGTGCTTTTAGTCTATTGATGTGACATGGGCTTTTGTGCGCATTACTGGCACGTGGGCATAATCGCCCCAGCTTCCAGCGACAACCAACTCTTTGGAGACGGCATCAACATTCTGTAGGATATTTAGTATGTTGTCAAGAAGTCTTGACTTTTTGAGTGCGCCGGCAACCTCACCGTTTTTAATGGCGTATAATCCCATTCTCAAGACGCTTGTAAAATCTCCTCTCGTTGGGTTTGTTAAGCGGCTATAATGGAATCGTTGAACAAGCAAGCCATCCTTCGTGTCCTTTAATATTTCTTCACGTTTCCAACTTCCGGCCTTAAAGTACGGGTTTCTTAATGCTGGCATCGGCTCGCAATTATAGTTCTTTCCCGGAAAGGCGCTCACACCAACGGCAAACGCTGCCCTAACAGCATTTCCAGTTGTCTTCCTTTTTTCTATAGCCCCGTAAAAACTATCGTAAACAAATGTTTTTAGAACTCCTTCATCGATTACCACATTCCTTTTGGACGGTGTTCCCTCATCGTCCACTGGCGCCGACCCAAATCCGCCAGGCATAAGCGGATCGTCAACTAATGTGATGTTTTGGCTTGCGATTTTTTTACCAACTTTGTCCAAGAGTAGTGGGAAATAAAGCTTCGCTATCATTGGGCTTGTCATCATAGATATGTAGGCAAGCACTCCGCTCGTCGGCTCATAGTCTAATATAATTGTGTATGTGCCTTCCTTCAATTTTTGAGCTTTTAATCCAGAAACAGCCATTTCCGCAGCCTTTTCGCCTACATCCTTTGGTTTTAAATCTTTTAGGCTTCTTCCAGCAGTTGCGTTTGACCCTTCTGAAATGTTTGTTCCGTTTTTTGCTGTTGCGCTTAAACTGGATTCAAAGAATGTTCCAGAGTTTTCAGCTGAAACTCCGTGGGAGTTTAAAACTAAAGTTTCGTAGTTCACGATATTTAAAACTCCTGCATTATCCACCACTTTTTTGTCATACGCCAAGGAGGAATCAACCATTTCATACGCAAGCTCAACAGCCTTCTCGGGCGGTAGTTCAGCCAATTTTGCGTCATAGACGCCTTTAACTTCCGGAATTTTACCCGGCTTTGGGAATGAATATTTGAAAGGCAGTTTTCGAGCCTTAGACGTTGAAATGGCTGCATCCAAAAGTTTTTCTAAGGATTTTTTGGAAAGGTCTGCTGTTGAACTGAAGCCTAGCATGCCTCCTTTAATTATTCTTAATCCAACACCTATGTCGTGCACTCCCTTGGATTCAAAGACAGAGTTATTCACTAACCTTACCGTAAGCACTTTGTTTGAAACCAAATATGCTTCAGCTTCATCGACTCCGCGTTTTTCAACAGCTTTAAGAAGTTGTTCTCCAGATTCCTTCAAAAATGCCATGGCTGAAGCCATTTTATTGCACCCCCAAAAGCGTGGCTGTACCGCGAAGGTACGGGCCTCCATTTCCAACATAAAGGGACTGCATTGGATCGCCTTTTCCGCATCCCGGCAATGGCAAAATCTCAACCCTTTTTGTGGCGGCATTTATGCTCCTGAAGAAGTTTGGCGCCGTGGAGGTCAAGGCCACGTCCCTCAAATGTGTTTTTAATTCTCCATTTCTTATTTCGTAGGCTTCTTGGGCGCTAATTGTCCAGTTATAGCGCTTATCATCTATTGATGGGTGGCGCATGCAAGAGATTAAATAACCATGTTTGGTTTCTTCAATAAGCTCTTCCGTTTTCCAGTCTCCCTCACCGAAGAAGGTGTTTGACATGCGAATTAATGGAATATATTCAAAAGTGATGGCGCGCATTCCAGCGTTTGGCTCAACGTCAAAGATGGCGGCTGTTTCTCGACTATGCATATGCCCCCTTAAAAAGCCTTTTTCAGCAAGAACTTTCCGCTCAGCCTTTACACCTTCATCATCATATAAGTAGTAGCCTAAAGTGCCTGGAATTGTTGGATCATCATAAACCGTAAAATAATCTGAACCTATTTTTTCGCCGATTTTCCCAGCCCACCACGTTGTTCCAGCCCAAGCTGCTTCACGTCCAAGAACCCTATCCGCCTCACTTGGATGTCCCACAATCTCGTGGACAAGCAAAGCGACATAGTCGCTGTCAAGAACTACTGTGACGTCCTTCTCTGTTTTGGCGGGTTCTGCCTCCAACAATTTTTCTGCCTTTTGCCCCACTTCAGATGAGATTTTCTCCATATCATTTTCTTGAAATATTTCGTATCCTCCGGAATGGCCTACGGTTTTTTCGTAAAATTGGGTTACGTTTCCCCTTTTTGAATCAGCCTTTAGAGAAACCCACGTAACAGCATTCGCGAAATGAATTTTTGCTCCCTCGCTGTTTACAAAAACTTTGTCAATTTTTATTCCCGTATACTCTGCAAGTCCCCTCACGATATTCTTAGATTTATGAAGCCCTTTTTCCCAATCAATAATCTGTTTTAGTTTGTCTTCAAATGGTATGTCCTCAAAATCCACCTTCACCCTAGTTTTGTATGAAGCCTCATAAGCTTTTGCGGGCGCCAGCTTCACCGGCGTCTTAACATGTTTGCTTGACGCTTTTGCTACTTTAAAGGCAATTTCAACAGCATTTAATATGCCATTTTTAGTTAAATCTGTCGTTGACTGGAAGCCCCAAGCTCCCTTAACTAATGTTCTAATGCCTATCCCCCGCTTGCGGTTGACGACTCCACGCTGGACCTTGCCATCAGAAACTATTACAAGTTCATTGTAATGTTCTTCAAGCCTCGCATCAACATAATCTGCGCCTAGTTTAGAAGCACTTTCAACAGCATAAGCTGCCAAATCTTCATCCATAAGCCTTCCATCCGGCAATCAACTGCATTTTTCTGTTTTAACTTAAAAGTTTTTGCAAAATCGTTGAATTTTTACAGAAAATTCCTAAAGTTTCATGTTCAAAAGAGGCTTTTCTATTTGGAAATAATGGAAAGTTTTTTATTTACAATCATACGAAACCATGGTTATTGAGAACGTTGGAGGAAATTAAATGGCTAAATGTCCAAAATGTGGAACTGTGGTTAACGCCCCAAAGAAAAAGTGGACTATGGCTGGACGCCCAGACAAATCAGGAAAGAGAATGCAATTAGAAATTGGACTTTTCGACTGCCCAAAATGCAAGAAACCCTTTAGAGAAGTGTTAAGCAAGAAAAAGGTTTAAACGGCTCAGAATTACGCTGGCGACCATCCATGGCTAAAGGTCAAACAAGACAAAACACATGCCCAGAATGCGGAACGTTAGTAAAGGATCCATACAAAACATGGGAGCTAATAGCCCCATTTCCAGATAAGAAAATGAGAATAACCATGACAATATTCGGCATGTTTGAATGTCCAAAATGCGGCAAGAAATTCAAAGGAATAGTGAGCAAGGCTAAACTGGGCGCGGAAGGCATAGAGATTTAAGCTTTAACCCCAACCTCCCATATTTTTTCCAGTTATGGAAGCGTTAAATTTTAATTCATGGAAGTTTAAATCAACAAGAATCCTCCATTAGACAGAAGGCACAGCATTTGATGGCGAAAATCCGTAAACTCTGGGGAAACGAATACTTTAAGACTTTAATAATGATTTTGCTGATGATAGCCATAGTTTTTGGTTTCTGGTATGGACTTCAGCTAATACTAAACACATCATATCCAGCCTTGGCTGTCGCCTCTGGCAGCATGTGTAAGGCGCAGTATATGCGCTGTGACGGCTGGTCCCATCCATTTGAACAAACACTTCATGTAGGAGACTTAATAATTGTTCAAGGAGTAAATCCAAAGGAAATTAAGGCAGCCCCATACCCAGATGGCGACATAATAGTTTTTCGCAGACCCGGATCTGGGCCTTCTGGGGATTTAATTGTTCATCGAGCCGTTGGTAGCGAAACAATAAATGGTGTGATATACTTTACAACACAGGGCGATGGAAGCAGCAGTAAGGACCCTTGGAAGGTTTCTGAAGACTTGATCATTGGCAAGGTTGTGCTGCGCATCCCATGGGTTGGGCATGTTGCGCTATTATTGCATAATTCATTTGGAATCTCGATAATTATAATTCTCTTCATTATTCTCGTGGTCTTAGAATTCATTTTCCCAATCTTTTCAAAAGAGGGAAATGGAAAAACTAAGCGTGAAACAACGGTGGAAGGGCCTTCTGAACCTAAGGATTTATAAAGGGTATTTAAGCATTCACTTCTATAGTGTGATGTTTAATGCCGAAGGTTAAAGCCGTAATAAACATCGAAAACGTTGTTGCATCCGCAACATTAAACCAGAAAGTCGACTTAAACGCTGTTGTGAAAGGCTATCCAGGAGTAGAATACCGTCCCGAACAGTTTCCAGGACTTGTTTTTAGACTAAAGAGACCTAAAACGGCTACTTTAATTTTCAACTCTGGAAAAATGGTTTGCACTGGAGCTAAGTCCGAAAAAGAAGCCCGTAGGGCAGTTATAAAAGTGATTAAAGAGTTGAAGAAGGGTGGCATAATAATCATCAGCAAGCCAGAGCTGAGAATACAGAACATCGTTGCGTCCGCAAGCTTAGGCGGCATGATAGACTTAGAGAAGGCAGCCTACACCCTTGGAAAGACAATGTATGAACCCGAACAATTTCCTGGACTAATTTACAGAATGGATGATCCGAAGGTTGTAATACTATTGTTTGCAAGCGGGAAACTTGTTTGCACCGGAGCCAAGAAAGAGCAGGACGTTTATGACGCTGTGCATAAGCTCCACAATCTTTTGGAGGAGAAAGAACTCATATTCTACGAATAATTAAACCAAACTTTTCCAAACCTTTTTATGCTCTTTTAACTTGTTTCAAGATGGTTTTATATTGCTCCTCGTCAATTGCCCCTATGTCTAATAGTTTGTTGGCTACTTCCCTAACAGTTAAAAGTGCATGAAGTTTTATTCCAGTTTTTCTAAGTCTTTCCGCACCTCCCTCTTCCCTATCTAAAAGCACAACAGCATCGCTGACTATTCCGCCCTCGGTTGTTATGGCTTTTGCTGCCCTTGCAAGGGATAACCCCGTTGTTACTAAATCATCGACTAGTAAAACGTTTTCTCCTGGAGTGAGAACCCCTTCGATTCGTCTTTGCCTCCCACGTAGACGTATGCCCCTTCGAACATATAAGAACGGTTTTTGTAGGTTATATGCAATTATAGATGCGAATGGCATGCCAGCTACGGGAATTCCGGCTATTCTATCATAATTTTTTATGTCAATCTCCTTTTTTATGAATTCCACGTAAAAGTTGCAGATTTTGTGGAAAACGTCGGGGAAGCTTGGAACTATTCTTAAGTCTATGTAATATGGGCTTATTTTTCCACTTGCAAGTTTGAAAGCGCCGAACTGAAGTGCACCTATCTTATTTAGAATTTTACATATTTCAAGCTTAATTGATTCGCTACTTCTTTCGATGGCCAATTTTCACGTCCGCCTTGGAATATGATAGACTTTGCCGACTTCTGGTATTAAGCAGTTGACTTTGGGCAACTCCCTTCTTACGATTTCAGCGAACTTCTTTTGATCCGCCACCGAGGCCGTGTGGTATGGAACTGCAAAATTGGGTTTCGTTAACCTTGCAATTTCAAAACCTGTTTCCGGCGATGTTCCGGGCGCAATTCCAACGGTGCAGAAGACAAGATCAATTTTTTCTCTTTCGCCTATTGCCGCCATCTCTGGAAATGGTAAGCTGTCAGCAGTGTGGAAAATTTTGACTCCATCCTCGCTTGTTATTAGGAAGGATACTGGTGTAGATGCTGGTGGATGATTGCATTTTTCGCCTCTTATGATAACTTGACCGAGTTTTATCTCTGAGCCGGGCTGAATTTCGCATAGCTTTTCCTTTTGAATGAGGTTGCGCAACCTTTTTGCTGAAGTTGTGTCTGCGACAACGGTGCATGCTGTTTGTTTGTGTACTTCTGAAACAAGTGATTGGTCTAAGTGGTCGTAGTGTTCGTGGCTTATCAAAATTGCGTCCACGTTTTTTAGGTTTCGAGATTTTATATCCACGGGGTCTATTACCAACGTTTTCGAGGGAGTTTTGATTGTCACTCCAGCATAACGGTTAAACCATTTGAACAATATCTCATTTTTTGATGGAACTTCCTCAATCGCCATACAGATTCCTCGGCGAAATATTATAGCAGCCGAATTTTAAAGAACTTTTGGCTCTTGCAAAACCTTCTTCAGATAAAACTTAATAATTGCTGTTTGCGTGTTTAAGTGTCTCGCGGTGACACGTGATGGTTGACGTCTGGCTTCCCTATGGGAAAACAGAGGTTTGCGTTAGAATTCCAACAAAAAATTTTTTGGGTTCAATCGAGCCGAAGGAAAAGCCGGGCGTTCAAGATGCCAAAGCCGAAATTGAAAGGGCTTTGAGAGAACCTTTGGGCACAAAAGGTTTGACTGAAATTGCAAGGCCGGACAGCAAAGTAGCCATGGTTGTTGATGACGCAACTAGGTCTGCGCCAAGCCATCTTATGGTTCCGCCTATACTTGACGAGTTGGGTAGGGCTGGCGTTAAAGATGAAAATATAACGGTTATTTTTGGTTGCGGAACCCATAGGGCTGTAACGGATGAAGAGGCTGTTAGGCTTTTGGGCGAAGCGGTCGTCAAACGTGTTAAAACTTTAAGCCACAATTGTAGGGCACAAGACCTCGTTTATGTTGGCACAACAAAAAAGTATGGAACAAAAGTCTATTTGAACCGCGTCTTTGCAGAGGCGGATGTTAAAATTCTTACGGGAGATATAGGCTTTCACTATTATGCTGGCTATGGCGGTGGAAGAAAAAGCGTTCTCCCTGGGGTTTCTGGCGAGGAAACAATAAAGCATAATCACGCCATGCTGTTGCATCCAAATGCAAAAACTGGGGTTTTAGAGGGAAATCCAATCCACGAGGATATGGTTGAGGCCGCAAGACTGGCCAACGTGGATTTCATTTTAAATGTTGTAACCAACAGCAAGGGCGAAATTGTTAGGGCCTTTGCCGGAGATTTGGAAAAAGCCTTTTATGAAGGAGTTAAGGTTGTTGACGAAATGTACCGCGTAACCGTAGACCGTAAGGCGGATATTGTTGTTGTCAGCCCAGGAGGCCATCCAGCCGACCTAAACCTTTTTCAAGCTTACAAGGGCGTTGACAGCGCCCTTGAAATAGTTAAAAGAGGAGGCGTCATAATCCTTGTTGCAGAATGCCCCGAGGGACATGGAAACCAAGTTTTCTATGATTGGATGGTTAAATTTAACAGTTTAAAGGCGGTGGAATCAGAAATTAAGCATAATTTTGTTTTGGGCGGACACAAAGCCTATTATTTAATGAGGGCGCTTCAAAATCACAAAATAATCCTCGTTTCAGCAATGCCAGACTACTACGCAACAAACATCTTCAAACTAAAGACGGCAAGGGCTGTTAACGACGCCCTAAACGAAGCCTTCAAAATTGCTGGTGCAAACGCTAAGGTTTGGGCAATGCCCTATGGAAATTTCACCTTACCCGAAGTTAAAGGAAGTGTTGACTAAAATTTCGAAAGTGGTTTAAATGGGAAAGGCACTTAATGCCTATAATTTGAGTGGATGAGAAAATTGCAGGAAACTTTCAAAATTAGAAAATTTATGCCCGAAGACTTGCAAAAGGTTATGCACATCAACAGAGTTTGTCTCCCAGAAAATTACACAGACTTCTTCTTCATAGACCTTTACCGAAGATTTCCAGAAACCTTCATTGTTGCAGAAATGAACGGAGAGGTTATAGGCTACATTATGTGCCGCATAGAATTGGGATTTTCAAACTTTGGTTTAGGCGGCATAATTAAGAAGGGGCATATTGTTTCCGTTGCCGTGCTGCCCCAGTACAGACGGAAGGGCATCGGTGAGGCCCTAATAAACGAGGCCTTAAATGGAATGCGCCTTTACAATGCGAAACAATGTTATTTAGAGGTTAGGGTTGGGAATGCCCCTGCCATAAGCCTTTATAAAAAATTGGGATTTCAGATCGCGCGGACGATCCACGGGTATTACAGTGATGGAGAAGATGCCTATTTGATGGCAAAGAAACTTTGAATTCGCCGAAATTGTTACAAGCCAAGTTTCTGGTAGATTTTCTGTTTGTTTTCCTCAACCTTCTTTTGCACGTCCATGAAAATGTTATTTCCATGGGAGTCTATGGCAACGGCAAGGGGGCCGAAGTTTTCAACCTCAAAAATCCACAGGGCTTCGGGTGTTCCCAAATCTAGCCATTCAACACCCTTAACATTCTTTATTGCTTTTGCAGCTAATATTGCAGCTCCGCCGGTAAAGGCTCCATAAACGGCTCCATACCTTTTCATGGCGTCTGTTGTTTTTTGGCCCATTCCGCCCTTGCCTATAACCACTCGAACCTTAAAGTTTTTTATGAATTCATCCTCGAAAATATCCATTCTCGTGCTTGTTGTTGGGCCTGCTGCCACAGCAACCCATTTATCTCCTTCTTTGGTTACGACTGGCCCGCAATGGAAAACCGCCAGCCCTTCAAGGTTTATTGGAAGGGCTTTTCCTTGTTTATGGTATTCGAGGGCCCTTCTGTGGGCTTGGTCTCTGGCTGTTACTATGGTTCCAGTTATGTAAAGTACATCGTTAACTTTGAGTTTGCGGATTTCCTCCTCTGAGATTGGGGTTTTAAGATGGTAAACAGCCATTTTTTCACCTCACCATTTTATTTTATGGGTTAAATATTCAACACTTCCATCCTCATTTATTCTTGCGGTGGCGCGCCTTGCCGCCCAACAGTTGAATGCAACAGCCGCGGGGAAAGATGCTGGATGCCTAAAGGCGTAATCAACATGAACTCCCAAGGCTGTGGTTTTTCCACCCAAACCCATTGGGCCTATTCCCGTCATGTTCACGGCATCCAACAACTCTTTTTCAAGCTTTGCAATTTCCGGGTCTGGATTTGGCTCATTTAACGGTTTTAGCAAAGCCTTTTTGGCAAGTTTCATTGCAATGTCCGCGCCCCCTCCAACGGCAACTCCCAAAATGTTGGGCGGGCAAGGTTGGGCGCCCGCCTTAACAACAGCATCTATAACAAACTTTTTTAGTCCTTTAATGCCCTCTCCTGGAACAAGCATTCCCGTTACGCAAACATTTTCCGACCCCCCACCTTTTGTCATAACTGTAAGCTCTAAGCTTTTTCCGGATGTAATTTCCCAATGCAAGAATGGAATGTAACGTCCGGTGTTGTCTCCGCTGTTTTTTTGGGTGAAGGGATTTACAGCGTTCGGTCTTAGGGGGATTTCTTTTGTCGCTTTTCGTGTGGCATTTATTAATGCTGTTTCAACTTTGTCTAGGTTTTTCACTTCGGCTCCTGCCTTAACATAAAAGATTATTGTTCCCGTGTCTTGGCAGACGGGAGCTTGGAACTTTTCTGCTAACTCAATGTTGTCTAAAATTGCCTTTAACTGTGTTTTGCCTGTTTCGCTTGTCTCTTCTGCATAAGCCTTTTTGAGCGCTTGTTTAACATCTTCTGGAAGATAAACCACCGCTTGCTTCAACAAATTGAAGGCAACATCCTCAATAATTTTGGCTTCCAAACGCTAGTCCTCCAGCTTTTACGGTCTATAAAAGGAGGCATACTTATATCTTGCCTTGTACGATGGCGAAAACAAATGTTGCTTATTTAATTTCAGTTTAACTTACCTCTCCAAGGCTAAACATATACGATTCTTCGAGCGTTTTAAATACTGCCTAATTCAACTTTCTCATGACCACGGGGATGGAATAGGCTTGACTGATGAAGAATCTCTTGAAAGCCTTCCGAAAAAAAGATATGAACTCTTAGAGGATTTACCGGGTATAGGCCCAGCGACAGCCCAAAAACTGCGGGAAATGGGTTTCCACACTGTTGAGTCTTTGGCAATGGCAACAGTCCAAGAGCTGGAGCCGGCTGGCATAAGCGAGAAAAAGGCACTTGCCATAATCGAGGCAGCCCGCTCTTCTATAAGCGTCTCTTTCATTAGGGCGGATGAGCTTCTTAAAATGCGGCAGAATGTTTTGCGTCTAACCACGGGCAGCAAAGCGTTGGATAACATTCTTGCCGGGGGATTAGAAACACAAACTATAACAGAATTTTATGGTGAGTATGGTAGTGGAAAAAGCCAAATTTGCCACCAGTTGTGTGTGAACGTTCAGTTGCCGCCGGAGCGTGGCGGTTTAAATGGGGCAGCCCTCTACATTGACACAGAAAACACTTTTAGAACAGAGCGAATTGTGCAGATGGCTAAACATTTAGGCCTTGACCCTGAACAAGTTGTAAAAAACATAATTTACGCTGAGGCCTACACCTCCGACCACCAAATGTTTTTGCTGGACAACGCCGACGAAGTAATCAAAGCAAATAATGTTAAGCTCATAATAATCGATTCTTTAACAGCGCATTTTAGAAGCGAATATTTGGGGCGGGAGATGCTTGCTTCACGACAACAAAAACTGAACAAGCACATGCATAAGCTCATACGTTTGGCAAGGGCTTTTAACGCCGTTGCTGTTGTCACAAACCAGGTTATGGCAAAACCCGACATGTTCTTCGGAGACGCCATTCACCCCATCGGCGGCCACATTGTTGGACACACAAGCCACACGAGGATTTATCTTAGGAGGGCGGTTCATGGTCCTGTGCGGATTGCACGCTTAGTTTCAAGTCCCTATCTGCCAGAGCGAGAAGAAATATTTAAAATAACTGAGAACGGCATAGAGGATGTTTCTGAAGAGGAAAAATCTAAGTCTCGTGGTCGTTGAAGATGCCTGTTCCCTCAGCCCTTGTTTCAAGATACTTTCAACTTCTCGTGAATAGGCAGTTTACTGAGGCTGAAAGGGAATTGGAGAGAATTAAGCAGAAAATGCACAAAACGGAATGGAACCGCGGCTATTTCCGCGCATTGTATGGAATGCTGCTTGTGCGGCGTTCAAACAACAATGACTCTTACGCTTTCTTCTCCAAACTAGATTTAAGTGATAAGGCAGCCATCCAACGCTATAGGCGAGAGTTTCTAGAACACGTGAAAAGCAGACTTCACGGAGATTTTGACAGAGGCTTCTTTTCAGCTTGGGCTGACTGCATGCGAATTTTGAGCAAAATGGATGTCTCTAACATTGCAATCCTCCAAAACGACGTGCGGGAAAAGACCGAAGTTGAAAACTCCAAAAATGTTAAGGAAAGTCAAGCCACAATTGAAAGTTTTCTTGATGAATGAAAAATTGACTTTGTAAGGGCGGACCAGCTATTATTGTGTAAAGCAAAACCCAAAAAACAATCCATGCAAGAAAGTAAATGCCAATACCAGCTGTAACAAGCTTTTGCGGGTTATCCACACGAAGGAAGAACTTGCTTTTTATTGCATAATAAGATATTAAATAAACTATAAGCGCAATTGACAAACTGTTCATAAATGTTCTAATATCAAATTCTGAACTTGAAATTTTACCTGCAGCAATTCCGTAGCCAACACAGATTATGGCTGCAACTATGCCTAACGCGAATCTTAACCAATACACTTTTTCAAGGGTTTTCATTTACAACACTCTCTCATCTATGTCAAAAATGGTTTAAAAGGTTGCTGTTTTAGTTGCGTATTTATAGGCTTACTTGGTTTATACTTTTGAAAACGTGATGTCTATTGCAAAAAAGGGAGTTTACAAGCTTTGATGTCGCCGCAGTAGTCCACGAGTTAAAAGAGAAAATTTTAAACTCTTTTGTCAGCAACATCTATCAAGCAAACCATAAAAAACTGATTTTAAAATTACGTAAATCCGGCGAGCCTCCAGCACGCCTACTTTTAGAGGCAGGTAAAAGAATGCATCTAACCTCTTACGCTTTTGAAAAGCCCATTAGGCCCCCGGCCTTTTGTATGGCTTTAAGAAAATACCTTCGAAACAGTTTGCTAGTTGATGTTGAACAATATGAGTTCGAAAGAGTTGTAATCCTTCATTTTAAAGCTAAGGCTGAAAAGCTAAAACTTATTTTGGAACTCTTCGGCGAAGGCAACATCATTTTGATAGGCGAAAAAGGCGAAATTTTGCTTGCATTAACCTACAAGAGAATGCGCGACAGAAACATCCTTCGAGGAACACCTTTCCTTTTTCCACCATCAAGCGGAAAAAACCCATTCAAGATTGAAAAAGAAGGATTTTTTAAAGAGTTAAAGGATTTAGGCGAAGTTGAAGTAGTTAGGGCTCTTGCAAGATCATTCAGCATAGGCGGCATATACGCTGAAGAAATTTTGTTGAAGGCCAACGTTGATAAGACCAAGGCTTGTAAAATTTTAAACACAGAGGAAATTGAGGCAATATTCGAAAATTTGCAGCATCTGCTCACTCGTGTTTCTGAAGGTTTATTTGAACCGACAATCTTTTTGAATTCTGAAGGCAAATTTATTGATGTAGCCCCTTTCAAACTTAAACTCTACGAAGGCTTTAAGCCAAAACTCTTCAGCTTTTTTAACGAAGCTTTAGATGAATTCTACATTCGTGCTGAGGTCATCGAAAAGGCTGCGGCCTACGTTGAAATTGAAAGTTTAAGGCGGGAAGTTGAAAGGCTTAGGAGAATTATTGAAAACCAGGAAAAGGCTTTAAAGGAAGCTGAGGCCAAAGCCCAAAACTACAAACGTATCGGCGATGCTATTTACGCTTATGCAAACGAGCTGCAAATGCTTCTCGACAAGTTTTTGGCTTGCAAAGCTTCTGGCGGAGACTTTAACGCCGTTATTTCTGAACTTTTAGCCGAGAAAAAGGCTTGTGTAAAACCCGGCGTGTTTTTTGAATCCTTTGACGTTAACTCGCTGAAATTGTCGGTTTGCGTCGACAACTTAGAGTTTAGTTTAGACCTGCGCAAATCTTTGTTTGACAATGCTGCATGGTTTTACATGCAAAGCAAGAAAGCCAAGCAAAAGTTGGAGGGAGCCAAAACCGCTTTGGAAGAATCTCGAAGTCGACTGGCTGAAGCTGAAACAAAATTAAGGGATGCTGAAGTTTTACAGCGCATTCAGCCCACGGAAGCCATTAAAGAAATTGCCGAACGCAAAATTAAACGTAAAGAATGGTATGAAAAGTTCAAGTGGTTCATTTCGTCTGAAGGCTTCCTGGTTTTAGGCGGCAAAGACGCTATTACAAACGAGGTTTTAATAAAGAAGTACACGACGTCTGAAGACATGGTTTTTCACGCCGACATCGTGGGCGCGCCGTTTGTTGTGATAAAAACCGAGGGGAAGCAGCCGAGCCCCCAATGCCTAAAGGAGGCTGCAGAATTTGCTGCTGCAAACTCGCGGGGCTGGCGTGAAGGCTTTGCAACAGTTGACGTTTACTGGGTTAAACCAAACCAGCTAAGCAAGGCTGGGCCCTCCGGCGAATATGTTCCCCACGGGGCATTTGTTGTTCGTGGGAAAAGGAATTGGATGCGCAACATTCCGCTAAGAATAGCTGTTGGCATCACAATAGACGAGGAAACTGGAGAAATAAAATTTGTGGGCGGAGCTGTTGACGCTGTTAGGGCGAAGGCAAAAGCCTACATTACGATTGTGCCCGGCGACATGAGCGGAAAAAACTTGTTAAACAATGTTTTGAAGGCTTTGGCTGAAAAAATGCCCAAGGAACAACGTGAGAAAGTTCTTAAAAAATCAATAGAGGAAATTAGGGAATTCATCCCCTACGTTAAAGGTAGAATTTTAACAGAATAATTTCGGGCTTTGGCGTTTGGTGGCTTCCGTTTTCTCCTCCAGCCGGCTTTGCATTTCTTAGGAGGTGATCCGGCCGCAGGTTCCCCTACGGCCACCTTGTTACGACTTTTCCCCCCTCACGAAACCTGGGTTCGACGCAGCCAACGGAGACCACGCCTCACCCAGGAGTCGCTCGGGTGGAACGACGGGCGGTGTGTGCAAGGAGCAGGGACGTATTCACCGCGCGGTAGTGACGCGCGATTACTAGGGATTCCATGTTCACGAGGGTGAGTTTCAACCCTCGATCCCAACTACGGCAGGGTTTAGGGATTGCCTTCCCCTTTCGGGGTCGGAACCCATTGTCCCTGCCATTGCAGCTCGCGTGTGGCCCGGGGGATTCGGGGCATACTGACCTGCCGTGGCCCGCTCCTTCCTCCGCCTTATCGGCGGCGGTCTCCCCAGTGTGCCCGGCTCAAGGCCGGTAGCAACGGGGGATGCGGGTCTCGATCGTTGCCTGACTTAACAGGACACCTCACGGCACGAACTGGCGACGGCCATGCACCTCCTCTCAGCTCGTCTGGCAAGACCTTCAATCTGGCCTTCACCCTGCTGTCGCCCCCGGTAAGATTTCCGGCGTTGACTCCAATTAAACCGCAAGCTTCACCCCTTGTGGTGCTCCCCCGCCAATTCCTTTAAGTTTCAGCCTTGCGGCCGTACTCCCCAGGCGGCGGGCTTAACGGCTTCCCTGCGGCACTCGGGCGGCCCGTGGCCGCCCGAACACCTAGCCCGCATCGTTTACAGCTGGGACTACCCGGGTATCTAATCCGGTTCGCTCCCCCAGCTTTCATCCCTCACCGTCGGGCGCGTTCCAGCCGACAGCCTTCGCCACTGGTGGTCCTCCCGGGATTATAGGATTTCACCCCTACCCCGGGAATACCGTCGGCCTCTCCCGCCCCCTAGCCGAGCAGTATCCCCCGCAGTCCAACGATTGAATCGCTGGATTTAACGGGGAACTTGCCCAGCCGGCTACGGATGCTTTAGGCCCAATAAACGTCCCCACCACTCGGAGAGCGGGTATTACCGCGGCGGCTGACACCCGACTTGCCCTCTCCTTATTCCCCCAGCTGTCTACACTGGGGAAAAGCCGTCCTCAGCGGACGGCACTCGGGATGGCCCCGTCACGCTTTCGCGTATTGCGGAGGTTTCGCGACTGCTGCGCCCCGTAGGGCCTGGGCCCTTGTCTCAGTGCCCATCTCCGGGCTCCCGCTCCCACGGCCCGCACCGGTCAAAGGCTTGGTGAGCCGTTACCTCACCAACAACCTGATCGGCCGCGGCCCCATCCTTGGGCAGCGCCTAGAAGCATGGTCTAAGCGCCCTTTCGGCGAAGACCCATTCCAGGAGTCTTCACCTATCGGAAATTAGCCCCAGTTTCCCGGGGTTATTTCCGTCCCAAGGGTAGGTTAGCCACGTGCTACTGAGCTGTGCGCCACGCCTCCACCGTGGCTTGGAGGCGTACGACTAGCATGTCTTAGTCCCATCCCGATAGCAGTGGGGTCCGGCAGGATCAACCGGAGTTAGGCTCCAGCTGACCGCAGCCAGAGACGTTTATTGGCTGTACGGCCGCAAAGCCGACTGGATTTGGAGGGGTTAACCACAAACGCCAAAGCCCATTTCAGACCTAACATATGTTAGCGTGTCAGGTCCACATTTTTGTCCCCGCAATTGGAGGCCAACCATCCTCATCCTCTAGGGCGATAAACGCCTTTATAGTTGGGGTTGAGCCGCCGCCATAAATTGCGGGGCAGCTTTTCATTCGCCAAAATGAATTTGAAGGCGTCTTAGGCAATATAAATGTTTCTTTCCACCCTAATATAGATTATTATCTTTCTCTCAACAATTTCCAGCAGAATTCTTAACAGCCTAGTTAACTCTTCAAACGCTATTTAGTTCATCTAAGGTTTTAGCAATCTTCAATTAAATCTAAAAGTTCGCCTAAACTCGCTATAATTTTGTCCGGTTTGACGTTTAAACATTCTTCTAAGGCTTTTCTTCTCAAAAGAACAGTTTTTATCCCAACCTTTTTAGGGCCAGCAACATCCAAATCCGGCATGTCGCCGACAAAAACAGCGTCTGACGCTTTTACATCCAAGGCTTTCAATGCCTTTTCAAAAATTTTTGGGCAAGGCTTGCGCATGTTAACTTCTCCGCTAATAAGGACAGCATCAAAAAATTTTCTTAAACCAAATTGTTCTAGCAGCTTATAGCCGCATTCCGGTATGGCGAAGTTTGAAATTAGCCCCAGCTTATATTTTTCATGGAGTTTTTCCAGAACTTTCGGGGCTTCTTTGTCTAGGCGAATGTAGCGCATAAACTCTTCGGCAAAAGCTTCGGTTGCCCCAATTACAATGTTGCTTGAAGGTTCAAAATTGTAGCCAAGTCTTCCTAAAGTCTGCGAAACGCGGACTTTAAAGTGGGGTTCCTCAAAACTTTGGCGTGATTCGGAGTAAAACCTGTCCCTAACCTCAAAGTAAACCCTTTTAAAGTCTTCGAATTCAACGCTAACCCCATTTTTAACTAGAAAGTTATGAAGTTTCATTAAAGATGGTGTGTAAAAATCGCCTTCAATAAGCAGTAGTGTGTCGAAGAGGTCGAAGATGATGGCTTTGACACGCATTTAAGGTCTGTGAAAAATAAATGTGCAAAGCCTAAAAACATTTTTTGCAACAAACTCGTTAAAACAGTGGGAAATTAAATTTTCTCGCCAAACTCTCCGGCCACCATGGAAATGTCTAAAATATCTATGATTCCATCATTGTTGACGTCGGCCAAGGGGTTCCACCTTGGTTCTCCGCTTTTAGAGCCAAAAGCCTTTGCAATAATCACGATGTCCATTATGTTAACCCTTCCATCACCATTTAAATCTGCAAAAAATCGATCATAATTTAAGTCTAGAAAAAGTTGTTCGGGATATTGGTCGTCCATAACTGGGTGGGGATAAGCATCATAGTTTTCTGGGTATATACCAAGATCATGATACGACTGTAGAAATTCGGGTACAGTAAAGACATTTTCCCTCATATACTCTTGTACTAAAGGCGTTGAAAAGTTAAAGGCCTCCTCAACAGACACGTATCCGTTTCCATCTAAATCTGCATTCAAATCGTTTAAGGCTTCCAGAAAATAGTAGTTCCAAACACTTCCCAAGATTGGCAAGCCTTCTTCTGGGATGCCTGCCCACGCCACTTCATTTGACGAACAATGTGCTAGGGAAATATGAGGTTCTGGGTCGCCGCGGACTCGTTCGATAAACTCTCCGGCAAAACAAGTGTCAATCATAAGTATCCTTCTTGGCGTGTTCACTTTTCGCCACTCACCTGGAAACCAGCTGTTCCAGTTAAGTTGCCAACGCATCCAACCGCCATGCGTGAATATATAGAATATGGCAATGTCGCCAAAATTCACGTTGTTTATCAACCAATCCAACGCTTCCTTAACAACAGAAAATGTAAGGTTATCCCTCACTACGTGAATGTGGTCTTCCCGCCAATTCATTTGAAGGAGAGTTTGCACCATCCTTCTAGAATTTTCGAAATTCATTGAAGGAAAGCTTGACCATCCCTCTGGAAAATTATTCATTTCAAGTATTGCAGCCCACGCAGAAACTTTCTGAGGCACAAGATATACCGCTATAGGCTGCCCTATAATTTCTTGAATAGGCGTGGGCGTCCCCATACAAGTTCCAACCAGATAGTAGCGTCCAGGGGCTGGCGGAAGGCATTTTTGGCTTTGGCTATCGAACCAATAGAAGTTCCACTGCAACGTTTCAGAGAATTTTTCTCCAGGTCTAAGTGTTATTTCCATGTACGTTAGGCAGAAGGATTTGCCTGCAGACCACGACCAGCTGAAACTTTCGTTTGCTATTATTAGGTCGAATTTTTGGCATGTTGTGAAAGCTATTGTAATGTTTCTTGTTCCAACGTTTTTTAGAGTTAGTGCAATGTTAACTGTCTCCCCTATCTTTATTATTGTCTTTTCGATGGTTATTTGCATTTCAAGGTCTTTGTTTAAAGTTTGCATTTCTGTTGTGATGGGGATTGTAAAGCGTGTATAAAATATCGTTTGCAACGTAAGAAGCAGAATCAACGTGTATGAAATAATCTTGTTTTTCATTCCCTTCCGCAAATAATCTCTGTAAATTCCCATATTTTATTGTTATCATCACATTGTTTGCACATGTAATTTCTGTTAGCGCTGTCCCCTTTTTGTTTAGAAACAAAGTTTATATTGTATATTGCTATACACTATTAAGGCTGATGACACTTGAAAAACCGCTTGAAAGCAGATGAAATCCGGTGGCAAGTAATAAAGGCCATGTTAGATGAATTTCCAACACTTCAAGAGAAGGTCAAAAAATACTTAGCAAAAAATAAAAGTAAAAAATAATTTTTAACCGTGGTTTTTCTTTAATAAGTGCGGTGGCGGTATTCTAACATTATCCTTCTGATTATCGTTTTCATGTCTTATTAATTCTGTAATCTCCCTATATCTTTGGAGAAACTCCAAACCCTTTGCCGTAGCCTTATATATCTCTTTATTATTCTCCACAAATTTCTCAATCAATTTTATCTTTAGCATAAAATCAAGATATTCATTCAGTTGGGTAAAACTGAGATTTGCCCTATACATAATTTGAGTTTTTAAAACACCATCTTTTGCTATCTCAAGAATTTCAGAAATTATGTATAACTTATCTCTTCTCTTTGAAGCGCGGCTGGGGTTCCAAACATCCATTTGCTAGATTCCTCTTTTAGAACAATCTTCTAGGAGGAAAAGCGTTAGAGAACATTTTAAGCCGTGTTTCGCATGCCCCATTATTCCAAGAACCGAAATATTCTCTAGAATAAGCCTCTATCTAGGACGGCTTTTGAAAGGGTAAAGGCTTATTTTGTGTTGAAGCAAAATTTAGTGGAGGTGGGAGAATGCTGATTGGCTTGATTTCAGACACCCATGACAATTTACCCCTTGTTGAAAAAGCTGTAAAGAGATTAAATGAAGAAAAAGTTGAGCTTGTTCTCCACGCTGGAGATTATGTGGCACCTTTTGTAATACCAAAGTTTGGCGGATTAAAAGCAAAACTTATAGGAGTTTTCGGAAACAATGATGGAGACCGCGAACTGCTTAAGAAAAGATTCGGCGAAAACCCAAATCTGGAGATACGTGGAAACTTTGCTGAAATTTCCGTTGAAAATTCGAAAATTGCCCTAACCCATGGAAGCGATGGGGAACTATTAAAAGCTCTTATTGAAAGTGGAGGCTTCGGCATTGTTATCCATGGGCACACGCATAAAGCAGAGGTTTACCAAAAAGGAAAGACGTTGGTTGTGAACCCGGGGGAAGTCTGTGGATATTTATCTGGCAAATCAACGATCGCTATTCTTGACACGCTTAAGAAGGATGCAAAAATTGTTGAACTTTAAATTTTGAGGGCGAAACAATCGATTGGCGCAGTTTTGTTAAATGGTTGTCTTCTCATGTTGGCAACTTTAAAGAGTTCGATAAGCTCTTCGTCGTCTGCACCCTTTCTAATGCTTGTTAAAATGTCTACGAGATTATCATTTCTCATTAAGCATGGCTTTAGTTTTCCGTCGCTTGTTACACGCAAGCGTGTGCAGTGCATGCAAAAATCCGTATTTTCAATGGGATGTACAACCTCAACATCCAATTTTGGCAAGTGATAAATGCACCGCATTTGCATGTATTGCCTGACCTCGATGCTTGTTGCCTTTTGCTTCAGCATTTCTTCATAGTCGTTTAAAGGTTTATAATGTGTTAAATAGTATTGTTCACTTACATTTATTGGCTCAAGCTCAATTAATTGTAAAGTTGTTCCGAGACCGCTTGCAAACTCAATCATTTCCGGGACATCGTCATCATTCACGCCTTTCAAAATCAGCATGTTAATTTTCACGGGGCATAACCCGGCTTCAACAGCGGATTTTACGCCTTCTAGGACATTCTCCAGCTTTCCGCCGGTTAATTTGTTGTATGTTTCCTCATTAATTGTTGGGAGGTTTATGTTAACGCGTTTTAAGCCGTTTTTGCGGAGTTCTTCAGCCAATGGAGCCAGCATTGTTCCGTTTGTGGTCATTGAAAGGTCCTTAACTTCAGGTATGGCTGCGATTTCCTTGACTATTTCAGTTATATCCTCACGCATTAGCGGCTCCCCTCCCGTCAATTTTACTTTTGAAATTCCCATTTTAACCGCAATCTTTACTATGCGGACAATTTCGCCCGTTGTCATTTCATTGGCGAAATTTCCCTCGTGTTTTTCCTCCCCCTCTCCGTGGCAATATTGACAACGTAGGTTACAACGTCTAGTAACTGCCAAACGTAAGTTGATGAGGGGACGCCCATAACTATCCTTTAAGGTCATCGTTATTCCCGTGTGTGCTTAACGATGTCAACCTGTTCCAGCAATATAAAATTTGCTTAAGACGAATGTGCGTTTAGATGTGCGCCGACAACGATAAATATTTCAGAATATGATTAAATAAATAGTGAAACCTATGATGGAAGTTTTTGTACGTTCCCACTCCCCCTATGTGGATGTAAGCTTTTATAGAGAGATGTCCCAACATGTCTTTTGCGCTCCCGATCTAGCGAAGTGGGCGGTGGAGACACAATCCAAATTTAAGGGGCGCATACTTCCAACAGAAGATCTTACAGTTTTAGAAAGAGCTTTGCGTTTGGCTGCTGATTCTGGCGAGAAAGTCTTAGTTTTTGACGTTTCGCGCATGGCTGATAAACTGAAGGCTTTAAAACGCGGAGTTAAGAGGACGCCAACTCTCATAATTGATGGGAAAAAATATGGGAAAATGGAGGAAATCCTCGAAGTCTTGAATACTATTTCTAACAAGCCCAGCCAATGAGGTGGCTAACGCTCATCCTATTCACGCGAGTGTTTTACTATGTGAGGGGCTTCCGGCAATATCAGTTTTTCAAAACAAAGTCTAACAGCATCGGGTGATCCGGGAATACAAAAGAAAGCTTTACCTTTTGCAACACCCGCCAAAGCGCGGGATAGAACAGCCGCGGAACCAATTTCTTTAAAGCTGAGAAGTCTAAAAATTTCGCCAAATCCCGGCAAAGTTTTTTCTAGAAGGGGTTCAATCGCTTCGATTGTCGTGTCGGTTGTTGTTATGCCTGTGCCACCACAAAAAACAATGGCGTCCAAGTCTGGTGAAGCGAGAGCTTGCCGAGCATTTTCTTCAATTAACCTTTTGTCATCTGGAATTATCTTTTTAAAAACTACGGTGTGGCCATAACTTCTTAAGAATTTTTCAATTAATTCTCCGGAAACATCTTTCACTTGTTTGCCACTTTTTAGCTGCTGATATCTTGAGGTGCTGCACACAAAGATGCCGAACCTAAGCTTTTCTGGGGCTTCCGCCTTATGTCTTTTTGCGCTTTCGCTCACTTGAAGCGCCCTCTTTAACCTTTTTTACGACGCGAATGTTTTCTATTACAGTGTGCGGATACTGTCCTCTCGAATCTTTCTCATATTGTTTGACCATGTCCCATATTGTTAGGAGACTGACTGCCGTTGCCGTCAAGGCTTCCATTTCAACTCCTGTTTGGGCCTTTGTTTTGACAGTGGCCGTCACCTGCAATGTTGATTCATTTAAAACTTCAATTTCAACGTTTACGTTTGTTAGTGGAAGGGGGTGGCAGAGCGGTATCAACATACTTGTGTTTTTTGCAGCCAAAATTCCAGCGATTTTAGCTGTGTAAAGCGGGTCTCCTTTGGCGATCCTTCCCTCTTTGATTAGGCGGACTGTTTCTTTTTTCAGCCTAATTGTTCCGGTGGCGGTTGCTTCTCGAAAGACTTCTGGCTTTTCAGAAATGTCAACCATCGCCATAATTTTCTCCTCAATTAACTTTTGGTTTATGTTTATTTGTCTGTTCCCAGACTTCAATAAGGTTTTTTATGGCTTTGGCTTTAGGCGATCTCTCATTTAAACTGTATAGGCGGGTTCTCCCAAAACTTTTTTGTTTAAGGATTCCTTCCTCTTCCAAAACTTTTAGGTGTTTGCTTGTAACACTGTGATTCAGTTTAAGCTTACTTGCAATTTTTGACACATTAAGTTCGCCCAACTCGTTGAGTATTTTCAGAATTTTCATCCGCGCCTTGCACGAGAGAACGTCTTCAACCTTCATTTTGTTCTTCCCATAAAATTTCACTCAATTCCTTCTCCAAGGCGTCGGCGGGAATCATGGGCAAACTAATGATCGTTGATCTTCCCCCAGAGCTGCGCTCTGAAACTTCTGCCTTGATTATTCCTAGGGCGGACAGAATTTTTACGTATTTCCAAACTTGTGTGTGGCTGTGGGGTTTTACGTTAAATTCCTCGCATACCACAGCATATGCTTGTTCAACCTCAGAGATTGTTGCATAAGCTTTTTGGCTTCCTTTTAGGAGTCTGGCCAAGCCCAAGAGAAGGAGTTTTTCGTGAAAATTAAGTTGTGCCAATTCGCTTTTTGGCATTGTTGGAATTATGCTTGAAATTGCTTTTCTCACACATTCTGGTGTCACGTTGTCTAGGCCTTCTGCGTCAGCATATTTGCCAGCTCGCCACAAAAGTTCTATTGCGAACCGAGCGTTTCCGCCCTCGTTTGAGGCAAGCTCGGCGATTAGGCTTATCGTGTCTTCAAAAACTGTTAGTGGTTTGAAGGCGAGGGAAACGCGGTCTTCTAGAATGTCTATAAGCTGTCCTTTTGAGTATTTTTCAAGACTTATTATGTTTGACTGCAGTGTGCTCCTTGTGCTTGCGTCTAGCTGTTCGGTTGCCTTGAGATTTTTTAAAATGCAAATTAGTGAAAGCCTTTGGGGCTTGTTGTATCTAATCTCTTGAAAACGCGTCAGCATATAAACAGCCTCTGAGCCTTCCCTTTCAATGAGGCTTTCAAACTCGTCCAAAGTCAAAATTACATAGGCGTCTTCGTCATCCAAAATTTGCATAAACACCCGCAGAAGCTCTTCCGACGAGTAACCGCGCTCCGGAAATCTGGGATGAAAAACTGAAATTACATGATGCAAAAGTGGGAGGAGGCTGCCGCGATATTCGCGGCAATTGATATGAATGTAACGAAGTTTTAAACCCAACTTTTGGGCTTCACTCTCAATATTTGTTCCAAAAAGTTGAGAAAGCACTGTTTTGCCTGTTCCCACGTCTCCCACAATAATAACTTTCTGTGCCATTTTGCCTGGAGAACGTAGTGCAAAACTGAAGAATTCTTTTAGCAAACGCATCTCTTTATCTCGATGTGGAAGTCTCTTTGGGATGTAGTTTATGTCCAGTTTTGTCTCATCTTTGAAGACGCTTCTATAAGATAGCACGCTAATCCTCAAATAATTGTTGTATACGCTTTTATTCTTTTTGTTGAACTGTATGTTTTGTAAATTTTTTGTCTAAAACAAAAAGCTAATAAGCACATTTTGTTAATCCTATTGCGAAATAGCAGATGATTCCCAAATATTTCTTCTTAACAAAGGGCGTTGGCAAACATAAGGAGCAACTCCAGTCATTCGAGTTAGCCTTGAGAAACGCTGGCATACACCACTGCAATATTGTTAATGTCTCAAGCATCATACCGCCGGGATGCAAACTCATTTCAAAGGAACGTGGCCTAAAAATGTTAAAGCCGGGCGAAATAACCTTTGTTGTTTTAGCGAGAAACTCAACAAACGAGCCTCATAGGTTGATTGCGGCCTCCATAGGCGTGGCAATACCCTCTGGCAAGAACAATTACGGTTATTTGTCTGAACACCATTCCTTCGGCCAAACGGATGAGGTTGCCGGAGAATATGCCGAAGACTTGGCAGCGACAATGCTTGCCACCACCATGGGGATTCCATTCGACCCGGAAACAGCTTGGGATGAAAGGAAACAACAGTTTAAAACGAGTGGCCTGATAATCAAAACAACTAACATAACGCAGTCTGCGACCGGCGATAAAAACGGATTATGGACAACGGCAATTGCAGCAGCCGTCTTCATTCCAGAAAAGAGAAAAATCTAGAGCTGCAAGAGCGCTCCACATTAAACATCCACTTTTATTTCCAAAAAGATATTTAGTAATTTACTACAAACCTTAAACTTCGATATGGGTGGAAACCTTGCTTGAAAAAATTCAAACACCACTAATAATTGTCAACTTTAAAACATATTTGGAGGCAACTGGTCGAAGGGCTGTTGAACTCGCCCGGAAGGCCGAAAAAATCTGCAGTGAAAAGGAAGTTTCAATTTTTGTGGCTCCTCAATTTGCTGATATAGGGGCTGTTTCAAAAGCCGTGAAAATCCCAGTTATAGCACAACATATAGACCCTATTAAACCCGGGAGTTACACGGGACACGTGCTTGCCGAATCCATCAAAGAGGCTGGAGCCATTGGAACATTAATAAACCATTCGGAAAAACAACTTAAACTTTCAGAAATTAATGAAACAATAAATATAGCACGGAAAAATGGCTTGCTTTCAATTGTCTGCGCTAACGACCAAAACATTAGTGCGGCGGTGGCGGCCCTAAAACCAGACATGATAGCAATAGAACCTCCAGAATTAATAGGCACCGGGATTGCAGTTTCAAAAGCAAAACCGGAAATTGTCACAGACACAATAAAACTTGTAAGAGAAATTAACAAGGAAGTCGTAATCCTCTGTGGGGCAGGCATAACCACAGCAGAAGACTTCAAAACAGCCTTAAAGCTTGGCACTCAAGGAGTTTTGGTTGCAAGCGGCATCGTAAAAGCAAAAGACCCATATATGGTTTTACGCAAGTTTGCAGAAGTGGCAAAATCGCTGGGTGAATGAAAGTTGAAGGTTGAAGCAGAATGCGCAGCATGCATAATGAGCAGGGCAGCAGCAGAAACCCAAGAGGCCACACCAAATCCAGCCCTGCGCTTTAGAGCCATGTCTGAACTTCTAAAGCTATTAAGTAAAGAGTTTAAGCCCACAGCCGTCCCAGCAGAACTGGGAACAAAAAGGGATCGTCTGATAAAGAGGGTCACCGGAAACAACGACCCATATAAGCGAAGCAAAAGGTTGAGCAACGAAAAAGCCTTGAAACTCCTGCCCTATGCGAGGAAAATTGTTGAGGAGGGCTACACGCAAATGGACAGATTTAAAAAAGCATGTTTATGCGCCATAGTTGGAAACTCCATAGAATTTGATATTCCAGGCCACAAATTCACCTTCTTAGGTTTAAGGAAAGACATACGCGAGGCTAGTAAAAATTTGGCTGTAGATGACACCAGCAAAATATATGAGTTAGCCAAAAAAGCTGAAACAATCCTATATTTAACAGACAACGCTGGAGAAATAGTCTTCGACACGTTGTTGGTTGAACAGTTGAAAAATATGGGATTAAAAGTTATTGTGTGCGTTAAAGGCGGACCAATAGTTAACGATGCAACGTTAGAGGATGCGGAAATTTCTGCAATGAATAAAATTGCCGACAAAGTCATAACTACGGGTACTGATGCGGTTGGACTGGCCTTAAAAGAAGTTTCCGCCGAATTCCTTGATACATACAATTCGGTTGACATGGTTTTTGCAAAGGGGATGGGCTACGCTGAAACCCTAACAGAATATAAGTTCAAAAAACCCCACGCTTTACTTTTTAGGGCAAAATGCAATCCAGTAGCCAACTTTTTTGCAGTCCAAAGGGAAAAAAATGTTGCCAAGCTGATGCCTTAAATGACACTGCCAAAAATTAGCCTAGACAAAAAAGCCTTCGCAAACTTTGAAGAGGCAATCCAAAAGGAGTGGATAATCACAAACGGGTTGGGCGGATACTCTTCATCAACGGTTCTCAGCATAAACACAAGAAAATATCATGGAACACTTGTTGCAGCTTTGGCTCCCCCCGGAAACCGCAGGGTATGTCTAGCAAAACTGGATGAAGAATTAATTGTAGAAAGCAACGTTTATCCCCTCGGCTCTAACGAGTTCCAGAATGGAATATTTCCAAAGGGATACATTTATCTAAAAGAGTTTCGGCTTTCACCTTTTCCAAAATACGTTTATGGCGTAAGCGACGTTGAAGTTGAAAAAACTGTTCTTATGCCCTATGGGAAAAACGTCGTCATAACGATTTACAAGGTTTTGAATAGGGCAAACTCAAACGTTGGATTTCGAGTTTACCCTCTCATAAGTTTTAGGCACATCCACTCTGTAATAGACAGGTGGAAAGGCTCTTTTGACTTTACAATTGGGCAACTAGAAAGAGGATTTTATTTTCGTTTTGGAGCCGATGAACATGCGCTTTTGGTTAGGGCGACAGACGGAGTCTACAATGACAATGGTAAGTGGCTAGAGAAAATCTATTATCGCGAAGAAGCCCAGCGCGGCGAAAGCTGCCTTGACGACTGCTACCAACCCGGATACTTTGAGGTGTCTGCCGAAAAATGCAAAGAAAAAACTTTTGCCTTGATTGCCGTTGCAGATAAAAACGAAATGATCTTGCAAAAATTGGCGAAATTGCCCTTCACCATGCGGGATGTTGAAAAACGGTTTGAAAGGGAAACTCTACGCCTCAAAAAGATTATGGAAAAATTTTATGCTAGGCATGAGGGGCTACCGAAAGAAGGCTGGTTGGATTGGATTGTTTTGGCAACAGACAAATTTATAGCTAGAGGATTAAATGAGGAGGTGGCTGTTATTGCGGGTTATCACTGGTTTGAGGCTTGGGGAAGGGACACTTTCATCTCTCTGCCGGGATTAACACTTGTGACTGGAAGATTTGAAGATGCGAGAAAAATTTTCTTAACTTTCATGGGGCACTGCAAGCAAGGCCTAATTCCAAATTTTCTGCCAGACCAGCTTGGGCAGCCAGCAGCCTACAACTCTGTTGACGCAACACTATGGTTCATAAATGCGATTCTACAATACTTAAAATACACAAACGACTTCAAATTTGTTCGTGACAAACTTTGGGAAAATTTAAAGGCAATCATTGAAAATTATGTTGAAGGAACGTTGTTTGGCATACATGTCGACAATGATTATTTGCTTTTCCACGGCCCACAACTAACATGGATGGATGCCATTGTGGATGGTCAGCCAATAACCCCAAGAGCTGGAAAAGCCGTTGAAATTCAAGCTTTATGGTATAATGCCCTAAAAACAATTGAGCTTTTAGCCAATAAATTTGGAGAAAAGAGTAAAGCAGACGAATATATGGGGTTTGCTGAAAAAGCTAGAAAGAGCTTTACTGAAAAATTTTGGAACAGCGAAAAAAGCTATCTATTTGATGTAATAAGCGAATATGGGAAAGACGATTCTTTAAGGCCAAATCAAATTATTGCAGTCGCCCTAGACTTTACAATGCTTGACGACGCCAAAAATAGAAAAGTTGTCGACGTTGTGCAGCGCGAGCTTTTAACGCCCTATGGCGTAAGGACGATCGCAAGAAGTAGCCCGCAGTACATGGGAGTTTATTCAGGCGACAGAAGAAGCCGGGATAAAGCCTATCACAATGGGACTGTTTGGCCTTGGCTTCTCGGCCCTTTCGTAACGGCATTCCTTAAAACTAGAGGATATTCCGACAGCGCACGTGAAATCGCCCTAAAAAATTTTCTTCTGCCACTCTTCACAGAACAAATTTTTAAGGCTGGGCTTGGCGTGGTAAGCGAAATTTTTGACGGAGACCCTCCGCATGTGGCTAGGGGATGTATAGCCCAAGCGTGGAGTGTTGCAGAGCCTTTAAGGGCTTATGTGGAGGATGTAATGCTGCTTAGGCCTAAATATGAGAAGGAAGTGTTGCAAAGTTTAGGTTAAAATTGTTTTTCTGAGGCTTTCCGCAGCAACTTCGGGCATCACAGTGTTTATGTACATGCCTGTACTTTTTTCAAAGCCAGCCCAAATGGCGAGTTTCGGATAAACTTCCAAGTGCCAATGATAATATTTACGGGACTCTCGCTCCATTGCCAAGTGAAAGCCGAAATTGTAGGGTGGGTCATTAACTAAAAGTTTCAGTCCCTTAAGACATGCCTTCAATGTTTCAGCAAATGCTTCTACTTCATCTTTTTTCATGTCAAGCAGTGTTGCCTCATGCCTTTTTGGGAATATCCAAAACTCCATTGGGTGAACGCTTGCCCATGGCGCAATAACCACGAAATAAGAGTTTTCTAGAATAACTCTTGGGCCACCCTTCTCCTTTTCAATAATGTTGCAGAAAATGCATTCTCTCTTTTGTTTCCAAAATCTTTTGCTTGCCATAATTTCGGCTTTTGGAATTTTCGGTAAGAAGGGAGTGGCAATTATTTGGCTGTGGGCGTGTGAAAGGGATGCTCCCGCTTCTAGGCCGTGGTTTCTGAAGATTGAAACATATTTCACGTAAGGTTTTACTGAAAGTTCCCTAAGCCTATCAATGTAAGCGTTAATAACATGAATTAACTGTGGGATTTCGGCGTCGGAAGGATGCGCGTCATGAGTTGGAGACTCAACCAAAACCTCATGATGCCCCACACCGGCAACTAAATCTTTGCTTTCAGCGATTTGTCTTCGGCTAATTTTTTCTTTGGGCGGAGAAAATGCTGGATAAAGGTTTGGAATGCATCGAACCAGCCAATCTCTGTGGCGGAAACCATTCTCATCCTTAGATTTTCTAATACCGTCTGCTGATTTTATGTAAACCAAAACTGCCGGGGGAGTCATGTGCTCGTTTCCCGGACAAAGTGGACAAACCCCAGCAGCCTTAGCTTTTTGACGCTCTTGTTTGGCGAAATCTGTTGGTCTCCGACCGCGTTCAGTGGCTATGACAACCCAACGGTCAAGCAAATAATCCCTACGAACTTCATTAAATGGCATACCCAAACATCCAACAACAATCTTAAATGGCTTTTACAAAATTTAGCATTTTCCAACACGAATAAGTTTTCGCCAGAAATTGTTATCCAGTAAGGCGGTGGGTCACTGGGGTTCGACGTCCAGAATCCGCCCGAACCCCCAAACCTACACTCGTATCCGCACCCCCTTGAGCGCTGAACGTCCAGACTTAGGTTGCTCCCTCCCGGGCCTGGCCAGTTTCGCCTGGCAAACCCTGGAGACAGCCTCCCTACGGAAGCCGCCCAAAGACCGCCAGCCCCAAGGGACGGATAGTCACAGCTTCGGAGATGAGGGTTTCAAGCGGCCTTAGACGCCTCAGCCCCAGCTTTCGGCCCGTCATATAGAGGGTTTACGGTACAGGGGACCCCTAGCCCCCCGCCTAAGACCCACCGCCAAACATGCAAAAGCTAACAAAACCTATAAAACTTTATCCTTTTATTACCAGTCCATTCTTAAGTATGCTTGCTTGAAAAGCCTTCGGCAGATCTCCCAGTTCAACAAGGTCTATTGGGATGCCCAGCTCAAGCTCCATCCTAGCGTTTAGATCTAAAAGCTCTATAAAGCTCAATTTTGGCTCAGAACTTATACAAATGTCTATATCCCTTACATGATCCCTAGTAGTTAGGCTTCCGAAAATAATTGCAAGCTTTATCCGCTTATTTCTGGCCATAAACTTCTTAATTTTTTTGATTAATTCCTCTTTTTCCTTTTGGCTAAACTTGTAAAGGGATATTCGGTCATAGGCTGATTGCATATCTATCCATCACGCTATTTAAGAACTTGTCAACGACTTTGAAATTGCTCTCTCCCTTAATTAATCATTTCAGACTTTCATCCAACCATTTTAAATAGGCATCAAAGCCTTCTACGATTGGTGTAGCTATAATTTCTGGAACTTGATAGCTGTGTAGGGCTTTCACTCTTTCGGAAATTTTGCTGAACAAGTCCTTTCTAGTTTTCATTAAAATTACGCTTTCTTCCGTGCTTTCGATTTTTCCTTGCCACCGGAAAAGCGAGTGCACACCGCTGATTATGTTTGCGCATGCAATGAGCCTTTCATTAAGCAATGCTTGTGCGATCTTCTCCGCTTCGGCTTTGTTTGCTGCTGCGACAATCACGAGGATATGTTTGCTTTCCAAACTGCTCGCCTCTTTGACAAGCTTTTTACTTGAAAGCAAAATTTATCTTTGATTGCTGGAGTGGATGCGTTGAAAACCGTTGGTGTTGTTACGAGCGGCGGAGACGCGCCGGGAATGAACGCTGCAATTAGGGCTGTTACGCGCATTGCCCACGCGGAAAATTTGCAGGTTTTGGGTTTTGAGAGGGGTTGGGAGGGCTTATTAACCAACACTTTCGTGAAGCTGACGCCGCGCTCCGTTGGCGGAATAATCCATTTGGGCGGAACCATTCTGCGAACTTCGCGGTGCCCAGAATTCAAGAGGGAAAAGGGCCTTAAAAAGGCGGCTAAAACCCTGGCGGAAAACAAGGTTGACGGCTTAATTGTTATTGGCGGTAATGGCTCGTTCAAAGGCGCATTGGAGCTCAGCGAATTTACACGGACGCTAATTGTCGGAGTTCCAGCCACAATAGACAATGACGTTTATGGCGTTGATGAAACTATAGGTTTTGACACGGCTGTGAATACGGCTGTTTCTGAAATCGACAAAATTCGCGACACAGCCATATCGCATGAGAGAGTATTCATAGTTGAAGTCATGGGAAGGACAAGGGGATTTCTAGCGGCGACTGTGGGCTTAACCGTTGGCGCAGAGGTAATCCTAGTCCCAGAAGAAAAAGTGGAAAAGGAAGAGATTTTTAGGGTTATAAAAGAAAACACCGCGAAGGGGAAGCGGTCGGGGATAATTGTGGCGGCAGAGGGCGTAGGTGACACACGCAAGCTTGCGAGGGAAATTCAGAAAAACACCGGCGCAGAAGTTAGGCTAAGCATTTTGGGTTATGCGCAGAGGGGCGGGAACCCAACCGCCAGAAGCCGCCTCCTTGCAGGTTTGTTTGCAGACGAAGCCGTTAGGCTCTTGCTGAAAGGCGAGGGAAACAAGATTGTCGGGTTACAGAACGGCCGAATAGTTAGCGTTAGGTTGGAAGAGTCATGCTGTAAAGAAAAGCCTTTAGACCTTAACCTCTTAAGGTTAGCCAAGGTTCTCGCAACATAAACGTCTTCTTTAACCAAAAAACACCTTCGCTATTTCATAAAGTTCTAGGTCAACAGTCTTGCGTTTGCCAACAACATCCTTTAATGGAACAGAAACTATGTGGTTTCCTTTGATTGCTACCATGTGCCCAAACCTTCCTTTATGGACAAGGTCTATTGCAGCTATCCCAAAACGTGTTGCCAAAATTCTATCAAAAGCTGTCGGTGAACCGCCACGCTGCAGGTGGCCCAAAACAACAACACGTGTTTCAATGCCCAGGCGCTTTTCAATTTCCTTGCCAAGATAGTAGCCTACACCTCCTAGGCGGATGTGGCCAAACTCATCTATGCTCTCGCTGTAAACAATTTCTTTCCCATCCTTTGGTTTTGCGCCCTCAGCCACAACAACTATGCTGAAGTTCCTTCCCCTCTCATGTCTCTGCCTAATATACTCGCAAACTTCGTCTATGTCGAAGGGTTTTTCGGGAATTAATATGACGTCTGCTCCTCCGGCAAGCCCTGCCTCCAGCGCTATCCAGCCCGTGTATCTTCCCATAACTTCGAGGATCATAACCCTCCTATGGGTTTCCGCCGTTGTGTGGAGTCTGTCAAGGGCTTCCGTGGCTATTGATACGGCAGTGTTGAAGCCAAAAGTGTAGTCTGTGCCAGATAAGTCATTGTCGATTGTTTTTGGAACGCCAACACATTTGAGGCCAAACTCCCCCATCTTGTAAGCAACGCTGAGGGTGTCATCTCCACCAATTGCTATTACGGCTTCTATCCCAGCCTTTTCTATATTGGCCATTATTGTTTCTGGTCCACGTTCGCGTTTGAAGGGATTTGTCCTAGAAGTTCCTAGAATTGAACCGCCCCGTGGAAGAATTCCCGAAACAGAATTCAAGTTTATGGGCATAAAATCGTTTTCTAAGAGGCCTCGCCACCCATCTTTAATGCCTATTATTTCATCACCATAATGTTGAATTCCCTTTCTAACAACAGCCCTTATAACCGCATTAATCCCAGGGGCATCTCCCCCACCGCTCAATATTCCAACTTTCATTTTGTCTTCCTCTCCTTCACTATGCTTTGCCAGAACTTCCAAAAAGGCGCATCTTGCCCTTAACAACCTCCTTCATGGCTTCTCTCGCCGGGCCCAGAATTTTTCTCGGATCAAATTCGCTTGGTGATTTTGCTAGAACCTCGCGTATTGTGGCTGTGAACGCTAGTCGCAGGTCTGTGTCAATGTTTATTTTTGTTATTCCGAGGGAAATGGCTTTCCGTATGTGGTCTTCTGGAATGCCCTTAGCCCCTTTCAACTCAGCCCCATATTTTACTGCCTTATCAATAATTTGTGGTGGGACGCTTGAGGCTCCATGCAAAACAAGCGGAATGTCAACCCTTTCCCTTATCATTTTAAGTCTTTCAAAATCCAATTTTGGTTCGCCCTTGAATTTGTAGGCCCCGTGAGAAGTGCCAATAGCCACAGCAAGCGCATCAACACCAGTGCGTTTAACAAAGATTTCCGCAGCATCCGGATCTGTTAAAACAGCTTCTCTTTCCTCAACGGTTGATTCTTCTACGCCGGCGAGTCTTCCAAGCTCTGCTTCGACAGAAACCCCATTTTTATGGGCAAGTTCTACAACAGCTTTTGTTAAGGCTATGTTCTTTTCAAATTCCAGAAATGAACCGTCAATCATAACCGATGTGAAGCCGGCTTTAATACAATTTGAAACTGTTTCGAGGCTTTCGCCGTGGTCTAAGTGAAGCGACATTGGTATGCGTTTTTCTTCAGCCGCAGTCTTCACAATTTTTGCGAGATATGTTAAACCGGCATATTTTATGGCGCTTGGGGTAACAGCCACTATTACTGGGGAATTTTCCTCTTCAGCAGCCTCAACAACGGCCAGCAAACCCTCTAAATTACTTATGTTAAAGGCGCCCACAGCATAAGATTCTTTTAAGGCAGGAAGTAACAAATCCTTATTTGTAACGAGCATTGTCCCACGCGGGATAAAATAATTAATTTCACATCCATATAAATCATTTATATAACATGAAACAAGATTAACTGTACATAGTCCTACTCAATAAAAATGCAATTTTAATCTGAATCAACCGGTTTTGTTGGCTTTGCATATTTTAACAATGGTTGTGTTAAAAATTGGTCCGCCGCCAATAGTTTGGGTTGTGTCTGGGACAATCATGTTTAAGGGCTTATTGTCAAGGTCATTGCATTCTCTGGGCGTCCATAAAACCCCCGCTGGGACGGCATTCGAAATCCGCGCTCTAAGCCCCACAGAACCCAATTTGTTGAATAGTTTTATGGGATCGCCATCTTTAATGCTATGCTGTTTTGCGTCTTTGGGATTTAAGAGGACGATAGGAGGTAATGGTCCATATACGTCTTGAAATTGTGTGTGCGTGTATTTGGCGACGGCAGTATTAAGTAGGATGAAGCCTCCTTGCCCGGGCGTTTGGCATTGCTGGGGCAGCATTGGCAACGCTGAAAAACCAAGTTTTTCAGCTACTGTAGAATACAACTCAATTTTGCCTGTTGGCGTTTGATACTCGTCCTTCGGTTTAGCCTTCAGCCTCAAAGTTTTCCCATTCATCAAATCCTGAAAACTTCCGTTTTCAAAAGAATCACCAAATGCTTTTTCCACGGTTTCCCATGCGTCATCGTATAGCCACTTTTCTTTAATGTTTAACCGCTTGGCTATTTCCATTGCAACCCAAAGTTCGCTTTTGCTTTCCCCAAGCGGTTCAATAACCTTATTGGATTTTCTGACGTAATTGTGGCTGTAGGAGACTACGATGTCATCCTTCTCCAAGAAGGTGGCTGCGGGCAAAACTACATCCGCGTGTCTTGCTGTTTCAGTCCAATGCGTGTCGTGCACCACAACAAAAACATCATTTCGCATTAAACCTTTTCTAACAGTCCTTTGGTTGGGCAAAGTTTCAGCCGGATTCATGTTGTAAATGTAAACGAATTTGAATTCGCCTTTTTCCAAATGTTTTCCCAAGGCAACTTGACTCACAACCCGAACACACTTTTCCATCAAATTTTCTCCCTTCAAATACTGCAAGTCAACGTTCCAACCCCTACTATTCGTGTAAAAGAAGCCTCTGTGTAATCCGATTAGGGCGGGTATAAGCGAAACAGCTCTAACAGCCTCTGCTCCCAAGAGACTTTTCTGTATTCCCAAGCCAATCATAGTTGCATTTGGCTTTAGATTTGCATAAAATTCCGCCAGCTTCTCTATCGCGTTCCATTTTAATCCAGTGGCTTGCTCAATTGATTTAGAGCTTATCTCGGCCGTTTTTTCCTTCAGTTTTTCAAAACCGAAAGTGTGCTTTTCAATAAAGTCAAAGTCTACAAGATTGTTTTGGATGAGATGTTTCATCACTCCATAAGCCAATGCAACGTCGCTCCCAGGCTTTGGCTGAAGCCAAAAATCAGCGGACTTGGCTGTTTCGCTTTTTCTGGGATCGATGACAACAATTTTTCCATCGCATTTTCTAGCCTTTAACGAAAGCGCATACAAGTGCGGGGCGCTAACAGCCGCGTTAAAACCCCAATAAACAATTAACTTCATTTTCGGCAGTTCCTCCGGATTTATTCCATATGATAATCCGTAATGAAGGGTTAGGGCTTCGTGTCCAGACTTGCTGCATATGCTTAAGTCTGTTTGGCTAAAACCCAAATAGTAGAATAGTCTTTGAGGCAAATGTAATGTGAGTAAACCCATGTTTCCGCTGTAATCCAAATGTAAAACTGATGAGGGACCAAACTTTTCCAAAGTATTCTTCAACTTTCCAACTATAATATCCAAAGCTTCATCCCAAGAAATTCTTTCAAATTTGCCATTGGGTTTGTTGCCGACACGCTTATGCGGATATAATACTCGCATTGGACTGTATGCCCTCTTAATGTCCATAACTCCACGCGGACAAAGAAAGCCTTGAGTAATGGGATTACCTTTGCATCCGACAATTCGAAAAGGCCCTTTTTTATTGTTTAAGTAAACTTTCATGAAGCAAGTGTCATAACAGTCTCTTGGGCAAACAGTTTCTACATAATTCATTGACGCCGAAACCTCAAATTTCATTTTCTCTTTTTACGTTTAACCATTTTGACTCAACAGAGCTTAACATGCGTGCATTTTGTTAGGATAATTGCTTGCCGTACTCTTCAAAACTGACAATTTTCTCCAAGGGCTTGCGTCTCCTCACCAAATGCAAAACCTTGCCAAAAACATCAAAACTTTTACGGGGATAACCAACCGTGAGAAGGGCAACAACCCTAAGCCTCTCCGGAATTTTAAGCGACTCTTTCACCAAATTTTCGTCGAAACTTCCAACCCAACATGTGCCCAAACCCTCGCCGGTGGCTGTTAAAACCATGTTCTCCATGGCTATGGCAACATCAACCATAAACCATTTAGGCGAAGCATGCGGGTCACCGCATCCAACAATCACAACAGGCGATTGGGCAACAAACCTCGCAAACATCCCGCCGCTAGCCAACCTTTTCCTCTTTTCATAGTCTGTGACAACAATAAAATGCCACGGCTGAATATTACTAGCTGAAGGCGCAAGCCGAGCCGCCTCTAAAACCCTCATCAACTTCTCTTTCGGAACAGGCTCAGCAGCATAAGCCCGAATTGAACGCTTCCTCCTAACAGCTTCAAACACGTCCATCTAATAAACTCCTCCCCTAAACTCCATTTCAAAATTAAATGACAATGCCATGTTTTAAACTTATAATCTAACAACCAAGCGAAGCTTTAACTCATAATGCTCTTATCTTTTAAGCTTAAAGAAGAAAAACATAAATTTTTGAAACAGACATAACGTTGGACTGTAAAAATGTTTAAGAGGAATAGAATGAAAAACAAATTGGCAATTATCTTAACTTTATCTTTTGCACTTATCTTGGCTTTAATTCTCAATCTGTTGGTTGAGCCGGCATTGGCGGAATCCATGGATCAATCAAACGACGTATCGAGAGATCACGTGGCTAACAGAGGCACTTGGGGTCAGTCCTTCACGCCGACGATGAAATTGCTAACTCAAGTTGATCTTGCACTTGATAGCGTTGGCAACATCAACAGTTACACTGTTACCGTTAACATACTGGAAAGCTGGAATGGGCCAATTCTTGGTTCGGCCACAGCAGCTGTGCCGCCGGGCGTTAGGAACGATGATGTTAGAGAGTTCGTTCCCTTCATATTTCCTACACCAATAGAACTTATTCCATGGACTCAATACATAATTCAAGTTGAATTAGAACAATATTACCATCAAGGGGGAACAAGCGACATGATATCTTGGTATATTCACGACATCGACTCATATGCTGGTGGAGTAGCCATCCAAGACGGGATTGAACGTAGCGAAGACATGATCTTTAGAACTTGGGGAGGCATGCTCACAGAAGAAAGAGCCTATGATGATGGAAAATGTGATTATGGAGTTAGCCATAATGTGGGTAAACATTTGGCAGTTAAATTTTCTCTTCCTTACGGATGGCTTGAAGCGAAACTTTTAACAGCCAGATATTACATTTTTGCAGGTGCCACAAGTTTTAAAGCGCATGTTTACGGTAGTGACGGAGCTACGGAGCTAACTTCATCTTTGCATGTTACACCCCAAGGCAATGGCTGGTTTGACGTTGACTTGACAGGGTTTAACATAGTTGTGACATCAGACTTTTACGTAACTATTGAGTATGAAACAGATTACAATCCTAAGTTAGGAAGCGACGCTTCTCCTCCAATAGATGGGTTTTCATATGAGGGAACACCGGGCTCTTGGCATCAAAAAACAACAGAAGATTATATGATTAGAATTGTGATGCGGCAAGTGATGCATGAACCAGTATACCCAGAAGATTTGATAATCAATGGCAACGACGCCGCCATAATTCGCGGAAATTTTAAAATCAATGGAAGCATAATAATAGAAGAAAATGCAGCATTAACTCTAGAAAATGCTTTGTTAAACTTCACCCAGAATGAATATTATGAGCATAACATCACCTTGAAAAATCCCTTACAAGGAAAACCACGCCTGCTACTTTACAACTCCACAATAACGTCTAACTTTAAAATGCCAATAGAGGCATTTGACAACAGCAGCGTTACAATCGACAATTCCTCAGTTGCAATTCACGTTGTCGGATTTGAATCTTCTGAGATGTCGATTTCAAATTCCTACATATATAGGCAGATTGCATACGATCAAAATGTTGCGAAAATATCTAACTCCACAATCATCGTGTTAGAGAGTTACAGTTCAACCGACGTCTGGGTGAACGACTCAAAAATCTTTGCCTTTATATTTGGACCAAATTCAGTTGAATGCACAGTTTCCAAACTTAAGCCAGGGCTCGCCAGCTACTGGAATTTCATAACCAATTGTTCTGTAAATGTCTTGCCTACAGGCTATGCACCAAACATAACCCTAATCAACACACTAACCTATGAATGGAACCTATGTGTTTACGGAAACTCTAACGTATCCATTTACAACTCAACATTAGGACACTTTTCCTCATTTGATTCCTCAGTCATAGTGGCTGTTGACTCTACCTTCACACATGACTTGCATGTGAGCAGCTCCTCCATTTTATCGCTGGTAAACTCAACATACAGTGGAGAACCTCTAATGCGAAATCAAGCACAGATTCAAGTATCATGGTATTTAGATGTTCACGTTATAGATTCTATTGGTCAAAATGTGCCTTCAGCAACCGTTGAGGCCATATACCCAAACACAACAATAGCCAAATCAACATTAACAGACTCAGATGGCTGGGCAAGGTTAACACTAATAGAAAAAATGTTAAACGCTACAGGAGAGTATACCGTTGGCAACTACAACATTAAAGCCACATACAATTCATACTCCAACGAAACAACAGTAAACATGACAGAAAACAAACAAATCACCCTAAAACTTGAAGACTTTGTAATCCTAGAGTTTCCATCAAACCTAATTCTACAATTGCTAATGATAGCAACATTGCTGGCAATCATAACCTACAAAAGCAAAAGACTCTTAACAACAAAACACAGCACCAATCAAAGTTTTCACCATACATTAGATTTACAATGATTCCAATAGTTATTTATTGCCAGCATTTCCAAAATCAAACCTGCTTTCACTGAAAAGGAAGGTATCTGAAACTCTGTTGTGGCGCGGGGTGCGGGATTTGAACCCGCGCGGCCCAAACGGACCACAGGCTTAGCAGGCCTGCCCCCTACCAGGCTAGGGCAACCCCGCCTTGTTTTCACCTGACCCCGTAGGTTTTTATTCATTGACTTGCTATTTTCTTTTTCGGAAGAGTATTGTTGTATTACCGACTATTATGGGAAGCTGGAAAAAGGGCTGCTGCAAAACTTGAATATCTGTGTTCTTTAAGGGGAAAATTAAAATTAGTGGTTTGCTCATTAGCTTGGAGGTTGTGCCTATGAACATTTGGAGAGACATTCCGCCGGGCGACAGGCCGCCAGAACTACTTAATATGGTTGTTGAAGTTATAATGGGTTCGAGGGATAAGTATGAATATAATCTTGAATGGGAAACCTTTGTTTTAGATCGTATCATACCTTCGTCCGTGGTTTTTCCAGTTGATTATGGATTTGTTCCTCAAACGTGGTTTGATGATAATGATCCGCTTGACATAATGGTTTTAAGTTATGAACCGCTTGAGGTTGGCTGTATAGTGAAGGTTAGGGTCATAGGAGCATTAATAGTTGAAGACGAAGAAGGGGAGGACCCGAAAATTTTGTCTGTGCTTGTTAATGACGCTAGATTTGAGGGTTATAGGGATATTACAGATGTGCATAAGCATAAACTTGTAGAGATTCAGGAGTTTTTTGAAACTTATAAGCGGTTGGAGCCGCATAAATGGGTTAGGTTTAAGGAATGGAAAAATGCTGAAGAAGCAAAGAAAATTGTGGATTATGCCATTAAAAAGTTTAGGGGACTCAACATAAATATTCTTCACCATTAAATTTAGCGAATGTTAAAATTATGTCTATGAAAGTGAAGATTGTAGAGGTTTGAAAGCCGGTGAGACCGTGATGCTTAATGCTTAATGGCGGCGTCACAAGTTTATTTGCGTTGATGGTTATGAAGCTCAAGCCGTACTTGATTTTCTGATAAGTTTTTGATAACTTTTTAGTCAAAAATCCTTAAATCATGTGTGTTGCCCTCTAATGTTTTGACGATGGTGTTAGAAGAGTGAGCGTTGATTTTGAGTCTATCGGCGATGTTTTGAAGCATCCTATTAGGCGCAAAATTGTTCTTGGACTTTATGAAAAGAAGAGCATGTCTTATGTTGATTTGATGAACTTTGTTGGAGTGATGAACACTGGAAAGTTCAATTATCACCTAAAAATTTTGGGCGACCTTATCGAGAAGGATAAAGAAGGGCGGTATCGCCTAACGGAGAAGGGCCAAAAAGCTGTGCAGCTTCTTCAAAATTTTCCCAGAGAGGAAAAAGTTAGACCAACGCCTCTGCCTTTGGCGGATGCTTTAATTATTGGTTTTATAGGTGTCGTTTTGACGGTGGTTAATCCCGTTTTCTGGTCTTCTGCGCTTATTGCACTGCTAAATATAAAATTGGATGCGCCATACTTTTGGATCATCGGATTTTTAGCGTTTGCCTATGCGTCGGTGGTTCCAGGCGCTGTAATGTGGTTGCTGAGTGTTAGGCGTGTTCGTTTTTATGACATGTATGATTTGCTTAAACCAGCTTTATTTTCATTTATTTTGTTGCTGGTTATTTTGGTTGCCACGCTCCTCCTAAATAAGGATTTGACAGTCACAATTTCAAGTCCAATTATTCAAGGACCGCAAGGCGAAATTAATGGAGCACATTATTCCTCTCATCAGTCTATTATGCAGACAAGTCTGCAAATGTTGTTGTTTCATGGGCTAATTTTATCCTTTCTAGGAGTTCTTCTTGCTGAATTTGCAAGTAAACTGCGGAGAAGAATTGCTTTCTAAATATCTACAATGCACTCCAACATTTTAGAACGGAAAAAGTGAAGAGTGGAAGAAGAAAGGGAGCATTAGGTTTTACTTTTTCTCTTCCTTCTTTTCCTCCTTCTTCTCCTCTTTCTTCTTCTTGGGCATTATCATCACCAGAAGGTGATTTCGGAAAGCATTAGTATATAAGTTTTTCTATGCAGAAAAGTTTTTATTTTTCATATTTTGTATTGCAAATTGCTGAGAGGATATCGGGTACATGTTTGGTTTGATACGCGCCTATAATGTTGACTCCGGGAATTTCGACGGTAACGGTGGGTGTTTGGTATGGGCATCCACGTTATCGCCGAACTCCTCGGGGTTGACCCTCAAAGGATTGCGAGGGTTGATGCTGTACGTGAGATTTTAGATAGGGTTGTTTCTGAATCTGGTTTGAATTGTGTTTCCTCAAGTTTTCATCAGTTTGAGCCTTATGGTGTTTCTGCTATCTACCTTTTAAGCGAGTCACACTTGAGTTTTCATACATGGCCTGAACACGGATATGTTGCCTTAGATATATTTACTTGTGGCCGTGATGAGCCGGCTTTAAAGGCTTTTCGCCTAATAGTTAAAGAATTTAATCCAACGGTTGTTAGGAAACGAATAATTAGGAGGGACTTATTTGCGAAAGGCAGAAGCGAAAATTTTAAGCGCTGTGGCGGGGTCGAGGAAATCCGTTTGGGAACTGCTTGAAGTTGTAGATGTTCCGTTAAGGGATTTTGTTGATGGAATTAGAAAGCTCCATAGTGAGGGGTTAATTGCTGTTGACGGTGACGGGACATTCGGCCTAACAGAAAGGGGGAAAAACGTCGTTGACGAACGGGCGTCAAAATTTGTAAGCGCAGTGTGTGAAAAATGTCTTGGGAAGAGAATCACTTTCGATGGAAAATTTATTGAAATACTTGAGGAATACAGAAAGTTGGTTGCTGGTCGTCCATTGCCATCCGTAGATTTCTTTCAAGGATACATGCGAGAATTTGACGTCGTCGCCAGAACAGCCATAATGCACCATTATGATAACTTGCAGGGCAAAGATTTCATATTAATAGGCGATGACGACTTGCTTAGTGTTGCGCTTGCGCTTACCGGATTGCCATCAAGAATTTGCGTCCTGGATGTTGACGAAAGGCTTGGAGAATTTTTAAGAAAACTTAACCGTGAACACGCTTTTGAAATAGAGTTTGAACGTTACAACGTTGCAGAACCTCTGCCAGAAAAGTATGTTGGCAAGTTTGACGTTTTCTCGTCGGAACCTCTTGAAACCATGAGCGGGTTAAGGGCGTTCCTTTTAAGGGGAATTATAAGCCTAAAGGACGGAGGAGTTGGCTATTTTGGGCTTACGACAGCTGAGGCTTCATATAAAAAGTGGATTGCCGTCGAAAGGCTGTTGACGCGAATGAATTGTGTCATAACAGACTTGATAAGGGGCTTCTCACGATATCCAATGAACTATGAAACCATAAATTATGAAGATTTCATTGGCAAGCTGGGGGTCCCCGTGAATGAAAACCCTGGAATCGACTGGTATAAGTCGGCGCTTTTCAGATTTGAAGTTCTAGGCAAGCCCACAAACATCAGAAATGCAAACAAGAGACTGCGCATAAAATTTGTTGACGAAGAGGAAGACATAACTCACCCAGCAGTCTTCTCAAAATTGTAGTTCAAAGCTTTTGTGGGTGAACTTTATGGCAAAAGGAAAGAATAGTAGCTGTCCAACATCGGACACGGCTGGAATAGCGATTAGAAAAGCATGTCCAGAGGATTTGTCTGCCATAGTTGGCCTTGCAAAGGAATTGTCAAAAAGCGAAAGCATTATGGACCCCATGATCACTCCCGTTAGTAGGTTTCAAGATCCAGAATGGATTCTTAAGAACATTGAAAAGGATAATGCGGTTGTTTTTGTAGCCACCTTTAACAATGAGGTTGTTGGTTATGTTTTGGGTTGGGTTAGCCAGCCTTGGGATTACAAGTTTGAAAGGGGTTACATTTGCGATTGCTTTGTTAAGGAGGATTATAGGCGTAGGGGTGTGGGCAAAGCTCTTTGTCGAGAGATTCTGAAATGGTTTAGGAGTAAGAATATTAACTGCGTTGAAGCTGACATTTACACCAATAATGTAGCTTCAATTAAGCTTTTTAGGTCTTTAGGCTTTGAGGAAGTCGCAAAAAAGTTTCGCTTAACGTTTAAATGAGGCTGTTGCCCTCTTTCGATTCTTGTCTAGTAAATGTTTTAACTTGTTGCGCGTGTTTTATGATTGGTGTGGTTTGTGAGTTCGCCCTTAAGCGACGCCGTAAAGCGCACATGCAACATTCTTAGGAGTGGCGCTGAAAGGCAGGTTTTAGATTATGAGCAGCGTTTCTCTTACTTGAAAAATCTTTACCACGATTTGCTTTCAAACCTTATAAAGATGAATTTCGATTTTGCCGAAGCCTACAGAACTGCGGAGGAATTTTTTGGTTCTTCAACCGTTCAGTTTGCTGGCATAGATGGCACAATGTATTCTAGGCCGCTCTTTGACCTTGTCATTTTCTTCGGCGGCGCCTATGCCTCAATTGGTTCAATAACTTTTCGAGAGAATGATAAGCCGCTGGTAAGTTTTAACGAGAAAACCGTTAGGGAGGGTGCTGGAATTTCAAGTGTTGTTCCGGTTTACGTTAACGAAGTTCCAGAAATTGACCAGGCATTTTTTGATTTGAGGCAGCCCGAAGAGATTAGTTTAGGCAAGCCGTTGATGGACGAGGCGATAATAAGTAATGCCACGATTGCGAATTGGATAATGACCTTTGCCGAGTATTATCTTGCCTACAAGTTTGCCACAGACCATGAAAGGAACGTTCGCATAATCCTTTTGGATAGGAGCCTATCCATTGAGAGGGCAAGCCTCTTATATGATACTTCAAAGCGCGAACTCTGGAAGGCCAAAAGCAGTATAATCGGCTACAAGGTTGATGGCGAACCAATAGACATTAACGATTTGGCGATTGCAAGGCACCACGTTTACAATCAAGCTTTGGTTTTGCCACCTCCAAGAGCTGATTACTTGCGTCATGCGATAATCGGGTTGCTCAAAAGAAAAGCTGCCCTAACCCAGCAACAGATTTTGACTGAATTTGGCATAAGAGACGAGAAGCGAACAAAAAGGGTTGAACGCGCTTTAAAAAGCCTTGTCAGCCATGGAATTTTAAGCGAGAAAAACGCCGTTTACAATTTAAATCAAAAGTATGCAACAACGTGGGAACGCATAAAAAAGCTTGTCACAAGTTTAGGCGACCGCTTCTTTTTCGCCCAAAACTCTGAAACATCAAATCTCATGAAAATCGTTAAGGATGGAAAGGAGCATTGGCTTACAACGCTTGACATAGCCTTCCTAACGCTTTTCACATTGCACATGCTCATGGAAGAATGCTGGAAAAGGCGAATACTGCTAATAGGCATAACAAAGGATACCGCTGCGAGGGACTTCAAAAGGCAACTAATACCAATAATGCACAATGAAGGTTTGCTAAAGAAAACTATTCAGCAGGAAGAGTTTGATAAACTGCCGAACACAGACCGCATGATACTCCAATCCGTAAGCATATTCAACCCAGACGAAATCCGGCCGCCTTGGAGCCTAATAGAATACGATTCGGTCTTTAGGACGCTTGTCCCAGACAAGCAAGGCCGCAGAGAATATGTTTCCGGCGCCATTCAAAACAAGATTGGTTTAGAAAAAACTTTCCTTAAAACCTATGTGCAACTAAGCCAAGCGAAAACAGACAAGCTGTTGCGCAGCAACGTCCTACTTATTGACCGCTTGGTTTATCCAGAGTTTGACTACAAGCCTGAAAACATTGTTGAATTTTGGAATGAGCTGAAGGACGGTACAATAGAGCCTTTAGAAGTTATCTTATTCGTTAATAAAGATGTTCCGAATCCACTGCAAAATTTGGTTATGGCTGTGCTTGTTTCCATGGCGCCTTCAAGCATACCAGAAGCTTTTGGACACAACAAACCACTTTTCATAGCCGATAAAGTTGCAAAGTGGAGTTACAGCCAATTTAAACAAATAGTTGATACTACGGCTAATTGGATACTTAACAATCATAAATTGAGAAAGTTCATATTTTATATGAGCACTTTTAGAGAGCGGAGGGCAACAATTGAAGCAGCAAGAAGAGAACAAATTTAACGCCTTTTGCTTCACGGACTTTGATGGCCGTTTTTGCGCTAGACTTGCAGCCGTTATCCCCAAATATTTTGGCGGAGCCGAGGAAACCAAGCTTGCCGGGACAAGCGCGCGATACCAGTGTCGCATTAAGGTTGAATATCAGAAAGATTTGATGGGGCTTTTGGAGGAAGGAATGTTGTTGGCTGCTAAAAACTTTAAGCAGTCCGGTCAAGGGACGGAAAGATTCACTTTAATGGAAATTAGCAGAGTTTGGCCAGAACATTTTGGTTTGCGTGGTTTGTCCGACCACGGATATTATCCCATGCAGTTTGAGATTATTGAGCAGTCTGAGGAGGATTGGCAGACAGACGACAAATCAACAATGATTATTCAAATAGACGCAATCCCCATAAACTATGACTTAATAATAAATGAAAACTGCGAATTTGAATTTGTCAAGGGCTTCTCCTACCCCGTCGTCGGAAGCCCCGTCTACATTTTGAATAGCGAAATGATAAACCGCATGTACAACCAAAAAATAGCTAAGGCCTTCGGCATAGACCCATCGAAAACTGTTGACGACGCAAGGGTTGATCCGAGGCTTGGATTAATAAAAATGTTTCAGGCAAGCAAAACCATAATACCAATTTACGTTGACTTTGAAAAGCTCGTGCGTTATCACTTCGGTGTTTTCGCCTTCACTGGTGGCGGTAAAAGCAACCTTATGTCAAATATTTTGAGACGTATTTTGCTGCATACGAAAGACATTAAAGCTTTGGTTTTTGACATAAGCTGCGAATATGTATTCTTACTTTTGGATTTGCTTGTCGACCCCAATTTTAAGGCGAAAGTCGTTATGGAAAACAGGATAGAGTCTGTGGAGCAGTTCTTTAACTCTGTTGTCAAGCCAAGGGAATATGAAACCGACGAGAGAATAAAAGTTGGACTACAGCGCATAATCGAGCATGGTAAACTCGCCTACTACAAAAGGCCTAGACGGAAAGTCCCCACATACAGCCAGTTTATAGATGAACTTAATGATCAGCGAAAGGGTGCTGCAGACAAGCCAAACTACATGAACGCCATAGACGAAATTTACGATGCAATATTGGAATATATGGAAAAGCACGGAATCTTAGAAAATCAAGAAGTGAGCGAAGACTTTGTAAAGTACATTGACGGCGTAGCCAGAATGAAGGTTGAGGAGTTTAAGGTTCATGAAAAAAGCGGTTTGTATGGTTGGGCAACAACAAGAGAAATGCTTTTGGACAGAATTAGAAGGAAAAGCGAGAAAGAAGAGGCTGACCCAAGGGCTTTAACAATTGAAAAAATTAGGGATTTAATAGAAGATAAGACGACAAGGCTAGTCTGCATATCAATAGCAGACCCGCTAACAATAAAGGATTTGGTTATAACTTTAACCCAAGACTTGCTTGTGCGAAGAAAACGCAGTTTTCAAGTTAAACCCTACATCCTCCTCGTTTTCGATGAAGCCCAAGAGTTTATTCCAAGCAACGCTTCCGGCATAGAGGCAAAATGCTCAGCGCATGTTGAAACATTACTTAGGCAAGGACGCAAATATGGTATAGGCGTTTGCATAGCCACCCAACGCATAGCATACCTAAACACAAACGCCCTACAACAAATACACACGTACTTTGTTGGAACTTTGCCGCGTCCATATGACCGCGCCCTAATAAGCGAAACCTTCATGATAGATAAGGGCATACTCGAGAAAACCCTAGAATTTGCCCCCGGCGAATGGCTTCTCTCAAGTTACATTGCAACAGGCATAGAAAACGTGCCAATATTCATAAAAGCAGACAACGCAGAAAACGAAATAGAGAAATTTTTGAAAAATTCCGCCAATCCCAGACTCTTTAATTAGATATGCACGCATAAAAGAAATTTTTATTGCCCGAGGGCATCAATGAAGCTCATTACAGAAAAAGATGAGAGGCTGTTTTTCTCCTTTTATAGCCTTTCAGCCTTTCATTTTGTTGCTTGTGTTATTCCACATTTCTTAAGCAGCCGCTGCCACCTTTCGTCTGTGATTCGCTGTATTTCATCTAGCATTTTCTCGTATTTTGGTGTGAAAAGATGTCTAAACCTTCCTTGTACTTGCAAATATTCTTTTAAGGGTTTTTTCTTTTCTGGGTTTGAGGCTATTGCCTTGCTGGGCGCTGAGAGTTGATATTCGCCGTTTATGGCCTCCCACAATGGGAATACGCAGGTTTCTACTGCCAAGCGTGAAAGCTCTATCGATTTAGCTGGGTCGCTTCGCCAACCTCGTGGGCATGGCGCAAACACGTGTAGGAATGCCGGGCCATTAACTTCTAAGCCCCTTCTAACTTTTATTATTAGGTCTCGCCAATAATACGGCGAAGCTGTGGCAACATATGGCATGTCGTGGGCCACCATAATGTCTGCAATTGGTTTTTTGGGCTCAAGTTTTCCGGGCAAGACTGTGCCTGCAGGCGAAGTTGTTGTCGACGCGCCGAGGGGGGTTCCTCCACTTCTTTGAATTCCCGTGTTCATATAAGCCTCATTATCGTAGAGCACAAACAAGAAGTCATGTCCTCTTTCCACCGCTCCGCTGAGTGCTTGAATTCCTATGTCGTATGTTCCTCCATCCCCGGCCAAGGCTATAACGTCAATTTGCTCCTCCTTTATTCTACCCTTCTTCCTCAGTATTTTTATGGCTGCCTCTATTCCAGAAGCGTTTGCAGCAGCATTTTCAAAGGCTGTGTGAAGCCACGGTAAGGCCCAAGAAGTGTACGGGTATATGGATGACACTACTTCCATGCATCCAGTTGCGTTTGTAACTATTGTTGGGCCCCTCAAAGCTTTCATTATAAGCCTTAGAACAGTTGCCGGCCCGCAGCCAGCGCAAGCCCTGTGTCCCGACATAAATAGGTCTGGTTTTTCGGCCACGTCCTTTATGGTAAATTTCCATTCTGAAAACATTTTATCTTCCTCCTACTCCCTTAATCCCACATAATTTATCGGTTTTTCAACACGCTTCTTCTGAACCATTTTTTGCAAGTCCTTGTAAATTTCGTGAATTTGAGCTGGGTTTGTGTCGCGTCCGCCGAGGCCGTAAATGTAGTCTACAACGTATGGGTGTTCTGGCGCATCGTAGAGTGCGTGCCGGACTTCTTGAAAGACTTGTCCTCCATAACCGCCGAAACTCATGCTTTTATCCATTACGCCGACTGCCTTCACTTTTTCTAGGGCTTCAATTATTCCCTCGACGGGTAAGGGCCTAAAGGTGCGAATTCTGAGTAATCCTGCTTTGACACCCCGGGATCTAAGTTCATCCACAACTGTCTTCACGGTTCCAGCCGTCGAGCCCAAGCATACTGTGGCTATTTCTGCATCTTCTAGCCTATAGGGTTCAAGAAGCCCATTCCCATAGCTTCTGCCGCTGATCTGAGCAAATTCTGCATTAACTTGTGGGATTACCTCCAACGCCTTTTTCATGGCTTCTTCTTGTTGTCTCTTAAACTCAAAATAGTAGTTTGGAAATGCAACTGGACCCATTGTTAATGGGTTTTCGGGGTCAAGTTTGAAGGGCACTTGCTTACCCTCATGGTTTGTTACCAGCGGAATCTGCCTTCTTCCAATAAAGTTTTTAACAACCTCGTCTGGCAAAACCCAAACATTTTCCAGCGAATGGCTTAATGTGAAACCGTCTAAGCCGACAATCACCGGAAGCAAGATTTCTGGGTTTTCGCTTATTCGAAAGGCTTGGATTATTGAGTCATAAGCCTCTTGGGCGTTTTCAACGTAAATTTGTATCCAGCCGCTGTCCCTCTGGGCCATTGTGTCGGATTGGTCGCCGTGAATGTTAAGCGGAGCTGATAGGGCTCTGTTAGCAATTGCCATAACAACTGGCGCCCGACACCCGGAGGTCACAAAAAGCATCTCGTGCATTAAGGCCAAGCCTGCTGAGGCTGAAGCTGTGAAGGTCCTTGCCCCGGTAACAGAGGCCGCCAGACAAGCGGTTAATGCGCTGTGTTCTGATTCTGTGCAAATAAATTCTGTTTCAACTTCCCCATTGGCAACGTATTCGCTGAACCTTTCAACTATTATTGTTTGGGGGGTTATTGGGTAGGCTGCCACAACATCCACGTCCGACTGCTTAACGGCATAGGCTACGGCCTCATTTCCGCTTAAGGCTAAAACCTCTTGTTTAACAACACTTTTCATTTCATCACTCTCCAACTAAATTTTCATTTCAATAGCCTTCCAAGGGCACTCATTAGCGCATATCCCACAGCCCTTACAGAAATTGTAGTCAAATTCTATGTCTTCTTTCTCCGGTTTCCAATGTATTGCACCGTCCGGGCAGAAAATGACGCAGAGAAGGCATTTCTTGCATTTCGCCACGTCCCTTACTGGTTTGTAGGTTTTCCAGTCTCCAGTCGGAAACTCTTTGCTTGAAAGCCAGCAAACGCCTGCTGGAGAAATTTCCCTCCAACTTTTTTCTTCTAATTTCATTCGGTTTTTGCCTCCTCATAAGCCTGCTTTATAACAGCGAAGTTTTTCTCTGCAAGGTCCTTTCTAAAGCGTTCTGCAATTACCCTTTCAAGGCTTTTTAGGCTAACGGCTTCTGTTGCACGGGCCACAGCTCCAAGCATTGCAGTGTTTGTTATTGGCGCTCCCAAAAATTTTATTGCAATTTCAGTGGCTGGAACAGTCCAAACCTCAACATTGCCTACCTTAAGCATCTTTTTTATTTCCGCTGAGCTATCTTTTGAATTAATCACTATTTTCCCATCTTCTTTTAAGCCCTCAGTTATCGGAACAGTTTTAATGAGTGTCGGATCTAAAACAGCAACGACATCCGGATTATAAACTGCACAATGTAAGCGTATGGGTTCGTTGCTTATCCTAGTGAAGGCTGTGACAGGCGCCCCCATTCTTTCGGGGCCAAACTCTGGAAAAGATTGAATGTATTTTCCCTCGTAAATTGCCGCACGCGCAAGCAGTTCGCTGGCTGTCCACGCGCCTTGGCCTCCTCTTCCATGCCACCTAACTTCCAGAAGCTTTTTCAAACCTAATTCCCCGCATATTCGAACCTTATTAGAAGATCTAAAATATACATGTTTCTTAGGCAAACGCATAATCATGACATGAAATTCGTCTGTTCAATGTGAGGGAAATTGATTTTATATCAAAATTTAAATGTTTTATAATTAAAAATAGTATTTATAAAACTTCAGCAAGCAGAAGGCTCTAAATATGCCCCAGAAAACAGCGGACAACACAGTAATCTTGACTGCAGATCATACTTTAATGAGCACCTATCACAATAATGAGTTTCTGGGGTTTGGGACATGTGCCCCTCCAAATGTTATTCCGGATTGGCTGTATAAATGGTTGTTTTTCCCGCCAATTAAAACAAGGGATGGTGTGCCGGTAGCCGCCCCCTATGGGTTGAGGAAGGTTGAGGCCCAGCTTTTGATCGAAGGTTTTAATGTTGTTACCGTTGCCCCGGCTTATCTTAAAAAGTACGTTGGAAAGGCAAAGGTTTTGGGAATACATGTTATGGACCCTTTTGGTTTAGGCCCAGCCTCAAGCACGTTTGCCTCTGTGTTGAAAAAGGAACCGTTCCTTGCTCAATATTTCCGTTTTCTGATGAACTGCCCAGAAATTAGAAGGGCGAAGAAAAATGGGTTAAAGATAATTGTGGGGGGCCCTGGTGCTTGGCAGTTTCGTTTTAGGCCGAAGTTTGTTAAAGATTATGGGATAGACTGTATAGTTGAGGGCGAAGCTGAAAAAGTGATAGGCAGGCTTGTTCACGCCGCAATTAACGATGAGCCTCTACCACAATATTATGAGGTTAGCGTTAAAGAGACCCCGAGCTTGGAGGAGATACCGGATATTAAAGGGCCTTCGATAAACGGTTTAGTTGAGGTTGGTCGTGGATGTTGTAGGGGCTGCGACTTCTGCAGTGTTACGTTAAGGCCGCTGCGTTGGTATCCCTACGAAAAGATAATGCGGGAAACGGATGTGAATATTGCTGGAGGCGTAAGGGGAGTATGCCTTCACGCTGAAGATGTCATGTTGTATGGCTCTAGGAATACGCTGCCAGACGACATTAAACTGCTTGAGCTTCACGAGTTGGTTGTGAAAAAGTGTGAGGGCATAAGTTGGAGTCACTGTTCGCTGGCGGCTGTCGCCTCAAAACCAAAACTTTTCTCAAAAATTGCTGAAATTATACTGCAAAAGCAGCCTTGGTGGGGCGCTGAAATAGGGATAGAAACGGGTTCTCCAGAACTAGCCAAAAAAGTCATGCCCGCTAAGGCGCATCCATTCAAGCCTGAAGAGTGGCCCGAAGTTGTCCGCGTTGGAATGGGCTTAATGCATGACAACTGCCTAATTCCAGCATGCACCCTAATTGTTGGCTTTCCGGAAGAAACCGAAGATGACCTTATCAAGACAATAGAACTTTTAGAAGACCTCAAAGGCATCAGAAGCCTAATTGTCCCCCTTTTCTTCGTGCCAATGGGCAAACTTAAAAGCGAAGATTGGTTCAAAGACACGGAAATGACAGAACTCCACAAGGAACTCTTAATCAAATGCTTAAACCACGACTTCTACTGGATAGACCATTTAATCAGCCTTTCCTTCGCCGGCAAATGGTATGGAAAACTCATACAGCAACTGTATAGGCTTTTTGTTGAAATAATTAGGTATAGGGCAAGAAAAGCCGGTTTAGAAGTCCCTAACAAAAGCCTAGTGAAAGACTAAACTTAAATATTTCGCATCTCAAAAACTTCTATGCATTACAATGCCGCCGTAGCTCAGAGTGGTAGAGCGGCTGGCTGTTAACCAGTCGGTCGTCGGTTCAAGTCCGACCGGCGGCGCTTTTCTATAAATTTTATTTGGTGTCGGTAAAGATTTCGTGTTAAGTTAGGGCGGTGGAGGGGGAGGTGGGGGCGGTGGTGGAAGCTGCATGGATGGCGGAGGAGGTTTTCTTCTGTGTAGTATTAGGGCGATGGCAGTTATGACTACAATTATACCAATAATTATAATCATCCAAATCCACCAGTCCAAGCCTAAGCCTGCGCCAAAAAACCCTCCGCCCCACATGTTGGTTTCAGCTATGGTCAACTTATATTCGTAACCGCCATATGAGGCTGTTACTTCTAGCAACACACCGGTTGCTTGATCCCAATACACTTGGCCGGTTCCACCGGAATAGGGGTCGGTGGCAGACGCATAGACTGCTGTTCTACCGTGGCGTGTTGTTACGCCCTGAACAGTTGTAGCTTCGCCTGGAATATTTTGTCCAACCGTTAAGTTTGCTGGAATTATGAAGCCGTTCATTCCTCCGGAACCGAAGGCAACGTCAAGCGTGAATGATTCTTCTGGCGTTTGTTGACCACCAACACCCCCAACATACTTTCCCTGAATTACCGTTCCGCTTACACTTTCAATCGTTATTTTAATCCATCCTTGAACGTTCTCTCCTTGGCCAGTCATCGAAAGATTATATTTTATCCAGTCTCCACTCTTGACACCTACAACGTATTGCGCCATCACAAAACTGTTCAACGCAAAAAACAAAGCAACTGACAAAAGAAACGAAATTATTATGCAAGTTTTCATATTTTCACTTCTCAATAATCTTATGACATCTTTCCTTTTATAATTTGTGCAAATTTAAAGAGAATAGAGAATAAAGTTTTAGAACGATATAGAAAACTTGCGCAATTACCTACAGGCAACGCTTGCAGCACTATAAAATTATGGAATTTAAAAATGTTTAAAATAAGGAGGAGTTGGGTTTTGTTGAAATAATTATTTGTATGGTGCATGTAGTTTTTCGATGGCGGTTGGTTGAAGGGTTTGTGTTTTGATTTTGGGTGTGGAGTTTGTTGTAACTATTGGGCGTTTTTGTATGTGTTTGTATCCGCATTGGCATTCGAAGCCTATAATTTTTCCTCTCCGTTCTATTTTGCGCCATTTGGTTGAGCTGCATCCAGCTGTTTTTTTGTGGATTTTCCATAATATTTTCGCTTCATCTGGGGTTATGGGAAAATAGTGTTTTGCTGATGTGAAGTACCATGCTGAGTAAACGGCTAAACAAATCCAGAGTGCAGCCATCATTTCTATCATTTTTTCACCTTTTGTATTTATGTTTTACACATATGCAATATGTCTTTTTTCGGACCTATAATACAAATAGTAAATATTACGATATAAACTTTATGGAAAACTTCGAACAAACAACATCAAAATTGATCAAGAACTTCCTTCCGCTCCATCATGTAACCACAATAATGACATTTCAAAAGAAGAGGCTCCTCATTCTCCACATAAAACCTGGCTTGAACAGGCTCGCTGCTGTTACTTATACAAGCTGGATTAGCACACTTAATTATATTTTCTATAACCTTCGGCAGCTTAACCCTTTGTTTTTCCACAACCCTATAATTACGGATTATGTTAATTGTCGCGTGGGGCGCAACCAACGCTATCTTATGCACTTCTTGCGGGTTTAGCTCCCTACCTTCAACCTTAACTATATCCTTGCTTTCAAAGCGCTTGCTAGGCACATTAATCGCTATTGTAACAACACGCTTTTCTTTTCCAGTTATACCCAAAATCTTAACAACATCCAGAGCATGTCCACTAGTGATATGATCTATAACCGTGCCATCCTTAATTTTAGAGACACGCAGTTCAGTTTCGCTCATAAATAACACCACTTTAAGGGCTATACTCTAAAGGAAAGATTTAAATCTTTTACATGAAATTAAAAGCAACCCCATAAGCGCATCCAAAGGAAGGACAAAATTGAAAATCTCACATTATAAAGATGTTGTGGCCGAGGAAGCCAAAGAAGAAGGGGCCTCAAAACTTAAGGTGCGGTGGCTCATAACGAAAGAAATGGGAGCTCCAAATTTTGCCATGAGATTGTTTGAAATGGAACCAGGAGGCTGCAGCCCCTTGCACGCGCATCCTTGGGAGCATGAAGTTTTCATAATTGAAGGCAAGGGCATCGTCATATGTGAAGGTAAAGAGAAGAAGGTAAGCGTCGGTGACGCTATACTTATTCTCCCCAATGAATTGCACCAGTTTAAAAATGTTGGCAAAAAACCCTTAAAGTTCCTTTGTCTTGTACCTCACCACACCAAATGAAAGGCTAGAATAGGCAAATCCCAACAAATCAAAAAGCGTAAAAAAGTTATTTAGGAGTAGTGTGAGTTTTGTTTAGGTGCGAGTTTGGAATTTCAGGGAAGAGACATAATATCAATAAAAGATTTTTCCCGCGAAGAAATCGACTACATACTTAAAATCGCCCAAGCCATGGAGCCCCTAGCAACAAAAGGCTCAGACATGCTTAAAGGCAAAATCTTGGCAACACTATTCTTTGAACCGAGCACTAGAACCCGCTTAAGCTTTGAGGCTGCCATGCATAAGCTAGGCGGCTCAACCATAGGTTTTGCAGAGGCAGAAATAGCCTCTGTTAGAAAAGGCGAGAATCTGGCTGACACGGTGCGCACCGTTGAAAATTATGTTGACGTAATAGCTCTAAGGCATCCGCTGGAAGGTGCAGCGAGGCTTGCAGCCGAATTCGCAAAAATTCCAATAATCAATGGCGGAAGCGGAGCAGAAGAGCATCCAACACAAGCCCTTCTTGATTTATACACCATAATGAAAGAGAAGGGAAAGATTGACGGGTTAAAAATAGCCTTAATAGGCGACCTAAGATATGGCAGAACAGTCCACTCTCTTGCCTACGCATTTTCACTTTACGACATTGAACTTTATTTGGTGTCTCCTGAATCCCTCAAAATGAGACGCGAGGTTCTCCAAACAATAAAGGAAAAAATTCCAGTAATTGAAACAACAAGTCTCGAAAAAATAATCCCGGTTGTGGATGTCTTGTATGTGACGAGAATTCAAAAAGAACGTTTTCCAGACCCAGCCGAATACATTAAAGTGAAAGGCTCATACAAAGTTGATCTAAAAATCTTAAGCGAAGCAAAAAAGGATTTGATAATTCTCCATCCGCTCCCAAGGGTTGATGAGATTGCAGCGGAAGTTGATAATACGCCATATGCTCGCTACTTCCAGCAGGTTTGGAATGGCATAGTTGTCAGAATGGCGCTTCTAGCCCTAATATTAGGCGCAATAAAATAGCTTAGCTTAGCTCAAACCTATTGGAAAACCTTAAAGAAACTGTTGAACCGCATGCGGGACATTTAGGTAATATTCCAAACCAACTCCTTTTGCAGTTAGTACAGTATGTTAGTTTACAATTATATGTGAAAAATCCCAAATTATAGTCTTCAGCAATATGCCTTGTTACCTCAACAAGCTCTTCTGGCCTATATTGTTGGTCTTCTCCAAACTCTATCACCGTTAAGCCCCCGCCACTCTGAAGTTTTAGCAATTTTTGCGCGAAGGCAATGGCTTCTTGAGACAGCTTTCCGTCTTTTAGCGTCAACTTGCTTATGGTTGTGTAAAATGGTTTTTCTCTGCTTCCTGAAAATCGAACTTTAGACATGCCATATCTTTCTATATCCCATTGTACCAATCTTTCTGAAGCCTCAAAATCCGGTAGCACCGCCGGATGCAGACGCCTTAAGCGTCTTTTTCCTTCTTTGCTAAAAAATTCCAAGATATTTTTGATGATTTCTTCGGCTAGCGTCATTGTTTTTTCATCGTTGTACAAGTTTTTTCCGTAAAATGCTTCAGCGGACTCCTTCAACCCGACAAAATTGATTATTTGAGAACAATGTTCCATTCTGAAGTATTGGTCGCCGTCGACTGTTTGCATCAAAAATGGAAGCAGCCCACCATTATTCTGTTTAAGCATCTTATATTTAATTTCCAACGCGTGGGTTGCCAACTCCAATCTTTCCTTCAATACTCCGAAAAACTTTGCCTTATCCCCTTCAGATTCGTAGGCTATTCTTGGCAAATTGACAGCCACACACCCTAGGCATCCCGTGCGAACGGTGTCTACTTCCCAGTCCCTGCTTAAATCCGCGTTGAATTTGCATCCATAACCGGAGAAAACACGTGAAGACGCTATATTTTCTCCTAAAAGGTTGGCAAAAAAGAGTGCGCCGTTTTCTGAGGCCAATTTGTGCGCGTCCAAAAGTGTTTGCCTGCTTTTTTCGTCTGTAAAGGACTCTTGCCGCAATTTCAGAACAATTTTTGGATTAAGAGCGAATTTGTGCGCGCTTTCTTCCTTGAGTATTTCAATGAGAATTTTTGATATGAGTTGGCTTTCGTCAATAAAATCAGCGTAGTATCCAACAGTTTTTCCGTTTGGGCCGATGGCTTGTTTTTCTTTTATGAAATCCGGCATTATGAGTTCAAGGCAAATGGAAGCGTTAACGTGCTGTGTTATGTTGTTGATGAAGAGGTTTAATGCCTCCTTTATAGTTTCGGGATCTAGTCCCCTTATAAACGGTGCTAGGAAAATATTGAAGTATTCAAGTGTTTGTTCTTCAGCAACCTCCTTTGAAGAGTGGAGGAGGACGTTGAACAATGTGGCTAGCGCGGATTCAAAGTTTTTGGGTGGCGGATAAAATTGTTGGACAAAACCCATTTTTTCTAGGTTTAGACTGTTTTTTAAAAAGAACCTTATGTCATGAATTATCTCGTTTGGTTTCAGAATCCATGAGCCCAACCCCTTTATATGTATTGCACCAGACAAATGTGCGTCGGCCACGTCTCTTGGAAGCGTGTTTAAAAGCATAAATTCTTTTAGCACAATTTCTCCAGCCATCCGATGGATAGATGCTGCGCCTTCTGAGGCTTTCGTTTTTGTTTCTATCAAGAGTGCTACATCGTGGACTGGTAAACCCAAACGTGTCAGCCTATGCCTATACTCTTCCAATCCTTTTTCAATTAAAATTGCGTTTACCACTTCCCTCACAAGCGGGGCAGTCAAATACTTCACTTTTGACTTTAACAGCCTTTTCTCCGCGTCCTTTGCTATTTTTTGGGCTAGGTCTGCGGGCATTTTTGTCTCCCTAATGAGGGAATTTGCAATCCTGTTTACATCGAATTCTTCTAGGGCGAATCTTGAGGTTCTGACAAGCAAGGCTTTGGGTTTAAGGGCTCTCTTTTCTAAGCGATCAGTTATGTCGATAACCATTTTTCCAAGCTCGGTTAAACAATACTTTTTAGATTCAGCATCCACCTCAACCAAATCGGACTTGAGAAGAAACTTTAAGTGATAAGCAAACCTTCCCGCATCCCTAGTCGGATTCATTTTCAAAGAATTCATAAGTTCAGTGTAAGAAAGTGAACCCCTATCAAACAGCAAATTCAAAATTTGCAACCTAACAGGCGAAGAAAGTGCCTTAAGTATTTTAACTCCACGTAACCGTTGAGGAAGAGACAACAGCCAACCCCCAAACAAATAAGGTATTATTTCAGAGTAAGGGTTTAAAGGTTAAGGAAAACATATTCATAATGCTAAGGGGGCTGTCGGCTAGCTTGGTCTAGGCTATGAGCCTCGGGCGCTCGTGACCCCGGTTCAAATCCGGGCAGCCCCACCATATTTTCCGGTTGTGGCGTGTGCCTCCTTCTCAAATTTTGGGGCGTGCCCAACTGCCGCAATCAATGTAGTTGTAGAATTATGATTGTAACAAGCTCATCAAAAATAAAGTAGTTTAAGGCTTTAGGAAGAACCATCACGGTTTTGCTGTCCTCTGATTGTCTTAGCCTACATAGCTCAGTCGCTTCTATTTGGTCTCTCCTCAGCTAATTTATTTTTAACAAGTTTCAGAAGAGAATCACCTTCGCTGTTTAAGTCAATTATTGGAATTTTAATTTCCTCTATTTCGGCTTTTTTCTTGGCAACCAACCCTGTTACCGCGAGTATTGGCGGTTCTGTGCCTTTTAAATTTCTAACAAGTTCCTCTGGATCTTTTGCAGTTATTATTTTGAAGATGTCCCTTCTTTTTGCGCAGAGCGTGTGTAAGCCTTCAATAAAAATTAAGTCTAGATTTTCTTTGTCGAATAACTTGAGAATTTGATCTAAATCGTTTAGAGGAGTATCTGTTTTCTTGATTATGGTGGTCTCTTTTGGCGAAACTGCGGCTACTACTGCTGCTCCGGCTTGGGCATGTCGCCAAGTGTCTGTTCCAGGGGTGTCTATAGAAAAATTTTCGTGGTGTATGTGTTTTATTGTACCAACTTTATATCCTTCCTTTGAAATTCGCGACACTAAATATTCAATTGTGGTTGTCTTGCCCGAATCGCTTGCTCCGAAGACGGCTATCACTATCATTTTGCGTACTTCTCCCATGGGGAAATTTTGGAACTTTCGGCGCTAAACAGTGTGACTTCTATGTTCCCGCTTTCCTTAAACTTTTCTAGAACAAAACAAAATGAAACTATAAAAGTAGTATAAACGTTTTAACTTTAACTGGAGGGGCGATTCAAGTGCCTAAACTTGTGTCTGTGGTTGGAGGAAAACACTCTGGTAAAACTACAGTGATAGCAAATCTAATTCGGGAGCTTAAGCTTCGGGGTTACCGTGTTGGTTCTGTTAAAGAAATGTCTAACGCAGAGTGGGTTGATTATCCGGGTAAAGACACTTGGGAGCATGGTAAAGCCGGCGCTGAAATAGTGGTGGCTACTCCTATTAATGAAACCGTGTTCTTTGTAAAGAAAAAGCTTAGCCTAAACAGCTTAATGAATTTTCTAAAGGGGCTTGATTACGTTGTCTTAGAGGGTTTTGAACACGAGGAAAACATTGCAAAAATAGTTGCAGCCAAGGACGTGGATGAGGCTGAAAGATTTTTAGAAGGAGGCCAAGTCATTGCAATTTCAGGCCTAATAGTTGAATCGGAAAAAGAGCTGGAAAAAGCGTCCAAATTAAAAATTCCAATTTTCAACTGTAAAACTGAAGCTGCGAAAATTGCAGACTTGGTGGAGCAGAAAGTTTTCCATTACCTCCCAAATATTTCGCATTGTGGTGAATGTGGTTATAGCTCATGCAGCGAATTTGCAAAGGCTATTGTGGAGGGAACAGAGCAGTCGAGAAGCTGCCCATTAACGAAAACCGATGATGTTATCCTTGAGGTCGATGGAAATAGGGTGCCTTTAAAGTTGTTTCCTCGCCTTATAATTAAAAACATCGTGATGGGCATGGCCTCGTCCCTTAAGGGTGTCGATAAAATACATGAAATAAAAATTGTGGTTAAGAAGGATTAGGACTGTTGGTTTTGAAATTTTCCTGACTGAAGCCTATTAACACCCCATTATCTCGCCTGTGTATTATTACTTTTGCTTCGTAAATTTTCTCCAATAGCTTTTCGCTTATTGCGCTGTCCGGAGGCCCTTCGCTCACCACTTCACCGCCATTTAATATGACCACGTTGTCTGCCACAAGAAACGCCTCATTTGGGTCATGTGTTGAAAAAATTATTGTTTTGCCAGAGTTAGCCATCTTCCGAATTATGTTAAGCACTTTTGCTTTGTTTCCCATGTCTAAGTGGGCTGTGGGTTCATCTAAAATGAAAGCTTCAGATTCTTGAACCAAAGCCCTAGCTATAGAAATGAGTTTCTTTTCCCCACCGCTTAAAGTCGGCACCTTTCTATAAGATATGCCATGCAAACCCAGCTGAAGAAGCACGCGGTGCGCTGTTTCCTCATCCTTCTTGGTGGGCATATTGAAGAAGCCAAGATGGGGAGTTCTACCCATAAGTATGTATTCAAAAACCGTGTATGGGAATAGCGCGTCCTCATCTTGGGGAACCCAAGCTATTGTTCTGCTTAAAGAGTTAATATTAACTTCTTTTAGGTCTTTGCCGTTAACGTAAATGTCGCCTTCATAGGGGCTTAACACTTTCAGCAAAACTTTGAAAAGTGTAGACTTGCCTGATCCGTTGGGTCCAAGTAAAGCAGTCACTTTGCCTTCTGGAACTTCTAAAGATATTCCTTTTAAGACGTCCTTTTTAGAGCTTGGATACCTGTATCTCAGATTTTTAATGGATACTTTACTCATGGGGGACCTCCTCTAGAAAGGGATAAAACGAAAAGTATCGCTCCTAAAAAGGATGTGACTATGCCCAAGGGTATTTCACCCGCCGATATTGTTCGTGCAATATCATCAAAAATTATCATTAAAGTAGCGCCTAACAATATGGATGCTGGTATTATCCTGCTGCTTTCAGCTCCAAAGAACTTTCTGCAAATATGCGGAACTGTTAGCCCCACCCAGCCTATTATACCCGCAACAGATGTAACCGAAGCGGCAGCAACCACAGCAAAAGTAACGACAAAAGCCCTAAGTTTTTTGGGGTCTGTTCCTAAGGATACAATGACGTCGTCGTCCAATGTTAGCAGGTTTATTCGCCATCTAACAATAAACAATGACGCTATTCCTATGAAGGCTAATGGGAATACGTATAGAAAATTCCTCCAATTAACCCCTGATAAACCGCCTAAAAGCCAAAAAGTTAGTTCTGGCAGCTGTTTCATAGGGTCTGCCAAAAATTTCATAACTCCAACTCCTGCTGAATAGATGGCTGAAACAGCCAACCCTGCGAGAACAAGCCTAAGAATTCTTCCACCATACCGTATCGCTGAGGAAATTGCATATGACGCCAAAAGCGCTGAAAAACCAAAAACCATTGAAAGAACCTCCACTTTCACTGGGTCGCTTGGAAGAAAAAGTATTGCTAATGCAGCTCCGAACGCTGCGCCTTGGCTGACGCCCAAAATTTCTGGGCCAACTAGGGGGTTTTTGAAAGCTGATTGCATGGCGGCTCCTGCTGCAGATAAAGCCATGCCGAGCAGCGCCGCGGTCAACACTCGGGGGGCTCTAATGTTTAACACTATAGTCCAGCCTAGCTCATCAAGCGCGAGATGAAATGGGTTCATTGTGTACCTGCCTACAAAAAATATAGACAATATTGATGTGGCAGACAACGCAAATGCTAACATTATAAGACGACTGGTATGCGTCAACATTTATGCCCCTTTCAAACTCACAGATCCCCTGAAATTTCATTAACTACGGCATTAGCCTCGTACTCGTCCAAATCATACATTTCCATGTAAAACACTTTAGCTTCATTTGCAATGTCCAAGTTTTCGAAAAGGTGGGGATTGATTTTCTTCGCCATCCACTTTAGCCCAATTATCCAGCGTGATCCAGGGCAGTCCCAGCTGCCTAAAGCTGCCACATTATTGCAGTCGTGTGGAACTGCGTAAACCTTTCCATTTTTGACTGCAGAGATTTGGCTCCAACTAGCATCGTTTAGTAGCCAATTTTTTACGTCACTTGCGGTTGGAGATTTAGAGTATGTAACTACAAATATTATGTCTGGGTTCCAATTAGCTATTTGTTCAAAGGACACAGGGTTCCATCCTGTTCCAAGCAACTCTTCTGAAAGCGGGTGGCCTCCCGCTGTCTCTATCATAAATGTCTGCAACCAACCCCGCCCCGGCACTTGAAATGAAACCGTGCCTCCTTTGGTGTTATAGTATAATAACAGAACTTTTTCGCGTTTTATTTCGGCGGGTATTTGTGAAAGAACGTAATGGTAGGTTGTGTTGTAGTAGTTTGCTATTTCTTCGGCTCTCGTTTCATTCATGAAAATTTTTCCCAACACCCTAATGTCTCTGAGGTAAGTGTCTAAATTTTCGAAATCGACGTAAACAACTTTAATTTTTAACGATTCCAGCAGATCGCCCAGTTCTTTCATTGTAGATTTAAGTATGACAACATCTGGTTCCATTTTAGCAAGTTCCTCTGCACTGAGTTCCTCCGCTGGAGTTGTAACCATTTTAGATGTTATGTTTGGATCAATCATCCTAAAAAGTGAAACGTTTATGCTGCTGCTTATGGCGTAAAGCAGATTTTTAGCATTTGGAAACATATACGCTACTGTTATAATGGGCCAAGAACCTTTGCCTGTTATTATCACCCTCTTTATTGGTCTTTCTATATTAACGGTTCTATCTAATGCATCGGTAACTGTTATAGAGCCTCCTTCGATGCTCTGGTTTTGATAAATTAGGTAGGCTGTTGCAAAAACAACTACTAAGAGAATGATGGTTGTTGGGATTAGAAGGCTTTTCCGCATGTCACAAACAACCTCCAATGTCGCATTTAATTGAGTGAGGATTACATGGTGTGTAATAACACGCGCCGAAGCATGATCTGCAAAGGATTTTTCCTTTCGCCCTAACCGTCTTATCTTCAACCACCCATTCGCCACAAATGTCACATTGAACTATTCCAACTTCACTAAATTCTGAAAAAGGCTCAATAGCGACTTCCTCAATTTTGAAATGCGACTCGTCTAAACATAACATTTCTTTGCTAATTTCATCTTCTTCGCTGTGGCTAAACTTTCTCCTCCGCATAACCCAATCATTAACGTTCCGTGGCAAAGATTCCTGCTTTAGAGTCAACCTTACTCCCTTTTTTGTGTCTGATCTTGCGAGACATATTGCAAGTTTTCCAAAATCCTCAACACGCAGTGAACCATGGCCAACCGTGCAGCCAGTACATGCTTGAACGCCGTCGGCTAGACATAAAGTTGTTTCTACCACTGCGAAAAGCCTCTTGTCGCCTCTGGAAAGCCCTAGCTTTTCCAAGCCTATTTGACTCATTCGAATTCCAAGAGCCACTCCCGGCGAGAGATGTCCATGAAAAGATTCGGCCAATTTGATTATGTCTCTCACTCTTTTCACCTTGCAGCTTTAGTTGGCGATGTTATAAATTTGTAACATCGATGTATATAAAAACTTTATTAGAGGCAAAAGTTTCGCTAACAATAAAATAGAAGGATTTTTGAAAGATGCAATCGAATACTTATTACATGATTTGAGGCTTACATTGAAGAGTTTTAAGGAATTTTTCCATTTTTTCCTCAATTTCTTCATACATTACAATAAGCTTTTTTCCTTCTACAGTTAATTCTGAAGAGCCCCCAGCAACTCCGCCACGATGTCTCTTAACAAGCTTAAACCCCAAACGTTTTTCTGCAAGTGAAATTCTGTGGAGAGCATACCTATAGGACATTCCTAAATTTTTGGAGGCAACAAGAATGGAACCATGCCTTTCAATAGCGCTCAAAAGATTAGCAAGGCCTTCGCCTAATATGGCTTCATTATTGTCATTAACAAACCATATTTTAACCTTGGGATACAAATTAACCGGCATTTTCATTCACCACTTATTTTTATGTCGGTTGTATTAATTAATTATCTACACTAAGTGAAAAGCCGTTTTCTCTTAACGATGAAAGTTGTGCTTTACTAAAGGAAATGCAGCCAAACGCGTGCGCAAGGCTTAAAAATCAAGGGAGCAAGCTATTAACTTATACCATATGGTAGTTTGAGGTGCATGTCTTTGTCCACAGACCCCCATAATCGACTGACTGAAACTTTTTTCGATGGAGGTTCTTCAAGCCCCCTCAAAAAGGCTTCTGAAAAGGAAATAAAAAAAGCCAAGGAGGCCAAGGAAAAAGTAAGGGTTGAGTATCTGCCATCAACCCTCTGCGGATTCGGTTATTCGTCCCCTCCAATGGAAGTCTATGTTAAGAACAACAGAATCATAAGAATTCTGCCCTCTCACTTCCCAGAAAATTTCAGAATATGGGAGATCAAAACTGACAGGGGAACATTCTCTAGGCCTAGGAAAGCTGTTCCATACCCCCATATGCTAGCATACAAGAATCGCGTGTACTCGCCTACTAGAGTTAAATATCCCTTAAAAAGGGTTGATTGGAGCCCAGACAATCCCAACCCACAGAACAGAGGCAAATCAGGATATGTCAGAATCTCATGGGATGAGGCAATAGACCTTGTCGTAAAAATGGTTAAGAGAATTAAAGAAAAGTATGGAGATCTGACACCCATATTAGCGCAGGGTGACGGACATGGACAAACAGGAATTTGGACACAACACTTTTGGAATCATTATCTTCTTGACGTCCTAGGCTTTGGATGGACACAGCAGATCAGAAACCCCGACAGCTGGGAAGGTGTATACTGGGGAGCAAAGCTGGCATGGGGCTTCGATGAATTATTGGTTGGAGAATGTGCCAATGACGGCTCCTGGGACAACGTACTACAATACTGTGAAATGATAATACTTTCCGGGTGCGATCCAGAAACGACAGGTTCAGCTTTCTGTACAAATGTGTCATTCCTATGCGATAATGTTAAAAAAGCTGGTATAAAGCTAGTTGCGGTATCTCCAGATTTGAATTACACCGGGGCAGTTTGGGCGGACAAATGGATTCCAATAAACCCGAACACTGACGCTGCCCTTTACTTAGCCCTCGCCTATGTTTGGATCAAAGAAGATCTTTACGACAAAGAATACGTGCAAAAATGCTGCATAGGCTTTGAAGACTTTAAGAAGCACGTCCTCGGAGAAGACGATGGTGTTCCAAAGACACCAGAGTGGGCGGAAAAGATAACCGGCATACCTTCTTGGACCATTAAGGCTTTAGCCAGAGCATGGGCTAAAAAGAGAACTTCCATAGGGGTTGTCTTCGGTGGACCTAAAATCAGAGGCCCATACTCACACATGGCGTCTAGAATGGAAGTATATGCCCTAGCGATGCAAGGTCTAGGAAAACCTGGGAGGGAGTATGTAAGATTTTGGACTTCATCAACGCTCAACACACTAGAGTTACCGCCGTTCCCACATTATCCGGATGCGGCATCCGAGAAAGCTGGGCGTATCTACATTCCACCGACTAAATACTCTCACCGTGCAATGAAGCCCCCCTATGTTAAAGGCCCATGCTATCCGCTCATAAAGACATTAGTTCCAGACGCAATTCTTAATCCTCCAATTACATGGTGGTGTTCAGGTGGTATACTTAACTACTGTGTAACCAAGGAAAATGACATGTTTGTGAAGTATAGGTATCCTCCAACGGATGATCATCCTGGCATTAGGATGATTTGGAACGAGAATGGTTGCTACACAACCTGCTGGTATGGATACAAGTTTATAGAAGCCCTCAGAAGCCCGAAGATAGAATTCCACCTTGTAATCAATCCTTGGTTTGAAAACGACGCCCTATTTGCAGACATAGTGCTACCTGCCCTAACCGACTTCGAAACTGAGGACTTGGTTAACAGCGGTTACTGCGATGTCATAGGACTAGCTTATCATGGCAAGTGTATTGAACCACTTGGCGAGTCTAAAAGCGACTACGAAATCCACAAAATGATTGCAGAAAAGCTGGCTAAAGAGTTCAATAAGCCTGAACTCCTTCAAGCGTTCCCAGATCCTGACACCTTCCTTAAAGAAAGGATTTACATGAGACACTTGGAATATGCTAGAGGGACAAGTTGGGAGGAGTTTAAGAAAAAGCGTATAGTGTTCTACGCTCACCCAACGTGGGAAGAGTGGGTTGAAATAAAGAAGAAATATGGATACGATGCTTACGACTCTTGGATGACCAGGTTCTGGAAAACTGGGAAAGGCCTAGAAACGCCTTCCGGTAAACTGGAATTTAAATCACAGCTAATCTTGAAATATACTCCAGACGACAAGGAGAGACCTCCAGTTGCCAAATGGATAGAGCATGAGCACCTACCCACTTCACCTAGGAAGGAGAAATATCCATTCCTACTAATGTCGAATCATCCGAGGTATAGATTCCACTCGCAAGGAGACGAGATAATATGGTTGAGGGAGCTATACAAGGTTAAGGGTCCAGATGGCTACATGTATGAAGCTGTATGGATTAATCCTCTAGATGCTGAAAGGCTAGGAGTTAAAACAGGCGACATAGTAATGATATATAACGAGCTGGGAAGTGTTCTCTGCGGAGCTTTGGTTACAAATAGGATGAAGCCAGGTGTAGTATCAGTAGATCATGGTGCTAGAGTTGACCTAATCAGCGTTGAGGATAAGATCGATAGGGGAGGCGCGATAAACCTACTATTGCCACCTCCATCCACAAAGTACAAGCGCGGCGAGGAGATAAGAGTACCAGAGCAGATATGTTCCGGGGTGCTGGTCGACGTCAAGAAAGTCGATATCTTAGAGTTAATGAAGAAGTATCCTAAAGCTTTCCAAAAGAAAATGCATCCAATAATAGGGCCTGTCCTAGAAGCCTACCTCGTTAGTTAGGGAGGTGCGTGTTGTGGGAAAGGTTCTCATATTTGACGTGGGAAGGTGCACAGGCTGCACATCATGCGTGATCACATGTAAGGATGAATTTGTTGCCAACGATTGGAGCCCGTATTCTAAGCCACAACCCGAGTACGGACATTTCTGGATTAAACTCAATACAATGGAACGCGGTTCAACGCCAAAAGTCAAAGTGACATATATACCGCTCTTATGCATGCATTGTGACAATCCACCATGTGTAAGGGCGTGCGTGGTCAAAGCAATAAAAAAGAGAGATGATGGAATAGTGCTGATCGATCCAAATAAATGCAATGGATGCAAACAACTACCTACCAAACTGTGTATGGACGCTTGTCCTTACAACGCAATATTCTTCAATGAAGATTTGGGAATAGCGCAGAAATGCACAATGTGCGCGCATTTGCTGGATGACCCAGAATGGAAGTATGGGCCCAGATGCTACGACACATGCCCATTAGATGGAGTAATAACATACGGAGACGAGGATGACCCAAAAATTAAGGAGATACTAGCAAAGGCTGAGGTGCTGAAACCGGAGCTTAACACTAAGCCCAGAGTCTATTACTTGAATTTACCGAAGCCCTTCATAGCAGGCTGCGTGGTTGATCCGGAAAGAAAAGAAGTAATAATAGGTGCCAAGGTAACAGCATTGGAGTTAAGCACTGGCGAAAAATATGAGGCTTCAACCGATGAATTTGGGGACTTCTGGCTCAGAGATTTGAAATGGAACCACACCTATTTAATCAGAGTAGAAAAGGAAGGTTACGAAGAAAAGGTGCTTGGAGTTTACAAAACGGATAAGGATCTAAACGTGGGCGACATTTTCCTAGTAAAAAGATAAAACATGGAGAGGCAGGAAAGTTAAAGCAATTTTTCTGCTTGTTCAATCAATTTATCAATCTTTTTCTCTTCTATATTTAAGAATCCTTTTGTTATCTTTCCAATAGCCCTGTAAAACGTGGTATTTGCATGTGTAATTATATCTTCAGCAAGCCTCGGAGCCCATTTCAGTAAATGTTCAGCCAGAAAAGTCTTTTGGATTTTAAGGTACTTTAAAAGGTCTTGGCGCTTTTCACCGTTTAGGGATATAATTGCTTTTCTGCAGAGATGTGCCATAAAATGTAACTCTAGTGCGATGTGGTCTTCCGGCTCTTTGAAATCTGGCGATTTAATTAAGCCTTCCTCCAAATACATCTCGGAGAGTTTGTCAACAACATCGCTGTATAAGTAGCCCCCTGTGTAAGTCGATTCTGATGGATGCGGGATTCCCTCCCCCTTCCCACGGGCATATCCAACCCCCAAGAAAAGGTTAGCATAGTCTGCCGCAAGCTCCAAAATTGCCTTACTCAGCTTTTCCTCATCTAACCCCATTAAGTAACCATAAATTTCTTCAAAGCCTTCCTCAACATCAGCGGCATCCGGTTCGGCAATCACCTTATATTTTAAGAAAATATCTTTTCGGGCAAGAAGATTTTTGAACATTTGCTCATCTATTTCTTTCTCGCACATTCTTCCTAGGAAAGAATAAATTGTTTCTCTCTCCTTCAGAGATGTCATCAGATCGTTTTTACTCGTTAAATTCATGTTTGGTCACATCAGACAGTGTATTAAAGAATTTAAATCTTGTGTGCTTCAAGGATACTCGCTTTGATGCGCAAACTTTTCCTTAATATTTCCTCGCGGTGGGCTGCCACTTCGTGATTGTAACGGGGATATACTCAAGCCTCGGGCCGTCCACAGTGTAGTATGCCAGTGTGTGGACAAGCCACTTTCCGTCGTCACGGTTTGGGTAATCAAGCCTTGAATGGGCGCCTCGGGATTCTGTTCTTGCCAGCGCGCTTATAACGGTGACTTCGGCCAAGTCCAACATAAAATCAAGTTGTAGTGCCTCTACAAGCTGTGTATTGAATGTTCTACTTTTATCCTCGACTTTTATGTTTTTAAACCTCTCTTTTAAATGTCTAATTTCTTTTAGGGCTGTTTTAAGGCCCTCTTCTGTTCTGAATATCCAGACATGCTGGTTCATTGTTTTTCTCATGTTATCTCTGATTGTTGAAACCTTTTCGTTCCCTTTGTTTCCTAAAATTTTGTCAAAAATTCTACTTTCCTCGTCAACAATTTTTTGTTGCGGCACGTTTTTGAAGCTGTTTGTCAACGCGTATTTTGCTGCTTCTTCGCCTGCAACGCGTCCAAAGACTAGGCAGTCTGTTGTTGAGTTTCCGCCTAACCTATTTGCTCCATGTACGCTTAGGCAGGAGCACTCCCCAGCGGCATAAAGACCCGCAATTGGAGTTTCAGTTTTTATGTTTACGTGTATTCCTCCCATCGTGTAATGAGCGGCTGGTTTAACCGGGATCAGTTCCTTTAGGGGGTTGACGCCTCCAAGTTTTTTTGCAACATCTCGTATGAGGGGAAGCCTTTCGTTGATTTTCTCCTCGCCTAAATGTCTAAGATCCAAACCTATATATGGGCCGTGGGGGCCCGAAAACGCCCTGCCTTCAAGAATCTCTTTTGTTTCGGCCCTTGCAACAACATCTCTTGGCGCCAATTCCATTCTGTCGGGCGCATATCTTTTCATAAAACGTTCGCCGTTGGCGTTTATTAGGAATCCTCCTTCTCCCCTTGCCGATTCCGTTATCAAAATTCCAGAGGGAACGAGAGCCGTTGGGTGAAATTGAACGAATTCCATGTCCTTTAAAGGTGCGCCTGCTCTATATGCCATTGCTGCACCGTCGCCTGTTGCTGTGTGCGAAAAGGTTGTGAACTCGTATATGCGTGCATATCCGCCAGTAGCTATAATGATGGCTTTTGATTTTATGCAATGCATCTCACCGGTTTTTAGGTCTATTACCGTTAATCCAACCGCATGGCCATTTTCCGTTATAATGGAGGTGGCGAACCATTCATTGTAGAAATTTACGTTATCGTAGGCAGAAGCTTTTGCGTATAAAGTATGCATTTCTTGAAGGCCTGTTACGTCCGCTGCGAAGCAAACCCTAGGGAAACTTTGGCCGCCGCCCGAACGTTGGTTAATTTTGCCATTTTGGTCTCTGCTCCACGGGCATCCCCAATGTTCCAATTTAATGATTTCTTCGGTGGCTTGTTTCACAAAAAATTCCACAATATCTTGGTCTGCCAAAAAGTCTGCTCCTTTAATGGTGTCCCAAGCGTGCAAGTCGTATGAGTCTCCCTCCCTTAAGACAGCGTTTGTTCCCCCCTCAGCACAGACAGAATGCGAACGTATCGGATGAACCTTAGAGATGACAGCAACGTCAACATTATTGCTAACTTCGCTGGCGGCGACAGCAGCCCTTAATCCGGCCAAACCACCCCCAACAATAACGATATCGTGACTTAGCATGTCCATGTTTAGCATCACTTTATACCCCATTGTTAGAAACGACCTTTTAAATTTAGTCCCTTTTGAACTTAACAACTAATGACAAAGTCTAATGGAACGTGTGAAAAGCGAACAATAGTGCTTCAAGCTACTTTGCGCTTTAAAGCATTTGAGCTTAACCAGTTAAAATAAATGGAAGAGGCAGTGGGATGTGCGAATGCCGGGCAAGACTATTTTCAGAACAACGTCTATATTTCACATACCGTTATTTCGTCAACGGGCCACTTTGATAAAATTTCTACGCCGGTTTCTGTTACATGCAGCATTTCTTCGATTCTAGCGGCTTGTCCAAAGGGGTATTCAAAGCTCTTTTCTTCCGTCGGCCACAAAGTCTCTAGGGCTAAGGTCATTCCAGGCTCAAGTTTTTCTGGAAATTCTAGGGACCAAATCCTAGATATTACGGGTGTTTCGTAAAGGCCTAGGCCTATGCCGTGGCCCCACTGCATTAGAGCCGCGGCATCCTCGTTTGGACGTTTAGCAAAGCCCATATCTTGGGCTCTGGGCCATTTTTCAACGATATCCTTGGTTGTGGCTCCGGGCTTGATGGCGTTTATTGAGCTGTAGAGGAAATCTAAAGCTTTTGCATATGCTTCTTTTTGAGCTTTTGTAGGTTTTCCGCAACTGAAAGTCCTATAATAGCAGGTTTTATATCCGTTATATGATATGTTGCATAAGGCGGCGGCTATTAGGTCGCCTGGCCTTATTGCCCTGTCAGAACATTGAATTGCCACGCCCTCCGACGTGTGGGGACCCGAATTTATGTCTGGAGCCGAAGCCCAGTCTGCTCCAGCCATGTAGGCCGTGTAGGTGGCTATTGCTCGAAGCTGCATTTCCGTTACGCCGGGTTTTATAATCTTTTTAAATTCCGAAAATATTGACTCGGCGATGCTTGCAGCCATTCTTAAACATTCAACTTCATCTTTAGTTTTTATTTTTCTAGCTTCCATCATGGCTTTTGAACATTTAAGGGATGTCTCTATACCAACTTTTTTTAACGCGCTTATGAGTGGGGGAATGTTGGAATCTATGCCCAAAACTTCTTTTGACAATCCATGTTCTTTAAGGCTAGTTTTTATTTGATTCGAAAACTTCTCCAGTTGTTTTTCGTACACTCCCTCGGGTGTGCTGGTGCCCAAATATGGCATTATTGGGATTGAATAGTCCACTTTGCACCATGGGAGGGACCGCTCCATATAATTTTTCCGCATGCCAACCTCATAGAGGGTCGTTTCTCCTTCGGCGAAGAAAAGAACATACCGATATCCAGAAACCCCATGCCACATATGGACTCCGTCGCCGGCTCCAACATACCGCACATTATCACTATGCAAAAGCAATACAGCGTCTAAGCCAAACTTCTTGCATGCGGCCTTCGCCCTTTCCACCCTTTCGCGCCTCATTCTATCCAAGTTTATGCGCTCTTCCCAATCAACTGCAAGTTTGCCAAAGCTCATTAAGACACCACGCTGCAATAAAACGAGATAAAGAGTATTTATCTCTTTTCAAATTCGTTTATTTTAATCAACAATCTGGTGAAGGCCATTAAAGAATATGCGTTCAACCATGAATTTTTCCTTAATTTTTCCGCGAACTTTTTATATAGTAAGTTAATGTATCAAAATCTCTAGAATCATCAGTATGGAGGCTAAACGAAATGGTTAGGTTATACGAATATCAAGGAAAACTTTTATTGAAAAACGCAGGAATTCCAGTCCCGCTTGGCGAAATTGCAAAAACTCCAAAAGAAGCATATGAAATTGCAAGTCGGATCGGCAAACCAGTCGTGGTTAAAGCACAGATTTGGGCGACAGGCAGATTCAAGGCTGGTGGCATAAAGGTTGCAAACAACCCTTCCGAAGCAGAGAAAGCCGCGGAAGAAATTATTGGGGGCGAAATAAAAGGGTTTAAAGTTGAAAGGGTTCTGGTTGAAGAGAAACTCGATATATCAGAAGAATTTTATGCCGGGATAATAATCGACGATTCATATAAGGTTAAAGGGCCAGTTGTGATGTTCAGCAGTGTGGGAGGCGTGGACGTTGAAGAAGTTGCCGCCAAAAGCCCGGAGAAAGTGGTTACCGCCACAGTTGATTTCTTCAAAGGTCTACAGTATGAAGATGCGAAAAATCTCATCTCAAAGTTTAATATGCCATCCGCTATCCAAGAGCAAATCTGCAAGGCCGTCTGCGGTCTATATGAAGTTTTCAGAAAGTATGATGCTCGTGCAGCGGAAATAAATCCGCTTGTTGCCACCAAAGATGGTAAGATATATGCAGCGGATTGCCGCATTACAGTGGATGACTCCTCTGTCCATCGTCACCCCGAATTAGAAGTTGAGATACCAAGGGAAAGCAGTAAACCGCTAACGGAGCTTGACAAAATTGCTTGGAAAATAGAGGAGAACGATTTTCGAGGTGTTGCTTACTTTATGCAACTTGTTCCAAAAATTGAAGAAAGTGGGTATGTTGGCTACCATGGCATGGGCGGAGGGGCAGCAATGCTTGGCGCAGACGCCTTAGCTAGACATGGCCTTAAAATCGCAAATTACGCAGACACCAGTGGAAACCCCACAGCGTCAAAAGTGTATAGAGTTGCAAAGGTTATCCTTTCGCAGCCGGGCATAGAAGGATATATCGTGACGGATATAAACATTTCAAGTCAAGAAATGTGGCACTCCGCAAGGGGGCTTGCACGTGCATTTAGGGAAGAATTGAAAGATAAACCAGGCTTCCCAGTTGTTATTGTATGGGGAGGCAACAAAGTGAAAGAGTCAACTGAAATCCTTAAAGAATTAACTAAAGACTTGCCGATACGTCTTGAAATTTATGCAGAGGACCCAGTTAACGGCCCCCACTACAACATTTACGACATAGACCCGGTAGTTGAACGGTTTAAGGAGCTTGTTCAAGAATACAGAAAATCTAAGAAGGTGAATTGAAATGGAGTTTGAAACCAGAACAGGAAAGTTAACCCTTGACGAAACAAAATGTTCCAAATGTACAACCTACGCTTGTGTTAAAGCCTGCAGCCTATACGGCGCCCACTTGTTTAGAATAAATCTTAAAGAAAAAAGGCCTGAACCCCTCTACTCCGCGGAAGACCTAAAACGGTTATGCACAGAATGCCTAGCTTGTGAACAAGAATGTTTCTTAAAAGGGTTTAACGCAATAACAATAGAGCTTCCACTGCCGGGGCTGGAGGAATTCCGAAAAAATATTAAACTGTTGTGAGGTGAAGAATATGGCTATACTCCTAGATGAAAAAACGAGGGTGCTTATCCAAGGAATCACAGGCCGTGAGGGTTCTACCCGCGCTAGGTTCATGAGCGAATATGGAACAAACGTTGTCGCAGGTGTAACGCCTGGCCGCGGTGGAACAGAAGTCTGGCGAATACCCGTATACAATACCGTCGAAGAAGCATGTAAAGAACGTGGACCGATAGATCTCAGCGTGACCTTCGTCCCGGGGCCACTTGTGAAAGAAGCGGTTGTTGATGCCATTAACGCGGGAATCAAGACAATAGTCATGCCTGTTGAGCGAGTCCCGCTCCATGACATAATAGAAATGATACAGTTAGCGAGAAGGAAAGGCGCAAGAATCATAGGGCCTGGCTCAATTGGAATAATCAGCCCAGAGAAGGCTGTGGCAGGGTGGATAGGTGGGGCAGAAGAGCTCGCAAAAGTGGTGTTCAAGGCAGGCCCTGTTGGCGTTATATCAAGAAGCGGAGGCCAAACTACAACAATTTGTTGGGCCCTTACAATGGCAGGCTTAGGCGAGAGCACAGCCGTCCATGTTGGCGCCGAACCGATTGTTGGCATGAGCCCAGCTGAGCTTCTCCCATTGTTTGAGAAAGACGAGCAAACGGAAGCGATTGCGCTCTTTGGGGAAATAGGAACGGTTGCGGAAGAAGAGGCGGCAGAGGTCATTAAAAGGGGCGAATTTACAAAGCCGATTGTCGCTTACATTGTAGGAGCAACTGCGCAACCCGGGGTTCGCTTTTCACACGCCAGCGCCATCATAGAACGTGGAAGGGGTTCAGCGCAAAGCAAAATAAAAGCTTTAAAAGATGTAGGCGTAACGGTTGTCGATAGGCCGGAACAAATACCAATTACCTTGAAAAAGATTTTGAAGAGGTGAAAAAATGAGGTTGTTAAGGTCTGTCCTTTTTACACCCGGCAACAACATGAGGATGATATATAAGATACCGACACTAACGGCTGACGCAGTCATACTTGACCTAGAAGACTCTATTCCCATGGCAGAAAAGGACACGGCGAGAGTTTTCATAAGAGATTCCTTGGATGTCGTAAGCTCTGGGACATCAGACGTTTATGTTAGGGTAAACGGACTAATGACCGGGCTCACTGCCGAAGACTGCGAATTCGTGGTGCAAAAAGGAGTTACTGGCATAATGCTTCCAAAAGTAGAGTCACGAGAAGAAGTGATAGAAGCTGAAAAAATAATCGGGGAACTTGAAAAGAAAAGAGGACTTGAAGTCGGCTCAATCACTTTAATTCCAACACTTGAAACGGCAAAGGGCGTCATTAACGCCTATGAAATAGCCACATCCAGCAGGCGAAATATAGCCATAGGCTTTGGAGCTGTGGACTTCACCAGAGACATGGGCACATCACTGTCTAAAGAGGGGACAGAACTTTTCTTTGCTAGATCGCTTGTTGCAATTGCTGCCAGAGCGGCCGGAGTCCAAGCGCTCGACACGGTTTTCATAGATCTGGCGGACAAAGAAGGCCTAGTTAAGGATGCTATGCTTGCAAAACAGCTTGGATTCAAAGGCAAGTTTTTAATTCACCCAAGCCAAATAGAACCAGTAAACCGCATTTTCTCACCGTCCGAAAAGGAAATAGAATACGCCAAAAAGGTTGTAAACGCGTTTAAAGAGGCTGAAGCGAAAGGATTAGGAGCAGCATCACTCGAGGGCAGAATGATAGACGTTGCTGTTTACAAACAAGCAGAGGATTTGCTGGCGTTGGCTGCGGCTATAGCCGAAAAAGAGGAAAAAATGAGGATGCGTCGGCAAGTTTAGTGATGGTTATGGATAAAATAGCTGATGTAGTATCTAAAACAGCCTACGAACTTTTAAAGAGGGCAGCAACCAAACTGCCTTTGGACGTGAAGGAGGCTTTGCAAAAAGCCTACAAAAATGAACGCTCTGAAACGGGAAAGTCGCAGTTAAAAGCAATATTAGGCAACGTTGACATGGCTGAAAAATATAATATGTGCATATGCCAGGACACAGGAGTCCCATTATTCTTTGTGAAATGGGGTTTAAAATCCGGTTTAACCCTCGACATTAGGAAACCAATAATGGAAGCAACTAAAAAGGCTACCGTCGACGTGCCTTTAAGACCGAACGTCATAAACCCGTTGACAAAAGAAAACCCCGGCACAAACGTTGGGTGGGGAATGCCCTACATCTACTATGACATAGACCCCGAAATCGATTACATTGAGATAACGGCGGTTCCAAAGGGCTTTGGCTCCGAGGCAAAGTCAAGCCTCGTTTGGATTGTAACCAGCGAGTCCATGCCAGAGGCAATCGTAAGATGTGTTGTTGACAACACATTGGCGGCTATGGGAGAGCCGTGTCCCCCAACAATTGTAGGTCTAGGAATTGGAGGAACAGGCGACATTGCGATGCATCTAGCCAAAAAAGCAATTTTCAGAACTCCATTAAGCGCATTACATCCAGATCCGGTGGTGGCGGAAATTGAGCAAAAAACATTGAAAGCTTTGAACGCTACCGGATTGGGCCCAATGGCCATGGGAGGCGACACCACATGCCTTGCAGTTCACGCTGAAATATGCGGCACCCACACAGCCGTTGTTCCACTTGGAATAACGTATCAATGTTGGGCTGCAAGGTATTCCACTGCCAGAATTTATCCAAACGGAGAAGTAACCTACATCACACATCCAGAATGAGCTTAAGAGGAGGATGGTAATATGGAAAAAGAAATTCGTTTGCCAGCATCTGAAGAAGATATAAGGAAACTTAAAGTTTCTGATATTGTGTATGTGAGCGGCACAGTTCACACAATGCGTGACATGGGCCACCGCCGGGCCGTAGAAATTATAAAGCGAGGAGAAAAGCTGCCATTCGATTTGAAGGATGGGGCAATATGGCATTGCGGGCCAATTGCCAAGAAAGTAAATGACATGTGGGAAATTGTAGCAGCAGGTCCAACATCAAGTTCAAGGTTCACAGAACTTGGCGCTGAACTTGTGAGAAAACAGCACGTGAGGCTTACTATAGGTAAGGGGACAATGGGCAAAAACATGATCGACGCCTTAAAGGAAGTAGGCGGAGTTTATTTAGTTGCAACTGGAGGCTGCGCCGCCCTCTACGCAAAGCAAGTTGTAAAGGTGGAAAACGTTTACTGGCTAGACCTCGGCATGCCAGAAGCCACATGGATATTAAAAGTCGACAAACTTGGCCCACTAGTGGTGGGCATAGATTCACATGGGAATGCACTTGAACACCTAGTACTGGAAAATGTCAATAAAAACATAAATAACATCTTTAGCAAAGAAAACATCGATCCTTCCAGGACTTATGTGTGGTGGCCAAAGAGGATACCTGGTCAAAAAATATCATAAAGTCAATAAAACCACAAATTGGAAAATTAAAAAATTGAACAAAAGCTGTCACTTTCTCCTTTTCTATTAAAGGCGGTAGCAAGGTCTGTGGTCTTCACATATTTTAGAATACAAGAAATGTGAAAGTTAGGTTAAATCATCTGAATATTTTGAATAATGGATGTTCCTTTTCCAGCGGTCTCATTCTAAATTCTTGTGTTAAAGTGTATGCAACATAAGCGTCTGCCAGCGAACAGTAAAAGTATGCGCTCTTTGCATGTTCAATAGGCCCATACAAAATGAAGTTGGCCCCGGCAAATATTGGAAAAACATTAGCCACGCTGCATGCAAGCAAATAATCCGTTTTTTCAAGCTTGCGTTTATCGTTCCATCTGGCAACTGCATTATGAGTCCCAGCTCCACAAGGCAGCCCATACTTTTCCTTAATTAAATAAATGGTTTTACTTACTGGACCGGGATCCGGCAAATCGAGGACTGCTGTGTCAACCAACATATTTTCTATACCAGCTTTTTGGGCTAAAGCTATTAGCTCGTCAACAACCTGCAATCTTCCAGAAATTGTGGGATTCTTTGCATTAAGTGTCAAAATTATCGCAGATTTAATTTTAGCCTCTCTGATTGCTGTGATTTCCTCCTCCTTAACATGAGGTGTTATGGAGTTATAGATTGCCCTATCGGATAAGCCGGCTTCCTTAATATATTTTAACCCAGCAATTCTAACTTCGGCTGTTGCACCATCTATCGTAAATGGCCCTTTTATCGTATTTGCCACAAAGTCTAAGAATTTGTCAAAGGCCTCGGGCCAAGAACAGCATACGTCAACTATTCTTGGATTTCCTGTCCTTTTTGAAATTTCCTCCTCCTCTTTTAGTAGTTCTTCAGCTTTATCCTTGTCAAACTCGCCTTTTCTTTCGTCCCTAACTATTTTGTGTTTATGGTAGAATATGCTTCCAACCATAACTGTGGGAAGCTGGCCTGGTTGACCTCCAACTTTTACTCCTGAAATGTCGAAAATTTTCTGTTCTTTCTCAAATTTAAACATTTTAATCACCTTTTAGAAGGCGTTTTACCGAGGGGAATCTATTTAAATCTTTATGCGGGATTAACGTTGCATCTGCAAATTCCCTGTTAAAGTTTGGGTCGGCGGCCAACTCTAAATAACGCACTTTCTCCGGTATTCTATCAGCTTTTTCTCGAGCATCAACTGAAATTAGAGCCATTTTTGCGCCTGCAATGGCTGTGTTACCAACAAACTCAACTTTTTCTGTTGGAATATCCGGAATTAATCCTATAACCCTCGCGTTTTCAAGATTTAGGTAATTTCCAAAAGCTCCAGCAATGAAAACCTTGCTGATATCTCTCTCTTTCAAATTTTTCTTCTCCATTAATATTGAGCATCCGGCGTATATGGCTGCTTTAGCGAGTTGTATTTCGCGGATGTCCTTTTGTGTTACTGTAATTTCCTCCGCAGTTTTGGCTTCATCTTTCCAGGCGACGACAAACTCCATTTCGCCATCCCTCTTTCTTAGCCTTTCAGTTTTTATGTTTGGGTTAAATTTTCCTTTAGGGTCTATTAGCTTATGCTTAAACATTTCTGCCACCAGGTCTATCATAGCTGACCCGCACAACCCAATGGGTTTTTCATGCCCTATAGTCGTGTATTCGACTTCAAAATTTTGATTTATTTGAACCCTCTCTATGGCGCCGTTCACGGCCTTTACTCCATGTTTAATGTGGAAGCCTTCAAAAGCTGGGCCGGAGGCGCATGAGCATGCGAGCATGTCTTGAGAGTTGCCCAATAAAATTTCAGTGTTTGTTCCTATGTCAATTAGCATAGAAGTATCTTCGGTGTCACAGATTCCAGATGCTAGGGCATCCGCGACAGCATCAGCTCCGACAAAACCAGCTATGACTGGAAGAAGCGTTACGATTCCCGACGGATTTATCCCAGCCTTTATTTCGCTAGCTTTGACGTTTACCTGCTTCTTTATGGCTGGTGCGAAGGGCGACAACGCAACGTGTTTTGGTTGAATTCCAAGAAACAAGTGGTGCATGGCAGTATTGCCCACAACCACAATCTCATAAATGTTGTTTGGGTCAATCTTTCTTCTTTTACATATTCGACTTATAATCTCATTTATGGCGTCAACAACCGCTTTCTGAAGAACCCGCAAATTTTCAGGCTTGGCTGCCGCAAAAGTTATTCTGCTTATTATGTCTTCGCCATAAGCCAACTGAGGATTTTCCGCGGATTCTACTTCCAAGGTTTTGCCATTCGCCAAATCCACTAAATAGCACACAATTTTCGAGGTTCCCACATCCACAGCTAAGCCAAACATTTCTTCGGAGGTGTCTCCAGGCTCGATGGAGATTATTTTGCTTAAATTCCATATTGTTACTGTTACATTGAAATTTGACCGTCGAAGAGTTGTAGGCAACTCTTTAAGGACGTTGTAATCCATTTCTATGCGATTAAGTTTCTCAGCGTGTGACAATGAGTCAATTAATCTTTCATAATCAGGTCTTATGTCCAGCAGGGTAGGTTTAGGTACACTAACATAAATTTTTCTTACAGCGGGCTTGGGCTGCAAAAATCTTTCTATTCCGGTCACTTGAATTCTTCTAGTTCCCAGATAGCTTTCAGCTGGAAGCGTGACTGTGATGTCTCCTAAAACTTTAGTTTGACACGCTAACCTATAGCCTTGGCCAACTTCAAAAGTGGATAAATGCCTTTTTTCAGGCTCTGTTAGTTCACTTAAATTTTCGGTTTTTTTAACTATCACCCTACATTTTCCGCACAATCCCAGTCCGCCACATTCCGACCTTATGTTTATACCAGCCTCTTTTGCTGCTTGAAAAATTGTGGTTTTTGCTTGAACCTCAATTTTTTTTGAAATAGGCTCGAATGTAACCCTTACAAAATCGTTCAAAGCCATACCTTGTCGCCTTATTAGAAGTTGTAGTGTCTCAAAAGCCTTATTATTTTCCTTAATTTGTTTGTCCTTTCTCAACAATATTTTTACTCTTATGCTTTTATACTTTCAAATCACTAATTCGTAGGGGTGTTTAAACTTGGATCAAAAACGCGTGAAAGTTGAGGATTTATTCGATTTCTGCTTAACCATTCTTAAATGCGTTGGAGTGAAAGAAGAAGATGCAAAAATAATTTCAGATAATCTGACTTTGGCAAATTTAAGGGGTGTGGATTCACATGGTGTTGCAAGGCTACCAAATTATGTTGAAAGAGTTTTAAGAGGATACATTAATCCGCAAGGTCCTATAGAAATTGTGAGGGAGCATGGGGCAACCGCACTTATAGATGCACATAACAATTTTGGCCAAGTTGCCGCGATGCGTGCAACAAACTTAGCAGCGGAAAAAGCTAGAAAGTTTGGTGTTTCATCCGTTGGAGTTAAGAATGCCAACCATTTTGGAATGGCCGCCTATTATGCGCTCAAGCTTACTGAACGCAAACTTATCGGCATAGTTTTATCTAATGGTCCGCCGGCCATTGCACCTTGGGGAGGAAAAACACCTATGGTTGGCACAAACCCATTTTGCATAGGTTTTCCAGCCACCGGAGGGGACTCAATCATCTTAGACATGGCGGTAAGCGCCGTTGCACGGGGAAAAATACGTTTAGCAGCTTTAAAGGGTGAAAAAATACCTGAAGGATGGGCTTTTGATGAAAGTGGAAATCCAACAACCGACCCGAAAGCCGCTCTCAAAGGGTCGCTTGCTCCAATAGGTGGACCGAAAGGTTACGGTTTAGCCCTTTCTTTAGATTTGCTTTGCGGGTTGGTTACTGGTTCAAGTTATCTGCAGAATGTTAAGGCTCTTGACGATTTCAGCGGGCGTTCTGGGACTGGTTTCTTTATCGAGGCAATCGACATCGAGTCATTTATTCCCTATCGGGAATATGAGGAAAAAATTGTTGAATATATAAAAGAGATTAAAGGTTGCCCTAAAAGAGAGGGTGTGAATGAAATATTTTTGCCTGGAGAAATTGAAAAAAGGGAGATGGAAGTTAGAATGAAATTGGGTATACCTTTAGATGAGGAAGTTTTGTTGGCGTTGAAAAAATTGGCTGAAAGATTTGGTGTAAAGCCCCCACTTTAAACGGGAGATTCTTAAATCCCAAGCTCTTTCAATTTTTCCTCCGACGGTTTGCCTTCAAGCGTCCATCCGCGGGCATAGTAATACTCCTTCAACATGAGATTAATGTCTGGAACCCGTCGCTGGGTGCCACCCTCTTGTGGCTCCAATAGCCTTTTCGGAAGAGTGTCGTTAAGCGATGATATTCCCCATTTGCAGTTGAGAATTCTCTTAAGGTTGAAGCTTCGTTCGCCAACCATCATAAGATCGTTTACGCTAACTTTTTTGCCAGTTACAAGTTCAAAGAATGTTGCAATTTGTGTTAGGCTGAGGCCAGCCGACGATGCATATTTGCATACCACTAGTAAATCGTAAACTTCCATCATGTCCTGCATTTTTTTGACTGTTAAAGCTTTTCCCTTCGATTCAAACCTGTCGCCCTGCGCCGTTATACCAATTTCTGGCACAAGTCTTCCCCTATCCGGGTTGTGGGGCCACGCGAGATGACATCCGCCCCTATTCATTGTTGCATAACTTATGGCATGGCCGAAAAATGCTCTTGGATTGTGCGCGGCAACTTCGAGACCTTTAACGTGGACGGCGAATTCTTCGCTTTCACGATTTAATTTTTTTGAGGCTTCTGCTACTCCTTTGGCTAGCAAGTCGCCTATGCCTTGTCTGTTTGCGATAAGCTCCACCAACTTTACCAAATTTTCGGAGGGCTTCCATGCGAGTTCAAGGCCGTCGGTGTCGTCTTTTGTTATTATTCCCTTTTCGTAGGCTTCTATGGCAAAGGCAATAACTGCACCAACAGATATTGTGTCCATTCCCAATCTGTTGCATAAGTCATTCATTTTTACGATGAGTGAAAGGTCATCATTAAGTAGATTTGACCCAAGCATGCATAGCGTTTCGAATTCTGGGCTGTCTGCCCTAAGACTGGCATACTTTCCCTCTTTCACGTGGACTGTGCGCTTGCATCCTATAACACAGTTGCAGCATGGAGTCACTTTTTCCAAAATTGTCTGCGATATTTTTACTCCGCTGATTTTCTCCACTTTTTCCTCATCCCAAACACCGTCCCTATGGTTTCTTAAGGGTATGTTTCCCATATGATAGTAGGATTCCATGCCTCCTCCAGTGCCGTATTTGCGAAGACCTTGAGCTGCGGGGCTTTTGGCCAACTGCATCTGCACTTCCTTGGCAAAATCTAACAGCTTGCTTTCATATGCAACTCGAATTTTCTTTGTTCCTCTCACAGCTATGGCCTTCAAATTCTTTGACCCCATGACGGCGCCCATTCCAGATCTTCCAGCCTTCCCAACGCCAAAAATTATTGATGCGTAATTCACGCATTTTTCCCCGGCTGGTCCTATTGCCCCTATTTGAACCGCATTGTCTTTAAGCTCGTTTCTTATCGCATTGTATGTTTCGTAAACGTCTTTTCCCCACAGGTTTTTAGCGTCAAAAAAGGTGATGTCCCCATCGTTTATAAACAGGTAAGTTGGACTTTTTGCTTTCCCACTAACTATTACCATGTCAAAACCGGCTTTCTTAAGTTGTTGGCCAAATAGGCCTCCTGCATGGGATTCTCCCCAAATCCCAAGCGGGGACCTAGCGCAAACACATAACCGTCCAGATGAAGGCACAGCTGTGCCCGTGAGGGGTCCAGTAGAGAATATTAGTAGGGCTTCGGGGCTTAGGGGTTCAACTTCGGCGGGCATCTCATCATAAATTAATTTTGCAGCTAAGCCAGATCCACCAATATATTTTTCACGAAGATCTTCTGGCAAGCTTTCAGTTTTGACCTCCTGATTTGCAAGGTTTACCCGCAAAATTTTACCTGCGTAGCCTGTCATTTTAATCCTCCAGTCGAATTTGAAAGTGCAAGTAAATTATTTTGGATGTTAATCCGTTTATTTTTTAGCTCTCTGCCTAATGCTTTTCTCGTCTCCGGGTGGAGTGTAAACCCAGAGAAATTGGAGTTCCTCTTCCCCTGAATTTTCTATCGTGTGTTTTTCGTTGGGAGGCAAATAAACTAGGTCGCCTGGCCCGAGGATGTGCTCGTTTTTCAAGTCTGAAACTTTAGCCTTTCCCTTTAAAATAAAGATTGTTTCTTCGCCGGTATGGGCGTGGGGGGCTCCTTTTTCGCCTACCGGATAGACTGTGAACCCCATTGCCACGTGCTTTGAACCCAAAACGGGATCCATCATTATTTTAGTTACCTTTTTTGATGGTGGAGGCGCGGGAAATGTTGGGGCCTCTTCCTTTTTAACTATTATCATTTGTTACCACCCTTCTCCAAGGGAGAAACTCCAGGAGGATATTTTGATTTCAACTCCTCTATAAATTCAGCCAGCTTATTAACAACAGCGTTTACAAGCTTTTCGCCCTTCTCGCGGGTTGCCTTACTCGCATCGCCAAGGATGCCTAATTTGTAAACGTCGACTTGAAAGAATGAATGTGTTATGTTATGTCCTGGGAAACCGCCTTCTTCCGGCATTCCCGTTGGTCCACCAAACCATTTTCTGTCAATTATGCTTGGCGCTTTTTCTTTCCCAGCCTTGCTCATATCGACAAGTTCTGGATACAAGGCTAGGGCCACTGAAGTTTCAGTTTCATCAGCATGCACAAAATGTGTTTCGCAGACTTCGCTAATGGTCTTTCTGATGAGTTCCCACCATGTGGCAACTGCAATGAAAGCTTTGGTTTCTAATGCTAGCTCATGTAAAGCTCCGACATAAACCCATTGTTGCCCATGCCCATTGAGTATTATAATTTTCTTGAAGCCATTCTTTACAAGCCCGGTTATAACATCTTTTGCAAATTGTTTCAGCACGTCTGACCTTATTGGAACTGTTCCTGGAAAACCATATTGCATGTACATGTGGGCGCCATACCATATGGGCGGGGCAACGAGCACGCCTGTTTTTTTCGCTACAAGCTCTGCTATTTTCTGGCTGTTTAATGAGTCTGAACCCACTGGACAGTGGGGTCCATGCATTTCTATGGAGCCTACGGGCAGTAAAATAATGTCGCATGTCTTTACATGCTCAACTATTTCCGGCCAACTTAACTCTTGATACCATACACTTTTAGTTTTTGGCACCTTGCCTTCGCCTTCACTTCGGTATTGCCAAACCTTTCGCTCCCTTTTTGGATTGAACTGCCTCTGGATAATACTTCTTGACTGTCCGATCCACTAGGACGGCTTGAATGGCCATTCTTACGCCTTCTTCTTTTGTTGTTGGTATGCCGTGGCTTACAAGCGCTGAGTTTCCAGTTTTCAAATGTATAGGCGCACCTATTCTGACCATTTCTGGCGCTTCATAAGTTCTGATCATTCCGCCTGTGGACGCAGGATTATCAACATGTATGTCTATTGGCACCTTAACAGTTTGCCTTATAGCAGCAATCATTGGTAAAGTTAAATCTCTCACGGGATTTATGGAATCTGCGCCCAACGATTCTAAAACCTTAAATGAGACTGGATTTCCGTGGCCGCAGTGGGCGGACAGTTTAAAGCTGATGTCTTTTGGAAGTTCTCCATCCTTTCTCATTTCGTTTAGCAGCCACAGAAGACCCTCGTCGTAAACTAGTATTCCTCTGCAACCAAGTTCTACGGCTCTTTTAACATCCTCAACAGCCCTAACAACCTGCTCCATTCCCCTAAGCCTATAGCCAATTCTGCCGGCTTCAGCGGTTCCAGTTGCCCTTTGAGGACTTAGGTCATATGCTGCTCTTGGGCCCACAGACAAGTTCAACTCAACTTTATAGTCTTTTGCAAGTTGTATGAACTCCTTCAATTCTTCGTCTGTGTGGCGCATAATCCCACGGGTTTCATCAATTCTGTTGATGGTTACACCATATTTTTCAGCAGTTTCAAGGACAGCCCTCATTGTTTCAGCCGAGTTAACAGTGGGCACCTCAAGCCTGTATTGTGCGCCGTCGGGAAACCTTAATTTCGATTCCGGCAGTTCGTAGAGGTCGTGATCTGGAAAACCTTTGCGTCTTAAGTATTCTCGTGTCTCTTTACCTACCAACATAAACTTTTTCGCCTTTCAACGTTTGTATGCATCACTTAATTAGATTCTATTTAAAGTTTTCCAACAAAATCTGAAATGTAAATGATTGTTAAGCTGGGCTTTGGGCGCATTTATTTGTTAGAAGCTAAAATGTTTTGCATGTTTAAAGGGGGGTGTTTGTAAAAATAAAATGGGAGCTTGAAGTTTATGCTTTTACCAGTTCTATTGCTTTAGCTGGGCAAACCATAACGCAAAGGCCGCAGCCTATGCATTTGTCAGAAACAAAGACCTTGTCGTCTTTTAAGTAAATCGCCGCGCAAATATTGTCAACGCATGTTTTGCATAAAGTACACTTCTTTTCATCAACCTTTGCTCTGGCATTTATGTCAACTGCTTCATCCGCTGTTCTCAGTTGTTTAACTCCAACTTTTCGCATCTCTTCTATGCTGTCGTAACCCTGCTCCTTCATGAATTTCTTTATGAATTCAAGCTCAGACTTTAGTAAGCGGATGCCTTTGAAGAAAACAGCAGCGCATTGTCCTGTAGCCTTGGCTCCAAGCATTATCATTTGGATTATGTGTTCCGCGTTCATTAAGCCTCCCATAGCCAGTATGTCCAATTCTGGCACAAACATGCTTATCGCAGCGACATGTTTGCGTACTATTGGCCTTAATGGTTCGCCGCCATACCCAATAAGTGGGTTTCCATTAGTAAATGGCAATGTCGTTTTTCCCTTATTGTAGATGTCGGGTGGTGGAATAGTGATGCCCATGTTGGCCGTAGTAATGAAAGAAGCCCCTGCGTTTTTTACTCGTCTGGCAATTTCTACAACTCTTGGGAAGCCTGTTTCTGGTGTAAGTTTAACTCCTACTGGAATGCTTACCTCTTGGACAACTTCTTTGACAACTTCCTCTAAAAACTCTGGAGAATCGCCCATGATTGCGCCCATATTAGAGAATATGAACTTTCCATCTAAAAACGCGTTTATGTTTCCTTTGCACGTGGCGAAGAATGGGCATGACACGTTGAGCTCTATCATGTCTAAACCCGCCTCTTCCGCCTTCTTTGAAGCTATGCGGAAAGATTCTGGGTCTCCGGCAGCTTCGATGTTGGCGATTATTGGAACATCTGGAGGCTTGTTTTTCTTTAACATTTTGATGACCGGCATCTTAAGTTCCAGTGATTTTGCGAAGCCCTCTATTGGAATGCCGTAGGGTGTTAGGGCTCCCAACCTATGTAGAAAACATCCTTCGCCATCCTTCATCCATCGTCTAACTGGTCGGCCGCCGAAATGTTTCCGTATGATTTCTCGCCATTCTTCTGATGCAACTTCCTTTTTCTTTTTCTGAACATATTCTTCTGGAAGGGAACAAAGCGCTCCCACTGAAATGTATCCAGCCCCAGCTTCAGCAAATTTAAGCAATATTCGCGCGACATCCTCGTCTGGTATCATGCTGCCCATGAGTGTTGCTATTGCACCAACGCCGATTGGACTGGGGAGTTTTATTCCCGCAAAATCCACAGCCAACATTTCATCTCTTTTCATAAGACATCCCAACTATAGGCTAAATCGAAACATAACGGTATATTACCCTCACTATATATTAAATTTACCAGCAACCAGCGCAGTTTCAAAACATATTTTAATAATAAAATTGATGTTGTGATTACTGAGCTTAATGTTTTTGTTTCGACTTTACCTTTAGGGGTAATTTATCACACCCTTTTCTTTTAATTCTTTCAACTTTTCCTCACTTAAACCGACAAGTTCTTTCAAAACTTTTTTGGTGTCTTCTCCAAGTTTTGGCACTCCCTTCCAAATTTTTCCCGGAGTCTTTGAAAATTTGGGAACAATCCCTATTTGCTTAGCTAACTTTCCCGTTGTGGAATCAACAACCTCGACTATGTTGCCCCTCCGAATCCAATGCTCATCCTTTAACACGTCGTCTGGGGTTGACACCCTTGAGCAAGGCACATCATAGCTGTTGAGGTACTCCTCCACCTCTTCCCTTGTGTGCTTTTTGAGGTATTCATTAAGTATTCTATCGAGTTCCCTTCCCTTCGGGCTGTTGATGGCTTCTGGAGTTCCAGAACACTCATCATATGGAAAGTCTTTTGGGTTTATACCGGTGGCGTCGGCAAGGGCTTTTATGAACCTATTGTAAGTTTGTGGTCCAACGGCTCCTATTGCAACCCAACCATCTTTTACTTTATAAAGTCCATAGGGTTGCTGATTGAAGATTCGATAAACCCCCTCCTTTTCCCTTAAGACGCCGAGATTATAATACATCGTATGGTACATCTCAATTATTCTTGCAATAGCTTCAAACTGGGCCACGTCCACAACTTGCCCCTCTCCGGTTTTTTGGGCGTGGACATAGGCTGCCAGCGCTCCGATTGTGCCGATGAGGGCTGTCACGTAATCTCCTGCATATAGCGGCAATCTATAAACTTCGTGTTCGGGTGTTGCAGCGAGCTTACACCATCCGGAGTATGCTTGCGAAATTATGTCGTAGCTGCCTCTCTTACATTTTTTGGGGTCTCCACCAAATTCGGGTCTCCCGTACCCGCTGACGTGCACTATCACTATTTTTGGATTAACCTTTAAGATGTCTTCATCCTTTATTCCAAATCGTTCTTCAAGCCAAACTAGGCTTTCTATGAAAACATCGGACTGCCTAATAAGTTCATAGAAAATTTTCTTACCCTCTTCAGACTTCATGTCGAGCGCGACACTAAGCTCATTTCTCCTGACGCAGACGAATTCTCCACCAACTTTTTTACCGTCAACTTCATAAAAGGGTGAAAGCAACCTCATAGTGTCGCCTATATCCGGCCGCTCAATTTGTATTACTTCTGCGCCCATGTCGCCTAATAATATGCCGATGGTTGGGCCTGCAACAATGCTTCCGGCAAGTAACACTCTCATTCCGCTTAGTGGACCATGTTTGGGTGAAAAAAGGGGAGCTGGAATTCTTTTTTTAGTCATGTTTTATTTTTGCCTCCTTTCCACGAAATCGGCCGCTTCTAGAATTGAGGTTTCCTTTTGTACATGAATGACTGGATGCCTTCAGCAACATCTTTTGCTAGGGATACGTCTCCCGAAACTGTGGATTCTATAAAGCATCCGGACTCTAAAGTGGGCATGACTCCTAGGGCTATTGCCTTCTTTAGATATCTAACCGCAATGGAGGGAAGCTCAGCCACCTTCTTAGCGAATTCAAGAGCCTTCTCCATAAATCCCTCTTCAGGATACACTTCAGAAACTAGGCCGAGCTCCAATGCTTGTTGTGCATTAATGTTTTTCCTTAAAAGTATGATTTCCTTAAGCCTTCCAACGCCAACAAGGTAGGCTAATCTCTGAGTGCCGCCCCATCCGGGTGTTATTCCAAGACCAAGTTCCGGAAGCCCAAGGAAGGCCTTGTCGCTCATAACTCTCAAATCGCAGGCTAGTGCCAGCTCAAATCCTCCCCCAAGCGCCGGCCCATTTATCGCAGCAATTACGGGTTTCGGATAAAGCTCGATTCTCCTAAAAACTCTGTGGCCTGTTTGGCTTGATTCGACAACCTCTTCCGGCTTTCCTGTAGCAAATATGGAAATGTCTGCTCCAGCGCAGAAGTTTCTACCTACTCCAGTGATCATCACGGCTTTAACATCATCCTGCTCTTCCAACATGCTTAGCGCGTCGTTTATTTCGGCGAGGAAGGTCATGTTAAGCGCGTTCGCCCTTCTCGGTCTGTTTAAGTATATTATGCCAACGTTTCCCACCTTTTCGACAATAAGGAACTCGTATTTTCCCTTTCCATATTCATAAAAGCCTTCGCCAGTCTTCCTCCCAAGCCTATTTTCCTTAACCATTTTTTCAAGGACTGGATTGGGTTTGTACCTCTCCTCCTTGTATTTCGCGTAAAGCTCCTCAAGCTTTGCCACTATTTTGTCAATTCCTATATCATCAGCCATTCTGAGAAGTCCTCTTGGATAATTAAGCCCATTTAAAACCGCGAGGTCTATTTCCTCTGCTGTCGTGATACCCCTTTCAATCAGCCACGCTGCTTCGTTGACTGCGGGTGCAATAAGCCTAAGTAAATCAAAATTTGCCCCAGCTCTTAGCGGCACCTCGTTTGTTTTTCCTCCACTCCAATCATAGAAGCCCTTTCCAGTTTTCTTTCCATAATGTCCCGCCTTGAAAAGCCTTTCAAAGATTGGGGCAGGCCTATATGTTTCTCCAAGAGTCTTTCTAAAGTATTCTAAAACGTGGTAGCTTATGTCTATGCTCCCACCGCCGAGAACATCATGAAGCTCAAAAAGTCCCATAGGCAGCCCAATCCTATATTTGATTGCCGAATCAATTTCCTCGATTGTTCCTTCGCCCATGTCAAAAGCCCATGCGGCTTCATTTGACATTGTAACGAAAATTCTGTTTACAATGAATCCTGGAACATCTTTCTTAACATGAACTATTATTCTCTCGATTTCCTTTGCAAAATCTTCTGCAATTTTGATGGTTTCTTGGCTGGTTTTCTCACCCCAAACTATTTCGAGTAATTTAAGAATTTTTGGTGGGTTAAAGAAGTGCATTCCAATTAGCTTTTCAGGTTTTTTTATTGCAGTTGCAATTTCAGTTATGCTCAATGACGATGTGTTTGTTGCAAATATCGTATGTTTCGGAGAGTGCTTTTCAATTTCGCTAAAAACTTTCTTTTTTAGGTCCATTATTTCTGGCACAGCCTCGATCACTAGGTCTGCATCCTTTACGGCTTCGGCTAAATCCACCGTTGTTTTTATTCTATTCAATATGTTTTCTATGTTTTCTTTTATGTACCCTTTATCATAGCTGCTTTTGAGCTCCCCTCTTATTTTTTCCACAGCCTTCTTTAATATTTCATCATTTACATCAACCAATTTTACGTTGAAGCCTTTGGTTGCAACAACCTCTGCAATTGCACTTCCCATTGTCCCCGCGCCTACGACGGCAACATTCTTAATGCTCATAACTCATCCCCTTGTTGATTTTCTGTAAATAGTTGTTAAGCGCTAATAAAGATTATTGACAAGATTTAAATTTACATATGTTCTCCTAGTTCGGTGAGATGAGGGATGAGCGATGCCGGGTGTTAGGGATAAGGTTGCCGTAATAGGCATGGGTTGCACGAAATTTGCTGAGCATTGGGACAAGAGCGTTAACGACTTAGTTGTTGATGCTTGCTATGAGGCCTTTGAAGATGCAAATGTAGAACCTAAAGATATTCAAGCTGCTTGGTGGTCCACAGCTAGAAGCGGCGAACTCGGCCGCAGCTTATCTTACCCCCTAAAACTTAATTACATTCCAGTTACACGCGTCGAAAATAGGTGTGCTAGCGGCCATAACGCTTTCATCGATGCGTGTTATGCGGTTGCTTGCGGCGCATTTGACATCGTTTTAGTTTGTGGAGCTGAGAAGCTTAAGGACACTGGTCTACCCATACCGGGCGACAGTAACCCTTCAGACCTCTACACAAGCAGGGTTGATCCACGCTTTATGCCAGTAACAGCCTTCGCCCAACTTGCCTTAAGGTATTTTCACCATTATGGCATTCCAATAGAAGAGGGCAGAAGAATCCTCGCCAAAATAGCAGTTAAAAATCACTTCAACGGCTCATTAAACCCCAAAGCCCAATTCCAACGCAAAATTTCCATTGAAGAGGCTCTGAACGCCCCAATAGTTGCTTGGCCCCTAGGACTTTATGACTGCTGTGGTGTCAGCGACGGAGCCGCAGCAGCCGTAATTGTACGCGCAGACATTGCCAAAAACTATAGAGATGATTATGTTCTCGTGAAAGGCGTTGGAATGAGTACTGGCTTTTATCAAGGCGAAGTGCTGGATGACTGGGGCCTAACACACATAGAAGAGAATTTTAGGGCCGCCAAAATGGCTTACGCCGAGGCTGGCATTAAAAATCCCCGTAAGGAATTAGATTTGGCCATAGTGCACGATTGCTTTACAATACATGAGCTTGTGATATATGAAGACTTAGGCTTCAGCCCCAGAGGCAGGGCAAAAGAAGATGTGGACGCTGGAACCTTCGAGTTAGGAGGCGAACTGCCAGTAAACACCGATGGAGGCCTAAAATCTTTTGGGCATCCCGTTGGAGCCAGCGGGCTTAGAATGATGTATGAGGTTTACAAGCAACTTCAGGGGAAAGCTGGTCAACGTCAAGTGAAAATAAAGAATCAGATGGGATTATCTCACACATGCGGTGGCACTCCAATTGACTCCCAGAATGCAGCTGTGGCAATTTTTGGCTTGAGGTGAAACTAAAATGGTTGGAATATCCTCATATGGCGTTCACATTCCTATTTGGCGGATAAGGCGAGAATTGCTTGGCGGCAGCCCACAAGGCGAAAGGTCGGTAGCTGGCAAGGATGAAGACAGCTTAACAATGGCTGTGGCCGCAGCCTTAGACTGTATTGGCAACATGCAAACCGACTCTATTGACGGCGTGTTCTTTGCTTCCACCACATCTCCTTTTAAAGAGAAGAGCGTGTCAGCCACAATAGCTGCAGTTATTGGCCTCCACTCCGATGTTTTTACAGCAGACTTCTCCGGGTCTCTTAGAGCCGGCACCGGCGCCTTAAAACTCGCTTTCGACATGGTTAAATCCAACGCGGCAAGGCAAGTGCTCGTCACAGCAGCCGATTGCCGTTTAGGAGCACCGGGATCCAGCCTTGAACAGACCTTCGGGGATGGAGCAGCAGCTCTTTTGATAGGGAAAGACGGCCAAATTGCAGATTTAAAATTTAGCACTCACGTTTATGATGAGATATATGATTTTTGGCGCAGGGACGTCGACCTATTTGTTAACTCATGGGAAGACAGATACGTCTACTCTTGCGGCTACCTTAGAGTCGTTAAGGAAACAGTATCAAAGTTGATGAACGATGCAGGACTAAGCGCGAAGGAACTAACCAAAGCAGCGCTTCCAATTCCAGACTTAAGAAGGGGATTAGAGCTTGCCAGAAGCTTAGGCCTAGACCCAAAAGTTCAACTTCAAGATCCTCTAATGGATACCATAGGAAACACGGGAACTGCCCAGCCACTAATGCTGCTTGCAGCAGCGCTCGAGCAATCAAACCCCGGCGATAAGCTGTTGATGGCCAGCTACGGAAGCGGAAGCGACGCATTCCTTTTCGAAGTCACAGAAGAAGTAAAGAAGTTTCAACATGGAAAGCATAAACTAAGCACTAAGGTTGCAAACAAAAAGATGTTACGCGATTACACCACATACCTTAAATGGCGTAAACTCGTCAAAATGCCCGAACCAAGAATAGATATGACCGTCTCTTATCCCAGCGCCACAGCAATTTGGAGGGAGAACAACCGCATATATCCACTAAATGGGGTTAAATGCAAAAAATGCGGAACCGTCCAATATCCTCCGCAGCGAGTATGCATAAAATGTCAAGCCAAAGACAACTTTGAAGAAGTTCAATTACGTGATAAGGAGGGCAGACTGTTTTCATACTCCTTCGACCCAATAAGGGAAAATACGCCAGTAGGCCTAATCAACCTAGAGGGCGGAGGCAGAGTCTTCCTAGACTTAACAGACGTGGACGCGGAAGAACTAAAAATAGACTTGCCAGTAAAGCTAACCTTTAGGAGAGTAGACCTCAGACGCGAAGATGGCATGTACGTCTACTTCTGGAAGGCGACTCCAATAAGAGAATAAAACACAATCTCTCCATTTATTTTTGATCATGCCAAACTTTTAAACTAGAGCAAAAAATTGAAAAGCTCAGTAATCTCTATTTAAAAGCGTGTCATTATGAAAGCGATGAGAGTACATGAGTATGGACAACCATTGAAGCTTGATGAAGTTGAAGTGCAAAAACCTGGACCAAACGAAGCCTTAATAAAAATTGATGCTTGTGGAATTTGCCACACAGATATTCACCTCGCAGAAGGGTTATTACCAACTGAAAAGTTTGGCGGCACGAGACCTTGGACTTTGGGGCATGAAATTGCAGGCAAAATCGTTGAATTAGGCTCTGAGGTTGCAGATTTCAAAGTTGGCGACTCGGTTTTAGTTGACTCTTGGACAGCCTACGCATGCGGCTCTTGTATGATGTGCAGGACAGGATTTGAAAACTGCTGCATAAACAATAGGCCCATCGGATTTGGAAGGGATGGGGGCTACGCCGAATACATAACAGTACCTTCGAAGGCGCTTATTAACATTGAAAATTTAAATCCAGAAGACGTCGCGCCGTTAGCATGCGGCGGAGTAACCGTATTTAGGGCTTTAAGAAAAGCGGCCGTAACACCAAGCGATACGGTCGTGGTTTACGGTGTTGGAGGTTTAGGAACATTCGCCGTTCAAATAGCTAAAGCCTTTGGCGCAAAGGTCATAGCTGTAAGCAGATCCGGCCCAAAATTGGAGATGGCAAAAAGATTTGGGGCAGATTACATTGTTGACGCAGCCAAAGACCCGGTTAACGAAGTCTTGAAAATAACAGGCGGACGCGGCGCAAACATTGTGCTGGATTTTGTTGGCTTCGAACAAACCATAGAAAATGGGTTAAAAATGCTTGGCGTGCTTGGACGATTCTTTGTGGTTGGCGTAGGGCCTGGGCCCCTCAAAATTTTGCCAGACAACGCTGTTAATTATGAACTGACAATATCTGGTGTAAAAGTCGGCACACACAAGGACCTCGTCGACCTCGTTGAATTAGCAAAACGGGGAGTAGTGAAATCGGTTACAACAAAAACTTTCAAGCTTGAGGAAGTTAACGAAGCATTTGAGCAAATTAAAGGCGGGCGAATACTGGGGAGGTCCGTGATTAAACCCTAACGTGAAAAGGAAATCAACAAATTGAAAAACTTCAATCCCAATTTTTTCTATTAATGTTTCTACAAAGAGAGCGAGCAGACTGTGAACAAAACAGTGCAAATGGATCCATGGTGGAACAATGTTACATAAACCTTATAAACATCTTTGATAGCCCTTTTTGTGAGGGAGAAAAGTGAGAGGAAAAGTAATTTTAGGAATAATCTTAACGCTTGCAATGCTCACTATGGCATTTGGCATGCAGCCCGTCAAGGCAGAAAAGACGGAAGTAGTTATTGGATGGGCGCATCCATTAACCACTCCCGCTGCTGGTCCCTGCTCAATACATCATGCCTATTACAAAATGCTCATTCAAGATTACAACGCGAAGGGCGGCCTTTATGTGCCTGAACTTGGAAAACGCTTACCCATTAGATACATAGAGTATGACAATGAATTTGATCCAGAAAAAACGTTAAGGCTTTACGAAAAGCTCATAACTGAAGACAAAGTTGATCTTGTCTTTGGACCTTGGGGCACAGCATTTAACGTCGCAGTATTCCCATTGCTTGATGCGTACCACTACCCGGTAGTTGGATTGACAGTTGGTTCAGACTCACTTTCAGAGGCAATGATGAGGGGCGAATACCGGTGGATCTTCCTAACACTTGGTGTTCCATGGGAGGATGGAGAACAGCTTGCGGCACTCTTTTCAGACATAAATCAGAAAGTAAAAGATGAATGGAAGATTCGCAAAGTTGGAATAACCTACCGCTCAGACGAACACGGCATAGAACACGCTAACGGAATAAAAGCCAAACTAGAGGCAATAGGAATTTCGGTGCCAGTTCTCATAGAATATGATGCATTTAACCCACCAACAGACTTCACCCCAATAGTAACCCAATTTAGGGACGCAAATGTTGATGTGGCCATGCTCTGCGGTTATGATGAAGGTGCATATTTTGTACATACGTGCATAGCGCTAGACTACAACCCGAAACTATTGTTCATAGGACCCGTCATGGAATTATCATTCCTTGTCTTTGGCCCATTTGGATTCACTTATGGACAAATGGCAGGAGTCACCTACTACAACGGCTTCCCCTCTACAGATTACAAATCAGTTCCAAAGTATTGGGAGTGGGCTATAGAACATGAACAACGTCTTGGCTACCTACCCTTCCCCGCCTCCATGTCGTTCTACTGCGGTCTCGAATGCATGTTCCTCGCGGTTGAGAAGTATGGTCTTGACAGAGCGAAAATAAGAGACGCGCTTGAAACAGAAACATTCGACACCAAGGCAGGAAAGTACAAGTTCCGGACTGGCCGAAGCCCAGAGATTGAAAATCATGGGACAATAAGCCAGTGGCAAGGCGGAGAACTAATGGAAGTCGTTTGGCCACCAGAGAGAAAATCAGCAAGCGTAATTTATCCAAAGTTCCCATGGTCATGGGCAGAAGTCCCTGACGTTAAAAGAGATGGAATCGTTAATATCATAGACATATCTATTGCAGCTAAGGCATACGGAACCTCTGCACCTCCACCGAGAAGCCCAAGATGGGACCCGGCTGCCGACATAGATAGAAATGGCTTAGTAAACATACTCGACCTAGCTAAAATAGCCAAAGCTTTCGGGACGAAAGTGACCTATCCATTTTAAACCTCCCTTTTTCTTTTGTTATAGACAAAAGCTTCTAAGCCGCACGGTTTAAAAGATGAAGAGATTCCCTTAAGATTATGCGTAAGGCTTAAAAAAGATGATATCTTTATTCGGGTATAATTGGGGTCTCTTGCATGGAGAAAAACCATCACTATAAAATGTTCTTCTCTTTAAAAGTGGAGGTATGTGATTTTGTGGGACATAATCCTTAGAGGCCTTGTTAATGGAGCATTATTCTCTTTAATAGCCATAGGCCTCAACCTTCAATATGGTGTTACGCGAATTTTGAATGTAGCTCACGGAGAATTCCTAATGATTGGCGCTCTAATAACAGCCGTCTTATTCGGTTATTATAATATCAATCCACTGGTTTCTCTTTTGATAAGCGGACCAACAGTGTTCGCCATAGGAATTTTGGTTTACCTACTTGCTTTTCGAAGGTTAGTCAAAATGTCAATGTCTCCTGAAGAGCTTGAAGCCAAATCGCTTTTGGCTTGCTTCGCCCTTTTCTTCATAATCCAGAACATTATTAGTATTATTATGAGTCACAATCCTCAAATACAGTACGTGGGTGTTCCTTATCTCAAAGAAACTATACAAATAATGGACATACAGATAGAATTAAATAGGATAGTAACTCTAGCTGCATCAATAATCATTAGCGTACTTTTGTATGTAACCTTGCGTTCTACAAGAATAGGCTTAGCCTTGAGGGCTACCTCCCAAGAACAAACAGGTGCTCAAGTAATTGGAATAAACATATTTATGATCCATATGTTATCCTTTGGCTTAAGTGTTCTTCTAAGCGCTTTGGCAGGCTCATTGATGACCATGATTTTTCCGAATTTAAGTCCCCTTACTGGAGCAATCTACACTTTCATCGCCTTGACGATTATAGTTATAGGCGGCATGGGAAGCTTCATCGGCAGCTTGCTTGGAGGCTTCATTATTGGGTACGTTTATTATATCACCTCGACCCAAAGCCCCTTACTAACCATGCCAGTAGTGTATGTCTTCCTAATCATAATGCTGGTAGTTAGACCTAAAGGATTATTTGGGAGATAGCCATGTTGAAAGGTAAAATAGTAAACTTAAAGATTCTTATTTCGCTAATTTTCATAGCAATATTAGCAAGTGCTCCATACCTTATAGGAGTATATCGCTTATCAGTTTTACGGGACATTCTTATATGGATCGCTCTTTCAGTATGCTGGCATTTCTTCTCAGGGCAGACAAAATATATTGCGTTAGGATCTGTTGCCTTCTTTGGAACTGGGTTATATATCACTGCTATATACTTGAACTTCAGCGTTAAAAAGGGTATATGGCCAATTTTGCCATTTCCGGCTATTGTACTTTTAGCTGGACTGATAAATTTTGCATTAGCTTTAGCAATTGGTTCAATAAGTTTAAGGCTGAAAGGTATATACTTCGCCATAGCTACATTCGGGTTTGGTGAGCTAGTTAAAGGCATTATCAAATATTGGCAGACAGTTATAATGAAGACCTACATAATCTTCCTCCCTTATTTCGATTCTCAGACCGTATATTATTCGGTATTAACAACCATGCTTGCAACACTTCTTTTGATAACTTTCTTACGTAAATCTAAATTTGGCATTGCGTTAAGGATGATAGGTGAATGTGAAGATGCCGCCGCCCATGTTGGCGTAAACACCAACTTATATAAAGTCCTAGGCTTTGCGATTAGCGCCATGTGCATAGGCTTAATAGGAGGAAGTTACGCGATTAGGTTTCCGTCTACGAACGTTGATGCAATGTTTCTTACAGACTATTCCTTCCTACCAGCAGTAATGGTACTGTTAGGTGGAATAGGATCAGCCTATGGTCCAATATTAGGATCGGCAACCTTGGCCTTAATTAGCGAATATTTACGCGCGAACGCGGAATATACTGCTTACTTCAAATTAATTGTTGGGCTAACCCTAATAGTCATCATACTGTTTATGCCCTACGGAATAATGGGAGCCATTGAAAAAGTCAAATCAACAAAGTTTTTTGGAAAAATAAATGGAAAAATAAAGTCGATTAAAGGCCCAAAAACGCCTTTTTAACATAATCGTTGTTCAAAAGTTCTTTTCCACTTCCCTCAAGCGTTATCTTGCCAGTTTCCATAACATATGCTCGGTCAGCATTTTTTAATGCGTAATAAACGTTTTGTTCAGCAACCAATATTGTGCGTCCACTTTCCCTAAGCTTTCTCAAAGCATCAAATATTTCCAAAGTAAGTTTGGGCGATATCCCCTGCGATGGCTCATCAAGTATTAACAAATCTGGATTTGACATCAAACCACGCGCTATGGCGAGCATTCTCTGCTCTCCACCGCTAAGTGTAATAGCCAACTGTTTTTCTCTAGCCTTCAACACCGGAAAGAGTTGATAAACTGTTTCAAGCATTTCTTTTTTAGAAGCTTTTCCCCTAGAGCTATAGGCGCCTAAATATAAGTTTTCGCGCACAGTCATGTAGGGGAAAAGCTTTCTATCTTCAGGTACAAATGCTATACCCGAATTTACAATTTTGTGGGGAGGTATGCCATTAATTACTTTACCATTAAAGCGAATGGTTCCGGAAGCTGGTTTTAAGAGCCCGGCAATTGCGTTTAAAAGTGTAGATTTTCCAGCTCCGTTGGCGCCCACTAATGTTGCAATCTCACCCTTTTCTACATTGATGGAAACGTCCCATAAAACTTGCAGTCGACCACGGAAGACGTTTAGCTTTTCAACTTCCAACATAGGCTTCACCAAGATAGGCTTCAATAACTGAGGGGTCTCGACATATCTCTTTAGGCTTTCCCTCAGCTAGTTTCGTGCCTTGATGCAATACTATGATGCGGTCTGCTATCTCCATCACAGCGCGCATGTTATGTTCAATCATGAAAATGGTAATTTCTTCTTCATTACGTAGTTCCCTAATGACCTTAAGCATTTGCACGGTTTCTGTAGGGTTTAAACCTGCCATAACCTCATCCAACAATAAAAGTTTAGGCTTTGTTGAAAGAGCCCTTGCAATTTCAAGCATTCTTTGCTGGAAAACCGTTAAACTTGAGGCCGGCATCATACTTTTTTCAGCCAACCCAAATTTTTCCAATATTTCATTAAGTTCTTGTTTGATGTCTGAAGACCCACTATTTTTTCCGCTTCTGAAAAGTGTAGCTGCCCATAAATTCTCATAAACTGTCATGTTGAGGAAAGGTTTTGGTATTTGAAACGTTCTTCCAATGCCCAACCTACAAATTTTGTGGGGCCTAAGACCAGTTATATCCTTGTCTTTAAACTTTATTTTTCCAGAGGTTGGGCGCAAGGCCCCAGAAATCACGTTAAAAAGTGTGCTCTTCCCAGCGCCGTTAGGACCTATGAGGCCGACTATTTCTCCCTCGTCTATGCTGAAATCCACGTTGTTTAGGGCGGTTAGCCCACCGAATTTTTTTGTGACCTTTATTCCCTCAATAAATTTCAAATTGATCCCATCGCAATTCTGTTATTTGTAGACGCCATACTTTTTGGTGGCGTCAATCATTGCCTTCACATTTTCTGGTTTTGCTTGATCAATAACAGCCCCATTCATTACAATGAATCCTCCACCTTCACCAGCAGTTTCTATAAGAGTCTTCACATATTTTTCCACGTCTTTAGGCGTGCCCACCTGCAGTAATGCGCTTGGCACATTACCCCCAATGCATGCCACGTCGCCTAAGATTTCCTTAACTTTGTTCATGTCCGTCTGGTCAAACCCCCATATAGTCTTGCCTTTGGGCAAATCTTTAATTATTTCTAGGCGTGACCCGTAGCCCCCTTCCGCCCATGCAAATGGTACACATCCCTCGTTTATTAAGCCTATCATAACTTTTCTGAGGGTGGGCCAATAGAAAGTTTCAAACTGTTTGGCGGACATGAATCCGTCGGCACCCTTATGCAAGGGTATAAACACTATTGGGTTTCCATTCATCTTTGCCGCTGAAGCCCCCATTTTAATCATTAGTGGCGTTATTACTTCCATGGCTTGTAAGAGCTTGTCCTTATTGCGGTACATGTCCAGCATTATTCCCTTTGTTCCTCTAAGCGTGTCGCCGAGCGTGTCGAAGGGAGCCTTAGTTCCTCCACCCCAAAAGTTGGGGAACCCGGCAGCTGTGATTTCCTGCTCCCACTTTACCACGTGCCCTATCCACTTTAAGGCTTCGCTTCCCGCATCCATAATCGCCTTTAAAGCAGCTTGCACGTCTGGTAAGCCAAAAGGTATAAAATTAACTGGCGTAAAGCCTCCATACATTTCTAAAATGTTGGTGAACTGCGGAAGCTTTTTGAAGGGCTCCAAAGCGCCAAACACCCTTGGGAAGTATGTTGTTAGGAAAAAGTGTGTTGGATCTTGTATCAAAGAGTCATATTCTTCTGCCTTCATGTATTCGCCTTCAATGCACTGGTAAGAGCTTTCCGGGGGAACACCGTGCCCAGGCCAAGCATACAACTTATAATCTAGGATTTCAAAGAATTTTCCAGGTCCGGGGCCTATTGCTCCTCCATGAGCGTCAGGCTCAAAGTCTAAAACATATTTTTTAAATGCGAAGGTAAGCTTCTCATAATCGTACATCATGTCGTAGGCAGTTAATCCAACATAGTAAGCTGGGAAAAACCCTACTATTGGAAAAACAGGCACTCTATCGGGCAATTTTTTCAATTGAATGGCGTCCTTTATGCGGGTTACTCTCTCCTTATAGTCTTTTTCAGCTTTTTCGCTGGCAAATGTCACGCCTTGAGGAGAAAGCCACCGTTTGAATAACTCCTCTCTTTTTTCATCTGCCGACAACTTTCATTTCACCCCTACCCATTTTTTTGCCAAAGCCACAGCTTCCATGGCGTCTTTGCCGTAAGCGTCTGCGCCGACATAGCGTCTTATCTCTTCGGTTATTTGTCCGCCTCCAATCATAATTTTCACCTTGTCTCTTAAGCCTGCTTTTTCTATGGCTTCAACAGTTCTTTTCATGGAGTCGAAAGCTAGTGTTAAGAAACCGCTTAACCCAACTATTGTGGCGCCAGTTTCCTTTATCTTCTCGACAAACTTTTCTTCTGGAACATCAACGCCCAGATCATAAACTTCAAAGCCGTTAACCTCTAACATGAAAACCACAATGTCCTTGCCAATGTCATGTATGTCGCCGGCGACTGTTCCAAAAACAATTTTGCCTAAACGTTTAGGTTGGGCTTCTTTTTTTGTTAGTTTAGGCTTTATCATTGCGGTTATGGTTTTGAGTATTTCGCCAGCATAAATAAGGTCAGATATGAAGTACTCGCTGTTGGCGAAACGGTTGCCAACGACCTCCATGGCCTTGCGGATGTACTCCATGATTTTAAATGGGTCTTCGCCTGCCTTAAGCATGTCTTCAACCATTTTGACGGCTTCTTCTTCCTTTAGATCTGCTAGAGCATTGATTAAATCTTCGGAACGCACCATATTTACCACTCCTACTCATAATTTATAATGTGTAATAAAAATTTTGTTTTTAAAATTCCAAAATTTTTCAAAGTAAGCAAAAAGTTATGTTTAATAGCAAATTTTGACTCTGCCAAAGGGAATAGAACCCTATGCAATTAGCTGACGCTCCTTCCAAAATCCACACTTACTTAAAAACTTAGAATCATGTGCAAAATTGGGATGTCAAATGAAAAATTTAAAATTCTTATACGCGTCATGGATAAATTCGTTGAGGAATGTGTATGGGTGGAAAGTCTAATCCTTGGTTTGGCTACATGGGGCAAGCGTTGAGGATAAATCTAACGCAACAAAAATATGTTGTAGAGCCATTGAACAGAAAGCTCATTGAAGACTTCATTGGTGGCCGCGGGTTTGGCATCAACATACTTTTTAACGAAGTGCCAAGAGGCGCTGACCCATTAGGTCCAAACAACAAATTGGTTTTATCGGTGGGGCCTTTGGCGGGCACAAAGGTTCAGTCAGCAAGCAGATGGATTGCACAGTTCAAGTCTCCGCTCACAAACACTTACTGTAGAAGCGTGGGCGGAGGCTTTTTCGGCGCAGAAATGAAGTTTGCTGGATATGATGCAATAATTGTTGAAGGTTCATCTGAAAAGCCCACATACATTTGGATAAATGACGACAAAATCGAGTTTAGGGATGCAACTAAAGTTTGGGGTATGACAACCCTCGCTACACGCGATTTCATTCGTGAAGAAACCGACCAAAATGCCAAAATGGTTATGATTGGACCCGCAGGCGAGAGGCTTGTTAAAATTTCAGCCATCGTAAGCGACGACATGCGAACTGCGTCGAGGGGCGGTGGTGGCGCGGTTATGGGATCTAAAAAACTTAAGGCAATAGCCATAAAAGGCTCTAAGAAGCCAGCAATCCACGATGAGAAGGCATTTGACGAAGCTGTGAAGGAGCAAATTGAAGCTTATCGTAAAAGTCCAGCCTTGGAAGGATTTAGAAGCTTAGGCACAAATGGCATAGTTTACCTGTTTTACACGTTGGGTAACTTTCCAACATATAATTTCAAGCAACTTCCATTCGAAGGAGCCCACAGATTTACACCAGAGGTTTTAGCAAGCTACGTGGTTAAGCATGGCGGATGCTTTGGCTGTATGATGAGGTGTTGGAAGACATTTAAGCTTACAAAAGGACCTTACGCTGGAATTGTTTGGGATTTCCCAGAATATGAAACCCACTGGTCATTCGGAGGAGCTTTTGGAAACAGCAATATAGAATCAATAGCCTATGCCAACATGCTTTCAGACCTTTATGGCCTAGACACAATATCAACCGGAGTTGCAATAGCCTTCGCAACAGAACTCTACGAGAAAGGCATTATAGGAAAAAGTGAGACGGGAGGCCTCGAACTTAGGTGGGGTGACCCAGAAGTTTTAGTGGAGCTTGTGAGGCGCATTGCCCTTAGGATAGGCATTGGCGATCTGCTTGCAGAAGGCGTCAAAAAAGCAGCGGAGGTTATAGGAAGAGGCGCCGAAAAATATGCCATCCACGTCAAGGGCCTTGAGCTTCCAGCCTACGATCCCCGTTCATTAAAAGCTCATGGATTAAACTTTGCAACGTCCCCTGTAGGCGCAAACCACTGCATCGGCTGGAACAAATTTGAGATTTTGGGGATCCCCAGAAAAGTAGATCCATTATCCACAGAAGGCAAGGGCGAAATAACCAAGTACGTGCAGGATGAAACTGCAGCAGCTGAAACAGCAGTGTTTTGCTCTTTCCCCTTAAGTAATGATATGATAACCCTAGATTTATACAGCAAACTGTTATACTCAGCCACGGGCATTGAAAAGTTTAAGGATCCAAAATACCTGTGGCTTGTGGGAGAAAGAATATTTAACCTTGAAAGGGCATTCGCAGTTAGAGAAGGCTTCGACATCAGCCACGACACGATGCCAGAAAGGATCCTCAAAGAACCAATGCCTAGAAAACCATCTCAAGGGCAAGTTTTTGAACTTGATCTGCTTCTCAAAGACTATTATAGGGTTAGAGGTTGGAACGAGCAGGGAATACCCACCAAAGAAAAATTAGCCGCATTAGGGTTGGCTAAAGCAGTCGAGGAAATTTACCCAAAATCCCCATAATTTTTTGTGATTTAAATGAAGGTTCGCGTGAAATTCGCTGGAGATTCGCACCACAAATTCGGCATGACAGATATTTGGCTTTTTTTGCAAGATGATGTTACAGTTGAGGATGTTTTAGCAAAACTCGAAAGAGAAAGGGGGGTTAAAATAAGCCTAGAAGACGTTAGCCTAACAGTTTTGGTAAATGGCAGACGCATAGAATTCATCGGTGGTCCCAAAGCAAAATTAAAGGATATGGACGAAATCGTAATAGTGCCAATAATAGCTGGAGGTCTCTAAACACTAAGAAGGAAATTTAAGCTATGCCTCTACTTCTCTCAGTCAGCGAACAGAAAAAAGCAATTATATATCGCCTCATCCTAATTATTGCTGATTTAATGGCATATGGAGCTACAATAAATGCAAAACAAGTGCACCCACGGTGATGTTGAGCTTCTTGGAGAGCAAAAAGGCGAGAAAGGTATAAATCGATATTACAAATGCAAAAAATGCGGAAGCGTCATAATATTGTCTGAGGAAGGAGTTCTGTACGAAGTCCCATCGAGTTCACCATCCAATTCCATATAATTTGCCCGTAACGCGTAAGCTAAAGTTAATATCATAAGTATAAGCAAATTCTGTTGGATACCGATGAAAAAGTTCGCAGTTACAATTGCCCTATTAATCTTAATTTTAGGGATCATTAGCTTTTTCGTTAGTGAAACACGATTGGAGGAACAAGTATTAGACGAATGGAATCCCACCCCCTCAACATTATATCCACATTGGAACGAAGCCTTAAACGAATATAACAGCACATTATGGTTATTTATTCGCCGCGTAATGGGCAATAACACTATGTTTAGACAGCTTTTTGAACAAGGGGAGATTTCTGAACTGTTTTTGGAGCTTAATGTGACGGCTTCAAGCCCTGTTAGAGTTAAGATTGGAAGGTTATTGCCTTATCCAAATTCTAGCAGAACATATATTCCAAATCCAATTTTTGACGAAAAGGGGACGAACATCACTAAAATAGTTAAGGTCAATGTAGATGAAAACATACGTGCTAATGTTGATTTTATATGTTTAGAGATAGCAAATGAAGAAACAACCACGGTAAACATTTCGGGTTATATAAAATTAAAGGGAAAAATGCCCGTTGTATTCCATCCCTTCTATGGATTTGGAACTTTAATGTGTATTTTAGGCTTTTCCCTAATAGTTTACGGGCTTTTAGCCAAACCTAAGAGAAAGTCAAAATAAATAGTAGAAAACATTTATGTGACATTTCAATATCGTGTAATGCTTGTGGTCAGATTGGAAATTGCCATGGAAGTTGAACATCTAACGAAGAAATTCGGAAATGTTGTAGCATTAGATAATCTAAGCTTTAAGGTCGTGAAAGGAGAAATTTTCGGCCTTATAGGTCCAAATGGCGCTGGAAAAACAACGGCCCTAAGAATAATTTCAACATTACTGTTGCCTACGTCTGGAACTGCAAGGGTTTTTGGTTTGGACGTTGTTGGCGATGCGGCTAAAGTTCGGGAAATAATTTCTTATCTTCCAGAGGAGGCTGGAGCCTACAGATATCTTTCCGGCTGGGAGTATCTTGAGTTTATGGCTAAATTTAACGCTAAGAATAGGGAGGATGTTCGCGCGATGGTTGCTGAGGCTGCGCAGATTTCTGGTTTGGGCGAGCGCCTCAAGGACAAAACAAAAACTTACAGTAAGGGAATGAAGCGGAGGCTTTTGGTTGCAAGGGCTCTTATGCTAAAGCCTAAACTGGCCATTTTAGATGAGCCAACAAGCGGCTTGGATGTTATTCACTCCCATCACGTTAGAGAAATAATCAAAAAGTATGTTAGCGAGCATGGTGTTACAGTACTTCTATCAAGCCACAACATGCTTGAAGTTGAACACTTGTGCAGCAGGGTTGCCTTAATAAATAAGGGTAGGCTCATGGCTGAAGGCGCACCCGGAGAGCTTAAGGAAAAGTTTGGATGCGCGAATTTGGAGGAGGTTTTTGCGAAGGTGGTTGGAATTGCTTAAGGGCTTTGGAAACTTCCTCTTAAAAGAACTCAAGGAGCTTGTAAGGGACCCAAAAATTCTTTTGGGAATGGTTGTTGTTCCACTGGTGATGTTTCCCGTTTTGGGCGGGATTATGAGCTATGCAATGCAAACAGCGCAGGAACAAGCGATAAAAGCAACGTTGTTGGTGGTGAACAACGACGGCGGAAACTGGTCCTGCACTTTTATAGATTTTTTAAAGGGCTTGGGCGCTAAAGTTCTTGTTGAAAACGCCACCGAACTGAACAATGAAAGGGCATTAGAGCTGTTGTCCAAATATAACACTACACAAATATTAGAAATTCCAAGAGGGTTCAGCGAAAATGTAACAGCCCACTTTAACAACGCGAGTGTAAAGGCTTCTGTTAGATTTTATGGGGCCTTGCTGGGAACAAGTGCCTTTGAAAGTGTAGGCTCTTCTGTAGTTGATTCCTTAATAAACCAGTTTAATAGGGCGATATCTCCAGACGTATTGTATGCTGAAAAAGCGGCAATAATTAAAGGCGAAATTAAGCGTGGTGTGGATCCCGCAGCCCTTTCTGGGCTGTTGATGTCCCAGTCAATTGCCTTACCAATCACAATAATCATTTTGCTTACATATTCCGTTCAGATTGCTGCGACTTCGGTTGCCATGGAAAAGGAGGAAAAAACCCTTGAAACACTTTTAACATTGCCCATGGACCGACTTGCAATCCTTTGGGGCAAACTCTCAAGCTCAATTCTCGTGGCAGCTATCGGCGCAATAGCATATATGGCTGGCTACAGCTACCTTCTAGGCTCTGTCATGGCTGGGGTTCCGGCTGGCGCAAACTTGGATTTAGCTGCATTAGGGCTTGTTCCATCTTTTTGGGGTTATCTCCTTTTGGGTTTAGCGCTTTTTGTAACTATGCTTTCGGCTTTGGCGTTGGCTGTCATCATGTCTGCTTTCGCAGAAGACGTTAGAAGCGCCCAATCCTTCATAAGCTATGTTTACCCGTTAATTTTTCTCCCATCAATCGCCCTAATGTATTTGGACATCAACGCTTTACCATACGCCCTAAGGCTAGTTTTTTACGCCATTCCCTTCAGCCAACCAGTCATAGCCTCAAAAGCCGTTATAATGGAAGATTATCTGTCGGTTGTGTTCGGCATAATATATGTTTCGGCCTTCACAATAATTGTTATGTACGCTGCGTCAAGGCTTTTTGCAACAGAGAAAATCCTAACAGCAAAAATAAAATTCAAAGGATTGAAGAGACGGGAAGCAAAGCCAACAGAAGAAATTTAACAAGATTTTCCCATAACTTTTACTTGTTTAAGCGTGTAGTTGCTGTAGATTGAACTTCAGCCTATCCTTTAAAGATTATAATACTATTGGAAAGTGAGTAAAAGCTTTTTCAACAAACACTCACATACTATTCAGCTTGGTGCGTCAATGTGGGAATCAAGCAGATTGAAGTTTACCCCGTAACATTGGCTTACCACGAACCCTTCCGCATTGCACCAGGCGCAAGCACCGAAAGCCACAACGTGATAGTCAAAATAGTTACGGATTACGGCGTTATAGGCTGGGGTGAAGCTTCCCCCTCTCAAAGGGTTACTGGCGAAACTGTAGAGACAGTTATACAAACTATTGATAGGATTGCGCCAAAATTGATTGGCATGTGTCCCCTTCGAATTGAACAAAATATTGAGCTTATGGATGATGTTGTGGCTGGAAACCCCGCGGCAAAGGCAGCCATAGACATCACCCTCCACGACATTTTGGGCAAAACTGCCCGAAAAGAGCTTTTTAGGCTCTTAGGCGGATACAGAACAGAAGTGTTAACCGACATAACATTAGGAATAAAATCTCCCAAAGAAATGGCAAGAGACGCCCTTAAAGCCGTAAAACGCGGGTTCAAAGCCCTAAAAGTTAAGGTTGGCATAAACCCGCAAGAAGACGTTGAACGGGTGAAGCTTATCCGCAAGGCCGTCGGCGACAACATCCAAATAAGAATAGATGCAAACCAAGGCTGGACACCCAGACAAGCCATAGAAGCCCTAAACAAAATGGAAAAATATAACATACAGTTTGCAGAGCAACCCGTCCCAGCCGAAAACTTAAAAGGCTTGATAGAAGTGAAACGAAACTCCCCTATACCGATAATGGCGGATGAAAGCGTCCACTCGCCCGAAGACGCCCTACGCCTAATAAAGGCCGAAGCCATAGACCTAATAAACATTAAGTTAATGAAAAGCGGAGGAATCCACAAAGCCAAGAAAATAGCAGCCGTAGCCGAAGCAGCAGGCATACAATGCATGATAGGATGCATGGGCGAATCAGAAATTGGCATAGCCGCCGGAACCCACCTGGCAGCAGCAATAAAAAACATACAATATGCAGACTTGGATTCAGACATCCTCCTAAAAGACAAACTTGCAAAGAAAGGCGGAGTAAAAGTCAAAAATTCCATGCGAATTTTTCCAAAAGCCCATGGACTGGGCATAAAGGAATTGGACCACACAAAACTTGGAAAACCAATAAAAATATACAAGTGAAATGAAGGTTTAAGAAAATGCGAGAGTAGCGTATGGAAGAGTGGATTAAGAAGCTTTTCGTTGAAAGGGCGGATATATTCCTAAAACTTCTCAATGAAAGGTGGGCCAGAACTGAAGGGCTTGTTAACGGAATGCTAAAAGCGTTAAGTAGTTTCAATATTTTTTCTGGAAATTTACTTGACTTATGCTGTGGAAACGGACGCATCTCAGTTTACATGGCAAAGAAAGGTTCAAAGCCGTGGGCGTGGATATTTCAAAGGCTTTCATAGAAGACGCTAATAAAAAGGCGAAGGAGCACGGCGTTTCAGATAGAACAAGATTTGTAGAGGGGGATGTGCGGAGGTTGAAAGAAATTCTTAGGTGGGTTTCCGAACCATTTGATGTAATCGTAAACGCTTGGACTTCAATAGGCTATTTCTCTCAAGAGGAGGATTTAAGCATCTTCAAGCAAGCGAGAGAACTTTCAAGGAAAGACGCGATACTATTTATTGCTGAAACAGCCCACACAGAATTCTTTTCACTAAAGTTTACACCAACAACCTACTCAGAAATAGATGACCTAGTAATTCTAGAAAATAGCCGCTACGACCCAAAAAAGGCCCAAATAACCACAACATGGGCATTTTATAAGAAAGGCGTAGACAATTTAAAATTTATAGACAAAGTAGACTTCCAACTCCACATATACAGCCTAAAAGAGCTCAGTTCACTGTTGGAAAAAGCCGGATGGGAGACAATAGCATATTACGGAGACCTAACAAACTTACAGCCCTTGAGCCCACTAACAAGCCTCAACATAGTAGCCAAAGCCGTTTAGGATGAAATAGGGAGCGAATGAACAGTCTTTACTTAAACTTGTTGAGGACTATTCCAAAAACAGATGAGCAAGCTTGGTTTGTATGGCTGGCCTCACGTGCAAAGGTCTCTAAACTTTGTGAAATTAGCTAAACTTACTGCATGACATTGCCGAACATCTTTAAAAATAATCGGAAATAGATCATGGTTGTCTTTGGGGTTTTAGGGTTCTTGCGTCCATTTTTTGAAGCGTTTCAGCAAACTAAGGATAGCATAGAAATGGCTAATGCTTGAAAGAAAGAAGCGAAAATGTACTTAGCAGAGCGCCAAGTGAGTCTGCAGCGCATCCTAAAAGGAGAGAAGGGTCTAATTTTGCGTAATGGACTATTAAAGTTTCGTAAGACATAGTATTCTATATAAGCTTCAATTACATTATTACTTTATTATTTAAACGGTGCTTTGTTATGTCTGACAAAAATGAGAAACTTATTTTTGAGATAAAAAGGAAGTTTATTGAACGTTTAGTGAGCAATTTTTTAGACGTAATTGTTTTGCGCCACTTTAGAGATGATACCTTCAGCGGATACGATGTTTTATTGTTTATCCAAGACCGATTTAATTTATTTTTAAGCCCGGGAAGCGTGTACTTCAAACTTTACTCCATGGAACGCGAAGGCTTAATTGAAGCAGTTTCGACAAGCAGAAAAAGAGTTTACAGGGTTACTGAACTGGGGAAATTAGTTGCCGATGTGACAACATCGTCCAATGAAATAAAAAATTTCATCGCAAAAATAATGAAATAATAAAATTTTGCCCCCTTTCCAAAAGGGGCTGGTTTATGCCTTGGTGGGGCCGGATGGACTAAAACTTACGTTTAAATTTTATAAATCAAATTATTTTTTGAGTGCTCTGGCTTTGAAGTTTGTTATGGTTATGCCTACTATTTCGTTGTCTGCTATGCGGTAGATTATTCCATCCTCAACTTCAATGCTGTCTTGGGCTTGTCTGGGCTTTCCAAAGCTTATATATAGCACATCCGCTTCTTCGTCATAGTCCAAATCAATTTTTTCTAGGCTTACCGCAACTTTTTCCATACTATTTCGCCCTTAACCCTAGCTACATTAGAAGTGAAGTAGGCGGTTATAATAACCTTTTCTTCGCCTTTTTCACGGTAAATAACCACGAGATACTTCGGTCCAATATGGAGGTTGGCGTAAAATTTAAACGGTCAAACTAATCCCAGCGTCTCGTGTTAGACGACTGACTTGAAAAAGGCAAGGTTTTTGCTCTGTTTTTGCGAAGCCGCTGCTTAAACGTTGCTTTGAAATTGCTTAAAAATGTGGGGCCGGCCGGATTTGAACCGACGACCTTTCCCCGGAAACAGCGGTTGGCTGTTCCTACGGGTTTCTTCTTTTGACCGCTCCAGAACTTCTTCATTCCGTTTGGCGGTCCGCAAACCCGTTTGCGTGTGTTCTGGAGCCCGTCGTCATACCTGCCTAGACTACGGCCCCGGGTTTTGGCATTAGATTAAACGTGTTTGATGGGATATATGCGTTATTCTGTTTGGCTCGAAATAATGTTTATTATTTTGGAATATGAGTTTTATTGAGGTATGGTTAAAGTTTTTATGGTTGATTGTTTAACGGAATTTGTTTGTGAGGGAGCTTTCACGGATAAAAACTCCGGTGGTTTGCCAAACAAATTCGTTCTTTATCAAGATTTAGATGGGAAAGTCTATGACGTTGAACTGCCCCTCACGTCAAATGTTGACGTGGAGGAGCTTAAAGAAAAGCTGGAATTGCCCCAATACATAGACTTAAACTATTTTCCAATGAGAAGCGCCATGGTTGTATTGTGGGCTTCGGTGAACGCGCCGGGGCTTCACCAGCTTTATCCGCATGCCTTTGAAAAGAGAATTAGCAAAGAACCAATTCCAGCCCTTTTGTTTGGGGGCGCAGCCGTTAAAATTCATTGTAAAAGTGCGAATGCTGGTGGTTCCTTAGTTAGAGACATAAAGGACACGGATTTTATTGTTCCAAAAAAGCAGGGAATGGATTTTTTCAAAATGCTCTTGAATTTAGACAAGGCTTTTGGAACTCAATACAAGTCTTTTGCCACAGCAAATGATAGGCGATTTAATGCTTGGAGACACGGCGAAAGATATAGATTGACAACAATCAATGGGATAACAAGCGACGGACTTCCAACAATAACTGTTTTGGACATTTTCTGCGACGCCATAGATTTGCGACATAAAGTTGACGTTAGAGGCTCATTCTCAAATTATAGGGAAAACTTGTACACAATAGGTTTAGAGAACCTAATAATTTCAAAAGCGCAATTCATATTCGACATGCCAAAGCAGTTTGTAGAAGAACTGAAAAAATGTGAATGCGACTATAGAATTCTTTCCTATCCATACTATGCAAAGGACAAGATTATTGTTGGAATGGAGGAAAAGGACGTTAAGGATGTGTGCGCAATTTTTTTGGATCATGAGATTGGTGTTGGAGCCGAGAGTATAGACGCGCAGAAAATGAGAAAAGTTCTTGAGAAGGATAAGAAGTTGGCTTTAACCGTGACTTTAAACCTTAAAAACATTGTTGAGAAGGCTGACGTGCTTAAAAAGTGGATGTCTAAGGGCGAAATTTCAAGGGTAACAGATAAAATAGAACGTTTACTCAGAGAGTTGCCAGTAATAGACAAGAAGTGGGATAAACCTTGGTGGAACACTGCCGTAGAAACGCCAATAATAGAGTAACCCTATTTTGCCTTCTTTATTAACCTTTTAATCATCGAGTAAGTTTCTTTCCTTGATAGGCCAGTTCTTGAAAGTGGCAGGTCAAGGGTTCCGTTTTTTGAATGAAGCCTCAAACATGTTTCGCGGTTAGGCGCAACATAAATTGTTACGTCTGAAAATTCTGACCATTTGCCTTCTCTGGTGGTTTTGCCCTCCAAAAGTTTGAAGCCAACATTATCCATAAAAAGAGTTATGTGATAACGTGTTTTGTAGAGGCGATAGCCCACAACAAGCGAAATCATAATTGCAATCAAATATGCAAGAGGATGCAAAACTTGGAGAAAACCGGAGATCGACAAGAAAATTAGAAAAAGCACTATAAACAATAATGTTATCGTGAAACTTTTTAAATAGTTTGGCAGGTCAAAAGCCTCAAACTTTGCTTCCGTCAATTTTAACTGTTTTGCTAAGCCTTTTCCAAGGACGTTTTCAGAAGCCACCTTTTCCCTTGATTTTAGACTGTAGGCGACGACACCAACATTTTTGTCAGCCGTATTCACAATAGTCTCCTTTGTTTCTTTTTGGAATGGTTGACTTTGAACGAGCCCTAGGAAAATCCAGTCTTCTGCGCCAAACTTGCTTTTACAAGCCAAAATTAGTTTCCTAACAAGTTTTGGGTCAAAGTTCTGTTGTGTATAAAGCAGCAGGTGAATCCTATACCTTGGCGTGACCAATGCGGAGAAAATTTTTGATAGGAAAAAGCCCTTTTCTTGTAGGCTTCCGAAGGCGTACAGGGGGAAGATAACATCGCCTATCTGGTAATCCTTGTAAATTTCGCTAAAGTTGGCTAGCCACCGGAGGTTTCCCCGGACCAATTGTTCTTCAACAATGTCTGTTACAAATTCAAGTTCGGACAAAGTGTCAAACACCGTGTTTTGCCTTTGGATAAATAAAAAGGATGGGGGATATTTAGGCTATTCTGGTGGTATGCTGAGGTAAAGTGTGCGCATGTCCACGCCTCTGGTAGTGTTGCGATACATGTAGTAGACATACAACAATATGCCGACAATTATACAGCCAAAGAAGCCGGCTGCACTAACCACTTCCCATGTTTCCGCGCCTGTTGTAAAGAGCGACCAAATCCATGGAGATTCTTTAATGAAAATGTATAGACAGAAGGCTCCTCCAAGTGTTGCTATAAAGCCTAGGCCAACAACAGCTCCTATTGAATGTTTGACGGCTGCGCGTTCGTAGATTTCTCTTCTTTCGAGTGGAAGGAGCATGCATGAAATGCAGAATAGCGTTAGGAAGAAGGCATCAAATATGTCCGTGCCAACAACTCCAGCAAATGCCAAGTAGTCTGCGGCTCCCTTTGGAAAGTTTGCTTCAGCCATACAAGCTGGAATAGCGAAAACCGCAGTTATTATTATTGACCAAACTGGGGCATGCCACCTTTCGCTGACGTAAGCGAATTTTTCAGGCATCATTCTGTCAAATGACATGGCGAAAAACGTCCTAGAAGCAACAAGCAAGAATGGTGGAATGTCGTTAGCAACCCAGAGGACGCCACCCAAAGCGATTAGTATTGCAAGTATTCCCAAATTCATGCCTATCGCGGTGATTGACGCTATACCAGTGCTCCAAGCGCTCAAAAAGTTGATTGGACGTGTAGGGTCAACTCCCTTAAACTCGGGTTTAGTGCCGTCTACTTGTATGTGTGTCCAGTTTCCTTCACCATACTTTTCGATGTCAGGATCTGCTCCCACATACCTGTATGCAGCTTCCCAGTCTACAGGGCCGTAGCTGAGAAATGCATATGCTTGATAAAAGCTCCATTGATTTGGATAATCGGTTGTTTTGTCAACATAAACATTCATGGCGGAAAACGCTGAAAGCGAAGAAGCTAACAAGTAGACTATCATTATTATTAGCCCTGCAATAGCAACAACTTTGGGGAGCTTTTTGTTTGCTTCTTTGACTTCTCCAGCCACAAATGTGGTGGCGTACCAGCCCATGTAAGCCCAGAATGCGCCGCCAAGTGCGACGGAGAAGGCGCTGAAGAATCCGGTTTTTGCCTCTACCATTCCGCTGTGAAGGGCTAAATCCACAAGGCTTTTAGGCGAAAGATTGATTACGGCTTTTACTCCTTCCTCGAGAGAACTTGGATTCACTATGCCTGCGATCCACATTGCAAAGAAAATTATTGTGATTGCTGCTGGTATGTAGAAGAGTACTTCCATCAATCTGCCGTATAGCTTAGTTCCTAATAGCGCAATTATTGCAAATATCCACACGATAGCTAGCCCACCCAAGAAGAGTTCCAATGAACCGAACGAAATGGTCGTCGGCGCCAATGCAATATTAAAGAATATCATTACTCCTTCAAACACCGCCACACCAATTAACCCATAGGAGAAGGCTTCGGCGAGGAACATTAGCCAACCAGCAATATAGCCCACAGACGGATGAATTACTCTAGAGATTGTTACGTAGCCGCCTCCTGATCGTGGCATGGCCGCAGTCACGTAGCCCGCAGCGTAACCAGTAATCAGCACAATTATGCCGCATACGAGGAAAGCCCAGAACATTGCTGGCAAACCAAGCGGCATTTCGTTTGTTGGCATTGGCACCGGACCCGTGAATTGAAATGCTCTTTTTTGCCATCCTAAGCCTACAACGTGGCTCATGATTATGATTACGCCTAATGTGAAGCCTATTTCACGCACTAGTCCAGTTGCTTCTCTAGCAAAAAGTCCTGGTTTGCTCGAAGCCATTTATTACAACACCCGAACATCTAGTTTTGATTATATCCAAATTTAAAACTTTCCATAAAGTCTAAATTTAAATAGTGCGATTCCATGATTTAAAGTGGAATAAGCGTAGGGAATGGTTTAGTTGGCGTTTCTATTCAAAAAGAAAAAAGAAGCTGAAACAAGAATACTGTTCGCAACGGACATGCATGGTTCAGAGGGCGTGTGGAGAAAATTCCTAAATGCCTCTGCAATGCTTAAGGTGGACTTCGCCATATGCGGAGGAGACCTAACCGGAAAAATGATAGTGCCCGTAGTCAAACAAAAGGATGGAAAATACTCCTACTATCACCTTAAAAAGACTCATACGGTGGATGAAAGCGAAATAGAGAAAGCCTTGAAGGAGATAAGGGGTATTGGCTATTATCCCTACATTACAAACGAAAGCGAATATGAGGAAATGGCGAGTAGTCCCAAAAAAGTCGACGAAGTTTTCCACAAGGTTATGATTGAAACAATTAAGAATTGGCTTGACCTCATCCCACAGAAGGTTCCAAACGAGACAAAGGTTGTGGTTTGTCCCGGAAACGACGACAGACCTGCTGTAGACGAAATAGTCAACGTTCACAAGCACGTAATAAATGGCGAAGGAAAAGTGATAGAAATTGATGATACACATGAGATGATAAGCACCGGCTGGGTGAACCCAAGCCCGTGGAAAACGGCACGAGAAGAAGAAGAGGAGAAGCTTGAAGAGAGGCTTGAAAAATACATTTCGCAGCTCAAGAACCCTGAAAACGCCATTTTCAATTTTCACGCTCCCCCATACCAGTCAAAGCTTGATGAAGCCCCGCTTTTGGACAAAGACCTAAACCCAGTAATCCAAGGCGGAAGCGTCATCATGGTTCCAGTCGGCTCAAAAGCAGTAAGGAAAATGATTGAAAAATACCAGCCTTTCCTGGGGCTTCACGGACACATACATGAGGCAGCTGGTTCAATGAAAATTGGAAAGACATACTGCGTAAACCCCGGAAGCGAATATGCAGAGGGAATCTTAAGGGCTTTCCTAATAGAGTTTAAGGGCAACAAGATAACAAGGTTGCAGAGAATAGAAGGCTAAGCAATGGGGAAGCAAAGCCATGGCCTGGCTTCTTGATAGGGAAATTAAACGTGAACTGCCAGAAGAGTGGAAGGGCATAGTTCCAACAGAAATCTTCATTCAAGAATCTAAGGGAATTGTTGAAAGGGCAAGGCAGGATGGCGTTATCCTAAGAATCCTTGGTGGATTAAGCATAGCAATTCATTGCGAAGAGTACAGGGACTTCGCACAGAAACTCGGCAGAGTTGGAACAGGCACCATTGAGGGACAAGAATACAGCGACATAGACCTTGTTTCATATCGCAGTTACAGAGAAAAAGTGAAAGAGTTGTTCGACAAGCTGGGTTATGCCAAAAGGAGGGCAACCCTTTCCACAGCAGCATCTGAAAGGCAAATCTACTTCCATCCTAAAGGCTGGTTTTACGTCGACGTTTTCTTCGACAAACTTTTGGTGGCAAACCACCCAATAGACTTTAAAGGAAGGCTTGAACTTGACTATCCAACAATAACCGTTACAGACATGCTATTGGAAAAAATCCAGATGTGGGAAGCCTTCAGCCAAAAAGACCTAAAAGACTGCTTGTTGCTCCTAAAGGCGCACAACATAAGCGAAAAAACAGAAAAAGAAAGCATAGACGCCTCCTACATTGCAAAACTTTTAGCCCAAGACTGGGGCTTCTGGTACACAGCCACAACAAACCTCAAAAAAATCAAAGCCTTCCTAACGGAAATAGACAAATTCGGACCAGAAATAAACATAGACCCAAAACAAATAACAAAGGAGGAAAGAGAAGAAATAACACAAAAAATAGACAAAATATTAGAAACAATAGAGAGAGAACCAAAAACTTTCGGGTGGAAAATGCGGGCAAAAATAGGCGCAAAAAAGCAATGGTACAACCCGGTTGAACGCCCAGAAACAGTCGGCGGATTCGGAATATGGGAAACCCTACTAAAAGGAGAAAAATAACAACGGGCTGAATGTCAAAATTCTTAAAATTTAAGTTTTTAGACGTAGAAGGTATAAATATAAGTATAACTTTGTATAACTCCAGGTATGAAAATGCTTGAAGAAGAGATGAAAGTAGGTCCAAAAGGTCAAGTTGTCATTCCAAGGGCACTAAGAAAAGCGCTCAAAATATATTCAGGCTCAAGGGTTAAATTCAAACTTGAAGGTGAAAGATTAATTCTAGAGAAACAGCCCATCGACCCCATAACAATATTTGAAAGTGTAGCGAAAAAAGGGCCTTCCATAGGCAAGTTCAACGAGCATGCATATAGAGAAGAGTTAGCAAAAAGGTTCAGAAAATGCTCTACCTAGACTCAAACATTTTCATATATGCCGCAATAGACAATGGGGGAATGGGCGAGAAAGCGAGAACCTTATTAAGAAAGGTGCAGCAAGGTGAGGAAGAGGCATCCTCATCCGCGCTTACCTTTGATGAATTGGTATTGGCTGTAAAGAAATACCGGTCTATGGACGACGCCATAAACGTGGGCGAAGCATTCCTTAACTTTCCCAACATGAAAATTGTGGCGGTGGACGACGAATTACTGGTTCAAGCCTTAAACATCATTAAAAAGTATAAGTTAGATCCAAGAGACGCCATACACGCAGCCACAGCAATACTGAAAAAAGCCGAGGCAATAGTATCCACAGACCCGCATTTCGACAAAGTAAAAGAGATAAAAAGAAAGCCTCTTAAATAAAGCGAAAAGTTAATGAGTAAAGCCTCACCGAGTATTTTGGGGTTTGCCGGCCATAGGGCGCGGGACCCACCCGATCCCATTCCGAACTCGGAAGTTAAACCGCGCTCCGTTCCCGGCTGTAGTGTGGTCTTCGGCCACGCGAACCCGGGAAAGCTGGCAGCCCCACTGAAATTTAAATATCCTAACGATGCTGAGAGTTAGCTAAAATTTATAACTGAGCGTTTGATAGTTTTTTCGAAAGGTGAGCATGTGAATATAATTGCAATAATGGCGCTTATGCAGGAACCATTTGGAGAGTATTCATGGATTTTAACAATACTTACCTACATCTTCTTCATAGTCCTAATATTTTATGGAAATAGGATTCAGATGCATGTAATGCTTAGAGAAGTTGAAAACTCCCTTTACAAGTTAAAATACATTAAGGATGAGGGGCGAAAAATCGCCATAGAAACAGTTAAAGAAATTGGAAAGCCTCAGACAGATCCAACAAGCAGGATTGACAGGTTTTTAGAATACTTCACCATACAACCGCAAAGCCTCGACCCAGCCGGAGTAGTTTGGAAACTTGAACACATACTTGATGTTAGAGACGCAAGGTTCAAGGACGAAGTAAAATTGATGGCGCCTGCCGCGGATGAAACCCAAGCAAATAATTTGGAAAATACGCTTGAGGCTGCAATGGCTTTAAACTACATTTACAAGGTGATAAGGCACTTTTATTTGCTTGGCAAAAAAACTCTAAGCCTCTACATAATCATGCAAATACAGATGATACTGCCCCTAGTCATGAGGGAAGCAGAAGCCTACGCAAGCGCGCTTAAGGCCTTTGCCTATGGCCAACCAATAGGAGACGGTGCAGGGGCTCTGGTAGCTGCAAAACTTATGCATGGGTATGAAACAAGAAAAATACAGAAGGACTGTGTTGTGGCAACTGTACCAATAGAAGGGCGAACAGCATACGTAATTAAGGCTGAAGGCCCAGGGGGAAACGTTGGCAAACCCGGAGACGCAATAAAAACCATTATTGAAGAGAATGAGGGGAAAATTGCCGCCATAATTATGGTTGACGCTGCCCTAAAGCTTGAGGGAGAGGAGGTTGGCGAAGTAGCTGAGGGAGTAGGTGCGGCCATAGGCGGGCCAGGCGTTGACCAATTTAAAATTGAAGAATCTATTTTGAAATATCGCATTCCAATAAACGCTGTAATAATAAAAGAGGATATAGGCGATGCTGTTTCGCCCATGAGGAAGGAAATTTTCGAGGCTGTCGACAGAGCCATTGAAAGGATTAAGCATGTAATTTTGGAAAGAACCAAAGAGGGGGACAAGGTCATAATTGCTGGGGTTGGAAACACCATTGGCATCGGACAGTAGGAGGAAGCGAAATCTATGAGTGAAAATGCTAAGCCTTCAACGGCCAAAATCTCCTCTTTTGTGCTCATGATAATTTTTGTAACTTTGGCTGTGTCGCTTGCAGCCATAATCTTAGCAATATCAATGCTTGACTACAACCAGATAGCCGCCGGCTACTTACTATTAATAGGGCTTTCGGCGCTGGGCCTATCCACATACGTGCTTTTCCAAACAAGAAGGCGAATTCTAGGTGTGAAAATAGTTACTCCACCTGTAACAACAACAATTGAATGTAGGAAATGCGGTTTCAAAAGCGTAAGAGAATTCCAGCGCGGCGACTACATTTTCAAGGAAGTTGAGCCATGCCAAAAATGTAATGAAAAGATGCTGATAACAGCAATTTATAGAGAGGTTAAGGAAAGAGAACGCACATCTTAGCTAGGTTAGGACAACACATTCGTCCTCTAGGACCAGAACCGTGTGCTCTGCTTGGGCAACGGGTTTCCTGCTAACTTCAATGAAGACTGGATATCCAACTATGGCTTTGGAAGATAGGAGCTCTTGAAAGGCTTTTTGATAATGCTCTTTTGGAACAACGTTCTTCAACCATCTCTCGGCAAAAGGGAGTGTTCTAAAATTTTCTTCAATGTATTTTAGAAGCTGTTTTGAATAGGGATTTTTCAGTGGTTTAGGTTTATAGAGGCGGAATATTGTAGTTTCTTCTCCATCTTCAACTCTACCAACGGCTTCTGGAAGTGTTACAAAGGGCTCAATTGCGTAGGCGCCGCCAGGGAGAATTTTTGAAAATGATATTTGCGAAACGTTTGGTATGGAAGTGCCGGCGTGAACAAGATAACGTCCAACTTGATGTCCAGTTAAATTTGAAATTGGTTTAAAGCCTCGGTTTTTTATGGTTTTCTCTATTAATGCGCCTATTTTTGATGTTGGCATTTTTGGTGAGATGTTTTCTGTTGCCACCTTTAATGCTTGTTCTGCAGTTTCAACGAGAGCGTAATATTCTGGGTTAAAACAGATTGTTATGGCGGTATCTGTCACATACCCGTCAACGTGGACGCCCATGTCCACTTTAACAATTGATTTTTTGGGAATTCTCCTAGTGTCGTTTGGTGGCGACGTGTAGTGGGCTGCAATCTCGTTTATTGAAATGTTGCATGGGAACGCGGGTTTTCCGCCCCTCCTATATAGGAGGCTTTCAGCTTTCTCGCATAATTCTATTATTGGCATGTCTTCATGAACAAAATCCTTTATTTGCTCGCGCGCCTGCCTCAGAATTTCCCCAGACAATTTTAGCTTTTTTAGGGCTTCATTATCAAAATAGTCCATTAAATCACACTTACTTTTATTAATGCTAATAATGCTATAATTTAAAGTTAAAGGTTTAAAGTGGTGATGTGATGGCAAAAGTTACGTGGTTTGGCCATGCCACATTCAAACTTGAAATCTCAAACAAAATTGTTTTGATAGACCCTTGGTTTAATGGAAACCCAACTTCTCCAATAGAGGCTTCAGAAATAAAAAACGCAAACATAGTTTACGTTACCCATGACCATGGCGACCATTTAGGCGATGCAATAGAAATTTGCAAGAAGACAGGCGCAACATTCGTCGGAACCTTTGAACTTAGCAATTACGCTGAAGAAAACGGCGTTAAAAAGGTTGTTGGACTAAACATCGGCGGAAGCGTAAAAATTGAGGGCATAGAAATTTTTGTTGTCCAAGCTTTTCATACAGCCTCAAAAGGGGCGCCAACGGGCGTCATAATAAAAAATGAGGGAAAAACTGTTTACCATGCTGGAGACACTGCCCTCTTCGGGGACATGCGCCTCATAGGGGAACTATACAAACCCGACTTAGCCCTGATTCCAATTGGCGGCTACTACACAATGGGCGCAAAGGAGGCTGCTGAAGCCGTTAAACTAATTTCGCCAAGGGCTGTTATTCCGATGCATTACATGACATTTCCCGTTCTAGCCCAATCTGCAGACGAGTTTGTAGAAAAGGTTAGGGAAAAAATGCCAAATGTTAAGGTTGTGGTTTTAAAGCCTGGCGAAAGCTACCAATTCTAACATTTTAATTTGCCCTAAACTTTGGGCTTAAAGACTTTGGGCTCGAGAGTTGCAAATTCGTCCCCGCCTAAATGAAATATCATCTTAGCTTTTTCTAAATTATATCCTTCTTTAAAGGCTTCTTTATCTGCGTAGGCCTCAATTATTTCGCCGACAAAAATTGTGTGGTCACCGGTGGGAAATTTGCTGTGAAGCTTACATTCCAAGTGGGCAACACACTCCTTAATTATAGGCGCCTTAACTTTCTTTGCAGGCAAAGGCGTTAAACCAGCCTCCTTAAATTTGTCGTGGTCTCTGCCGCTAACTATCCCGCAGAAGAAAGTCTGCCTTAAAATGTCCATTGTTGGAATGTTAACAACAAAATCCCCTGTTTCTTCAATAAGCGTGTGCGAATGTCTTCTCGGCGCTATGCTTATGGCAACAAGGGGCGGCGTGATTGACGTGGGCATGGCCCAAGCCAAAGTAATAATGTTTGGTTTTCCAGCTTTTCCAGTGCAAGAAACGAGAACAGTGTGCATGGGATGGAGAAGTTTGAAGGCTGTACGAATGTTTACGCCGACTTTTTCATGTTCCGGCATGAAGCCACCAGAAGCTAATTAACGCTTAACGTTAATATAGAATTTTTCCACGATTCCTCGCGCCTTTTCCCGTTTTCTTCTGTGTTCGATGAGAAACTTGTTAACTCTTTCAGCCAAGTCTGTTTTGCATTCGCCGCACAACAGTTCGCCTTTTCTACACCGCATTTCCCTTTCACTCAACTTTTTGTCGTCTTCCTCAAAAAGAAAAACATAATATTGAAAGACAGTGCATATGCTCGGGTCACCGCCAAGCTTTCTTTGCTCTTCAACTGTTGCCCTTCCACCAGTGAAGGCGTTCCAAATCTTGCGTTTAACAACCTCTGGAGGGTCTATTACAAATATGGAGGTTTCAGGTTCTGAAGCGCTCATTTTTCCGCCAACGCCCAGCCCCGGTAGAAAGCGGCAGTGGATTTGAGCTGGCTTGTAGTAGCCCAATTTTGTGGCGATGTCGCGTGTTACTCTCCAATATGGGTCTTGGTCTATTGCGGCCGGGATTAAGGCGGGAACATTTTCTCCAGTTAACTTCGCATGAATGAAGCATGGCACAGCTTGGATTGCTGGCCAGAAAACCCAACCTATGTTTGTGCTTTCTTGAAAGCCGAATGTCGCCCTTGCAGTTGAGTATGTAATGCGTTTCGCAACTTTCAAGGCAATGTCATATAATAGTGCGATGTCTTTAACATCAAAAATTATATGCGTGTTTTTCGGTTCAAAACCCAGGGCAATCAAATCCAACGCATTTTCATAAGCAAAATTCTTGGTTTCCTCAAGCTCAAGTTCGTCGTCAACCAAAAACTTTTCATCATCAGTCATTTGGAAGTAAAGTTTTGTGTCAAATTTCTCTTGAAGATGCCTCGTAAATATCCATGGGATTAAATGGCCTATGTGAACGGGTCCTGAAGGGCCTCTGCCAGTATACAAAACAAATTTTATGCCCTTATCGTATAAGTCTAGGACAACATCCAAATCGCGGTGTGAGAAGAATAGGTTTCTGCGGAGTTGAAGGTGAAGTTCACCAGTGTATTTGGCTATTCTCTTTAATAGCTCTTCAGTTATGGGTTGGGTTCCAAACTCGCGTATTAAACGCTCGTAGTCAACTTTACCCCTAACTTCCCATGGTGTGACAACCATCTCATTTCTTTCTTCTTTAGCCAATTTACCGCCATCCATTACTCTTTGGCTTCCTAAATAAAATCCGTTAAAACGTATTAAGTTTTATGACAACACCTTCAAGCGAGTTCTGTTGGCTTTTGAGGAATAACCCATAAATATTATTTCTGCATTTTTGGTTTTGACGGTGAAGTGATGCCTCGCCAATTTACATAACTTCCGTTTGGCTGTTCGTCGATAAAGAAGTGTGTAACCTAAAATTTTTCCAAGAGCTTTTAAGTCAACAATGCCAAATCATTCTGCCAACATTTAAAAGGCAAGTTGGGAGAGGCACAGTCTATGAGTGAGCTTCGTTTACCCGAACAGAAAACGTTGCTGGCGCTAAAAGCTTTGGATGGCAAAGCCTCGGTTGAAAAAATAGTGGAGGAAAGCGGCTTAGCCCACGCCGCAGTAATGCGGGCGGCTCTAACACTTTCAACAAAAAACTTAGTGAAAATACATGAACAAAAACGAACTATTGTAAACTTAAACAGCGAAGGGCTTCATTACGCAAGGGTCGGGCTGCCGGAAAGGCGCCTTCTACGCGCCATAATAAAATTAGGCGGCCAAGCAACCATCGAGGATGCCGCCAGAGAAGCCAAACTTGAAAGCCAATTTGTTCCAATTGCCCTTGGGTGGCTGGCCCGAAAAAACTGGGGGACAGTGAAAGGGAAAATTTGTGTTTTAAAAAGCCTTGAAGAACCACCACCTGGAAGCGATGAAAACCTTCTTGATTTAATCTCTAGAGCAGCCACTGTCACTTTAGAGGAACTAAATAAAGAACAGCTAGAAGCCACCACTTTATTGAAGAAGCGCAAGTTGGTGAAGTTAGAAGACAAAATCCTACGCGAACTTGAACTAACACCAAAGGGCTGGGCCCTCATTCAAAAAGGGTTGAAGGTTGCAGCTGAAATAACCCAGTTGACGCCAGAGCTTATAATAACCAAAAAATGGCAGCAAGTAAAACTTGCAAAATTCGATGTAACCTCACCCACGCCAGTGGTTTATCCGGGTAAAATTCATCCATTACAGCAAATAATCCAACGCGCCCGCGAAATATTCCTTGAAATGGGCTTCACGGAAATCCGTGGGCCTTTAGTTGAGACTGCCTTCTGGAATTTCGATGCACTTTTCCAACCTCAAGACCACCCGGCCAGGGAGATGATGGACACCTTTTATTTGGCTAACCCCAAATCTGGAAAACTGCCTTCAAAGGCTGTTGTGGATGCTGTTGCAAAGGTGCATGAGGATGGTTGGACGACTGGCTCTAAGGGCTGGGGTTACAAGTGGAGCTATGAAGAGGCTAAGAGGCTTGTTTTGAGAACCCACACGACGGCTGAAACAATAAAATACCTTTCACAGCACAAAAAGCCTCCAATAAAAGTTTTTTCAGTCGACAGAGTTTACAGAAACGAGCAGGTCACATACAAGAATATTCCGGAGTTTCATCAAATAGAGGGCATAGTCTGCGACAAAAACGTGACCCTCAGGGATTTGATGGGAACACTCAAAACATTCTACGCGAAATTCGGTTTAAAAGAGGTGAAGTTTTGGCCCTGCTATTTCCCCTACACCGAACCATCCGCCCAAGCAGTAGTTTACCATCCAAAACTCAAACGTTGGATTGAACTCTGCGGAATGGGAATATTCAGACCAGAAGTCCTAGCCCCAGTAGGCATCAAGTATCCGGTATTGGCTTGGGGAGGCGGTCTCGAACGTCTCGCCATGATTGAACTCGGCTTAGAAGATATTAGGCTTCTTTATGGCAACAATCTTGAATGGATTAGGAGGACACCAATATGCCTGTAATAACACTCCATGAGGAAAGATTTTCAAAGTTTTTAGGAAAGAAAGTGACAGTTAAAGAATTGGTCGACTGGCTGCCTTGGATAGGCTTTGACATCGAAGAAGTTGGCGAAAACTACGTTAAAGTTGAATATAACCCCAACAGGATAGACTTCTGCAGTTATGCTGGGGTTGCGAGGGCCCTTAAAGGCTTTCTTGGAACAGAGGTTGGCATGCCAAAATACGAGGCTGAAGAACCAAAAACAACGCTTATCGTGGATAAAGCTGTCGAAAATGTTAGGCCCTACATGCTTGCTGCGGTTGTCCGCGATATTAAACTTGACGAAGATTCCGTTGTCGAATTAATGGAGATGCAAGAAGACCTCCACTGGGGTTTAGGAAGGGATAGAAAGAAAGTTTCCATCGGAATACATAATTTAGATGTTGTTAAGCCTCCGTTCACGTATACCGCCGTTGAACCCGAAAGCGTTAAGTTTGTTCCATTAGGCAAAACCGAAGAAATGAATTTGAAAGAAATTTTAGAGAAACACGAAAAAGGCTTAGCCTACCGCCACCTCATCGACTGGGCTCCAAAATATCCGCTTCTCATAGACAGAGATGGCGCAGTGCTTTCAATGCCTCCAATAATAAATGGGGAATTAACACGGGTTTCCGCAGCAACAACCAACCTCTTTTTGGATATAACTGGAACAAGCTATGGGGCTGTAGAAAAGAGTTTAGAAGTGCTTGTAACGGCTTTGGCTGACATGGGCGGTAAAATAGAGAAAGTCAACGTAAAATATTTTGACCGCACCATAGTGTCTCCAAGCTTGAAGCCAGAAAAGATGAAGCTAAGAATTGATTATGCTAATAGGCTGCTTGGTTTGAGGCTTTCTGAGGCTGAGGTTGTGGAGTGTTTGAGGAAATGTCGGCTTGAAGTGAAAAGTGTGGATAAGGGCGTGTTTGAGGTTTTTGTCCCCACATATCGTATTGACATATTGCATGAGGTTGATTTGGTTGAAGAAGTCGCCATAGGCTTTGGTTATTATAGGCTTAAGCCCACAATACCGAAGGCCGTAACCGTCGGCGAGCAGCACCCAATCCAAAGACTTGCAAACATAGTTCGTCAAATAATGGTTGGTCTAGGTTTTTCAGAAGCCATGAACTTCACGCTAACCAATGAGCGGGTTCACTGCCAAAATATGCGAATGAAGGAAAACAGCCTCGTAAAAATCGCCAACCCAGTTTCAAACGAATACACAATAATGAGGCAATCGCTTTTGCCGGGACTGCTGAAAAACCTCGCCGACAACAAACATGAAAGCTTCCCCCAAAGGCTTTTTGAAGTTTCAGACATAACAAAGATAAATGCTAGGCTAGAAACAATGTGTGAAAGAAGACTGTTTTTGGCCGCCGTCTCTTCACATTCAACAGCAAACTATACAGAAATAAAATCCTACGTTGAGGCACTCTTATCTAACATGAACTTGAAAAACTGGCAAATTAAAAGGGCAAAACACCCAAGCTTCTTAGAGGGAAGAACAGCAGCCATCCACGTAAACAAAAAACAAGCTGGAGTTTTAGGCGAAATCCACCCGCAAGTCCTAAACAACTTTGAACTCGAAAACCCAACAGCAGCCTTCGAAATAGACCTCGAACTGCTCATCGCTAAAAATCGCAAATGATCAAAATATTTAATCAAAAGTTCATTAATGTCTCCTAACAACAACTATGTTTTAATTAAGAAAGTTTTCTTCATGTTCTAAACTTTAGAATTATATCGAACATCAGCCACTTCGGTATCGGGTAGGTAAACTGTCTGCAATAAACAAAATTTTAATTTTTGTTTTCTTAGCCGCTTTGTCGATTTACGTGGCCCTCTACACTATTTCAGCCCACTATGTAGCCGACAGATGGGCATTAGATTCCGGTTGGCGCTATGCAGGAACCATTAATGATGCATCATTTTTCCCTTGGCCTAGAGGCCCCAAAGGCATTCTTCTTCCAGTAATCACCAAAATGAACCCCACAGATGAATTCATTTATTTATACCTCATAAAGACTGGAATCCTAATCTTAATCTGTCTAGGTTTATGGCTGCTCACAATTGTTTATTGCTTTAGGGCCATTCTGCCTTTAATAAAAGCCTGGAAACTAGACAAAAGTAAAGCGAGAATCTAAGAAGGCGCGTGGAAAATAGGCTGTAAAACATTCCCAAATTTTAGAAGCGAAAAGATGTTATAGAATCATTAGTTCTAGCGGTACGAGTTTTCCGCTTACAGGGTCAACTTGCAAACCCAAAAGTTCAAGTGTTGTTACGCCTAAAAGAATTGGTGTGCGCTCATCTGCAATGGCAACAAGGGACGTTACACCCTCCCCTTCTATGGTTATGTAGGCTTCTGAAACCGGAAACTCCACAACACCTCCATCAGCCGTTTTAAATTTCCGTCTGCCCAGCTCCTTCAGTTTGAGCCCTTCAGCAACACTTTTAGGAATAACTGTGTAAATTGCGCCGGTATTCACAATAAACTCCAACTCCCTTTTCAAATTGCGTTCTGTCGGATTTGCAATAGAGCCTCGAACTCTAACGTAACCCATTCCCATAACCGTAGACAATTAAGTTAATCAACAATAAAAGGATTAACCGCCCATAAACATCCCGCGTTTTAAGAGCAACATTTAATTCTACAAAGGCTTTAGACTATTTTGGCAATGACCCGCCCTTTTGCGTGAGCCCCTTTCTGAATCCCACCGGCAACATCCATGCCGACGGACCCAACAGAAAAGGCAAGATGGCAAATCTTGCCCGATATGATGGCGGGTTTACCCAGGCATGGGACACGGTGGGCGCGGGCGCAAAATCCCACGTCGGAGAGAGCTTAACCGAGGGGAGCGTGTGGCTCCACAATGAAGTTAAGTGATAGGTATCGTGGGAAACAAAGGGCGCCCGCGATAACTCAATCATAAGGAAACCGAAAAGATAATTTTGGAAAAGCCATGAATTTTAATGGGAAGGCTATGGGGTTCGACTTCAAAATTTTCTTGCCAATCTTGTTTCTGATTTTTGTTGTGGGTTTTCATTTTATGGGGTTCACCCATTTTATTGTATGCCCCAAATGTGATGGCAGCGGCGAGAGATGGGACCAATGATATGATTTCTATCAAAATACATGGGTGCAAGGTTACCGCGCATGCCCAACTTGTGGCGGAAGCGGGAAGGTGTGGATGTACTCTGCCATGAGTATAACCCTTATATCATTTGTTGCTTGCGTCTTCTGCTTTATCATATTTTTTGGTTTAGAATACATTGTCGTGTCTATTCAGCTTGAAAGAAATCCTTGAGTTAAAGATGTTAAAGAAATGAATTTTTGGTTTAACCCAGCATATTTCTTATGGCTCTTCCACACGAACAGAAGGAAATAGTCCAAATTTGTCACGGCAATAGCTTTAGTGGCCACAGTAATAGTCGTGTTGGATTTTGGGCTTATACTGGCGCCCACATCAACGGCCCTAACCCTAATGTCGCACATGACCAACAGCGATTTTTTCACTGGTTTGCTAGTTGGAATAGCCTTGTTAATTCCCTTCGCCGTGGCATGGAATCAAGATTACGAAAAGTGGGCTCCTAAACAAACAGGGATGCCGAAATCGTTCCTAAAAAGATGTGTAAAATGCAACAAAGAAATTCCAATAGCCTCAGAGGAATGCCCATATTGCGGACAAAGACAGACACCCAACTAAGAAACAGCTTTTAAGTTCGGCTTTGCATAAAATTTTCGAAGGCTTGATAGGGCTTGGACATAGAAACAAAAATAGACTTGATTAAAAGGCCGCCCACCGAGGAAATCCTTGTCGAAAGTGAGCTACGGGAGCTTCTAGAAACTAATGAGCATCCGGGGCATTACATAGGCTTTGAAATTTCAGGCTTGCTGCATTTGGGAAACCTTGTGATTTCCGGCTTCAAAATAAACGATTTTATGAAGGCTGGAATAAGATGTCAAGCTTATTTGGCGGACTGGCACAGCTTCATCAACGACAAGTTCGGCGGAGATTGGGATAAGATTTTGAAAGCCGCAAAATACTATGAGAAAGCCTTCAAATTTTTCTGTCCCGGAGTTAAGGTTGTTTTAGGCTCCGAATTATACAGCAAAAATCTTGAGTATTGGAGAAACGTAATAAAATTTTCTAAGCACATGACAATCGCCAGAAGCCTAAGATGCATGACAATAATGGGGAGAAGCGAATCAGAAAAACTAGACCTAGCCCAATACTTTTATCCGCCCATGCAAGCCGTAGACATAAAAGAAATAGGTGCGGATATTCCCCACGGAGGCATGGACCAAAGAAAAGCCCATGTCTTGGCTAGGGAAATCTTTCCAAAAATGGGATGGAAAAAACCCGTTGCAGTCCACCACCACCTGCTAATGGGAATTGCAAAACCAGCAACCCTAAAAACAAAGGATAAATTGGAGCAGGTGATAGCAAGCAAAATGAGCAAGTCCAAGCCTTGGACAGCAATATTCATTCACGACACAGAAGAGGAAATAAGGGCGAAGCTTCAAAAGGCCTGGTGTCCAGAAAAGCAGACGGAATCGAATCCTATACTTGAGATTGTAAAATACATAATTTTCCATGAAAGAGAAACATTCGAAATAGAGAGACCGGCAAAATTCGGCGGCACAGTGCAGTTCCAAAGCTATGAAGAACTGGAAAAAGCCTACAGAAACGGTGCCATACACCCCCAAGACTTAAAAAACGCTGTGGCAAAAGAAATGGCAAAAATTCTAGAGCCAATAAGAAAATATTTTGAGTCCGACAAAGAGGCAAGGGAATGCCTAGAAGTTGTAAAAAGGGCTGAAGTGACAAGGTAACAACCTTTGTCAACACGCATAAAAGAAAAATTGGAAAAAATCCTCGAAATTTTGGAACAGTTAATCGAAGAATCTGCGAAAGGAACACCCATAATAGTGGAAGGTAAAAAGGATGTTGAAACCCTAAGGTTTTTGGGCGTTAAGGGGAAGGTAATTGCGGCGAAAACCGGAAGAAAATCCCTCTTAGACGTTGTCTCTGAAATAGAAGAGATGAAAGTCAACGAAATCATACTACTATTGGACTTTGACAGACGCGGAAAGGAATTAACCAAAAGCCTAAGGAAATCTTTGGAAAAGGTGGGGGTTAAGCTAAACTTTGGCTTCTGGGATTCGCTTTCTACTTTGATAGGTAAAGAAGTGAAGGATGTTGAAGGTCTAGCAAAATACATGAAAACTTTGAGGCGGAAAACTGGCGAGCCATTGTCTGCATTTTAAGTTATGTTAGACCTTTAATTTAAGGAAACCTTAAAGAGGGAGATTTGTAATTCATAAAAGTAATAAATGTAAAAAATAAACTGTGGTTGAGAGTTTCATAACCCTCATCTACAATGACACTAACCTAAAATGATAAATTTGGAGGTGGACGCTTACGGGTTCATCACAAACATTTACCGTAAAGTATGTCATACACGCAAAATTCGAAATAGAAGGGGTAGTTGAAAAACCAGACGTTATAGGAGCAGTTTTCGGGCAAACGGAAGGACTTTTCGGACCCGAACTTGACCTAAGAGAGTTGCAGAAGTCTGGCAGAATTGGAAGAATAGAAATCGACCTTCATTCAAAACAGGATAGGACGACGGGCACCATAACAATTCCAACAAGCCTAGATAGGGTTTCAACAGCCTTAATAGCCGCAAGCATAGAGAGCATAAATAGGGTTGGCCCATGCGCTGCTAAAGTGACCCTTGAAAAAATTGAGGATGTTAGAGAAGCCCGGAGAAAAATGATAATTGATAGGGCTAAGGAAATCCTCCATAAATGGACAATAGAGTCGATGCCTTCCGTTGACGAAATTTTTAAAGAAGTGGCTGAAACGCTCAAAGTGGCGAAAGTCGAAAAATACGGCCCTGAAGAATTGTCCGCTGGACCGGAAGTCGACAGTTCAAAAGAACTTATTGTTGTTGAGGGAAGGGCTGATGTGATAAATCTAATGCGCTGCGGAATGTTGAATGTAATAGCCCTCGAAGGTGCGAAGGTTCCTGAAACAATAAAGAGGCTATCTAAAGAGAAGGAGATAACAGCCCTGCTTGACGGAGACAGGGGCGGAGACCTAATTTTAAAAGAACTTCTGCAAGTTACAAACGTAAAATATGTTGCCAGAGCTCCCCGAGGGAAAGAGGTTGAGGAATTAAATTGCAAGGAAATATTTGAGGCGTTAGAAGCAAAAGTGCCAGTTGAGGAACTTTTTAAGCCTAAAAAGGAAAAACAGAAGGTTGAAGTTCCAAATGAGGTTATTCAAATTGCACGGAGTCTAGAGGGGACGCTTGAAGCTGTGATTTTAAATGACAAGTTGGAGCAGATGGATAGGCTGCCTGTAAGCCAGCTTGCCGAGAAGCTTCAGCAGATGGAAGGTGTTGACACCGTCATTTTTGATGGAATTATCACGCAGAGAATAGTTGACGTGGCAAGCGAGAAGGGCATAAGGAGGGTTATTGCCTCGCGGGTGTCGGATGCCGTTAAGCCATCTTTAAATGTGAAACTAATAACATTTTCAGAAATTATGGAGCGTTAGTTAGAAAAAGTCTGTAAGCCTCCTAGTTTCTTTTTCCTCAAATTTTGAAGTTAACAGTTGCTCTTCGGTTATGCCGAAACTTTCGAGAACCCTTGCTGCTGCCGGTGCTACCTGCTTTGTCACGTAATATTCTATGTCTATGTCGTCATACGAGGCGAAAGTGTATGGTTTAACCCTCTCATACAATCGTCCACTTCCAGAAACCACCACATACCCTATTTTGTCGCCTACCGACAGCTTCCAGCCCTTTTCCATAAGCATTTTTGCAGCCTCTACATGCGAAGCCTTAACCTCATACTCTTCAACTGGTTTTGTAAGGGTTTTCCAAATTATTAGGTCTCGGAAGGGCGCACGCTTCTGTCGAAGCTCAGTTATAAATTGTTGCACGAATCTTGCTGCTTTTTTGGGAGATTGCTCCTTCAATATTATTTCTAAAACTTTTTCCTGAACCTTCTTGGCTACTGTGGCCCAGTCTCCGCGGATAACTTCCAAACCGACAATGTCAAGCTTTCCGTCGGGTAAAAGTCCTGCATACCGTTTTTTTGCTTCTGTGAAGAATATTCTCGTGTAAATTTTGTCTGGTTTGATTTCAAGTCCAAGCTTCTCTTCGATTTCTTTTGTAAAACGCTCAATTTTTTCCGGCTCATATTTTAGGAAGATGCTGTCCGTATCGCCGTAAACAACCTTTAAACCATTTTCCTCAGCCATCTTAATCGCGTTAAGTATTGTGTATCTGCCCCAAGCGGTGGCTGCTTCTGCTACGGGCTTTATGTACCATCTCGCCCCAATCCAGCCAGCATACCCATAAGAGGCGTTTGTTATGACTTTTACTGCTTTCTGTCTCGCATCTAAAACGCGATATTCCGTGCTTTCTTTTGGGATTTCCTTCATTTTTAAGCGAATTTCATCTCTCACCCTTATGAGTTGGGTTAGAACTTCCTTGTAAAAGCCTGCTGGCTCCTTTCGGAACTTGTGCTTAACTTCTGGTGTTTCGTGAACTCCGCATTGAGGAATAGGCTCCTTAGGCGCCACGTAAGTGTCGGGGGACAGGTTGTAAGTTATCATGATGTTTGGATACATGCTTTTAAAGTCTAAAACAGCAATATTTTCATGTAGGCCCGGCTCTGGGCTGAGCACCACCGCCCCAACATAGGGCCTATAGGGCTGTTCTATTCTTTTTGGCACAAGCTCGCCCATTTTCTGTGCATGTTTGATTAGGAACCATTCGACTCTAAAGCCTACGGCTGCCGTGCCAACGTGGTCTAGGGGGAGCCCCACAAGGTTTGAAAGTTGTATGGCAAAATTTAATATTGCTTCAGTTATTCCCATAATGCAGCGTGTGTTTTCAACAGAAAATTTCTTTAAAACCTCACGTTTGCTTCTATCATCCCAATAGTCTGCGAAGTCAACATCTTCAACTAATGTGCGATCTTCAATTTTCATTACGCCCAAATAATCCGCCAAATTCTCCAGCGTCTTGACTTTAACTTCTGGAAACTCATCGGCAAAATCGAAGAGGTCTATGTTGGCCCTTCCAGTTATCGAAACATGCCCGTAAACGCTTGTGTGCGGCTCTGTTCCAGCTCTGTCAACATGCAGCCGCAATCCAAGCCTCTTACATCTTTCATTGAGATACGGCCAATCTTGACTGTTAACGCCATACCCAACAATTATGTCTGGATCAAAATCCAACACATAGTTTATGAAAGCCTCAAGCAGTTGCTTGTCATTTTTGTTTTCGTCCGCCAAAAACAGCCTTTGTTCGCCCGTGTTCGTCGCGGTGGAAACAATTACAACAGGGTTTCTGTCCGGTTTTGGCGAGCCTTCCCGGCTGTAACATATTGTTGAAAATCCTAAAATTTTCAGTTGGGGAATTTCGGTTTTTTCAACGAGTTTTGGCGGCGACTTTGCAGTGTAGAATTTGTCAACTCGCACGTTAGGGGGCCTTTTCTCTTCAAAAACCTCTATCTCATGCCACCCGCACGGAATGACGTTGTTGTCAATTAGATAGCGCATTGAGTATCGAATGTCATCTTCGAGGCAGTCTTTAACTCCTTCGAGTTTTCGAAGCGCTTTTACATATTTTGGGATGGCATCCGGATCTCTACAATAGACTTTTATGACTTTAACTGGTTTACCGAAAAACTTTCGCTCCAGATTTTCAAGCTTCACAATAGACGAAAGTCCACTCTTTTCAATTGCCTCAAGAACCTTTGAGGGGCTTGCTCCCTCCTCAACTAAAACATAAAAGTATGCGAGAAAACTTCTGTCAACAATTAAAATCCTTCTCCCAAGGTCATCGATGCCCCAAAGCCATATTTCGGAAACTCCATCCTTAACTTCGTAGTTCACGTCTAAAAGCCAAAACCTAGTCTTCATGGCTGGTTGCCTTCCTTCTTAATAAAGTGAGAAACAAGCACTTTTTAACATTTTTTAGGTTCATCTTTAATAGGAAAGAAAGGGTCAATTATTGAAATGTGAATGTTGAATAGAAGAGGCTAAAATGCATTGAAAATCTTAGAGGTCAACCTTAAAAAGGGCTTTGTGAAAGTTGTTCCAGAAAATTTCGACGATTTATGGCATTTATACAACATCATCGGCAAGGACGACAAAGTTTACGCCTACACCTCACGTGAAATAAGACCCAGCGAAGAGTATTTAAGGCCAAAACGTGGGGAACGCGTTCAAGTTTTTCTTGGAGTGAAGGTTGAAGAAGTTGTTTGGGACAAACTATTGGGAAGGCTTAGAATACATGGAACAATATGTGAAGCGCCAGAAATTGTTCCAGCTGGCGCCCACCACACATTAAATGTTGCGCTAAACAATCCTTTGACAATAGTTAAGGGCGAGTGGGCTAAACATCAAATTGAAAGACTTGAGAGGGCAAGTAAAACATCCGAAAAATCGTTGATAATTGTGGCAATAGACGATGAAAGTTATGCCATAGCAACAACAACCCAGTACGGAGTCGAAATAAAAGCGGAAGAAAACATAAAACTTCCCGGAAAACTTGAAACTGAAAAAAGGGATGCCGCAATAAAAGAATACTTCAAAAAAGCTTTGGAAAGCCTACGCCAAATATGGAAAAACACGCCAAGCCCCATCGCAATCATCGGCGTGGGCTTTATAAAAAATGATTTTGCAAAGTTTTTAGAAAACGAGGCAAAGGAAATTGCCAAATCAGTTATAGATGTAAAAAGCGTCAACAACGGCGGCGTTGCCGGAATTTATGAAGCATTACGCTCCGGCGTTTTGTCTAAGGCCATGCAAACGCAAAGAATCTTTGAAGAAACAAGGGTGATTGAAGAAATTTTAAAAGGGCTTGGCAAAGGAGAGACAAATGTCGTTTACGGGCTTGAAGAGGTTGAAAAAGCTGCACAAATTGGTGCAGTAGAAAAGCTTGTTTTGGCGGATGCAATTTTGCGGAAAGCCTCCGACGAAAATCGACGGCATCTGGAAGATTTGATGAAAAGCGTGGAACAAAAAGGCGGCAGCTTAATGGTTGTTAGCACAGAACATGAGGCTGGCGCAAAGTTGATGGCTTTAGGCGGAGTAGCCGCAATATTACGCTTTTCAATGCAGCATTCACTTGGCTCTTAGTCTCCTTCTAACAGCAGGGTTTTGTTCAGCAACCCTTTTCAAAGCCATTTCAAATGTTTCGTTGCTTGAAAGCTCCCTTTTAATAAAAACTCCTGTTCTTCCAATTTCGTCCCTCCTCAAAAGGGCGTGAACACGATCTAAAACTGTTTCGACGGATATTCCGAGCATCTTTGCAATGTGCTCTTCCCTTCCCACAACTGTGCTTTCCACGTGACCTTTTTCGTTGGGTTCAATAAGCATTAAACGTTTGTCCACACCCGCAACTCGCCGGTTCTCATTTAGACCTTTTAGGCTGATTTCTCCCCCAAATCTATAAAATTCTCTTTCAACTTTACGCATTTCAATGAGTGGAAATGAAACGCTTGTTTTCTCATCAATTTCAAGATATGCCTTAACAGCGTACGTTGGTGTGGCTTGCACAATTAAACGTTTATTAACCGGTATTCCAGCCTTTTCCAATGCCGTCTCAACGCGAAAAGAGGACACATGATAGGGTAGGAAAACATCTATATCGCTTTTTAAGTTCACATCACCCCTTGCTATGCTTCCATGAACTATCGATTCCAAATGAAAGTCTTCTAAGGCCCTCATTATTTTGGCTGCTTTTTCCCTAAACTTTTTTAGGAGATTCCAATGGTCAGCATCATAAATAACTTCACGGTACTCAAAAGTTCGCCTTGGCTTTACAGCCATAAATGGTTCCCTTTTTCAAAAGACTATTGTATATGCTTGTTTTAATATTTTCAGAAGCACCTGTGATGTGAAACTGTTATGTCTACAACAACTCTCATGTGCTCTGTTTGCAAGGCAAGGGAGGCATTCTTTTTTAGGCCATATTCTGGAGAAAAGCTCTGCAAAAAATGCTTTGTAAACTCCATTGAAATAAAGGTTAGGGCAACAATCGCCAAATACAAAATGTTTGAAATCGACGACAAAATAGCTGTTGCTGTTTCCGGCGGAAAAGACAGCGTTAGCCTGTTGCATTTGCTAGCGAAAATAGAGAAGGGCTATCCCAAAGCTTCGCTTGTCGCCATCACTGTTGACGAGGGAATCAAGGGCTATCGTGACGAAGCCTTAAAAATAGCAGCTGAAAATTGCGAGAAACTTGGCATAAAACATTACGTGACGTCCTTCAAAAAACTTTATGGCTACACTTTGGATGAAATGGTAAAACGCACAAAACAGCTGGGCAAGAACACGCTTTCGCCATGTGCTTATTGCGGCGTTCTGCGAAGGAAAGCCCTAAACTTGGCTGCAAGAGAAGTCCGAGCAGACAAAATTGCGACAGCCCACACGTTGGACGATGAAACCCAAACAATTCTCCTAAACATTTTTCACGGCGATGTCTTGCGCATTGCAAGGGAAAAACCCGTGACAGACGAGGCCCACCCTAAACTTGTGCAGAAGGTTAAGCCTTTCTGCGAAATTCCAGAAAAGGAAACAGCCCTTTACGCCTACATTAAAAAAATAAAGTTTCAGAGCCGACCATGCCCATATGCTTCAGAAGCCCTAAGAAACGACATACGTAATATGCTTAACCGCATGGAGGAAAAACATGCTGGAATAAAATTTACCATTTTCAAATCCATAGAAAAAGTCCGCCCAGCACTAGAAAAAATTGCTAATGGAGAAGGCCTAAAGGAATGCAGCGAGTGCGGAGAACCAACAACAGAAAAAATATGCAAAACCTGCCAGATGCTTGCGCAGTTGAGCTGGTGAACCGATATTCATATAAGTAAGGGAAATTGAACACAAGAGGTGATGAATGACTTAATCGCAATTTTAACGGCAGTAACGATCGTGAGCCTCACATCCTTCATAGGCATAATTTTCATAGGACTAAAGGAAAAGCTGCTAAAGCGGATTTTAACGGGTTTAGTTGGCTTTGCCTCAGGAACTCTTCTTGGCGGGGCCCTATTACATTTGTTACCAGAAGCAGCAAATTCCGACAATACATTAGCGCCTTTCTACTATGTTATTTTGGGTGTTGTCGCCTTTTTTGCTTTGGAAAAATTCCTTTACTGGCGCCACTGCCACGAAGAAGAATGTCCAGTTCACATGTTCGTTTACCTCAACCTAATCGGCGACGGAATCCACAATTTTATTGATGGCATGATAATAGCCGCCACATTCGTAGTTTCCTTCGAATTGGGATTTGCAACTACACTGGCGGTAATATTCCACGAAATCCCGCAGGAAATAGGCGACTTCGGAGTTTTGGTTTATGGTGGTTTAAGCAAAAAGAAAGCCATAACCTTCAACTTCATTTCTGCCGTAACTGCAGTTTTCGGCGCCTTGATAACATACTTTATGACGTATATGCAAAGTCTTGAAACTCTGCTTGTTCCATTTGCAGCGGGCGGCTTCATTTACATTGCAGCAACAGACCTAATGCCTCAGCTTCACAAGAAATTTCAGGTTTACTCTTCAATAGCTCAGCTTTGCGCTATATTGCTTGGAATAGGGTTGATGGCTTACCTAAAAATTGCCATGGGCGCCTAACAATTTTTTCTGGCAGATTTCATCTTTAACTGGCGCAACCTCTCCGAAGCTTCAAACGCTGTCTTCGCGGCAGCAACCCTTTTTGCCCTTCTAACCTCAACCCTAAAACCGCAGTATGAGCATGTCCTTGACTTTTGCTCGGTCTTAGCCAGCAAGAGTGCGCCGCATCTTTCACAAACAATTATTAGGAAAGCCATAATACGGTTTTCCCCGTTCTCTATCCGAAAACCTTTTCCACACTCGCCCTAAATAACGCTTAATGCCAAAAAGGGAAGTAAATGAGCAGCGAAGATAAAACGAAAACCACACGCCCCACAGACCTAATTGAGCTTGCAGCGCAATACTTTAAAAAAATAGGATACAAAGTTGAGTTGGAACCAACAGCTTTTGAGGGTTTTAGTGGAATTTCAAGAAAATTCGACCTAATAGTCCAGAAGGGTCGCGTAACCCAGGGCGTTTGGATAAAAGACTGGAAAAGGACAATAGGCATTAATGTCATAATAAATCTTGATAAGGCTTCGGAGGACGCGGGCTTATCAAATCCAATAATAATTGGCGAAAAATTCAGCGACCATGCAAAAGCCTATGCAAACAGAAGAAAAATCATGTTGTTGACCAAGAGGCAGATTATCCTCGGCCTAAGATAATAATTTTTAAATTCTCAGATACTCTTCTGTAAGGCCCTCTTTCTCAAGTAGCCCTAACCAGTCAACAACGCCCACGCGGCACTTTTTGGCGCCAACCAAAACACCAATTATTTCATTGGCGATTGCCTCCTCGCTTTTGCCAGTAACATCCAACTCGCAAACCTTCTCCCTGCCATGCTTTTTTAAGGCATCGAATAGACATACATCCAAAATTTCTGATGCCAAATTCTCCCACAGTTTGCGTCCGGAAAAGCCGCGCTTCTCCATAAATTTTCTAAGTTCAACTGGGTTTCTCCTCAAAACAAAAACGTGTGTTGAGAGCTTCCTTGAAACGACGTGGGGTGCATAATGCCCGTCCACAACCACATGCCCATCAGCCTCTCTAACAATTTTGCCAATTTTGCGTCGCATTTTTCCCTCGTCAATTATTAAGGAGTTTCGTTGCTCATCAACGCCCAAAACAAGGTTTTCACGCGTTGCCAAATCGGTCAAATTCACATATAAGGCATTCAGCCTCTCCGCAAGCAAACGGGCAACTGAAGTTTTCCCAACACAAGGCGTACCAGTAATAATAACAACGTATTTAACGCTTTTTAGAGGCTTTTCAGGCAATCGGTGCACCCTCAACGTTAAAAATAACATACTTTGCACAACACAAAACTTTATCGCTAACCCCCAAAATATTTATCTTGGGCTGGCGAGTTGGTGGGTGGCCTTCGAGCCCCTAAAAGGGGCTTGAGGAAACTCCGCCCACAAGTAGAATTGCAACACCCGCAAGGGTGTAGGGCGAGAGCCCTGGCAACGGAGCAGAAACGAAACGTCCATCCGGCAAATGCCAATGAGGCATGCTAAGTTGTCGAGAATGCTGGATGCGAAACGGTGAAACGGCCGTCCTGCAAGTGGAAAGGGCAAACAAGCGCCTATGAGGAATCTACCCAGAGGCGCAGGTAGCCCGAATAGTCAAATGCCACCTAAAACTTAAGGCGGGTTACAGCCAACACGCCAGCCCACCAATGCGCATAAATTTACTTATTTGTTTTGTAGTTTGCGGCGCCTGGTGGAGTAGAATGTTTACGTAAGTTTTATAAATGTAGTTTCAACATAAAATCAATCCGTGACCGAATATGATAGCGAAAACGAAATTTCTTGGGATTGCAACTGTTCTAATTATGCTTTTGGCTTCCTTGGCTTCTATTTCGCCTAGAGTGTATGCACAGCCGAGGTACGGTGGGACTCTTGTTATTGGATTGAGTTCTGAGCCAACACACTTAGTGCTGTGTGGGCCTCCAACATGGGCTTTCTATCAGGTGGCTAATCAAATAGGCAATTCGCTGATTTGTTTTGATCCGGAAACCCTTGAATGGAAGCCTGACTTAGCCGAGTCCTGGAATGTCACTACGGAACCGGGCGGCGGCATGTCTATTAGATTTAATTTAGTTAAGAATGCAACTTGGCATGATGGACAGCCGTTTACATCGGCCGACGTGAAGTACACTTACACGACGATTTCTCCACTATACAATAGTTTTATCGACAGTATGATGAAGAATTACGTGACAGCCATTGAGACGCCAGACAACTATACCGTAATCTTCAGATTTAACACCACATGGGCGCCGGCATTTTATCCGGGCTATTTTGGCGGTTCCGGCATATGCATCATGCCGAAACACTTGTATGAGGGCACAGACATCCAAAACAACCCATATAACACAAAACCCGTGGGGACAGGGCCTTTCAAATTTAAAGAGTGGAAGAAAGGCGAGTACATAGTTCTTGAAAGAAATGAAAATTACTGGAAGGGAGGACTGCCATACCTGGACAAAATAATATACAAGATCATACCGAGTTCCTCTATGATGTCGCTTGCCTTTGAAACAGGCGAAATAGACTTTGTTTGGGTTTATGGCTTGGCAATGTCTGATGCCGTAAGCCTTCAAGAACGGATTGGACGTGGAGAGCTTGTTGGAAAAAGAGTTTGGTTCTTCCCAAGCCCCGGCGCTTCCTTGGATGTTGTTGGATTCAATTTGCATGAGGAAGGACCCGCATTTTTCAAGAATGTCAAAGTTAGAAAGGCCATTGCAGCCGCAATAGATAGATCAAAGATTGCTGAAGTTGTTTACTATGGAAGGGTTGAAGCCCTAGAAACATGCGTGTCCCACGCCCCCGCAACTCTCATGTACTATCCAGACAAGAAACAACCAGCTTACAACGTTACAGAAGCTGAAAGACTATTGGATGAGGCTGGATACCCACGTGGACCAGATGGCAAAAGAGCTATTAGTTTCAGAATAACTGTTGACTCTGTGGCTTACCCATGGTATCTTAAGGAAGCTGAGCTTATACGGGACTTCCTCGCCGAGGTTGGTATAACCGTTGAAGTTGTTGCTTTAGAGACGGCTGCATGGCATGAAAAGGTATTCAAAAACTGGGACTTTGACATGAGCATTTTCCCATTCGTCCATGGTCCAGGCCCAGCGTATCTTATCCGTTACTATACTGCAAGGGGCATTGCAAGGGCCTCTTGGTCAAACGCCATGGGATACAGCAACCCAGAATACGAGCAGCTTGTTTACGCAGCTGAAAAAGAAATCAACAGAACAAGGGAAATTGAGCTTATGAAGCAAGCTCTTAATATTCTGGTGGAAGACCAGCCTGCGGTGTGGACGTGTTCAAGAACTTTTGCAGCGGCTGTTGACTTAGACTTTTCAGATGAATATCAACCGGGTGTGTGGGAAAACGGCTTTGGAACAGGCTACATGAGGGTTGAAAAAGTCTATTGGCTTAAGGCTCCCCCACCAACGCAACCGGGCCAAACTGTTGAAGTTCCATATGTACCTGATTGGGTTTACGTCGTCGTAGCTGTGTGTGTTGTCGTAACTGCGGGATCAATAGTTTACGCCGTTCGAAAGGGTAAGAAAAAGTAGAAAACATAACCCCTTTTTTCACTCTAAAGCTTTTTAGACGTCTGTTAAAGTTTAGGCTCTGCCCAATTTTTTGGCGAGTTCAGAAAGCTCCGGATCTACGTTTCTTCCTTGATCCCAAATTTGTTTTCCGTCAAGCCATACTGACGTGTTTAGGCATACCCCATCAGAGTGTGACGGCGCATCTATGGGCTTTCCGCCGGGGACAAAAGCCCTGTAATAGCCGATTCCCCATTCTGTGCAGCCCCACACTCTTTCATCCTCAACCACATTACCAGTTAATTTGGCGCCAGGGTGACACCCATAACAGACGTGGACCACCCTAAACATCCCTGGATGGTTGAAGCTTTTAAGCCATGCTTCATAGGCTCTGGCTTCTTGTCCACCTTCGATTTTCTCTATTTTGCCTGCTTTAACATGAAGTTTTACCGGTTCTTTAAGAAGCCCTAATGGCGGGTTTATCGAACCATCAAAAACTATTACACCATTTATTGTCTCGTGGATGGGCGCCCAGCCTATTTGTCCTCCAAGCATGAAGGATTGTCCAGGCATATCAGCATAACCAGCCGATTTTCTGTATATTCTGTTTGGATCGTTTTCAAATTCCACATATCCTCCAGCGGGTGTTGTCATTTTCACGTGCTTAGCCTCTTTCGTAAGCGTGTATAGTCTATTAATGTATTTGTCTAGTGTTGGCAAGTCAACTCTGCCAATGAGTCTAACCATCATGTCAACGTTCATTCCGACATAGCAGCAATGCCTCAACTTTTTGTTTGCCTCCATGGCCTTCTCGTATATGGTTGAATAATATATCCACTGACCATTGTATTCAACCCAAGCGTCAGCCTTGCTTAAAGCCGCCCCCAAAGCCTCTGGCAACATCGGATCAGCAGCCTTGCCCACGCCTAAGGGCGAGGCTATCCAAACAACCATTGGTTTGGCTCCAACTGCAAAGGCTGCGGAGGCCGTTGCGTCTACAACCCTTTGGTCTGACATCGTGTCAGCCGTTATGACAACTGTTTCATCTGGTTTTAGTTTGAGCATTTCTGAAACAAGTTTGTATGCTGCTTTGGCTAGTTCATATTCATAATACTGCGGCATTATTAACACCGACTCCTAACTGCAATCCCCTAAAGTTATAAAAATTTCCCAATAATCAACAATCTTTTTCCAAGAAATTCGATAAGATATTGCAAAAGTTTAAATTTTCTATGTGTCTACTTTGCGTCGATTGCTATGAAGATAAAAGTTATAGTACCGGTTTCAACGGACCACTGGAACGATCTTATTCGTGAGGCTTTTGAAGCATACAAAGACCCAGACACAGAAATAACAATAGTCAATTTGAAAAAGGGGCCGGAATCCATAGAGCAAATATACGACGAAACTTGGGCAGCACTACCCACATTGCTGGAGGCGGAAAAAGCTGAAAAGGAAGGGTATGACGGCGTTATAATATACTGTTTTGGGGACCCAGCCCTTGAATCGGTAAAAGAGGCTTTAAATATTCCTGCGGTAGGACTAAATGAGGCCAGCGTTCATTTGGCGTCGATGCTTGGGAAAAGGTTTTCTGTTATAGGCGTTGGGGGCAAAAAGATTGAGAGTTCAAGGAGGGTTTACGATAAAGTAGCGCATTATGGTTTAGGCGCGAAACTGGCTTCTGTTAGGAGAATCGACGTTAGAGTGCTTGATATAAGGAAAGAGTTTGACAAAGTTGTTGAAGCCTTATCTGAGGAAGGAAGGCATGCCATTGAAAAGGATGGGGCTGACGTTCTAGTGCTCGGGTGCGGCGGCCTCCTAAACATTGCCGAAAAACTGCAGGAAAAACTTGGCGTGCCCGTAATTGACCCCGGGTTGGCCGCCTTAAAAATTGTTGAAGATTTAGTGAAGCTTAAACTAAAACAAAGCAAGAGGGCTTATCCAAAGCCTTACGAAAAGAAGAGATTGCAATAGAGAATGCTATAAAAAGATGGAATAGGCATATAGTCCAGCTGCAATAACGGGGTCAACAACTTTTATTTTGAATTTTCTGCTTAGCTTATCCGCCATATTAAGCGTTGAATAGCCTGTGCATCCAAGCGCCAAAACATCAACATCTTGGTCAACTAAACATTTAGCTGCCTCAAAAATGGCGTTTTCATTTTCGGCCAAGTCAACCATAGTTCTTACGGTGTGAGGCTTTTCATAGGCTACCAGTCTTTCGCCCAACACTTTGACCATGGGGGTGGGAGGAAAATCTGTTATGCCAAGCACGCCTACACGTTCGCCAAAAATTAGTGCCATTGAGGCGCATGCTGAACCAGCGCCAATAACGGGCACTTTTAAAGTCTTTTTAAGCAAATCGACTCCCGGGTCGCCGGCGCAGCTGACTATTATTGCTTCTGCATTCTGCTTTTCGAGGGTTTTGCCGAGGGAAATAATCTTTGGAATTGCTTCTCTTTCTGTTTCAAAATTGTATACTCCTTTTGGTTGATCGTCAATGCATTTTGAAACCACTTTTAAGTTTGGAAATTTTTCTTCAATTATTTTGCCATGAGCATTAAGAAGACTTTCTTCAGTTATTGTTGCGACCCTTATAAGTCCAATCAAGTGTTTTTTAGCCAGGTTAGGCATGGAAGCCATCTCATTATCTTTTCGTTGACTTAACAATTTCTTCTATTGGCGTGTATGGAATGTTGTAGCCAAAGTGTGCTGGTCCGAACAGCTTCAATCCCCTTTCGGTTCTCCAAATTGGATGGGCTGGAACCCCTATCACAACAACCTCCCTATTTTCGGCGAAATCGTCTTTCCAGTTTGAAAGGCCGTAGGCTGTTTTAGCATCGACAATACATATTGGGTCTGGGCATGTTACATATGGTTTTTCATTAAGCCAGCTTATGAGATGCTCGTTTTTGAAGAAAACCTTTAAGATTTGCCCAGCATAATTTCCCGTTCCTTTAATTGTTATGTTTCCCCACATGAAAGAGCCTTTTTCTTCGCGTTTAAAACCTGAAACCTTACCCGTGAAAATTTCAATTCCATTCACCGCGCTAAGCAGGGCCTCCACGGGATTTTTACCAGCCTTATGGGCTTCCCTTATTTTCTGGCCTATTGAAATGGCTTTTGTTACACTGTTTGGTACAATTGCCTTGCTTAAGACTTTTCCTTGCATAGGGCATCGGCAAACTCCAACCATGCCTCCGGAGGCTGTTGCAACAGCCCTACATATTTGCTCTGCCCTAACGTCATCGACCGCCCTATCTAAGAACATGATGTCGCCAAAACTTGTAACCACGCAAAGGGGGGCAACTGAAACGCCTGCAACATGTGTGGTGGAAATTGTTATTTCCGGTTTAGCCCTTCCGCAAGCGTCTCCGTCAACGGTAACTTTATCCAGCATTGCAGCCACATACATGGCTGCCAAAGTGTTTCCTGCACCAATTTCTGTTGGGAGAAGCGCGTAAGGAGACTTACCCAAATAACGGCTAAGCTCCAGCACAGCCGTTAATTCGGGCCTTTCATAAACCTTTTTGTATCCTTCAACCATCCTTGCCTCTTCCGCTGTTACTCCGCCCCCAAGGCGTCCGGCAATGACAACAAGCTCATCGTCTGGAACTTCTTTTGGATCAACCAGAACAAATTCTTTGTTTTTTTCAAAAACCTCGTTTATTAAAGGCCTAGCCCATTCGATTTCTCCCCCGCCGCCTGTTCCTAAAATTTTCGCCCCGACGAGTAGATCCTCAATTTGTTGTTTATCAAGCCTTATCATATGTATCCCATAGACAAGAATGGGATGTTTGTTGTGTTAAAAAGATTGCTATACAGTATTAAGAAAAAATTATGTTAATAATTCGTCTAAAAATTTGATTAAAGCGCTGCGTGAGGAAACTACCGGAACATTTGCATATTCTTTAACAATGCGTTTTTGGTTGAATGTGTATCCCATGCAATCCATTATGATTAACTCAGCACTTGATTCTCTGAATTTCTCGGCAACCTTTCTGAAATCTTCTTCTGTCGAAGTGTAGGGGGAAGCGTTTAAAACGACCAAATTTTTAAAATAAGCTTTCCATTTCTCATGTGCATAATCGATCTGTTCTTCAAGGGGAACTAATATACCCACATTCCTTTCGCATTTAAAGCCGGAAAAAAATCCCTTCAAAACTTCACCAGCATAAACCACCGGAACACGAGCATCAAATTTTGGAAAATCACCAGTGCAAAATATCACTATAAAATCCACGCCCTCTTCTTCCAGTTGAGAAATTCTCTTCTGCATAAGCGGAATTATTTTGTTTTTAGCCAATTTAACTTGGGTGCCATCCCTCAATCTTGAAACATATGTCACATCACCAATATTTGGGCGCATTTTCTCTTTCACATACTCGTTTGAAAGTCCATTCAAAACGCCAGCTTCAACCAAAATAACTTTTGCCGAAAGATGCTGCGTGAAATCGGATGTTATGTCCGGCCTTGGGGATTGACCAATTGTTAAAACGCCAACTTTCTTCAAGCACATACACCTTAATTAAAGTTTACATAACCTTATCTAAATTTTAAATTTTACAAAATTTGTAATTATTAGAAATAAATAAATTTTTAATCAACGTGTTTTATTAGTTAAGCAAATGGTTGAAAAGGGCAGCGAATCTTGAACATCCTTGAGATAACAAATCTTGTCGTTCACTATTTAACTTCAGAAGGGGTTGTTAGGGCAGTAGACAACGTAACTTTACATGTAAAGGATAAAGAGGCATTAGCCATAGTAGGCGAGTCGGGCAGCGGAAAAAGTACACTAGCATTTTCAATTATGAGGTTGCTGCCCCAAAACGCACGAATTTTAAATGGCAATATATGGTTGTACCCGGACAAGCTAGATTTGGCTAGAATACCCGAACATGAAATGAAGAAGATTAGGGGTTGTAAAATAGGAATGGTCTTTCAAGACCCCATGACTTTTCTCAACCCAGTTATGAAGGTTGGCGATCAAATCGCAGAATCCATAGTTTATCATCAAAAGTGCTCGCTGGATGAAGCGAAAAGGAAAGCGGTTGATTTGTTGGAGAAGTTGAGGATTCCAGACGCTGCCAGCGTAGTATCTTATTATCCTCATCAATTGAGTGGTGGAATGAAGCAGCGTGTTATAATTGCCATGGCTATTTCATGCAACCCGCAACTGCTTATAGCCGATGAGCCCACAACCGCATTAGACGTTACAGTTCAAGCAGAAGTTTTAGAATTGTTGAGAAGGCTTAAGCAAGAGTTGGGTATGACCCTCATTTTGGTGACCCATGATTTGGGAGTTGTTGCCGAAATCTGCGACAGAGTGGCAATAATGTATGCGGGAAAACTGGTGGAAATCAGCGACATCTTTAGACTCTACAAAGATCCAAAACACCCCTACACAACCGGCTTGCTCAGCGCCATGCCAACAATTCAAGAATCGGGGAAAAGAATAGCAGTCATAGGGGGGAGTGTGCCCAACTTACTTAATCCTCCAAAAGGTTGTAGATTTTGTCCCAGATGTCCGCATGCCACTAAAAAATGTGAGGTAGAAGAGCCTCCGCTTGTCGGCGTTGATGTAGACAGATTTGTGGCTTGCTGGCTATTCCGGTGACAATATATGGAAAATATGGAAAATCCAGTTTTAGTGCAGGTTAGAGACATAAAAAAATACTTTCCAGTGGGCAAAAGCCTCTTTGGCAAGAGCCGAAAATTTGCAAGAGCTGTTGATGGAGTCAGTTTTAATGTTGCAAAAGGAGAAACTTTAGGAATCGTGGGCGAGAGCGGTTCTGGGAAAACCACTTTGGCACGTTTAATATTAAGGCTTATAGAGCCCACATCTGGAGTCGTTTACTTTAACAACCAAAACATTTTCAAATTAAATAAAAAACAGATGAGAAAGCTTAGGACGCAAATGCAAATGATTTTTCAAGATCCAATGGCATCCCTAAACCCACGGAAAAAAGTTAGGCAAACTATAGAGCAAGTATTTAAACTGCATACCTCACTTTCTGGCGAGGAGCTTCACGACAAAGTTGTAGATTTATTGGAAACTGTTGGTTTAACCCCTCCAGAAATGTTTCTTGAAAGGTATCCCCACGAACTTAGTGGTGGACAAAGGCAGCGCGTCTGCATCGCGAGGGCTATAGCGCTTCACCCCACGCTTTTAATAGCTGACGAGCCCGTTTCAGCCCTTGACGTTTCAATTAGGGGACAAATAGTTAATTTGCTCATGGACATTTACTCGAAACGTGCTGGCGAAATGGCCTACATCATTATTTCCCATGACATTGCACTTGTAAACAGCATGTGCAAAAACATTTTAGTAATGTATTTGGGCAGGGTTGTGGAGATGGGCGAAGTCAGCGAAGTAATTAAAAAGCCACTTCACCCTTACACTCAAATGCTTATTTCTGCAGTTCCGGTGCCAGACCCTGAAATCACAAGAACACGCAAACGCATGCTTGTAGGCGGTGAAATACCATCTCCAATAAACCCGCCAAGCGGCTGCCACTTCCATCCAAGATGTCCCTACGCCACAGAAGAATGCAAAATAAAAGTACCGCAGCAAATCGAAGTTGACAAAAGACTGGTTTTCTGCCACCTGTACAGCTGACGCTGCAAAGCTTTTCGCGTTAGATTTTTATCATTCCATGCACAACATATTTATCATGTCTTCGTTTAAGGTCTTCATAGTTAGAAGGCTTTTGCAGTACATACCATTAATTTTCCTGGTTGTGGTAGTAACCTTTATTCTAGTGCATTTGGCGCCCGGAGACCCTACATACATTTTAGTCGGCGAATATGGTGATGAAGAATTTATTCGCGCTGCAAGGGAAAGGCTTGGCCTTGACAAGCCATTACATGAACAATTTTTAATATACATTTCAAATGTTTTTAGGGGTGATTTAGGCTATTCTTACCTAAGATCTGAGCATGTTGCAACTTTAATATTAAGCCGTATACCGGCAACCCTACTGTTGGTTTTAACTTCAATGTTTATATCGGCTTTGATAGGAATTGTTTTGGGCACGATAGCGGCTGCACGAAGAGGAATTATTGACATCTCAATCTCCACGATTTCATTAATCGGCGTTTCAATACCATACTTTTGGCTTGGGCAAATCATACTTATCATTTTTGCCGTTATGCTGGGGCTTTTCCCCATCGGAGGCATGGTTTCTATTAGAATGGAATATCAAGGAATTTACTATATTCTAGACGTTCTATATCACTTGGTACTTCCAGCTGCAACACTAGCAGTATTCAACATAGCATACACAACCAAGATAACAAGGGGAAGTGTCCTAGAAGCATTAACTCAAGACTACATAATTACGGCCCGCTCAAAAGGAATACCGGAAAGGAGAATTATTTTTAAACATGCCTTAAGAAACGCCCTAATTCCGGTTGTCACATACACTGGATTAAACACTGGCGCATTACTGGTGGGCGCCATCCTCACAGAAACCGTTTTCTCCTGGCCCGGCATGGGACTGCTTTTATATGACTCCATTAGGCTTAGGGATTATCCCGTAATACTGGGCATTTTCATCTATGGCTCAATAATAGTCATCATAGCAAACCTAATCGTTGACATTTTGTATGGCATTTTGGATCCAAGAATACGCGTGCGGTGACGTGTATGGATTCCGCAAAAGTTAAAGCGACAAAACCTGCAAAAGGCAGCAACACCTTGTTCCCAACAATTTTTAAAGGGTTCGGCCTTTTACGCTCTAATCTGAGGCTGACGTCTGGGCTTATTTTAATCCTTTTTATCATATTGGTTGGGCTGCTTGCCCCAGTTATAACCTGGTATCCTCCCCTTAAGACTTTGGTTGGTGGAAGCCTGTTACCCCCCAATTTGCAGCATCCCTTTGGAACAGACGACCTTGGGAGGGACATCTACACAAACGTTATCTACGGCATTAGGACGTCATTTTTGGTTGGCGTAAGTTCAGTTCTTATTGCAGTAATCCTCGGAAGCCTGATCGGTTTAGCAGCCGGATACTATGGCGGTTTAATAGAGGATTTACTGATGAGAATAACGGACATGACGTTGATTATGCCTCGTTTTCTATTGGCGCTTATTATAACGGCCATATTCGGCCAAAGTTTTCAAAACATAATTTTGGCCATAGGAATTGTCGGTTGGCCTGGAATAGCCCGCATGATGCGAGCTGAATTCCTCTCTATAAAAGAGCGCCCCTTCGTTGAGGCTGCGAAGGCAACGGGGCTATCGGACAGGCAAATTATCCTTGAAATTTTGCCGAATGCCATTCCCGCAATTGTTCCATATGTTGTTCTCGAGATAAGTAGTGCGATATTAACTGAAGCTGGACTTGGTTTTCTCGGCGTCGGCGACCCAAATGTGCCAAGTTTAGGGCTTATGTTAAACAATGCCCAACAATTTCTTAGAAGGGCTTGGTGGATGGCTTTTTTTCCAGGTTTAGTGTTGTGTATAATTGTGGTTGGACTTAATTTGTTTGGGGACGGCCTAATAGAATATTTGAATCCGCGTTTGAGAAAAAGATAGCTAAATGTTCGATTCAAAAGTTTTATATCTTTGGTGTTACTTTTTTCTTAGTTCGTAATACGGTGTACACGATGACTTACTTTAACACCCGAGAAATGGCTGCCATAGCATTGTTTGCAGCGCTATGGGGCGTTCTAGCTTCATTTGTAGCTCCAATAGTTTTCAGAGCAACAGGACTGCCTATCTTATGCGATGTGGTTGGCTTCGCCATTCTCATCCTCGCTGTTTGGTGGATAAGAAAGTTTGGGGCCGTGGCTTTAGTTGGAATAACCGCAACTATCGTAAACTTCATTTTTAACCCAGGCGGTTTCCACTTCTTGGGCTTTACAGCTGCCAGCATAATTTTTGATGTCATAGCACGTATGATAGGGTATAGGAGAAGCTTCAAAAACCCGCTGTCAATCGTGATTTCAATGTTGTTTCTTTCGGTTTTTTCGGCTGCAATAGCTGGTTTTATTATAGGCATGTTCTTCACAGAAGCGTCGCTCTTGGCCAAGCGTGGTGGAGTTCTCGGTTGGGTTGGGCTTCATGCTTTTGGCGGAGTTATTGGCGGGTTAGTTGGAATAATTTTGGTGACGGCGTTGGTTTCAAGGGGTTTTAAGCGTTCTGGAGGAAGCGAATGTCAACGATGATTGATGCTAAACTTTTGGAAAAAGCTGTTAAACTTCATGGGCATTTAGGGCCATTTCTTGTTTTAGGTTTAAAAATGAGTTTGAGGGCTGAGGAAGTTTTAGGCCAAAAACCGAATAGATGTGAACTTGAAACTGTAAACAGCAAACCCTATTTATGTGTTGTTGATGGAATAAAGGCTTTTTTGGAACAGTGCACCGTGACAATTAGGGAAGGCGAAGGCCTAACCGCAAAATACACGGGCGTTGACGGCAAGGAAATAGTCGTGAAAGTTAAGAAAGAGCTGGTCAATAAATATGCGAAAGTTCCGTGGGAAAAATGTGAAGAATATGCGCACGAGGTCATCCGAAGCAGTAATGAGCAACTCTTCGAATAAGCCTAATCCCACGCGCGTGCACTAGAAGAACTTTACGCGTATCTGCGAGCGTTTTGCACCAAAGATTGTGGCTGCCTATATACGTAAAATATAATAACATAAGAGCGTGTATAAGTGGGGTATAGACTTTGGTTGGTAGTTTAATGAAGAAACTTGCATTAACATTAGTATTACTCTTATTTTTCGTTTGTGCTTATTGCCCGAAAGTTCAAGCTGCTAACTTTAATACGAACATTTATATTAGGGCTAATGGCGATGTTGAACCCTCAACAGCTCCGATCTCTACATCGGATAAAATCCATTATACATTTACGAGCGACATTACTTTCACAACCATTCAAAGATTCGCTATAGAAAGAAGCAGCATCATTATCGATGGCAACGGCTACACGCTGAGGGGTGCTAGCACAAGTGGTGGTGCAGGTTTTTGGTTTAATAATGCCTGCAACGTGAATAACGTGACAATCAAGAACGTTAAAATTCAAAACTTTTACATAGGAATCGAGTTAACTAATTCATCAAATAATGTTATCTGTGAAAATAACATTACTGGTAACAGTATAGGGGTTAAACTTGGCACATTTTCAAAGTTTAACAGTGTTTATGGAAACAACATTGTTGAAAATTTTGGAAGCGGTATAATGCTTCAAGGGGCTTCAAACAACACTATATTATCAAACAATTTCAAGAGCAACGCCGAAGGCATCGTATTGGGTGAAGGCTCTGACAATAACATAATTTCAAATAATAACATAATGGATAACAGCGTAGGCATAGATATTGATACTTCATCACGTAACACGATTTCCGGAAACACTTTAAACAACAACAGCCTCTACGGCCTCAACATTGTGCATTACTCAAACTTCAATAGCATTTCCGAAAACAACATAACAAAAAGCGCTCAAGGCATACGCATGTACGAATCCACGGTATATAACACAATTTCTAAAAACAACATAAGCTACAACACCGAAGGCGTCCACCTCTACACGGCTTCGTCAAACGACTTTATAGAAAATACACTTGTAAACAACAATGCAAATGCGATGGCTTTAGAGTCTTCAGATTGGAACAAAATAGAGGAGAACATAATAGCAAACAGCAGCATCGGAATTAATGCGCATAGCTCTCAACACCTCACAATTTTAGCGAACACCATAACGGGATGTACAGACGACTATAACGGCGCAGTTACATTTGACAGCTGCTCATATAACACTATAATAAATAACACGATTGCATTTAACCTTGGGTCTGGAATAGTTTTACATTCAAGTTCAAATAACAACGAAATGTTTGGAAACATAATTACAAATAATGGCTATTTTGGCATAGCCTTAACAACAACCTCAGACTCAAACAACATAACTTGGAATGATGTTTCAAACAATTATAATGCTGGCATTTACCTTGAATCCTGCTCAAACAACATCGTAGCTGCAAACAACCTGGCAAACAATTACTATGGTGTTTGGCTCACAGAATCCTCAGACAACAATCACGTTTTCCACAACAACTTCGTCAACAGCGTATCAAAGAATGCTGCAGTAAGCGCTTATTCAACTGGCAACGTGTGGGATGACGGATATCCTTCAGGCGGCAACTACTGGAGCGACTACGCTGGGTTTGATGCAAACGGTGATGGAATAGGCGACGTTGCCTATATAATTGACTCGAATAACCGAGACCGTTATCCATTGTTTAGACAGTATCCAACAATACCAGAGTTTTCGAATTTAATGCTTTTATCATTCCTGCTATTAGCCTTAGTTTTTCTGGCAGCTCTGTCTCGCAAAGCAAATGTCCAAAAATTGAAAACAAAAGATTATCAATACGTATCAGCTTAGGGCGTTGAGAAATGCGTGGGTAGGGATTAAAATTATGTTGTTACCTTTTTGATAAAAAGGCTTTATTTACGGGCAATAGCAAAGGATATTACATGTTTCATGAACTTTCGAAGGAAGAACTATTTGCAGTTATGAAAAATTTGGTTCACATTTACAGTTCAGCATGGTTTAAAAGCCAGCGAATAATCATTGAAAAACATGGTTTGAACGACTTCTTTAGCCAAGATTTCAACGAGCTTTTTAGGAATTTTGGGGCGAATGAAGCCAAAAAACTTGTTGAACTTTCAGTAGTAAAGGGAGGCGACATCGACTCCATTATTAAGGCTTTTAGGCTTTCTCATTGGGCCCTCTTTGAAAATGTTGATTTAAAAAAGTTGAATGATAATGTTGCGAGAATGAGAATTATCGATTGTTCCCGTCAGAAATATGCCATAAAAAAGTGGGGAACATACTATCCATGTAAAGACTTGAATTTTTCCAGAGAATCGCGTGTAGGCTTTGTTAAAGCGATCAACCCTAAAGCAGAAGTCAAATGCAACTTTTGTCCGCCAGACCCAAGGCCGCCAGAAATTCCAAAAAATGTTTCTTGCGAGTGGATAATAACCGCTTATTAACCGTTTATTAAGCATGCTTTATGCGCTGAAGACTTGTTTCGCTGCCTCCCTATATATTTCGAAGTCGCGTTTTGAAAACAAGACGAAAACAACTTTTTCTAGCTTGTCCACTTTCTCCAAGAATTCTTTGACAGTGGATAATGCTATGCGACATGCTTTTTCAATGGGATATCCATATGCTCCGGTGCTTATGGATGGAAAGGCTATGGTTTTAATTCCCTTAGAAACCGCCAAACTTAAAGAGTTGCGGTAGGCGTCAGCCAAAAGCTCCGGTTCTCCGCTGTTTCCGCCGCGCCATATTGGCCCAACAGTGTGAATGACATATTTGGCTTTGAGGTTTCCTCCAGAAGTTATTACAGCCTTTCCTGTTGGAAGTCCCTCTGGCCATTCTTTTTCCCTAATGCGTTTGCACTCTTCCAAAATTTTCGGTCCACCTTTTTTGTGGATTGCGCCGTCTACTCCCCCGCCTCCCATGAGGCTTGGGTTTGCCGCGTTCACTATTGCTTCTGTTTCCATTTCTGTTATGTCGCCTTGCACCAGTAAGACCTTTGTTTTCCCAACTTGAAATTCTTCGCTTGACATGCTAACAGCTCTCCGCCATTTTAATTTTTAAATTGAAAATTTAAAAATATTGCATTGAAGCCTAAAGCAATGAGGAAATTATGAACATTGCGCCAAAGCCTACTAAAATCAGGAAGCAAAAGCCAAAAATTATGTTATAGGTTTTTTCTGTAAATAATCGCCTTGATTTGAAAACTGTTATTGCGACAAAGGTGTTCCAGAAAAGGTCGCAAAGCCAGTGTATTATGGCGAAAATTAAGAGGCCGGCGAACCCGAATATTGTTGCATTAGTTATGAGGGACAGCCCTATAGTTGCCCACCACAAAAGAAAATATGGGTTGCCACCGGTCATGAGCACGCCCGCCACAAGAGGCCCGTGTATAAAGCCCTTATCTTGTGTGTTCAATTTCTTTTCCGTCTTAAATATTCTGAAGCCCATGTAAACCATTATTGAACCGCCAACCAATCCAATAACCCTTTGCGTTAAATTCGAGGCTAGAAACTGGCCTAAGCCAAAATATATTAGAAAGATGAGTGGAAACTCTATTATTCCATGTCCAAAAGAAATTAGAATTCCAGCAGCTTTATCCTTAAATGCTTTTGCGACGGTTACAGCAAATAGTGGTCCGGGCATCATAACCCCGCTTAGGGATATTAGGATAACTGAAACTAGGAAAAGCCAGAAGTCACTAATTATCTCCATCGAGCTCAACGACCTATATCATCAACCTTCGCGTTTGTCAACCTCTTTATGTCTAAGGGGCTTATTTCCATCAATGTGTTTATTTCTCCACCGCCCCCTATAACCTTATCAAAAGTCATAACTTTCCCATCAATAAATGTTCTTACGCTCTTTTTATGTCCAACGGGCGGCACGGCACCCACAACATAACCCGTAAACTCCCTCACCTCATCTGGGCTTGCCCTCCTAACATCTTTTGCACCGCAAACCAAAGCCAGTTTTTTCTCGTCTACACGTTTGTCTCCGGTAACAATGCTTAAAACAGGTTCGTTAGAATCAGTTATGAAAAGTATGCTCTTTATTATTTTTTCGTGGCTTATGCCCAAGCGGCTGGCCGCCGCATCCACAGTCATTGTGTGCTCTTCAAATCTAAAAAATTTAGCATTGACGCCAGCTTTTTTAAGGTATTCTCTTAAGCTTTCGAGAGACATGCGCCTTCCTGCAATTTTATAGAGAAAGAATTTTCTCCTCTGCTGCTTTTAATCCTGCTCCATAATCGAATTTGTATCCTAAATGTCTTAACGTTGCTTCTATTGCTCCAATGGTTGATATTATGTCGTTTTGGTTTATGTTTCCCATGTGACCCACTCTAAAGCCCTTGCCTTTTAAGGGTCCAAGCATTGAGGCAACAACAACCCCGCGGCTTCTCATTTCATTTCTAAATGCGACATCGTCAATTCCGTTTGGATAATAAACTGCCGTGACAGTGTCGGCAGCATACCCCTTTTCAGCAACTAATTTTAGGTTAAGCGCTTCCATTGAAGCTCTAAAAGCCTCAGCGATAATATGGTGTCTTCTAAACCTATTCTCCAATCCCTCTTTAAGAATGTTTTTCAAAGCTTTGTGGAGGGCGTAAATCATGTTAACTGGAGGTGTGGCAAAATATTGTGAGGGGTCTCGCATGACTGGCAGCCAATTTTTGAAGTCGCCATACCAAAAGTCAACTGGACTTTTTCTATTTTCCAAGAACTTTATTACATCGTTGCTTACGGAAAGCAAAGCCAGCCCCGGTGGAACACCAATACACTTTTGGGATCCAGAAACACAGACGTCAATACCCCATTCATCAACCTTTATGTCCATTCCCCCAAGCGAGCAAACAGTGTCAACAACATAGAATGCATCGCTGTATTCCTTGACGACTTCGCCAATCTCCCTAATTGGATTCGCAACACCCGTCGAGGTTTCCACATGCGTGACAGTCACAGCCTTATAATCATCCTCTTTCAAGGCGGCTTTAACATTTTCCGGCCTTATGGGCTTACCCCATGGAACCTCCAAAATTTTTGGCGACGCACCATGAGCCCTAGAAATTTTGAAAAAATACTCGCCAAAATATCCTGCCACTACATTCAGAATTTTATCTCCAGGCTCTATCAAATTTGCGATGGCCATTTCAAGGGCTAAAGTTCCCGAACCAGCTATAACGAAAACTTCACCTTGCGTCATAAAAACCTTTTTTAAATCATTTAGGGCTTCCTTGAAAATTTTAACAAAATCTTGGTCTGTGTGAGACATTGTTGGTTTGCTTAAGGCCCTTAGAACAGTGGGGTCCACGTTTGTAGGGCCTGGAATCATAACGAGCTTTCTTTCGTTCATTTTTGCACCGCCTTTTTCATGTTAAACTTTTATGCTCTATATCCTTTGTGGATTTGCACATGTTAACAGAGACATTATATTTGAGTTCTCCCTATGTTTAATTGGAAGTGTTCAATTGGCACGAGGACAAAAGAGTTTTGGTTTTCGGAAAAAGCTGAAAGATTTTTTGTTTGGGGCTACGGTTTACAGTGCAGTTAGGGATCTTGAGGAGAAGAGGCTTTTGGTTGAGTATGGCTTGATGCTTGCGGTTTTGGGAGACATGCTGGGGTATCCTTTCTCATGCTATTATAAGCTGAGGCTTTTTCCTTACTGGCTGCCTCGAATTGAAGCTTGGAAGCACTACCTTCTTAGAGAGAGGGATGTGACAGAAAAATTAAAGGAATAATTAGGAATAACATTTTTATCTTGAACACAAGTCCATTATACTCGAAGGCGAGACCCATGGCTAAAAAAGAAAAAGGCGAGGGGAAAAAAGAGAGCGAAGCCAAAAAGGCTGTGAAAGGTTTAGTTTATGGCATGGCTATGCATGGCATGGTCAGCTACGCCCTGAAAACGAGAATGCATTTGGAGAACCTCTTTATGCTTATCACAATGGGTGACATGCTTGGTGTTCCAGTTCTGCCACCATATTACTGCCTTAGACTTTTGCCCTACTGTGTACCGCATATAAAAACTTGGAAAAGAACCCTCTTGAGGGAAAGAGACGTTACAGACTCAATTTTTGCGTAGCGGAGGACGCAAACTTGTCAACAACAATCTCTATTAAAGAATATTTAAAATCTCATCCTAACGTAAAGTATATTTTGTTCGGCGGCAAGGGAGGCCTTGGCAAAACAACTTTATCCGCAGCTACATCATATTGGCTTGCAAAAAGCGGAAAAAAGGTTGTTGTCTTTTCCACAGATCCGCAGGCCAGCCTAACAGACATTTTTGAAAGAAACATTTTTGGGAAAGGCGAAGTTGAAATAGCTCCAAACCTATTTGCCCTAGAAATAGACGCTGACAAGAGAATAGCTGATTACCAACAAGAGATTCGGAAAAAAATTGAGAGCATGTATGGCGAGGTACCAAAAGAAGTCGACGACTACATTCAATCAGCGGCAGCCGAGCCAGCCATGGCTGAATCAGCAACTTTTGACGCCATGGTTGAATTAATGACAAGCGGCAACTACGACTATTACATTTTTGACATGATGCCCCACGGCCACGCAATCCGCTTTTTGGGCATGTCAGAAATCCTTGACGCCTGGGTAAACAAAATTGTTGAAACTAGGAAGAAGGCTGCAGAATACGGTGATGTAGCGTCCGTTTTAAGTGGAAAAGGTGGATTAGCTCAAGAAGATAGAATTTTGGAGGAATTGGAATTCATTAGGTCAAGGCTAGGTTTTGTCAGCGACATGATGAGGGACGAGGAGCATACAGCCTTCTTTTATGTTCTTATACCAGAACTAATGCCAATACTTGACACGCGAAAAGCCCTAGAAATGTTTAGAGCCTTCAACATACCCTTAAGCGGCGTAATAGTAAATCAAGTTTACCCCGCCGACCTACTAAAACAAAAAAATGTTCCAGCCTTTTTGAAAAACAAAATTTCCATGCAACAGAAACATCTAAAAGCTATACAAGAAGAGTTCGGCCCCCTAATCCGCGGGATTGTACCAATGTTTGACAGAGAACCAAAAGGATTAAAGATGATCGCTGAGGTTTCCAAAGTGCTGTTTGAGGAGGAACGTTACGATGAGTATGAGCTTCACTGAATTCATAGCTTCAAAGCCCCAATTGAAATACCTGTTTTTTGGGGGAAAAGGTGGCGTTGGCAAAACTGTTGTGGCTGCCGGAACCGCCTATTATTTCGCAGAAAAGTTGGGGAAGAAAACACTAATTTCCTCAACAAATCCAGTTCACAGTTTGTCAAGCGCCTTCGGACAAGACATTTGGGGAAAAGGAATCCAGAAAATCCAAGGCACAAACAACCTTTATGCCATCGAAATCGACGTGTCAGACACCATAAAACGTTATAAAGAGGAGATCCGCGAAAAAATCCTAACATTTTTAAAGTATGCGGACATTCCCTTAGATCCTGAACCCTTTGTTGATATAGCAACAACAAACCCGGCCTTTGAAGAGTCAGCCATGTTTGACGATATGATAAATTTGGTGCTTAAGGGAGATTTTGACGCCTACATTTTTGACACAGCCCCAGTGGCCCACACCTACCGTCTGCTGGGTATGTCAAAAGTATATGACCTTTGGCTTCATAAAATGGTCAAAAGCCGCGAAGAAGCATTATCGCTGCGCGTAAAACTTTCATTCCGGAAAGAAAAGATATTGGAAGAAATTAAGAAAGATCCAATGCTCGCCAGCCTTTTGAGCACAAGAGAGAAAACAGAAAAAGGACGTAAACTTCTAACGGACAGAGAGAAAACAGCCTTCTTCTTTGTAACTTTACCCCTTTCTCTGCCAATAGCAGTTATTGAAAGATTTATTGGCTGGGTTAAGGCTTTCGACATCCCAACCGGCGGGGTTATTGTTAATGAGGTTTTGCCTAAAGAAGAGTTCGACCTAAAAAATGCCTCATCCTATATAATCAACAAAATTCACGAGCAAGAAAACTACATTAAAATGATTCATGAAAAGTTTCCCGGAATGGTTCGCGGCTATGTTCCCCTATTTGAAACTGAAGTGACAGGCTTAGACATGATTGCCCGCGTTGCTGAGGCATTAAGTAAAAAATAGAAAGGGAAATTTGAAGGCAAGCCTAGGCCGTTTTTTCTTCTTTCTTTGCTGCCCTCAGCCTTTTGAAGGCTTTAGCTCCCTCATAGCACATGAAAAGTCCGAGAATTAATAAAGCTATGTTTACAGCGGCTGCAATCAACTTTCCCACCGCAGTGGGGTCTGCAATATACCCTGTAATTCCACTGTATGAAAGAAATGCAAGAGCTGAAAGCGTTGTTGCAAGCATGAAAAGCATTGGGATTACCGTGTAAACTGTTGGGCGCTTCTCTTTTGTCAGCCACAGTGACACAATCATCAATGCTAATCCAGCCATAAGCTGGTTTGCCCCTCCAAAAGTGCCCCAAATATAGCTGAATGCTGCGCCAACATGCGGGCTTGTTATCAAATAGACAATTATGCAAACGAGTATGGCGCTGAAGTACATGTTTTTGAAGATTCCGCCGAAACGTGGTCCAGCCAAGTCGGAAAGCACAAGTCTTGTTATCCTAAGCCCTATATGCATGATCGTTATGGCCAGTATAATCAGCATTACAGAAGTTAATGCGTTCCCAACTGTTGTCGGAATCCCTATATATTCTAAGATGGTGGATCCGCCCTTTACAAAAACTCCGCCAGCCGCCGTTGTCTCCACTACGCTTGGAGAAAGAATTGCGCAGCATGTTAAAGCCACGGTTGCCAAAATTCCTTCAGCCAACATTGCGCCGCCGCCTATAAAGTGGGCATCGGGTTCTGTGTCAAGCTGTTTTGATGTTATTGATGAACCGATTAGGCTGTGCCATCCGGATATGGCTCCGCAAGCGATTGTAACGAACATCATTGGCCATAACGGACCTATTGCAGGTGAAGCAGCCCATTTTCCAGTTGTCCAGAAAGTTGTAAATGTCGTTTGTGAAAAGTTCGGGGCTCCCACAAAGGCTCCAACGATTATACCTATAATGCCAGCGTAAACTAGGTAGAACGAAAGATAGTTAATGGGTTGTATGAAAACCCATATGGGCAGGACCGCCCCAAGGAAACAGAAGAACAGCGTTATAAACATCCAAAAGTCCAGTGCGTTTGGAAATGGGCCTGTTGCTGGAAGAGGAGCGCTGAAGGGTTGCACGATGCCAGCCCATACTCCGAGAAACATAATTGCTACGGCCACTATTGTGGTGTAAACAATGTTGACTTTAAGTTTATAAGTCATATAACCGGCTGCCACTCCCACAATTGTTACAATAAGCACTGGTATGGGACTTACTGGATAGCTTCGAAACAGACCAGCCACAACGTTAGTGAAGGATGAAAGAATCAAGATTATATACCATAGAATATACCAAAGCAAAATTGTCCTGGCCCTAGGCGAAACCAACTCATAAGTTACGGGACCAAAAGAGGCACCCTCAGACCTAACTGAAACCATTAGGCTACCATAATCATGTATCCAACCTATGAAAATCGTTCCGAAAAGAATCCAAAGAAGCGCGGGAAGCCATCCCCATTGTACGCCAATTATTGGCCCCAGAACTGGGCCGAGGGCTGCTATGCTTTTCCATTGGAACCCGAATAGGACGTATTTGTTGGATGGAAAGAATTCTACACCGTCCATGTACGTGTGCGCTGGTGTTTCCCGTTTTGGATCAGACATTATGACGTTTCTGTCAAACCACTTGACATAACCCCAGTAGGCTATTGCATACAATATTATGCCGAGCAAAATGACGATCACTGAAAGCAAGTTTCTTCCTCCAAATAACTTTATCTCAAGCTATCTTAATATAAAACTTGCCATAAAAATACATGGGAGGATTTAATGAAGGAGATGGCATGTACGAACTCACGCTAATCTTTCTTCTTGCTCTTCTCTTCTTAATAGTGTATTTTGTTGGGATGCGACAAAATAGGAAGGTTGCAGTTCAGTATGCTAAAGCCGTGAAAGAGTATATGTCGCCAAAAAGCAATTTCGTTGGTTTCCGCCCCTACAGTCGCGGGGGGTTCCGAGCTTTATGCAAAATGAAGGATGAAGAGGCATTCGAGCATGTTGAGATGGCTGTAAGCCTTGTAGACAGAGAAAATTTAATGCATTATCCTTTATCGTTGCTGACGAAAGATTGTGACCGCATTGCATGCTGGGGTTTTCTTAAGAATCCAATATCAGTTGACTTAGAAATACTAACAAAAGTTGATGAGAAAATACATAGAAAAATGACTTCAGAAAGAAATCTTAAAAACGTAACAATAGAAAATGCCAGCTACCATCCTTTCTTCATAGTTTATGCATCAAACAAAAATCTCGCGCACAATTTTCTGTCCAATCGTAAACTGGAAAAGTTTCTTTTGGAAGCGAAAGATTCTATTAGGCGCTTATCTCTCGACAGCAAAAATTCAAGAGTATATTTAATAGGAGATTTGCGGAAGCCAACATCATTGAAAAATCTTTTAGACATTTTTATGTGCTCTGCAGATCAAAGCCGTAAAATCCAGAAGACGTTGGTTGATGTGCAAAATTAGCTTTATGGGATGAAGCGCTTCTGCAATTCCACAACCGATGCGCTGTCTTTTGCTTGGGCGTAGGCCTCGAGTTTTTCAAGGTTTAATTCCAAGAAAGTGTGTCCCCATTTGAAGATTGAGAGCAGTTCATGGGCTTTTTCCTTGAATCCAACGATGTAAAGGGCTGCGGCTAAGGCCTCAACTGTGGAAAGTTCTGATGGCTTGCCAAAGTTGACTGGGTTGCCGGCTAAAAGAACTGGTAGACACCGGGATGTGCCCCTAACATGTTTTTGCAACACCTCTTTTGCGTGTTCCCAACTGCAATCTAAAGCGGCTAACCCAAATTTTTCTATGCGTTGCCTATCAGCGGGAGAAAAGGCTATTTCAGAAAAGGGATTAAGCACCACAGCCCTCTTAGGCAAAAATTTAATGTGGGGTGTTAGGCGAACAAGACCGTGACGCTTGAGTTTTAAGGCAGTACACTTCTTCGGGTCACATTGCCCTGCATGATAAACAACAATTTTAATTTGCACTTGTTTTTGCATCTTTTTTGCGCACCCTTTGGTGGCTCATGGGATCATTCAAAACATGGGGAATCCACTCAAGCAAATCAGAAGCAGTCATATGATAGCCTTTCTCCTCAAACACAAAGTCTCCAGCAGCCCCGTTGACAAAAGCTCCTGCAACAGCAGCCTCAAAAGCATCTGTTCCTTGGGCGAGAAAGGCGCCGACAATCCCCGACAGCACGTCGCCAGTTCCGCCTACAGTCATGCCTGGATTGCCAGTAAAGTTAAGTTTGAAACGTTTTCCATCCGAAATAATGTCTACGGCGCCCTTAAGCAAAATTACAGCATCCAATTCCTTGGCGGTTTTTTGAACCTCAAGGGCGCGCTCTTCTAAGTCATCTGATAGCCTTTTACCAGTTAACACAGCATATTCTCCGGTGTGCGGAGTTAAAACCAATGGCGTATTTAATTTTCTTTTGAATTCTGCAAAGGCTTTTAGGCCGTCTGCATCCAAAAGCAATGGTTTACTGGCTTTTTCAACCTCTTCAACAATAGCCTTTACAGCCCTTTTAGTTTCGGGATGCAAGCCCAGTCCAGGGCCTACAACAACGGCGTTTGCCAACTCCAAATACATTTTTAGTGCTGGTAAATTGTTTGAATCTAGGTGTTTTCCCTCAAGTTTTATGGTAATTAAATCCGGCGACATCGATGAAATTGCGTAGGCTGTTCTCTCCGGAGCGGCAACATAAGCCAAGTCAACGCCCGTTCGAAGCGCTGCCAAGCCCACGAAGGCTGGAGCTCCAGAGAAGGTTTCGCTTCCCCCAATAACAAGTAAGCGTCCAAAATCTCCTTTGTGGGAATTTGGTGGTCGAGGTTTAATGATTGCTAAAACGTCGCCGGGACCAGCAAAATTTTCAAGTTCTTTGGGCAAGCCTATATCCTTTACAACTAATTCGCCAACATATTTCTTTGCATTTTCAAGCCCCTTTTTAGGCTTGTGAAATGTTATTGTTAAATTAGCTTTTACCGCCTCGCCCAAAACTTCTCCAGTGTCAGCGTCCACTCCGGTTGGTATATCTATTGCAATTCGAAAAGCGTTTGCGGCATTAATTTGTTTCACCATCTCTGAGATTGGGGGTTTAAGCTTCCCCCTTGCGCCTGTTCCAAGCAAAGAGTCAATTATTATGTCAGCATTCACTTTCGGAATTAATGTACTGTCATAAACCTCATAGATGGGAATAAACAATTTTAGGGGCTGCAATGCCTCCCAGTTTGTAAGGGCGGCTTTATCTGCAATATCCTTGGGTTTTCCAGCGAGGATTACTGTGACTTTAAAGCCCATTGAGCATAGGTGGCGGGCTGCGACGAAACCATCTCCACCATTTCCACCTAAACCGCAGAAAATCGCGACAGACTTTTCCGGGTTAAATCTGGAGGCTACTTCCAAAGCCACATTATGTCCCGCGTTTTCCATCAATTGAAGTCTTGAAATACCATAATATTCTGCGTTAACTTCAAGGCTACGCATTTCCCGGCTGGTGATAGCATTTTTAACTTTGTATTCGGGCATGTTAAAACCCAGCGCTTTTGCACACAAAATATTGTAAGATGTTTTTATAAACCATTGTCCTCTAACATAAGTTTCATGCCTTTCACATAAAAATGGGGAATTTTACAAAAAGTTGATAAAAGAGGGGTATTTAGCCGATAGAGATATACACTAGCCCTTTTTTTCCTTTAATTTCAGCCCTAGGTAAACTGCTGCCACCAAGAAGACTATTGTAGTTACGACAAAAGCACATGTTAGGTACGCGGGTGTTGTTGATTTAGATAATTCATCGTAGTCTTGTAACAGCTTATTGTAGTTGTTTTGGAGCGTATCATATGCGCTTGAGAGAGCATTGTGATTACTCTGGAGGGTATTGTATTTGTTTAAGAGGTCGGTGTAGTTTCCTTGAAGTATGTTGTAATTGTTTAAGAGATTGGTGTAATTGCTTTGAAGCACGTTGTAGCTGCTTGAAAGCGAGTTATAATCGCTTAAGAGGTCAGTGTAATTGCCTTGAAGTTCCATAAATTCGGAACCTAAACCTTCATAAACGACTGGTAGTTGTAAATCGCCTGTCCACTCCTGCGCCGACCCGTCATATACTTTAACGTTGGTGTAATTGAGTACCTCACTTAGCACAAAATACATTGTGCTGGCATAGCCGCCCACACCACAATAAACAATGATTTCCTCCGACTTATTTGTGCCAACTATATAGTAAGCCAACATTTCAAGCAAATCAACATTTTTGTATGTTGCATAAATCGCTTCCGTACCCGTCACGTTAAGGTTGAGGTTCCAAAGCCATGGAGTGGGGAAGCTTCTGGCTGTTGGGATGTGGCCAACTCTTGCAGTCCAGGGCTCTTGTATAAAACCTAAATACACTTCAAGGTCTCTAGCGTCTACGATAGTAGAATAGCCTATCTTACTGGCAACATAACCCTTGGAGACGAGCATCTCACTTTTCACGGTGCCAGTGTATGTTATGGGCGTTGGTATGTTAGGGGTGGTTTCTGTGGGATATCCGTCGGCTACCCATTTATCATGTCCACCGTCCAGAATTGCGACGTTCTTAACACCAGCATACAATAGCGTTATGGCCACTCTAGTTATGGTGGCTGTAGCGTAGAGAGCTAATGGCAGTGGTGCTAGTGGACCGCTTGTGCTTCCAACAACGACAACATAAGAATCGCTTGTTATGCTGGCGTTGCCCAGCAGCTCAAAGAGATAATCGCTTGATGGCATTTCCATCCATGGGGCATCAGCTCCGAAAGGTGGATTCGCATACCACAAGCCATCGGGAAAGTTTATTGCCCCTGGAATGTGACCCGCATTGTAGAGTTCTGGGCTTCTAATGTCAAGCACAACAAGCTCTGCAAGACCAAGATTTTCATACAGCCAGTTTGTGGAGACAATTGGTGGAATTGAACGGGTAGAGGATGAATTAGCAGCCCTACCGAAAATTGGAAGAACCAATGCTGAAACCAAGATAACAGTTAACAATGCTACCGATTTTTTCCTCAATTCCATCCCTCTTTCCAGAATCTTCGTATTGGACAACGTATAACATTTGCGGTGTATGGCAAAATTCGTTTTCAACAATAGCATGCCAAAACAGCCAAAACAGAAAAGCAGGGCTTGCTTTTCAAATCCTAGGCTTAATAACTTAACTCTTTTTATATTTTGCAGCGTATAAACACCGAAAGTATTTTAATTTAAATGGCGAATATTTTAATTGAGGAGATTAAGATGCCAACGGCCTTTGTGTTGATAAACACGGAAATAGGTTCAGAGGCGGACGTGTTAAAAGATTTGAAAAAGGTTGAGGGCGTGGATGAAGCCTTCGCCGTTTACGGAGTGTACGACATTATTGCAAGGGTAAAAGCGGACACAATGGACAAGTTGAAGGAAATAGTTACTTGGCGTATTAGAAGACTTGACAAAGTGCGGTCTACGTTAACAATGATTGTTGTAGAAGAATCAAAGTAATAAATCCTCCTTTTTTTAGATACGCCCACCACAAAATTGATTTCGAATATCCTTTAAATTCAAATTTTATTAAACTCTGTTAGATTAGGCTACCTAGATGTCAATTAAAAACATGCACATAGGCTTCGACGACACAGATTCGTTAAGGAAAGGATGTACAACCTACATTGCCGCGTTGCTGGTGGAAAAACTTCAAAAACTCGGCGTCCAATTCACGGACTACCCAAATTTAATCAGGTTAAATCCAAATGTGCCGTGGAAAACAAGGGGGAATGGGGCGCTTTGCCTAAGAATACAATTTGATGAAAAATTTGAAGGCAGAATTAAAGAGACAGTCATAAACACTGTAGAAGAATATGCGGATTTGGAATTTAAGGGAACAGACCCGGGCATAGTTTTCTTTAAAGGGAAAAGAATTCCAAAGGAAGTTAAAATTTTCGCTAAAAACGCGATAACGGGCATTGTAAATTTAAAGTTGGCTTTAAAACTCATAAAAAAGTTTCATGAAGAAGCCTTAGGCTTTAAAAGTGGCAGGGGCATCATAGGCGGTTTAGCGGCGGTCGGCGAAACCCTTCAAGGAGATCACACATACGAAATTCTTGCTTATAGGCTTCCTGAGAATTATGGTTTAAAAAGGAAAGTGGACGTAGCCTCTATTTTTGAAATGGATAGATTAACGGCACCCTACACTTTTAACAACGTTGACTTGGAAAAAGGAAGAGTTATCATCACGCCACGTGGCCCAGACCCAATTCTCTTTGGTATTAGGGGAGAAAACCCAGAAATTTTGAAGAAAGCCTTTGCCATCGTTAAACCCCTAGAACCCGTTGAAAGATGGGTTATCTTTCGCACAAATCAGGGGACTGATGCGCATTTAAAAAAGGTTGAGAAAATAAGCGAAATAAAACCATTTCATCCAGTTATTGTAAGGGGAACCGTGGCGTCAAATCCTCGCATTATTACCGGAAAGCACGTTATATTTTCAATTAAAGATGAAAGTGGACAAGTGGACTGCGCAGCCTACGAGCCAACTGGTTTTCTCCGCAAAATTGCAAAGAAATTGATCATTGGAGATTATTTAGAAGTTTATGGCGGTGTTCGTAAGCCTTCGCGAGGTTTTCCCTTAACAATTAATCTTGAGAAGATTCGTTTATTGAAGCTTGCGCCAAAAATTGTTTATTCTAACCCGCTGTGCCCAAAGTGTGGCAAAAGATTAGAGTCGATGGGAAAGGGGAAGGGTTTTAGATGTAAGGGCTGCCATTCGAAATATCTTGATTTTAAAAAGGTTGCGGTTCACGTTAAACGGGATGTTAAGAAGGGGTTATACGTAACTTCAACAAGGTCCCAGAGGCACTTAACTAAGCCTCTCGTTCGTTATGGTATGGAAAAGCGTGGGGCAACCGTTGGAAAGCTGATTGATGGATGGCATTTCCCTTAGGAGCTTTTCTCATTAACTTTGAAGATTTCACATAGCATCTGGTAAAGTTCTTCGCCGCCCTCCACTTTTGAGAACAAGTCTTTTTCCGCTTTTAGAAGTCTCCCCATGGTGCGGTATGTTTGCCGCCACTCAAGTTCTCTCCACATCATCCGGTAGTTTTTAAGTTCAATCCAAGCCCTAAAAATTAAGACAACAAACATGCCTATTGTAACTGCAAGGTTCAACACGTATATGTCCATTAAGTCCGTGGTTTTCACCTCCGCGCTGTTGTGTATACTATTTACTTTTAGCAAAACGCATTTAAATCAAACTTTCCGATAGACTAGCAGAGAGAATCTAAATGAGTGAGATAATTTCGCCGCTCATTTATCAGCTTGGGTTGGGGGGAATAGGCGGGTTTATAGTTGGCTTTACAATTAAGAAATTAAGCAAACTGATAGTTATGTTAATTGGGATTTTCATAATCATACTCTTATACATGGGTGCAAGCGGCATAATAAGCATAAACTACGAAAAGCTTTGGGGTTCTTTGGCCACCTTGCTGAGTTTCCTCGGCGAAGCAGCAGTCTGGCTAATCGGCCTTGTATCACTAATTCCCTTTTTCGGAAGCTTTTTCGTCGGATTTTTGCTGGGCCTTAAGGTTGGGTAATTTGGCGCTGCAAAGCGAGAGAAAGCTATGAAAGCCGGCGAAATGGTTTAAATGTTTGTGTCTCCTTAATCCCTTAAATTTGAGTCGCAATTACTTGGAGCGTTTGATGATTTGAGGAAGAGGTTTCCAGAAGAAGAGTATAGCGTTCCATTCTTTAAAGAGGTAGGTTACATTAGGAAACTTTGCCCAGTTTGCGGTGAATATTATTGGACGCAGAATCCAGACCAAAAAACTTGTGGGGAGGCAAGGCCTGAGGGCTGCGCCTACTACAATTTTATAGGGGATTCGCCGACAAGGAAAACCTATAGCCTAAGCGATATGCGCGAAACTTTCTTGTCGTTTTTTGAGAGGCGTGGGCATGCGAGGATAAAGCCCTATCCAGTTGTGGCGCGGTGGAGAGACGACATATACTTAACTCACGCTAGCATAATTGATTTTCAACCTTATGTTACTGAAGGAATAAGTCCACCGCCAGCAAACCCGTTGGTAATTGTTCAGCCTTGCATTCGGTTAGTTGACATTGCTAACACTGGTCCAACCTTTGGCAAGCATTTAACGATTTTTGAAATGGGCGGACATCACGCCTTCAACTATCCGGATAAAGAGGTTTATTGGAAAGACCAAACGGTGAGATATCACCATGAATTCATCACTAAGGAGTTGGGTGTAAAGTCTGAAGAGGTGATATACAAGGAAGATGTTTGGGTTGGCGGGGGAAACGCGGGTCCAGACTTAGAGTGTATTGTTAGGGGCTTAGAGGTTGCAACCCTTGTTTTTATGCAATTTAAAGTTGTTGATGAAGAGTTTATTAAATTGCCAATAAGAACCGTTGACACGGGCTATGGCATAGACCGTTACACATGGCTTTCGCAAGGTTCTCCAAGCTGTTTCCACGCAGTTTATGGAGAGCTTCTTGAAAAAATCTTTAGGATGGCTGGAATAACGCGTGTCGACAACTCGCTTTTGATGAAAATAGCGAAATTTTCAAATTTACTTGGAATAGAAAAGACCGCTAGTAGGTTGGAAGTCAGAAGACGTGTGGCAGAGCTTGTTGGGTTGGATGTCGAAGATTTAAATAAGTTTCTCTTTCCAATCGAAAACGCCTTTGCGGTTATGGACCACACCAAATGCTTGTGCTTTATACTTTCTGAGGGTGTTGTCCCATCAAACATTCAGGAAGGATATTTGGCTAGGCTTCTCTTTCGCAAGGTCTATAGAATTTTGAAAATGCTCGGCATTCAAGACAAACTATACGATATTATGGATATGCAAATCAACTACTGGTCTAAGGATTATCCGCAACTCAAGGAAATGCGGAACGAGATTATGGAAATGTTAAAGATGGAGGAGAAAAAGTTTGAGGAAACAATAAAGAGGGGCGAAGGACTGGTCAAAAGAATATCAGAAGAGTTGAGGGCTAAGGGCACCAAAGAAATACCAACGCAAACCCTCATAGAATTATATGATTCCCACGGGCTTCCGCCCGAAATCGTCCAACAAACAGCAGAAAAAGAGGGTTTAAAGGCTGATGTCCCAGAAAACTTCTACGCCCTCATCGCCCAGAGACACATGCAAACATCAAAACCCGTGGAAGAGGCGAAGCCGGAAAAGTGGCTTGAAACAGCTCTTTCAGATGTTCCGGAAACCGAACCCCTCTACTATAAAGATCAATATATGAAGGAGTTTGAGGCTAAAGTTCTGAAAATCGTAAACGGCAAGTATGTTGTTCTTGACAAAACATGCTTTTATCCAGAGGGTGGAGGACAGCCAGCTGACAGCGGCTACTTGCTGTTTAATGGGGAAAAGCTTGAAGTTGAAGACGTTCAGAAAGTTGGTCGGGTAATAGTCCACAAATTGAAGGATGCCGGCGCCCTTCAAGAAGGAAGCGTCGTTAAGGGTGTTATTAACTGGGATAGGCGATACAGCCTAATGAAGGCCCACACGGCAACCCACCTAATTAATGGCGCTGCAAGGAGGGTTCTTGGACAACACGTTTGGCAGTTTGGAACCCAAAAAGGAATTGAAAGCTCAAGACTTGACATTTCACATTACCAGAGACTAACTCAAGAAGAAATCCATAAAATAGAAATTTTGGCAAACCAAGCAATCTTGCAGAACATGCGGGTTGAAACCATGTGGATGCCCAGAAACGAAGCTGAAAACCTATATGGATTTAGACTATATCAGGGTGGAGCCGTTCCAGGCAAAATAATTCGTGTTGTAAAGACTGGCGACTGGGATGTTGAGGCTTGCGCCGGAACCCACCTAAAAAGCACGGGAGAAATTGGATTTATAAAAATAATCCACTCAGAAAGGGTTCAGGATGGCGTGGAAAGGCTTGTTTACGCCGTGGGGCTCCACGCCCTAAAGTATGTGCAAGAAAACGAGCGTTTACTTTGGAAAATTTCAACAATCCTAAATGCGCCCTTAGACAAACTGGATAAAACGGCTGAAAAACTTGTGAGGGATTTAAAGGAGGCGAACACTGAAAGGAGAAGGCTTATCAAAGAGTTGGCAGCCCGCGAAAGCACAGGTTTAGAGGCGAAGGCACTGAAACAAGAAGAGGAAGTGGGTGGAATAAGAATTGTTAAGCGCGATTTTGAAGGTGAAATAGATGTTGACAGAATGGTTCAAACGGCAAATGAAATAATCAAGAGGGACGAGGCTGCAGTCGCAATATTTTATGGTTCAGATGGAAAAAATGCGAGGATAATGGTTATGGCTGGAAAGAAAGCATTAGAAAAAGGAATAGATTCAAGCAAAATAGTCAGCGAAGCAGCCTCAATTTTGGGTGGAGGCGGTGGTGGAAAACCAAATTTCGCTCAAGGTGGAGGAACAAAAATAGAAAAGCTGCAAGAGGCGGTAAAGCGCGCCGAAGAAATGGTTAAGAAAATGTTGAAAGCCTAACGCGTATTTATTATACTATTTTTGCAAGAGCCCTCTCATAATTCACAACAACATAATTTTTACCCTTCCTAACAACGGCATGTCCTTCCCTTTCAAGAAGCACCTTTTGGGCCTCCGCCCCACCCGGATACTTCCCATTTATCACTCCGCCAGCCTTTAGTGTTCGCCAATAGGGCGTAATATCTTTAGCGCCTTTCTGCCTCTTTTCTTCTGCGGCGTGGGCTGCAACCCAAGCGAAAATGCCAGTTGTTATTGGACAGCCAATGGTGGCTCCATGCTTTTTCGCTAGGGCAGCCCGAATTTCGTTGATGGTTGTAACCTTTCCCTCTGGAATTTTTCGCATAATTTCATCAACCTCAATTGGCGCTGGAATTACAACGGTGCCGCTTCCCCATCTTTTACTCAACTTTTCACTAATTTTCTCAACTTTTGGCAAGTCTCTGCTCTCGTTTAATTTTTCCGTCCAACTCTTCTTCTTAGGCATAGAACCCCCAGAACACTCTCTTAAAACCGCTAATAAAGCTTGCCCGAAACGCGGCGAAGCCTAAAATTTTGCAGTAAAGGATTAAAGCAAGTTTACACATACAATTAGGCGGTGTTAAATGTGAGGGACTGTGTTCTCAACCCCTAAGAACAAAACCTTTAATACCCATGAAGTCAATTCAGAAAGTTTTATGGAATTTTTGAGGAAAATAGAAGAAAAGTGGCAGCAACGCTGGGAAGAAGCAAAAATTTTCGAAGCTGAACCAGACCCAAATAAAAAGAAGTTCTTCGTAACTTTCCCATATCCCTACATGAGCGGACCCCTCCACGTGGGCCACACTTTCACAGCCTCGCGTATAGACGCATATGCAAGATTCAAGAGAATGCAGGGCTACAATGTGCTTTTTCCTTGGGCTTGGCATTGGACTGGGCAGCCCTTGGCTGGGGCAAGCGAAAGGGTTGCAAGGGGCGACCAAGAATATATTAGGGTTTTAAGGGATGTTGACGGAGTTCCAGAAGAAGAGCTTAAAAAGTTCGCAGACCCCATGTACATGGCAACATACTACACCAACGAGGGCCGAACAGCGGCAAAAAAGGCAGGCTTTTCAATAGATTGGAGGAGAGAATTCAACACAATAATGCCAGCATACCAAAAGTTTATTGAATGGCAGTATGAAACCCTAAGGCTTAAAGGATACGTTACAAAAGGAACCCATCCAGTCGTTTGGTGCCCAAAATGCCAAAGTCCCACAGGCGACCACGACCGCCAAGTAGGAGAGGGCGTAACACCCGAAGAGTATACGCTAATAAAGTTTAGGCTTGACGCTGAAACATATCTGCCAGCAGCCACCTTCCGCCCCGAAACAATCTATGGCGTAACAAATATGTGGATAAACCCAGACGCAAACTATGTCGAAGCCCAAGTGGACAATGAAAAGTGGATAATAAGCGAAGAAGCGGCTCAAAAACTAAAGGACCAGGGAAGAAATGTAAAGGTAAATCGCACATTAAAGGGCCGTGAACTTATTGGAAAAACCTTCGAAAACCCTGTTACAAAAGATAGGTTCCTTATACTGCCAGGATGGTTTGTCGACCCCAAACAGGCCACGGGAGTCGTCTACAGCGTCCCAGCCCATGCACCGTACGATTGGCTAGCATTAAAAGACCTTCAAGAAAAACCAGAAACACTACAAGAATTTAACATAGACCCAGAAACCGTGAAGCGGATAAAACCAATATCCCTCATCAAAGTGGAGGATTTGGGAGAATACCCAGCCATAGAGATTGTTGAGCAAATGGGCGCCAAGGACCAGTATGACCCTAAGGCTGAAGAGGCAACAAAACTGCTTTACAAAAAGGAGTTTCACAGCGGAGTTTTAAAGGAAAACTGCATGGAATACTCTGGAAAAATGGTTAGGGAAGTTAAGGACACCCTAATAAAAGATTTCAAAAAACGCGGAATTGCAGACGCAATGTATGATCTACCACAAAAAGTGGTTTGCCGGTGTTTGACACAGTGCGTCGTCAAAGTCCTACAAGACCAATGGTTCCTCAATTACGCCGACCAAGAATGGAAAGCAAAAGCAAAAGAGGCATTAGGCAAAATGAAAATTTACCCCGAAACCGCCACACAATGGTTTTTAACAGTGATTGATTGGCTAAAGGAGTGGGCGTGCGCGAGAAGAACAGGATTTGGAACACCCTTGCCGTGGGCTGAAGGCTGGATTATCGAAACATTAAGCGACTCAACAATTTACATGGCATTCTACACAATAAACAAACATATAAAACAATATGGCATAAAGCCAGAAATGCTAACAAAAGATGTTTTCAACTACATTTTCTATGGAGAAGGAAATGTCGAAGGAATAGCTTCACACTCTGGGATAAACGGAAAAGTGCTAGAAGAAATGCGAAAAGAATTCTTGTATTGGTATCCCGTCGACCTAAGAGTTTCAGCAAAAGAGCTCGTGCCAAACCACCTAACCTTCTTCATATTCCATCATGTAGCCCTCTTCCCAGAGCATCAGTGGCCCAAGGCCATTGGAGTAAATGGAATGCTTATGATTGAGGGCAAACAAATGCACAGGCACCTAGGAAACTTCGTAACCATGAAAAACGCAATAAACCAGTACGGGGCAGATGCCACACGCTGCGCGCTCTTGTTGGCTGCTGAAGGCATGGATGACCCAGACTGGAGAAGCGAAAATGTCAAAGAAATGCAAATCAAACTTGAATCCTTCTACAACTTTGCAAAAAACATAATTGAAAATGCCGAAAACGGAGAGAACGGGCATCTTGAAAAGTGGCTTATAAGCACGCTGCAACAGCGCATAAGGGATGTCACCGAAAACCTGGAGGAAATGAAAACAAGAACAGCCCTCGAAATAGCCCTCTTCGAAGTTTGGAACGACTTCCGCTGGTATATCCGCAGAAAAGGAAAGCCAACAAAAGCCCTAAAAGAAGCATTAAAAGTTTGGTTAAGGCTTCTGGCGCCCTTCGCTCCGCATATAACTGAAGAACTTTGGAGCCAATTAAAAGAAGTGGGCTTCATATCAGTTGCAGAATGGCCCCAAACAAACGAACAGTACATAGATATAATTGCTGAAGAGAAGGAAAACCTAATAAAAGAAGTGATTGAGGACACGCTAAACGTTCTAAAAGCAACAAAAATCAAACCCCAAAAAATCTTCTATTACACATGCGCCCCATGGAAATGGAAAGCCTTCCTAACAATCCTAGAAAAATCTGGGGCCGGCGAAACAAAAATTAAAGATGTCATGGATGAGCTCTTGAAGAAGGAAGATTTAAAAGCAAACCCAAAGGAAATTGCGAAATTCGCATCAAAAATAATCCAAGAAGTGGCGAAGGCTCCGAGAGAGAGAATTGAAAAACTGCTTAAAATTAAAGTGCTTGATGAAAAGGAAACTTTAGAAGATGCAAAAAGCTTTTTGGCAGACAGATTTAATGCCCAAATAATGGTTTACAGCGAAATTGATGAGAAACGCTACGACCCTAAACAAAGAGCCACAAGCTCCATGCCGTATCGACCGGCAATCTACATTGAATAGGCTACTCTCAGAGGAATTTAGACAGCATGTTCAACGTGCGATCGTTAACCCTAATATGATAGTTTCTTCTTCCACTGCTAGTTGTCGTAATATAGAAGTCTTTCTCTTCGTCAAGTTTGCTTCCATATAACAACGCCAATATGGTACGGCAAATGTTAACCTTAGTCAACTTCTCACTTTTAACCTTCTTCTCGATTTCCTCATGCAGTGTCCGAGGATTTATTGTATAAACAATTTCTGATGTTTCCCCAGCCTTACTTAGATGGATTTCCATATCCTTCAATAAGTGGTAGACAATATCATAATACGGTGACTTACGGTTCTTAATCAACTCTACATAATTAACCAGAGGGATGGGAATGTCACCGCTTTTTATTTCGGACAACGTCATCCCCCCAATAAAAATAACATTTTTCAATTTAAAAACTTTCAGTAAAATTGTTCTAGAATTGCCTTTTCGCTATTTTCACATAGATAAAACTATATCTTATACATGTTACATCCAAATTTTAGGCGAAGGGGTCCGTGGCGCAGCTTGGACAAGAAAGCGTAGGCTTGCTCCGAAAAGCGCGTCGGCCTTCTAAGCCGGAGATCCCGGGTTCAAATCCCGGCGGACCCGCTAAAATCTTGAGATGTTGTTTGGAATTTTGTTGAGCGGAAATTTTAAATTGGTAGTGCAATAATAAATGGTAAATACCTTAATGTTTGACTTGTTAGTGTGTAAGGGATTGTTATGAGTACACATGCAGATGAATTAAAGCTTCGCTTAATGACTATCGATCTTCTTAGAACCGCTAAGTATAAGAGGAATATTACTTATCGTGAATTATCTTCTAAAACTGGTTTGCCAGTAACCGTTTTAAGCAGATATGCAAAGGGTCATGTTTTGCCAAACACGGCTAGGGCCAAACAGTTATGGAAGGTTTTGAATAAGCTTGTTGGTTTAGAAAGCGAACTTCGTAATAGGATAAAGTTTGATGAAGATGGATATTTTGATAATACCGACATCATAGGGGACTTTAACATTTTGCAGCAGGCAGCCAACCATGCACTTGCAAATTTTGCGGGAAAACGTGTTACAAAAGTCTTGACAGCAGCCGTTGACGGTATTCCTTTGGCGACCATGGTTGCAAACGCCCTTGGCGTAAACCTTGTAATAGCAAAGAGGAATAAAGAGGTTGGAGTGAAAGCCTTTCTTGAAGAAACTTATGTTTTAGGGAGGGATTCCGGAGTTACAATGACCCTTTATATTCCAAAGGACGCCCTTAGAAAGCGGGACAGCGTCTTAATTGTTGATGACATGATTAAAACGGGAGAAACACAAGCAGCCCTTGTCAATCTGGTTAAAAAGGCGAAGGCTGAGATTTCGGGGATTTTCTCGCTCATTGCCGTTGGGGACGAGTGGACAAAGAGGCTGAAATCATCAGAATACCCAATCGAAGTCATAACTTATGTCAAGGTACCTCAGGTTTCAAGCAGTCACCTTTAAACGTGCAAATGGAGCATTTCCTTTTCTTGCAAAAGTCTTTGCCAAGCTTGAGAAGCGCAGTTTCAAAGTTAACAAAGGATTTTCCTTCAACGCTATTTTTTAACCAGAATTCCTTCAAATTTTCTAGGGCTTTTTGCTGCGTGCCTTCCCTTAAGATTCCAAGTTTTGTTGCTGCAAAAATTGTTAAGGCGGTTGGTTTTGGGTCGGCCTTTTGCCAGATTCCACGAAGCTCCCTAAGAAAAATGTTTACGGTTACATTGCCGATTCCTTTTCCCAACTCGATTATTTTTTCTTCCAAATCCCTACTGTCAGATGCTTTGTTTTGTAGGTTAGTTAAACTTCCATTGTACTTTTTCACGAGGTTTTGCATAACTTCAAGGAGCTTGTCTGCCGTTTTAAAATCGTATCTTGTGTAGCCGCCTTCGTCCAAAATTTTGACAAGTCCATCCCACCCGGTTTCAAGAATTCGCTTGGGAGTCAAAACATTGTACTTCGTGAAGCATTTGTAGGTTTTAATGGCTGAACCCTCCCTTATGGGAGCGCCGAAAAGTATGGAAGCCAAAAACCACTTGAAAATTTCTTCCTCTCGGGCGCTTGAAATGTCTATGCCCAGCATTTCCGAATATTTACCGCCAAATTTTTCGATAAGGAGCCTTAAACTTTCCAGCTTCATAGTTGTTCTAACAAATTTATATTCGCTTGTAGCATAAACGGTTTACTGAGGCCCAAAACATGCTTAAGCGAACCATCGAATGGAAGGATGGCACAGTCCTAACAATAGATCAGACAATGCTTCCACACAAGACTGTTATCCTCAAAATGAAAAGTTGTGGTGAGGTGGCAGAAGCCATAAAAACAATGAAAATAAGGGGCGCCCCACTACTGGGTGCGGCGGCAGCCTTCGCCTTGGCTTTAACGGCTTTCCATTCAAAGGCCAAAACTCCCTCGGAACTACTCAGCTCACTTGAGGAAGCAGCAGAAACTTTGAGGAGAACCCGACCCACGGCCGTCAACCTTTTCTGGGCGATAGACAGACTTCTAAACAAGGTGAGGAATTTTTCCGGAGAAGTTAAGGATTTGATTGCGGTGGTTGTGGAAGAGGCCAAAAAAATTGCTGATGAAGATGCTGAAGTGAATCGGCTAATAGGCAAAAACGGTGCTTCGCTTATCAACGATGGAGACGTTATTTTGACGCACTGCAATGCTGGCGCACTGGCAACAGTCGAATACGGCACAGCCTTAGGCGTTATTAGGGCAGCATGGGAACAGAGGAAGAAAATTAGGGTTGTGGTCACTGAAACCCGCCCAAAGCTGCAGGGGGCGAGATTAACGACTTATGAGCTTAAGAGGGATGGGATTCCAGTCACATTAATAACCGACAGCATGGTTGGTTATGTAATGTATAAGCGTTTGGTTAACAAAGTTTTGGTTGGAGCCGACAGAATAGTTAGGGACGCTGTAATCAACAAAATTGGAACATTTACAATTGCCGTTTTGGCAAAGGAGCACAACATACCATTTTATGTTGCTGCGCCAAAGTCCTCCTTCGATTTGGCACGCACCAGTACGGATGTTGTTATTGAAGAGAGAAAACCCGAAGAAGTGACACATATTGGCTCACAACGGATTACCGTCGAGGGCGTGGAAGTTATGAACCCCGCCTTTGACATAACACCCATAAACTACGTTACGGCAATTATTTGTGAAAGCGGCATCCTATATAAGGAGGATTTTGTTAAGTTAAAAGCCTAGTTCCCGTTGGCCGATGATAAAAATGAGTAGTGATGATGAAAAGAGAAAATCTGGTTTAGAATTTCGATTTAAAGGCTTATTAGAGGAAAAAGGCGTTAGAATTCCCAAAAATCAAAATTTTGAAGAGCTCTCCTCCAGAGGGTATGGTGTTATAGAAGAGGGCGATCTCCTCCTTTCGTTTTATGAGGCCCTCTACCTTTTGGATAAAGAAATCATAAAGGTTGAGGACAAAAGTGGCGGCAATGTAGATTTTCATAGGCTTTTGGAATGTTTTGAGGCTGTTGATGAAAATGCTTGGGCTAAATATTTAACTTACCGCGATTTAAGGAACCGTGGTTACGTGGTGCGGGAGGGCTTCGGTTTAGGAGTAGATTTTCGCGTTTATGAAAGGGGCGAATACGGCAAGGATGCAGCAAAATATTTGATTTTAAACATTCAGGAGGGTAAACCTATTTCCCTTGAGGATTTAACCCGCATCGTGACGCAGTGTCAAAAGCTTAAAAAGGAGCTTATTTTGGCTGTGATGAACCGCCGGGGGGAAATAGTTTACTATTCCGTTTCGCAGTTAACTCTAAAATAGGAGAGAATAAGCTTGTCTGAGTTTACGGCCGTCCGTGGAATGAGGGATTTTCTGCCAGAAGAAGCAAGGATAATGAGGTTTATTGAAGGCAAAGCTCGGGAAGTCGCCAAAAATTTTGGATATAAAGAAATAATAACGCCTGTTGTTGAGCCCTACGAACTCTTGGCTGCAAAAGCCGGAGAAGAAGTCCGTTTAAGAATGTATACTTTTAAGGATTTAGGCGGCCGAATGGTGGCCTTGCGGCCGGAATTCACGCCTTCCGTGGCTAGGCTTGTTGCAACCACCTTGAGGAATGAGCCTAAACCATTGAGGCTCTTCTGTGTTGGAAGCCTCTATCGCTATGACGAGCCTCAGCAGGGGCGTTACAGAGAGTTTTGGCAATCCAACTTCGAGTTGATGGGTTCCGATAGGCCAGAAGCAGATGCTGAAATAATTTTGCTAACAAACAGTTTAATGAAATCCGTTGGCTTAAAAAATTTCCTTTTCAAAGTTGGGCATGTTGGAATCTTGAAGGGGGTTATGAGCAAAGAGGGTTTGGAAGAGAAAGTGCAAAATAAAGTTATGCAATTAATGGATAAAAAGCAATACGTGGACGCGCTTAAACTTCTTGAAGACTCTGGAGCGACTGAAAAATGTGTAGCAACGCTTAAAGAAATTGTTGAGCTTAAGGGCGGCGAAGTCTTCGAAACCATTGCCAGATTAAGGGAAAAGGTTAAAGATTATGAAGGGGCCCTTGAGGCCCTTGAGAATCTCCGGCAAATCTTAGAGCTTGTGCAGGGAAGCGGAATTAAGATTAACTTGACAGTTGACGCTAGTTTTGCGAGGGGGCTCGAATATTATACTGGAGTCATTTTTGAGGTTTATGTCCCAGAGTTAGATATAGCCCTAGGCGGGGGCGGCAGATACGACAAGCTCATCGAACTTTTCGGCGGGGAGCCCACACCAGCAGTTGGAATAGCCCATGGATTGGACAGAATAATGTTGGCCATGCAAAGGCAAAATGTAATCGTCAAAGAAGAGCTTAAGGAAAATGTTATGGTCATTCCAGTAAAAGAGGAGTTGAAATGCGAGGCTTTGAAAATTTCTCAGATGCTTAGGGAAGCTGGCTTGTCTGTGGAGGTTGAGGTCATGGGACGGAAAGTTTCAAAAGCTTTAGAAGATGCGGATAGGCGGAATATTGGTTTTGCTGTTATTGTTGGAGAGAAAGAGTTGAAGGACGGGGCTGTTGTTGTGCGAAATTTGGTGAAAAGGGAACAGGAAGTTGTGGAAATTGAGAAAATAGCCGATGTGATTAAGGGAATAAAATAATTTAGCTCATCATAGTTTCCCTTCTTAAAAAATCTCCTATGTCCAAAATGTTTTTTACTGCAACGCCCCTTTTCACACGATTTAAATCTTTGACCATTTTTCCAAGGCCTAGACACTCGCCGTATTGATTTAGAACTAGCGTGTAATCACCTTTTCTTTTTGAACCAGAAACCCTTACTATCCCTTCTTTAAATATGTCTCTTCCACAGATGAAAAGCCACTCAGACTTTTTATCGACAATTATTTTGTTTGCCTCATTTTCCGCTATCATCTTTAAAAAATTGAAGCTTGGAAGAAATTTTCCACCCTTGATTTTTCCAAGGTATATTCCAGCATAAAAGAAGTCTTTTGCAATTAACTGCTTTAGGTTTTTGTTTAAGAGGAAAAATCGGTTAGAACTTTCCATTATCAAATCTTCATTTAGGATGATTTTTGAGTTTAGTCGCTTTAAAAAGTCGGTTATCGATTTCATCATGTTCTAGCCCTTTTTAAGTTTGCAAATAAAGAATCCTTGGGTTTTTCCAGGCCAGATTCTTCTGCAATTTTCTATTTGGCTGTCCAACCTTCTTCCAAAGATTTCGGTTGGGGATTTCTCTCCATAACAGCTTATTTTTTCAACTTTTAGGTTCAGATTTTTTACTGCCCAATCAATGTTAAATTCATTTTCTTCAGGCTCTAACGAGCATGTTGCATAAACTATTTCTCCCTCATCTTTCAAAACCTTGGCAGCTTCGGCCAAAATTTCCCTTTGGAGTTTTGCATTTCTTTCTACATCTTGAATGTTTCTCTTCTCGAACCATTTCTCATCTGCTGCGAAGTTACCCGAACAAGGAACATCCAAAAGAATATGGTCAAACTTTAACTTCAATGTTGAGGCTTTTCTTGCGTCCATCTGATAAACTATTGTGTTTTTTACATGGCATCTTTCTAAATGGTTTGTCAAGGCCATTAACTTCCCTTTTTTAACATCCAAAGCAATTATCGCGCCAGTGTTTTGCATCAAATCTGCAAGCTGAACAGTTTTTCCTCCTGGAGCTGCGCAAGCATCCAACACCAGTTTATCTTTCAATTGGGTGAATAATGTTGCTGGAATTTGGGCTGCAGCCTCTTGAATCGAGTATAATCCTAGGAGGTATTCGGATGTTGCTCCAATAGAAAATTTTGAGCGGCTAATCCAATAACCGTTTTGGAGAAAGGGAATCTTTTCAAGCTCAACTCCTCGAGACTCTAGCCTTTCAACAACTTTTTCGGCCTTTGCATTTATAGTGTTTATCCTAATTGCTGGTTTCAGTTTAACATCTTCAAACTTCCAGCCCAACTCTTCATAACGTTTTACAAAGAATTCCTTGCTCGACATCAGAAAACAATTGCAAACTTTCAACATAAAAGCCTACTGTTGCCCAAGTCTTTCCGCCATTTTCCGATAAATTTTAAAAGGGAATGGGTCCTTCATTCGTCAATGTGGTTCTGATGAGCCAAAGATACGCCTACGTAATGATGATTAAAGATGTGTGGTGGCAAGAGTTTTGCCGCCTACGCCACAAAGGAAAAGAAGTGCAGTCGTATGTGCAGAGCGGTTATGCCGCTCCGACGAATGCTTCGCTAATATTTTTTTACGTGACAAAACCGGTGGCTGAGGTTGCCGGCTACGCTGAGTTTATTGAAAGAAAAGTTGGAAATGCAAAGGATTTGTGGGAAAAGTATGGCCACGAGTCCGTCTTAAGTTCCAAGGAAAAATTTTTTGATTTTGTCAAAGATGCGCGGCGAGTTTCTTTCGTAAGGTTCAAAAATCTTGAAAAAGCTTCGAAGCCCATTCCACTTAACAATTTTCTCATGCTTTTAGGTGTTAAAAGATTAGCGCGTGGAGGCTTTTACGTAAACAAGGAAACTGCCGAGAGAATGATTGCAATCATGAAATGAAATTTTGGTGTCAATTGAATTATTGTAACAAAAAGTTAATAGGCGACTTTTTTCACATCCATGTAGCTTAGCTTATCTTCGAGGCGAAGCTAAAGGTGTTCCAGAAATTTAAAACAAAAATGAATATTTTCAAGCATTTGTTAGTGTGGGGTAGGTTCAGCTATGGGACGTTATAGGCAGGTTGAAGAAATAGTCAAACTTATGAACACTCCGGAATTGATAAGAAACACAAGCATAATCGCCCACGTTGACCATGGAAAAACAACCCTTTCAGATAGCCTCCTAGCCGCAGCCGGCATAATAAGCGAACAAGTGGCTGGCCAAAAACTTTTCCTAGACTCTTGGGAGCTCGAGCAGAAGAGGCAAATGACCGTTTTCGCCTCAAACATAAGCATGGTTCACACCTACAAGGGAAGAGAACACCTCATAAACCTTATTGATACTCCGGGCCACATAGACTTTAGCGGCGCCGTCACAAGAAGCCTACGGGCTGTGGATGGCGCCCTAGTTGTTGTAGACGCTGTTGAAGGACCCATGACCCAAACCGAAACTGTTTTGATGCAAGCCCTTAGAGAACGGGTTAAGCCACTCCTTTACATAAATAAGGTTGATAGGCTAATAAGGGAGATAAAATTAACCCCTGAAGAAATCCAACGCAAATTTGCAAAAATAATTGTTAGAATAAACAATTTGATAGAGAAATATGCTCCTCCAGAGCATAAGAAGGATTGGCAGGTTGCTGTTGATGATGGACGTGTGGCCTTTGGCTCAGCTCTCCACAAATGGGGATTAAACCTACCCCACATGAAAGCCAAGGGAATAACATTTAGGGAAATTATCGACGCCTACACAGGGGAACCCGAAGATATCGGAAAGAAAGTTGAAGCCCTAAGCAAGAAAGCACCCTTGTACGAGCCCATCCTCGACATGTTCTGCGAGCATTTGCCCAACCCACTTCAAGCGCAGCCCTATAGGCAGAGCCAAATTTGGCCCGGAGACGTAAACAGCCCGGTTGGCAAGGCTATGGCGAATGTTGACCCGAATGGGCCTCTTCTTATGTGTGTAACAACAATTGAGGTTGACCCGCACAGCGGCGTGGTCGCGATTGGAAGGGTTTTCAGCGGCACTGTGGAGAGGGGAAAAACCGTTCAACTTATAAATAGTCGCCAAAAGGGCACAATCCAACAGGTTTACATGAGCATGGCTGCAGACAGAGTTATCGTTGACAAGATTCCAGCTGGAAATATAGCAGCCATTTCCGGACTGCCTTCAATACACGTTGGCGAAACCGTTGCAGAAGACGGTATTGAAACAGCCCCATTTGAAGGTTTAAAGTACGTGTCCGATCCCGTTGTCACAGTAGCCGTCGAACCAGAGGACGTGAAAGATCTACCGCTCTTCGACAAAGTAATCCACAAACTCACTTTGGAGGACCCGAACCTACATTTTGTGATAAACAAGGAAAGCGGAGAATACCTCCTCAGCGGCATGGGCGAGCTTCACTTGGAGGTCACAGCCTACCGCATGCAAGAGGCAGGCCTAAAAGTCAAAATCAGCAAGCCGATAGTGATATACCGCGAAACAATAAGCCACGACTATAAGGGTCCGCCAATAATGGGCAAAAGCCCAAACAAACACAATAGGCTTTGGGTAACCCTAGAAAAGCTTTCCGAAGACGTTATTGAAGCCATAAAAACGGGTAAGATTTCTGAAATGCAAACAAGGGATGAGAGGCAAAAGATTCTGACAAAGGAGTTTGGATGGTCCGCTGAGGACGCGCGGAACGTTATAGCTATTGAAGGAACAAACGTGCTTGTTAACAGAATTAAGGGAAGACAGTATGTCGAAGAAGTAATAGACCATGTTAAATCAGGGTTCCGCGAAGCAGTTCACACGTCCGTTTTGGCAAAGGAGCCAGCATACGGCTTAAAAGTTAACTTGGAGGACATATTAATCCACGAAGACCCAGTTCACAGGGGACCAGCCCAAATTCTTCCAATGACTTGGCGTCCAATCTGGTGTGCCTTCCTTTTAAGCTCGCCAAAACTTTTAGAGCCCATACTAAGCTTTGAATGTAAAGTGCCAAACCAATTTGTAAGCAACGTGATCACCATAGTGCAGAAACGCCGCGGCAAAATCTTGGACATGGTAAACGAAGAGGACATGATTGTTGTGAAAGCGGAGATGCCAGTTGCAGAATCCTTTGGGCTTGCGGACGAGTTGAGGTCTTCAACCCAGGGAAGAGCCTTCTGGGCAACCCAGTTCAGCCGTTGGGCGCCAGTTCCAGAGTCTATGCAGGCTGACATAATAAGGCAGATTCGCGAACGTAGGGGCTTAAGCCCAACACCGCCTAAAGCTGAAGAATTCTACGAAGAAGCCTAAAGGCTCCAACAATTTTAACTTTATTATATTACTCAGTAACTAAGCGGTGCTGCCTTTGCTCGACTTAATAATTGCTTTGGTTGCTGGAATACTTTTAGGCTTCTTTTTCCGCAACAGAAAGCACTTTAACCTTGAAAAAATCACACTATTGGCCATTTTAGCCTTAATTTTCTCCTTAGGTTTTAAAATAGGCTCAAACAAAGATTTGCTTGCTGCAATGTCACGTGTTGGTGTGAACGCCCTCTTAATCTCGCTTTTGACAATCATTTTCAGCATTGCCTTCTCAGAGTTGGCAAGAAAGGCCGTGGGCATAAAATGATAAAATACATTTTAACCGCATTAATTTTGGGCGTAATAGTCGGATATGCAAATGACAATTTTGGGCCAATACTCGACAACAGCCTCATATCAGATTACCTGTTCAGTTTCTTCCTCATCACACTATTGTTTGTTATGGGCTTCACATTTGGGGCGGACAAACAAGCCTCAGCCAACCTTAGAAAGGCAGGGTTGAAAATATTTATTTTCCCATTTTCAATAGCTTTGGGCAGCGTCCTCGGAGGTTTAACCGCCGGATACGTTTTGGGCATAAACCTCGTTGGTTCAATGGCTGTTGGCGCCGGCTTTGGATGGTACACTTTAGCCGGCCCATTAATAAGTCAATTGTTTGGCGTAGAATTTGGAGCGCTGGGTTTTGCAGCCAACTTCATAAGAGAACTTCTAACAATTCTAACGGCACCCATCCTAATCAAATTTGGCAAACACGCGCCAATAGCCTCTGGCGGAGCAACAGCCATGGACACAACCCTACCCATAATAGCACGCTACTGCGGCTCCAACTACATAATAATTGCCTTTCTAAGCGGCTTCATCCTCAGCCTAATCGCACCCTTCACAATAACAGCAATAGCAACATTATCACATTAGTAGATTATATGCCGCAAAACAATTAAATTTCAATCATTAAAATTGCAGCAAAATTTTGGTGTTTGGTTCGTGGCGGTTTAATGTGGCAACTAAAGTTTTGACTTTTGCCGTAATGGTATAATTGCAATCAGCGTTGCTGTTAGGAGTAGTGGTAATACTGTGGTTAAGGTGAATTCTGGAATTATTATCACTTCATGTTTTGTGTGTTTGTCGGTGAAGTATATGTGGGCGTGGGTGTTGTTTGAAACGTCAAGCTTGCGTGCTGGCACCATTGTCCAATCAACCAACACAATGTACGAGTCGTTCAGCAAAGCCGACACATCGCACAATCACTAATAGGGCAGAAGTATAGTTCATTAATAACATCTTTATTTGACGATGTTGAGATTAACAATTTATTGGACTTAGATGGTGTAGATTTTGCCGTGCTTAACATTATCATTCTTATAGGTGGCTGAGTGCAATGCAAACCTATGATGAACCATCAGATCTTAAAAAACAAATATGGGAGGTTTTAAAGAATTCGATGGATGTGGCTCTTTTTATAAACAAACTTTTCGAGCCCCCAGAAGAGGAACTTCAGAGAATTACAGAGTTGGCTATTTCTCCCTTTTTTATACGGCCCCAGGATCTGAAATTAACTAAAGAGTACAGTCAAAAAGCAATTACCCTACCGGAACCCTTAAAAGTAGAAGCTAAGCTTGGTGATGTTATCAAAGCGCGACGTTCAATAAGGCAATACTCTGATAAACCAGTATCATTAGAGACACTTTCAACAATTTTATATTATTCTTATGGCGTCAGTTCCAAAATTGAAGCATATGGTTTCGCTATGTTTCCGTTGCGAGTGGTTCCAACAACGGGTGGTTTAGCTGGAGTAGAGGTATGCATTGCCGCTAATAATGTCGAAAACTTAGAAAAAGGATTATATCACTATAATCCAGTTAATCATTCATTGTGTTGCTTATTTCAAGGAATTCTGGAAGGAAAATTGCTTGAAATGGCAAGGCAAGGAAATGAGTTCATCGCGGAGGCCCCAATAGTTTTATTTTTAACTATCATGCTAAGTAAGGGGATTTGGAAGTATTCTGTGCGATACTTTAGAGACGTTTTAATAGATGTTGGTTGTATTGTTGAAAATGTTTATTTAGTATCCGTTGGACTTGGGTTGGGTGCATGTGCCATAAGCGGGATAGACTATGAAAAAGCAGCAAGAATGTTAAAGATTGATAATAAGGATGAAATTGTTATCCTTGCTATCACTTGCGGCTTTCCTCTACCTCTAAAGGAAACAGAGGGTTAAGCGATGTTGAAAATTTCTGTAATGAACCGAACTTTTGAAATTCTACCTTCAACAATAAATTTAGATGAATTTCATGCAATGCTAGAAGAATTAAATGTGTACAACCCGTATATTGGGCCAATTACAACGGTATACGTGCATCACGTACCATCATTTGGGCTTCCGTTTTATATCGGAGCTGCAAGACACTTTAGAGAGCGTGCAGGAAAAATCTTTCGAATGATACCTTCTGGGGGAAAGGGGACTTCTCTTCCTCAAGTCTTCTTTAGTACATTAGGAGAAGCCATTGAGCGTGTCATTTCAATTCATTTAGCTGAAAACTTAAGAAAAGAAGGAAAGATTTTTTACGCCAAAGCGAAGGAACTTTTGAACAAAGGCGAAAAAATTTTGGGTCCCGACAACCTCTATCTTTTTTCTAAAGAGCAGTACGCAACTACAGGTTTTCCTTTTCAACCATTTACTGACGATGCATATCTTGGATGGATTGAGGGGAAAAATATCATAACTGGGGAAACAATATATGCGCCTGCCCAATTGATCGTATTCGGATACCGGCCTATACCAAAAGAGTCTTTAATTTGCTATCAAGGTAGTGCTGGGTTAAGTTTACACATAGACGATAAACACGCAATTTATCATGGTACTTGTGAATTTATAGAAAGAGATGCTATAAACGTACGTTGGGTATGTAAATTACCCCCTAAACGTGTTAACATAAATTTAGCTGAACTTTGTGATTTTTTGCAAACAAAATACCGTCACGTTTCATTTCTTCATAACCCGTGCATTCATTGGGAAATCTATGATTTTTCCGTTGATATTCCAGAAGTTTTTGTGATCGTAATTCATTGCTTGAACAAATGTTATAAGAGCCTGAAATATATGCCTGGAGTCGGCGCTGCAATCTCCTTTCCTGAAGCATTTGACAAAGCATTGCGTGAAGTAGCTCAAACAGAACGCCTCTTCGCTATCTTACCCTACTTTTTACGAACCCTAGGAGATTTGCCCATTGAAATGCGTATCGCACCAGATGCTAAATATGAGGAGGTGAATAATTTATTTAAGACGTTGGTTTATTACGGCTTTGATGAGAACCTTGAAAAGGTAGAGCATTTTTATTCATGTGCATCAAAGGAAACGCAAATTTCTTTGAGTGGATATAAAGCTATACAAAGCATCGACGAAAAGTACAATGCACTTTTGAGAGCGATAAAAACAAAGAACTTATCGTGGCTTGCATTTAATTTAACACCACCGCAATTTAGGAAGCTTAAATTATATAAGATATTTATTCCAGAACTAACAAGTTATTTCCTAGTTTTTCCATTCTTGGGGCATCCTCGATATTATACAGTCGGATTGCAGATAGGAGAAATTAACCGGAAACTAGAGTTAGCCGATCTTAATAAAGATCCTGTTCCGTTCCCATAAGGGGTACTATAAATGTTAGAGATTGATAATTTGTCGGTGGAATACAAAAAAGATCAACCTGTGTTAAACATAATTAAGTTTCGTTTGGACAAAGGAGAGAAAATAGTAATATTAGGGCCCAATGGCAGTGGGAAAACAACATTAATTAGAGCCATTCTTGGATTAGTGAAGAGCAAAGGGATTGTGAAGATTAACGGAAGAACTTTGAAAGAAATTAAATGTGACCTTTCTGTGAGTGCGAACTTAGAAGAAATTTACTCACTCCTCTACCTAAACGTAAGGGACTTAATATCTCTTTATGCTGACTTAAAAGCGTGTGACGAAAAGCATATATTGGACTATATACGAAGCTTTGGGCATATGGACATTTTCGATAAGAAACTTTGGCAATTGTCAACAGGACAAAGAAAGCTCTTAACAAATATTTTGACTATAGCCTCGGGAGGCAAAATGTTACTTTTTGATGAGGTTTTCGATGGAGTAGATCCCCCAAGGAAACTGAAACTAGCTAGGATACTAAACGAAATCGAGGCAAGTATACTTTTAACAACACATGAACTTGGTATGCTTAAGCACTTTGAGCATTGGGGGCTTTATTTCATGTTTGATGGGCACCTCTTCGGCAAGATAACACCTCTTTCAAAGATTTTGGACACTGGAATTGTTATGGGGTATGAAAGCAACGCGATCATAACGTTAAAGGCAGCAAACAAGGAGCTTTCACTTGTACCCAAAGCCGGTAGGCCTTTAAGGGATTTCATGGATCTAAATGTTTTATATGAGGAGTTGGTGATGAGTTGACCTTAAAGTACCTAAAATATTATATTAAAAATAACCTCCTTCATCCCTCAATGTTGGGATGGGGGATGGGTTTTTCATTTCTTTGGGCGGCACTTGGGTCTTTCATTTTTGGTAGTGAATTTTCAAAGGCACTAGGAGGCCCCCCGGCAGACCATTATCTAGCTGTGCTTTATTATACTGCTGGATGGTTCAGCTCTATATCTTTGTATTCATTTTCATCACTTGCAGTAGGGCTAACCCTTAGCTTGTTCTATTCAACAGCCTCCGTAGCGTATGCCCTCAAGTTTACTAAATTAACTCCAACAAGATACCATGTTTGTAACATCATAGGAGCCATAACGATGTGTTTGATGTTGTCCTTGTTTAATCTTGCGTCTGTTTATGGGCTTTACAGTTATAGCTTTCAAGTGAACCTTTACCCAAGAAATGTTCCATTTGTGATGATCTCTAGCATTTTTGCGGGAACCTTTTTTTACTTGTTATCCATGTTTCTAACTCTCTTATGCATAGTTATAGGTCGACCGAAATTGGTAATGACAATTGCTTATGTGCCTATGATATTCGCAATAATTTTCTCTTATGTCCAGCTATATTCATACTTTACATGGATAGAAACAATTTTTTATCTCTCGCCGTTTAGTAATATTGCAAGTTTACTTTCCTATGGGTATACAGATGCGCCAATACCAATAACATTCACCAACCCTGACGCAGGCTACATGAGCGTTGACGCCTGCTTGGCGTCCCTCTCATGTTGGCTTATGGTCTTAGCATTAATCGATATTTATTTAATTAAAGAAGTGCGGGAAGTGTCTCCCTATGAATTCTTTTAACGGCACATGTTTATAATATCTCGGAGGTGCCTAAATGAGTGAGAATGTTTATAAAGATATTCGCTTGTCCCTCGAAGAAATGTGCAGCTTAATATATAATGCATCGAGCGCAGATGATCTCATAGAGGCTGGACGCCGCTTAGAGATGCTAGAAACTAAACTTCGAAACATTCTTAAACATAGACAAAATGATGCACACGCAATCTTTCTCTTGGCAAGCGTCTATTATCAGATGGCAGAATTGTACTTGGTAAATCCTGAAAAGCGTGGAAAATATCAAGATCGAAAAAAGTGTGAGGCCCTTCTGGAAAAAGCATGGAGGCTAGCTCAGCAGACTATTACCATTAATAAAGATTTTGTCGAAGCGTATTGGTTGTTAGCTGAGGCTATTATGAGGCTTATCCCCTTTAAAGGGTGGAAATTCGCTGCTGTACATGGAAGTAATGCAAGGGAAGCAGTGTTACACGCCCTTCAACTAAGCCCTAGAAATCCAAAAGCATATGTAACTTTGGGAAAATGGTACCTGTTCACACCTGAAGAATTTGGTGGTAGCCTTGATAGAGCACTACAGATTTTACAAAAAGCAGTTGAATTAGAAGCAGATAATCATGAAACATTCTTAATTCATCTCTGGCTAGGTCAAGTTTTTCTTAAGAAACAAGACAAACTAAAAGCTTACAACGAAATAAAGCAAGCACTTTCAATCTACCCCAATAACATATTAGCTAAGACACTAGCTGATGAAGTTAATGAGCTAACCTAGTGGTGAGCATTGATAAATATAAAACATATTTGAACCAAATGTCGAGAGTCATCGTGAAAATAAACTTCTTTGGGACAAGGTACATGATAATTTCCTTGTCTGGATATCAGATTATCTCAAGAAGAATAATTTAGGTGAAGGCAGTCCGTATCATACGAAACTTAAAAATCCTGCGAAAATTTATTAAAGCCGACATTGTTCTGCTCATCCCAGATTTACTGTTGTCTAATATCAGTATAACTGAAGAAAAAGATTCGAGTGTCACTGTTGTCTAATATCTGCACAGTAGGTGATGTGAAAGGTGTTCGACGTTATAAGTCTTGATGATGTGGATCGAAAGATCATTTTAGCGGTAGGTGATGGAGAAGTTAGTGTTTCAGAGATGATTAAAAAGGCTGGTTTGTCCCGGCAGTCTGCTTACACACATTTGGAGAAGCTTATTGGGCTCAAATTAATTTTACAAAGAAGGGGAGGTTTTCCAAGGACTCGTATGCTAAGGCTTTCCGAAGAGGGATTAAAAGTTTATGAAGAACTTAGAAGGGCTGCGTCTGCAGGGCAAACCGGATCCGCTGGACTAGATGTGTTCCGAACATTGCTTAGGGAACGTTGTAAAACGCTTAAATACATGGCTCCATTATTGGAAGAATCTTTCGCTAAGGCTTACGCTCAATATTTGGCGGCCTCTGCAACATTGGGCTTCATCATCCCCATGTCCAAAGAAATTTTGCAGAAAATAGAAGGCTATGCCGAATCCCTTGTCGAGGGAATGGACATCGCTATTTACCCAAAGCCACAATCAGCTACAGAAGAAGAAGCCGTTGGAAAAGCGGCTCTGGAACTTTTAGAACGCCTATTTAAGGATAAAGAATTTAGAGAAAGAGTTGCTCAAACCGGTAAATTGACCTTCATCCTCAGTTTAGATTTAAGCAAAATTAACGAACCTGCACAAGTAAAGGGCCAAATATTATTCTGGGCGTTGGTCTACGAAGGCTTACATAAGGAAGGCAAAATCTAATACTCTTCAGTAACCTACTACATTTATGACCATCAATCGCTGTAACTTCGTTATGCTTTCATACCCCACATTGTTTAAGTTTAGACGGTCTAAGCTTTTGGTGTCAATGTGGCAAGCGACGAGTACGTTCTAGTAAAAAGAACAGACCTTGAAAGGATGCTCATGGAAATTCAGGGGATCAAAGCTATTGTTGCTGAAGAGGTTCGCCTTTCCCGCCTAGAAAAGAATAAACCATCTGCTCAAGCCTCTCCAAGCGCTTGAGGATATCCTCCAACCTCTCCACCCTTTTTTCTTCCGTTTCAAATGCCAGCCTTGCGTCAAGAATGTAGCCGCAGAAGCTGCATCGGACGCTGTCGGGCGAATTTCTTTCTCTACATCGTGGACATTCCACAGCCCTTAATACACCGTCCGCCTCGCTCTTCTTCCTTATTCCATGCAGTTCCAGCACGGCATCCTCAATGTCTCTTGCTGAGAAGTGGACGTACCGCCTTGCCATGCGGGATCCTTGAACCCATCCGGCGAAGTGCTCAAGCCTCGATTCCGTAAATACCTTAGCGAGGTTTGTGAGTGTTGTGTGGCGGAAAAGGTACGGCCAAACATCTTTTTTCACACCAGCCTTTTCCGCCAATTTTTTAATGAGCTTCCTCAGGTAATAATAGCTTACCTTACCATTCTTCGAGTTGTTTCCAAGTGCAACCCACAATGGGGCGTTGACGTCGCCTTTCAGCGGGTGCTTCTGCAGCCATTCCAGCAGGGGTTTGAAGCTTGCGACGAGCGGTATGCGCTTTAACCCTGTTTTGCCAACAGCTGTTATGAGGCAGTATTGGCTGTTGAAGGATACGCTTCCAACCTTCATGGACAACAGTTCACTAGGCCTGAGGGCTGCCTCGAAAAGGATCGATATCATGGCTCTGTCGCGTTCGTTCTCAGCAGCAGCCATCATCGCCTTCACCTCATCAATCGTTAGCAGCGATTCAGGCCTAACCCTTGAATCCTTATCGTCTCTGCTCCTGACGCTGAACCATGCTACTTCAGGAGGTACAGGCGTTTTCTTAGCACAACTCCCACATTTAG
>JAVZNZ010000003.1:0-201567 GCA_038882575.1 Bathyarchaeia archaeon
CATAATCCAATGTCGTCGCACAGTCGTCTATCTCAACCTTAATAATTAATTCTTTGTAGGGCGCTGGCAACAAATCCTTAATGTGAACATCCTGCGGCGTCGTACCTAACAAAGTACCATTAAAGTATAGGTAAAATTCAAAGCCAAACATCTTCGTAACATTTGAAACCTCAACATCAACGGTAAACACCGTACAGTTCGTCCACTTCAAAACCTTGGCAGGATTCACCTTCATATCAGGCTTACTAGAATAAATCGTGTATGAGCCATCAACAACGTCGCATGGAACCGGGTTGCCGCAGCCGTCACTTAATTTTACTTCGAATATGTCGATGGCGGTTGTGTAAACATCTGGCCAGCATGGTTCTTTTTCAATGTGGAATGTTATTTTGGCGAGGACTAGTTGGACGTCGTCTAACGGCGGTGCAGTGTCAAGGGCTGTTATGGCAAGCTGGTAGTAGCCGCTTCCGCTTTCGTTGAAAACATCTTTGATTATATAATATTTGCCTTCAGGCCACGGTGGAAAAACTTCAGCGCCCACAAACGAAAGCAAGTCGAGGTTCCATTTGACCTTGAAGTCATAAGCGTATATTGATACGCCAGTTATCTCCTCCTTATTCCAAAGCTTAATCTCAACAGTAAACTTGTTGCTAACTTGACAAGGCGCCTGGAATTCAACTTTGCCGGGGTTCACCCAAATTCTCGGATACACCGTACTAGCGAATGTTGCGCTTGGAACGATTGCCAATGGTAGTACTAACAACACTAAAAGTGCTAATGCTTTAGTTTTCATAATCTATTTCTCCTTTCTCCTTTCAGTTTCCGCAAAATAATTAACCAACAGTTTAAATATTTAAGCCTAGTGGAAAACTCTTCTATAGCCAACCTTCAACAAAATAGATAAGGGCGAATCATAAAAACTAACCCACAGCAAAATTCACAACAATTTAGGAATATAAATTGAAACAACTAATGCCCATAGCATTAACCGTCCTCTTACTTATCAACTCAATAGCATTAACAAATATTCAAACAACCAAAGCCACAATCCAACTACACCAAGGAGACCTTATACTAAGCAATAGTGACGTCGTCCTCATAGAAGGCAACTTCGAAATCAACGGAAGCATAATAATCCAAGAAAACGCCACACTCATCCTAAAAAACGCAATAATAAACTTCACACAAACAGAAGGATACCAATATAATGTAACGCTTCAAAACGGCAGCCCCAAACTCCAAGTAGAAAACACAACAATAAACACAAACAACCACATGTACATACACATATACTCCAACAGCACAGCAAAAATAAACAAGCTCACATCACCAGCAGTGGCACTCGACATAAACGAACAACCCACAGTAACAATAGAAAACTCCACAATCTACCGCATGGCCGCAGGAGGCAACTCAAATCTAAACATGTCAAATTCACTTCTCCTATTTGACCTAGGCACATACGACAACACAAAAATAGAAATTTCAAACAGCACGCTCGGAAGCATACATGCAGAAGGAGGACAAACAATTAATGTATCAAACAGCACCATCATTTATCACATTGCACCCCGCGCCTACTCAACAAACCTCTCAATAAACCAACTTAAACCAGGCTTTTTCACATACTGGAATTTTAGGCAAAACTGTTCAGTCACAACAGCCCCAACAGGAAAAGCCTCAAACATAACAATAAAAAACACCCAAGTCAACGGCTGGCTCCTATATTTATGGCTACTAACCAACGCAACAATAACACAGTCAAAAATCAAAGACATTTTCACATATGGCTCAACAACAGTCACCGCAAACAATTCAATATTCTACAGCATACACGCATACGACAACACCCACATAGAAGCCCATAACTCAGAAATCCACGAAGCAGAACTCCACAAAAACGCAAAACTCTGGCTCATCAATTCAACAATCCACACGACCACACATTACGATGAATCCAAAACCTACATTGCATGGCTCCTCAGCGTCCACGTAATAGATTCAATAGGCCAGAACGTTCCATACGCTAACGTAACCGCAACATACGCCAATGGAACAATAGCCCACAAAACCTCAACAAACATAGAAGGAACAACAACGTTTAAGTTAATAGAAAAAATTATCACCGCAACCGGTGAACAAACAATCAAAAACTATAATATAACAGCAAACTATGAAGAACACTCAACAACCACAACAATTGACATAACAGAAAATAAGGAAATAACACTAAAACTTGAAAACCTCATCATTCCAGAACTTTCTTTCGCCACAATATTACTCCTAATCGCTGCAGCATCAATTTTAATATTAACATTTAGAAAAAGGTAGTTGGATGTCGTGATCCTCAGTTTTGAAAACCATAGAAAAGCTGTCAAACAGCTTAATCACAACGCCTTTCCATAATCTCTGGCCACAGCCGCTACATCTATAATATCTATTTTTCCATTTCCATCCAAGTCTGCTGTTTCATCCCAGTTTGGATCACCGCTTTTTAAACCGTAATTTCTGGCTACTATAGCTATGTCCATGATGTTCACAAACCCGTCGCCGTTCAAATCCGTAAAATACCTCACACCCAAAACTATGGGAGTTTCAGAAAGAAAACTGACATTTGCCGCTCTTCGATATTGATTTTTCACCAATTCAATTCTAAAAATGCTTGTGTAATTTTCATCTGAAAAAGTAAGGTTGAAGCTGGCTCTACCAAAGTTGTCTGTGAATCCGCTCCAGACCAAATTATTGTCTTGAGCCAGCAACGCTACTTCAACATTCTGCGCGGGATTATTCCGGGTTCCATTAATTACAATAACGTCAAAATTTCTAGCAACACCACCATTCTTCCACTCTTTAATATTAGAATCGTTAAGGAAAGTGACGCCTCCAGAAATGTAGAGTTGTGAATCTAACATTTTTAGGTCCCCTAAAATTACAGTTTCATTCAAAGCCAGCGTCCCATGAAATGACTTTGCTTCAACATAGTTTATTTGGGACATAATGCAGGATCCATGACCTTGACCTTCAAACAATTGAAGCCCACAAGAAATTGTTGAATTGTAAATAACAAAGTTGGAATCGTTATGGGAGACAACAAAGCTTAATCGAGAATCATGGATTTCAGCCTCAGACTTACCCAAAAAAATGCGAGTGCCATTCGGCTCCCACCAGCAATCACTGACTAACAGCTTGCTCCTTGAAGCCTTTATGCCGTGCAAAGCGCTATCGTTCACTGCCACCTCAGAGTCGAATATCTCAAAACCAAGGTCAACGAACGAATTCAATATTGTTAGATTGCCTATTGATCCTTCCATAACCGTTAGATTTTTAAAAGAGTTGAAAAAGTAAATGTAGCCCCCTTCTAGATTGCTTGCGGTCACTCTGGAAAAGTTTATCCCGATATAGGCAAACAAAGTGCTAGAGTTTTGAATGAACACCTTAGAATTTGGGAAAACAACCAGATAATACTCATAATTTGAGGATGTTATAACATTCTCGCAAAGAAGGTTGCCGTAACCCCGCACTTCAAAAGAATATTGACATGCCCATGTTTGATTAAAAATTAATTCAGAGCGTTTAATAGTCAATATTGCGTTATCTTCGACGTAAATGTTTCCTGTTTGAATGTACGTGCAATTTTGTATAAGGTATGTGTCTGTCCCAGTTACAATTAAGTCTCCCACATGGAAAATTTCTATCCAATACCCATAATATCTCCAAGCTGTTATCCCACCGAGCATGTTGTAAACCTTTGGAAAACCATTGTCCACAAGTAATTTACTAGCCAAGGCGCTCCTTCCCCCACCTGCACAATAGACCAAAATGTCTTTTTCACGGTCCAGCTCATTCAACCTGGCTTCAAGCTCTTTGTATGGAATCAAAATAGCATTTTTAATGTGTCCTTGAACGTACTCCTCTTGATCTCTAACATCTAATATCACAAGCTGAGGATTAGTCTCAATCATTCGCTTGGCCTCCGAAACATTTACATTCACGTAAAAATTGGATGTGGAAAACAACGTTGTCGATGGTGTTTGATTTACTTCGCGATCATTCAAAAGGTCTGAATGCAAGTTTAATGATGGTTGAAGCAACAAAAATAATAGCATACCCGTAAGAAATAAAATTAGTTTCACATTTTCACCATCTTACCTTATGGACGCGTTAACTTTAACTTTTGTGAAACAAAGTTCTATGATATTATTAGATTCGCTATGGAAAAGGGACGGGCTGTTAAGCATAGTTTTCTTTGAAAACCTTTTCTTTGCTAGAACAGCGGTGAGCATCGCTAAAATTATATATGCGGATAGAACAATGGTTGAGGGAAACTCAAAAACTATGGATATTTTGTGTTCAGGATGTTTATAGCTGATGTAAATGCATGTGTTTTTTGCGTCTGCCCATTGGCTGAAAGGCCAAGGCTCAGAGTTGAGGAGAATAGAGTAATCATGCTGCCACACGTGTTCAATAATTATGTTTGGAATTGTTATTCTACAAAAGCCTACGGTATCTTCGGCACCATTAACATTGAAGCTTACAGTTTTTTCGAGGATGTCAAGTTTAAAGTTTGTTACTGACGAGTTGCTTGCGATGTGAAGTGCATATGCTTTTCCATCTAATGTTCCAACATTAAAGACATAAGTTGGACCCATTAGTGGATAATAGTCTACATTATCAGCGTCAATTAAATATGGAGAGTCTCCACACCCGTCGCTTCCAAGATGGGATTGATCGGGCCCGCAAAAATTGTCTACGCCTTCATAGTCGCTCCAAAAGTTTCCGCCAATGTAGTAACCCGCGTCCCAACTGTTTCCAGACGTATTAAAAACAGAGAGTTGCCTTAAATTTTCAACAAAATTATTATTGTAGAACGTATTACCTCTGGAGCCGGACAGATTTAAACCAAGTCCGTTGTAAGCGATATAATTACCACGAATCCAGTTGCCAGCCAATGAAGTGTCATTTCCAAAGTGGCAAATTTTTATTCCGCATGAATTGTTAAGGACACAATTATAATTTATCACGTTGCCCCTTGAAAGACCACTTGGTCTTTCAGGATCTTCATCAGACATGAGAAATATGCCGCAACCAACATTTAGAGACACCACGTTATTTTGGATTACAGTATTGTTTGAATAGCGAACACGCACACCATCTGCGTTATTAGACGTTATGGTGTTATTTTCAATGACACACGGTCCAGACGCATAGAGAAATATACCGTGCCACCCGTTAAAGCATATAGTGTTATTGGCTATGGTGCTTTTACCGCATCGGTCGCCGTACACCCCATAATAAGAGTTGTAAGCTATCAAACTATTAATTAGCTGATTTCCCTCCGTATATTCCTCAAAAATTACTCCAACAATCCCATGCTGGATAGTCAAATTTTTCAGCATAGCACCGCTTGCCTTCACAATAACAGTTATATCCTTGCCGCCACCGTCTATAATGGTGTTCGATTGATCTTCTCCAATAATTGATACGCTTTTGTTAACAACTAAATTTTCGTAATAAATATCAGACCTAACAAGTATAATGTCTCCATCACTAGCATTGTTTATGGCTTCTTGAATAGAGCTATATTCTCCTAAACCAGTAGAACTGACGGTTAATAACCTCAATTTGGAAGCGGCGTTAGAGAAAACAACAGTATGCTCGACTCGACATGCAACTATCAATACGATAAACAGAGAAATTGTATGATAGAACTTATTTTTACCTCTCAATCAACTCCCCATTAAACATGCAAGATGAACTATTAACAGTTGCTTATTTTGTGGCTATAAGCGTTATTCCATGTTAAAATTCAAACTTTAAAAACATCCTTTACAATTATGTCTATGGCGAAGAAATTGAAGCATGCAACTATTAGATTTATCATTCTATTTCTACTAATAAACATTGGATTGCCACTTCATGCTCAATATCAAACAAATAGTAACTTTAAACAACCCCACACATCAATCAGCTACGATTTGGGGATATCACCTAAACTTGAAAGAAAAGATACGTATATGCTATGTCTTGAGGGATGCCCATTGTATGGGCCTAATCCTTGGGATAAGCCCCACCAAAGCTTGAGTGATCACTCTTCGACGCGTGGTATAAGCGCAGTAGTATCTATGATAGCTTCATACTATGGCGGAAATTTAAGCCAGGATAGAATAGCCTACTATGTGTATGCCGAGTACTCTAATGACAGCATACCAGAGGATGATCTTGGTCATAAAAGAGGACTCATAGGACTTAACATAGTTTATATATTAAAATGGGCGTTGAACGGCGCTGCTGTTATACGCGTGAATGGAAAGCCTTCCTTCGATGACATAAAGTATAGGCTTGATACAAACCGTCCAATTATAAGGGATGATGGAACAACCGAGCATAAGCTAACTATAATTGACGGGTATACAATTGAAGGTGAAAATGAACTTGTGCATGTCATAGACCCTCTAACTGGAACGGAAAGTAAAATTCCATACGAAGACTTAAGCGTGTTTGTAATCTGGTTTCCTTACGTTTATGACGGGGTTATAACAGCCAGATCAGATGAACCAACCGTATGGATGGATTCGGATGGGGATGGAATAGTTGACTTCGACGAGATAAACCGCTTTCACACAGACCCTTATAATCGGGACAGCGACGGCGACGGAATAGATGACAAAACTGAAATTAGAAGCTACACGTTTCTTAACGATGATTCATTTGATTCCAAAGACATGCGAAAGCCAGATCTAGATGGAGATGGCCTAAGAGCCGAATTGGATTCGGATAGCGATAATGGAGGGCTTCCAGACGGACTAGAAGACCTCAATAAAAACGGGAAAGTTGACCCGGGAGAGAAGGATCCACTTGATCCTTCAGATGATATTCAAGACAACATAACCCCCGAAGATAACGCTGAAAAAGAGTCGTCGCGGGCAATATGGATTTTTCCGGTCGCGTTGATTATAGCGACAACAGCATTAATAATCTACTTCAAACGCGTAAGAAGAAGGGAAAAAGGAGCTCGTAGGCGTAAAGCAAGATGAATTGCTGCTTTTCCTTATGGTATTATGAGAACCTGTAATTTGCCATTGACATGGGATAAAATGTTAATATGCTTTCGTTGACTGGGTCTGGACCTACCTCTTCCATAGTGCTTTCCACAGCTCCGCTTATCGTTTGCTTTTCAACTATTAGTTTTTGAAGTAAAAGCGTTATCGCTTTGTCTGTATGGCTTGCCATTACGGGTCCATTCCATCCAATGTATACTTTTGCGCCTTTTTCGATGAATGCTTCTGCCATCGTAGTATATTTTAGGCTGTCACAGCCCATTGCTATTATTATTGTGTCGTTAAATCTCCCGTTTATGCTGTTTTTGATGAATAGGGGTGTTATTCCAAAGTATCCGGGCGGCATGTTTTCTGGAAAATTTACGTATACGAGGCGCATGTCAAGCTGCTCTTGAACATGCTTAATATTGCTGTATTCTTCAGAAGTAAAGAATACTACGTATGGCGGTATTCCCTCCACCGTGCACTCGCCAGTTGAGTGAACTCTGAAAATGATGATTTTGTAGTTGTGCATTGGCAGATTTCTGTAAAAGTCCACTGTAACTTCCTCGCCAGGATAATAGTCAACTGGAAGGCCCGTTGCGCTTATGATTGTTTGAATTGTTTGTGAGAAGTTTGGATTTGGTTGCGAAATGCTTAGATGATCTACTATCGCCACTTTAGGCGTCAAATCCGGCGTGACTCCGCTTGGCTTATTTAAGTGTTGATATGCCAGAAGACATGCAAGCATAATAGTCAAAGCTAAAAAGGTAATATAGGCTAGCTTGCTCTTGAATTTATTCCCCTTCTTTCGTCTTCCAGCGGATTTCAACGTTGAACGTCCAATGCTTATTCATTACCTATTAAAGAAAAAGAGAATTTAGGGTTTGTTACGTTTCATAGGCGTTTCATAAAGAATCTTCGAGTTCCAACAATGATGAAGCCAAATATCACAATAGCCACGGCTATCCATGGAGCCAGCAACTGCGGTATGTTTATGGGCGTCCATACTCCTCCTACAGGAGACCAAAGGCATCCAGTAACCGTAATATCTTTGAATACGACCGTGTGAGTTGCACCATAACCATAAAGTCTATAGAAAACTTGCATTCGCTTCATGTCGCCTGTAAACGTAATGCCGGCGGGATATATTTCGGGTTGTGCATTCTTCCATCCGCCGACATAAAAGCCTTGGCTAACACCGTTAACAGTCATATAGGCTTCGCCAGAAGTATCGCTTGTAGCATGCAACCTAATTTCAACATGATAGATTCCATTAGTGTTGTAGGTAGCTCCATTAATCGAGCCTCAATATGTAGCTTGTCAAGGGTCGACTCCATCACGGTCAAACCTAATGCCATAATTGGTCCACGGATACGGTGGCAACAATGAAATAAATAAAGTTAGAATGTATCTCGGATATTTCTACAAATTCTATAACGAAGTTTAGGTTAAATTAGCGCCCACTTATACGCCAAAATAACAACATAAAACAATCAAAGTAAAAAATTGGAATTAAAAGTTTACTTGTGCTCTCGTTTAGAAATGCGAAATACACCCAAAGCTCCGAAGCAACCGGCCAAACCCATAATGGTTCCAAGCCAAAACTCGGGAACCACAAAGAAGCCATATGCGCACCATTCATAAACTGGTTCGCCTGGGTTACGCCAACCATCACCATTCCTATCAACCCAAACGTTATATTTTCCGACAGCAAAAGTCCCCAGATCTGTTGGCTTTAAAAAGCCACTGCCATCAGCCTTAGCCGAAACAGAACGCACAGCCCAATTCTTATGACAAGGCGCAGTATACACAACAACATAAATCATCAAATCTTCATTGGGAGAATAACCACTGCCCTTGGCAAAAACATGTTCTGAAAAGCCAAACTCCTTCTTTTCATTTCCGCTAGCATCGCAACTAACCACACATGGAAATGTACATGCCCCGACACTAGATAAAGCTGCGCTCAAAGCGAATAAACAAACTACAAACGTAATTAAAACCAATGCAAACCTTTTTGACATGTTTATTTGCATAGCACTCTCCTCTCCCCATTTAAAGCACTAAACCAAAAGAGAATTGGGTGAAATTAGATTTAAAGCTTGCTAGAAAAATAGTCTAGAAAACCTAGTTTAAGTTCTAGTAGAAGTAATTTCCACAAAAATTATAAGAAACTCATACAGCGAATGTATTAAAGGAGAAAGGAGAGAATGGGTTATAGAAGGATAGTGTTTGTTGTAAATGTTATTTTGATGTTAGGATTGCTATGTTCTCCAATAGCTGCAGCGCACACATATCCTGATTACTTAAATGCCATTAATAAGGCGGCGGACAGATTAGTGGCTCTCCAGTCTCCATGTGATTTTGGTTGGGATTGGAGAGTCACGGGGCTAACTCAACATAGCGACAATCCCAGCGCTACAAACCTTTACGGTGTTACCGCTTTGGGCTTAATTGACGCTTATCTCAAAACCTATAAATCAGAATATTTCAACGCAGCAAAAAATGTTGCTGACTTTATCACTTATGGAAATCCAAGTGCGGGAGATTTCTATAATGGGCTTTATTACGACTTTGGCCACGGACCATCTGATTATTATTGGGGCTATTCCTTTGACTACAAATTCCTTTTGCGTTTCTCTGAAGTGTCGGGAGATACCAGCTACAGAGACTACGCTTTGGCGGCTTGGGCGTGGCAGAGAACCAACAGACCCGTATACAATGATGGAAATGAAGTTCAATTTTACAACTATTTCGTATCCCACGTAAATCATGGCTTCGCTGGCTGGGGTGTGTCCGACTTTGCAATGGCAGCTTGGGAAATGGGCGATGTAAACTGGGCACGGGCATTGGCGTCAGTTGTAAGTAATAACCTTGGAAATATCATGAGTTCCCCAACCCTCAGTGATCTCGGCATGGCTTGGTCTCTGAGAATGTTTGTAACCATTGATCCAGTATCGTACGCTTCAGAGATAACCAGTCTGATAAATCAATTGAAAGCTGACCAACACCCAGACGGATATTGGGACGATGATAATTCAGAGGGGAATGCCCAAACCACGGCGTATGCGGTAATGGGGCTTTGGGCTGCGGGCGAGTATGAGGCGGCTCGTAAGGGCGCGGAATGGCTCTTGGCAAATCAGTTAGCCAACGGCGGCTGGGAGGCAAGTCCCACAGAGTATTCTGAAACGGACTCCGAAGCCTTGCAAGCGTTGGTGTACGCTATGCCTTCGCCTCCTGTAGGCGGCATATGGTCTCCAATAAACGCCTTTGAGCTACTTGCACCATGGATCGCCCTAGCATCAGCAACAACAATCTCCATCGCCGTTGGAGCTCGCCACTTGCCAAGGAAACGCCTATAAAATAATCCCATCTCTTTTTATTTAAATCACTTGACTGCAAGAAAACTTCAAAATCAAAACATAAATACCACTACGCAATACATTGTGTTTTTTGGAATATTCCGTTTTTAGAAATTATAGAAAAATGTTCCGTAATGTTTAAAGTGTTCGTGTATACCTCTTAAGAGAGTGAGGGGAAATGAAACGTTTAAAGTGTTGTCTTTTAATTGCGGTTTTGTTTTTGCTTTTTAGTAATGTGTCAATGGTTTTTGCTGAAGAGCCAAGTTTACAGGAGTGGTTTACTGAAAATACTTATTTAATTAATGTCTTAACTAACGAGACGGGTGTTGAAGTATTTCCGGCTGGACATTATCGTGTTACGATATTGGCTGAGTTTGCTTTGTACGCTCCTAACAATACTTTTGGCTGGTATTCTGTGGCTACTGGAACTTTAAATGAGTTGTTTGTTGGGGCGGATACTGTTGGGGCAACGGCAGAGTTTTATTCAGCCAGCACATTCGGACTATACATTGGATCTCCGCAGGGAACATTTTACACTGAAAAATGTAGAAATGCAGACGGATATGATCACGCTTGGGTTTACAATGATCCAAAAACGCCTGAAGGATATATTATAGCTTTTGAAGACCTCTGGAAGGGCGGCGACAAAGACCATCAAGACATTTTAATTTCAATTCGCCCAGTAAAGGCTCCGCATGCAGCATTTACTTGGTCGCCTCAAATGCCTCAAACAAATGAGGTTGTGGTTTTCGATGCTTCGGCTTCCACGCCCGACGGTGGCACAATAGTGGAGTATGAGTGGAATTTCGGCGACGGAAACATAACAAAAACGGCTAACCCCGTCATAACACATGTTTACAAAAACTTCGGCGATTACACTGTTTCCTTAAAGGTTACGGACAGCGATGGGAAATATGACACTGTTTCCCATATAATAACTGTTAGGGGTCATCCGCATGCAGCATTCACATATTATCCGGCAAACCCAAGAGTGAACGAAAATATAGTTTTTAATGCATCAGAGTCCACACCAGACGGAGGCCACATAGTCAGTTACAAGTGGGATTTTGATGATGGACAAACAGCTGAAGGAATGATTGTTACCCACGCTTATTCTAAGCCTGGAAGCTACATGGTGACGCTTAATGTTACGGACAGCGAGGGAAAATGGGATACAGAAACGAAAATAATAGATGTTCAAGCCCCTTCGCCCCCGCCCAGCTTCGCAGTGAAAATAGAAAACATCCTAACCTATCCAGAATATGTGTATGAATTTAAATCGCCAGCTTTCTGTAGGACTTTTGAAGCTGAAATTTGGGTGGCAAATGCCTCAAACCTTTATGCATATGAGTTTTCCTTGACCTTTGACCCGGCCATAATTCAGCTTACGGAACATGAGGTTAAACACATACATACAGAGGATTATGTTATTCTAGAGGAGGTTGACAACATTACTGGCGTGTATAGACAAGCAGTCACAGCTGGAGGGGCAACAGAGCCATACACAGGTAGTGCGCCAGTAGCGGTTCTCCGATTCCACATAATAGACGACCCATGTTACCCATACAATTACACAAGCATCTTAAAACTTAATGAGACACGTATGTCTGATCCAGAAGGAACGCCAATTGAACACGTTAAAATGGATGGCTATTTCAAAATCTCCTCAACAAAACCGGAAATAAGCATGAGCTCTGAAGGCAACATTCAAGTGACAAAGTGGATTGCCAATGAAGTGTTTACCGTTGAAATAACACTTTCGAATGCTGTTAAAACAAGGGGCTTTACCATAATGCTTGGATGGTGCGGTTGCCTAGAAACAGACCACCAGAAAATCGAGGTCACATATTATCTGCCTCCGCCATACGAATACTACAAAATCACATTAGGCGATACAAACTTAACCGTACAAATTAGAATCCCAATTGAAAAGCCGGCGATTAATGGCTCTGGAACAATTTTAAGGATTACTTTTAAAGCAAAGAATCCTTGGGGCGACATACCGCCCTACAAGCTTGTGGGCGACAGATATTTACCGGAAAACTGCACATCTAAAATATGGATTATAAGCGGTTGGATTGACGTTTACTGCCCAGAATACAGAAAAATGGAATTTTACAACTGTACATATGGCGTAACTGTCAAAAATGAGATAGCATACGCTTTTACGCCTGTGCCCGGCGACCTAAATCTAGATGGACAAGTTGACATAATCGATTTATCCGCAATTTCACAGTGGGTGGGCTACTCATCCGCTGATCCGGAATGGGTTATCTGCAAAGGCTTTGACCTTACGGGCGATGGATACATAGATCTTTTTGACGTTGTAATAGTTGCTTCAAACTTCGGAAGAAACAAACCTTAAATGTGAATTATATTTTCATGGCAAAGGATTCAGCATTTTCGCTTTTAAACTTCATTTTTAACATAAGGCAAAGAACGATGAACGTGCAGATCAGAAATGATATTAACATGAAGGAAGAAAATTCCGAAATGACTGTTGTTCCCACAACCTTCACTTGCTGAACATTTTGATTAAATTTAATGTATAACGTGATGTGTGTTCCATTTGATGATTGAGAAAAACTTGATATTTGAACATCGTTAACATAGGCTTTGTATGGTTCTCCCAGAAGCACGGTTGGGATGGTCAGCCTACAGAAACCTTTCATTTGATTTAGGTTTGTTACAGCTAACAGAATTGTTTTTTCGGGTTGTATGAAACAAAATTCTGATATTTGGCTGGTACAGACGACCATTATGGGGTATGAATTCCCGTTCCAAGTTACACTGAAGAATGAGGAGAAACCCATTAAAGGATTATTATCTTGGTCATTCTCGCCTATTATGTATGCGGAATCTCCAATTCCATCATCGTTTAGATCTTCGCCTAAATAGTCGCTCCAGTAATTACCCTCGTTGTAATAGTCCCAAATGTTGACGCTGTCTCCTGATAAAACTTGCTGGGAATTGTTTACAAAATTGTTTAAGAAAATTAGATTTTCTTGGGAAAAATGGAGTGAAATGCCCACACTGTTGTTTTTTATGGTGTTGGCTTCCACAATGTTTTTGGTTAATATTTTGTTGGCTTCGCCTCTGAAATATAGGCCATAATTATTTGTTTCTATAGTGTTATTGAGTATTATATTTAGGCTGCTGGATTCGTCGAGGAATATTCCGTACTCATTTTCGGATATTAGGTTGCTGCTTATGGTGTTTGCTGAGGATGCGGAAATGTATATGCCCATGAAGAGGTTGCGTTTCACTATACAGTTTATGATCTTGTTATTCTTGCTTTCCTTTTCTAAATATATGCCGTCCCAGTTGCTTGAAACATTTACACCTTCTATAATAGATTCTCGAGTGTTTTTGAGTATTATTCCTTGACCATTTCTTGTTAAATTCAAATTTTTGATAACTATTCCGGTGCAATTTACAAGTGCCACGAAACCAGCATCTTCTGGAACCTGTTTCCCATGCACGTTAACCCAATAATAGATTGGTTTTCCGTCGACGGTGTTTGAAGCGTCGATGTCATTTTCTTGAAGTGAATAATCTGCAAAGTTGTAGAGGTTGTCTATCATGCTTATGTTTTTGAAATGGGCATGGCGACAGCGGACTAGAACAACGCCTTTAACGCAATTTCGAATTGTAAAATCAACGATATAGACGTTTTCAGCATAGTTCGGCGGAAGCGCCCCTATGCGAATTCCATTTCTTTTCCCGCCTCCATCGATTACCGTTCCATTTTGGCCAATGAGAGAAATTGAAGATTTTGCAATTTGAACATACTCGTTGTATATTCCGGCCTTAACAAAGATAACATCGCCTGCATCAGCAACGTCCACGGCCTCTTGTATAGTGTCGAATGGATGTTCAAGAGAGCCATCTTGGTATGGATCGGCAAAGTTCGCTGCATCTACATATATGGTTTTGGAGGAAAATGCTATAGCTATGGGCGGTTTAACGCAATTAAAGAGGGTTGAAGAGAAGAAGGTTATCATTAAAATTTTAGCGATAATACCTAAAGGAGATAGCATTTTCGTTGACATTGTTAGTCACAATTTGCCTGTGCAGTAAAGTAGTCTTTTACCGTTTTAATAAGCTATCTTGGAATATAATCCTAGAGTATTCTTCCAGAATCCAGAAATAGCCCAAAAACAATTTTAAATGAAGGGAAGGGAGAGCCTATTGAAAGCCAGTTTTGTCTACGAATCGCTAATGCTGTTGCTTTTAATACTTTTATGCAATCAAACTCCATTTTTAATTTCGACGACACAGGCATTTCGAGGGCAGAAGACGAACGTCACATTCAAACTCTTGGCTGTTGAGTCTAATTTTAATGGGACACCTCTAAAAAGTGCACAGCGGTTAATTGAAAATTTAATGTTGTTCGTGAACTGGCAAAATTATACGCATATGAACTTGCTGTGTTCCGCTTATATTCACCTTTTGTCAAATGTTAATTACGAAGAAATTGACTCGGAATGTAAACCTTGCTATGGGGGAAATGCTACAAAAAGCAATGTTATTGATGAGATTCGTTCATTTTTGAACGAGTCTGAGGATGATTGCCCTTCCATTTCTGTTTTCTATTATGTTGGAGAATCTAAGAGGGAAATAAGCGATGGGAAAACCAGCTTTTTTATGGATTTGGATAAACCGCTTTTTGACTGGGAAATTGACGATCTTTTGCCATCTAACCAGTCAAAAAAATCAACTTTGATAATTTTGGATACGCAGTACGGCGGAGGATACGTCTCTAAATTGCAGAAGCCGGGACGTGTGATTTTATGTGCTTGCAACCCTGTGGAGAAAATTTTTGTTGGATTATTCACTGGACATGAAAATGCGCGTTATGCCAATGGCACATGTTTTGGTCCATTGGGAATTATAGGGGCAATGCATGCGGCAGAAGACATAAACAAGGATGGATGGCTTTCCGCTGACGAAGTTTTCCGCTTTTCATGGAAAACCCTCGTGGAGTTCACTTTGAGCCAACAAGACACATCCGTTCCTCATCCATGGGGTTGCTACGGTGTAGTTGGAGGGGCGCTGCCCATCATTCAGCTTGACGAAACGAAGTCCTTTATTGGTGAAGTGAGGCATTGCTCTCCAACGGTGTTTCTTCCAAATTCAAGTCGTTACAATTGGGGACGAATGGAATGCCACACTTATAGGTATTCGTTAACCCGGGTTGGTTGTGCGCAATCGGAGGGTGTAGGGACACCGGACGTTTTGTGGTCGATGTATTTGAACTCTTCTGTTGTGTCTTCACCCATAGTTGCTGATGGAATAATATATATTGCGACTTTGAGCGGGAAAATTTATGCATTAGACTTTAAAACTGGAGAAGAGTTTTGGACTCTCGACACAAACTGCACAATTTCCTCAACCCCATCCTTTAACAGTGGCATGATAATCTTTGGCACAGAAAGGCCCGGAAGAATATACGCACTTGATGCATGCACTGGCGCTTTAAGATGGTTATACGAGATACCCGAAGGGGGTGTTGTTCAATGTTCACCGGCCATAGTTGATGGAAAAGTTATTATAGGGTCTTCGGATGGATATCTCCGATGTTTCAGTCAATTTGATGGAGAACTTTTATGGGAAAGCTACGTTGGAGGGAAACCCTCTTCGCCAGCCATATCCAACCAAACAGTTTTTACGACATGCCCATACATATCCGCCGTCAACATCACTAATGGAGCGTTAATATGGAGATACGTAACAAACTGGCCTGTTTTCTCAGCCCCAGCCGTTGCCGATGGACTAGTTTTCATCGGAGCTGAAAACGACGACAAAGTTTTCACTCTAGATCAAAGAACGGGCGAACATGTTTGGAGTCACAAGACTGGGGGTTGGCTAACTTCGCCTGCAGTTGACTCTTCTAAAAAACTTGTTATCGCTGGATGCAGAGACGCCAGAACCTATTGCTTAAGTGAGTTTACTGGATATCTTAAGTGGCAATATATTAGTGCTCCAAATCATTTATCCGCTCCAACAATAAGCGAAGATGGACTAGTATATTTTGGATCGACAGACGGATACGTGTATTGCCTAAATGAGGAGACAGGCCGAGAAATTTGGAAATATGATGTTGGCAGCCCAATAGTGTCATCTCCCGTTGTTGCATGCCAACATTTGATAGTTGCCTCGGAAGAAGGAAAACTCCTCTGCTTTGGCCTAAAGTTTCCAGAACATAACATTGCCATTTTATACGCGAATATATCATCCCATACAATCCGCGAAGGCAGCAGATTAAATTTGAATTTCACCGTTAAAAACTACGGTGACACAGAGGAGAATATTAAAGTCACAATTTATATTGGCTCTCCCTACGCTATGGATCAGTTCACAAAATTCGACTCGAACATAACTCTTTCACCAAAAGAAGGCACCAACTGCACGTTATATACGGACTCATTAAATGTCTCACCAGGCTTTTATAGCGTACTCATCGAAACCGGGCTAGTGCCAGACGAGACGGATTATTCAGACAACGTCTATTCTGTTGGAACCATATTAGTATTGGCTTTGGCTGATGTTGATGCCAATGGAGAAGTTAATATAATCGATATATCTAGGGTGGCATTTTCCTATGACTCCAAGGTTGGAGACCCCAACTGGAACCCGGATGCAGACATAAATAAAGACAATATTGTAAATATAATTGACATTAGTATGGTGGCCAAAGAATTTGGTAAAATATACCCCTATGCTGCTATGCGCCCTTAAGCGAAACTCCAAAGCTTTTGGCTACCATGGAAATGTCAATGATATCCACTTTCCCATTGTTGTCCAAGTCTGCCTTTTCATTCCAGTTTGGATGGCCCGGATAAGAATCGTATGCCCTTGCAACGATGGTTATATCAACTATATTAACTTCGCCATCAGCATTCAAATCAGCACTCTTTTCTGCAGGCGGATCTTCTGGAGGGTCTGGTGGATCCGGGGGATCTGGAGGATCTTGCGGCGGAGGGTTACAATTTCCAGTTCTTTCCGAAACAATGACAAAACCGTCGTAGGCAACGTTTGGAATAGGCTCAACTTCGCAGCCCTTGGCTAATTTGACTTGATCGCCTCTATACGGGTTTATTGAATGTAAGTCTAGTCGGGACTGGCCTACGGCAATGGCCTTGAATGTCAATATTGCTAGGACACCGCTTCCATTAGCGTGAACTGACAAGCCTTCTGGATGATAAAGTACTATGGCAAGCCAGACAAGGCCTTCTGAAGTCAAGTTGATTAGGAAAGTGTTTCCAAAACTCTTCATGAAAGGGCCTTCCTCAACTTTTTGAAGGCTTAAAATAGCCTTATTATAGGATAGGCAGAAGTCAACTCCAGTCAGTTCTGAAACATTTGTTATAGAAACATTTACGGTGAAAACGTCGTCAACCTCGACTCTAGTTTCCTTTGGCTCAACACTAACAAGCGCTGGAGGTATAACTTCATATGATGCAAAAGAAATTGTACATAGAGTTACTAGCAAAAGCATGAGCATTAATAATTTCTCAAGTTTGACCATAACATGCCCCCATAACGAGCTAAACCCAAACGCATTATTTAAACTCTTCAAAAGTTTCCAAAAATGAAAATTTTAAATCTTAAGGTTTCGTTCTTCCAATGTTTTTCCCTATCAAAACCAAATCATTCCAATCTACAACATTGTTTCCGTCCACATCAAAAATTGTTTCTCCACTAAACCCAAATTTTTTCGCGCAGGCACTAAGGTCGGTTACATCTGTAATGCCGTCAAGATTCAAGTCTCCCGGAACAGGTTTAAAAATATATTCAGCTTCAGACACCGACAATTCCCCTTCATTTGGGTCTAAAAATCTGGACATTTCAAGTTTAATGCCTATTTTAAGCTCTGTTAGGTTTAGTTGGCATGCCAAAAAGTTTATTGAGCCTGGCTTCCACGAATAGACGATGGTTTTAACAATTTTAATCTTAATTTGTGCAAGTTGTCCGCTGCCGTTAACTGGAGTTGCTCCGCTTGATTGCGTCAAAGAAATGTATAGTTTACCTTTAGTTGCGTCATTGTGTATTACGCCTCCACTGTATGGTCCTTTTAAGAACATTCCATATTCATCGCACACGTACACTTCCGAAATGTAGAGGAGGGACGGGTCATAGCATAGTGTAAATTCGAAATGGTATAACTTTGTTACATTCGCTATCCACACTCCAATCTCAAAATCTTTCTCTACCTTAAATTCTAAAAGGGATGGTTTTATTTGGACGATTGGCTTAGGGTAAATAAATACTTGCCCAAAGATTAAAATGTTGTTAGTGGCGTTTGATTCGCCTGGGACTGTGCTTGTTTCAGCCTTTATTGAGTGTGTTCCGATGGGTACTTCTGTGGTGTTCCAATAGTAGATTAAGGTTTTATTTTCGTTTTCGGCAAGGTTGCCTACTTTTTTCGTTTCAATCAGTGCATCGTTATAATAGATTGATACGTTGAAGGATTCGGGAACAGTTCCCTTATTTTCTACTGTTACATTTATCTCCACAATTTCGCCGGAACATATTTGCGTGTAGGGAAGCGAAATGCTAGTAATTGCAACATCATGAATTGGCGAGATTAAGAAATAGACTCTTTCTGAAGCACCCATGTTACCAGAAGTGTCGTTGGCGAAAACAATAACGTTATGCTCGCCTTCTGCGAGGCCTGTTAGAGTCACATTTTCCACTATTGTTATGTTTTCCCCGAAATCTAGGCTGTATCCCATCCAAGAAAATTCTTTATCTACTGTAACAATTAGCGGAACGGATGTTGATGTGTAGGTTGTGTTTTGGGGCGAAAGGATGGTTATTTTGGGGCCTTCTTCATCTGTTGCCGCAAGGTGTTGGGCAGGGTTTTGGTTTAAAACTAAAAAAAGTACACTTATGAGTAAAAAGAGTTTAAGCCATTTTCCCACAAAACCTCTTTTTCTGCCCTCATTTTTCCAACGCGCGTCCATACCGCCATCACGGCTTTACAATTTCAAATTCTGCAGACTTTTCGGGGCAGTAGTTTACACCTCCGTAGTAGGGCCAATCAGTGTATGCGTTTGCGTAAACTTTTGCGGTTCCAGGAGATAGGGATGATGGTATGGGCAAGCCCAAAATGAAGGTTGAGGTTCCGGGCAGTATGGCGCCCTTGAAGGAAACTACCCCTAGCGTTGTGTTGTAAGAGTCGAATATGTTTACTGTTACGAGTATGGGTTCGGTGTTGAATGATGTGCTGTTGACTACGACTTTGAAGTATGCGATTGTGCCTACTTCGAAGCTTGTTTGCGGATAGCCCGACTGGTTGCATGGAACAACATTTACAATGTTTATTAGGAAAGTGGGATATGAACTGATGGTGACGCTTCCATCTGTAAACAGATTGTTGTTTAGGTTTGTTTCTCCGGGGACGCTGGTGGCTTGCGCTTTAATTGCGTATGTTCTGTCGGGCTCTACATTGCTTGTGTTCCAAATGAAGGATATTGTTAGGTTTGAGCCTGCGGCCAATCCGCTTGCAGTTCTTGTTTCAATAGCGTTGTCGTCATAATATGTTGTGACATTGAAGGTTTCTGGGTAATCCCCATTATTTTTAACTGTTACATTAATTTGAACTTGCTGTCCTTTATAGACTCGTGTGTGTGAAACGGAAACATTAACTACTGCTACATCGTGGAATCCGGCGTAAACTTCGCCGTCGACTGTTGTGTGGGGTATTCGATTTCCGAATGGCGATGCTGAATCAATAAGTTTAGTTTCTAAAAGATTTAGTGGAGTGCTTAAAAGGGCTTTAACTTTAAAGACAATTGTGGCTAAAACTCCGTCGCCATTCACGCCCGTTTCCATGGCTGATCGTGAACATGCCGCAAAAATTAAGCCGTGTGTATCATTGTAGTTGTCGGTGAAGTCTGCAATCCAAAAGAATGTTGATCCGCCATCCTTTTTTAGAAATGGCCCCTCAACTATGCTTGAAGCGTTTAAGGCATTGTTTCGGTATAATAGTTTGAACTGCCAGCCATATAAGTCAATTACGTTTGATATTGTTATGTTTATGCTGAATGTATCTCCAACATTAAGTCCCATGACGCGTGGAGGATCCACGTACAATATTGTGTTTTGGGCTTGAGCGTAGTTGGAAAAGTTAAGCAAGGAAACTGCTAGGAGGAGGAAGCCAAGCATTGAACTTGCCAAACAATTTTTTCTCATCATAATTACACCCTATATTCACGTGCTATTAAAGTTAAATCAATTATGTTTATAATGCCATTACCATCTAAATCGCATCTTGGATCCCATCTTGGGTGTCCTGGATAGGAGGACCACGCCATTGCGGCTATTGTTATGTCTATAATGTTGACTACGCCATCTCCATTTATGTCGGCGGGGATAGTATGTCTAAGCTGGAAAGTTGCTTTTGCCGTTGCGGTTTGGTCTTCATAACTTGCGCTTGCATAAACGCTATAATTTCCTGTGGTTGAGCCGGAGGGCAGTTGAAAAGTGAGTCTATAAATGCCGTTGGGGTCGGTTTGTGCAACTCTCACGAGAACTGTCGTGTTTTTTGGGTCTTTAACTTCTATGGCTACAAGAGTTCCATTTATTGGGTTTGGGCCGAGCGTTACATTGCCGTAAATTTCGATTGGTTCCTCAATTTTGTATGTGGACCTTCCCACTGTTAGGGTTAAGATTAATGGTTGAGGGGCGCTTTCTAAGTTAAATGACGTGGTGTTTGTTATTCTTTCGCCGCCATAATAGAGGCTTACGTTTATGGTGTACGTGCCCAAAAGTGCTTCGGATGGGAGATTAAAGCTTAAGCCATATTTTCCCAAGGCATCTGTGGCGAGAGTTCTAATGACAACTGGACTTGCAGAAGGATCGCGGACTTCTAAGGCCACATAAGCGTTTGCTATGGGTGTGCTGTCTGCTTTTACTTCGCCATAAACACGTATGGTTTCTCCCACCTTATAGTTTTGTTTTTCCGTGAAAACCGTTAGCTGAAGCGCTGGAGCGCCTATCCCCGCATGTAGAACGGTTGCTAGTATAAACGACGTAAGTATGATTATGAGGACTTTCTTTTTAATCACTTTCTTTACCTCCTAATTTCAAATGTTGCGCTTACTTCTGGGCAGTAGGCTGAGCCGCCGAGGTGGGGCCAGTCACTCAGGGCGTTTGCGCATACTTTGGCAATTCCGGTTCTTGCTGTGGTTGGTATTGGTAGTCCAAGTATGAATGTGGTTGTTCCAGAGGCTACTGGTCCTTGGAAGGAAACAACGCCTATTGTGTTTTCTCTTGCGTCAAAAACGCTTATGGTCAAGAGAATTGTTTTAGCTCCAATCATGGAACAGTTTAACGTAACTTTAAAGTTTGCAACGGTTCCAACCAAGAAACTTGAGACTGGTTGTCCAAGCATGTTGCATGGAACTACTTCAACAATTTTGATTGAGAGGAGTTCGCGGGAATAAACTGTTATTGTGCTTGTCATGTTGTTGTTGGCTATGTTGGTTTCGCCTGCGACTATTGTTGCCACTGCGTTAATTGTGTAGGTTTTGTTGGCTTTGCCCCTTGTATCCCAAGAAAATACCAGTTCTTGATAGGCCCCATAAAGGAGATTTTGAACAGTTTGGATGTCAACGAATACTTCGTCGATGTATAGGGTGACGTTGAATGTTTCTGTGTAGTTTCCAAGGTTTGCAACCGTCACGTAGATGTCGACTTTTTCGCCTTCGTAAACTTGCTGTGTTGCTGGTCTTACATTGGTAACTGCAATATCATGTAAACCCTTAATCACATAAATGACTCCGTAAATGAATAAGTTGTTTTCCAGATTAGTTTCTCCAAAAACCTGCGAGGCTTCCGCCCTAATTATGAGTGTTGCGTTTGGCGTTATTGGTGCGGTGCTCCAAAGGAAGACAAGCAAAATGTCTGCTCCTGGGGGAAGTGAACTAACTGTTTGGTTTGCGATTAGCGTTTCATTAGCGTATGCAGCCACATAGAAAGTTTCGGTTTTATTGCCAGCATTTGAGGCTGTTACGTTTAATTCTAGGGTTTGGCCGCTGACAATAATGTTGGAGGCTACAGTGACATTTTTAATTGCTACATCGTGTATTGGTTCTACCACTTCCACTGCTCCATCTACAGCCGTGTGGGGCATGGTATTTCCGTTTATGTCGGCGAGAACGCTTTCCGTAATGTCTAAAATTGTTATGCCTAGCCTAAATGTTTTGAATGCGACAGAAAGTAAAACTCCTGTTCCATTTACGCCTGGAATTTCACCCAAAAGTGTGCAGAAGGCTTTTACTCGGCCGTGGGTGCTGTTATAATTGTTTTCGATTGTGTTGTTAAAGAATGTTGACCCCGCAGTTTTTAGGAAAGGCCCCTCACTCGCGCCCGTGCAGTTTAAAATCCAGTTTTCAAAGTATAGTTTAATTTCCCATCCGTATAGGTTGGTAACGTCGGTAACCGTGATGTTTATTGTGAATGTTTCGTCGGTTCCCCAAACCTTGGATATGAAAGGCTGAATTGAAACAGTTGCTAAGCTACCCATGGCAAGAGGGGGGAAAGGAAAAAATTCTAGTGTTAGGAGCAGAAGGGCGAAACCAACTACTTTCTTAGCCATGTTCGCTTCCTCTTTTTATGCCATTTCAAAGTTTATGGTTGTCATGGCTCCGGCTCTGTTCTTCCGAAGTTGCGTGCGATGATTACGATGTCAAGAATGTTTATTATGCCATCGCAGTTGACGTCCGCAATGTCAAACCAGCCGGGTTCGCCCATCCTTGTTCCAAAGGCTCTGGCTGCCGCAGCCAAGTCTATGATGGTTACTGTTCCATCCATGTCTAAATCTCCGGGAACTGGCTTGTAAATGTATGTTCCATTAACTACAACGTGCACGATTGGTGTTCCTTCGGGTCCTGTCAAATTGGTGAAGCTGAATAGTAGGTCGCATGCAACTGAACGGTTTACAGTGTTCCAAACAAACCCCAATGACCTAAATTTAAGTCTGGCTATAGTTAGTGTGCCATTTACTCCGGGGCTGATTCCCCTCGAGTAGCAGGAAACACTTCCATTTGTCCAACTTATTGTCCAGGTTGTTCCCCTTACAAGAATGTCGCTTGGGTCGCGGAGGAATGTTAAGAGGCTTGGATCGTATGTGAGGGTGAATTCGAAGTTTTCGAGGTTTACAACGTATGTTAATGTTATGTTGACTTCAAACTCTATTGGAACTCGTTTTATAACATATTGGGGTTGTGCCGGCTTGAGCGTTGGAAGTGTATAGTTGCAAATGTATGTGCCGTTTCGAACGATATGGGGTATAGGCTCAGCTTCAAGCAGGTTTTGTGAACGTGATAGCAACGTGTCCACTAAACTGAGACTTGTCATGACAGTTTCGGGGTAAAGTGGTTCGTAAAGTATTTTGAATGACAGTGTGGCGAGGGTTGCGCTTCCATTGAAACTTGGTACATTGCCCCTTCCCGAAAGGGCAAGCCGATACTCTCCAAGCGTATTGTTCCAGTCGTGACGCCAAAGGTAGGTGTCCGCCCAAAGCGTTGTGTAGCTTGCAGAAGTTAAATTAAGCAGTGTGCTATTCCATGTTAATTTAAACTGGAAACCATACAAGAGCCTTACATCATCTAATTTTACTTTGACAGTGAACGTTGTGTTTAAGCCAGTCCAACATTCAATTAGTTGTGGATCAACATATAATTGGCTGACTGGCACTGCTGGCGGGTAAGGTTGAACAAGCCACGGCTTAAATTCAACATTATCGCTTACGCTGTCTCCTGAACCTTGAGGGTTGAATGTTGGATTATATGGCCCGGTTTCATTTCCCCACCAGTTGAAGCGGGCGTCAAGCATGCCAAAACCATTGTTTGTGATTCCGCTTGGATTGCCAGTAACATTGTTATAATTGACTTTAACATTTGATGCATTAACATTTGATTCTATGAGTATTCCAGCAACCCCTGTGGCGTTTGCAATTGTATTGTTAACAATAGTTGTGCCCACATTAATCGAGTTTAGTAAGCGAATTCCGTTTTCCCAGCCCACTATCATGTTGCCTCTGACGATTGCAGCAATGTTTCCAGCCCCGCCAGCGGATGGATCATCCCCGATGTAGATTCCATCCGCATCTGTAGAGCCGCTGCAAACAAGCTTGTTGTCCGCAATATATATGGTGAGGTTTGCATTTTCAATGTAGGTTGCTGCGCCGATGGCGGAGTTGTTCCAGCCGGGCGAGTCCCTAACATAGTTCACAATATTGTTTACAAACGAATTGGTCCACGCTCCAGCTTTAGTATACTCTGCCCAAACACCAAGCAACCCGACCGACGTGCCATTTACCACATTATTTATGGCGGAACCGTTGCTGTCGCGGAAGAAAACTCCAATTTGACAATCGGTTATTAGATTGTTTAACGCTTGGCCGGTACTATCAATGAAGAGGATTGCTGCAGACCACCAAGTTTCTGGAGTATAACTCATATTGCTGATTACATTGTTGTTTACTGTTCCAGCGCTGCCCCTTCCTGCATTCACGCCGTTTTGAACTTCGTCGTCAACTGCGCCTCGCCCGATTATAACGTTATTGTGTATGTTGTAGGTGAGTTTGTTTCCCATGGCTTCTATAGCATTTTTATCGTAATTCATTATTGTGGAGCCGGCAACCTCCACATAAACCGTTTTGCTTGCAGCAGACAAATATATTCCATAAGCCCTATCATCGCCGCTCCAAGCGCCCGTCCCAACAATAGTAACATTATTTATTAGGCCTCCTGTTTCCCTGTAGAAGATTCCGGCAACATAATCTGCTCCAGTTGGTTTGGCTGTAACGGCGCTGCAGTCAACCTTTAAAGTTCTTAATGTCACATTACCAATGCCGGTAACATTGGCCACTATCACGCCGGCAATGTTTTTGGTGTCCGGCGTACCATACCAGAATAATCCATCAAATATTTGGGTAAGATTTTCTGTAAAGGGCCTTATAATCGTGTTGCCGCCCACACCTTGGAGGGTGATTGGTTTGTTAATAACTAGTTGTTCAGCATAAACTCCTTCAAGCACAACTATTGTGTCTCCAGCCTTCGCATAGTTTATAGCATCTTGAATTAAACTGAACTCGTCCGGAACCAAAATTGTGGATGCCCCTCCAGTCCTAAAGTTTGAGGGAGAAATCTGCAATAACGGATTGGGACTGGTAATGCTGAATGTGTAGGCGCCGGGCAATGTTATCACAATTTTTAACACCAAATAAATTGTAGTATTTGCAGGAATAACCAAGTCTTTAACTGTTATAACATTTCCAACCCATGGAACACCCACTTGAGTTAGGTTATACCGGATAATGTCAGGATCGTTTGTGGGATCCGTAAAGTTGAAGTCTGCCATGTAAGTGTTGCCCATGAAAGTCGAGTAGCTGACGCCTCCGCCACTATCCCTATACATATCCCACCAAAACTTGATTTCGTCCCAGCTGATTGGAGTTAAGCTTCCTTCAGAAACATACCAATCTATTTCGCCCCAATGATAAGGAAGCGTTATAGTACCGTTCAACCAATCCATATAAGTTGCATATCCCAACGAACTCCAATACGTAAAGTTTTCATAAAACCTCGTTATATCAGTTGACCAAGCAATGTTTACGCCTGTACGATTGTTTAATTCTATGTTTATGTCCCCGCTTGTGGTCATACTTCCATGAGTGTTTGTCACATTAATAACTTGCCAAATCTCCTTATATGCCACGCCATTTGAGCTGAAAACAGCGGGTGTAATCTTTAATGTGATTTGGAATATGCTTAAAACGAGTACAGCGATTGCTAAACCAGCAAATAATTTAGCCTTCATGTTTTCCTCTCCCCCTAACTATTGAAAAGGGCTAAGCCCTCTTTTTATCCTTTCTGTAGTTAACTTCTATTTCAACAATTTTGTAAAAAATACACTTTCAAATAAAAAGGCAATAAACGAAAACAAGACATGCCTTCTGCAAGTTTTAACGGCTCTTCTGCACCAAAACCACAATTTTTCCCCTTCCACTCTTCTTCCTTGAAATCAAACCTTTCCTCTCCATTTCTGCCAGAAGCCCACTAGTTTTCGACTTTGAAAACCCACATTGCTTAGCAATTATAGACTGGTTTAGACGGCCTCCAGCCGCTGAAAGAAGCTTCAAAATTTTTTCCTCGTCATCCTCAGAGCCCGCAAAAGGCAATTCTCCCTCTCCAATTTTTGGCTTTAACTCCATTTTTTTATAGAAGCGTCTCTTTCCAAGAAAATATCCTAAAAGACCAGCCAAGATGGCTGTGACGCTTGCTGAAAGAACAGTTGCGTTGTTTTGAATTATGCTTATCCAGTTTAATCTTTCCATGTTAAGGATTATTGTTGGTTCGCCCATGCCGAAGTTCGCTGGACCAAACCATGTTAAGGCTCTTTTATCGTAATCGACTTTATCCGGCGATGGACAAACAGTTGTTGGAGCGTATCCAAGCGGATAAACTATGGTTAATATATCATCAGACAAAAGGTCAATTTCTCCACCAAAAGCATCGCCTATCTTAATTTCGCCATCACCAGTCTTTTCCGCAAACTCACGCCAGTCAAACTCGTATTGAAGAATGCCCTCTTTCCCAAAGACCGTCCTAGAAATACTAATGGCCAATTCAAAGTTTTCGATACTCATTGTTCTTCCAGCCATCGAACTTGCATAATCAACCATCCAATGGAGATTATCTAATATGTAATCTGGAGAGGTTGCATTAGAATATTGGAAGAAAAGCGATTCGTCAAATTCAGTTTTTAAAGTGGCCTTCCGCTGAACAATCCATCTGGCTGAACAGTTTTCAAAAACCTCTATTTGAACGAGCGTGCTCCACTGCAATTCTTCTTGAGACAACACATCGCCCAGAAAAAAGAAAACATTCAAAATTAATATAAGGAGAAGGCTGATTGCAGCAGCGCAATGCACAATCTTTGTTGTCTTCATACCTGCTCAAATAAGCCTTTACCTCAGTAGTATTTAAAAAGTGTGAAGGCTGAATAAACTAAAAGCTTTCCAAGAACAAAAATAAACAATTTTAAACGTTCTTGAACAAAAATAAACCATAAAAAAGCTTAAAAAACAAAAAAGAACCGAGAAACATATTTATTTTAGTTTTGAAACATTCTAATCCGAGGATGAAAAAATGAAAACTGAAAAGAAAATTTTCCTAGCGACCTTGGCCGCGCTTTTAATCCTAATAGCGCCAGCGAACGCCACATTCAGAAGAACTTACGCAGCCCAAATAACGGTGGATGGACAAATAACATTAAAAGGCATGAAAGGGCAAGGTATTCCGCTTGAACTTGAAATTCAAGCAACCTTCGTGGCTATGGTTCCAGGTGTCATTTCGCCGGGCGAATATAAGGACGCTGAATTCCGTGGATTCGCAACTGTAACAAGATCGCCAACTATTAAATTTGATGGAATTTTGACAGTGGACAGGATTAACTTTTGGGTTAAGTTTGCCGCAGCCAAGCCTGAGGAGATAGGCATTCAGGAAGGAATTTACAGTGCACAGGGAACATTAGCTGCAATTATTTCAGAATACACGCCAGAATATCAAGAGATAATATGGGCGTTGATGAAGGGTAAAATAGCAGAGTATGACGGAAACAACGCTATAGGCAACTTCATGGCCCACATGAAAATAAGCGCGGGAGAAAATTGGACGAAAGCTTTTGGCTTCTTCACACTGCAACCTCTGCCAACTGTGACCCCGCCAGCGAATTTCAGCATATCTGTCTACTTCTTGACGCTTAAAAACACAACTAAAATTGAGCTTTACAGCAACGAAAAAACTCTTTACGTAGAGGGCAATTGGAGCGTTTGGAACAAAACGGTCTCAGTCACCGTAGTCGACAGCAGCGAAATAACAGTGACAATAGTTCAGAAGCTTCTGCTTGAAGATGCCCCAGGAAGCCTTAGCGTAACGTTAAGTTCCGAGCAAGGAACTTTCGTCATAAGTATTGAAGGATTGGAAGGCGACATTAAAGGCGATGTAGTCTTCTATCATGTCAGATTCGTGAAGCCGGACAACAGCTTTAATAGGGCAATTGGCATTCCCCGCGGCGACTTCAACAGAGACGGCGTTGTCAATATATTGGATGTCATAAAGATTGCAAAAACGTTCAATGCGAGGTTCGGCATGCCAGGATATGATTTTGACTGCGACATAAACTGCGACTTTGTAATCAACATAATTGACCTGACGGAAATAGCAAGAGAATTCGGCAACGAATACTAAATCTTATTCCCCCTTTTTTCTTCAAACAACGTAGGATAGTTCTAGAATATTTCACTCTAAAACATATTCATGCACAAAAAATAACCGATTTAAAAAGCCCGCACGATAAACATTAAGGTGCTTTGAATGAAGAATAAGTGGGGATCAAAAAAGCGAAGAGATAGACTAGAGATAATAGCTGAAATTTTGGAATCGGCGAAAGAAGGATGCGCAAAAACTAGGATAATGTACAAAACAAATTTGAATTTCCTTCAATTTGAACAACACATTAGCTCCCTTTTAGAAGCCAAACTAATTGAGGTTGCTGATAATGGGCGGGGAAAAATTTACAAGATAACAGAGAAGGGAAATTTGCTTTTACAACGCCTAAAGGAGACAAGCTGGATATTCAACGAAATGAAGGGTGAAGAGAAAATTAAAACTCCAATAATTCAAAAGCAATTGAACACCTATCTTATAAAAAGATAGCTTTTACATCTCTCTTTTTACCGCCAATTTTAAGAGAAGATTATTGTCCTCTTTCGCAGTTACATTAATTAATCTTTTAGTGTGAAAATCAAGGGTCGATGAATTCAACGCATTGATCGAACGATCTTGCTATTATAACACCATCAAGAATGTTAATCTTTTCGTCGCTGTTTAAATCTACCCTTGAATTCCATCTTTCGTGGCCTGGATAAGAGCCGAAAGCCCTCGCGAAAATGCTCATATCAATAATATTTACTTCGCCATCTTCGTTTAAGTCAGCGATGTGGGGCAGAACCTTCAGCGTTAAGGTTTTGATGTCCCATTTTCCTTCGCTGTCCGTGACATTTAAAGAAACATTGTATTCTCCCATCCTCACGAATCTATAGACTACAACGATTCCGAAAGCCTCTGGGGAGCCGTCTCCAAAACTCCACCTATACTCCAATATTTCTCCGCCCCTTGGATCCGAAATTGAAGCATTAAAAACTATTTTGGTGCAAACTCTCGGCTGGAGAGGAGTGAAAAAGAAGTTGGCTATTGGGCGTTCTATTACATTTACTATGTTAGTTGCCGAAGCGGTTTCGCCTTCACTATCAATGATGCTTAAAGTAACATTGTAGTTTCCAAAAGAATTATAAACATGGATTATTTGTGGAGCGGATGTGTTTTCGAATGTTCCATCCCCAAAATCCCATGAATAAAGAACTATTTCTCCGCCGTTGGGACGTGAATCGGATGCATCAAATAGTATGGGCTCGTTTACCTCTGGTAAAGGCGGAGTCCAAGTGAAAGAGGCAACAGGCGGCATGATAGTGGGTTTTGAAACGTTAAGAATTTGAATTGCCTCGTCCCATGCACCCAGGTTGTCCGTAACATTTAGCTTAACAGTGTAAAGTCCCTCAACCATAAAATGGTGCGTAATCATGGGTTCGCCGGTTACTGTGATGTTGCCGTCGCCGAAATCCCACAAATAACTTACAATGTAGCCTTCCTCAGACCTTGATTCTGAAGCGTCAAAGAAAACTGGTTTGCACACAATTGGGTTAAGAGGGCTATAAGAGAAGGAGGCGATAACACACGGTAAAACTGAAATAGGTTTCGCCACAGAACTTTCGAGCCCAAGATTGTCTTTAACAGTAAGTTTAACATGATATTCTCCAGACACAATATAATAATGTGTTATTATCGGAGAGAACGTAACGGTAATGTTTCCGTCGCCAAAATCCCACGTGTAAGAGAAGATAAAACCGTCTGGGTCGTAACTGGCTGAAGCATTAAAAGTTACAATTTCATGCGTGCGGGGACGCGTGGGCGAATATGTAAAATCTGCGTAAGGGGGAACATTCACACACTGCCCATTAACAAATAAAACAACCTGCATAAATAAGGATAACATCATTAACATTTTAGAAATGAAAAACAAATACCCCCTCAAGGTTTTCGCCCTTCTCCCCTCTGCCCCTAAAAAATAAGCTGATTAATAAGATTTAAAGGTTAAGTTAATTTAGGCTTCTCTCAAACCAAAAGTTTTAAAATATTATTAAAAAATCAAAATAAAAGGGGGAAATTATTTTTTACGCATGAAGATTACGACAATTATTGAAGCCACTGCAGCAATCAAAGCTAGAATCAATATGACGTAAAGCAGGTTGACGGACGTTTGCACATTTCCTGGAAGGTCGGCGACTTTAACTTTTATTTCGCCAACATCAGTTTTGATTGTGGCGGTATCTCCTTGAATTGTATCAACCTTCCCGCTTAAGGTTCCAAGCGAAGTTTTGATAGTTGCTGTGTCACCCTCTATTTTCGTGACTGTAACGCCCAGGTTTGACACGTCTGTCTTCAAAGTTCCAAGCGAAGTTTTGATAGTTGCAACATCGCCACTAATGCTCACAAGCGTAGCATTTAAGTTCGATATGTCAGTCTTCAAAGTTCCAATTGAAGTTTCAATTGTCACAATGTTATCGCTAATGTCTTTAAGCGTGCCGTTTAAGGCTTGTAAGCCGACTTTAATCTGGTTTAATGACGGAATAACTATTGTTGCTGTTGCGTCACGTATTTCTGTTATATAAGCGTTTAAGCCCGTCAAGGTTGGGCTCACTTGGAAGCTTCGGATGGCTGACCCTTTAGCGTGTATGTATTCTGCGTTAACCAGCAAAGTGTATGTTCCAGCTTCAGCTGTTTGGGGTATTTCAAAGACCACTCTGTAAAGTCCTTGTGAAACGCGGGTTATCTCTGCACTCAAGTCTACGTAGATTTCTCCATCAAAGTGGAGGGCCGCGTTCATTATTTCTGGGTCAACTGGTTTGCCGTAATCTGTGACCAAAATGTAAAAGTCTACAATCTCCCCTCTAAAGTGTATTGTTCCAGCCTCCACCTGAATTTCTATGGGTTGGAATGTTTCGGCGGTAATGTAGTATTTTCCGTGGTCTAAGCTGTGTGGTATTTGTTCAACTTTATTTGTGATTATTATAGTGTCCAACAATGTCAGATCTGAGGACACGATGCTTGTGGGCTCTGTTGGCTGGTATAAGGCTTTGAATGTTATTGTGGCGATGGTTCCGCTGCCCTCTGGAAACGGACCAGACCAAACACCAGACTCATCAGGCAACAACAAAACACCAACAAGAACATAGTTGTATTCAACAAAGGCTGTGAAGAGCGTTGGTCCAAGAGACTTTAGAAGCGGTCCTTCCTTAACCGAGACTACCTGTAACATGCTTGTGTCGTATCGTAGTTTAAATTGGGCTCCAGTCAAGTTCCAGCCGACACCAACATTTTCGATGTCTATGTTTATGTTGAAGGTCTCTCCCTTTCTATTAGCCACGTACGAAGCTGGACTAACAAAGATTTTCGGGAATGTGAAAAGTATTGACCCGTCTTTAACCGAGTGTGATATTGTGTTTATGTTTGCGTCAGCAAGTATGGTGTCGTGTAGTGTGATGGCAGATGAAGTTTCTGATGTAAGCCAATCTGGGTAAAGCGCTTTGAATGTTATTGTGGCGATGGTTCCGCTGCCCTCTGGAAACGGACCAGACCAAACACCAGACTCATCAGGCAACAACAAAACACCAACTACGACGTAGTTGCTTTCAACAAAGGCTGTGAAGAATGTTGTGCCAAAGGATTTGAAGAACGGGCCTTCACTAACCCATTCTAATTGTGTTTGTAGCAGGTCTTTATTGTATTGGAGCTTAAATTGCGCTGCTATGCACTCTTTGTTTTTAGAGAGGTTTGCGATGTTAACGTGAACGTCTATAAGCTCGCCTTTGTATGTTGCTGTTGCTCCTTCCACATATAGTGTTGGTTGTACTTCTGTTGGAAGCGCATTGGACAAGTTGACGTTTGCGGCGACTGCCACTAGAAGAGTTATGAGAACTATAAGATTTTTCCATATTTTTACTATAGAATAGTTTTCCATATTGCATCGAAGCTTTGTTTGTATCTTTAAATATTAAAAATTTACTCATCAAAAATCAATATCGCGCGTCATTGAAATCTTGTGTAAGGTTTAATGGAACAAAATTTTGATTTCTTAAGATGTGAAATAAAAGGGGGGCTTATTGTAGACTAGGTGAAGTCCTTGCCTCAGTATGAAGTTTTTGTTTTAATTAGATTTTTCTTTCTTAACACGATGACCGACATTAGTGTAACTAGGAGGAGTAGCACCACCAGCATTGAAGAGAATTCTGGCACAACTGTTATTTGCCCTCCATTAAGGTCATAGTTTGCTGATGGTATTTCGTTAGCTTCTGGGTCCGCTAAAATGACTTCGCTGCCGGGTTCTCCAAAAGTTATTTGGGATACTCCTTCGGCCAGTCCTTCAAAAGTTATTTGGCATAGTACTCCGCTTCCAGTTTTTCCAGTTTCTGGAGCCAACAAAGTTGCTGCAAATGAGACTGTGCCTGCGTTGTTGTCTATTGTTCCGGGGTCAACTATGAAAATTCCTGGGGGCACTCCGCTTGTCGGGGTTAGGAAGTGTCCTGTGGGTATTGATGCGCTTGTTGCTTTCAGATAGGCTTTGTTGAAGTATATTTTTAGTTGGTAGCTGAAGAGCCCCGGGCTTGGCATGTCGTGTATGGTTATGTTTATTGTTACTGTTTCACCTACATTTGATATTACGGCCGACGAAGGTTCTATGTTTAATGAGGCTTTTTGGGCGAAGCCTTTGGGAATTGCTGCAAAGATACAGAGCAAAATTGCAGTTGCTATTATAATGTATTTTTTTTGCGGATACATTTTAACCACAGACAATGATTAAAGTTAAAGCTATTTTAAATTTTCGTCGATTAAATTTTGTTGTTCCCAAAAAAAGGAGGTTGGTGGATTTTAAGATTTTACTTTCCGAAGGCTTTGGCTATCATTACTCCGTCAAGTATGTTTACTTTCCCGTTTCCATCAATGTCTGCTTTCGGATTCCATCTGGCATGTCCTGGATAAGAGCCGAAGGCTAAGGCGAAAATGGCCATGTCTTGTATGTTTACCTTTCCATCTTTGTTAAGGTCTTCCGGTCTTGTTGGCGCAAGTAATATTGCACGCTCTAGTTTGCGTGGTGGAACAATGTTCAAGTTCTCGTCTATTATTATCACGCCTGCTATTTCAATTGGAAACTCTGTTACTGTTTCAGGAAGGCTTATTGCCTTAAACTTCATTGTTGCGAGTGTCCCGCTTCCAGATGGGAAGCCTTTGGCCGTGGGTGGATATGCTCCTGTTTCTGTTGGCAATAATAAAACGCTAGTTAAAACGTAGCCGCCTTCAACAGCACTTACGGAGAATGTTCCTCCAAACTGTTTGAAGAAGTCTCCTTCAACCACATCTTCTGCCGCAATGGATAGGACGGCTGGGTTAAAGGATACTTTCAACTCGACTCCAATTATTTTTAGGTCTGCTTCCACATCCTTAATCATTACGGCTATATTCACTTCGTCTCCAACAACACTTGCAGTTACAAGAGAAGGCTCAATCGTCAAATACAGTTTTGGTGGGGGAGTTGCAAACTCGAAGTAACCGTGAATCAAATCATAGTTTGCTTTCGGAATTTCAGTTGCAGCCGGATCCACTAAAATAACATCCTTGAGTTCAAGCAGACAAGAGAGTTTTCCAGCTGCTGGCGGCGCCTTTATTATTTTTAGTGTTACTTTTGCTATTGTTCCTTGGCCTGTTTTGCCTGGTTCTGGGCTGAGGAGGGTGGCGGCGAAGCTTACGTAGCCGGCTTCTTGGTTTATTGTTCCGCCGTCTACTATGAAGATGTTGCCGGGTTTGAGGGATGGCGTTAGCCAGTGGCCGTCTGGGATTTCGGCTTTGGTGGCTTCGAGCATTGTTTTGTCGTAGGCGAGTTTGAGTTCGTAGCTGAAGACGCCGGGCTCAGGCCAGTCAGCAGCCATAATACTAACAGTAAACTCGTAGCCAACAGAAGTAGTGTCAGTGTAGAAAATGTTGTCTTTTGGTTCTACATAGACTTTTGGTTTTGCTTGAGCTGTTGTGGTATGGATGATCGGAAATAGGGCCAATAGCAGCGTTAATATTGTTAGTATATAGAATATTTTATTTCCTTTAAACTTCATGTTTTGGTTCTCCTTTCTCCTTTTAGCACTTAAAACTTTACAGTTTTGGAAATTTAAGTATTCCGGAATTATCTTCTATGCAGACCAAAAAGAATGGAAGAAACAGTTATTGATAACGTTTTTTCCCAAAGTCTAAGGCTATTTTTGTAATGTCAAGAATATTTATGACGCCATCCTCATTTACGTCTGCCACCGGGTTGTAGGTTGGAGAGTCCCTTGTTGTTCCGTAGATTTTGGCGACAGTTGAAATGTCCAGAATATCTACTTTTGCATTTGTGTCAACATCCGTTCTGAGCCACATGTAAGTGAAGCTTGTTGAGGACCAAGCGCCATAACGGGCGCTTGTATACACAGAATATTTGCCTATCAAAGCTGAGTTGGGTAGTTTGAAGGAAATGTTGAAGGAGCCGGGTGAACTTTGCGGTGGGCTTGGCGGCGCGGGTGGGATTTGACCGCCTAAAATTGTGAAGTTAACTTGAGCCTCAGGACAATAAGGATATCCCCCATCCTTCGGCCAGCCCGTCAAAACACTCACATAAGCCTTTGCTTCACCACAGTAGGCGTCACTTGGAATATATATTCCCGACGAAAAGGTAAACTTCTCTTTTGGAGCCAATGTACGGTTTGTGCAAGCTACAGCAATTGACACGCCGACAGAGTCAAGCAAGTTTATTACTAAAACAACTGGCCTATTGAGGACAGAATCTAGACTTTCAACTGTTACCATGAAGAACGCGAGTGAACCTCGATTAAAACTGTTTTGCGGGTTTCCCATAATGTCGCATAATAAGAACTCTGTGACATTGACTTTCCACGGTGGGGGATTGGTTCCAGTAGATGCAATTCTAGTAAAAACTGGGTTTCCAAGAATATCCACCACTTGAATTGCAACTAACCCCTTTGTCTCTGGACTTCCGCTTGCACTCATTAAAGTTCCGTAAATGTTTATTGTAGCTCCTAAAGCATATGCAGATTTGGTAAGTGAAACAATTATTTTGTCAGCATAAACAGGATTTACAAAAATAACAAGAGTTACTATAAAAAAAAGGAGTAGGAAAGCCATGCTTGAACGCGCTAAGTTCATTGTTAGAGCCTCAGCCTCAGCTGACTATTGAAACATATCCATGTACTAGACTTAGGAACTCTATTCTTTCGGCATTGGCGTTCACTAGGAATGCGTCTGAAATAGTTAGTGGAGTGCCATATGGCGGTGGAGCCTTATAAATCACCTCAAAGTCTATTGTACAAAGCGTCCCTGTACCACTCATCCATCCATTCGGCCCTGGATATGGAGGCAGCTGAAGTACGCCAACCAACACGTCATTTTCTATGTACCACTGGAAGAATGTTTCCCCAAATTGTTTAACGAAGGGCCCTTCTGTGACTTTTGTTGCCTTTATGAGGTTTGTGTCAAACTTTAGTTTGAACTGAATTCCAACGATGTGCATATCGGGATTCACGTCTTTAATTGTTACAGTAACCGTGAACTTCTGTCCAGATTTTACAGTGTGACTTGAAACTTGCAAAGAGGCCGTGCCAGCAGCCGGCGGAAGAGTTGGTTTCTCTTTCCAAATCCAAATGTAGTAGACTGTTGGTTCGGAATAAGATGTACCGCCTGCGGCAGTGAGAACGCTTGCCTGTACGGATGCCCTGCCGCTAAAGGCGTTTGGCGCTATCGTTATTGGTATGTTGGAAATGCTAATTTGTTCAACACGTTGTTCTGTGACGAATTTAAGGTCATCTTGCGATTTCACCTGCACTCCTGCCCAGCTTTTGCTTGTTCCAACGTAAGCTACAGGTTGACCGAGTTCGTCGAAAATTGTAACAGTGGACCAGACTGTTTCTGGCCGCATTATTATTGTATTCAAGATCATATTTAACATGTAGGTCTTGCCTTTATAATATACTGGATATGTTTGTGTGTATCTGGGATCCGTGTAGTCAGCCTCCTTAGTCTTTAATGAAATTGAACTCACGCTAAACAGGTAGCCTACTCTAAATTGCATGTAGTCAGATATTGGTTTTGTACCTATTTGTGCAGTCGCGGTGGCTTTCCATAAGCCGAAGCTCTCCTTGTTCCATGGTAGCAAATATTTCAATTCGGCTATACCAGAATTGTCTGTTACACTTACTGCAGAGTACTTTATGCCATTGGGGCCTTCAATCACGAAGGTTACGGGCTTACCTATCACTGCATCACCGAAATATGTTACATTAGCCTTCAATGAGATTTCTGACTGAGGTGCAAAAGCGTCGCTTGGCTGTCCGTAGCCACGTCCTCTGTATGGATCGGGATACTGACTGTATAGGTCGACTGAATATGGATATTCTGGATGCGGTGGATACAATGGAGGTGGAACGTAGGCTTTGAGTAGTGTAGCTTTGCATTTGCCTTCTGCCTCTGTTTTTTCAAGGTTAACTGGTATTGGCTTTGCATCTACGTCTGCAAGCAACACATCATTCACATATAGGTAGGTTGTCAAATCTTCTGTCGGATGCTGGAATATTGAGGCAAATTTTATTGTTGCAAGAACTCCCGTGCCTTCTGGAAAGACTTCGTAGGGCCATCCTCCCCCATTTGGCAATGGCAATATTATTATACCAATTAGTCCGTAGTCCTCTTCAACATAGGCTTGGAAGAACGTGTCGGTTCCAGCGCGAACTGCAAAGTCTTTCATGAAGTCTCCTTCTTTTATCCATTCAGCCTTAGTTTCAAGCAGGCTTGTGTTGTAGCGTATTTTGAATTCTGCTCCAACAAGCCTGAAGCCCTTATCCAACTCGTTCATTACCACGTTAAGTTCGAAGCTGTCGCCAAGCTTTTCAATCGTAACCTCTTTCGGCGTGACTGAAAGCCATGGTGGTGGCGCAACAAGAATTTCGTAGGTGCCATGTTCTAGGCGTTCATACCCAACTGGGTTGCCCTCAGCATCAGCCAGCAAAACGTTTTTGAGGGTTAGGCTGCAGCTTGCCTTTGGCGGTGGCTTATACTTTGCATAGAATTGTATTGTTGCTATAAGCCCGCTTCCATTCATCCATCCGTTGGGGCCTGGCCATGGAGGTAACTGCAACTGGCCAACTATTACGTTTTCTTCCACAAACACAACAAAGAATGTGTCGCCAAACTTTTTGGCAAAGTCACCTTCAAAAACCCACTCCGGCTTTGTTTCAAGCAATGTTGTGTTGAATTCAAGCGAGAACTGTATTCCAACCACATGCCAGTCAGCTGCTAAGCCCTCGATTGTAACTGTAATGTTGAAGACTCTGCCAGCAGCATCCGCTGCCTTATCATCCCATGCGTGACTTGAAACCTTTAGAATCGGCTTTGGCGGCGGCGGAGAGATATATTGATATACTGCAGGCACAATATCATAGTTTGCTTTAGGAATTTCTGTGGCGGTTGGATCCACCAAAATCACATCTACTGGAGCAATGTTGCATGACAACGTCTTTCCCAGCTCCGGCGCCCTTATTATTTTTAGTGTTACTTTTGCTATTGTTCCTTGGCCTGTTTTGCCTGGTTCTGGGCTGAGGAGGGTGGCGGCGAAGCTTACGTAGCCGGCTTCTTGGTTTATTGTTCCGCCGTCTACTATGAAGATGTTGCCGGGTTTGAGGGATGGCGTTAGCCAGTGGCCGTCTGGGATTTCGGCTTTGGTGGCTTCGAGCATTGTTTTGTCGTAGGCGAGTTTGAGTTCGTAGCTGAAGACGCCGGGCTCAGGCCAGTCAGCAGCCATAATACTAACAGTAAACTCGTAGCCAACAGAAGTAGTGTCAGTGTAAAATATATTTTCAGCTGGTGCTACATAAATTTTCGGGCGCACTTGAGCTGAAACGTTTTTCTGAATCATTAATGGGCTTATTGCCATCATAAGTGCTAAAGTGGTTATCAGAAACTTCTTCAAACTGGGATTCATGGTTTGAATTCTCCTTTCTCCTTTCTGCAATAAAATTGTAAAGTTTGCACATTTAAGCATTCCGGAATTATCTTCTATTCGATAACCGGGCAGTTAAAAGCTAGCAAACTCGTTAAATAGTTAGTGTTTAGGTTATTAAAAAAAGTGGGGGAATTAAAGCTTATTTCGGTAATGTTGCTTTTCCAAATTTCAAGGCAATTTTAGCCAAGTCTACAATATTAACGATTGCATTGTCGTCAACGTCGCATTCGCCATAACGCCATCTCGGATGCGTTGAAGTGGCGCCGAAGGCTAATGCAGCCAAGCTCATATCCAATATATTTACTACACCGTCAAAGTTCAAGTCTTCTCTCATGAAGTTGTAGGCAAAGTAGTTCTTATTCTCAACAAGGCGTACAGTGTTGGTTAATTTGTCCCATTCCTTGAATATCCATGCGCCCGTGCCGATGAGGCACGTTAGGCCTTCCACCGTTGGATGTGGAGTTTCGTATGGCTTGAAGGCTTTAACCTCAGCGTATGTTACTACTCCGTCCTTGTCGGCGTCAACTGGACCGTTTGGACCGTAGATGTGTGGTGGGACCAGCAAACAGGAGCCAGCGAAGCTGTATACAAGCCATAGTCCAGTGGCATTTATGTATATTTCAATGGTGTCCGGGGCTGTTACAACCGACCTGATATAGTTTGCCCATATGTCATAGTAGCGTGGTGCTTCAATGCTGGTTATAAAGTCGAAGTTCCATTTGAGCGTGTTTGCATCCACAGGTTCGCCGTCATGCCACTTTATGCCCGGCCTAATCTTAAAGGTCACTTTCATTCCGTATTGAACGCCTTCTGTTGCATTTGTGTATGGCTCGTATCCTCCTTTAGGCTTCCATTCTTTAGCAGCCCAGAGCATATCTTCGTGAGTGTATGGATTCACATCCAACAAACCATCTAAGAGTCTGTTGAGCACTTGCCAGTCGTAGGCTGATGTTGAAGTTATCGGGTTTAATGCTGAAAGTGGACCGCCTATGTGGAATCTCCAGCTTGTTTTTGCTGTGTCCACTTGCCCCGCTCCCTTCGCCCAGTATATCCAGTTGTATGTGTAACCGTTGTTTGAGCCGTATCCAAGTGAGTCAACCCAACCCAGAAGGCCCGGCGCATACGCATTGTGATACTTTCTTGAATATAGTGGAATATAAGGAGTCATTACGTATAGGAATGATTGCGCTTGATAAACAATTTTCTTCATATCTTCAGTTGTTGTTACAAGTGTGCCATTGGGCCAACGCCAGTATTTTATTGCGAAAAGCAAGTCATTTAGTGGCGGGTAATCAAGGCCTGGAGAGTTGCTTCCATCGGGTATGTCAACGTCTGGGTGGAAGAAGTCGTAGAGGTAGTCTGGGTTTCTGCCCAAACCCCAGCATAAGAAGTAGATGTCGTGGTCTCGATTGATGAAGGCAAAATCAATTATGTCATAGAAGGCCACTGGAGTGTGGACAAAGTATGGTTGGCCATCGCTGCCCAGCCCAAAGAAGTTGTTCCACGAATCAACACAGTAACCACATAACGTCACAGACGGCGGCGCCTCAACCGGACTCATGACATAAATCTTTCTGAGCTCAACGCCGTTCGGCATAAGCCAAACACCAGTATCATTGCTGAAACCGGCACTTCTCAAAACATTGTATGCTTGAACAGGATCGTAGGGAACTGGCGGAAGTTCAGGATTGTACCAGAAGACGCTGGCAGGAGGAATTGTCGTATCAAGTCTCACGTTGATGAAACGGTAAAGTCCAGCAATCCAGTCAGTCTTTTGGGAACCCACAAGTAAGTGTAAGGCGTATCTAAACTCTGTGATGTTCAGAGGATACAGCGGAGTGCCAGGCGGTCTTATCCCATAAGGCGGCGTAGTACCTCCACTTGAAGGTTGACCAGCTGTTTCAGGCGCATATGGCCTACAGTTAATACCTAAATAGCACATGTGAAAGCCTGGATTAGCACTTATACTCCAGCCATAAACATCTCTAAGCTCCTCGACGTTGTCTGGGTTTATCATGCCCATCAAGTTGTCGATTTCGCCAGCTCTAGCCCTTCCCATGGCAGTTGCTTCTGGATACGACACTATACCTATGGCTTCGTCAAGTCTTGGGTACTCATCCCTTCCAACAGCAAACGCTGCTGGAAGCGCCGATAGCAACATGCTTGCAACCATCGAAAGCACAAGAACACTAATTAATCCTTTTTTCATTCTCTCCTTCTCCCAATTATTTGCAACCTAAAATATCGATTGAACATTTAAAAAGTTTATGGAAAAATGTTCGATAGTTCACTGTAATTTTAAACTTAAAGCTTAAATAATATGCCGTTGATTCCAAAGAAATGTGAAAACATGACGCTGCGATCTTACATAATTAAGAGAACAGCTGTTTCACTATTAATCCTTTGGACTGCGGCAACACTAAACTTTTTCATTTTCGTAGTCTATCCAGCTGATCCAGTTAGATATTTACTTGACCCCAACATGAAGCCGGAACAAAAGCTACTAATAGAAATAGAGTATGGGAAATATGATCCGCTTTGGCTGAAATATGCGAAATACTTGAGAAACATGTTTTCTTTCGGTCTTATTCCACCATATTTTGGCATATCATTTCAAACGCATGATTTCGTTGCAAAGGAAATGTATTGGCGTATGGCCCTAACGGTGGCGCTTCTTGGAGGGGCATTAGTAGGTGATCTACTTTTGGGAATACCGGTTGGAATGTTCTCTGCTGCTAAAAGAGGCTCGAAGATTGACGTGGCAATAATGGGTTTAGGCTTATTCACTTGGGGATTACCAACATTCTTCATACAGTTGCTGGCAATACTTTTCTTTTCGGGCTATTTGCGGCAGTGGTTTGGCGTAAGCATTTTCCCAGCGGGAGGTTGGGCATCTTATCCACGACCTGAAAATCCTATACTATTAATTGCGGATATAGCATGGCACATGGCCCTTCCCATGCTAACTTTGATAGCCGCAGGATTCGCTGGCACTGCCTTATATGTTAGAAACTTGTTGATCGACGCCTTGACACAGGATTACATAATGACAGCGAGGGCAAAAGGGGTGAAAGAGAGAGTAGTCCTCACCAAACATGCGTTTAAAAGCATACTTCCACCAATTGCAACTATGATAACCCTTTCAATACCTGGACTCGTGACCGGAGCCATTATAACTGAAACAATTTTTGGGCTTCAAGGCATAGGAAGATGGTATATGGATTCCCTTTCAAGAGGTGCCCCAGACTTTCCGGTAGTCCAAGCAGTACTTTTTGTTTTTGCGACACTTGTCGTAATATGCAATTTTATAGCAGACATCCTTTACGGGGTGTTAGACCCGAGAATAAAAGTTGGAATGCGAAGATAATGGAGATATTTACATGGTTCTAACAAAGGAATCAAGGATCGTTTGGAGACGTCGAATACAAAATTTTTGGCTAGATTTCTCCCACAACAAAATCGGTTTATTGGGCCTCTCCCTTCTAACATTATATATAACTGTTGCAATATTCGCCCCGTGGATTGCTCCCTTTAGCGAAAGTGATGTTCGCAGCACCAATCCGAACCGTCAAGCGGACACATTTGCTCTTCCCGAATGGGTTGCAATAATCAATCCTTACTTCCAAGACTGGCCCAGAGAAAGAATATTCCCGTTAAATTGGACTGTAACTTCAGCGACGCTACCCGATTCCGTGACACTTCAACCCACAGATGTGGGATACCGAATATTATATGATGCGAACAGAACAAAAAGCGCAGTTCCAGTAGTGATATCATTTGAATCGACTTTGGACTATCAATATGCACCAAGAGTTTTAAGAGCTTTTAGTATGGGCTTTAGCTGGAAGGCGGAGCCTTCTGAAACAACCAAAGTCATACTACAACCATACCCTGGACTGCCTGGCATAGTTTTAGGCGAAACAGGAACGATGCAGTATAAGTTAGAATTAGAAATGAAAACTCCGGATGGATTTACCTATCCGCTGTGGGACCAAAACTGGTTCCAGAAAAGAGACATCGATCCGCGTGCACCACCAGATTTCTGGAGCAGCAACACGTCACAAAGTGTCACTATAACGCCATTAGCTGAACTCGCAGTAAAGCTAGGATATCAATCTTACGAAACAACAAAAATGGTGCAAGACATGTTCTCGTCAAAAGGCAATTACACATTCACCTTGAAGGTTACAGTAAAACCCGGAGAGGTCAGTGGAGTTATAGTTCCACTAGAAAAAGCAACCGGCACAATCGAAATGAGCAACGCCTATTTTAACACGTGGGGAAGACTCTATGGGTTGCTCGGAACAGACGGATACCGCCATGACGTTTTCTCTCAGCTGGTGATAGGTTCAAGAATCTCCATTCTAATTGGTGTGAGTGCTGCTTTAATATCTGTAACATTTGGACTTCTTGTTGGCATAACGGCAGGATACTTAGGAGGATTAATTGACGAAGCATTAATGCGGATTGTCGACATCCTAATATGCTTGCCAGCACTGCCAATCCTGCTAGTTTTAATTGCAATGTTTGGATACAACGTTTTTTATGTAGTTTTAATTATTGCAATCTTTGGATGGCAAGGCCTCTCAAGGGTTATAAGGTCTCAAGTTCTATCATTGAGGGAAATGCCTTTCATAGAAAGTGCTATTGCATCGGGCGGATCAAAATCTTATATAATGATAAGGCATATAATTCCAAACGTCCTTCCAATAGCCCTAACATCACTTGTACTATCCATACCAAGCGCAATAATATTGGAAGCCGCGTTAAGCTTTTTAGGATTTGGCGACCCATTCGCGCCAACATGGGGTAAAATGCTTCAAAATGCCCAGCAAACAAGTGCCTTTTCACCAACAATTTTGGCTTGGTGGAACATACTTCCACCGGGTCTTGCCATAACATTTCTATGCTTATCCTTCGTCTTTATAGGACATGCAATAGATGAAATAGTAAATCCAAAGCTGAGGAGAAGGAGATGACGAAACTTCTCGAAGTTCAAAACTTAACAATCCATTATTGGACGTTAAGAGGCTACGTCCATGCAGTAGACAACATAGAATTTTCCATGGAAAAGGGAGACACCCTTGGTTTGGCGGGAGAATCAGGATGTGGAAAAACCACGGCCATGATGGGAATTTTAAGGCTTTTGCCGAGAAATGCCACTATAAGTGGAAAAATTTTCTTAGAGGGAGAAGACCTTCTTCAAATGCCAATGGATAGATTTAGGCAAGAAATAAGATGGAAAAAGCTTTCAACAATCTTCCAGGGAGCTATGAACTCGTTGCATCCAATAATGAGGATAGGAGACCAGATAGTTGAGGCAATTCTTCTCCACGAAAATGTCACTAGAGAAGAGGCTTGGAAAAGAGCGGAATCATTACTTGATCTTGTAGGCGTTGGAGCCTATAGGGCAGACCGTTACCCACATGAGCTAAGCGGCGGCCTAAAACAGCGCACAATGATCGCCATGAGCTTGGCGAGCAATCCAGACTTAATAATTGCGGATGAGCCAACAACTGCCCTAGATGTAATAGTGGAGGCTCAAGTTTTAAAAGTCATGAAAGAACTTCAAAAGAAACTTAACTTGTCTATAATATTCGTAACACATGATCTCTCGCTTATAGCTGAAACATGCAATAAAGTAGCTATAATGTATGCGGGAAAAATAGTTGAAAAAGGAGACGTCGTAACAGTATACAAAGAACCCCTACACCCCTATACACAAAAGCTTTTAGCCGCTTTCCCAAGCATTTTAGGCCGGAAAACAGAACTTGTCTCCATTCCGGGCTTCCCCCCAGACCTACTGCAGCCGCCACCCGGATGTAGATTCCATCCTAGATGCCCCTATGCAATGGAGGTTTGCAAAAGAGAAGAGCCTCAACCCGTGACAATTGGAGGTCGTTCGGTAGCCTGCCATCTGGTAGAAAGGAAGGCCTAACTATGAAAGAGTTTATAATTAAAGTGGAAAATTTAAGAAAGTATTTTCCGCTCAAATTGGGATTGCTTAGAACCTTATTATCCTCCGACGCTCCAAAAGTTCGCGCTGTTGACAATATAAGTTTTGAAATAGAGAAGGGAGAAATGTTCGGGCTTGTTGGGGAAAGTGGATGTGGAAAGACCACAACTGGAAGACTTTTGCTCCGACTTATAGAGCCGACTGCTGGGAAAATAATTTTCAAGGACACGGATTTGCTAAAACTTGATTATGACGAAATGCGCAAAATGCGGAAAAAACTGCAGATAATATTCCAAGATCCCTATGAATCAATCAACCCTAGAATGAGCATCTTTGACATTTTAACAGAACCATGCCGACTTCAAAAGGTTGCTGAAAACCCAAAGGAGTTAGAGGAAAGGGCAAATGAAATGATGACTGCCGTCGGCTTAGTGCCCCCGGAAGAATTTCTTTACAGATTTCCCCATGAACTAAGCGGAGGACAAAGACAAAGGGTGGCCATTGCAAGGGCGTTCATGACCGAGCCTGAATTTATAGTTGCAGACGAACCAGTGTCTATGCTTGACGCGTCGATAAGGTCTGAAGTAACAAGACTTATCAAAAATTTGGTTGAGGCCCAAGGAACGTCTTTCCTTTATATAACCCACGACATAGCTTTAGCCAGATACCTCTGCAAGCATATTGCAGTCATGTATCTAGGGAAGATCGTTGAGAGGGGCCTAACCGAAGACGTGATACAGAATCCTCTGCATCCATACACTGCAGCCTTAATTGCAGCAGTTCCAGTACCAGATCCAACAGCAAGAAGGACAGAGGTCGTTGTAAAAGGAGAAGTCCCAAGCCCAGTTAACCCTCCACCGGGATGTAGATTCCACCCAAGATGCAAATATGCACAAGAAATCTGCAAAACAGTTGAACCAGAAATGGTTGAAATTTCCAAGGAAAGATTTGTGGCTTGCCACTTTCCACTAAAAGAAAAAGTGAGCAACTAAAATTGTTCTTTTCCTCTTAAAACTCTAGATTTGGAAAAGTAGTTACATTTTAAAAAATTTTAATCACAGCGACCTCAACCACCGGCAAACACAATTTCAAGAGAGAATGCCGGAAAAGAGCCCATAATTTATGATTGAATTCATTTTTTCTTTCCAATTGACGAGTAAATATAGAGGATCGGTTCTGGCAGATTAATGCCAGCTATAAAACCTGTCAATGAAACAAACCATGTAAGGGGGTCCATGAATGCCAGTATTAAGAAGGGAAAAGCAATCCCCAAAAGAACCACTATTACGATGAAGATCGTCCTCAAAATGCTTGCAGGTTCACCTTCCAAATCCACAGCAGGCAAAAGGGGGTGATCCACGCTTTCATCTAACCTTTTGTATAGAAGAAATTTAACAGGCAAAAACAAACCAGTAACCACAAATGTGTAAAGCAAGAAAAAATAGATTTCATCAATTAAAACAAGCCCGTTAAAAATGAAACATAATGAAACGAGGATTAAACTGATTATAACCCATCTAAAGCCATATGGATAAACAAATTTTTTATTCAATGCAGCTTCACCCAGAAACACTCAATGTTTGAAAAGCTGTAAATCTAATTATTGTTGCAAACCCTATGAGAGGCACGTCCTCCAAACTCACAACGACACGAAAATTCCATTCGTTAACCGCCTCTGTGTTATAACCTATAAAATTCTTGGGGTCAATCAATACCACCATATTCACTGTAGAATTACCCGGTGGCAACAAACTAACATAGTCGCGTCCTAACTGGTATTTTGAAATGAACGGATCCTTTATCAATATAGAATTTCCATTTAAGAAAACGTCTTCCTTAATGTATACAAGTTTAAGCTCATATTCACACGGGTTATATAAAACGTAACTGACATTCAACTCAATTTTATTACCAAATGAAATGGACAAAGCGCCAACATACACGTTAAAATCATGTAAAAATGAATAGGACTTTACATACGTGGTTAGGGAAAATGCCGCAATAGAAAGGGTTGCCAATGTTATTGCAAGAAGAGGAAGAGAACGAAATTTTAATAGATGGAACATTTCGAATCATAAGTATTATATATAGCCTAAAATAGTTTTCTATGAGCATCCATGAAAAATATAAAAAGGCCCGAGAAACTCCTTGATTTATTATTATTCACCCTTTGCTTATCTGGAGCAAACATCGTGGTATTCGTCTCAAAACTTTCAATTGAATATTACCTTTTACTATCTGGCTTCTCAAGCTTTCTATTCGCCATTGCCATCAAAAATCTCAAGCTGGGACTGATTTACACGTGTATAGCAGTCCTTAGCGCTGCAGTGGTTTCATGGGCGCTTTCCATTCTTCCAGCATTAATTTATGGAGAAAGCGCTATGATAAGTTACATAACAGAAGTCTTTTCTTACTTTATTGCAAGGTTCTCTGTTTTGGGTCTCCCTATAATGTTGATTGCACTTTTAATTGGAAGCTTGATCGTCGAAGGTATTTAAAAACAAATTTTACAGAATATTTATTTGACACCAGCAAGACTTTAACTACGAAAATGAAGCCTATAACTTTACTCACAGTGTTCCTACTAGCAATATTCGTTGCTTCTTATTTTTTACAAATAAATGCGATTGCTGAAAAAAATGATGTGGCATTAATCAGTCATAGAGGGTTACTGACAGACGTTTATTACATGGTGTTTGGAGAAGTCAAAAATAATGGCGAAAAACCAGTTGAAAAAGTTAAGATCGAGATAAAATTTTTTGACAAAAACAATAATTTCTTAAGCTCCTTGAACGCGACAACCTCTTTAAGTGTAATCCCACCCAAAAGGCGATCACCTTTTATCGGCTACCTACTCGGCGAGAATGCAAAAAAAGTTAGCAATTACTCTATAGAAAATATCTTTTACATATTCGCCGAGGCTAAACCGGAAAAATTGGTGATAATAGACTACCATTATTATAATGGAAGCTTTTGGACACATATTTTAAATAACAGTACAGGACCAAACCAAAAAGCTACAAACAACATTTTAGTTGCTGCGTCTCTTTACTTAAACGAAACAATAGTAGGAGTTACAGCTGGATACTTAAATCTTCCATCACCAGGCCTTTTGTGGGATGTGGGAACATGGGATGTCGGCGAAGGGGAACCTATTGTTTTAGACTTCGGCCAACTGTTTCTTGCAGAAGAGATTGAAAACGCGACTCACCTTTTTGTTACTGCAGAGTCCCCAGACTTTGCAGCACAAGAGGAAATAACATTAATCTTAAAAGAAGAACCAACAAATCAGAACCAATTCAATTACGCATGGTTAATAGTAGTAATTCTAATTTTATGCGTAATTGTTCTCTTAAAATTTAGACGCACCAAAAGGCGTAGAGGTCAATTTAAGAAGAGAAAAATGGTTAAGGATTAAATATTTTGAAAGGTAAGGTTATGTGGAAGCGAAAATGTTAAAAGAATCTATTTACCAAGTTGCCAGAAAAATTTTCAGTCTATTAAGAAAAATAATTTCGCCGTTTATCAAGCTCTTTTCAGTAACAAGCAACTACACGGATAGGGGGGCAGAAGTAGTTAAGGTAATACCAGTTTTAATGATTTTCTTTTTGATTACTTATCCCCTTTGGAGTCTGCCAGTGTATATTTGGTTGGCGGTAACATACGGAGAACCATTAAATTACATATTATATGCACTTTGGATAACACAAATAGTTATAATACTGCTAGTTAATGCATACTTCGAGTACTTGAGAAAACATAAAAGCGAGTAATCTAACCTATTCTCAAACTCCTTTTGGAATTCGAGTTTAAATGAACGAAATGCACAGTATCTAATTTCGGAGCTTCCTTTTTAGCATAGCTTGTCTTTTTCAAAATTAAGTACATAATGGCTCCTGTGAGGGTTATGAGGATAAAGGCTATTATATATTGATGGTACGATATGCCTCCTTGAGGTTCAAGCTCAGCTTGCAAAACATACGGGTGCATTAATGGGTACTGGTCAATATTGTTCTGCGCTATAAAATAGGGTTTATCTCCAAATCCGTCGGGTCCGCTTACATTTTGATAAACACCACCGAACAAATCATCATATTTATAGTCGCTCCAGTAGTTCCCACCTAATGGATATGGCAGGTTCCAAGTGTTTTCCGAAAAGAAAGGGGGTTCCACAAACGCTTGAAAGGAAGTGTTGTTAAAGAAATTGTTTTGATATATCATATTACCTGTTTTACCATCATCTAAATAAACCGAGACATAGATGCCGCATTTGTTTTCAGTTAAATTATTTCTGATTATCGCGTTGTTTGTTGTTAGGCGCCCTTCCAAACCTTCGATGTTTATGCCGTAAAGGGAGTTGCCCCATATCTCATTTGACTCGATCAAATTGTCCTTAGAATATGTTAGATATATTCCGCACTTATTATTGCGTATAGAATTTTTGCGCACCGTGTTTTCGCTTGAGTACGTTAACAAGCCTACACCATAATAATTGTAGGCTATTTTATTCTCGCACACAAGGTTTTTAGTTGAAAAGTGTTTTATGTAAATGCCGAAGTCCGAATTGTTAACGATCTCGTTGTTTCTTATTTGAATATTGCTTGACGAATGCAACTTCACACCGATGCTGCAATTAGTTATTATATTGTTCAATATTGAAATGTTGTTTACTTGATGTAAGTAAATGCCTGCATAAAATGTTCGTCTAGAATTTCTTATAGTGAACCCTTTAATAACAGCATTATCGCTTAACACAGTGATTACATGGCTTAATCCCTTACCGTCAATAACTGTTGTTGCAGGGTCTGCCCCAACCAAAATGATAGGTTTATCTACAACAATACATTCTTCGTATGTAAGTGGCTGCACAATAACAGTGTCTCCGGGCTCCGCAGCGTTAATGGCCTCTTGGATTGAATGGTAACTCACCGGAACTTTTAGAGTTTTAGAGTTCTCAAAAACAAGTATGGTACCATTTACAATTAAAAAGGGGATAAACATCAAAACCATAAACAACGGCTTATGGTTTAACATGCTCATTCACGCGTAGCCTTAAATTAGTACAGTCAGCAGCGCTATAAATGTTAGCGTTTTATGGTGGCAAACCATTAAACTTATATTGTGAGCAATTTTAAGAAGCCAATAAAACGGGGGATGCTTTAATTAATGCGGGTATGCATGGAATGTAAGCAGCTGGCGAAATATAAGGTGCAAACTTATGATGGGCAAACCATATTTTTGTGTGAAAATCATGTCAAAGACTGGCACACGCGAAAAATCATAAAATTAAAATAGTGGGCTGTCTGTCTTGTGATATTTAAAATATTTTTAACATATTTTCAGCGGCGCGTGCCAAAGGTTAAATAAAAGCTTTTCCATGTTCGAAATGGAGGGCATCCATGCTAAAATCCCTTATAATTTCAAAGTCGGATCTTTTGCTTGTGTTGACATTGCTGTTAAGTCCTTGGGTTATAGGATATACCTATGCTGCTGTAGCCCCTCCAGCATGTCAACTTAAAACAAGAATTCCGAAATACTTCTACATAGACTCCTCATGGACTATTCGAAAAACTATTTCTGTTGACATTTACATTTTTAATGCAAATGATGTTTGTGCATGGCAAGCCAAACTTGTTTACGACCCATATTCGCTTGTTCCACTAAACGTAATTGCAGGCGATTTCTTCTCCACAAAAACTCTAGTTGTTAATTCCAGCCAGCCTCGCGAACACATTGATTTGAATGAGGAAGAAATGTTTGACTATGCAATCCTTTGTTTCGCCACAGATGTTGCTTCAGACGCTTTAATACTCGGAGGATTCCGCTTTGACATGCAGGGTGTGAGTGGCGGCGGAAAGGTTGCAACGGTAACCTTTGGAGTTTGGAGCCACGCAGGCGACAACTTCAATGTTTCTGTTGGGGACGTTTTACTTTTAGATGTAAATCTCAATGAAGCAATTGGAACAATAGCATTAGTCAAATAACCCCTTTTTCTATTTGTTTAAGCGGCTTCGGAACAATCAACCGTTAACATGACTTATAAAAACAAAAAAGGGGAAATTTGAGATTTTATTTTATGGCACATCGTAGATTGTTTTTCCAAACCACTTGGCTATTTTCGCCAAGTCAAGAATGTTAACCACTTTGTTGCCGTCTATATCCGCTTCTGGATCCCATCGTGGGTCGCCTTCTTTGGCGCCGAAGGCTTTTGCGGCGCGGCTTACGTCTAGTATGTTAACTGTGCCTGAGCCATCTAGGTCTTCTGGAAACACCTTTGCTTTTACCTTGAAGGGACTGTCGGCTTTGTTGTTGTTGGGGTTGGGATCTACAACTTCGCCTCCAGGTACTCCGGATGGAACAGCATAAAGGCTTATCGTCCATGTTCCCGGCTCCATTGTTGAGTCTTCATACCATGTGAATGTTTCTGTATAGTCTTCACCTGGGCTTAGCGAAATTGTGTGTGTGATTGGGAAGTACCATTTGCCTTCCGTGCTGTTTCTCATTATTCCTATGAAGACCCAAACGTCAACTGTTCCAGTCTTGTAGACTATGTGTACGGTGTAGTTTATCATGGCTGGTTTGCCACCTAATCTCATTTCGCCATGGTATACTTGTATTATTGGGTACGCTATCGAAACGTTTGTTATAGTTTCTACTGCTGATATGTCTACTTCAAACAATGTTCCGGCAGGTGCCTTCCACATGGTGTAGAAGTACCAGCCTGGACATAATGGGTGTATGTTAAATGTTTTGTCGAATCCTTGGACCCATGTTCTTTCGTAGTGGCGTCCAATGGTGTAGCACATTGGAAGTTGTGTTGCGTCAGCATAGTATATGTCCATTAATTCTTCGTATAGTTTCTGTCTTATTTCTGGAGGTTGTCCAACGGCTGTGTCAATTAAGTGCGCGATGTAAGTGTTGTTGATTGAGGTAACAGTCTCTCCAAGCGCATTTGTGTAGGGTGGTGGACCGTAAGTGGCGCCCGGATACCAGTTCTCTCTGAGCGATTCAGGATCTAGGCCGTACTGCACTTTTTGTCTACCGCAGTAGGTACCTGCAGGATGCATGAATGGTTGGAACCAGTTGTGTGGGTCTGGGAAGTCAGCCAACCAACCCACAATGAAGAGCGGATACATTTGAGTTCTCATTCCTGGCAGAAACACAGACCATGGTACTCCAACAACTTGAATGTCAACACGCACGCCGGCTGGCCATGGAATGAGGTTTTCGATGTTATACTCAAACATTTCAGCAGTGACTTGTCGCATCACGTTTCCGATATTATATGTGATTGCCATGGTCATGCCGTTTTCCCAAATTGCTCCGCCCCATGCCTTCTGGAAATATTCTGTTGCTTTTTCAACATTAAAGCTGTATTTTGGCTTAGACGCGTTAAAGAAAGCTGTGCCTGGAGGCATACAGACTGGAGATTGCTCAGCCTCGCCTAGGTATACGTCTTTGATGAATTTCTCGAAGTCAAAAATGTAGTTAAATGCGAGTCTTAGATATCTATCCTTAAATATGTCAGGCTTGGGTGTGGTTCCAATCTTTGGTACATATTCGCTTGCTGGATTTACTTCGTAGGTATAATACACCGCATATAATACTGGCTGTGCAATTTTGATTAGTCTGAAGCCTGGAAGCGTTGGCCCGTCCTTGTCGCCGTTAATGTGTAGTTCGGGAACGTTGGGTCTTGGAACAGCGCAGAAGTCAGCTTGTAGGGCAGGGTCTGTTGAGAAGAACTGAGCCTTTCTGTTCGGCCATTCCTCAACACATTTGACGGTGGCGTATTTGACAAAGCCTTTAGCTGCAACACCGTCTGTAAACATGTAGCCGGGGGCAGGCCAACCCCGCCAGTAGTTGTCAAACTTCTCTAGTGTGAACCAACCTGTGTGCGGGTCAGGATTAATGGCCACAAGTTTATATGGCCCAGTTCCCATTGCCACAGGTCCTGGTTTGACGGGTCCTGGCGCATCTGGCTGTTCCATGAGGGGGCCTGGTTCCGGCGGATCCCATGTTCTTAGAAATTCTGAGTAGTTGCCGTGTTGTCCATTCCATAAGCCGTGGTCGATGCACCATTGTTTACACATAATCATGCTCCACGTTTGACACAGAATTTGCTGGAATGGCGCGTAAGCCATAGCTAAGTTAAACCAAACGTGAGTGCTGTTGCTTTCTATGGCCTTATCTATGTCCGCGTCCAACTTTAGATATTCTGCCTCACTTAATGTTCCATCACCATCTTCATCATAATCATACGAAGATTCACAGCCGAGAAGCGGTTCATAAAGCATCCACATTGGGCCGGCAGTGTGATCCATCAACATGCCTCTTTCAAAGGAATATTCAACATCCTCCGGAGTAACATATCCGTATTTTGGATCTTGCCATGGCACATTAGCCCTAATTCTAAAGTACCAAGTCTCATGTGCGCCTTCAATTGCGGGAGGAGATGGAATTATAGCATTACCCGGACTTGTTCCCAACCCAGGCCAATAATCGGCTAGCGCCGGCAGGAATGAATCCGATTTATCCGCATCGAAAATGCAAAGCGGTTCGTAAATGTTTTGGATTAGTTCTCCGCTTGCGGTATCATAAGCCCAGTGTGGATCAACTGTTTCAATCATACCGATAGTGACCGCGAACATGTGATCTGGGTTTGGAATTCCTTGACCTCCAACAGAAACGACAGGTAGTAGTATGCTGCACAAAAGCACTGCCAAAGCTACATTCAAAAGTCTCTTATTCATACTCTCCATTCTCCTTTTATGGTTTGACCATGAACATGGAGTGAAAACTTATATTTAATTTTTGTGGAACATTCTTTCAGCCCATTCTAAAAGGTTAAATCGACAAAGTTATAAACATCTCCCAGCATCCTCATAACTAGCGGGGGACCATAAACGGGTTTAAGAGAATTCATAATCAGAAGAATCTTATTGGTTGTACCGACTTTACTTGGCGTTGTGTTACTTATTTTTGCAGTATCCCAGCTATTTACGCCAGAGCAACGTGCCAGTCTTTATATAACAAATGAAAAACAGATGCAGAGTGTCGATAATATAATTAAAATTTACCATTTAAATGAGTCAGTTATTGTACAGTTAGGAAATTGGTTGTCCCAAGTCTTGCAGGGGAACCTAGGCTATTCGCATACAGCGAAAGGCCCTGTTCTACAGGTTTTGCTTAGAAAGTTGCCTGCCACAATTGAGCTTGTCATGTGGTCTATACCTTTGATTATTTTATTGGGCATCTATTTGGGTATACAATCTGCAGTTCACAGAGACAAAACTATAGACCATATCACCAGAACAGTATCAATAATTGGATATTCCCTACCATCTTTTTGGCTGGGCATAATGTTGATAGCCATTTTCTTTGCTGCTTTAGGCTGGTTCCCACCTGAGAGAATGTCAACAGACGTACATAATTACATTTACTTGTCTGGGAAATGGCAAACTTACACGGGACTACTTACGATAGATGGCCTATTAAATGGTCAACTATGGATAACTCTTGATGTCTTGAGGCACATGGTTCTTCCAACAATCTCTTTGACGACTATTCAAATAGCCCTTATCATAAGGGTGATGCGTTCAAGCATGCTTGAAGCCCTAAGCAAAGGATACATAGTTGCTGCAAGGGCAAAGGGCTTAAGTAACGTTGAAGTCATCAATAAACATGCGAGAAGAAACGCGCTAATACCCACAATGACAGTTTCTGGCTTGCTTACAGCTGGCATGCTTACTGGGGTAACAATCACAGAAACTGTTTTTAACATAGATGGTGTCGGAAGATGGGCTGCGTTGGCAGCAGGAGGCGGAGGCTCTGTTCCAGACATTCCCGCAGTGCTGGGTTTTGCACTTTTCGCTGGTATTGTCTATGTTATTGCAAACCTCATAGTTGACATATTATATGCGTATGTAGATCCACGAATAAGGTTGGGGTAGGTTAATGAGTCTAAAGTATAAGTGGGAAGAATTTAAAGCTGGATTAGGTCCCGCGAAAAAGGAACTAATATTCACGTTAAAAAGAATAAGAAAGAGCCCACTTTCCATAGTCGGTATAGTAATAATTTCAATTTATGTTTTAATAGCCATACTTGCGCCGGTAATAGCCCCACCAGTAACAGCAGATCCTTTTAGAATTTGGCGTGATGGGTTTGGTTCAATTCCGAAACCTCCAGGTACTCCGGTTGAAGATCCAATTGCCCGCCAAGCAGGGTGGACAGTCCACTACTTTGGCACGGCGGAGGGCCAATTTGACATATATTATGGATGCATTTGGGGAACAATCACCGCCTTTAGAGTGGGAATTTTGGTTGTAGCAATATCGCTTGTAATAGGTTTAGTTCTCGGATGCACAGCCGCATATTATGGGGGAATAATAGACGAATTATTAATGCGGTTTACGGACATAGTTTTAGCCTTTCCAGGCTTAATCTTGGCTATGGCGTTAGTGATAGCACTACCCGAAGCATGGCCAATAGATGTGGGATTTTTCATAATTCTCTTTTTGGCTTTCATACTGCCATTGATTGTTGGTAGAACTGTTAAATTGCAGGGCAGCATAACCCTCTTATTAAGTTTGTCAACGTTAATGGCATTTCTGGTAATACATGGTTGGCTTTTGGGATCGCCGCCAATATGGGTAATCTTGATACAACTAAGCCAGCTAGACAAAGTTTTGATAGCGCTTGCATTGGTTGGATGGCCGGGCTATACAAGAGTGATTAGAGGAGAAATCCTTAGGGTAAAACAAGAGGATTATGTGGAAGCGGCAAAAGCTGTTGGATGTTCAGACTTTAGAATAATAACAAAACATATTTTACCCAACTCAATTTATCCTATTGTTATAATGGCATCGCTGGACATAGGGTCGATCGTTTTAACGGCAGCCGCTCTTAGTTTCTTAGGGATAGGAGCCCCGGTTGGATATGCGGATTGGGGTCAAATGATAAGTTTTGCCAGAAACTGGATTTGGGCTGGTTTCCAAAACCCATGGCAGTACTGGTACACTTTCGTCATACCAGGCCTATTTATATTCACTTTTGTGCTAGGATGGAATTTGCTAGGCGACGCGTTTAGAGACATACTGGATCCAACATTACGGAGGAGATAAAATGGCCGAAGAAATTCTAACAGTAGATGATCTTCGACTCAACTTTTACACTTATGAAGGAATAGTTGAAGCTTTAGATGGAATTTTCCTAGGCCTAAAAAAGGGAGAAACCCTCGGAGTTGTTGGCGAAACAGGATGCGGAAAATCTGTCACTGGACTATCAGTGATGGTTATAGTCCCACCACCAGGAAGGATAGAAGGCGGTAAAGTACTGTTTCACGCAAAAGGGAAAAAAATAGACTTACTCAGTCTAGATGATGCAATTTTAAGAAAAGTTAGAGGACGTTTCATTTCAATGATTTTTCAGGACCCAAGATCCAGCTTGAATCCGGTGTACACAGCAGGAGACCAGATTGTTGAAGTTCTTCTACATCACAGAATAAAAGAACTAGCCCAAAAGGCCTTGGAAAGAATAGATAAAGAGATTGAAAGCGGAAAAGCCGGGTTCATGACTAAATACTATAGAAAAATTTACCAATTAATCCAGAAAAACCCGAAAGCACCCGCATTACAGATCTTATCAAAAATTCCAATTGCAAGAAGATACAAAAGGATGTTAGTGGAGGAGGCGAAAAAAGAAGCCATAAACATGTTGAGAATAATGAGAATACCTGATCCTGAAAGAGTTGTAGATATGTATCCGCATGAGCTTAGCGGAGGAATGGCTCAACGTGTTGTAATAGCCATGGCGCTGGCATGTAGCCCAGGAATCTTGATAGCTGATGAGCCAACTACGAATTTAGACGTAACAGTTCAACTTCAAATTTTACAGTTGATAAAGGAGCTTAAAGAGAAATTTGCATCATCTATTATTTACGTGACACATGATATGGGCGTCATAGCTGAAATGTGCGATAGAGTTGCAGTTATGTACGCCGGAAATGTTGTGGAAGTAGCTGATGTATTAGAAATTTTCAAAAATCCACTCCATCCATACACACAAGGATTACTTGAATCCATCCCCAGACCTGGACGCCCCTTCAAATCCATCGAGGGAACGGTCCCAAGTTTGATAAATCCGCCTAAGGGTTGTAGGTTCCATAATAGATGCCGTTATGCGATGGATATATGTAGAACAATAAAGCCGAAAATGGTGGAAGTCGAAAAAGAACACTTTGTTCAATGTTTCCTATATCAATAACTATGGTGAACGAAATGAAAGCTCTGTTGGAGATAAGGGCGCTTAAGAAGTATTACCCAGTCCTTGGCGGCGTCTTTAGAAGAAAGGTTGCGGAAGTCAGGGCAGTTGACGGAGTGAATCTAAACATTTTTGAAGGAGAATGTTTCGGCCTTGTAGGAGAATCGGGGTGTGGAAAAACTACACTTGGCAAAACTATTATTCGTCTTTTGGAGCCTTCAGCTGGGCACATATACTTTGATGTTCCAGATAACGTGTTAGAGGAAATACATGAATTGGAAAACTCAGGCGCTGAAAATTCAAGTCGATTGAAAGAGCTGAGAAGAAAGCATGATTTGGCGACATACAAAAGCGGAATGTTAAGAAGTGTAAGGAGAAAAATGCAAATTGTTTACCAAGACCCTACAACGTCTTTAAATCCAAGAATGCTTGTAAAAGACATTGTGGCAGAACCACTGCAAGTGCAAGGGATAGCAAGAGGTCAAGAAGCTAGAAAAAGAGTTATAGAAATGCTTTATAAGGTTGGACTAACAGAAAGACACCTCTACAGGTATCCTCACGAATTTAGTGGAGGACAAAGGCAAAGAATTGCGGTGGCAAGAGCCTTGATAACAAACCCGAAATTTGTAGTTTTGGACGAACCCACATCTTCAGTCGACGTTTCCGTACGCGCGCAACTCCTCAACCTATTTCAAGATTTACAAAAAGATTTGAAGCTAACCTACTTGTTTGTAAGTCATGACCTCAGCGTTGTTGAATGTATAGCCCATAGAGTTGCAGTCATGTACCTTGGAAAAATTGTAGAACTGGCACAAACCGAAGACCTCTACAAAAATCCCCTTCATCCATACGCCCAAGCACTCTTCGCTTCGATACCCATTCCAGACCCAACGATTGAAAAGAGGCGAATTACACTTTCAGGCGAGGTGCCAAGTCCCGTCAATCCGCCTGCAGGATGCAGATTTCACCCAAGATGCCCAAAAGCCATGCAAATATGCGCAACAGAGGAACCCCGATTAAAAGATTATGGAAACGGACACTTTGTTGCATGCCACCTCTTTCAATAAATAGCAAAAGTTTTTATCTAGAAAAAGGTATTTTGCTTGAGAGGGCAATAGGCGGTAGCTACCTTGCCCAGCATCGTTGTAGAAATAAAATGTCCCGACCATGGCCTTGAACGCTTCAAAGTGAAAATAATAAAGCGTTTCAATATAGCTTCGCACCAAATTATACCTAAATTTAGAGCCAAACCCGTGAGGGGCGAATTAAGTCTAATTTATGTTGGCAGAGATGTAAGCGTCAAAGAAGCAAAAAATTATTTGGTTGACTATTTCCGCGAAAAGGGAATGTTAGAAAAAATTGTTAGAATGAAAACATTATTCTAAAAGCATCAAACTGATTATCGGGTCGTATATGGAGAGAAGATGGATGAACAAAGGCGTTGACCTAGCACTTCTCATAGACTATATAGGAAATTTTTTCAAAAGAATGGATTTTGAGGCAATAAAAGGAAAAACACAAAAAGGTTACAATATCTTTGCTGAAGATTCCCCAAAATTCAAACTCGACGGATATATCAGTGTGGCCATAGAGGGAGAGCCAAATGACTTCATCGTGAAACTTGAACTATGCCAAAAAGCGAAAAGACATTCGTTAACACCAATTTTGTTAACAACTATGTTTTTTGGCGGGTACATGCTCCTTAAAAAGCTAAGGGCAGAAGAAGACTGGAAAAGATTTGAAAAAGAATTTTGGAACCATGTGGACAATACAATAATTTTTTTAACAAACTCTAGTGTTTCACACGCTAAAGCTTAAACTGAATTTTAAAATTTTCCCAAAACGATATTAAAGAGTTGCAGCAAGTCCACCGTTAGAGATAAAAGTATGTGCAAATTTAAATATGAAAGCAATGGTGAAGAAAAATTGAAAAAAATATTACTATTGCTATTTATATTAGCTATCGTAATCCCAATTGTAGCAAACTTATATATAGCCGGCTCGTCTGGAGCAACAGTGTCTTTAACACGATATTATAATGTGGAACTTCAGCCTGGTCAAACTATAATAGTAAACATAACGGTCTCTGACGTAGTTGACATGGCTGGTTTTCGGGCCCACATTGCATGGGATCCAAACATACTTAAAGTGACGACGGGAGATCCAAAAGGATGGAGGGATCCGGTAACAGGCATTAGATATAGCATATTTGAGGGCCCTTTTTTGAAAAGTTTTACCAATGCAACAATCTTTTTGGTAAACAAGGTAAACAATGAAGCAGGTAATATAACTGGAATATTTAATGCAATAACCCAGCAAGGCGTAAGCGCAACAGGATCCGGTGTCGTTGCAATAATCAACTTTACTTGTGTCAATCCAGGTTCAACAACCATAAAAATTGTTGGTCCAATGGATGGACACAGTTCGCTTCCCAATTCACGTAGTGAACAAATTCCACATAAGGACATAGAGGGAATCGTTACAAGTGAACCACCTCCTGCCATTTGGACGGAATTCTGGTTCCAAGCCTCTGTAGGTTTCGGTTTGCTAGAGGCTGCCATTTTAGTTTTAATGTTTTGGGTTATAGTAAGATGGTGGAGAGCCCAATCTCAAGTGGAAACTGATGAACTTTCTGAGCTATTTTCATCGTAACCTTTCCTAAACTTTTTGAACACCTAAGTTTAACCCTTTAACCTTCTAATTGTGTAAATTATGAAGAATGCTAAAAAGAAGTAAAGAATGACATTCAAAAGTAGTCCACTCCATATAATTCGGATTAGACCTTGCCCAGATTGGTATATCCAATAGTTTTCCATATCTGTAAGCGGATTTAAAATTCCAATCATTTGACAAGGGAAGCCATAATACGCTATGTGGATTAGGTGAGGTTGCCCCCTCACTATTATTTCTGTTGTTGACATTTTAGTATATCCAATGAAGGATAGAAATATGAAAAATCCTGTCAACAAAATAACCATGATTAGTTCTTGAGAATGCATGTACTCTTCAATGTCTTCTAAAAATTTCATATTATTTCCCATTTCCATGATTTTAATTCTCAAATTAATAAATTTGTTCATAAGTTATGACTAAATTTGCAGCAGGACTTTAGCTCATGATCATTGTTGAATAACCCTTTTTTTAGTTCTTAATTTTTTAGCAGCCCTCGCACCGTAAACTGAAGTTGCGAAACCAACGATGCTTAGAACACTGCCGCATTGAAGGAAAAGTGCTTGTGACTCTTGAATTTCAACAACTTCTCTGTAAAGTTGGATTTCTCTAGGCGGCCCACTAGTCCAGTTTAAAGTTTGTTCAACGATATTGAATTGGTAATATCCCCCTTGCTTTATGGTGATACGAACACGTGGATAATATTTGTCGACGTCCAGGCTGTGGAAATCTACACTTAAATATTCAACTCCCACCAAAGTTGGGAGAGTGCTCTTATACGCTGAACTTGTGGGAAGTCGTGCAAGGAAATATGCCAACAGCCTCGTTCTGTTTCCATTAGGTGAAGTTATTACAATCTCAACGGGTTGTGCTTCTTCATACCATCCAGCAGTATAATCGTCTCTCCAAGCTTCGCTGGATATTATGTCCAAAACATAGGTTTTTTTCTCTTCTAAAATCGCAGACATCCCCAGACTATTAGATACTTTTTCAACAAGCACCAGATTAAAATTTTGCAGATATGAGCTAACTAACAAAAAAGCTAAGCCAACCAGCAAAAAAATTATTCCCCCAAAGAAAATTGTCTTCCGCAAACACAATCTCCCTTCAACATTATCAGTTCTGGGACATTTTTATATGTTGCTTAACAAATAAGATTACCAGAAATCATGACGAAGCCCCAAAAAAGTCCTCAACGTTTTTAGATAAGTAAATTTTGGATGCATCCCCCTTTGTAACGAAAATATGTAGTAAAATCAATGTAAAGGCTAGAGCTACAAGCTCTCCAAACAATATTGTATAATCTGGCTCTATAGCCTTAATGGGCGTGAGATCCTTAAAAATCAGTAAAGTAGCATGAAAAATTATGGGAGATAGCAACGTTTTCATTTTATGAAATAAAAATCCTAAAAGAATGCCGACTATAAAGAACGATAGAATTTCATAGGCAAGATAAAATTGGTTAGGCTGCGCAAAAGACACCATGTAGAGAGCATACATGATTGAAGTTACAAAAATTGCATGCGGAAAACCAATTGAGTTTATAAGTTTTGTTTGAATGTATCCTCGGAAAATACTTTCGACTATAAAGCTAGAAATTATCGAAAAGAAAATCATGCAAAAAACATTCATGTTAGATGGAAAAATTTCATAGCCCTTAAAAGCTCCGGGTAAAAAAATTGTTAAAAAACTATAGAAGACTCCTAAAAATAGGCTGTAGAAAATATATCTGTGGCTAGCTTCTGGCCATATATAACCAAGTTCTGCAAAATTTGAGCCATTTTTTTTAATTAACACAATTAGTATGGCGAAATAGCATATTTGAACCATTAAATGTACATAACAAAGAAATCTGGCCGGAATAGGAAACGCGTAAAAGGCTATGTTAATTCCTTGCCATGATGCAAATACAAATAAGTAAAAACTAAACGCGCTATTACATAACCTCGACAATAAGCCTTTATTTGCAGAGGACTGCCTTGAAGCTTTTAATTTTGCATTCTGGGATGAAGGAGAAATTATAATATGCCCGTTCAAAGTTATGTAAAACCCTAGAAGAAAAATAGCTATTAAATAAACGGTTAGATAGCTGTGGATTAGTAGGTTGTTTGCTTCGACAATCAACGCAACTGTTACGTTGGCTGTTTTTACGTCTTGCAGTACTGCTTCGTCCCCTCTGTACCAAAATAATTCTGCCCTTAGATTGTGAGTAACAGGTTTAATATCCTCTAAACCAGCGATCATGTAATGTCGGGTGACTGCGTTTCCCTTTTCACATCGCCAAGTTCTATATTCTGTGCTGTTGAATTCGTTTAACCAAAGGTCGTTATTCACGTAAAAAATTAGGAAGAAGGAGGCGTTGCCATCGTCTATTGAACATTCTTTGTTATAGATGGTTAAGGTTAAAGTGATTTTTTCTCCTTGATGAATTATTGACGGATACTTAATTTCTGTAAAGTAAGCTCCGCGGGATCCATCTGCTTGGGATAATTTTGTTTGATTTGAAAAGTCTATGAAAGCAATTAATGCTATAATTAGTTCGAGAAAAAGTAATGATAGAAGGATTGTTTGAGTTTTCATGTCCTCACAAGGTATAGTTTATTTAGGGTTTGCATAAGCTTTGTGGGCTTACATTCACGCATTCCTAAATAATTTTGGAGGTGGAATAAGAAATAATGAGGTAAAGGGCGTAGCTGATCAATATTGACCCGCTAACCGCGCGAATTTTTGCTTTATGTCGATAAGTTCCCCTAGCAAGTTTTGATATGGAGCCAGCGAGAACTCCGATACCGATGAACGGGATTATTACTCCTAAACAAAATATGAAGAGTATAAGGGGTAAAAAATTAAGAAGCGCGTCGTATGAGAAAGTGCTCATCATAGCCACAAAAACGGGTGCAAGGCAAGGGTCAAGAAAATAAAAGAGAAATCCAAGTGCAGCGAGCCCAAAATATGTAAAGACATATTTTTCAGTCAATTTTCGCATTAAAGGTTTGGTGTCAACTTTTTTAAGAAATCCAAAAAGATTAAGTCCTAACAAATTAAGCCCAAAAATTATGGCGAAAACAGATACAACCCACATTAAAACATATTGGATGTTCAACATTAAAGACAAGAGCACAAGCCCAACGACTAAGGAGGAAAACACAAGTATGGTTGCAATAATAAAACCTATCGCGAAAGCCATAACTTTTGAAAATTTTTTCCTAAAGCGAGGGTCTTCGTCTACAGTATAGCTCAAAACAAAAGCTAACAAGATGATTAAACATGGGGAAAATGTTTCAAAGAAACCGAAAGTGAAGGCAAGAGCAAGAGTAGCTGTCAGAGATGGGGGTGAAGGTTGTTCTGGTAGTTGAGATTTTTCTAAATAAGCATCAATAACTTGCTTTACATCATTTTCTGTGAATGCACCTTTAAGGAGGTATTCGTGATTTATTACAAAGGAGTTCCGTGGAACATAAAAGTCGTATGTTGACGAGGTATACTCTATTCGGTAGATTTGAACTTTGCTTCCATAAAACAATTCAATCTTATCAAGAATTTTGGATTTGTTCTGATAATCTTCTAGAGCGGATAGCCAGCTTGGACATGTCCAACACATGTTAGGATGCGTTGTTGGATCCCAATAGAAGAATTCTATTACAACTGGTTCTGCGGCTTTGGTTAATGGTATGGGAAGGAGAATGAAAATGCACATAATTGTGAATAGTGTTACTGGGATTGACTTCACATTTATCATCCTTATAAAATTGGTTGTACCCGCTCATATAAGGGATGTTTTTACATCCTATAGATGTTAGCTTTCAACAATTTTTTTCAATTGTTTTTGGTACATTTCTACGATTTCGTTTACTGTTGTTGCGTCTTCTGCTGCCTTGTCTAGTCTGTAGTTTCCTGTGAATCGTGGGAAGCGTATTGCTAGGCCGCTCCCTTTGCGTATTACGTCCATGGCGCAGACGTGGACTGGGCTTAGGGTTATTTCTGCGCCTAGGATTTCGATTACGGTGGCTGGTTCGAACCAGACGTCTGCTTCTATTATTGATTGTACTCTTGGGTGTTTGTGGTTTATTTTGTGTTTTTCGAGTATTTTTGGGAGTTTTGCCAGGTCTTCGTCTGTGAAGCCTGTTCCGCATTTGGTTACTGTTTCGAATGTGTCGTTTTCTGGGTTGTAGGCTGCGAGGAGTAGGGCTCCGTATGTTCCGGCTCGTTTTCCTCTGCCGTGGAATGCCCCTACTATTACTAGGTCCACGGTATCTGTCATTTCGCTTTTGTAGTCGCGTTTGTATTTTATCCAGAGCCATCCTCTTGCGCCTGCTTGGTATGCGGAGTCTTCGGCCATTGACTTGCAGACTAGGCCTTCACAGCCGTTTTCTATGGCCTCTAAAAAGAATTTTTCAAGTTCTTTTGGGTTGTTTGTTGTTATGCTTTTGGCTATTTTCACGTTTTCGCCTTCTTTTATGACTTTTTCAAGTGCTTGTCTTCTTGTTGGGTATGGCTCAAGTGTTAGGTCCTTGCCATCTATGTAAAGGGCGTCAAACATAAAGAGGGAAACGGGATATTCTTCCATGGCTTTTTCAACGCCGTACTTGCGTCGGCGGTGCATCAATTCTTGAAACGGTCTCATCTCGCCAGTGTCCGGGTCTATTGCAACACATTCCGCTTCTAAAATTGCTTCTTCAGCCATCACATGGTTTTTGACGAGTTGAATTGCGTCTGGGTATTGACTAGAAATGTTTTCAAGGCGCCTGGAAAATAGGGTTATTTCGTCGCCTTTTTTGTGGATTTGTATTCTTTCGCCGTCATACTTGTATTCGGCTATGCATTTTCCGCCTAGTTTTTCTAAAATTTCTTCTGGGGAGGAAAGCCTTTCGGCAAGCATGGGCCTTATTGGTTCGCCGACTAGAACCTGAAACTTTTTGATGCCTTTTAATCCTTTTTCGGCTAGTGTTTTTGCAACTCTTCCAAGGTCTGACGATATGTTGTAAGCGCGTTCTATGAGTTCTCTGGCTTCTTTTCCGCCGCCGTAGGCTATGGCTAAGGCGTCGAGTACTGTCATGTCGGCTATTCCTAAACGCAAATTTCCGGTGACAGTTCGTATAATGTATTTGGCTTCTTTTGGTGTTGCATCGGCCAAAAGTCCAGCTAAAAGCGCAGTTTTCATGTCGATTGCACCTGAACCCGAAGCCTTAGCCATTTTCTCAAGTGTTTCGTAGACTCTTTGGACTGTTAGGGGTTGTTGGAAGAAGGTGATTTGCTTTTTGTTTGCTATGAAATTTTGGGCTGTTTCGCCGAGGTCGCCGGTCTTCTTCAAGTCTTCTTCGATTTCGCTTTCCCTTCTTCCAGAAGCCTTTGCTAAAGCCTTAATTGCTAGTCTTTCAGCTACGCCTATTTCGATGCCCATAAAGTCTGGGTAAATTTTGCCTTGCGTGAGGTATACAACTTTGTCTATGATTTCTTTTGGCGTGTTTTTCAGTAGGTCGACTAAAAGGTCTGTCATCTCCAGCCTTTTTGTTGTAGCCTCAATTTTTTCATAGGCTTCTGCAATTGTTAAATATCGCAATAGACTCTTCAGCCCCACATAAATGCTAAATTCGATGTCTATAATAGGAAGTTGTTGCGCCTATACATAACTTTACCCTTTTCCAAAACTTCGAGAAGGAAAGGATTTCTTTCCATTCTCATTCTGTTAAACTCTTTGGGTGTATAACCAACAGGCTCAACGGGTATTCCAAATTTATTTAAATTCATAAGCTTTCCTATTCTATCAAGAAAATCCTCCTTAAAATCTGCCACAACCAAAATGTCTATGTCTGAACCTTCATTAATGTTGTTTGTTGCAAAGGACCCGAACAAAATTATTAAGTGCGGGTTCAGTTTTGCGACGACTTCCTTAATGTAATCCTTTATTTTTTCAAAAATTTCGCTACTTCTTTCAATATTAATTCGGCATAGCTTAAGCATTTTTTGGCCATTTCCTCCGTATAATATTTGTAGGCTGGACCTTTTGGATAAAAGTTTGGATACCTCGCACCAATGTAATGTCTGTCAAGCTCTTTTCCGTAGTCTACAAACGTTTTGAAAACAGCTGCGTGTTTCGCTGATTCCTCCAAGAGCTCAGTCACAGAGTGTGTTATTAAGGCTCTATAACCTTTTGAATATAGAAATCCTTTTAGAGCTTTCTCGGCTGATTGCTGAGAAAAGAAGGCGCTTGCGTAGTAGTTTTTGTCTTTTTTGCAGTCTTTAGCGGTTTTTAAGTCTGCCTCTGCTTGATCGAGCCATCTCAGTCCCTCCTCTAAATTGTCCATTTTTATTCCCTTCTGAACTTTATCACGTAATATTATTAATCTCTTTTCATGAATTGAGAGCTGGGACTTAAAATTTCATTTTGTCAAGCTCTTGCAATAGGTCTGTAAGCCTTTCTATCGCTAGTTTCCATGCTCCTCGCCCTTTTCCTTCGAGGCTTTTGTCGGATCGCCTATAACGCCTGTTTCGCTTATTTCCTTTGTTCGGAAACCCCATGAAATTTTTGGTCCAGACTCCTTTAGTCCAATTTTTGTGTATTTTGATTTTGGAAGGTTTATTTTTGGCTTTTGGATTCTTTCTTTGACTACTAGGTTTTCTCTGTTCGCGAGGGTTGTGGATGTTTCAAATTCTCCGGCATGCGCGTCAAATGAGGTTTCAATAAACTTTTCTATGAAGTCTGGTATGAGGCCTACAGTGTCAATTGCAACAAAAATGTTGTATTCCGCCTTAATCCTTTGGGCTGCAGCCTCAAGGGCTGGTGTGTTTCCGCCGTGACCATTTTCAAACAAGATTTTTTTGAAACCATGCTTTATTAGTGAGGAGGCTATTTCAAAGGCTGTTTGCTCTAAGGTTTGGGAACTGAGAGTTATTGTTCCTGGAAAGTCCATGTGATGTAGGGAAAGCCCATAATAAATTGGTGGTGCGACAAGTGCGCATTCAGCCTTTTCAGCAGCTTTTAGTGAAAGCCAAAAAGCGTCGTAAGCGTCCGTATCTAATGGCAGGTGGGGGCCATGTTGCTCGCAGCTTCCAACGGGCACAATGACCGTGTTATGTGTTTTAAGAAACTCTTTTACATCGGGCCATGTTAATTCGCCCAAATAGTAACTTCGCATTTTCATAGATTTCACCTAAAACTTTTCATAATGCACTATCTGTTTTATAGGTCGTCTGCTTCGTGGCGCAGGTGACTCAGCCGGGTGGCCGACAGGTATTATGGCTACTGGTCTTACGCCCTCCGGGATGTTTAGGACTTTTCTTGCGTCTTCTTCTCTGAAGGCTCCAACCCAGCATGTGCCCAGCCCCATGGCGTAAGCTGCTAAATGGATGTTTTGTATTGCAGCGGCCGTGTCTTGTATGCAATAGAGTGTTCTTCCACGTGTGCCATAGCCTCTGGCAGAACGTTCCTCATCTGCGCATACAACAATTACTACAGGCGCCTCTTCAATGAAGGACTGTCCCAATGCGGCTTCAGCCAATCGCCTTTTAGTTTCGGGGTTGCGGACAATTATGAACTCCCATGGCTGAATATTCCCAGCGGAAGGAGCCCATCTGGCAGCATCAATAAGTTTCTCAACGGTTTCTTGAGGAACATCTGCGTCTTTGAAGGCTCTTATGCTACGTCTTCCCTTTATGACTTCGAAAACGTCCATAATATTCACGTCCACAACTGATTATTTTTGGCGGGCTCTTGATAAAATTTTGCAAACTAATAAATAGGGTGGTCCAAAACAAAATTATCTGTTTCATGGGGATGGGATGTTGAATACTGAAGAGATTATGGAGGTAGCCCTAAAACTTGCTTGTTTAACCGAGGTCCCCGAAGACAGCGCCATCTATGTTGAAGGCAAAAACATTCAACGCGTCTTGTTTTGCATCGATGTTGGACCGGCAGAACTTTTGCTTGCCAAACAGTTAGGCTACGACGCTGTTATTGCACACCATCCGGCGGGCGGATCAGCTATTCTCGGATTTCCAAAAGTCTTTAGGAGGCATGTTCAACAAATGGTGGAAGCCTGTGTCCCGCTGGAAAAGGCCGAGATGGCTGTGAGCAGAAAACTTGAACAGTTAGGTGTAGAAGCGCATACTAGGAATTATGCTCAAGCTGTGGATTTTGCAAGGCTTTTGAAAATGCCTTTCATGAACGTACACATGCCCCTTGACGAAATTGGAAGAAAAAGGATGGTTGAGCAAATCAAAAACAAAGTGAGGGAAAACTCTAAAGTTGGGGATGTGGTGTCCGCCTTAATGGAGCTCCCCGAATTCAAAAACGCCCTCACAAAAATCAACGTTTGCCTTGGAAAAAATGAAAACAAAGCTGGAAAAATTGTTGTTTCCCACGCGGCAGCCACCAACGGAGGCTACGAAATCGCAAAGACATACTTTGAACACGGCGTCAACACGTTAATATACATTCACATAAGCTCAATAGACCTAGAAAAACTGAGGGCAGAGAGCAAAGGCAACTTGATAGTGACGGGACACATCGCCAGCGACTCGTTGGGCATAAACCCCTTTACTCGCGAATTGGAAAGGCGTGGAATATCCGTAACCAAAATTGGGGTGGTGGAAGGCTAGAAATGGCAGAGTCTCATTTAATTTGCTGCAACCTTTAGAAATTTAGATATGGACGGGATGCCAAAACCGACTGGATGAAGAAAAAGGTTGCCCAATAAGCCTTAAATCAGATTATTCGCATTTTATTTTTGGATGATGAGTTGGAGAGTCAATAGAGCTTAGGCTGTGATATGACTCGACGGGCGAACTGACATAAAAAAGCTTATGTACTGTCATACTCTTGTTTGGCTTATTGGGCAACCAGCCATATTCGCATATTATTTTGGCAAGATTTTATGGCGGAGGCGGTGGAGGAGGTATAGGCATTTCTATTGGATATGGCTGGTATGGTTCTGGAAGAGGCTCGAAGAAGTTTTGAAAGTTAAAATGTCCGCCTAACAAATCCCGGAGGATTATCAAGAAAATTGGAAGGGTTAAACACACGTTAACTCCAATTGGCAAGTATCCAAAGCCAGCCAGGCCCAGTGAAATGCCGTTCCAAAGCACATGATTAATTACGCCTAAAAAGAAAAACATTGTTAATATAGCCCATGGGAAGCCTTCCGGCCTCAATTTTCTTGAGACAAATGCGAATACGCTTATACCAACAAAAGCAGACCAAATAGGATGCATAAACGGCGTAAGTAAAATCCTAACCAATATAAGTTCGGCTGGCTGACTCGTGGCAACCATACCATAAATATATAGGAGACTTTCAGCTACTCCAAAACCCAGCCCAGAAGCTGCTCCCAAGGCAGCCCCATACCTGCGGTTAGGAACCACTTTCCAAACAAAATATGCAACGATAAGCATGCCAACAGCTTTTGCTGGCTCCTCTGTTAAAGGAGCAAAAAACACTGTCAAAACTGTCATGCCAACCGGCAACAAAACAGTTTGCAACAATACGGAAATTAACACACCTAAAGTTGCGGAAACTAGAAGCGCAATCAACAAACCAAAAGTTGGACTTTTATTATTCTTCAAAGGCACCTGCCTCTCAAACAGCGACAGCCACATTCTAACACCCAAGAAAAAGTTTGTTCCAGGCGCGTGAAAACCCTTAAGGGCAGGAGGCGGAGGGGGTGGGGGAAAATAAGGGGCATCCGACATGTAGTTCACACACATTCATTAGCAAAATTGTTTTTAACACTTTCGCAGAATTACTATTATTCGTTGAAAAAGAAAAATTTGGGCCGAAGACAGCATGTTCAGCTTTCAACCTTGTTTTATGGGGGTGGCGGAGGAGGAGGTGGCGGTGGAGGAGGAGGCGTGGCGAAAGGTTGTTTTACGTTGATTACTGTTGTTCCGGCTATTCGGTCGAAATATCTTTGTCTTGGGTCTGGACCTGGAGTGGCAATTCCAATTATAAAGTCCAATAGTAAGATAATCCACAATATTTTGCTTATGTTTCGCGTTAGAATTTTGTCTCTTGGTGCTTTGCTGCCGTCGAGCATTTGAACTTGCAAGCCGACAAGCTTTTTGCCAAATGTTGCAGCGGAGACCGACGACTCCAAGACAACCGAGTATATGACATACAAAAGCCCATAGAGAATAGGTATCAAGAAAACCCATACGAGCCATGCCAGCCCGCCCAAAGCCCAGCGAAGTGGGGCACCCGGATACCAGACTAGAACCCACCAAATCACCCAGCCTATTATCGCCCATGGTATGGTGTCAATTATTGCGGCTACAATTCTTAAAAGCCAATGTCCTCCAACGTCAATTTGAGCTTCACTACCTTCGAATGCTGTGGACATTTTCCCATCTCGCCCTTACATATTTTGACATTTTCTTTTTATCATTTTCTATCTATAAAATATAAAACTGTTAACTTGAAACTCGACGGTAAGCTTAGAATAGCGTTAAAATTTATAAGAGGTGTTTGCTAATACCTAACTGGCTAAAGTGATTGTGATGTCAAGACAAGAGAAAGAAAAGAAGGCTTTGACAAAAGATAGATTGATAGGTATGCAAGTCATTGACAGTGAGGGCTTCAATGTGGGAACAGTTCAAGATATCGCTTTTACAGTGGGAAAGGTTGGCATGACGCTGATAATTGAAACCAAGAAGGGTGAAACCAAAGAGGTTCCATGGGAGGAAATTCAAGCGGCAGGAGATTATGTAATACTCAAGCCACCGTCAGCCCAACCGCAAGCTTTTGCAGCACCTCTCGCATCACAGCCCGCTGCAGCGCAAGCACAACCCCCAAGATGTCCAACTTGTGGAGGCCCACTAACCTACATACAGCAGTATCAGAGATGGTACTGCTACAAAGATAAAAAGTACGTTTAAAACGTATTTTCATTATCTACACTTTTTATCTTTTAACGCAAGATAGACGCATTTAAATAAAAATGAGGATGCTCTCAGACATACTTTTTGCAATTAGGACAATACCATCGATTGTATTGCTGTACGAAAGTTAGGGGTTGACCGCATGTAGGGCATAGTTGAGCTGCCAATTCGGGTGGGGGCGGGGGTCCCCGGCGAACACGCGATAGGTCGAATATTCCTGGCATTGAGAAAGGCCTTCGCTCAAGCATACCGCAGACGTAGCCGCCTAACATGAAGAAGATAAATGCAAACAGTACGTTAATAATCCAGCTTATAAAATAGTTTCCGGCAAGAAATGTGAAAGCAATTGCCCGTGCAATCGTTATAAACAAAGTGATTATTGCGTAGATTATGCCTGTGAAAAGGCCCACGCTAAGGCCGCCCATCTCCAAATTCTCGCCTACAACATGTAGTCTTATGTGAAGGTAGGAAGCGACAAAACCTCCTGGCAAAGCGATAAAAAGACCAGATAGTATGAGAGATGCTATGTATAGCCCCCAGTTGCCTTCGGCACCCATTGCAAGGATCCATCCAATTATGCCAAATATGGCGCCGATGAAACATACAGCAAGGTAATCGTGCAAATATGCCTCTTTAACACCCATAATGCTCCCTTAACCATTTATGTTGTATGCCTAAGCATCTGCTACTTGAATATTTAAAACTTTCTGGAATAGTGAGGCCAACGTTCTAACAGCAATATCTATAAGCGACTCAAACTCTTTCACATAACCAACTTGCACAGGAGAGCGAATAGATGAAAAAGTGGAAAGCAATCTTCTGCCTTTCTGCTCTTATAGCTGCCATAAATTTAGGCTTAACCTCTATGTGTACGAAAGTTTGGGGCGTCGAGGAACCCATTTGGTACATTTATGATGTGATAGATGCATCCTTAGAACATGTGAAGTGGACTGAGGAAGGAGCGACAAGCCAAACCCCAGAATGGATAAGCATTGGATTGGGGCATAGCGCATGGATGTACCAAAGCCTAGTGGGCGAGAGCGACATCTTTGTTGAAACATACGAGTTGCTCAATTGGTCGCGAATAAAAGAATACGTCAGCTACTACTACAATACGCAATTCAACACCTTCTACGACTTCGCCGCTTTTGTTGAAGAATCACCTAACAGGTGGCTTGAACTGTCATGGCAAATTGACACACAATGGTATGGAGTTGACCCAAACATGAGTAAGCTAAAATACTCTTACAATGAGACTACCGCCGACGCGGAGATTTGGACATGGTTCCACATAACACGCATTCCCGAGTATTTCGCCGGTGAGGGAATGTTGGAAAATTGGCTTACCGGATTTGATTTAACCCAAATTTCGACCTGCAGCCTAGAAAGGTGGGAGCTCCGCAGAGAATGGAGTCTAAATGGCGTATGGTATAAACTTCAGTTTAAAGCTCCCGCAAGCATACTTACTCAGCATCTGCAAAACTACACGTTCACTATTAACATGTTATCCAACCAGCTAAAAACCAATAAAGTTCAACAGGTCATCGAGATAAACATGCCCTTAAACACAGAAGTAAAGGAAGCAACACCCGCAGACTTATGTATTATAAAGGGCAACACGGCAACATTCACAATAGGAACCGAAGAAAAATACCCAAACGCCTTGAAAGTCATCAGCGGACCACCCGCCAAATCCTTAAGCCAAATGCTTTGGGAAGGGGCCAGCCTTTGGCTGTTCACCCCGGCAGGCTGGGGTGTTATGGCCTCGCTCACGGTTCTCACATTCACTGGACTTCGCGGCCGAAAAATACTTGGACGTAATAGAGTTTACAGCCGCCTATACAAGAATATAGTCACACTTTATGATCTACACGCTCACGATAACCTTAGATTCCGCCAAGAAATGGACAACATGAACAAGTCCATCATCACAATGTTTCTTCAAGACCGAATAACCGATCAGCAATTCGAGAGATTACTTCAAAGACTTGATGATTTTAGGAAAAGAGCACAAGGCTAAGCAAGTTTAAAATTCTTAAACCAACTTCTGCCAATTCGGAAATAACGCAAATAACAAAGCTTAAAAACAATTTAGATGTAAACATGCCATAAGATGGTGAAAAATTGGCAAACTGGAAAATTTTATCACTAATTGGAACAATCATCTTTTTGGTTTCAGGTGCTTTACCAGTAATTTCAATAAGCCTCTTCGATTTATCAGTCTATATAAGCCTATTTCACATGTACAGTTTGCTTATCCAAGGCGGAGAGGCATCTTCTGGGGAAATAGTCGTGACCGCCGGAGCCGTAGGAGCCCTATTGACTGTGATATTATATCCTATAACCGTGCTTTTGGGATTCGTGTCAATTATAAAGCAGAAAATTGCAATAATTGCGGGCATTTTAGGAATTATATGCTGGGTTGGCTGGCTCATGGCATTGAACGAGTTTGGAGCTGTTCAATATGCCGGGCTAGGCGTTTACATAGGATTCGTTGGCGCAATCATCTTGTTAATAGCATTTTTCATAAAACCAAAAGAAATGGTGGCGCCTCCACTTCCCCCACCGCCCCCACCAACATACTAAGTTTGCTTCCCAGTTCTTTCTTTTTATCACATCTAATTTAAAGTCCATACGAAGCAAATGGCTTCTAAAATTAGGAGCCGAGAAGGCTGCTAGATTGCTGCAGCTTTACAATGGTCAAGCCACAACAAAGCTGACAGCATCTAGCAGCCCAACTGAAATTTAATGCCGGAATCACTTAAGTCTTACGGATTATGGACATTTTTCTTATAAGAAAATTTATCAGTTTAAAATGCTGAATGAGAAGAGGAACGGATAACATTGTCGGAGAATAGGGACGAAAAGTTTGTCTAGGTCAATTAGCGAGATCTTGAATGAGTTATCTTCGAGGAAGGCTGTGAAGTATGGAGTCTATTTTACAGCCATCATATTGTTCTTTGCGTTGATATTGTTGCCTCCGATTTTGGGCATTATAATTAAGTGGGGAAATATGCAGCAGGTTTTAAGCAGACCAGAAATTTTGGGAAGAGCCCTAGGGGCTATTGAAAACTCTTTTGTTTTGGCTTTGATTGTTTCGTTAATCGATGTTTTAACTGGACTCCCGATGGCGTGGCTGATCGCCCGGGGAAAATCAAGGTGGCTGAACATTCTTGACACACTATGTGATATACCGTTTATTGTGCCAACCGCTGCACTCGGCTACTCGCTCCTTTTGTTTTGGAGCGATCCGGGTGGAGTGTCTGCACTTTTTGGTGGATCACTCATTTCTGAGGGGTGGCTTCTTGTTATGCTGCTTCATTTTGCATTTTCTTATCCCGTTGTGGTTAGAGTTATTGTTGGGGCGTTACTTGACTATAAAATGGAATATGAGCAGGCTTCAAGAACTTTGGGAGCGCCGCCATTTATAGCGTCAAGAACTGTTACGCTTTCAATAATAAAGCCCTCTTTAATAGCCGCATTCATACTCGCATTTTCAAGGTCAATTTCTGAAACTGGAGCGACCATGATGGTTGCAGGAGCCTTTGAAAACGGGCCTGTTTTCATACAAAACATGAAAAACGAATTTTCACAAGTTAATCCAACACTTTATGAGGGGTCAATTGCGTTCGCAAGTTTCATACTTATAGCCATATCATGCCTAATTTTTGCTGTGATTCGCGCTTTAGGCCCAAGACTTAAAATTCCCATAAGGAGGGTTTGGCCGTCGGTTGAAAGAAAATTAAGTTATAAACCAGCAGCCACCACAAGAAATACCTTTACGCTTCTAATATTCTTTGCAATAGTGCTTGTACCATCCATTTTTGTCGCATTACCAGCATTTGAAGCTGCATTCACAAACATTTTGAGAGATGCTGTTTCTGGCGTGGGCGTTTGGGGCACTTATTGGCAAAGTCTCGTCCTCACATATTCAGTTGGTGTTTCGGTGACCTTTCTTAACATTTTGATGGGTTTGCCCATGGCAATCGCGATTGCAAGGAAAAAGTTTGGAACATTAGCGGCAACGATGCTTGACATCCTTGTTAACATTCCATTGATTGTTCCATCAATCGCTTTGGGGGTTTCTCTCAAGTTTTTTTGGAAAGAGACCGTTGCCTTCGTCCCTGAATTGTGGTTGCTGGTTTTCGCTCATCTGGCGATAACATACCCTTACTTTGTAAGATCGATGGCAGCAGCAGTAGAAAGAATAAGCCTAGACATCGAGGACGCGGCTAAAACGCTTGGTGCCAAACCCATGGCGGTTTTCACAACAATAATTTTCCCATTAACAAAGTACTCCATATTCTCCGGGGCGATAATGGTTTTCACGAGAAGCATAAGCGAAACTGGGGCAACCCTCGCCGTTACCTCGCTTAAAACAGCGCCAGTAGTTCTCGTCAACTGGGTTAAGAAGGAAGTCTCAGTTACACCATTAGAAATTGGGTTGGGCTGCGGATTTCTCATATTATTTTCTTTCATAATTCTTTTAGCTTTGAGACTCGTTGTTAGAGGGAAGGGAAGATACTAATATGTCTGCGCTTTCAAAAAGGTTAACGTCCCTTTACATGTTGATTAACTTAGGGGAGATATAAAAATGCCAGATGTCCGCTTGGTCAACGTAACAAAAAAGTTTGGAAAAATTGTCGCAGTGGACAACGTAAGCCTCCACATCCATGACAAAGAATATTTTTCTCTGCTTGGACCAAGCGGATGCGGAAAAACAACATTGCTTAGGCTTATTGCAGGCCTAATTCAACCGGACGAAGGGGAAATTTACATAGGAGACAGACTTGTCAACGATGTTCCGCCAGAAGATAGGGATATAGGATTTGTCTTCCAAACATTCGCCCTATTCCCCCACATGAACGCTTGGGACAATGTAATTTATGGCCCAAGAGTAAAGGGCTTCGACATGGAAAAGGCTGAAACAATAGGACACGAAGTGCTTGAAATGGTTAGGTTGCATGAGCGTTTAGACGCCTATCCAAACGAGTTAAGTGGTGGAATGATGCAAAGAATTGCCGTGGCAAGGGCTTTGGCTGCAGGGGCAAAACTGCTTCTTTTGGACGAGCCACTTGGGCAGTTGGATGCGAAAGTTAGGAATGAGCTTCGATATGAGATTAGAAGAATGGTTAGAGACTTGGATTTAACAGCAATTCACGTGACACATGACCAAGCCGAAGCCATGGCCATTTCCGACAGAATAGCCGTAATGAAAAAGGGAAAAATCCTTCAAGTTGGAACCCCAGAAGAGCTTTACATGAACCCCCAAAACATTTTTGTAGCCCACTTCATAGGAGAATCAAACTTTCTAGAAGGCTATGTATTAAATACGAGCGGCAAAATAGCAACAATCGAACTTCGCGGCGGGGTGAGGGTTCAAGCAGCAAACAAAAATTTAAAAGTGGGTGAAAAAGTGGTTTTAGCCATAAGACCCGAGGCTTTGTTGGCGAAAAAGGGAATAAAGGAGGAGAAAAACGCGATTGCAGGCGTAATCGAAAGAAAAAGTTTCGAGGGAACAAATGTTAGATACGAAATTAGACTTCAAAATCAAGATTTAGTCGTCATCATTAAGCCATCTATGACCGAAGAATGGTTCAACATAGGCGAAAAAATAACAGTAAGCTTCCCGCCCGAAAAGGCCCACGTATTCGCGTATCCAGAAAAGGGGTTAAAGGAGGAAATATCAGTTGAGTGAACTAATAAAATGGTTTGAGAAAAGAAGGGAAACAAGAGCCCTTACAACCATCCAACGCCACCTAGCCCTGACAACCGGCATAGTGGAGGATCTCGAAAAGGCCATAAAAGCCGCAGTGGAAAATGACGACAAGGAAAAACAGAAATGCGTTGAAAGGGTTGCCCAAAGCGAGAAGGAAGCAGACTCTTTGAGACGTAAAGTTATGGATGAAGTTTCAAAGGTTGAGCTTTCACCAATAGATAGAGAAGACCTTATGCACTTGGTTAAAAGGGTGGATATGGTTGCAGATTGGGGAAGGGAATCGACACGAGTTTTAAGCGCCATACCAATGGAACACGTGCCAACATCGCTAAAAAGAGAATTCTTGAATATGGTGAAAAGTGTTAAAGAATGTGCAATTTCCCTCCAAACATGTGTTAACAAAATGATGACAAAACCGGAAGAAGCTCTCCAAGCGGCTGACGCTGTGGAAAGGGAGGAAGAAAAAGTGGACGACATACACGAAAATGTTAGAAAGCTCCTTGGAAAGGAGGATATACAAAAAGCTGGAGTGGCAGTTTTAGTAGGCCAGCTGTTGGAGGCTATGGAAATGATTGCAGACGCATGCGAAGATGCATGCGACCAAGTGAGAGTCATAATGGTTAGGAAATAAAGCGGGAGGCCAAAAACATGCCAGAAATTAAAATAAACATATCAGAGCTTAAGAGCGAAGGAGAAGATGTAATAAAAGAATTGGAAAGTTTCTTGAAAGAGAAAATTAAAGCGGAAACCAGCACGGCAGCAGACTATATAAGCATAAAAGGTGAAGAGGAAATTGTTTCGAAAAAATATTTGCGAGTGCTTCTGAAAAAATTTCTGCATAAAGTTGAGTTAAAAGATTATTTCAGAGTCATTGGCGGCGAAAATAATACTTTGACAATTAAGGAAAAGAAAATAATAGAAGAAGAATAGGCGTCATCCTTTCCCTTTGGACAGTTCACGCCTCTTTTTTGCAAGATCCTCTTGAACTTTAAGCAAATAATGCCTAGCAACATAAGCGCTCTTATAAGAATCTAGCATCTTTTTGGCTTCTAGAAACTTTTCTGTTTCGTCAAGTAAAACGTGAACGTCAGCCAAAACCGAACTCAAATCCTTCTTAATGTCAGGGTTAAGTTTCGGCTTTGGAATATCGTCCTCGCCTTGTAAGGTTATTGAGAGGAGAAAAAGTGCATATTCTAATTCTGCGGCAGCGTGCCAAACGCCATCATGAAGAAGGTTTTCATCCTGTTTGCTTAAGGCTGACTTCAAATTTTCCACGTAAGTCTTGGAGGTTTTCACCGCTTTCAATATTTTTTCAATTGTCTGCATTTTGCCTTCATCTTAGCACATTAATACTTACCAATCCTTTTTTATCTGTTTCGTCACGCTATTAACAATAATAAATGAAAAACGGAGGATAATCCAACCTAAAATAACCCGTGAAAAGTCTTATGGAAAAATTGCTCGCTTAACTGATTGATTTGATTATTTTTCAATTGAAACTTTGCTTATCCCAGCCTCTTTCTCAAGCCTTATCACGTGCTCAGCTTTCTCCGCAAACGCATCACTGTGCGTAACTGCAATAATTTGTTCTATAGCCTTTAAACGGGAGATTGATTCTGCCAAGCGGTCTATTGAGCCGTCTTCTCTACCAAGGCTTTCTGTTGGTTCGTCTAAGAGGAGCATACTTAAACCGTGACCTGTCCTTGACTGCATGATTAATTGGCCTAAACCTAGGCGGTAGGCAAAAGCCAATAGGGTTCTTTCTCCTCCAGAAAGGTTTGAGACTTCCCTTTCGATGCCGCTTTCACTTTTTACGTATGGCGTGTAGGTTTCGTCGATTAAAACGTTTATTAGTGGGCCCTCTGCGCCGACGAGGCTGTCGAGGATTTGCTGGACAAAGTTTCTTAAAACTTTTATGAATTCGCTTCGGAGTTTGGGTTGGATGCTTCTGTAGGCGTCTCTTATGCTACCAATAATTTCGACAATTTTTGTTATTTTCTCCATGCGCTCAATTTTCTGCTGGGCCTGGTCTATTCTCTCTTTTATTTCGTCCAAACGCTTTATCAAATCCTTTTTACGATTCTCTTTCATGCGCAGTTCGGATTCAAGCTGCCAATAACTTCTAAATGCCTGTTCCCTCTCAATTTTTGCTGCCTCAAGCTGAGAAACATCTAAAAGGTTTATTTCGCTTCTTATTTGGGCTAGCCGACTTCGAAGCTCTTTTTCCAGTTTTTGTTTTTCCTCAAATTCCCTTGAAAGCTCTGCTAAAAATTGGATTTCCCCGTTCAGGCGGTTTTTCATTTCCCCAATTTTTGTCATGAGAACTTGCATATTTGAGATGGCATCGCCCGCCTTCTTCTTTATTTTCTGCAGCTCTTCAATTTCTATTTGAAGTTGACTTATTGTCCTTTGTCGCTCATCGTTTTCTTCTTGGATTTTCCGCATTAGTATGTCTTTATAATCTTCTGTTAGAGGTTGTAGGCAGAGGGGGCAGCGATTTTCTGCTGAAAGCGAAGAAACTCTTTTCTTGTCTGCTTGTATTCCTTTAAGTGCGGCTTCTTGTTCGGCTTTTAAACTGGAGATTTGATCGTCGAAGGTTGATAGATACTGTTTTAAAGTTTCGATTGGCTGGTCTGGTGAAAGACCAGCCTCTTTTAGCTGGGTTTTATGGGCTTCCACTTGAGCCTCCAAATCCTTTATGCGTTGGCTCAAATTTTCGATGATTACCTTTTTACCCTCAATTTTCTCGGCGTAAGAGGCAGAGGCGTCTTCTACGCTTGTTAAATTTGCTTGGGTTTTGGCCTCTTCCCGCTTAAGCTCTTCAAGCCTACTCTTCAATTCTTCCAGTTTTTTAAGTTTTGAATCAGCTTCGTCTAACGCTCTTTTCGCGTGTTCAAGTCTTTGTGATGTTTCTTGAAGTTCAATTTCTATTAAGGAGAATTCTTTGGCTGTTTGGTCGTATTCCATGCTTAGTTTTTCTAATCCAGAGACGTCCGGATCCTTTTCATATGCCCTTTTTTCACCTTCATATTCACGTTGGTAGCCGGCGAGGTTGCTCCAAGCAGTTTCGTAGTCTGATAAGCCGAACAATTCGTCCAGTCGCCTTTGTCTTTCTCTTGACGGCGCGTCCAAAAGCTCTTTTAGGTGCTCTTGTCTAACCCAAACTATTTCTCGGAAAAGTTCCTTGTTTAGGCCTGTTATAGACTTGATTTGTTCGGCTATTGCCTCGCTTTTCATGCTTGCTATGAGGGTTTCGCCTTCAAAAAGCTTCAGTTCGTCGAGGTCTTGGCTTATGCCTTTTCCACGCCTTTTCAAGCCCCGCGATATTTTGTAGCTTTTTCCATTTTGAGCAAATTGCACTGTAACTTTCCCGGTTTCCGTGCCTTCACGTAACAAATATTCATAACTTCTTCCAATGGGGTCTCCGAACAAGGCGAAGTCTATTGCATATAATATGCTTGATTTTCCGCAGCCCAAACCGCCTACGAGGCAGTTGAAGCCTTTTGTAAAGGGTATTGTTGATTTCACGTGTGAGCGGATGTTTTCTAATTGGACAACTTCAATTTTCATTTCAAAAGTTCCTCCAGGGCTTGCTTCACTTTTTCCTCTTCCTTTCTTGTGAGGGGTTCGATTAGGTTGATGGCCAATTGGGCTATTTTGGCTGCTTCTTCTGGAGGGTATCTTTCAGAGAAAATTTGCGTAAAATATTCGAGGGATTTCGCCCTCAAGTCTTTGAATTCACTTTCGAATATTGAGCGAACAACCTCCTCTGAAACTTCGCTTTCACGCAATTGAATGATTGGATGAACTAACAAGGCTTTTTCAGCAGCATTTCTAATTTGTGCGACGTCGACCTCTGAACGGTTGGCCTCAGCTGGCAAGACCCCCTTTATAACTGGAATTATTATGGCTTCTTCTTTGTCTGCGCCCTTGACAAGTTGGATGGCTTTCTCAGTTATTTTTGAGGGGGTTAAACCAGTGAAATCATGTTCTAAAACGACAAACTTTCGGGGAGACTCGAGTTTTATGAATTCTGCTGCAACCTTCTTATCTTCGCCTACCCTAACATAATAGAAGCCTTTGGACGTTTGAGCCTCATCATAGTTTACGGTTTCAGAGCACCCGCTGTAAACCAAAAGCCCATTTTTAAATTTCTCTTGGTAAGGCGTGTGCACATGCCCAGCAGCATAATAGTCAAATCCATCGGGAATAAGCTCCGGCGAAGCCTCAGCCTCCATATATGGAGGCTTAACGCCTGGAATGTCTAGGGCCATGTGAAAAACGATTATGTTAAAAAGGTTTGGGTCTGGTGTAGGCTTGTTTTGCTCAACGAATTGTGGGAGCATTTCCTCGGTTCTTCGCCTCGTCCTAAAGTTTGGTAAACCATAAACGTAACAGCATTCTGGCTTTCTCCAGCAAGCACCCTCATGCCTTGGCAGGTGGTAAATGAGCCCGGCGCTGTCGAGGGGATTTAAAATTGAGCCTGTTATAACGTTTGGGGCGGAGTCGTGGGAGCCGTCAACAGTTAAAACTGGGATTTCAGCCTCCCGCAAGCGCCTAAAATTTTTGATGGCATTTTCTAATGTCACGTTTGAGGGGCGGGCTTGATGGAAAAGGTCTCCAGCAATAATCATAAAATCGGGTTTTAACTCAATAGTTTTATCCACAACCTCCTTGAAAGCCCTATCAAAATCTTCTCGCCTAACTTCAAGCCCATATTGGGAGTATCCCAAATGTAAATCTGCAGCGTGAACAAAACTGAAAGCCTTCAAAGCCCTTTCCCCATTTTAATTGCTGACACTTTAATTAAGCTATTCAAGATGGCTTTAAGCATTTACCAAGGAATACACATAAATGACAAAAATGAAAATATAACAGCAGATAGGAAATTTAAAATGAACTGCCAAAAATGCCAGAAGGAAGTTTTCCTTCCATTTCGATGCCCATACTGTGGAGGTTACTTCTGCACCGAACATCGCCTACCAGAAAACCATGAATGCATTGGAATGGAATCTGCCCGCGCACCAAGGAAGGAACCGCAAACAGTGGTTGTTAGGGGTCAAACGCCCTACGAGTATACATTCGCCTATTCACCAACAAAATTGGCAAAAGGAACAATACATTTCAGTGCAAAAGAAGCTAAGCATTTGACAATAGCTGCGCTGCTTGTTATGGGCATAGGATTCTCGATAGGAATTCTCCCAAACATTTATGAAAAATTAGAAAGCCCGCTTATGCTTGCCGCATTCTCAACTGTTTTGACAGCTTCTTTTCTCTTGCATGAAATTGCGCACAAGCTAAATGCGCAAAGGAATAATTTGTGGGCGGAGTTCAGACTAACGTTTATAGGGGCAATCCTCACGTTAATTTCAATGCTGCCAATTTTCTTTAAGATAATATCTCCTGGCGCGGTTGTTGTGGCTGGATTTGCAGATAGAAAAAGTGTCGGAAAAATATCTTTGGCTGGTCCATTAACCAACATTGTTTTATCAACACTTTTCTCCCTATTATGGTTGCTTTATCCTAACCCAATATTTTTGATGGGCGCAGCCTTCAACGCTTGGATTGCACTTTTTAACTTGATTCCCTTTGGAATGCTTGATGGGTTTAAAATTTTCCTATGGGACAAAAGGGTTTGGGTAGCAGCATTTGCAGTAAGCTTAGTTCTCACGTTAATTTCATACAGAATCATTTTTTAAGCGCTTAGAAAAGGTTTAGAGAAGTTCGATTGTGACGTGAACTTCTTCTGGAACACGAATTCGCATAATCCGCCTCATGACACGTTCTTCAGCATCTATGTCTATAAGCCTCTTATGAATCCGCATTTCCCATCTATCCCATGTCGCTGTTCCCTCGCCGCAAGGCGACTTCAAAACTGGAACACGCAGCCTCTTGGTTGGGAGAGGTTTTGGACCAACCATTTTGACTCCAGTCTTTTGGGCGATGGACTTCAGCTCCTCACATACCTCTTCCAACTTTTTGTAATCGGTGCTTGTTAGGCGTATCCTTGCCTTTCTAGCCATCGCCATCATTCCCAAACTTATAAGAATGGTATTTACCTTAGACAACAAACCACACATAAAAACTTATCGACATAAAACTCAATCAAATTCGCAATTCAAACGCGTCTGTAATGGCTTATGGCAGCTCACTAGGGTCTAATAAAACATCGTGAAATATCGAAAAGCGAAATAACCAGCCTATTAGGCATATAAGATACTGCGAGGACCACCATGACCGTTGGAAAGTTGAGGGTTGAAGGCATAATCTTAGACTTAGATGGAACAATTGTTGATTCCAGAGAAGCATATTTACATGCGGTTAAAAGCGCTTTCAAATCTATGGGGCGAGAAAATATAGACGAAAAATTGGCTTTAGAAATTCCAAAGAGGTTGGAGCAGAATCTTCCAATAGATGATATGCTTGGTGGAGTGGACACGGAAAAGTTTCTTAAAATCTATCTTAACACATACTATGGGGTTACATCGGAAAAATCGAAGCCCATTCCAAATGTTTCGCTCACTTTGAAGAAGCTTTCGCAGAAGGCAAAGCTTGCTTTAATAACCATGCGTTTTGTTCCAAGAGAAGCGGTTGTTGCTGAACTTGAAAAGTTTGGTTTGGCAAAATACTTCCAGCATGTCATGACAGCCTTGGACGCCGACAAACCTAAACCTTCTCCAGACGCACTAAAAAAGTGCATGGAAATGATGTGCATCCAACCAGAAGAATGCCTTGTTGTGGGAGATTCCATCGCAGACATAAGGGCTGGAAAAAGCGTTGGAGCAACTACAGTTGCAGTTTTGTCTGGAATTTTCTCTAGGGAAGAATTGGAGAAGGAGAATCCAGATTTTATTATTGGAAATATTAACGAGCTTCCAGACATCCTTGAACGCTTATAGATTGGCTTTAAAATTATTTCTTAAACTGAAATATAGCTGAAAGTTAGCGAAAAAAGATATAGAAGCATACATAAATAAAGCTTAATTAAAGGACAGCCTCCTATTTTATAGATATAGGAGAAGGCTTCGACGGGAACAACATGAACTTCATTGAAATAATGCTTTCAGAAAAGCTTAAAGAAATAGATTCGACATTAGACGTTTTTGGTTCAGACCGCAAGGTGCTGCAAGTAGCCTGCCAAGACCTAACAAACTACCTAAAAGTTCACTGGAACCTTATTGGAAAGGAATTGAACGAATGTGAGCTTGTTGAGAAGCTGGAAGCCTTCCATAGGGAGAACCCAAAAGAACTTGAAGAGTTCTTGGAATTTTGGACAAAAATGTGGTTCAAAAAATGGAAAGAACGTGTTAAACTCCTCATAGGAAACGAGAATTCTAACAGGTGGAATAAAATTTCAAAGATTCTAAGCGAAGCCGAACCATTGTGGAGAAGCATGCCAAACCGCAAGGAAATGGAAGAAGTTGTAATATCAACGCTCATTAAGAACGGGGAAATCTGCGGCACATCAATTTTGGCCGAAAATCTTTTGAAGACAGAGCTCGGCGAAAACAAAAGAAGGTATTTAAGGGATGAGGAGAGGACAATAAACATCGTCAACGTTACATTAAGAAGGGCGAGAGAGCTTTCCAGAAGTAAGGGACCATTAATATTTGTTAAAATCGATAAGGGCTATTACCAATTTTCATAGCAAAAGCAGCAAACATGTTCTAGCGTAGTCTTTCCCTATTTACAGTCTTTGTATGCCACGAATATCTCTTAATAAATTTTGTTTCGCCATAACCACAGGCTGCACACCGCTTTTTGGAAACGTTGTAAGATCTCCTTCCACAACGTCTACATCTTATATGGAGTGTTTTGCCAGCCCTCTTACCGAAGGATGGTGTTCCCTTTCCCAAAGAATTCACCTTGGCGGGGGCGAAATCAGCACCACGTTGTCTCCTCGGACAATTATTAACCCTAGTTTTTTCACGTTTTCAGAGTTTGTGGTGTCTTCAGTTTCTTCCAAAACAAGGTTCAAGTGCTGATCAAACCCCTTTAACCTTCCACGCAAACTTTTTCCACCTTTTAAGCGTACAAGCACTATTTTTCCTAGGTTTTGCTCAAGTATTTCAGTCGTCATTTCGCTCATTTCTGCCACACTCAACCATATTTTATGTCTTTATACTCTTAAAACTTATACATTTAAACCTATCTAAGAAATAAGCCGTATGAGAGAGAAAATTCGGAGGTATTTTTTAAAAGCGAAGGAGGCAAAATCCCTTCTAGAAAGCGCCTCAAAAAAATTGAAAGTTAATTTTGAAGAAATTTTTGGAGGTAAGGTTAACGTTGAAATTGCAGCTGCGGGATCCAACGAGATTTTTATGGTTAATGGCAATCCAGTTTTGGCTAGGACGGGTGGTGAAGTCTTTCCAACATTAAATTTTAGAGAGTTTATAGCTTCGGCGCCTAGGGTTGTTGTGGACATGGGTGCAGTTTCACACGTTTGCAATGGCGCTAATGTTATGGCTCCGGGCGTCGTCCGCATTGATGGAATTTTTGAGAAGGGCGATTTTGTCTTGATTGTAGATGAGAAATATGGAAAGCCCATAGCCGTTGGGGTGACGGATTATGGCGTTGAAGAGGCAAGAAGCATTAAGCGTGGGGTTATTGTTAGGAACATCCATTTTGTTGGCGACGAATTATGGAATTTAATGAAGAAGCTTAGGCTGGATTTGACGACATGAATTTTAGATTCATAAAGCATTTTAATAAAATTAATCAGTATTGATAATTCGGACACAAAATTAGGAAACACTTAAAGTTTCGAATGTAAAATAGGTTTGTGAGAGGAAAGGTTTGCCGGGTATTAGTAACATATTCCGCAAGCCCAAGAAAGGCGAGAAAGAAGAGACTGAGGCTAAAGATGTTTCTGGCAAAACTTATTTGAAGGCGATGCCGCTCCGCGATTTGTCGGATTTGAATGCTGTCAAAAATGAGGTTAAATCCGGGAACATTTTGATTCTTCGTATAACCCCGTTAGCAAATAAGAGTATAGACGATGTCAAAAGGGCTGTCAACGAGTTGTGCGAGTTTGTCGAGTCGGTGGGCGGGGACATAGCCAGACTGGGTGAGGAACGAGTTGTTGTTTGCCCTCGTGGAGTGAGGATTTGGCGGGAGAAAACAGCAGTTTCAAATAAGCCTATACCAACAGCAGCCTAAAATATGCCTAAAATAGTCTAAGGGCTTCCATGGTTGCCGGAACAAATGTTTGGATTCCACATCTCTTTTGAATGAAGTTGGCCACGCTTAGACATTTTGCCTTTTCTCCGTGGCAGACAATTACCTTCTCCGGTTTGGGTTTAAGGTTAGTTATGTAATTTATTATTTGACGTCTATCCGAATGCCCAGAAAAGCCCTCGATGGATTCAACTTTCAGCTTGACTTTAACAACGTCAAGCTTACCCTCACTGTTCATCATTGTCACTTCTGTCAAGCCTTTCTGAACTCTCCTTCCAAGGGTTCCTTCAATTTGATAGCTTACGAAAATGATGGTGTTTCTTTCGTCTTCTGCGAGGCTTTTGAAGTATTCTATTACCGGTCCGCCTTCAAGCATTCCGGAAGTAGCCATGATAATGCATGGTTCGCCGTCTATTACGTCTTGTCTAACGCTTGGGTGCTCAACCACTGTGAAGTAGTCGGATTGGAATGGGTTAACCCCATCATAAAGTATGCTGTGGCGGACTTCCCTACCCAAATATTCGGGGTAAGCCGTGTGTATTGCTGTGGCTTCTGAAATCATTCCTTCAATGAAAACTGGAGCTTCCTTCATTAGCCCGCGACGCATATAACCATCGATAATAAGCATTATTTCTTGGGCCCTTCCGACAGCCGGCACAGGAATTAGAACTTTTCCTCCCTGCTCTAATGTTTTGTTTATGATTGATGTGAGGCGTTCTTCGGCTTCAGCTCGGGACGGCATCATGTCTTCGGGGCCTCCATAAGTGCTTTCGGTTATTACGGTTTCAACCCTCGGAAATTCTGTTGTCGCCGCTTCAAGGAGCATTGTCCTAGCGTATTTGTAATCGCCGGTGTAAACAATGTTGTGTAAGCCTTCGCCTATGTGCAAGTGAACCAACGAAGAGCCGAGTATGTGGCCAGCGTTGTGGAGGGTTAAGCGAATGTCTGGGGCTATGTCCGTTACTACGCCGTACCTTAATGGAGTCGTGTGCAAAACGCATTCGCGGACATCCTTCTGGTCGTAGGGAGGAATTATTCCTTGTTTACTTGCCACATCTAAATAATCCAATTGAAGTAGTGTCATCAAGTTTGAGGTGGGCGCCGAACAGTAGACTGGCCCATCATAGCCGTACTTAAAGAGGAAAGGCACTAAACCACAATGGTCAAGGTGGGCGTGGCTTACAACCACAGCGTCCAGCGAATCAATGTCAAACTCTGGGCTGTCAAGCCTTGGAAAAGCCTCAAAAGGTTTCGAGGAACCGGGATTGATACCGCAGTCTAAAAGCACGCTGCTTTCCCTTGTTTTAATGAGGAAGGCTGACCTTCCAACTTCTTGAACTCCGCCAAGGGATATTATCCTAACATCTCCAACTTCATATAATTTTGGCCTAAAAATCCTCTCACCAACTGCACGGAGTATTCTCTCCCTTTCTTTGCTTTCTGAGTGGAGGTAATGGCGCATGTGGGTCACAATTTTTGAGCGTAGTGGGGGACTTCTAAGAACTTGTGGACGCCACTTCGTTCGCTTTATAATCTCTTGTAGAACGGCGCCATTCTTCCCTATGACCAGCCCGGGCTTTTTGGCCTCAATTATTATTTCTCCGAGACTTGGGTCGAAGTATATGTCTGTAATCTCTGCTTCGGGCGAAATTATTTCTCTGGCTATTCTTTCAGCGTCTTTTTCCGGAAGCCTTATTGAAGGGTCGGAGCGTATAACTATTCTTTTCCTTATGACGTTTACAATGCTTGTGATTAGGCTTCCTTGGTCTACGAAGATTTCGGGCTTTTTAGTGTAAATTGCGAGGGCGGGGCCCTCATATTCTATTCTTGTTATTTCCGCTTCCTTTGGAACATGCTCTAGGATATACTGGCTTATTTCCACCTTATCTTTTTCAGAGTTTGGAGTCACGATTTAGCATCCTCAGTCTTTGAGAATATTTTCTTTCTCCTCTTCGGTTAACTCGCGATAACCATTCTCATCTATTATTGCAATGTTAAAGCTGTCTCCGCTTGCTGCATCCCTTTTCATGGCGGACCTAATCGCCTTGACAATAATGGGCAGAAACTCTTCAATGGATACTCCTTCCTTGTATTTGTCTTCCAAAACGCCGTATGCTATGGGCGAACCGGAACCTGTCGCAACACATTTCTCTTCTGTTAAACTGCCAAAGGGGTCAAGCGAAAAGACGTGTGGTCCAGTGTCGTCAACACCGCCAACAAGCACTTGTGCCAGTAAAGGCGCGTATCTTGAAGAGAAAAGCAAGTTTGCCACCAGTCTTGCGGCGGAATTGACAGGTAGGGGTCTGCCCATGTTAATTTTGTAGAGTTGGGCATTTGCTGTTAGGATGTCAACAGTTCTTTGGGCGTCGGCTACAGATCCAGCAATGGTCATTGCAAGATGATCATCTATCTTGTATATTTTTTTCCCATGCTTGTGGGCTACGTAAAAGCCCATAGTTACACGGGTGTCTGAGGCCAGTATTACACCGTCTTTGCATACTACACCTATTGTTGTTGTTCCCTTCAACATCAACTTGTTGACTACATCATTATTTGTCATTTTATATTTTCTCCCAAAACCTAAACGCCTGCGGAAATGCTATCAGTAAACAGCATCATCTAATCATAACCATGGCATTTATTAACATTGCGGTTCAAAATTAAACATTGCATGTGCCAGCAGAACCGCTCAGCTTAAAAAGGTTTAAGACAAAACTTTATGGTCAGCACAGTGGTTAATTTGGCCCAAAAACACCATAGAATGCAGCTTCCAAGAGAAGTTGTTGTTGGAGAAGGAACCATCGAGTACGCGGCAGAAATCACTCTAAAACTGGGGTTTACAAAATCCGCCCTAATAGTGGCAGGCTCAAAAACCTTCGATATTGCTGGAAAAACCATCTTAGAACTCCTTGAAAGGGAAGGACTGGAAGTCAACACAGTCCTTGTTGAGGCAGCTGACGTTAAAAGCGTTGAAGCAGTTGAGGAGAAAATAAGGGTTTTGAAACCTCAGGTTGTTTTTGGAGTTGGCGGCGGAACAAAAATTGATGTTGCAAAGCTTAGTTCCGCCCGCCTAAAGGTTCCCTTCATTAGCGTTCCGACAGTTGCTTCCCACGATGGCATAGCAAGTCCACTCTCTTCCATAAAGGGGCTTGAAAAGCCATACTCCATCATGGCTCAAGCGCCCATAGCCATCATAGCGGACACAAGCATAATAATGGGGGCGCCTTGGCGGTACACGATGAGCGGTTGCGGAGACGTGATAGCCAAATTCACTGCCGTAAAAGATTGGAAGCTGGCGCATGAAGAGAAAAACGAGTATTATGGCGAGTATGCGGCAAGCCTAGCCTTAATGAGCGCAAAACTCGTGATGAAAAATGCTGATTTAATAAGACCCGAAAGCGTTGAGGGGCTAAGAGTTCTGATAGAGGCTTTGATAAGCTGCGGCGTATCCATGAGCATCGCGGGAAGCAGCCGCCCATGCAGCGGCTCAGAACACTTATTTAGCCATGCGCTTGACATGATAAGGTCTAATCATGCGCTCCACGGCGAACAATGTGGTGTTGGAACCATAATGATGGCCTACCTTCATGGCGGGCCATGGGAGCGGATAAAAAGCACGTTAAAAAAGCTCGGCGCGCCAACAAGTGCACATGAGCTTGGCGTGAGCGAGGAGGATGTTGCAAAAGCCTTGGGGTTGGCTGCGTCAATAAGGCCTGAAAGATACACCATACTTAACAAATTAAACTTAAGTCAAGAAGACTGTAGAAGAGTTGCGAAGGTAACTGGAGTCATTTGATTAAGTCTTTTCGGCTGTTTTGGGCTGGGGTTGGGCCTTATATGTTTCAATAAACTTTACCGTTGTTATTGCTGGAAAGAACTTTTGTATGTCCATGGCAATTCCCCTCTTAGCCAACTGAATTCCTTCTAGAAAGAAGGCTTCTTCAGGCATTTCCACTTCAACGGCCTTTTCTTTAACTTTAAATTTAAATTTGGCCTCTTCTACGGCGGGTATCCTACGATGAATGAGGGCGGATAACTTCTCTTCTAAAGTCTCCAATTTCTTTTTAACATTGACTTCGTAAACAAGCGTTTTTCCAGCCAAGGGCGGATTAAAATCTAATAAAACCCTTCCAGCCCCAATGGCTCTGACGGTTGCTGGCTTGTTATCATATTCAACGCGCATTCCAAGGGTTGGGTTTATTCCTTTGGCGGTTAAATGCTTTAGTGGAACCCGCTTAACTTTTTCAGGGTCTCTTTCGCCAAAGGCTTTGTCTGGCGGTATTTCGACAACTGAAGTCTTTCCAACATCCATTGTTGTTAGGCTTTCGTCTAAAGCTTTGAGGACCCAGCCTTCGCCTATCACAACAAGTTTTGGCTCGTAAATTTCGCCCTCCTTGTATAAGCGCTCTTTTTTGGCTGTCTCCTCAATTGTAGTGTCGAAAACTTCGCCTGTTTCTTTAACTTTGGCAACGTAATCCAGCAGTATGAAATCTCCCTTTTGCAAGGCCATAATTCATCATCCTTTTTAGGGCCATTGCATCTAATTTTAAACATTAATAAAAGTTTTCCTAGAGGGTTTATCATTAAATTTATAACGGCATCATACCATTCGTAAATGGGAGGTTTAAGCTGATGATTTTAAATGATATATTCATTGAATATCCTTATCTGATAACTATAATTTGGGTTCTCATAATACTGGTTGTTGCATTAATTTTGGAGCGTGCGCTTACAAGATGGCTACGCAAAATAATAAGGCAGAAGGAAATACCCCTCGATGTGGCGAATGGAATAATATTGACTGAAAGAATAGTGGTGCTTGTTGGCGCGGTCATGGCGCTTCTGAGGGTTGGAGGCTTACCATCCGAAACGGTAATTAGCTTCTCGGCTTTGGGTGGCGCAGCGGTTGGCTTTGCGTCCACAAGAACCATTGGAAACTTGATAGCGGGCTTATTTTTGTTTGTCACACGTCCCTTTCGTGTAGGCGATTACATTCGCATAGACAACATCGAGGGGGTTGTGCAAGAAATAACCCTAAATTACGCGAAAATCTTGACAATTTCAGGCAACATAGTTTCAATAAGCACTCAAAACATTTTGGATAAAGACATCATAGACTACCGGTTTATGGATGGAGAGTCGGAACTATTCCGCTATGGGTTTGAGTTGGCCTTTGACCACACCTTGCGAATAGAGGAAATTGAGAAAATTCTGGATGCTATTGCAACACGATATGCAGAGGAAATGCCGAGAAAACCAGACTATCATTCATTTAGATTAACAACTTTCGGAAAACATTACATGTTTTACATTTACGTTGAACAACCGCAAGACATCTTCAAATTTTACCCACAGCTTTTGAGGGAAATAACTCAAACTTGGGAAGAAGCTAAAGCCCAAATAAAAAAGTAAGCAAATAAATATAATTTTGAATAATCATGTGTCAGCAGGAGAAAACGTATTGCCAGAAAAAATAGAAAATGATGAAGGAACGCTGAAGGACAGCCATAAAAATGCCTATCTTGCTATTCTGCTCCTTGGAATAGTAAGTTTAATGGGAGACATCGTTTATGAAGGCTCCAGGGGCATTATTCCAAGCTATCTTGAGCTTTTGGGCGCAACGGCGTTCACCATAAGCTTTGTCGGCGGATTAGGTGACTTTTTAGGCTATGTTTTTAGGTTTGTCAGCGGTTTTATTGCAGATACAAAAAGGATGTATTGGCCATTCGTGTTTTTAGGCTATGGTTTAATAGCAGCCATTCCACTTTTGGGACTGCCTTTGGGATTAGAAATAGCCATACTCCTCGTTCTATTAGAGAGGCTTGGAAAAGCCCTAAGGTCGCCGTCGAGAGATACAATCTTATCAGTCATAAGCAAGGGTGTTGGGGCTGGAAAAGCCTTTGGAATACATGAGCTACTAGACCAAGTGGGGGCAATATTAGGGCCTTTTGTGGTGGCCTTTCTAATGCTTTCCACAGGCAACTATAACCTTGCCTTCAGCTTCCTATCCATACCATTTTTAATGCTTTTGGCAGTTTTAACATACACCTATAAGAAAATAGGCGCTCAAACCCTTTCAATAGAGCCCAAAAAGTCAGATGCCCAAAAAAGATTTTTGCCGAAAGCCTTCTACTTCTACACCTTTGCTGTTTTACTTAACACCGTTGGGCTTGTACCCTACACAATAATATTGATTAAAGCTTCAGAAATCCTCAAGCCAGTTGGGGGAGAGTGGCTTGTTCCCGTAATTTACTTGTTGATTCAAGGCGTTGACGCTCCAACAGCTTTAGCTGCTGGATTTGCTTATGACAAATTTGGGATAAAGGTTTTAGTTGCACCGTTTTTGCTTTCGCTTATACCCTCTTTAATTGTCATGGGTTATGGTGTTGAACTTCAAACAATAGTTTTTGCAGCTGCAATATTCGGTTTGGTGCTTGGCATGCACGAATCCATTTACCGCGCAGCCGTATCAAGGTTTGCACCGGATTTTATGAGGGGCACGGCCTACGGCATTTTTAACATAGCCTATGGCGTGGGCCTACTCGTTGGCGGAGCAGTTTACGGTGTGATGGCGGATTATAAATTGCCTTTCCCAATAATAGCCTTCTATGCCTTTTTAACTCAGATTATAGCGCTTCTGCTTCTCAATATTTCATCTAAAATGAGGATTTAGATTGTTAAATAGCCCTTTTTTCTAAGCCACTCTTCTTGGGCCTTGGTATAGCGCCAGATTAGGTCCCCCCGTTTATCAGACTGAAAGTCCCAAGGCGAAACGAGGACAACGTCGCCCTCCCTTATCCAAACTCGACGTTTCATTTTGCCCCTTATGCGGCACATCCTTTCATGGCCGTCTTGGCATTTTACGAGAACACGGTCAAACCCCAAAAGTTTGACGGCTATGCCTAAAACGTCGTTTGGAGACGGAAGCACCATCTCACTTAATTCTTCTTCGCTAATGACCTTCTTCTTCCCCAACCAAGCACCTCAAATATAATACTTCTTCTAAAAAGAGAATATTTAACTTCCTTAAAAGCATGCTTATCCAAAATGTTATTTCTTAGACTTTCACTATTTGGGCGTGTGGAACTCCTTCGATTTTTAATATGGCTTCTGGGTGGACGTATCCCCTTTCTATGGCTTTTTGGACAATGTTCTTGCCCACCATGTTCACTATTGTGGAGTTCGCTATTAAGTCTAGGGCTTCCTCAACCGTCACTTTTGTGCCTTTATAAAATTCTTCTTTCACGTGGAAAACTATTTTTCCTTCGCGTAAAGTTTTTCCGAGGATTTCAGCGTCGCATATAGCTAAAAGCACGTTTCCGCCGACTTTCCTTATGTTTATGTAGGCTTCCAACTTTATACTCTCATTTAAAGTTGCTGAACAGAGGATTTGGCCCCACAAGCTTCACACACAAGGAAGGAGAGACGCTTTTCCTTAACGATTTTTGTGTCCGGACGCTTGCAAACAGGACAAACTATGAAGCTTTCCATATACCGTTGTATCAGCCTTTCGAAGGTTTCATGGGAAAATTTTCCCTTAAAAATTGCCCTCGACTCTTGAAGTGTGGCTGCCGTAGCCAACTCTCTGGTCAAAAATTTTAGTAAGTGCTGTGGATCGCGGTTTAATGCGTCGGCTATTTCTTTGAAATTGTGAATTATTGTTCGCATGCCTATAACTGCTAGGTGAGGCTTAGGCGGCTCCAGCCTTTCCCTTTTTAGGGAGACTTCTGGAATTTTTGAACGCGCCCTTTTCAGCAGTTCTTCGTAGTCGTATTTCATCAATTTGTTCTCCAAAAGAAAAGAATGCATAATCTTATTTAAAACTTAACATCAAATAATAATTGAATCTTTCCTTTAAAGTAAAGGAGAAGCCCATGTGGGTTACATATACCTTTATACCGGAACCGGTGCTGGAAAAACCACAAACGCTTTGGGTTTGGCTCTTCGTTCAATCGGCCATAAAAGGAAAGTAGTTATAATCCAATTCCTTAAATGGTGGAGGAAAACAGGCGAATACAAAGTTAGGAAGATGCTTGCGCCCTACTATGAAATTTACTTGTTTGGGCGGAGGGGATGGCATGGCCTAAGCAACTTGGGCGAAGAAGACAAGAAATTAGCGGAAAAAGCATTGAGGTTTGCCGAAAAAGTTGTCAAGGAAAAAAAGCCGCATTTGCTGGTTTTAGATGAAATAAATTTGGCTTTGCACTGTAAGCTTTTAGATGTAAAAGAAGTTTTAGATTTTCTAAATAAAATTCCAAAAAGGACTGATGTAGTTTTGACGGGAAGATTCGCTCCAAAAGAGCTTATAGACAGGGCTGATTTTGTAAACGAGATTGTTGATGTCAAGCATTTGGATAAGATGGTTACAACAAAAGGAATACAATATTAGTTTGGGTTGGTGACTGCGAGCCCACTTTACTAAAGTTTATCTTAAAACTCTCTGTCGGAAGTTGAAAAAGCTTAAAGAAGCTATGCCAAATAGTGTTTTAACTCTCATGGTGTACTAACATGGGTAAGCTTAGCCACCCTTACATACCAAACTCACAGAAAGAAATTAAGCAAGAAATGATGCGGGAAATAGGCATAAAAAATATTGACGAACTCTATTCGGATATTCCCAAAAAATATTTTTTAAAAAAGCCCCTAGACATACCGAAAGAGCCAAAGTCCGAACTTGAAGTTAAAAGGCATGTTGAGGCTTTGCTTTCAAAAAACAAAACATTCAACGACATGCCCATTTTTTTAGGCGCTGGATGCTGGCCGCATTACGTACCCGCTATAGTGAAGGAAATAGTTCAGCGCAGTGAATTTCTTACCTCTTACACGCCTTATCAGCCGGAAATTTCGCAGGGCATGCTTCAAGCCCTCTTCGAATATCAAAGTATGATCTGCGAATTAACGGGTATGGATGTCGCCAACTGCTCCATGTATGATTGGGCATCAGCCTTGGGCGAGGCTGCACGCATGGCATCCCGAATAACTAGGAGGAAGGAAATTTTAATCCCAAAAATAATTCATCCGGAAAGGGCAGCGACTTTACGGACTTATGCTGAGCCAGCTGGAATAAGGGTTAAGGAATTATCTTATGAGGGGGAAAGCGGACAAATCGATCTTCAAGACTTAAAAAATAAGGTTTCAGATGAGACAGCCGCGGTCTACATAGAAAATCCTTCATATTTGGGTTTTATCGAAACACAAGTTGACGAAATTTGTGAGCAAGCCCATTTGCATGGCGCCCTATTCATAGTTGGCGTTGACCCAACCTCGCTTGGAATTTTAAAGCCTCCGGGCGAGTATGGCGCCGACATTGTTGTCGGAGAAGCCCAGCCGCTGGGAAATCCCATGAACTTTGGTGGGCCTCTTATTGGAATTTTCGCCTGCCGCGGCGATGTTAATTTGATTCGGCAAATGCCCGGGCGCATAATAGGGTTAACAACTACTGTTAAAGGGGATAGGGACGGCTTTTGTATGACGTTGCAAACGCGTGAGCAACACATTAGAAGGGAGAAGGCTACGTCAAACATATGCTCTAATGAGGCTTTATGTGCCTTGGCATCGGCTGTTTACATGGCTTTGCTTGGGCCCCAAGGTTTGTGTGAACTTGCCGAGCAAATAATGTATAGGGCCAATTATGCCATGCGTCTGCTCTCGCAATTAGATGGGGTGAGAACGCCGCTTTTTAAATCCGCTCATTTTAAAGAGTTTACGGTGAACTTTGATGAGTCCAGTTTAAGTGTCAAGCAAATTAACAAAGAACTTTTGCGACGGGGGGTTCATGGTGGAAAGGACATTTCAAAAGAGTTTCCGGAGTTCGGCCAAACAGCTCTTTACTGCGTGACCGAAGTGCATTCAAAACAGGATATCCAACAACTGGCAAATGCTCTCAAGGAGATTTTAGCCAAGAGGTGAAAACGGTTTGTTTAGGCAAGCAAACTGGAATGAACCAATCATATTTAAACTTGGAAGACGTGGGCGAAGGGGATTCACTCTTCCAGAACTGGAAAAAGACGTCAAAGAAGCTGTCGGAGACATTAACGAATTAATACCCACGAATATGAGGCGTAATGGACTTCCGGCGCTTCCGGAGCTTTCGGAAGTTGAGGTTTTTCGTCATTTTTTGCATTTGTCCGAGATGAATTATGGTGTTGACTCGGGATTTTATCCTCTCGGGAGCTGCACCATGAAGTATAACCCAAAAATAAATGAGCATCTTGCAAGTCTGCCAACAATGAGCATGGTTCACCCCTACCAAGAGGAGGAGACGGTCCAAGGAATCCTCGAAATCCTATATAGGCTTGAACGTTGGCTCGCCGAAATATCCGGAACATTTGAGGTTTGTTTGCATCCGGCAGCTGGCGCCCACGGCGAATTTTTGGGAACATTGCTTATGCGAGCCTACCATAAAAGCAGGGGTGAGGGCGAAAAAAGAAGGGAGGTTATAATTCCGGATTCAGCTCATGGCACAAATCCAGCAAGTGCAGTCATGGCTGGATTCAACGTTGTTTTCGTTCCATCAGACGAGGAAGGTTGCGTTAATTTGAAAGCCTTAAGGGAGGCTGTTTCTGAAAAAACTGCTGGTTTGATGCTTACAAACCCAAACACCCTTGGAATTTTTGAAAAAAACATTGAGGAAATAGCCAAAATAATTCACGATGTGGACGGACTGCTCTATTATGATGGGGCAAACCTAAACCCCTTATTATGTAAGGTTAGGCCCGGAGACATGGGCTTCGACATAGTCCACTTAAACATACATAAAACCTTTGGAACACCCCATGGTGGTGGAGGACCAGGCGCCGGGCCCGTTGGAGTTTCAAAGGATTTGGCTGATTTTCTACCTGTTCCACGCATTGTTTTTGATGGAAAACGCTATCGCTTGGATTATGACAGGCCCCATAGCATAGGTAAAATTAGGGGTTTTTATGGGAACGTTGCGGTTTTGTTGAAGGCTTATGCTTACATTTTAAATTTGGGTTTTGAGGGGTTGAGGGAAGTGGCGGAAACATCTGTTTTAAATGCAAACTACCTGATGAAAAAGCTTAGGACTACGAAGGGGTTGGAAATCCCCTACAACAGCGAAAAGCCCAGAAAACACGAATTTGTTTTAAGCTGTGAAAAACTTAAAAAAGAGACCGGTGTCTCGGCATTAAACGTTGCTAAAAGTTTGCTTGACTACGGATTTCATGCACCAACGATTTATTTCCCGCTCATTGTTAACGAAGCCTTGATGATTGAGCCAACGGAATCTTTTGAGAAAGAGGAGCTTGACCGTTTTGCCGAAGCCCTACAGAAAATTTGCGCCGAAGCCTACGAGAACCCGGAAAAAATTTTGAATGCGCCATATGACACTGCAATTTCGCGGGTGGACGAAGTGAAAGCTTCGCATCCCCAAAAGATGGCTTTAAGCTGGCGAATGCACCTTAAGAGAATGGGGCAAAAAGCCTAGATTTATTGTAATAGTTTATATGGTGCTTTAGCCTTACATTTTCAAAAAAGTTTGGATGTATGAAGTTTGACGGAATTGGAAGATAAGGTTCGGGAAGCCGTTGGCAAAGTTGTTGACCCAGAAACTGGCATGAGCTTTGCTGAGATGCACATGATTAAAAATGTTAAGGAAGAAGGGGAAGGCATCGTCAAAGTGGAATTTATCCCATCAAGCCCCTTCTGTCCAATAGCCTTCAAACTCGCCGCAGACATCAAAAACGCTGCGCTGAAGGTTTCTGGCGTTAAGAAAGCGCTTGTTTACTGCCGTGGGCACATGATGGAGCAGCAGATTAACGAAATGGTAAATAGAGAAAAATAAAGCGGACAATTTAACTACAATTCTGGAGCAAAGCCAATGACCGTCGAGGGAGAACATGAAATCTATTGTTGCGGGGCGCGTGTTAGAATTTCAAAGGAAGGCATAGAAGTCTTAACTGAACCGTTAATTGAGTATTGTCCTTTACACGAGGCCTTTTATGGAACAAAGAAAATTGACGTTGAGGCGGTGCGGAAAAGCGTTGAAATGAAAATTGATGGTTTTGGGTTCTGCTGTTCAAATCGCTGTTTTGACGCCGAAAATATTGTGGCTTACGGAGCCTCTGAAATGATGCGTGTTTGGCTTGAAAAGCGGCTTATTGACTGTGCTGTTGTTGTTTGCGAGGGAGCTGGCACGGTCATAACATCAAACGGAAGACTTGTACAGGGAATAGGTGCGAGGCTAACTGGTATAATTAGAACTTCGCCGATAAAGGGTGTTATAGAAAGGGTTGAGGCTGAGGGCGGAACAATATTGGATAAAGCTTCGGCAAAGATCGACCAGACAGAAGGAGTGAAAAAGGCGTCTGGTTTGGGTTTCAAACGTGTCGCTGTGAGTGTTGCCGGCTTCCAAGCAGAATCAATAAGCGCAATTAGAAGGGTTGAGGCTGCTGAAGATTTGGATGTTCTGGTATTTTCTGTTTGCAACACTTGCGTTGGCGAAGAGGCTGTCGAGCACATAGTCAAAGCTGATGTTGCATGCGCAAGTGCTTCAAAAATAGTTAGGGAAAAAGTTGGTGGAAAAGCCCTCTTGCAAGTTGGTATAACAATACCAGTATATGCCCTAACAGAAAAGGGGAAGAGGCTTGTGCTGGCTTATTTAACGGAATTTAAGGATAAGCTTGTGGTTTTTAGGACTGGAAGGCTGCCTTACGAGGCTGAGGCAAGGGGTCCAAGGCTTAAAGGTGCTTGAAAACCAAAAGCCTTAAGTGTTTAAGAGTGCGTTATGTGTTCTGTTAAACATGCAGGTGTTGAAGTAGATTGGCTGTTGAAGGCTTTTCTGGAATTAGGCAACCAGTAGACGTGAAAATAAATGAATTAACTCCGGCTTCGAGGGCGGTAAACATTAAAGCCAAAGTTGTTTCAAAAAGTGATGTTAGAAACGTAGCTTCTGGAAGGGATGGAGCGCCGCACAGAGTTTGCGACGCTTTGGTTGGCGATGAAACTGGATGTGTTTACCTTACTTTATGGGATGATAACATCGATAAAGTGAATGAGGGTGATACCATAAACATCGGAAATGGATATGTAACCCTCTTTAAGGGTAACATGCGCCTTAACGTAGGCAAATTTGGAACCCTTGAAGTTTCAAAGGAGGCTTTGGTGGGCGAAGTGAATACGGAAAACAATTTGTCTAACAAAGTTTATGAGCAGCAGAGGCGCCCATTTAGGGGGAGAAGGGAATTCGGCGGAAGGGAAAGGAGAAGCGGATACCGTCAGAGAAGATACTAATCGCCATAAGCCCTTGAAATATTCCAACCATTTTCTCTTTCAATTAAAGTAGTTGGATTGTTAAGCCTTTGCACTTATAAAGTTTGAAAAGGGCATTTTCGAGTTTACGTGTTTTAAGTGTTTCTTTTTGGCTATGGCAAATATTATGGTGGGGATGAAAATTAGTAGCGTGGTTGGTTGGAATTCTGGTATTATTGTTATGGTGTGTTGTGAATGTTGGTATGTTATGTATATGAATGTGTTTTTGCCGTCTGTCCAATTCTTTAGTGTGAGAGGTTCTTTTTCGTCGACTAGGACGGTGTAGTTGTTGTTCCATAAATCTTGAACTATTGTGTTTGGTATGGTTATTCTGCAGAAGCCGAGTGTTTTTGTTTCGCCTATGACGTTAATGCTTATTTTCTTTAGCGTCGAGTCGAATTGGAAGTTTGTTATTGTGGAGTTGGAGATTGTTGTTATTGAATGTTTTTGTTCTTGCCATGTAAAGGTGAAGTTTGAGAATATGCCCATTAAGGGGTGGTTGTCGCGGTTATACTGGTCTATAATGTATGGCGAGTCGCCTATCCCGTCTTGGTCTGCGTCCGTGCCTTTGTAGCTATCCCAATAGTTACCTTCAAAACCATCGTCCCAAACGTTGAAGTTGGCATAAACATCCTCGGGGACAGCAACAGTATTGTTAACGAAATTGTTATGGTGGAAAACACTACCATTACTGAAATGGATTATCACTCCATATGAATTATTAGCAATGAAATTGTCAACAAAAATATCGCACGTAGTCTCTATGCAAAACCTGCGTACTTGTTGGACAAAATATTTTTCGTATAAAAGTTATTCATGGATGAAATAACGGCAATTCCTGCTACACCACCTTCGGATGCGAAGTTTCCTATAACAAAGTTGCCTGTGGATCCTCCACCGATGTAAACACCGGTTTCGTCCTCAATCGAAGTATTGTTGACAATTAAATTTTCATGAGACCCATGAATTTCAATTCCACCATGACCATTTTTCACGGTCGTGTTGTTTGCAACAATATTTCTATACGCTTCTGCCAGCTCAATCGTTGCCACCCTATGCTCGGTTAAAAAGTTGTTGGCGACTATACTGTTGTTTGATCCGACAAGGTCAATGCCTCCACCCAGAAGTAGGTCAGGATATCCCCCCCAGTTATTTGCGAGCGTGTTATCCTTAATGATGCACATTGAGGAATCTTCTACGAAAATGCCATGGACGTTCAAGAACGCTACGCTTTTTTGAATAATTGCCGCATGGGTATTGATAACGCGCACGCCCATGGCATTTGATGTTAAAATAAGATTTTGTAGTATAAGGCCGTCGACACCCTCTGCATATATTCCATAGAAAGCGTTTTTGATAGTGAATCCCTCGATTGTTACATTCCCAGAAAATACAGAAATGGCCTTTGTCATGCGGTCCCAGTTGTAGCCGCCCCCATCAATTATCGTGTCATTTCTGTCTTCCCCAACAAGTCTTAAAGGCTTATTGATCACGACGTTTTCATAATACACGCCGGGCGCCACCAATAGCGTATCTTCTGGACTAGCGGCGTCAACGGCCTCCTGAATAGTTGGGTAATTATTGGGAACCCTAATAATCCTCGGATTTTGCGACGATGAAAGGCAGAATTGTGCAATTCCCAGCATCAAAAGCACCGCAATAAAAAGCAGGGATGTTACAAAAAGCTTCTTAAGCATACCCTCACCATAAAGTGGAATGGAATATACAACCTATAAGTTTTCTTAAATATTCCGAATAAAAATCACCTATGATTAACTGTTAATTGACAATTTTCTGTAACTCTTAGTTGCACAAGAACTCAGAATAAAACAGGTTTCAGGGCGCGTTAGACTAAACTTTAAGGCGTAAAGTCCTTCTTAGAAGCTGTTCACAATCCCTTAAATATTCTCTAAAAGTGTATCCTTTTCTCTCTTCGAATTTTAACCCAAGCTTATCATACAAAACTTTTATTATAGCCTTCTCAATGACTTCGGCTCCAACCCCGAAAATTTCACGTAAGCCCTTAGCAAAAGCTTCTGGATTGTTGGGAATATCCTCTCTTTTAAGTGAATGCAATTTTTGAAGGTGAAAGTATATGGCTTTTCTTCCACTATCCCCAAGAATCAATAAACCCTCATCCACGGCCTCAAGCAAACACCGCTTAAACAACTCCTCTTTATTCGCCATTGCACGCCCTCACTAAAGCTCTTTTGAATGAACGTAGAAGGCAAGCAGATATAACAAGTAACTAAAGTGATACAAAAGTTCAAGCGGATGCCCATTATAATAAATTTCTTGAACCGTTGTGTAACAAAAAAGTAGGTCTGCAACAACATCCAATAAAGTAGCGCCAGTTAACAGAAGCCAAGATTTTCCTAACCCTCCTTTCAAAAATATAAGGTGACCGAGAAGCGCCACAGAAAACAAGCCTAAATCAAAGAAGGGATAAGCCAAACCAACAAGCGAAGCTAATAGATCTGCCTCAGCTTCAATTATTGAAATTATTAATGTGACTGAAACGATAATGGTTAAGATAGCCGTTATCAAAAAGGATGAGGCCAACATCTTCTTTGATAAAACAGCACCAAACAGCTTAACATAAAAGTACAATGCCAGAAAAACGGGTATATACCCAATCAGCCAGAAAGCATCAGCAATTGACGGATAAGGTATTTCAACGCCTAAAAGTAAATTGTATACGGCCCAAACAAACTCACCAATAAACCAGAAAATCAATCCAACAGCAAAGCAAACCCAAATTTTTGAGAATTTATCTATTGTTTTATGCCAATATTTTTTCAAGAGAAAAACGCTTGAAAGGACTGCTGCGGCAGCAATAAGAGGGGCAAAAACGTTAGAAAAAAGGGTTATAAAGTCTGGATAATATCCTTGAAAGGCATAGATTAAAGTTAAAAAATTGCCATTGTTAGGCTAATCTTGTAGGCACTTGACATAAACATCATCCATTAGCCGGTCAAGGGAGAACAATAGTTCAACTTCCAAGCTTTTTTATTTTGTGATTTTAAGGTTCATATCAGCTGTAAATTAATAAAATTATGGATAAAATCGAATAAACAAAAGCATATTTTGTCTTGAATCTAATTCAGAAATTATACCGCAACATTTAAAGCCCATCCACCTAAACAACAACATCCAAAAAGGAGAAAACCCTATGGTTAAGAAAAAATTGGTTGAAAGAAAACCCACAGTGGAAGAGTTGTTAGCCAAAGCAAAAAAGCCATCACAGCTTGCCCCACCAATGCACAAGTTTTATGAGGGAAAAGTTCAGGTTATGCCAAAATGCGCCATAACGAGCCCAGACGATTTCGCCATATGGTATACTCCCGGCGTAGCTGCACCATGTAAAGAAATTCAAGCTAACCCAGACAAGTCCTTTGAGCTCACAAACAGATGGAATTATGTTGCTGTGGTCTCCGATGGAACACGCGTTTTAGGCTTAGGGGACATAGGCCCAGAAGCGGCAATGCCAGTCATGGAAGGAAAAGCCTTACTTTTCAAATATTTGGGTGGAGTGGACGCCTTCCCCATATGCTTAAAAACAAAGGATCCGGAAGAAATAATCCGCGCATGCGAGCTTATTGAGCCGTCCTTCGGCGGCATAAACTTAGAAGACATTGAAAAGCCAAAATGCTTCTATGTTTTGGAAAAGGCTAGGGAACGCCTCCAAATTCCAATTTGGCATGACGACCAGCAGGGAACAGCAACCGTAATTTTAGCCGGGTTAATTAACGCCTTCAAAATTGTTGGCAAAAACCCAAAGGAAAGCCTAATAACCCTAATAGGAGCGGGCTCGGCAAACATCCGAACAGCCTACGTCCTAATAAGATGGGGAGTCAAGCCCGGAAACATAATAATGGTGGACACTAAAGGCATAATCTACCCGGGCAGAGAAGACATAAAAAAGGATGAAGACCCATGGAAATATGACCTATCACAAAAAACAAATGCTGAAGGCAGAAGGGGCGACATATCAGAGGCTTTTAAGGGGGTTGACGCCGTTGTCGCAGCCTCCAAGCCCGGACCCGGCACAATAAAGAAGGAATGGATTTCAACCATGGCTGATAATTCCATAGTATTTGCGTGTGCAAACCCAATTCCTGAAATTTGGCCTTGGGAAGCCAAAGAAGCTGGAGCCCGCATAGTGGCTACTGGAAGAAGCGACTTTCCAAATCAAGTCAACAACAGCCTTGGATTCCCAGCAATATTCCGCGGTGTTTTAGATGTTAAGGCAAAAACAGTTACAGACGACATGTGCATAGCAGCAGCCCAAGAACTTGCAAAATTTGCAGAAGAACGCGGCATACATGAGGAGGATATACTGCCAAGAATGGAAGAATGGGAAGTTTATCCACGCGAAGCAGTTGCATGCGCATTGAAATCCATAGAGCAGGGAGTTGCCAGAATAAAGCCAAGCAGACAAGAATTGTATGAGAGGGCTGTTGCAATAATACAAAACGCCAGAGAATCCCTAAAAGTTCTGATGAAAAAGGGACTCATAAAAAAGCCTCCGCCAGAAGAAGAACTGCTACGATAAAAATAGCTCCAAACAGCCGATTCTTCCTATTTTCGTCCTCCTAAATTCAGAAAATTATTTAAACTCTTCCAATAAAAATAAGAGGGGTAGGGAGAAGTTTAGTATGCGCTCGGATTATGCTCTTTACGCAGTAGCCATAATATTTTTCCTCATAACAGGAATTTCGTTTGCCCTTCAGCTTGCGGAATTCGAAAGAAACGTTTGGGTTGTAACAACAGCAATACTTGGGCTATTCTTCATAGGATTAGGCTACACGCAAAGACCCAAACCTCAAGCGGCTCAAACACCACCAACACCAGCAGCACCAGCAACACCAGCACCTGCGCCGACACCAACGCCTGCGCCAGCAGAAACGAAAGTTACAGAGGTTATTGAAGTTTCTAAGCCAAAAATAGAACTCACCGAAGTTAAGGGTATTGGAGCGAAAAGGGCCGAACAATTGAAGTCTTTGGGAATAGGCAGCGTTGAAGATCTGGCAAAAGCTTCGGCTAAAGAATTAGCTACAAAACTGAAAATTTCGCCGAAGATCACTGGAAAATGGATTGAAGACGCGAAGAGACTGATTGAAAAATCCTAAAAGAGTCAAAAGACAAGCTTTGCTGTCAACGCCTAGTAAATTTTTACTATATTTCTTCTTTCCAGCCTCTTTATAGCATCTAAAAACTCGTTTCTCCTCTTTCCAGTTAAATTAAAGTTTCGAATCATATCGTTTATTGGCATTTCAGGCCTTCCAAAACCCAACCTTCTCCTATGAAGATGCTTAACTATCGATCTTTCAAGCTTCCCACATCTCCACGTTGTATTTCGGATAAGCACAACTATTGCGTTAATAAGTTTCTTTGTCTTACCCCTTTTCTTCTTAACCAAACCTCTTCCCACCAAATATTTTGTCAACAAGCTTTTTAGGGTTTATGCTCCAAAATAACTAACACATTGGGGTGAACAAATGTTAAAAGGCCATGTTGGAGGAATCTACTTCTCTCGTCTTGTAGAGGGAGAAGATTTAGCAGAGGCGATCCAAAAAAGATTGAAGGAAGACAATATAAAAGCTGGAGTTTTTATTGTGATTGGAAGTTTAAGGAAGGCTGTTGTTGGATATTTTAAGGAAGGCGAATACAAGCACATCACTTTTGAAGGCCCTCTAGAAATAGTTTCGTGCATGGGCAACGTTGCGGTTGACGAAAAGGGTGAGATTGTAATTCACGCTCACATTGTTGTTTCAAACGAGAAGGGCAAGGCTTTTGGAGGCCACCTAATGAAAGGTTCCTATGTTGGGGCAACAGCAGAGCTTATGGTGATCGAGGGCGTCGGCGTAAATTTGCAAAGGGCTTTTGATGAAAAAACAAAATTGAGGTTGCTGAAGTTAGGTTAAATCTTTCTCCAAATATATTCCGTTGGCATCGCCATAATAATTCTTAAGTCTTCCAACCCTCCGGTATCCGAGTTTCCGGTAAAGATTTAGGGCTGCAGTGTTGTCTTCTCTAACTTCGAGACAGCAAGTTTTAACGTTGTTTTCCTTAAAAAGCCCTTCGATTTCTTGCAAAAGCCTTTCGGCTATGCCCTTACGCCTGTGCAAGGGCGAAACATCCAATGTTATTATGTGTCCGATTAAAGAATCTCTTTCCGGATATATCATGCCGATAATAAAGCCTACGATTTCGCTGTTGATTTTGGCAACTAAACCTATCGAGTTATAGTTGGCGAGTAGACTGTGAATTTGCTGTTTTGTGAAGGCTTCTTTCTCAAAACATTTTATTTCAATTTCATATAACTTCTCTAAATCGCGAATGGATGCTTTCTCTATGGTTAAAGCCATGTGGGTCTCTTGTAAAGTTTAATTGTTGCGTGAAATTTAGCGTTTTTTATTAGGGGCTGTCAATGTAGTTATGCTGGTGCATGCCAAATGTACAGTTTTGCGCGTTACATGTTGCGGGATAGATATCCAGAAATATTGGCTTCAGACCCCATGCATGGAAAAATTGAATAGTGACCACATTAAACTTAGAAGGTTAAAGGTGAGTGCTTTGTTAACGCGAGATGAAGCATTTAATCTTGTAAAAAAGAATGTGAGTAAAAGAAACATTGTTTATCACATGCTGGCTGTGGAAGCCATAATGCGTAGTGTTGCAAAATTTTTTGGTGAAGATGAAGAGCTTTGGGGTTTAATTGGCCTATTACATGATATAGATTATGAGAAAACTGAAGCCACGCCCGAAAAGCATGGTGTTTTAGCTGAGGAAATCCTAAAGGGGCTTGTGCCCGAAGAGATTTTAAAGTCTATAAAAGCCCACAACTTTCATCACACAGGCATAAAACCGGAAAGCCGCATGGAAAAGGCGCTAATTGCCTCTGACGCAATTTCAGGTTTGCTTGTGGCTTGCGCCCTTGTTATGCCCTCAAAAAAGCTTGGAGATGTAAAGGTTGAAACAGTGGCCAAAAAGTTTAAGGATAAAGATTTTGCTCGCGGCGCTGAAAGGGAAAGGATTCTTGTCTGCGAAGAAATAGGGATTCCGCGGGAGAAATTCTTCGAAATAGCCTTAAATGGACTAAAAGCCATATCTTCAGAAATAGGGCTATAAGTTAACTGGGTTTTATCAAAGGCTTAAAACAGCATATTCGCTTTCATTTTTTACGCCGAGCCCTAACTCAACAGCCCTTAGAATTTGCGTGTAACTCCAAGGGTCGTTTTTTAAATCTGTCCCCTCAAAACTTTGAATAACTTTTATTGATTCGACGTCCATGGCAATGCGGTCTCCAGACGCGAGGATGACATTTGGTTGTCGGATTTCGCCGTGGAATGGGCCTCCTTTTATAAAGCATTTACGTCCATCCATAATTATTAGGTTTGGATGAACGACTGTATTCAAGTCAACAATTTTTTCTTTCAAATGTCTTATGTGGATGAGTGGTCTTTCGCTGCCCTTTGTGAAGCCAAAGGCCAATTTTATGCTTAGGGAGAAATCCGCAAGGTTGTGGGTTTTCATGCAGCAACAGTAAACTAGCTTGTCGGCTTGCAAGGCTTTCTCCGGCAGGCTAACCTTTTTTAAATATTTTCCATCAACATCAACTTTCACCCACCGCCCCTCATCAAAAAACACAACCTCAGCCCCGGTGCCAGCCAACTTTTCCAAAGCACCAGTTTCCTCCATAACCTTCCTTGTCGAAAGCCTAAACATTGATGCTTCGCCAACCAAAACTTTTCCAGCGCCGTGCTCAAAAAGAAGCTCAACCAAAGCTTTTAGGAAATCTGGGTCTGTGGAGGCTGGTGGTGGGTCAGCGCTATTATAGTTTGGTTTTAGAAGCACAGTTTCTCCTTTTGCAATTGCTTTTTCGAAGCCCCCGATTAGGTTTACGGCGTCTAAAATGCTTTCCTTAAAATTCGATTTAGCTTGCACTTTACTCACTAAGGCCTTACCTTTTTGCTTAAACGGATTTGGCATGGCTTTCCCAATTTCAGTTTTAACGCCCATCAAACCACCATTTTAGACTATATATTTGTCAGTTTTCTCAAAGTCCCTAACAATTTCCACGACTCTGCTCCGAAGGTTAAGGGCTTGCGGTGGAATATCCTTAAGCAGAGCCCATGGACTCTTCTTTGCAATGGCGGTTGTTACATGGTCTTCGCCAAAGCATTTTCGTGAAATTTCGTAAACCAGCTGTCTAACGTCAACCTCTGAAAACTCGCCTAAAGCATGCAAATACTCGTGTAGAAGAAGATTGTAAATTAATGCGTTGACCACAGGCTTTGACTTTATTGTTGCCTCAACTATTTGAACCAACCGCCTGTTCAAAACAATGTTGTTTGTTCCAAGTGGGTGATAGGCCCCTAGCTGGATGGGTAAATCATCCAGGAAAAGCATCATGCCGCCCCTTCGCTTTTGCATGTGAAATTCCGCGCAGTCTTTAACTATTTCCCATATTTCACCATAGCCCTTGGCATTTTCTAAACGGTTTCGAAATCTTGCAATGTCGTGGGATTCGCGCTTGTCCATGCATTATCCTAACTAATATTTCATGAAGCTTATATATGAATGTGAAGCTGAATACAGTAACAAATAAAGGATAAAACTGAATTTAAGGATGAGGAGGATAGTTTATGGCAAGCATAGTTCTTGTTCGAGATGTCATGTCAAAAGATGTTAGGGTTGTGCGTCCCGACACCACAATGAAGGAAGTTGTAGCCACAATGAACAAGTTTGACATAGGCTCAATAGTGGTTGTTCAAGGCGACAGGCCAGTTGGCATAATAACAGAACGCGACATACTTAGAAAAATTGTGGAACCTTGTTTAGCGCCAGAGACACTCACAGCAAGGCAGGTTATGACAAGCCCTGTTCTAACAATCAATGAGAATGCAACTCTGGAGGAAGCGGCAAAATTGATGGCTAAGAAGAGGGTGAAAAGGCTTCCGGTAATGAACAACGGTAAACTTGTGGGGATAGTTACATTTACAGACGTTGTGTTTAAGGTTCCAACATTGCTTTCAATTTTGGAGGAACTTGTCAGACCCTACCATCGTTCCTATTAAAATTCAGGCTTAGGCTTGCCCAACTTTCTATCTAAACAGGCCTTAACAAAACCATAGTATTCTGGGTCTGGTTTTCCCGGCCGGCTTTTGAATTCTCCGTGAAATTGGGATGCAAAAAAGAAGTAGTGGTTCGGCAATTCTAGGATTTCCATTCTTCTGCCGTCAGCACTTTTGCCTGAAAAAACCAGGCCGTTTTTCTCAAGTTTCTCCAGATAGTCGAGGTTAACTTCAAATCTGTGGCGGTGGCGTTCGAAGATTTCTTCGCTCTTGTAAAGTTTGTGGGCGAGGGTGTTGGGCTTTATTATTATTTTGTGCGCTCCCAAACGCATGGTAGCCCCTTTATATTCGATTCCTCGCTGTTCGGGCATTAAATCAATAACCAAGTGGGGTGATTTTGGGTTGATTTCGGCGCTGCTGGCCTCTGCCAAGCCGCAAACGTTTCGGGCAAATTCTATGACGGCTAGTTGGAAGCCGTAGCAGATTCCCAAGAAGGGAATGTTGTTTTCTCTTGCATATTGTATTGCCATAATTTTTCCTTCAGTGCCCCTTGGGCCGAAACCGTAGGGCACAAAAATTCCATCATAATTGCTGAGGGTTTCTACGCTTTTTGGGTTTTGTTCAAACTCTTCGGCTTCAATGTAGTTGATGCAAACTTTTGTTTTGCAGGAGGCTCCAGCATGCCTCAATGCTTCATTCATGCTTACGTAGCTGTCTGCTAGTCCCGCGTATTTGCCGACGAGGGCGATTTTTACTTTGTGTTCTGGGTTTAGCATGGCGTTAACAAAATTTTTCCATTCTTTGAAGTCTGGTTTGCGGTCGTGGAATCCGAGTCTTTGGCAGATGAAGTCGCCCATGCCTTGTTCGTCTAAAATTAATGGAACTTGGTAGATGGTTTCAACGTTGTATGAGCAAAAAACAGCCTTTTCCGGTATTGTTCCGAATAGGGCTATTTTCCTTAATGATTCCGTGTCTATCATTTCCGAGCATCTTGCAACTATTATGTCCGGCTGGATGCCGATGCGCCTTAACTCGTTAACACTGTGCTGAAGCGGCTTAGTCTTCATTTCTTTTGTGACATCCAAAATTGGGACAAGCGCAACATGCACATACAAAGTGTTTTCAAATCCCTCTTCCAACCGCATTTGGCGAATAGCCTCTAGGAAAGGCAGTCCCTCAATGTCGCCGACTGTTCCGCCAACCTCTGTCAAAACTACATCGGCATCAGACTGTTTGGCAACGCTGCGGATTCTGCTCTTAATCTCATTAGTTACATGTGGTACAATTTGCACGCATCTGCCGAGGAAATCTCCTCGACGCTCCTTCTCAATAACTGCTTGGTAAACCAAACCCGTTGTAATGTTGTTTTCCTTTCGAAGGTTTAAATCCAAAAAGCGTTCATACCAGCCCAAATCAAGGTCTGTTTCACCTCCATCATCGGTGACAAAAACCTCTCCATGCATGTAGGGGTTCATCGTCCCCGCATCAACATTCACGTACGGGTCAATTTTTATAACCGTGACTTTTATGCCCCTAACCTGAAGCATTTTGCCAATTGAGGATGTTACAATACCCTTCCCAACAGAGCTTAAAACTCCGCCAGTAACAAAAATATATTTAACCACCTTAATGCGCCTCTGCAAACACAAAACCATAAGCTTGAGATTAAGATTTAAATTTATTCCACTTCAACACGCCAAACTGTTGAGAAGGCTGTTTCAAGATAAGAAAATAAGATTCCATGCAAATTAGGATAGTTTGGTGTCCGCGCTTAAAATGAAGAGGCAGAATGTCGTCTATTGGCTTGGAGAAAAATTATATCTGAACATAACTAACAGATGTTCAAACAACTGTTACTTTTGCCTAAGAAACTTTAAAGATGGCGTTGGAGGATTTAAACTCAAACTCCAAACGGAACCAACAGCACAAATGGTGATAAAAGAACTTCAAAATTTTTTGAACATAAAAGATTGGAGGGAAATAGTTTTCTGCGGTTTTGGAGAACCACTTGAAAGATTGGACTGCCTTCTAGAAGTTTGTGAATGGATAAAAAGGTATTATGGAAAAGCCTCGCCCATCAGAGTAAACACTAATGGTCAAGGATACCTAATAAACAAAGGCAGAGAAGTTGTCGAAGAACTGAAGATGGCGCGTGTGAAAAGGGTTAGCGTAAGCCTCAACGCCCATAATGAAGAAACTTACAATCAAATTTGTAGGCCCATGTTTAAGGACGCCTTTAAAAGCGTTCTGGAATTTATTGAAAAGGCCAGCCAACTCCTTGAAGTTGAGGTTACAGCTGTGGCAATCCCGGAAGTTGATATTCAAAAAGTGAGAGAAATAGCCGCCAGCTTTGGAGTTAAGTTTAGGTTGAGGGAATACATTCCGTGCTTTTGGTAAACGCTCTTTAAATTGCTTGGTTAGGGGGTTATGGCTATTTTTATTTCGGTTTTTGATTTCGCAAGGATTTCAAAGGCTTCCTCCAAATTCTCAAGTTTCATTTTTCGGGTTATGAGCGGCTTAACGTCAATTGTTCCGGAAGCTATGAGGTTTAGGGCCTTTCTAAAGTGGAGGGGTGTGGTGTGAAATGTGCCTAAAACCTTCACCTCTCCATAATGGATAAGCTCCGTGTTTAGTTTTATTTCTGTCCCTGGGGGACAACCTCCGAACTCGAGGACTGTTCCGCCCTTTCCAACAAGCTTTAGGGCTTGCTCCCATGTTGTGGGTAAGCCAATGGCCTCTATAACCACGTCGGCGCCCCATCCGCCAGTCATTTGCCTAACGGCGGCTACAGCGTCAACTTTTCCAGCGTTAACCGTTTCGTCTGCGCCCAACTTTTCCGCTATGTTGAGCCTTTCTTCAATAAGGTCTATGATTATCGCTCTTTCAACTCCAATTTTCTTCGCAACCAAAAGGTGCAGCAGCCCTATGGGCCCAGCTCCTATGATGGCTACGGTGTCGCCTAACTTTACGTTTGCCTCTTCAATCCCATGCAAAACGCATGCCAGCGGTTCGGTGACTGCTGCCTCTTCAAAGGAAACATGCTGCGGAATTTCCTGCATGTTAACCCTAACCATGTGGGCTGGAACCTTGATGTATTCTGCGTATGCGCCCCAAAGCCAAATCATGTTTTCACAGAGGTTATACTTGCCTTTCTGGCACATCTTGCAACGTAAGCATGGTGCGCTGTTGCCGGCTCTGACACGCATGCCCTTCTTCGGCCACTCTAAACCTTCGCTGACTTCAACAACCTCACCAGCCCACTCATGCCCAAAAACCGTTGGAAGCTTTATAACCCTCTCAACGTAACCCCTTTGGAAAATTTTAAGGTCTGTTCCACATGTTGTTGCTGCCCTAACCTTGACCAGAACTTCTCCCTGCTCAATTTTGGGCAATGGAACGTCCTCAATTTTTAGGTTTTTCACACCGTAAAGCATTGCCGCCTTCATTCAAATCACTCATTTAAGACTATGACCTTTAGGCTTTCTTTACCTTCCGCCGCTATTTTGAAAGCCTCTTTTGCATCTTCCAGCCTAAAGCGGTGTGTTATGAGTTCTTTCACCTTTATTTTATGAGATTTTATAAGTTCTAGGGCTGTTCTGGTCTCTAGGTGGGACGTTGAATAAGAGGGGATTATTTGAATTTCAGAGAAAAAAAGTTCCTTTGGGCTTATCTGCAAATATTCGCTTGGTTGCAAAGGGGCAAAAACGCTGAGTTTTCCGCCTTTCCTACAAAGCTTCAAACCAGTTTTATATGCTTCTAAGCTGGGTGCAGTTACAACAACAATGTCAGCACCCCTCCCATCAGTTTCACTCTTCACGATAGCTACCACGTTTTCTTTTTCTGGATTTAAGGTAACATCGGCCCCAAATTTTCTTGCAGCCCTCAACCTATATTCAACAAGGTCGCTTACAATAATTTTTGAGGCTCCATAAATTTTTGAAAGGGCGGTATGGATTATTCCCGTGGGTCCCGCCCCAATGATGGCTATTGAGTCTCCAGGCTGTATACCGCATTTTTTGAGTGCCCTCAAACAGCAGCCAACAGGCTCTATTATTGTTGCTTCTTCAAAGGAAATTTCATCCGGAATTTTTAAAGTGTCAAATTGAATGTTGGGGGCTGGAACCCTAAAGTATTCGGCTAAACCGCCGGGATATATGTTTGTTTCATGAAATTGCTCGCATAAAGTGTATTCGCCACGTGCGCAGAAGTAGCATGTCAAACAGGCTACATGATGGTGAACGAAAACTCTGTCGCCAACATTAAAGTTTTTTACTCTTTTTCCTTTCTCCACAATAATTCCGGCGGGCTCGTGTCCCAAAACCAGCGGCGCCCGCCTTTCTAAATACCAGTCCATTAAGTCTGAACCGCAAATTCCACAAGCCTTCATTTCAACTAAAACTTCGTTTTGGTCTATCTTGGGCTTTGCTTTCTCCTCTATTCTTATGTCTCCTCGGCCATAATACATAGCGACTTTCATTTTGATTCAATGCCCTTTTAACATCAACATACTTAAAACTTTCCAAACAAACCGCTGAAATTCGAATCATGCGCCGGTGTGGGGCATAGACTTTTATATTTGGTGGGGGAAAATGAGCTTCATTGATGTGGGGATGACGAATGAAAATTGATAAGACAGAACTAGTTGCGTTTATACTAATTGCCATAGGAGCCGCATTGCTTGTACTAACATTTTATATGGCCTTCACACAATTGACAACTGAATTGGGAATTTTGCCAGCCCCGGACCTTTCACAAGCGTTGGGCGAGATTCTCGGGCCAATAGCTGAAGCCTTAATAAAAGTAATGTACTTGAGCATTATGGGTTGGACCGGATCTATTGCAACCATAAGGGGCATACAACTCATAAGGGAAATTAGACAGGCTCCGCAGCCAAAATTGCTGCCGCCCCAGCAGCCCCCACAGCCTCAACAGCCTCAGCAACCACAGCAAACTGCTGGAGCTTAGACGAAAAGAAACAGTGAAATGCGTTAGCTATCTATTCAAATAATTTCGAGAGGAAATTGCTTGCGCCAAACAATCAGGGTGCTCAGTTGGATTATAAAATTATTCTGGATAATTATTTTAGTGCTGCCCATAACCGTGAGTTTTTCACTTACAAAACTTTTAGAGGCAAGGGCCATAGAACTTAAAGAACCAACAGCCTCCTTTTCGAACGGCACATTTCACCTATCTTTCCCATTCCACTTTAACAACACAGGCTTCTACGACGTTTCTGACATAAATGTAACAATCACCGCAATGCACGGCGAAAAGAAGTTGGCAACATTCTCAAATGTATTTCCAAAAGTTGCGCCGGGAACCACGCTGGACACAAGCTACAATGCTTCTATCACCTTAGAAAGAATAGCGCAGGAAGATAGGGAAATTTTGACAAACGATGCAGAAATAAACACGGAAGTTTCAGCATTTTTCAGAGTTGCCTACATATTAGGTTTCAAAGCGTCCTTGAACGTAACGATGCCTTGGGGTGCACCATTCTACAATTTATCAGTGTCAGAAGTACAGTACAATCCTCAAAACCAGCTTTTGCTGGCAATAGTTAGTTTCGAAAACCACTTTAAATCCCAAATCGGCGGGACAATGCTTCTCGAATTATACAACAGCCAAAATGAATCTTTAGGTTCGAAAGCTGAACTAATTGTTGCAGCACCTGGTTTACAGATCGTTAGCTTTGAGATAACGGTAGCGGATCCCCCAAAAGTGACAAAGGAGGGCTTTTTCCGCATAGTTTTTGAAAATGTCTTGATTTCTGAGGGAGTGTGGGAAATAGTTGGGTGAGTTGGGCGACTTGGAAGCTAAGGAGAACCGTTTAAAGAGGAGATTGCGTGAGATTCTTCCAAGAGTTTTGAAGGCGTTAATCATAACGATTTTGGAGGGGCTGCTGCTCTTTTTTGTGTGGATTTTTGTAGGTGGGCTTTTTGGAGCCTACTACGAGGCTGGAACGCTCTTTACAATATTTTTTTGGGGCATGCTTTTCTTCATATTCACGATTAGGGTAAGCGAAGGCACAATATTCAAGTACGGCTTTGTTGTTGCGAGGGCGCTTTTCCTAATTATCTACTTGATCTACGCCACTCAAGGTGGAGTTCTAACTCTTGATTTCGCTGAACTTCATCTGACGGTTGAATTTGTTCCGTTGCTGGGTTTAATGGTTTTCATAAATGTTTTAGATATGATGAGGGGAGTACTCCAAGCCATAGAATTTACATCCATGAGCCCACAGGATTAAGCCCTTAAAATTGCGCTTCAAAATTTTCAATAACAGATTTTATTTTGCTTAAAAACTGCGCTGCTGGTGCGCCGTCAACGATTCTGTGATCGTAGGATAAGCTTAGAACAATGAAGGGTTTCGCCTCAACTTTTCCATTAACAAAAACTAGTTTTTGGCTTATTTTTCCAACGCCTAAAATTGCGGCTTCTGGAGGATTTATTATTGGGGTGAAGAAGTTGACGTCGTACATGCCAAGATTTGTTATGGTGAAAGTTCCACCAGTCAACTCTTCTTTTGAGAGTTTGCCAAGCCTAGCCTTTTCCGTTAAAGTTTTAATAGTTTCGTCTATTTCCTTCAGCGTCTTCTTATCCGCATTGTGTATGACTGGTACGATCAAGCCTTGTTCTGTGGCCACAGCCACCCCAATGTTAATGTCTTCGAAAATTTTTAGCACATTGCCCTCTAATGTCGAGTTGATTATCGGATGCTCTAAAAGGGCTTTTGAAACAGCCTTAACTAGGATTGCTGTATAAGAAACTCCAAGCTTCTCATGCAATGCAATAGCCTTCGAGGCGTCAACCTCCATCATAAGCGTGCTGTGGGGCGCCGTTCTGAAGCTGGAAGCAACACGCTCTGCAGAAGTTTTTCTAACACCAGTTAGGGTAATTGTTTCCTTAACCTTAGGCTTGGCACCCCCAAATTCTTCAATAAACCTTCTAACATCATCTTCTGTTATTCTGCCTCCGGGCCCGCTGCTCTTTATAAGCGACAAGTCTACGCCATACTCCTTTGCAATTCTCTTTGCAGCCGGCGAAGCCAAAAGCTCGCGTTCACGTTCCACCGGCTTTTCTTCTTCGATTACAGCTGGTTTTTCTTCAAGTATTGTTTCTGGCAAAGGCTCTTCCGGGGCTGTTATTATGGCAATAACAGCGTTAACTGGGGCATCGTTGCCTTCGTTTACGATTATTTTGCGTAATATTCCGGATGCTGGAGCTTCGAGGTCATATGTGGCTTTTTCTGAGATTATTTCAACAATGGGCTCGCCCTTTTCAACAGTTTCGCCTTCCTTCTTGTACCATTTTCCAACAGTGCCTTCCTTCATAGTTAGGCTTAGCTTTGGCATAACAACTTTTGTAACCATGCAACCCGCCCGTTGTCATGTCACTTCTGCCCTTTTATTTCACTTTCGCTTAAAAGGCATTGAAGCTCGTTGCAAATCAAGACTTTTAGTAAAAAATTTTTTATCTAAAGGACAGCTAAAAGTGCGGCTAGGGGGAGGGTGTTTGATAGAGAATATAAGGCATGTTGCTGTTATAGGCTGTGGCCGAATGGGAAGCCAAATTGCACAACTGCTCTCTAGAGTGGGCAAATATTCTGTAACTATTGTTGACGTGAGCGATGAGCTTGTTAATAATGCATTAAGGTCTATAGAGGCTGATTTGAAGCGGTATTTTGTGGATAAGGGCAAAATGACACAAGATGAAATGGAAGAAACCGTGGCCAGAATTAAAGGTACAACAAGCATTGCCGAAGCAGCCAAAAACGCCGATTTCGTTATTGAAGCTGTTTTCGAAAATCTTGAAGTAAAGAAAAAGGTTTTTGAAGAACTTGACAAAAACGCTCAGCCAAACGTGATTTTAGCCTCCAACACATCTGGCTTGAGCATTACTGAAATGGCTGCTGCAACAAAAAGGCCTGAAAAGGTTGCTGGAATGCATTTCTTCAATCCGGTGGCAGTTATGAAGTTGGTTGAGGTTGTTAGGGGTGCTTTCACTTCAGACGAGACCGTGAACACCGTTTGCGAGTTAGCAAGAAAATTAGGTAAAGAACCAGTTGTTTGTAAGGATGTTAGTTACGGTTTCCTTGCTAATAGGGCCTATGGCGGAATGATGAGAGAAGCGATTGAAATGGTGTGGGAGCGTGTGGCCTCGCCAGAAGACATAGACAAAGCCCTAAAACTCGGATACAATCTTCCTATGGGACCGCTTGAGCTGGGCGACATGACAGGTGCATGGGGCCTTTTGGCTTCTTCCGAACAAGATAGAATTAGAGAATTAGGACACGAAAAGGGAAGCCTCCACCCACTCGTAAGATGGATGGTTAGGGCTGGCTACACTGGCGGGCCTGGAAAAAAGGGGATATACGCCTTCTGGAAAGAAGTCCTATCAAAATAAAATGTGAGAGAGGCAAATGCGCATGAGCGCCTTTAAGACAATAATTTATGAGAAAAGGGAAAATGTGGCTTGGATAACCCTAAACCGACCTGAAGTGTTGAATGCACAAAACGATCAAATGCGGGAAGAACTGATTCAAGCGCTTGAGGATGCAAGAGACGACGAGAACATTTATGTCATAGTTCTTACGGGAGCGGGTGACCGCGCCTTCAGCGCGGGTGCAGACATAAGCGAGTTTCCAAAGATTGTGCCATCGGACCTTATAAAAAGAAGCGGAAAGCTACGCCATTACGATTTGATTCGCAGTATTCCAAAACCAGTTATAGCCGCAGTGAATGGTTATGCCCTCGGCGGCGGATGCGAACTGGCAATGGCATGCGATATAATAATAGCTTCGGAAAACGCCACTTTCGGGCAACCTGAAATAAGGGTTGGAGTAATACCGGGCGGTGGAGGCACACAAATACTTCCGCGGCTTGTTGGCGAGAAAATAGCCAAAGAAATGATTTTCACCGGAAAATCCATAACAGCCCAAGAAGCTTACAGACTGGGAATGATTAACAAGGTGGTTCCAAAAGAAAAGTTGTTGGAGGAGGTTAACAACCTTGTTGGAGAACTTCTGAAAAGAAGCCCAATAATACTTGCGCTTGCAAAACTGGCTGTAAACAAAGCCTTAGAGACAACATTAACAGAAGGCCTAAAATGTGAAACCGACCTCTTTAAACTCTGTTTCAGCACAGAAGACCAGAAAGAAGCGTCTAAGGCATTCTTAGAGAAAAGACAACCAATACTTAAAGGAAGATGAACAAGCGAAGGGAAAATTAAAGCTTTAGAATAAATCTCCCCTTTTTGTCTCTCACACAATTTCTTTAATGGCTTTTATTATCGTTTTTTCGTTTGGGATAACGTATTCTTCTAGTGGTGGACTAAAAGGTATGGGTGTGTCTGGTTCGGCAACACGTTTTATTGGCGCGTCCAAATAGTCTATGGCTTCCTCAGCGACTATTGCGGATATTTCTGCGCTTACACCAGCGGTTTTGCAGTCTTCGGTTACGATGACCAGGCGTCCAGTTTTCTTAACAGACTTTATTATGGCTTGCTTGTCAAGGGGCGCTAACGTTCGAGGGTCAACAACTTCAACGCTTATTCCTTCGCCTTCCAAGGTTTTTGCTGCATTGAGTGCTTTGTGCACCATGAAAAGTGTTGCTACCACCGTAACGTCCTCGCCATCCCGCTTTACATCAGCAACCCCGAAAGGAATTGTGTAGTCTTCTTCTGGGACTTCTCCTTCAATGGGATACAAAAGTTTGTGCTCACAGAATATTACTGGGTTGTTGCCTCTGATGGCTGTTTTTAAAAGTCCCTTTGCATCGTATGGTGTTGATGGAACAGCCACATACAAGCCTGGCACATGCATAAACCAAGCTTCTAGGCTTTGGGAGTGGTGGGCTGCTATGTTCACGCCAGCCCCGAAGGGTGTTCGAATTACAAGGGGACATTTGGCTTGTCCACCGAACATATAACGAATTTTGGCAGCTTGATTTGCAATCTGGTCCATGGCCAAAGCCGTTAGATCGCCAAACATTATTTCTGCAACTGGACGCATCCCAGTTATGGCCGCGCCCACGCCAGCGCCGATTATGGCCGACTCTGAAATTGGCGTGTCTCTAACCCTTTCTTCGCCGAATTCTTCGGCTAAACCCTCAGTAACCTTGAAGGCTCCACCCCAATACTTGCCAATATCCTCTCCTAAAAGAAAGACTGTTGAATCGCGGCGCATTTCCTCACGCAATGCTTCACGAAGTGCTTCTCTATAAGTTATTTTTCGCATGGCTTTGCACCTCGCTTAGGCGTAAACGTCTTCTAAAGCTTCTTCGGGTTTTGGATATGGACTTTCCATGGCGAATTTAGTGGCTTCTTCGATTTCAGTCGCGACTTCGCTTTCGATTTGTTGGATTTCAGCCTCCGTCAAAACTTTTGTTTGAAGAAGCTTTTCTCTAAAACGTTTTATTGGGTCTTTAGCTAGCCATTCTTCAACTTCCTCTTTTGGCCTATATCGTGCTGGGTCAACACGTGAATGCCCCTTATGCCTGTAAGTTTTGCATTCAATAAGGGTTGGTCCTTCACCTTTTCTTGCCCTTTCAACAGCCTTCGCGGCAGCCTCGTAAACTGCTAGGACATCGTTGCCGTCGACAACAACCCCTGAAATTCCATAGGCCAATGCTCTGTCAGCAATATTCTCAATATTCATTACTCTCGATTGACGTGTTCCCATGGCGTAAAGATTGTTTTCACAAACAAAGATTACTGGAAGCCTCCAGATAGAAGCCATATTAATGCCCTCGTGGAATGTCCCCTGGTTTGAGGCGCCTTCGCCGAAAAAACATGCCACAACCTGCGTTGTTTTTCGAAGTTTTATTGACAAACCGGCGCCAACGGCAATGGGGATTCCAGCGCCAACAACCGCGGTGGCACCTAACATGCCAATGCTGAAGTCTGCAATGTGCATTGAACCGCCCTTACCCTTGCAGTAGCCAGTCGCCTTGCCCAAAATCTCAGCCATAATCCGCTTTAAATCAGCGCCTTTGGCTATGCAATGCCCATGGCCCCTATGGGTGCTTGTAATATAATCATCTTTTCGCAGCGCACTGCAGACACCGACAGCAACGGCCTCCTCCCCCGCGTAAAGGTGAATAGTGCCCGGAACAAGGTTTTGGGCATACAAATCGAAAACTTTCTCCTCGAAAAATCGAATTTCAACCATCTTCCTAAACATGTGGACAAGTTTATCTTTTGCTAAATTTAATGTTGACATGTTCCCTCTCTCTTTGAGAATGCTTTTGCTTCCTATAAACGCATGCACCTTTATTTATTATTTAACATCAAACTTGGTGAATTACCTTTATTTTAGAAAAATTTATCTATGGATTTTGATTGTATTGGGTAACATGACTTCAATTAAATCGGCCTTAATATTCATTGTAGGATTCGTCATCCTTCACATTTTAACCTATTACATCGCCGGCATAATTGCTCAAGTGGGCTTGGGAGCGGGACGATATTATCCACCTTCGCCCGAAGCAATAGATTTTCTCAGAGACCCACACAGCAGTTATGTTCAATCACTTATAATTCCAGCACAGTCCCTTAGAGGTTTTCTTTTTGCACTTGTTCTGCTACCGTTTCGAAGAAAAATAATGCAATTTGGGCAATATTTGGGAGGGCTTATTATCACGTCCATCCTTTTTATTGTGGGTGAGATAGCATCTTCCGGTGGCATTATTGAACGTTTTGTTTATTACACTCCAATTCCCTTAGATTTTGTGGTCATAACTTTCGTTGAAATTTTGATTCAAACTTTACTTCTCGGACAGCTTATAATGATTTGGGAAAAGAAATTCAACAAAGCTTTCTATTCTAATACGTAAACAAAACACAAACCATATACAAGAAACCTATAAATAATTTTAACAAGGAATCAAAATGCAAAAATCCTACAGTCGCTTGCTGGGCATAGTTGGAAAACCAAACACTGGAAAATCCACTTTTTTCAGTGCTGCAACCCTAGCGCCGGCTGAAATTGCCAATTATCCATTCACAACAATAAAGCCTAACAGAGGCGTCGGCTATGTGCGTACACCATGCGTCCACGAAGAATTTAATGTTAAGGATAATCCAGTTAACTCCCTATGCCTAAACGGAATACGTCTAATACCAGTAGAATTCATAGACTGCGCTGGTCTTGTGCCGGGGGCATGGCAAGGAAGGGGCTTAGGAAACCAGTTTTTAGATGAGATTAGGAAGGCAGACGCCCTAATCCACATCGTTGACGCTTCTGGAGGAACGGATTCTGAAGGAAGGCTGTGCAAGCCTGGAGAACATGACCCTTTGGAGGACGTGCAGTTTTTAGAACGTGAAATAACGATGTGGATGGCCAATATTTTAAAGCGAGACTGGCCCAAAATCGCTAGGACAGTCGAATCCGAAGCAAAAGACCTCTATTCAATGCTTGAGGAAAGATTAAGCGGCCTCGCAATAAGAAGGAGCCAAATTTTTGAAGCTGTTAGAAGGGCGGGGTTAAACGCTGAAAAACCAACACAATGGAGCGAGGAAGAATTTCTAAAATTTGTGGACATTTTAAGGCAAATTGCCAAACCAATGTTAATAGCAGCAAACAAAATAGACATTCCACAGGCAGAAGAAAACTTAGAGCGGCTGAAAAAACTAAATTATATTGTTGTTCCATGCTGCGCAGAAGCTGAACTTGCCTTAAGAAGAGCTGCGGAAAAACAACTAATAGACTATGTGCCAGGAGACTGCAATTTCAAAATAACAAATCCAGAAAAACTTACAGAAAGCCAAAAGAAAGCCCTCGAAACAATAAGGGAGAAAATTCTGTTAAAACACGGCTCCACGGGCGTGCAAGAAGCCATAAACATGGCCTTCTTCAAGCTTTTGAATATGATAACAGTTTATCCAGTTGAGGATGTTGAACATCTATCAGACCACAACGGTAGAGTTTTGCCCGACGTTTACCTTGTGCCCTATGGGACGACGGCCAGACAACTTGCCTATTTGATTCACACAGAATTGGGAGAAAGTTTCATATACGCCATAGAAGCCCGAGAGAAGAAAAGGATTGGAGAAGATTATATAATTAAAGATAGAGATATCATATCAATAGTAAGCGCCAAAAAAAGAGCTTGATTTCAGTTTATGCTCCAAAGCGTCTTTTACGCTTTTGAAAAGTGCGAACAGCCCTTAGCAAGTCTATTAGGCGGAAGTCAGGCCAATAAACATCTAAAAAGCAAAGCTCGCTGTAGGCGGACTGCCAAAGCAAAAAGCCGCTTAATCTTTCCTCGCCAGAAGTCCTAATTATAAGGTCTGGATCTTGTTTGGGCATGTGTGAGGTGTATAAATACTGTTCAAATATTTGTTCATCAACATTTTCTGGATTAAGTTTTCCTTTCCTAACATTTTCCGCAATTTTTCTGGCCGCATCCACAATTTCAGCCCTTCCACCATAGGCAAGCGCAATGTTCAGGAAATGTTTATCATAATTTTCCGTTGCCTTTTCAACGTCCGTTATTAATTGTTGTAGGCTTTTTGGCAAGGTGCTGATTCTTCCAATAACCTTGACGCGCACTTTGTTTTTGTGTATTCTTTCATCTGTTAAGATTTTTCTAAACTTTTCTTCGGCAATTCGCATGATTTCTTCAATTTCCTTTTTTGGGCGGCGAAAGTTTTCGGTTGAAAAGGCGTAGAGGGTTATGGATTTAACATCAAGTTTCAAACACCAGTCTAACAGTTGTTCAACTTTTTCAGCGCCCTTTTCATGTCCAAGCCATGGGTCAAGATCTTTTTCAGAAGCCCACCTTCGGTTTCCATCCAAAATTATTGCTATGTGTTCTGGTTTTTCGCCATTTTTCACCTGGTGCCAAAGCCACTTTTCATAAAGCTTGTACGTGCCGGTTATCGAGAGAAGCGTTTTAATCATTTCTTAAGCCTCGAGTCCCTCAACGCGCTTGCGCATGGACATTTTCCCTTACGATCATCTGGTAAAGCCTTTAAAGTTCCAATTAAAAGTTGCTCTAGCCAGTGCCTTATTTGTTCAGAAACCCTTGAAACCTCAAGCGGAGTTAGCCTTTCTTGAATGCCCGCAGCCATATTAGAAACAAAACAAACAGCAGCATAACAAATTTCGAGTTCCCTTGCCAAAACAGCTTCTGGGACACCAGTCATCCCAACAATATCACAGCCCAATCGTCTAAACATTTCGATTTCTGCGGGAGTTTCAAATCTGGGCCCTTCTGTGCAGGCTAAAACAGCCTTGTCCCAAATTTTAAGTCCAATTTTTCTTCCAATTTCGCCGAGCACTTCGCGCATTTCTGGGCAGTATGGCTGGGAAACATCTATGTGTGTTACTGGAGCTTCGTCGTAGAATGTTGTGGGACGAAGTTTTGTAAAGTCTATGAAATCATGGGGTATGACAACATCGCCTGGCCTAAAATTTTTGTTTATAGCTCCAACGGCGTTTACGGCAATTATTCTCTCAACTCCAAGCGTATGCAAAGCGTAAATGTTAGCCCTATAGTTTATCTTGTGGGGGGGAACAGCGTGATTTGGGCCGTGTCTCGGGAGGAAAACAACTTCCCCATCGTCTATTTTGCTAATTGAAAGCGGTGGGGGAAGCCCGTATGGTGTGCCTACCCGAATTTCTGTGGCGTTTTTAAATAAAGTTTCGAAGCCAGTTCCGCCTATAATTGCAAATTTAACTTTCCTCAAACTCTTCAACCCGTTGCACGCCCTTTTTAAAGAAGTCTTTAGAGGATCTGTGGACAACAAAGACTATTAGAATTGATGCGATGCCTATTAAAATTCCAACGATTATGGAGAAAATTAGTCTATCATAACTAACTTTAGGGTCGATTAGCACGTCTGACGTAAAGACTAAAATCTGTCTTGACCAACCAATAGTAGCTATGAAGGCTGCATTACGCAAAAGTCTGACGTCATGTTCAAAATACCAGCGTACAGCCCTCCCAAGCAGAATTAAACAAACTCCGATTACCATGAGGTCTACTGCGCCTTTTATAAAATAGCCAATAAGTTGCGGCAAAACACTAAGCAGCACGGTCCAATCTGTGGATAACGTTAATTCTCCGGTAGCATTTAATCCTAAATAAATGCCAATGCCTATACATAATGCGCCGGCAATCGCTGAAAAATTTGAAATTTGCACAGGCAAGGGCGGTGGAGAATACTCTTTCGCCCATTGATAAAATTTTTTAACAGTTCTATCAATTCCAAAGCCTTTAACAAGCATGTAAGCGCTGAATACAAATACTAGGGCAATCCAACCTTTGTCAAGGAGATTTAAAATTGATAGAATCCCCAAAATTAAGAGTAGTAATCCTGGCAGTCCTAGGGCAATGCGGGAGTAACGTGGATTTTCAAAAATCATCCTTAAATATCTTGCAAATAAAGCGGCGGTTTCCTCTATCGACTCGCTGTGTTTTACAACTATTCGCCTAACGGATGAGACCGGAACCCTTGACTCTATAAGGGGGAGAACTGCCTCATCTGAATAGCCATCTGTAACAAGAATAACTTCGTTTGCAGGAAAAGAGCCAAGCAGTTCGCTTAATTCGGCAACTATCTTTCTGTCTGCGCTTACACCCCCAACCTCAGAGCCTGATATCGTGGCAATTTCTAGGATTTCTTCAGGTTTACCTTCGCTTTGAAGGCGGTCGTAGAGGCGTATTGCTTCAAACATGGCGTTTGCATCTGGTTCTTCTGGGTCTTGGAGGGCTAATGAAACTGCAGCGTTGAGGTTTCCTTCCCTCCCAATAACGGGTGTTTTAATTCCGCTTTTAACTCCTAAATCGCCGTCCCTGTCAACACATAAAACAAGAATTCTTTTCTGTTCTTTCTTGGGGGTTTCTCCCTCAACCATGATTTCGTTTTCTCCGATATTTAGTTAGGAGGAGCCACTTTAATCTTGTGCTTGTGCGTCATCCTCCTCAAGCAGTTTAAATTCCTCCCAAGTCAACTTTTCTCCACGCTCAAACTTTTCCTTAACTTGACTTTTAAGCTCTTCGCGAGAAGCCTTTTCAATTTCGGCTCTTTTTGCCCTTTCGTCTTCTTGAATTTCCATCCTTAAATTTTTTATTTGATTTAAGATTGCTGTAATCTCCTCTTGAATTGGCTTCATTTTCTCTTTTGCTTTTAAAAGGAGTTGATGCATGTTGTCTGCCTCTGCTTTAATTCTCTTTGATTCTTCAACTTTAGCCAAAAGCTGTCTATGTATTTCTTGGCTTTTCTGCGCGTTTTCCATGAGCTTCTCATGACATAATTTTCTATTTGCTTTTAGGGCTGTTAGCTCCGTTTTTAGCTCTAGAATTTCCCCGTTTAGTTTGTTAAGTTTTTTATGCACATTTAACTGCGTTTCCAACTGCCTAACTTTTTCAACTAATTCCCTTTCTTCTTTTAGGTCAAGCGGATTTGTCTGTATCCTCCATTCTAGGGCTGCAATTTCCTTTTCTAATGTTGATTGACTTTTTGATGGCTTTTTCTCCGCTAAAGTTTTAGCTTCAAGCCTCAACTTCTTTATTTTTTCAATTTTTTGCTGAATTTCTGCTTTTAGGTTTTCTCTCTGCTGCTTTAGCTCTTTAACTTTTGCGTTTAGAGCATTTCTTTCATTTCTCAGTTTTTCTATTTCAGCACGTGAAATTTTAAATTTGTCATTAAGTTTGTCACGTTTTTCTGTTAACTCTCTAATTTCCGCATTCAGTTTTTCTCTCTGCTCTTTTAATTCTGAAAGCCTTTGCGTGAGCTTCTGGATTTCTTGGATTTTCATTTGCTGAGACAAATGTTTTCTCTCTCCCTGGTTTGCTCCAAAATTCTTTTGATTAGTTTTGCCCCCTCATCAGACTGGAATGGGGGTGGGTTCCAGTCCTCTTTAATTCTCCATCTCTTTGCAACTTGATTTCCAGCCTTCTTGATGAAAGGCTCTTTATATATGAGTATTCCCCTTCGTTGCCATTCAGGAGTTTTAGCTAAGTTAACACCATGCTTGAAGGCTAGTTCATGTATTTCTTCTGTTTTTAATCCAATAAGTTTTTTAGATATTTCTGATGATTTTAGGCCCAGCTTACGCAAAATCCAATAGGCATAAGCGTTATTATGATTTCTCCAAGTGTTCAGTTGCCTCCAAACCAAATATTCTAAAACTTTGTTGAGGCTTGAAACTGCGACAATCCGACAATCAAATGCCACGGCTTCCCCTTTGCCATAACCATAAAATTTTTGTAAATTCAGAGTGAAAGCACTTGAAACCAAACTTGCCACTATAGTGTCTATTTTTTCAACTCTTCCTTTAAATGGAGCTGCATCAACAAATAGAATGTTTATTTCATCGCTTGCCGCATAGATTAAGGCTGGATTGAACCCCCTTTCATAAATGGTTTTTCCAGAGGAGACAAGGCATTCTGCAAGTTTCTTATCAAATGGTTTTTCAGCTTTTATCAACTCTGAAAGTTTTTTGAACTTCCACCCGTCTAATCTTAAGAAGAAATGTGTTTCTGGCGGTATGCATGTGTTTGAAAATATTTCATGTTTTGGCCAGTCTTTGTATTTATTCAAGGATGATTCTTGCATCTACTGTTTTTGCTCCCTTCTCATAAACCATTATTGGGTTTAAGTCGATTTCCTTAATCTCCGGATGCTCCACAACAAGTTTTGAAGTGTTTAAAAGAATTTGCACAATGGATTCGATGTCTGCGGGAGGCAAACTCCTATAACCTTTCAAAATTGGATACGCCCTAACCTCGCTAATCATTTCGCGGGCTTCATCCTCTGTGATGGGTGCCACCCTAAAAGTTACATCTTTCAAGACTTCAACAAAAATTCCGCCAAGGCCAAACATTAGGGCTGGGCCAAACTGGGGGTCTTTAACGGCGCCGACAATAACTTCTGTTGACGGCGGAGCCATTTCCTGAACGAGAACCCCGACAATTTTTGCGTCTTTCTTATGCTTTTTCACATTTTCCAAAATTTTTTTGTATGCGTCCCTAACTTCGCTTGCACTTTTCAAGCCAACAACGACGCCGCCCACATCAGACTTGTGGATTATGTCCGGCGAAACAATTTTTAAAACTATTGGATACCCAATTTCCTCAGAAAATTTTATTGCTTCATCCTCGCTTTTGGCGAGTTTAAATTTGGTGACTGGTATGCCGTATTCTTGGCATATGCTCTTTGCTTCTGTTTCTAATAGGTATTTTCTACCTTCTTTATGCGCCTTATCAAAAATTTCCTGTGCTATTGTCAAAATTGAATCTCCTGCAGTGCTTGAAGATTTAGTTCACGACCTTTCTAATAAAATCTTTTCTTTAAAAAGCTCCCGGCTAATACTTGACACATGCCCACTTGTAGATTCCATTATCCTTTAAAATCCAAGCGTCACAGCCCACAGGTCCCCAAACCCAATCATTTTTTGCTTCGTCCCAATAATACCAAATCCAATATCCATCTGCATAACCGTTTATAGAATCTATGAGGATGTGCCCCGGCTCCATTGTCGGCCAATAAGAATATTCGACTTTTGCAATGTTTTGTGTTAGAGCGAATAGTGTTGTGCCGGCTGGTGTTGAAACATTATGCCACACTACCGTTTGGTTGCCATAATCTATGCATAAGCTTACTTTGATTGTTCCAATCTGGCCTGTGTAATTTTCTAACTCTTTCATAACTAAGGAAGTTAAAAGTTTGTAAAAATCGTTGAGTAATGTTCCAAACTCCTCTCTTGAAACTGTGCCTCTTCCTCCCAGTGCCTGAAACTCGGATAAGATGTTACTGTATGTTTCGTTTAAATCTGGAGAGCTTTCAAGGAGTGATGTGTAATTGCCCTTTAAGTTGGAGAGCAACTCTCCATACGAGTCCATTAAAGATGAATAGTTTTCGCCTTGGAACCATTGATATTCGCCAAGTAATGAGCCGTAATCTGCAAAAAGCATGTTTCGCTTAATGAAAGCTTTTTCATATTCACTTTTTACATTTTCCATCAATCGCTGTTTTTCATCAACTTGATCTTTAAACTTTAAATGTTCCAGGTAATAGTATCCCATGAAACTTGTAGCCAAAAAAGCCCAGACAAGGGCGGCGAGCAATGCAAGAACTAATGTTTTTTTCTCAACCAATTTTTCTCACCAACGGAAATTTGTTTAATGCTCTGATGAGTGGAATGAAAATTAATCCGAAAGTCCCAATATTGGAGCAAACATGCACAAAGGAAAATGGGGCGCCAGAAGCAAAAACAGATAGCAAGGCCACGCTCGGAGGAACTCCACTAATAATGGGGAAAAGCGCTACTCCAAAATTTGTAATGATATCGTAAACAACTGTGAGAAATGCGCCGAGAACGGCAATTTCAAAGAAAGATTCAAGTTTTAGGCGGTTCTGCATGTAACCCCTATATAAACCTCCAGCCAAACCTATCAAGCCCATGCCAAACATTTGAAAGGGCATATTCAAGCCTGCAAAACCCCATGGAGAGAGAAATCCATTAACAAACATTACAAAACCGCCGAAAAAAGCTCCGGTTAAAGGGCCGAATAGAAAGCCTAAAGTGAACGCGAATAGGGATGTGAACTCTACATTTGGGGGTCTTGGCGCAAGTTGAATTGCTAAGCATAATGCTGCTATTACGCTTATTAGGGCTACCGTGCTGGTGCTTTTGGAGATAATCTGCACAATTCGGATGGATTATCCATCCGTATATAAACTTTTCCACCTACATAACCATTAAAAACGCATAAACTTTAGCGTCGCCAACAATGTTCTCAATCCTCGCATACTCATTTGGTTGATGGGCTGTCTCGTCTATTGTGCTCCAAACAACCGCCGGAATGCCTACTCTCCTAAAGAAGGCTGCGCATGTTCCACCGCCTATCCCACCAACCTTTGACTCCAGTCCCCTAACCTTCTTAATGGCTTCCTTTAACAACTTCACAACCTCGGAATTGGCGTCCGTCGGTTTTGGCGCCACGTTCTTGCGTATGACTTCAATTTTGACTTGCGCTCCAGTTTTCTGCTCAAAACTTTTTGCAAGTGTTCGAATATCACTTAATATTTCGTCTAGGTTGTAGTTTGGCAAGATTCTACAGTCGAAGTAGGTTATGTCCTCTCCCGGAATTATGTTTAAAGCGTCAACATTGGCTTCCTTTTTTGTAGGTTCAAATGTGCTTTGGGGTGGGTCAAAGTAACTGTCTTTTAACGTGTACTTTTCATGGAGAAACTTGTCCAGTGCTAGGGCGAACTCCATGCCTACGCGGTGGGCATTTAACCCTTGGTCTGGTCTGCTTGCATGGACTTGTTTTCCAATAACGCGTATTCTAAACCATAAAGAGCTTTTCTCTGCAATTTCGATGAAGCTTCCATCGCTGTTTCCGCTGTCTGGAACAACTATTAAGTCATCATTTCTGAAAATTCCGCAGTTTATGAGATGTTGTATTCCATAAGTGCTTCCTTGCTCCTCATCTGCAACAAAAGCTAGGCCGATGGTTCTCTTTGTTTTTATGCCCAACTGTTTTAATGCTTTAACGGCGAAGATAGATGCAATCATTGATTGTCCATTGTCTTCGCTTCCCCGTCCGTAAATCCTCCCATTTTTGATAATTGGTTGGAAGGGTTTTGTAATAGTCCAAAGGGATTCCTCGCCCGGGGGAACAACATCCAAATGTGTTATTATCCAAAGCCTTTTCGCAACGTTTTCGCCATAAGAGTAGGCAACTATGTTGGGCCGTTTTTTGGATGGAACCCTATCATCTTGCGCGTCGAAACGCTCTATTTTATCGAAACCCACAGCATTTAATATTTGCATGAGCCTCTCCGCTTTTCTATGTTCTCCATCGCCGCCGTTTTCAGGGGCTATAGCTGGAATGCTAACAAGCTCCATTAAAGCCCCGGTCATCTCGTCTCTCAGTTTTTCAATTTCAGAAAAAATTTTCTCACTTTCCACGGTATCACCTACAAGCGAAAATTAGGTTAAAAGCGCGGAATTTTAAAATTTTCCTTCAAAACATCAAAATTATGCCAAAGAAAGTTAGCTTAATTCTTGTAAGGCCCTTAATCTCTTCACAATGTTTGGGTGTGTTGAGAAAATCTCTATAATCCTATCAAGTGTTGTCACCTTTCGAGATAGGATTTCCTGCACCAGTTTTTGGTCGTTTGAGGTTGAGAGCACTGCCATCGCCATAGAGTCTGTTTCCGCTCTGTCAGGATCCGCAATAAATAAGGCTTTGAAGGCGTTTAGATTTTGCTTTTCCTTTCGTAGCCTTCCCATGTTTTTTGTTGTGTAAACTATTTTTGCCAAGGCTTCGGAGAGTTTTCGTTTTCCATCATCCACTATTTGGGCGCTGTGGCTGTCGGCATAATATTCGCGGAGGCGGCTTAGATAGAGTATGAACATGTTTAGTATCCATGAAAAAGCCATAAAACCTATACCCAATAATGCGGCTCCACCACTGCCTTCTTCTCTTCGCCCACGATACATTGACGAAAGCATCAAAGAATACCCAATGTAGTAGAGTAATGCTGGAAGAAGCGAAACAAACATCATTATTTGCACGTCCCTATGCTTTAGGTGCCCGAGTTCATGTCCAATGACAGCCTCAACTTCCTCTGTGTCAAGATTCTTCAGCAAACCGCTTGTAACGGCAACACGATTTCCAGCGATTGGAGAGCCATATGCAAAAGCGTTGGGAATTGGAATTTGAGCAATCATCAACCTGGGCTTTTTCAGATTGCTTTTCTGGCTTAGGTTTTCAACAATTTCATGCAGTTTTGGATACTCGTTCTCCGGCAGTTCACGCGTGTTATAGAGGGCATCAATTATGTATGGGGATATTAGCCATTGAATGATGTTGAAGGAAACAACTAAAATTCCTAATGTTATCAAATCAAAAGTGCCGATCAAAGTGAGTATTACAGTGAAAACAAGCGTGGACAATCCTATTATCACGGCTAAGGTAGCGAACATCGACAAACGAAGTTTCCAAACGTTCATATTTAAATTCCCAATTAATGGCACGAACAAGAGTTGCTTATATCCTTTTCTACAAAGTTGGAGCGATTAAAGTGTTAATCTTAAATTGCCGAAATATAAATTTGTTAACATGAATACGCTTGTAGACGATATAGGAAGTTTCCCCCTCCCAAACTTTGTAAGCAAAAAATCTTTTGAAAAAGCCTACGCTCTCGCAAGACAAGCAATAATCGACGGAGAAGACATAAAGGAAAACGATTTTTTGCTGAAAAACTTTTACCAAGTCGTAATAGACTCTTTCAAGAAAAAAATTAAAGCTGGATTAGACATTATAAACTATCCGCAACATTACGACATACACGCGCAGTTTTTGGACGCCATTCACAAAGCGATGGCGGGGGGAACATACCTAGTCGGCGAAAAGGAGGCAATAATCCCAGAAGTGTATGTAATCAGCCAAGAGGGAAAAAGCCTTTCGGAAGATCTAGGCAAGAGGATCATGCTCCGTGTATGTGTAACAGGCCCCATGGAGCTTTACCTAAAGGAAGTTGGAACCGTCGTGTACAAAGACGTGCTTTTAATGTTTGCTGAAACAGTGCGGAGGTTTGCGAAAAACGCTATTTTAAGCACCAAGCATTTAAAAACGGAAGTTGTTTCAATAGACGAGCCAAGCCTCGGGTTCCAAAACATAAACATCGACAGAAATACGCTCATGGAAGTGATGGAAAAAACATTTGATTTTAAAGGCGTTATAAGGCAAATTCACCTACATTCTACCTCAAATGTTTCAGATTTATTGGCCGTCAAAAACATTGATGTATTATCTTTTGAATATGCAGCATCCCCAAAAAACATTGAAGCAATCTCAAGAAAAATGCTTGAAGAAGCAAATAAACAAATAAGAGTTGGAATATCGAGGACGGACATAAATTCAATCATCGCAGAGCTTTATGAAACTGGCGTAACAAAGCCAGAAGCATGGCAGCTGGTGGAAGATGAAGAAACAATAAGAAAAAGGTTCTTAACAGCCAAGAAAAAGTACGGCGACGCCATGACATTCACAGGCCCAGACTGCGGCTTAGGAGGTTGGCCCACACAAGAAGCCGCCCAACTCCTATTGAAAAGAACAGTAAACGCGGTAAAATCAATAAAAATGGACAACAGCCAAAGCCTCTGAAGGTGGCGGGCCCGACGGGAATTGAACCCGTGACCCCCGGGTTAAAAGCCCGGTGCTCTATCCTTACTGAGCTACGGGCCCGATTTTTCCTATCCGAACATTTATATATCTTCCTCTCCTGTTTTCTTGATGAGCCTTGGAGAGGTTTAGTTATAGACACGCATTTTCTAAAAGGGCTTTGAGGCTATATGAAGATTACGGAGAAGTTAGGGCTTGGTTTGATGAGCCGAAGGTTTTGAGGAGTGAAGACAGCTCACGACTATTTGGATATGCTTGCTGGTTTTGTTGAAAGCTCTGGAAAATCTCCTAAAGATTTAGTTGGGCTATCTTCCAACGAGGCATATAAGGTTTTGAGGAAATGAGCTTTATCTGAACTTCGCAAAGGTTCCTACACCACTGAAGACTTTATGTTTTATGGAATGCCGTCAAAAACTTCATGAAATTTCATGGAATTGAAGTGAAAAATAAACCGCCTTTCAAGAAAACTGTAAAATACTTAGACAAGATCCCAACGAAAGAAGAGTTAAGGCAAATATTAAATGCAGCTTCAAGCCTTTCAACCAAAATTGCCATTGAATTAATGTGTTATGGAGGATTAAGACCAGAGGACATATGTGATTTAACCTACTCAAGCATAAAAAACGATTTTGAGAAAGGAGTAAGTCCGTGTGCAGTATTTGTTCCGCAGGCAAAAAGTGACAGCGGTTACGTCACATTCATTCAGAAACAACTGTTGAACTTATTCGCCAATATTTTAAGTTTAGGGAAAGCAAGGGAGAAAAAATAGTTGATAAAAGCCCTATAATAGCTAACCCAAGGTATCAAGGAAAACGTTAACAGCCAAAATAGAAAAGATGATTGCTAAGAGCGGAATTCAATCGCAATTAACCTTTGGAAACAAAGTTCAGAGAATTAGGCCCTACAGTTTAAGAAAGTATTTCAGAAGCAACCTAACGGGGCATGCCCCAAACGAGTATATTGAAGTCTGGCTTGGCCACACCTCCGGATTAGAGCATGTATACAGCGGAACAAGGGATCTAGACCCATCTACAATTGAAAGGATGGTGAAGTTTATAAGAGATGTGAACTGTGATGAATTGTGGATAGATTATTGCCGTTAGTTGCACTAAATAGAAGAATTTCATAGATGTGAATTTGAATTTATAAAATGCGTTTGGAGCTGTGGTTGTGCGTCTGGCTGGAAATTGGTTTGTCGTATGTGTGGTAGGGAGCTTTCGGAGGGTGAGGCTGTTCCTGTTTATAAGAGTGTTTTGGATCGTGAGAGGGTGAGTAGTCTCTTGGTTTGAAAGAACTTAAAAGAGCTTTAAAGACCTTGGCTATTATCAGATTTCCTCATGATTTTTAAGCATTTTCTAAGAGCAACCAACTGTTCCTTCCATCATTTTGTGATTGCCAAAATAGATTTAACAGTTTCAGCCACTGCTTTTTTAAGGTCCTCTTTGGTTTTTTGAGGTTTCCAGCCAAGTATTCTTTTTATCTTTTCTATAGATTTAGGCATGCAGCTTATACGTGACCCGCTGGGGATTACTTTAATTTTACTCTTCGAACCAATTAGATGGATTATGAATTGATAGAGTTCGTATTGAGTAATATATGTTTCTGGATTTGAAATGTTGAAAACTTGGCCATAGGCTTTATCAACCATGCCTCCATGTAATTCATCACTTCCTACACCAATAAACTCCAAATTTGGGCTAGCTTCTTCCTTAAGAAGGCCTTTTTGAATGTCAAGAACATTTACCGCTAATCCTTTCTGCAATAGCGCTTTGACGAGCCTTGAACCAATAAAACCCCCTCCGCCTGTAACTAACACTTTCTTTCTAATATCTTCAACCCCCATGTTTTCAGCCCCAACATTAAAAGACTAAGGTAAACACTATTTTTAAATTTCTGAAGAAACCCAAAGCCTAAATAGAGGCCAGCTTTGAAGAGCAAGGCAAAACTGTTATGCTTCTTGCTGTTGACGGAAAAATTGCTGGAATGGTAGCGGCTGTGGACATGCCCAAAGACGATGCGGCTGAAGCCATAAAGCGAGAACTCTGTTTGAGTGGAGTCTTGAGTGGAAAGGTTAAGCTTATAAAGTTGTATTACAGATTGTAATACGGTAAACATGAGCGTTATAACCGTTAGGGTTGCGAGGGAAATTAAGGAAAAGTTGGAAAAATACAATGTTAATGTAAGCGAGACTGTGAGAAAATTGCTTGAAAAATATCTTGTAGAATTAGAATTGAGGGATCTTGGGGAAAGGTTGGATAGGTTAAAGGAGCGTTTGGGCAGCAGAATAGATCCGAAATTGGTTGCTAAGCTTGTACGCGAAGACAGGGAAGCACATTGAAGTATTTACTTGACGCCTCAGCACTATTGCCACTGGTCGTTAGACGTGGCAAACAGCTATTATTAGAAGCCACCCGTGCAGACCTATTTACCACAGACCTGGCCATATATGAAGCCTGTAACAGCCTCTGGAAGCTTTCAACATTATTGAAATCAATATCTATAGATGACGCCATGGACATTGCAACCACGATAAAGGACCTAGCTACAAGAGGAGTGATAAAACCAATAAAATTCACAAGACTAGATTTTTCCAACACACTCCAAATAGCCCACAAAGAAGGGATAACCTTCTACGACGCCTCATACATCGCAACAGCTAGAAACGCGGAAGCCACCCTAGTAACCGAAGACGAAAAATTAAAGAAAACAGCAAGCAAATTCATAAAAACAATAACATATTCAGACCTCGAAAGCAAACTAACTCAAACCTAACAGCCAAAATGAGAGCCCAATATCTGAAAACGTGCGATACTAGAATCTTCTGTAAGGGCGCAGATTCCTAATTTTAGAGTTTACCTTTTTGTTGAATATCGCGAAGAGCTTTATAATAGGCTAAGGCGCCCAACAATGCGAAGGGAATACTCGTTATAGATAAGTTTATCAGGAAATTTAACTGGAGAGGATGGCCTCCGAAGGTAAATTCACGGAGCGCTTCTGCTGCAAGGCTAAGTGGATTAATAGACGCTATATTTACGAGGATTGAAGGCAGATACATTTCCATAACTTCTCGTGGATAGTATACTGTGCTTAGGGCAAGCAAAGAAACTTGCACTATTTGCTGATAAGCAAAAAAGAATTCGCCGTGGGTTGAGGCTAATGCGGCAAGTGACGCTGCGATGCCGGCAAGTCCCATGGCGAGTAAGAAGAGAAATGGCAGCATGATAAGGCCGTTCCAAATGGTGTGCGTTGGAAGAACAACGAAAGCGACGAGCATCAAAGTGCTAGAGTATATTGTGGCTGAAAGCCCGCCGGCAAGTAAGTACGCAATGACTATGCCCCAATTGCTGAGGGGCAAGGATAAATAGTATTGAGTAACACCTTCGCGAAATGCCAGCCAAATTCGTCTGCCAGTATCCATAGCGCCCATGAAAAGCCCCATAACCACAACCGCAGGAGCAAAAAACTGAAAATAGTTGAAACTCATTAATCTGTTGTAAACCAAGCCTATGACAAGCATGTCGGAGAGGCTGAGGCTTAAAAGAATGGCCATGAGCCATTTTGTCCTAAAGAAGTAGGAAAAGTCAGTATATGAGAGTTGCAAAATGCGCTTAAGTTCTGTCACCCGCTTTTCACACCTTCCACAAGTCGTTGAAGCAAAAAAGCACCTAACCCAAGTGTACTCACTGCCAACGCTGTCAAAACTGCCGTTGCCACACGAGGATTAACAAGTATTTCTGGGTTAAACCCGAGGAAAAATCGAACTAGGTCTGAACCATAAGTGAGCGGGCTAAAAATGGCTGCTGCCGAATAAGACGGAGGCAGAAAAATGAGTGGATAAAAGACTGTGCTAAAGCGAATGATAAGAGTGCTTAACGCTGTAACAATTGCCGTATAAGCATCTGCTGAACGAAAAGCAATAAACGAAAACGCAAGCATCAAACCGGAAACGCCGAATCCTAACCAAAAAAGCGTGGCGATGGCTGAAGCCGCCGAGACTGCGCTTAGGTTTCCTAACATCAACAACGTTACAGATAGGGGAACAAACAAAAGTAATGCTAATTCAACGCCACCTTGGAGGGCTATGGACAAGAAAAGCTTCCAGCGTTGAATTGGAAGGCTTAAAAGATAGGGCAATTCGCCTTCATGTGCGTGTTCCACAAAATGGCGTCCCGTATGCGAGCCAATTTCAAAGGTCATCATGATAACAAATCCCACAGCATAAAATTGAAGATAATCCTCCATGGAAGTAACCAAACGAGACATGAGCACTCCGTAAATGGAAAGTTGAATGGCGAAGACTGCCCACTCCAAAATTATCCAGACAGGCGGATTAAGCTCCTGTTTTAAGTCAAACCAAATAAGCCTTAGAATGTTACTCAACTGTTTGATCCCTCAAAGCTCGACCAGTAAAATGTAGGAAAACGTCATCTAAAGACGGTTCCGTAACTTTTACAGAGATAATCCGCACATTCCTTTTGTAACAGAGATTTGTCATTTTAGGCACCCATGACTCGGCCAACGAAACATGTGCCTTTAAATGATTCTCATCTAAAGCTACCACCTGGAAAGTCTCTTCAAGGCTACTCAGTTCCTCAACCAAATTACAATTTTTTGGCGCTTCTACAAATAACTCAACTATGTCTCCGCCTGCAATGCTATCCTTTAAACTTTGAACATTATCGCAGATTACTTTAACCCCTTGATCCAAAATGGTTATTCTATCAGCCAAATATTCTGCCTCACGCACCTCGTTAGTTGCCACCAAAACGGTTGAACCATCCTCTCTCAACTTACGTATATTGTCCCAAATAATGCGTTTACCCCTCAAATCCACTTGGCTGCTTGGCTCGTCAAAAATGGCCAGTCGAGGCCGTTGGATCAGGAGCTTGGCAACTTCTAACCTTTTAGCTTGGCCGCCGGAGAGATGCATAAACATTTTTCCACGGGCATCCCACAACTCCAAATCTTTCATCACTTGTTCTATGCGCTTTTCTCTTTCATCCTTTGGAACACCGCAAACCGTAGCGTGAAAACGCAATATTTCTATAGGCTTGTGCCGCCAAAAACCCCGTGCTTCCTGAAATGATATCCCAAGAATTTGACGCACTTTGGTTGGCTGCTTAACCACATCGAACCCCATCACATTGGCGGTTCCGCTGGTAGGCTTAAGAACTGTAGCAAGAATTAGCAGAAGAGTAGTCTTGCCTGAACCGTTTGGGCCAAGCAAAACCATTATTTCCCCTTCATTAACAGTAAAATCTAACTCTTTCAAGGCTACTGTTTTGCCATATCGCTTTGTCAGATTTTTTGTCTCAACAGCAACCAAGAGGAAGCTTCCCCTTAAAGTAATTTAACACTCCTTTTTCAGTTATATAGAATCATTTTGTGAAAGTTTTATAAAAACGGTTTCATGCTAAAATTGTTTTGGGAAGGGGAAGCGAAGAACTTGGAGTTGAAGGTCTTCACTTTGCCTACATGTTCAAGTTGTCCAGCTGTTAAGGTTATTGCAAGGGATATTGCTGAAAAATTTGGTTTCGTCTTTAGGGAGGTGAATCTTGCAACTGAAGAGGGACTACGCGAAGGGCTAGCCTACAACATTATGAGTGTTCCAAGCATAGTTTTGGGGGATGAAGTCATAGCTAAGGGTCAAGTACTTTCTAAGGAAAGGCTCGAGATGGAAATAGCTAAAAGGATTGAGAAATGGGAAAAGAGCCTCTAAAGAGTGGCATTTGTCCTTTCGTGATGGTAAAGGTATTCTTGGGCGTAGCCGGCGTACGCTCCAAAATATTTTCTCCCGAAAAGGCTTATTTGTTTATACTCTGAGCTTGAAAGTGATTTTTTATCTGAAATTTTCTTCAAAAACTCCTTTGAAAAATGTTGGGGGTAATGCCTCAAAACAGCACGTTTCACCCAAACGTCAACGGGAAAAGCCTCAAACTTCTCCAAAGAGAAGAGTAAAACGCAGTCTGCAACCTTTAATCCCACGCCTGGAAAGCTTAGCAATTCTTTTCTCGCTTTTTCGTATGGCATGCGCCTTAAACTTTCGAATTCAAAGTCTTCTTCATGGATTTTCTTTGCTGTTTCATGTATGTATTTGGCTCTATAGCCAAGTCCGCAGTTGGCAAGCTCTTTTATTGTGGCTTTTGTAAGCCTTTGGGGTTTTGGAAAGGTGTAAAACTTTTTGTTTTCAAAGCAAATTTCTTCTCCGAAACTTTTTGAAATGTTATTAAGCATTCGCCTTATTGCTGGTATGTTCTTGTATGTGGCGCAAATATATGATATTAGGCATTCCCAAGGGTTTTGACGTATAATCCTTAAACCATAAAATTTTTCAATAACACGTTTAATGTGCGTGTCCTTGCTGATTTGGGAAAGAATATGCGGCAAATTGTCGTTTAACCCAAAATAGCTTTTAACAAAACCCTCATCTACATTTTCAAATTCAAGTTTATCGACGAGCTGCCTCACTTTGAAAACTTTTTCGTAGGCTATGCCATACCACCAATCGCCATGCTTATTCCACCTAAAAGCTTGTCCACAACATAAAGTAAGCTCCAAATTGAACGGGCAAGCATTTAATTGAATCATCATGCAATCCCATATGCCTAAGCTTAGTCTATAAAATCTTCTGGCCTAGGAATTTTAAGCGGCAAACCCCTTCTGCTACGGATTTGTGCAATGACTTCGGTCGCGATGTTTTCTGGGGTTTTTTCCCAGTGGCTGAAAGTGCACTGCCAAAAGGCTCTTCCGGAAGTTGCCGAACGCATTTCAGAGGCTAATCCGAAAGTTTCTGCTACTGGAATGTAGCCGGTTAACATTGTTAATGCGCCCCGGTTTTCCGCAGCCCTTATTCTTCCACGCCTACGAACTAAAATGTTTGAGCAGGCGCCAAACCATTGTGTTGGAACAGAAACCTCAATCTTGTAAACTGGTTCCAGAAGCGCTGGCTTGGCGGTTAAGGCTGAGCCCAAAATTGCCCGGGCCACCGCCCGCATAATTTGGTTTGGCTCACGCATTTGGGGGTCTTCGCTGATTTGAGCTTTTACCAACTTGACTTTAACGCCCCTCAAGGGTTCTTCGCAAAGCGGCCCGTGATCGCAAGCCCATTTAAAGCCCAAAATAACGCTGCCCCTAATTTCTGAAATCTCTTCAGCAAAGTTTAGTAGTATGTTGCCATGCAAGTCGAAGGCGCATAATTTTTCAGCGTCTTCCAGCGAATATCCAGCTTTTACATTTAAGATTTCGCTGAATTTTTTCAGTTCAGTTTCGCCAGCAACATCGCCCTTTTCAATAAGCCCAATAACATCTTTTTCTAATGGTTCAACCTGCACTGAAAACGCATTTTTCCTGTTGGATGTCTTGGTTGTAACCGTTTCGCCCTTTTCTAATATGGTTTCTCTGTAGGCAACCAGCGGATTAGAAACTATAAGCGGTATCCCTCCAACATGCTGGGCTAAGGATTTTAAGGCAATTTCCAAGTGGAGTTCGCCTATTCCGCTTAGCAAATAATGACCTGTTTCCTTGTCGATGACGGCGTTTAAGTTTGGGTCTTCGATGCACAGGCGGTTCATAGCTTCAATTAGAAGGGGTAAATCCTTTGGATTTTTTGGTTCCACAACAACTGTCATTACGGGCTCTGAAACATGCTTGACACGCTCAAACGGGACTGCGACATCCTTGTGTTTGAGGTCGACGATTGTTTCGCCAGCCCTGGCAAAATCCAAGTTCGCTAATGCCGCTATGTTTCCGGCAAGCATCTCGTTAACGGATTCTTTGAAGGCGCCCATATACATGAAAACATTTTGCACACTGCACCCTTTATCGGCGCCAGCCAGGTAGATTAAGTCTCCCTCTTTTATTGAGCCGGAAAATATTCTTCCAGTTGCAACAACCCCAAATTTGGGGTCCATCTGCGTTGCGGTCACACACATCATCGTAGGCCCCTCATCATCGCAGTTCAGCATTGCCTTACCAATTTCAGATTCAAGTTCACCCCTCCAAATTTTTGGCACTCTATACTTTTGTGCTTCAGCAGGGTTTGGAATGTTTTTTACCACCATTTCAAGTATGGCGTCGGAAAGCGGAAGCAGCTGCGAAAGCATTTCAATCTCCTCTTTTTCATACGCCTTCAAAATTTCTGAAAACCTTATTCCCTTTTTATTGGCCATTGCCGTGGTGAAGCCCCACCTGTGGAGGGCTGAGCCAAAAGCCACCGTTTCTGTTTCTGGGTAGACTTTCCATTTTTCCTTGTAGTCTGGCTCGCCATAAATTTCTATAATATTGTTGAAGTCGCGAATTATGTTGTTGAACTTTCTTTCAATCTCTTTTGGAGACATTTTCAACTCTTTTATTAGGCGGTCTACTTTGTTGATGAAAAGTACTGGCCGAACCCTCTCTTCAAGGGCTTGCCGCGTGACTGTTTCTGTTTGGGCCATAACCTCTTCAACAGCGTCAACAACCACGATAGCGCCGTCTATGGCGCGTAAGGCCCATGCCACCTTGCCGGTGAAATCCACGTGGCCTGGTGTGTCAACCAAGTTTATTATGTAATTGTTGTCGTCAACTTTGTGCAGGAGCGATATGTTTGCAGTTTTTATTGTTATTCCACGTTTTTGCTCCTCTTCTAAATAGTCGAGGACCTTGGCTTTTCCAGCCATTTGAGGCGGAAGTAATCCCGCTTCTGCCAGCAGGGAGTCTGTCATTGTTGTTTTTCCATGGTCTATGTGGGCGATTATTCCTATGTTGCGGATGCATTCCTTCTTGCCCATTAACTTGAGGATTTCAGCCGTTTGCCTAAATTTTGGCATACCCGTGATGTCTCCAGCTTCATTTACACAATTACTTTGGCGTGTCTGAGAGACAAATTTATGGAACGCTTAAAAGTCTTTCACTTGTTGAATGACTAATGATGGGCAAGGAAGCAAAATCGAATATTGAAGGGCTTTGGCAGGAACCCTTCGCCTCGGTGATATGTTATCCAAAACCATGCAAAAAAGAACTTAGTGAACGCCTAAAAGAACTGCGGAGGCTTGGCATAGAAGCCATAGAATTCACTGGTGAAAAAGACGCCTTTAACCTAAAAGTCTTGGGGAAAGGTTGTGTTGGCATAGTAGTCATAGCCTATAGGGGACGGGAAAAGGTCGCTTTGAAAATTCGGAGGGTTGACGCCGACCGCTCACGCATGCAGCATGAGGCAGAAATGCTTAAAAAGGCGAATTCCGTTGGTGTTGGGCCAAAATTTTTGGGTGCGAGCAAAAACTTTCTTTTGATGCAATTTGTTGAAGGGGATTTGCTTCCGAAATGGCTTGAAGCGCCCAGAAAAACGATTGAGGTTAAACGTGTTTTACGTGAAGTTTTGGAGCAGTGTTGGCGGCTTGATGAGGCTGGCTTAGACCATGGAGAACTTAGCCACGCCCCCAAACATATTATTGTTGATAAATACGGAAAACCATTCATTGTTGACTTTGAAACCGCAAGTCTAAACCGTAAACCGTCAAACGTCACGTCAATCTGCCAGTTTCTATTTATAAGCGGTATTGTCGTAGAAAAAATAGCTAAAAAAATCGGCGAAATAGATAAAAAGGAGATTATCAAGGCTTTGAGGGAATATAAAGCCAAAAAAAGTCGCGAAAACTTTGAAATGGTTTTGAAAGCCTGCAGCTTATAAACGAGTCGGGCTGTCGACCTCTAAAAGGTTGTTATCCGGCCTCCTTTCTCCCCCAAACCAGTGTATTTTCCAAGCTTAAAATTGCTTATGTAAATTTTCGATAGAAGAAAATTCTAGAATAAACTTTCATTTTTAAACTCTGTTCATTATGAAAAAGGTTTAAAACTTTGAGATGTAAATCATAACCACAACCGGTGTGAAACATGGTTATCCAAAGGGAAGAAATGCAAGAAATAGTTAAAAGATATCAAGAGCCAATTGGCTTAAATTTGGGTTCCCATTCAGCTTTGGATGCTTGGCAAGGACAGCGCAATTATGGCATAAGAAGCATAATATACACAACTCCCGGTCGGGCAAGGATTTACCTCCAAAATCCAATGGTCGGCAAACCAGACGAAGTTGTGGAAAATTTGCCAAGCCTTGTGCGGAGGGACTTGCGGGTTGTGAATGACCCTAAAGACATAAGGAAGGACGGTGACTGGAAAAGCATCATTCTCATTCTTGACAAATACTCTGACATAGTAAAATATGTGGACGAGCTTGTTGATTTAGAATGCATCCAAATAACAAACAGAGCCTTCTCCGTTTATGTCGGCGGAGATGAGCGCTGCAGCGTAATCGAAGATAAGTATGCTGTTCCCCTCATGGGTTCCAGGACCCTTTTAAAAATAGAAAACAGAGGTGAAATAGAAAAAGACTATTATTGGTTCGCTGAGCAGGCTGGCATTCCATACCCAAAAGCCTATCGCTTCGAGGTTTACGAGAGTGGCATAAGATTCAAAGAATTTATTGACGAGCCGATGCTTTTGAAGGCTGAGCATCCCCACAGACTTTTTGAAAGAGAATTCATTTTCGCCGCAGACTCGCAGGATTTGGAGGAAAAAGTCGCCAAAGAAGTTGAGGCTGGAAACCTAAACAGGGAAGTGTTAGAAAGGGCTCGTGTTGAACAAATTGTTTTGGGTCCCCATGCAAACTTCAACTTTTTCTTTTCGCCCCTAGACGCCAAAGGCGAGTGGGGAGACGCTGAAGAATGGTTTGCCAAACTTTACAACGTCACCATAGAAGAAGCCCGAATATGTCTAGCAAACCAATTCCTATCCATAGACGAAAGAAGAGAAACAATCCTAGACGGCGTTAAGAGGCTTCCGGCAGACGTGCAACAAAAAATAAAGAAGGTGCCCTCCTTTGAAGTGACAGCCCACGCCATCCTAAGCCTAAGAGAATCCTTGCTAAAGGATGTACACCGCTACGCAGACCGCTTTTTGCTGGCATGCAGAGAACACGCGCCCCCGGGCATAATAGGCGCCTGGTGCCTGCAGACGCTAATCACATGGGACCGCATCAGCAAATACGAGCTTAAACCCACAGTTAAGCTGGACTTCACAAGCGGAGCCGAAGCCAAAACAGCCGCCGATTATGGCCTATATGATGCGCCAGAAGCAAAAGACCCATACATGCACATTCCAGTAACCCAAGACATAGCCGTAAGACACGGGGGAGGAACAAACGTCCACATGGGATTAGGCGCCCAATACGCCAACGCAAAATACAAGAGGCGAATGAGCACCGGAGACCGCATAGCCCTCGAAATAAGACGCGCATGGAAAACAAACCAACTCCACGAAATAGTAACATAGTATTTTATATTTGCAAGTTTTTTATTTTTAAGGAGGAAAATTGTTATATCACTGTTTTCGAAAACCTTGAGGAGTGGTTGTCTGGTTTGGTTAAGGCTCGAATAGTTATTGATGGTGTTGTTCAAGGTGTTGGCTACAGGGCCCTAGTTAAGCAAGTTGCGCGTCAGTTGGGTTTGAAAGGACTTGTTAGAAATTTAGAAGATACAAAGGTTGAGATTTTCTGTGAGGGCGCAGAAAACAAGATTGAAGAGTTTTTGAAGAAAATTGACAGAAAAGCCAAACCAGAAGATTTCCTAAGCATTAATGTTTCTGAGATTAAATGTTATTTTGAAGGAGACCCAAATTATAAGCCAGCGTGGAAACCATATAAAGAGTTTGAAGTAGACTACGGCGTAGAAGAGCTTTCAGTTTTTGAAAGGGCAACACTCGAAGACCATGAATTTGGTAAATTGTATTTTGTTGGTTTTAGGGATGAATTAAAAGAGTTTAGGGAGGGTACGAATAGGAATTTTAAGGATATGGCTGAAAAGTATGGGGACATATCAAAGGAACTGAAAGAGTTTAGAAAGATTGTTAAAGAATTTTTGGAAGCATTCCTAACAGAATACCAAAAAAGAACAACCAACAAATAAAATTAATTAAAATCCTTTTGTAATAGCGTGCGTTATTCGAATGAGTGTCGGAAAGAAGTTTTACTACTTTATCCATTCATAGGTATTCGTATCTGTCCGATTATAAACAACATATGTTGGGAAATAGCCATGGGATTCAAGAAATAAGTGACTAATCACTCCGTTTATAGACCAATAGTTAGAAGAGTCTTCAATGGTATATTTTATTGTAAAATTATGAGGATTCCCAACGGGGTAAATGTTAACCGAATGACTTGCATAGACGTCCATATGACTTATTGCTGCAACATTAAATTTGACTTGTGTCTCATTATATTCTATCCAAGGTTCAGTTTTATCTACGGTTATATTTGCGTTTATGGTTGTGACAACAAGTTTCAAAGAAGCATCTATGCTTCCTCTATTTCGATATTTCAGATTAATGGTCATGGGATAACCGCGAAAGGTGAAGTTATCTTCCAGTCCATCCATGTAGTAATCTATAATAGGTCTCTGCGACCAACCAGCACCAGCCAGACCGATAATGAAGATTATGATGGTCACAAGAAGTGAAATCTGCCACTTTTTCATCTACTATCACCTCTTCCACAATTCAACCCATAAATATCCGTTTCAATTAATTTAAACGTTAAACAGTTCCAAATTAATGTTTTTGTATTCTTTGATTATATTTGCGAGTTTTGGAACATTGAACATTTTTCTTTCGGTGATTTCGTTTGCTGCTGCCATATACATTTGGGTTATTAACGCTTTTAGTTTTGGGTTTAGTTTTGGTGGTTTTGTTTTCACTAGTTTTTTCCAATCTTCTATGCCTTGTTCTTTTGCCTTTTTCTTTGCTTCTTCCACTTCCCTAGCCCATTCCGTTCGCCTGTAGAACATGCGGGCTATTTCCTTGCTTACGTGCAGTCCTTTGTATGTGAATCTGCATTCGTCCAATGTGCCTACAACGTCCACAACCATAAGCCTTCTTTGGGGGTCAAAGGCTAATTCTATTTTGCCGTCCTCGTTTACTAAGCCAGCTTTTGAGGCTATTTCGGTGATTGTCTCGTCGACTTTTAGCAGAATCTTCTTAACTTCTTCTAGTTCGCTGTCAGTCAAACCCGCAATTTGTTGGGCTTCCTTCCAGCCTACGTAGCGGTCGCTTTGCTCCAGTTTCGTGCTTACGTCAAAAATTGGTTTTGCAAGGCGTTCGCCAGCCCGTGGATAGTGGTCCAAGCCTAACTCTTCAAGTGTGATTAGGCCTTGCTCAAGTCTTTTGAAGACTGAGGAGCCTTCCGGCAGGCCGTTGCGATATATTATTTCGAGGGGGATTAAATAATTCTTTAAAGAAGGCGTGTAGACGCTGTAATCATATTTTAGCTTGCCATCTTCAACGTAAGCCCTTGGCTTATAAACGTTTACAAGGTTAAATTCCATAATGTTGGTGGGCTTTTCCAACTCGTCGAAGTGCACAACCCGGCCTTTAGCGTCAACAAGCCCACGATAATGTGTTTTAATGCCCTTCTCCTCAAGTCTTTCAAAGCAGTAGGCGCCCATCAAGCATAGGGCTGCGCCCTTCCCCTCAATTTGGTCTGGCATTTCACCCCAATCGAAAACCGAGTAGCGGTCTGAAAAATGGAAGCGTCCAACACCCATGGCATCCCGTGCGGGCTTTTTGACAATTTCTAAGTCTTTTACGCTGCCCATGTCCACCATCATATTTTATGTTAAGGCCAACTTTATTTTTACTTTCCCTATTTCTTCAGCCAAAGCCCTTCTTATTTTTACAGCTTAAGTTTGCTAATAGACCCGTCAGCCTTGGCAATTTCCTCTTTCTTCGACAGCTGGTAGTCTCTCACGCGTTTGGCCAACTCCCCATCTTTCAAGGCGAAAATTTTTGCCGCTGCTATGGCCGCGGCTTCAGGCTCAATTGTGACTACGGAGCCAACACCGCTTGGAACCCTTAAAGAAGAGTATATGTCTGCTCCACCAAATTTTTCAGAGTAAGGCGGACATGCAATGACCGGTTTCGTTGTGTTCGCATCGACGAATGCGCTTAAGGCATTTGACCTTCCAGCAACAGTTATGTAAATAACACTTTCGCCTTCAAAATCGCGTAAGACATCCAAAACCCTTTCCGGAGTTTTATGCGCCGAAGCCACGCGGAAAACGTAGTCTAAACCAAAGGCTTTAAGATGCTTTGCTATTTCACGGCAAAAATCCAAATCCTTTTCGGAACCCATCAATATTACAACTTTGTGACCCAATTCTTCACCCGGACAACCACAATTTAAAAGGGCAATCAAGTATTAAAATTTAAACACGTTTGGATGAAATGTTTGTGGAAGAAATTTTTCCGAGTCGAATGGCGTGGTCGGCTAAAACAATTGCCATACACGCTTCGACAACTGGAACAGCCCGGGGCACAATGCATGGGTCGAACCTTCCAGAAAGCTCCAGCCAAGTTTCTTTCATGCGTTTAAGTTCAACTGTTCTCTGCCTCTTTAGAATTGAAGGTGTTGGTTTGAAGGCTATTCTGACTGTTATGGGCATTCCGTTCGATAAGCCTCCAAGTATTCCACCGCAATTGTTAGTTTGAGTAACTATCCTACCCATTCTAATTTTAAACTCATCATTGTTTTCCGAACCCATCATTGAAGCTGCTTGAAAGCCGGCGCCGATTTCCACGCCCTTCACGCCTGGAATATTAAACATTATTTTGGCTATGTCTGCGTCCAAAGAATCGAATATTGGGTCTCCCAGTCCAGCCGGACAATTAAGGGCGATGCATTCAACTACTCCGCCTAGGCTGTCTCCCTCGCCTTTAACTTTCAAAATCTCCTTTATCATTAAATGTGCTGTTTGGGAGTCGGCGCACCTAACTTCGTTTTCGTAGACATTTTTCCTAATCTCTTCATAAGAAACCATTCTGGAAATTTTTATGGGGCCTATCTGGATTGTGTGCACTAGAATTTCCACACCAATGGTTTTTAGAAGTTTTTTGGCAACAGCCCCAGCCATCACAAGAGCTGCTGTCATCCGCCCAGAAAAACGTCCTCCGCCCCTATAGTCGTTAAACCCCGCATATCTAACGTAGGCCGTGTAGTCTGCATGTCCAGGTCTAGGCTTCTCCCTCATTATTTCATAATTTCCAGAATCGGCATTCTCATTTCGTATAACAATGCATATTGGTGCGCCGGTTGTGAATCCGTTGAAGACTCCGGAAAGTATTTCAGCTTTATCCTCTTCCGCTCTTGGTGTGCTGAGAATTGAGGCGCCCGGTTTTCTCTTATCCAATTCTTTTTGTATGTCTTGCTCTGAAAGTTGTAGTCCTGCTGGGCACCCGTCGATAACCACGCCAATGCATTTACCGTGGCTTTCTCCAAAGCATGTTATTACGAAGGCCTTTCCGAAAGAGTTACCAGCCAACCAATTTTCCTCCTAAAACCTTTAAATCGTTAATGAAGTTTGGATACGATTTTTTGATGCATTCTATTCCGTAGATGACGGTTTCACCCTCAGCTCCTAGGGCTGCGACAGCACAAGCCATGGCTATTCTGTGGTCTCTGTGGGAGAAAATGTGGGTACCGTGGAGTTTCGCTTTTCCCTCGATTACAATAGAATTTTCGTTTACACTGATTTTCGCTCCCAACTTTTTAAGTTCAGAAGCCAAAGTTGAAAGTCTGTCAGACTCTTTAAAACGCAGTCGCCTAACTCCCCTGATAACGCTTTTTCCATCAGCAAAACAAGCCAGCACCGCACATACTGGAACCAAATCCGGTGAATCCTTCAAATCAACATCAAGGGGATTAAATCTCGCACTGCTTCCGTAAACTTCTATTCCCCTCTCATTTAGGCTTATTGGTACGCCCATATCCTCAAGAATTTTTACAATCGTTTTGTCGCCTTGAACCGTTTGCCTGCTTAAGCCAGTCACCTTAACTTTTGAGTTTGTCATGCTTGCAGCTGCAAGGATAAAGGCTGCGGATGAATAGTCCCCCTCAACAAAATGTTTTGTCGGCTCAAATTTTTGGCCGCATGGAACATCAAATTGTTCATAATTTTGGGAACATTCAACTTTAACATTGTGCTTTTTCAAAGTGTGCAAAGTCATTTCAACATAAGATTTCGATTCAACCGGAGTGATAACATTTATGACCGTGTCTTCTTCCGCCATTGGTGCTGCAAACAGAAGGCTTGAGATAAATTGTGAGCTTATGTTGCCGACAAGCTGGGTTTCGCCGCCCTTAATGCCCCCGCCCATAACTACTATTGGTGGTTTTCCATCGTTTTTTGAACTAAAACAGTGCGCTCCAAGCTGGTTTAAAGCGTCAAGTAATGGCTGCATAGGCCTTTTTCTGAGGCTTTTGTCTCCAGTTAAAACCGAAGCCCCATCGGCATAGGCGCAGATGGAAGTTAGGAATCTAATAGTTGAGCCTGAGCCTTGACAGTTGATTATGTTGTCCGGAGTTTTTGGCTTCGAGAAACCTTCTACGATGAGGTGCTGCCTTTTCAAATTGCCTTTTAATTTGGCGCCGAGCATTGAACACGCTTTGATTGTTGCTTCTGTATCAAGGCATCTTAAGGGATTTATTATCTCAGACTTTCCTTCCGAAAGTGAAGCAGCTATAAGTGCTCTGTGCGTGTAAGCTTTTGATGGTGGAGCCCTTACAATACCCTCCAGCCTTTCAGTTTTCTTTACAATAAGCCTAGCCAAAGTTTTCACCCCAAAACACAAGCCTTCTCACGGTTTATTGTGGTTCTAATGACAGCCCCGCCATACTTTTGCCAGGTTTCAGCAACCCTTTCAACATTTTCCCTTGGAACTATTGCTGCCACAGCAGGCCCCTTTCCAGATAAGCCGGCGGCTACAGCGCCATTCATAATTGCTTCCAAGGCTTTTTTGGGGTTGTATCCGAAAACAGCCGAATAAGCCAAACCATTAAGGGTCATTGCGGTCCAATAATCTCCCTTGAGGGCCAGTTTGTGAATTGCCCTTATTTCTCGGGAAATTAGCTTTGCCTCTTCAGCATTGACTTTTGCCGTATAACTTTTCTCGGATGGAACATGGATTAAAACTTCGTAATCGTATTTTACATCAATAATTTTCATTATTTTCATGGTTTTGTTGTCTGTTACGACTATATTTCCAAAGTACGACGCACAAGCATCGTCAAAAGCCCCCGTTATTGTTACTTTTGCTTTGATGGCTGCATTCACGCCCAATTTGACGGCTGTTAAATCATCGACTTTTTTGTTTAAGGCCGATAGCGTAGCTAATGTTATGGCGTTGGCTGCGACACTGCTGCTTTTTAGTCCCCTCGCTATTGGGATATTAGACTCGGTTTCAACGTAGGCCCCGTAAAAATTTTCCAGATTAAAGTATTTCAAAACTTGCTTGACCGTTTCCACCATTAAATTTGGATTTTCAGTGCGATCGGAAACTATTTTTCCCTCGATTTTGCCAGCTTCATCCGTCAACTTCACCGTGGCTTTTGTCCAAAGTTTGACGCCTAAGGCGGCTCCAAGGCCGCATGCAATCGCGTTGACAATTGTTATCGCTCCGTAGGCAACAGCCCTTCCGATCATAATTTATTCGCCCCCCTTAAAGTCTTCAAGCCTTTTTCACATGCTTTCATCATAACGTCAACTGGGGCCTTTTTGCCAGTCCAAATTTCAAAGGACAAAGCCCCTTGGTGGACAAGCATGCAAATTCCATCCACGGTTTTCGCTCCAATGGCTTTTGCTTCTTTGAGAAGTCTGGTTTGGGGTGGATTGTAGACTAGATCGAAAACTGTTAGGTTTGGATGCAAAAATTTGATGGCGACGGGGGTTTCATTTTCATTTGGAGCCATGCCAACAGAAGTTGCGTTTACGAGTATGTCGGCCTCTTTCACTTTCACCTTCAAAGTTTCCTCGCTGAGTTGCCCGTGCCCCACTTTTTTGCCAAAGTTTTTGTTAAGTTCCTTTGCGAGGATTTTCGCCTTTTCCGGCGTCCTATTCAAAATTGTGATGGCTTCTGCTTCTTCGCAAAAGGTAAATGCCAATGCCCTTGCAGCCCCGCCTGCCCCCAAAATTAGAACGTTCTTTCCAACCGGGTTTTGGCCCTTTGATTGTAATGCTTTTAGTGCGCCTAATCCATCTGTGTTATAGCCTATTAATGTGCCGTTGCTGTTGAGGATTGTGTTGACTGCGCCTATTTTCTTTGCATCTAAACTTAGTTCATCGAGGTATGGGATTACCGCCACTTTTAGCGGCATGGTTACGTTTAATCCTTTGATTCCTAAGGCCCTTACACCTTGAAGCGCTTCTTTGACGTTTTTGCCTTCGACTTCGAATGCCAAGTAGATGAAGTCGAGTTTAAGATGCTTGAATGCGGCGTTGTGAATGTATGGGCTTAAGGAATGTTTAGTCGGGTTTCCAATTAGCGCACAAATCTTGGTTTCTCCAGAAATCCTCATGGTTCAATTGCACCTAAAAATTTGTAAATTTCCTTAATCCTTTGGATGCTTATTTGTCCGGGAGCGGTTTCCATTCCACTTTCAAGCGAGGCATACGTGAAGTAGCCGCCGAAAAATGGTGAGAAAATTCTTGAGAGGAGCCCGTTGCTTCCCATGGCAAAGCAAACAATCCGAGTTTTACTTTTCATTTCTGAAATTAGGGAGAGGCATGTTATGTTATCGTTTATGTCGTTTGCCCTTGTGACTATTTTACATATGTCTGCCCCAGCCTTAATCTGTGAGAAAGCAATTTTACGGAGCTCTCTTAGTTTTGGCGTTTTGTCATGATCATGAAATGAAATTATGACTTCTACATCCTTCTTTTTTAGGCTTTTAATTATTGATTCAAGCCCTAATGTTGTCATTTCAACATCAATTAATAGGAATCCTTCGTCCGCGGCTTCAAGAAGCCGTTTAACTCGCATGTCTTCGTTTTGTTGTTTTTTCCCTCCCTGCTCGTATTGTCTGTTGGTTGCTATTAACGGAATCTTTGCACATTTAACAGCTTTTTCCACTTCAAAAAATTCGTTTTCCAAGTAGTCAAGCCTTATTTCTGCAAGGTTTGCGCCTGCGGCTTCCGCCCTTTTTATGAGCGCTGGAATTTCTGCCGGATTTGTTGTGGCTATTGGAACACAGATTTTAATGTTCACTGTTCTATCACCCTCTCTTCTTTGACGAGTTTGCCAAAGTGCCTTCCGCCCTCTTGAATGTAAACCAAGAGAATGTCTCCTTTGGCTAGTTCTCTAACAGATTTTGAGCCGCCCTCTGTCACAAGTCTAATGGTTTCTGCGTTCTGCAATATCGTTTTAAAAGTCTTGTTTTCGTATTCCGCCTCAATTAACAGTAGTGGTCTCCACTCAATTTTTGTTCGACAAATGTTTGTGGTTCTGCTTTTCCCGTTTTTGTCAACTATTAAAACTTCGTCGCCGGCCCTAACTTCCGATAGGTATTTCGTGTTGCCACCGCCCGCAAGCAGATATTGCGCTGTTGAACCAGCATTCACACGGAACGGCCTAGGAGCTACAAACGGGTTTTCTGCTGTTTCTGCTTGAACAAGGAAGAGGCATGACGATTGACAGCCGACAAGCATCCCTTCGCCTTCACCCATCAAATCACATGTGTCCACGCATGTTCGGGCCCCAGAACGAAGTGGCCTAATTTGGGTTACCCTAGCCCCACACAACTGGATTTTTCCAGCTTCTTCTCCTCCGGCGAATTTCAGACCTGCCCTCTTGAATACATCATAAATCCTTTGTATTTCGCTTATGTCAGAAAGCTCCACTAAGATGCCGTCAACGCCGACTTCAAGTGTTTCAAGCGCCACTGCAGCTTCATGGGCGTTTGATACGTAGGCCAAAAGCTTGCTTTTGCCCCTCGTGTTTGCTATCAAATTTTCCATTGGAATTACTTTCCAATCTTCGCACTTAGCAATAATGTAGTCTACGCCGGCATCAGCTAACTGGATAAGTTTCCTCTCATCCTCCCCAGAACATATTTTCGCTTGGACACACGCTTTTTTATCTGCCCTTTTATCAAAAGCTTGTCCAGCAGATTCGAAAAGCAATATGTCGCCGCCTTTCGAAGAAACAGTGGCCTTTGCTCCAAGTTTTCTTGCTAGGGCCTCGTCTTCTGGTTCGACAACGTAAGCCGTGCAAAAGGCGCTTGTATCTCTTATTATATTCTCTTTAAACTCCTTCGGAAGGCTACCATCCAACTTTATCCAAAATTCTCTCATAACCCCCCTCCAAGAAGTTTGAGTGCGCTGTCAACGTCCATGCCTTCATGGACTATGCCGACTAGGGCTCTGGTCATAAGTGTTGGATTCCTATGTTGGAAGACATTCCTTCCTATGGATACCCCGGCGCAGCCAGCTTTAACAGCATCGTAGACCATCTCTAAAAAGCCTTTAGTAGTGTCGACTTTTGGGCCGCCTGCAATAACAACGGGTACCGGACAGCTTTCAACAACCTTCCTAAAGGAATCTGGGTCTCCAGTATAATTGGTCTTTATTACGTCTGCGCCTAATTCAGCGCCAAGCCTTGCTGCATGCGCAACAGCCTCCGGATCATTTTCGCTTTGTATTTTCGGCCCCCTCGGATACATCATTGCAAGCAGCGGAATCTCCCATGCGTCACACTCGTCTGCTAGCATGCCCAATTTCATCAGCATCTCTGGCTCATGCACTGCTCCCATGTTCACGTGAACTGAAATCGCGTCGCAGCCTAGTCGAATTGTTTCTTCGACGCTGCAGACCTTCACTTTCCAATTTGCATCAGGCCCAACTTTCGTGCTTGCTGAAACATGTATTATGAGCCCAAGCCTTCCAGTGTCAACGTTTTTGGCTAAACCCTTGTGCAAAACAACAGCGTCAGCCCCGCCAGCAGCGATTTTGTCGATGACGTCTTGCATTTTAACTAAACCGTCTATGGGCCCGATTGTCACCCCATGATCCATTGGAACAATCACTGTTCTTCCATCACTTGCAAAGATTCTTTTCATTCTCCTCTTTTTCCCGCCTAACATTCGCTTTTCACCTCCCAGAAGCACATGGGTTACATGATAGATCAAACCCTTCCTCCACGGATTTTCTAACAGCCGTCAATGCCTCTTCAACAGATTCCCTTTCAACAAAAACATGTATTCCAGACGCAACCGTAAACAGCCCATAAATGTTGATGCCTTTTGCATTAAGCACCCGGGCTAAAGCGCTTATTATTCCAGGAGTTTCCTCAAGCTCGGCCGTCTTAATTTTTAACAATGCCAAATTTCTCCTCACGGCAAGGGCTATGGCCTCCGAATTCTCCAAGACAACAGTGTGAAGCGGTTCAATGATTTCCTCAAGCATTTTTTCCGGAACATATAAAATGAGTGAATCATAATTGGCTGAAATCCCCAGCAGAGAGGAATCTGAGCTTCTTGTTTTCTGGAGTATTTCATGCAAAACTTTGGGGGACTGGGATATGGCTTTCCCCACAACCGTTATGGAGGCTATTGGCTCTGGAAAATCTAGGCTGACGACATCGTTTTTTACAGAACCGGTTATTATTGTGCCTTCAGCATTTAGGTCGCAATAAATGTTGTTTACAATTTTAATGTCTATTCCATCATCCTTATATTTTAGGGCTTTTCTTTGAAGGAACTTTTTGCCGCAGCTTGCAAGCCCAATTAGCGAATTCACGTCGATATGGGGTACTTTTCTCGGGGATTTTACAAGCTTCGGGTCTGCTGTCATTATGCCATCAACGTCTGTCACAAGAATAACTTGCTTTGCATTGAGCGCACGGGCCAAAACTAGCGCTGTTGTATCGCTTCCGCCCCTCCCCATGGTTGTGATTTTGCCATCCAATGTTTTTCCAACAAAACCGGGTACAATGACAACCACGTTATCCTTGAGCAAAGGCATGACGTATTTGGTGATAAGTTCCTCGCATGCGGGCAGTATTGGATCAGCGTTCATGGGCCTATCATTCGTGATTATTGGCCAGTCAGAATCTGCTGGGTCAAAATAGCGACATTTAACGCCGTTTGCTTTAAGAATCGTTGAAAAGAGTCTTGCGCTTGTCCTTTCGCCCATGGCCAAAACATCATCAATATCGTTGTTTAATTCTGCACCGTTACAGTTTATGGCTTCTTTGGCAACGTCAAGCAGGAAATCTGTGGTCTTCCCAATGGCTGAAACAACCACAACAACTTTTGCTCCCCTCTCCAACTCTTTAACGACAGCCCTAACAGCGTTGGCTATCTTTTCTCCATTTGCTAGGCTACTTCCACCAAACTTCACAACCAAACAGTCAGAGGCATCATGTTGGTTATCGCTCACAACAAAACCCCCAAAAGGAGAAACCAAAACCCTAAAAGCGGTTTAGGCTTCTCCTAACACCTATAATAATAGCCACTAAAATAATACCCGAAATATGTGGTTTTAGTGGCTATTCGATTCATCAAAACCGAAATAAAATGATTTTAGAAAATTTATATTTTTTGGTTTTATGTTCTAGTTGATTTCTACATGCAAATTTTGGAAAAAGATAATAGCACGTTGAAATTTACATTTTGAGGATTTAAATGGAAATAAGTGATTTACGCAGAGAAATTGAAGAAGTTACTAAACAGATATTTCAGCTTGTTGGAAAACGTTTTGTCTTGGCTCAAAAAATTGCAGAGGCAAAAAAGGGAAAAAATCTACCCATCGAAGATGTTGACGTCGAAAGAAAGTTGAGAGAAGCCGTCTCAAAGGAATGCGAAAAACATGGCGTTAACTTGGATTTTGGTTTAAGACTTCTGAATATGCTTATTGAAGAATCAAAAAACATTCAAAGAAACATCGTTGAAAAGGCTGAAGAGAAAAACGGTTTTTCCGCCCCCTACGAAGTGTTTGCTGAAGCCAAAAAAATCGAGAGAACAGGAAAAACTTTAATTCACTTGGAAGTTGGAGAACCAGACTTTGGGCCTCCTGAAGCCGTAAAAGAAGCCGCAATAAACGCCTTAAGAAAAAATCTTGTCCATTACACTGAAACTGCCGGAATCCCCCAGCTTAGAGAGAAAATAGCCTCCTCTATAAACGAGCGATTTCACACAGACGTTACACCAGAACAAGTCATTGTAACACCGGGTGGAAGATACGCCATTTTTCTCTGCATATCAGCCATATTGTCTCCGGGCGAGGAAACAATAGTTTTTGAACCTGCATGGCCAGCCTACAAAGACTGCATAAGGGCTGTTCAAGCAAAAAATGTGGCAATTCCATCAACGCTTGAAAACTGTTGGGAGCCAGATTTAGATGCCTTAACCAACAGCATAAACAGTCTGACAAAACTGATAATTTTAAACAACCCAAATAACCCAACGGGAAAGATTTTTTCCCAAAAAATTTTGAGAAAAATTGTTGAAATAGCCCGAGAAAACAATCTGTTCATTCTAAGCGATGAGGTATACTCCAACTTTGCCTTTAAACCATTCAAAAGCATATTGGAATTTTCAGACTGCAAATACATTTTCGCCAGTTCATTTTCAAAGACTTTCGGCATGACTGGATTCAGAATAGGCTATGCCATATCAGACGTTGAAACCATTAAAAGGATGACGAAAATCCAAAATCTATGCCTCTCAAGCATCCCAGAATTCGTGCAGTATGCTGCAATAAAAGCTTTAGACTGTTTGGAAGAAGCAAAAAGATACGCCAAAATCGTCGAAAAAAGGGTAACCTTCCTCTGTAATGCTTTAAACAAGATACCAGTTTCCTACTATAGGCCGGATGGTGGCTTCTACGTTTTCCCAAAACTATCTGACGAAAACTTGGACACACAAACTTTTGTGAAAAGACTTTTGACCGAAAAGGGTGTTTGCGTCACACCCGGAACAGCTTTCGGAAAAGAATATAAAAACTTCTTTAGAATAACGGCCTGCCAACCCGAAAATTTGCTTCAAAAAGCCGTGGATGGAATGGAGGAATTATTAAGATGAAGGTCGCTGTCTTAGGCGCTGCGGGCAGGATGGGCAAATGGTTTGTTCGCTACTTTGTGGGTAAAGGTTACGCTGTTAGCGTTTCAGACATTAAACGGGATGAGTTGGAGACGCTTTCAAAAAATTATGGTGTTAAAATTGCGAGAGACAACCTAGAGGCCGTTAGAGACGCCGAATTGGTTGTTGTATCTGTTCCACTTAACAAAACTGCTGAAATATTATTGGAAACAATCCCGAACATGAAAAAGGGCTCTATAATTTTAGAGATTGCCTCCCTTAAGAGTGGAATAGTCAATGTTTTAAAAGAAAGCTCAAAATTTAGTGTCAAAGCGATTTCCCTGCATCCCCTTTTCGGGCCCTTGTGGAAGATGAGGGAAAGGTTTGCACTGATACCAGTGTTAAACGCCAAAAAAGAGTTAGCAACAGCACGAAAACTCTTTCCAAACGCCCAAATCATTGTTGTGGATGCGGAAAAACATGATAGGCTGATGGCGATTACGCTGTCGTTAACATATTTTGTTAACACAGCGCTTGCCTTAACAATAAAAGACGAGGACTTTAAGGCGCTTAAAAAATTGAGTGGTACAACATTTAAGCTTCAGCAAATTTTGTTAGGGTCTATTGCCATGCAAAAATCTGATTTTCATGTCTACTTGCATATGACAAATAAATATGCCTTACAATATTTGGAGAAGTTTGTCTCAAACGCCCGGAGGCTGAAAAAATTGATACATTGTAGGGATGCGGAATCTTTTAAAAATGTGTGCGGTGAAATAGGCAGAAATCTATCCAAACATTTAGACTTAGCTGAAATGTATGAAAAAATGTACACCATTTTAGAGGTTGTAGAAAGCGAAAGGTCTGAGCCTCGCAGCGTGAAGGCAATGCGCATAAGCGATGTTAAATGATTTTCTTTAATCGCTCACATGCTTCTTTAATTCTATCTTCTGGGCATGTTACCGAAAATCTTATAAAACCTTCGCCGTAATTGCCGAAAGCCGCTCCCGGTGTTGCCACAACATTTACACTTAGCATTTTCTCAACGAATTTTGCGGAGTTTTCGTTGCATTTGGCCCAAACATAAAATGTTGCCTTGGGTATTTTGCATTTTAGGCCCATAGAATTTAGTTCTTTAACGAGAAGCCTTGCTCTTTTTTCGTAAATTTTATTTCTTTCAACTATGTATTTTGGGGGTTCTGGGCCATCATATGTTTTTAAAGCTTCGGCCACAACCTTCTGTATGTATTTTGGTGGGCCTGAATCAATTTGTGATTTGACTTTGGCAAGTCCTTCAACCAGCTTTTTGTTTCCGACGGCGAAGGCTATTCTGTCGCCGGCTAAACTGAAGGTTTTTGAGCATGAGTTTACTTCTATGGCCACTTCTTTTGATTCGTCTACTTGAAGTATGCTTGGCGCCCTATAATCTTGGAATGTTATTTCTGAATAGGCGTTATCGTAGCATAATATCAACTTGTTTTCTACTGCGAAGTCTACAAATTCTTTAAGCTCTTTTATAGTGACGGTGGCTCCAGTGGGATTGTTTGGATAGTTGAGGTAAAGCATTTTGGCTCTGTGCGTGTTTATGTTTTGGAGGTTTGGGAGAAATCCGTTTTCCTCTAATAGTGGAACGTAGGATGGTATACCCCCATTTAGTATGGCTCCACCACTTGTGTAGGCTGGGTAGGCTGGGTCTGGAATAATTACGCGGTCTCCATGGTTGACGAATGCTCGGGCAATGTTGCTTAACCCCTCTTTTGAGCCTAAGAGGGCTATAACCTCCTTTTCCGGGTCTAGGTCAACGCCAAACCTTCGCTTATACCATTCTGCCACGGCTAGTCTGAACTCAAACTCTCCCCTAGTAGAGGAATAACCGTGGTTTTCAGGGTCTGCGACGGCTTCTGCAAGGGCCTTGAGAATAAATTTTGGCGGGGGTAAATCCGGATCCCCAATTCCAAGCGATATTATGTCAGCGCCGCCGCTTCTTTTCTTTTTAATGGTTTCTTCAATTTCAACGAATGGATATGGCGGAAGAGACATCACATTCTTGGAAAATTCAAATTCCAAAATCTGCACCTCACAAAATTATTTGTCCCTCAAAAACTTTTTCTGCGGGACCCTCCATGAAAACCACGCCGTCCAAATATTCAACTTTTAAGTCGCCTCCTAGAAGGTGCACAATAGCTCTTTCTCCTATTTTTCCTAAGGTGTTGGCTGCAACCACGCTGGCGCATGCGCCAGTTCCACAAGCTAATGTTTCGCCAACACCGCGCTCCCATGCTCTCACGCGAATCTCATTTTTTGAAAGAATTTGGACAAATTCTACGTTGGTCCTTTTCGGGAACAGTCTATGCCCTTCAATTTTTGGTCCCAACTTGTCTACTGGATAGCCGTCTAATTTCTCGACGAAGATTACGCAGTGTGGGTTGCCTAAAGAGAGGGTTGTGGCCCTAATTTTTTCTCCGTTAATGTTAAGTGGTTTGTTTATGAATGTTCCTTTTCCAAGCATGGGGATTTTCTCCCTCTCAAATTGTGGTTTTCCCACGTTTACTCTAACAGATTTTACGCTGTTTTCTTCAACTTGCAGCCACAACTCTTTAATTCCGGCCAAAGTTTCTATGTGCACCAAATGCTTTTCTACAATTTTATTTTCGAAACAAAATTTTGCAAGGCACCTTATGCCGTTCCCGCACATCTCAGCTTCCGACCCATCCATGTTAAAAATTCGCATTTTCACATCTGCGATTACGGATCTACATGCGAAGATAATGCCGTCTGCACCCACGCTAAATCTTCTCTCACAAAGTTTTTTGGCTAGGGCTGGCATTTCAGCATCAACAATTTTTTGGTTGCGGTTGTCTATTACAATGTAGTCGTTTCCAAGACCGTGCATTTTCCAAAACTCTATTCTTTTAGCCATTCCGCCACCTTCTGCCCTCTGATTAAGTCTGAAAAAGTTTCTCGCTCTCTTATCAGCGTGCACAAGCCATCTTTAACTAGGACTTCTGCGGGTCTAGGCCTCGAATTATATTGTGAGCTCATGGAAAATCCGTACGCCCCAGCGTTTAAAATGGCAATTATGTCGCCTTCAGAAAGCAACGGCAGTAAGCGCTCTTTTGCGAGGACATCACCAGACTCGCATAGTGGTCCTACAACATCATATTTTTCTGTTGGAATTTCGTTAAGCTTGTTTGCAACTACGATGTGGTGGTATGCCCCGTACATTGCTGGCCTTATAAGTGTATGGAATCCGGCGTCGACTCCAACAAAATTTTTGTTGTAAGTTTTTTTCACAGCATTTACTTTGGTTAGTAGAACACCAGCCTCGGCAACGATGTATCTGCCGGGTTCAAACCAAAGCTCAGGTTCTCCAAGCGAGTACTCGGCTATTCTTTTTTTAAATAAGCCTACAAGTTTGTCGGAAAAATGTTGCAAGTCAACTTCAGACTCTTCTAACCTGTAGGGGACGCCGAAGCCACCGCCCAAATCTACAAAGTTGAAATGCAGTTTAAGTTCGTCACATATTCTTTTAGTTGTCGCGAGCAGTTTTTCAGTTGCATTAAGGTAGGGAGGTACATCCATTATGCCGGAGCCTATGTGCATGTGTATTCCAAACTTTTTCACGCCAGCGTTTTTCGCCAGTTTATAGGCTTCTAAAGCTGTTTCTGCGTCGACTCCAAACTTTGTTGTTTTTCCGGCAGTGACCACATATTCATGATGCCCCGCGCCGAACTCCGTGTTGATCCTCACGGACAGCGCTGGGGGAACCCCAATTTTCAGCAGTCTTTTAAGCTGGGATAATGAATCCACATTAACCATAACATTCTTGTCAATCACAAAGTGGAATTCCTCGTCTCCAACGTTAATTCCCGTGTAAAAAATCTGGTTTGGCTGAAAACCTGCTTGAAGCGCCAAGTATACTTCGCCAGCGCTTACGGCGTCTATCCATGCTCCTTCGCTTTTCAGAATTCTTAGGATTGAAATGTTTGTGTTTGCCTTCGCGGAGTATAGGACTCTTACCTTTTGATAGCGTGATGAAAAAGCTGAGGCGAAACGTCGATAATTTTCCCTTATCTTTTTCTCGCTTATTACATAAAGTGGTGTGCCAAACTCTTCTACCAGTTTTAGGGCTGAAACACCATCGATGTAAAGTTCGCCATTAACATTTTCTAAGGGTTTTTTAATCAAAGCAAACGCCTCAATTGCCTTTATTCAGTTTATTTTAGGGCTGTTTTTAGGGCTGCAAGCGCTTCTTCAAGGTCTTTTTCATCAACAAACATGTTGATTGTGGCTTTTCCAGTTGTCACTTCAAGAATGTTTATCCCCTTTTTGGCAATGGCGTTTGACATCTTTGCAACCCACCCCGGCGAGTCTATGAAGTCTGGGTTTGTGGCTTCTATGGCGCCTATTCCCTCGCGCAGGCTAACAGCCTTAAAACATTCAATACTGCAAATTTGTTCCACGGCGCTTTTTGGATTTTTGATTTTTGCAAACACCGTCAATGAGCGCTTGCCTGTGCTTAAACCAAATATTTCCTCTCCACATAAAGTCGAGAAGACTTTGCTTAGGTTTTCAGCCTTTATTTCTCCAACCATTGTTATGGCAGATAAACCACCATAACTTTTTAATTCCAGAGGGTTTGCGCTGAAAACTCCGGTTATTTCGGTTCCGCCGGAAGATAGACCTTCAGAAAAGCTGACAACCCTCAACTTTTGTTCGGGACGCTTAAACTTTAAGGCTTCTGGATGAATTATCTTTGCTCCGCCGTGGGCAAGGGAAAACATCTCTTCGACGGATATTTCTTTTAGGGGTTTGGCGCTCGGAACTATTTTAGGGTCTGCGGATAAGACGCCTTCTGTATCCTTTACAAGTATGACTTCGTCTGATTTTAGGCAGTTTCCCAAAAGTGTTGCAGTGACATCGCTCCCGCCCCTTCCAAGGGTTGTTATACGCCCATGCTTATCCCTTCCAATAAAACCGCATATTACTGGAATGCACTTGCCCAAAACTGGTTCAACATGTTTTTTTACTCTCCTTTTAGTTTCTGTAACTATTGGCTCTGCATTTCGGAAATTTGAGTTTGTTATTATTGGCCACCTTTCCTGTTGTGGGTCAAAGTATGTTGACTCGGCGCCCAACGATTTCAAAGCAGAATAGAATATTCTAACGCTTGTCCTTTCACCCATGGCCAAAATTTCCGCGTAATCGGCATCATCAATTTTTCCAAAATCTTTAATGCAGTTTATTAGGTTGTCCGTGGTTTTTCCCATGGCGGAAACAACAACCGCAACTTCTTCATAATCCGAGTCCAAAACCATTTTTGCAGCCTTTAGAAATCTTTCTCCAGACGAAAGTTCCGCCCCACCAAATTTTACGACAGCGCGTTTTTGCATCTTCACCACGATTCCATGTTTATCCGCTTAGGACATCATCCATGGAGTAAACTCCGGGTTTTGTTTGGTTTACAATCCATTCGGCGGCGTAAAGGGCGCCTTGAGCAAAGGCATTTCTAGAAAATGCAATGTGCTCAATAGTTATCATGTCGTAGGCTCCGGCAATAACAATTTTGTGGATTCCGGGTATGCCGCCGCCCCTTACGGCGTACACTTCAATTTCATCTCGCCCCCTTAGGCTTGTTCCGCTTCTCCCATAAACAAACTTTCTATAGCCCCTCAAATCCGAGAGGAGACCAGCGATGGAAAGGGCTGTTCCGCTTGGAGCATCCTTTTTCTTGGAGTGGTGCGCCTCTAAAATGCTGACGTCATAATCTTTTGGAAGAAACCTTACACTTTTCAACATTTTTAGCAGAAAATTCACTCCTATTGAAAAGTTTGGGGCGAAAACCGCCGGAACCTTTTTGGAAACCAAACTTTTAAGGGAGTTTAGCTGCTCTTCTGTGAATCCCGTTGTCCCCATAACAATTCTTTTTCCATAATCCGCCACCCTCGGAATATTCGAGAGTTCGGCTTCGGGAGCGGTGAAACTAATGTAGACATCAGCTTTTTCAGTTGCCACTGCAAGCGCTGACGGCCCTACAACAGTCATGTCTAAATTGCATATTCCAAGTTCTCGAAGGGTCTTGCCGACCCCGGGATCTTCTGGCGCCGCAACTGCGCCCACAAGTTCAAAACCCTTGTTTACTGCCTCGCGAATTAATGTGCTCCCCATTCTTCCAGTTGCGCCTGCAACGCAAATCCTAACCATAATAAAGCCCTTCCAAAAACCTCTTTTCATAAAGCCTTTTCGAAAGATCTACATCAAAAAATTCTTCAATGGGCTTGAGAATTTCAGGACTTTTCTCATAAACTGCTCGGGCTGCCCCCAAAACAATTTCAAGACCTTTTCGAGTCATTTTACCAAGCGGCGGCCTTGTTGGGCCAGCGGGCATCCCGAGAATATTCATTAAAGTCTTATAGGGCAAGGGGTTTCTAGCCCTAACAGAAACTTCTCCATAAGGGGTTTCTTCAACCGTTTTCACCGTTACTATTTGGAAAAGCGGATTCAACTTTTCACACAAGATTTTTGCCTCTTCCAGCTTTCCCTCCAAAATCAATGAGGTCATTTCCTGAACAGCCTTGGGAGCGACGTTGGAAGCCACGGAAATGACGCCGGAAGCCCTAATTTCATGGTCAACCATCATGTTAAATGTTTTGTCATCGTCGCCTGACAAAATGTAGAAGTTGTCTCCACAAAGTTTTCTAGTTAACCTCATGTTTTCAAAATTTCCAGTAGCCTCCTTAACAGCCCTAACATTTGGGAATTGAGAATGCAAAATAGCGAGGTCTTGGGGCAAAAGCTGAGTTCCAGTTCTTCCAGGAATAATATAGGGTATTACTTGAACATCTGGAAACCTTTCTGCAAGTGGTGCGACATATTCCCGCCTTATCTCTAGGGAGCTTGGACCGTTATAGTAGGGGTCTACAAGCAGAACGGCTCTAACTCCAATGTTGTAGGCCTTTTTCGTACTTTCCATCGTTTTACGCGTGCAATTACATCCGGTGCCAGCAATCATAAAAGTGCGTCCTTTGCATTGTTCAAAAACTTTTTCTATCACCAACATTTGCTCTTGCATTTCCAATGTGGGACTTTCGCCTGTTGTTCCAACCGCGAGGATGCCGCTGGCTCCCTGAGATATTTGGAAATCTACAAGAGCCTTAAGCCCCTCAAAATCTATGTCCCCATTCTTAAGCATCGGCGTGATTAAAGCAGTGTAACAACCTTTAAACATGCTCTGCGCCTCACGGTTTACGCTAAAGCTGCACGTTATAAAATCAGTCAAATTTATAAAAATTTCGGACAATCAAATCTTAAATAATACTGTTTACGTAATTATATTACGAAAAATGAAAAACGCAAGCCTCAATCACAAATTAAAATTTAAGACATACATGCTATTTGAGGGAAAGTAGAATGGATGAAATTGACAAAAAAATAATTCATATACTTAAACAGGACGGGCGGGCAACATACAACGAAATCGGGAAAAAAGTTGGTCTTTCCGAGGGTGCAGTGCGAAAGAGGATTAAAGATCTCATGGATTCTGGGGTAATTAAAAAGTTTACGTTAAAGTTGGGGCTTGCTGAGGGCGCTGAAGCCATAGCATTAGTTTCCGTTAAACCTTCAATTCCAACATCAGAAATTTCAGCTGAACTTCTAAAAATACCCTATGTGGAAAGCGTTTATGAAGTCACTGGCGAATATGATATTGCTATTATGATTTCAGCTATGAACATTGCGGAAGTCAACGAATGCATTGAGAGAATACGCAAAATAGAAGGAATAGTTAACACAAACACCATGATAGTTTTGCGAAGCTGGTGAGAACAATCAAAGCGAAAAACCTAATTTGAACACGGTTATCGTAACTGGGGAAGGGCGAATAAAATTGAAGCGTAAAGTTGCTATCCTTGGAGCAACAGGGGCTGTTGGCCAAAGGCTAATACAGTTGCTTGAGGGACACCCATGGTTCGAAATTGAGGTGCTGGCAGCTTCTGCAAAGTCTGCTGGAAAAAAGTATGGGGAAGCTTGTAACTGGGTTTTGGAGTCTGAAATCCCAAATGAAATAGTGGATATGCACGTTGTGAATTCCGACGTTAAATCCGTCAGCGAAGCTGGAGACGTCGACTTTGTTTTTTCGGCATTGCCTTCAGATGTCGCCGGCCCAGTGGAGGAGGAATTTGCCATGAAATATCCTGTTTTTAGTAAGGCGAGTGCGCATCGGCTTGAGGAAGACGTGCCTCTCCTAATTCCAGAGGTTAATCCAGACCATTTAGAATTAATTAAAATTCAAAAGAAAAGGAGAGAGCGAAATGGTTTCATATCCACAGACCCAAACTGTTCAACAATACAGTTGGCAATAACCCTAAAACCACTCACGCAGTTTGGCCTAAAGAAAGTTATTGTTTCAACAATGCAAGCCCTCAGCGGCGCGGGCTTTCCAGGCGTCCCATCACTAAGCATAATCGACAACGTTATTCCATACATTCCCGGCGAAGAAGAAAAAATCGAGTTGGAAACCCGGAAAATTCTGGGAAAATTTGATGGCAAAAAAATCAAGCCAGCAAACATTCAGCTAAGCGCAAGCTGCAATCGAGTTAACGTTAAGGACGGCCATTTAGAATGCGTCTTCGTAGAATTAGAGAATAAGCCATCCATAGAAGAGGTTAAAAGGGCTTTTAAAGAATTTAGGGGCGAACCACAACTGTTGAATCTACCATCAGCCCCCAAAAATCCAATAGTTGTAAGGGAAGAAAATGATAGGCCTCAACCCCGATTTGACAGAGATGAGGGAAACGGGATGAGCGTAGTTGTCGGCAGAATAAGGAAAGATCCTACCCTAACATTGAAATACGTTTGTTTAGGCCACAATACGATTAGGGGAGCGGCTGGCGCCGGCCTATTAAGCGCGGAATTAGCCCTAAAAAAGAGATACATTTAGCAAACCCCCCTAATTAAATTTTTAAGCAAGAACGCGCCTTTCGATTTTGAGGGTGAAAGAGGAAATGCCACTCAACAAAAAACGTAGAAAAAGCATAATAGACGAGCTTTTTGGAGGCTCAATCTTCGAAGAAGCTCAAAGCCTATTCGAAAAACTTCCAGAAGAATTGTCTGGAAATGCCTACTCCATAAGTGTTGTGCAAACGCTAGAAGGAACAAAAGTTCGGGCCAAAGTTGGAAAAGACACGGATGTAAACGCCTTTAGGAGACAACTCCAACAGCAATATCCAGGAGCCCAAATAGAAATTGAAGGCGGAAGAGAAGAACCCCTAATAAGGGAGATTTCAACAAAAACCCTCAAAAAGGGCAGCGAAGATAAAAATCAAAACAAACCCGAAGAATAAAGTTTTACCAAAAATTGCGCAATCGGCAACGAAACAGTTTTATTGTGATAAGTCATGGGCCATCATCAAGCAGCAGCGCGGCGATTTTCGAAGCCGGCTTTGAGTACGTAACAGAAATAAACAACATTGAACTTTTTAGAAAACGAAGATAGCGGGGTAGTCGTCTAGCTTGGTCTAGGATACCAGCCTGGGGCGCTGGCGATCCTGGGTTCAAATCCCAGCTACCCCACCATAACACCAGAGGCCCCATGTCTAACATTCTATCTTTAATTATTTGAGGACTGTTTCGTGAAACGTGAAGCAGCTCTGCTGAATCTCTCTTTTAGCTTCTGAAGGTTTGTAACAGTTGCCTTAACTGCTGGATGATCTTTCATGAGGCTTTTATATGCATCAATTAAGTGTTCAGTGGCTCTTATCAGAAGGTTAACCTCAATTTGGGTAAACTTGAAAGTGGTGATGTTCGCTTTTGTTTTTGGCATATTCTCAGGAGCGGATATATCCGTGAAAACGCACATGTATCGTGACAGCGTGTTGCAGTGGAACGTTTTTGTCGGCTGCCGTTTTGACTGCATTTACTGCGAGAAGAGTTTCAAGTTGCAGATGAAAAGGCAGAAGAACCGATGTAGCAGATGCTACAATTATGAACCGCACTTTCATCAGGAAAGGCTGAATCGCAGATTGCCGAGAACAAGAGGCGACCAGTTTATCTGGCCTTGCAGTAGCGGAGACATAACCTTCTGTAAGCCCGAATGGTTGCACAAAATTTTAGAAGTAATTAAGCGTTATCCAGATCGCACTTTCCTACTGCAAACCAAAAACCCGATAATATTCAAACAGTATGCGCCTTTCCCGCCAAACGTCGTTTCGGACGTAACCCTCGAAACCAATAGAGATGAAGGTTATCGGCTGATTAGTAAAGCTCCACGGCCAAGCAAGAGGTTTAAAGACTACCTTAGCGTGAGCCATCCGAGAAAATTTGTAACCATAGAGCCGGTCCTCGAGTTTGACATGGACGAGTTTGTAAGCTGGATTCGTCTAATCCAGCCTGAAAGAGTTTATTTGGGCTACGACAGCAAAAACTCCTACCTTCCAGAGCCAGAACTCCAAAAAGTGCTGGAGCTTGAACGTCGACTCAAGGCTTTCACAAGGGTAAAGCGGAAACTGTTCCGCAAAGCGTGGTGGGAGCAACGCATTCAAATGAGGCGATTGAGCTGTGAAGAAGAAAGTTACCGTTGAGTTTGTGTTCAGCGATGAGGCGTTCGACCTCGACGCGATAACATGCGACTATGTTCTAAGCATTCTCAGAGAGGCGGGTCTTATAGGCGAAGAAAACCAGCCGAAATGGAAAGTAACCATAGAACTGTTAGACGAAAAGGACAAAGACAACCTTCAAGGAACAGCGTTGAAGCCACTAACAACAAAAGAAGAAGCAACTATTAACTTTGAAGAGCTTTACAACCGCATAGCCACTGAAAGGGAAAAACTTGAACTAAAAAGATTGAAAAGGCATGAGAAACTGCAACGCCTAATCCACAAACGCCCACACCATAAAGCCTACATCACATGATTAGTTAAACAAGGCAAAGAAATCGTAATCCTAAAATTTCTGTATAAAAAATGGAGGTTTGCGGGAGAAATCCCCATGCGTTCTCCTGTTCAAATTCCAGCTACCCCACCACCATCAATGCCTGGGACTCTGGGGTTTTCAGAAATGTTTAGTCTTCACTGGTTTAAGGATAATGAAATGCAGGGTATTTTCTCAAAATTTTGCGGTAGGAATCCGAATGTCTTTTGGATTAGCGCCATTACTTTTAAAATTTTTATTATCGTGTTGTAAAATTTGGGAAAGCTTTCAAGGTTTGCTGGATACAAAAAGCGATTGTATTTTGGTGGTGCTCGATATTGTCCATTTCCGAAATCGTCTATTGAAAATGTTAAACTGTTGTCAACGCATGCGTCTGGGTCGTTTGGGGATTTATTAAAATCTGGATGCGCTATTTGCGTTAAGTAAGGGTCTTCTTTCTGTTTTTGATATTCAATGAGGCCGACGACGTAACCATCATACCTTGTAATACGATATTTTGGGCTGAAATACCATTCACATTTTTTGTTGGAATATGGACTTACATAAGTAAATGAGTATGTGGGATTATTTTCAAAATTGTCGCGGAACCATTTTGCCGTTTCATTAAACGTTTCTAAATTTGCGTTTGACTTTTCTGCATTAACTATGATGCTCTCAAATAAGTCTGTAAAATTTATCAAGTTTTCATCTTTAAATCGCCCGCCCCAACCGAAAATTTCACCTTGCACTATAAAATAGCTGAATGGTTTAACACTTTGTAAACTTACATTCATTAAACTTAGAATGTAATTTTTGGATTGTTCGTAGTTTTCGTTAAAAATACTCCACGCGTCAAAGGGGGACGTATTGTATAAATGGTTAATTTCAAAACTGTCCCTCCAATCCCAAATGAGATGGGGAAAAATAATAATGCCCCTACCCTCAGCTTTTGGAATTAAAACATGTTTTTCACTTGCATAATAGGGTTGTTGCCATCCACCACGCATGGTCATCCAATCTACAGCATATTGGTCAAAACAATAACCTTGAATGTAATATATTCCCTGTGAGTAAAGATAATTTGCAATGTAAGTGTCTGGCTGAAACATGAAAAACCCATATGGCCTATAACCTATGTAAGTTTCCCATTGTTCAATAAGGTAATCGCATATTGCTTTACGGCCCTCTAAAGTTTCAGTTTGAATAATCCATAAACCAGGCAGAAGTTCACCATACAACTTGATGGTGTTTACAAACGTTGAATTTTCTAAAATGCCAGAACATATTAATCCAAATGTTAAAACAATGCTCCATTTACTATAACCGAATCTGCTTAAAAAATTTAAAACATCATCAACTTGGCCTACATCAACAATTATGCTTATGCCAACGCCTTTGTGCGTCTCTTCATTACGATTGCTACCAAAATATTGAAATGGACTTAACACTAAAAAACAAATGACAAATAATCTCAAATTTTTAATGAAAGGTTCAACCTTCATTTATTTCCCTTTCATTTCCTTTAATGCCCTTAAATATTTTTTGGTAAACCCAAAATCCATAATCCACAACTTTACAAATAATTGCCCTTATCCTAGCTAGCAGTTTTAGCCTTAAAGCTGCATGCGTTTTAAATCCATCTGATACGTTCATGTTGTCACTGTACAATAATACATATGGATGTATAGATAGTTTTAAAGCCAAGTACCATTTTTAATAATCATATGTTGACTCAAGGCTATAGGAGCAAGTAGCTGAATGCTTGAAGGCGTGAAGGTAACTAAGCATTTTGGAGGGTTAAGAGCTCTCAACAATGTCGATTTTTACGTTGACAACAAGGAGATAGTCGGCCTCATCGGACCTAATGGAGCTGGCAAGACAACTCTATTTAATGTTATATGTGGTTTTTATCGACCCGACTCTGGGAAAATTATTTTTGAGGGCAAAGACATCACAAAGTTAAAGCCCTATAATATTTTCCGTCTTGGAATTGCAAGAACCTTCCAGATTGTTAGGCCATTTTTAAGGATGTCTGTTCTCGAAAATGTCCAAGTCGGAATTTTCTATGGTAAAAGGAGGAATGTTGGCCGGGCTGAGGCAAACCGTGAAGCCTTGCGTTGGCTTGAATTTGTAGGTTTATATGAGAAAAGGAATGTTGTAGCCAACCAACTAACACATGCTGAAAGAAGAAAACTTGAGCTCGCTCGGGCTCTAGCTTCTGAGCCTAAGCTTCTACTTTTGGATGAAATAGCTGCGGGATTAAACCCGACTGAGCTGATGGAAATGGCAAAGAAAGTTGAAACTATATGGAAAGATTATGGAGTAGCCATTCTATGGGTTGAACATGTTATGAAAGCGATTATGAGTGTTTGCCACCGGATTATAGTTCTTCATCAAGGTTCAAAAATCGCCGAAGGGCCGCCAAGCATTATTGCAAGGGATAAGAATGTCATTGAAGCTTATTTGGGGGAAACTTATGCTTAATTTAGACAACGTTAACGCTTCTTACGGTGGAGCCCAAGTTTTATACAATGTTTCCTTACGGGTTAACGAAGGAGAACTCATTGCATTAGTTGGATCTAATGGGGCTGGAAAGACCACGACGCTTAAAACAATAGCAGGTTTGTTACGCCCATCTTCAGGTGACATATATTTCTTAAATGAGAGAATATCCAATCTTCCTCCAAATGTCATCTCAGAAAAAGGGATTTCGCTGGTTCCGGAAGGTAGACGACTTTTTCCATTCTTAACAGTCCTGGAAAACCTTGAGATCGGCGCTTACAAAAGAGATGCTAGGAGGAAAGTGAAGGATAGCCTAGAATGGGTATTTCAGCTTTTCCCAGTTTTGAAGGAACGGAGAAACCAGCTGGCATATACTTTAAGTGGAGGGGAGCAACAAATGTTAGCCATCGGGAGGGCGTTGATGTCAAGACCAAAACTATTATTGCTTGATGAACCTTCGTTAGGATTGGGCCCAATAGTATACAATAAAATCTTTAACGTTTTGAAAGAAATCAACTCTCAAGGAACAACAATTCTTCTTGTTGAGCAGAATGTTCAAATATCCCTAAAATTGGCTAATAGGGCGTATGTAATGGAAAATGGAAGAATAGTTCTGGAGGGAGAGGGAGAAAAACTCCTTATGAACGAAAATTTAAAAAGGTCTTACTTAGGCATCTAGCAACAAAACTCTCTTAAACGCTTGACTGCTTTTAAAATTCGGTTCATACGCGTTTTCCACTGAATTTTTTGTATAATTTTAGCGAGGTAGTGTAAACCCCTTCAGGTGCCAGAAGCATCACAGCGATTAGTAACGCTCCCAACATCGTCAAGTAAATTTCTCCAGTTACAAAAACGAACAGTTCTCTTAGAAGTGTATAAATGGCTACTCCAATCACTGGACCTATAAGGGTGGATGCTCCTCCCACCAGCACCATGAAAACTGGGACGATGCTCCAGCTAATGTCGAAAAAACTGTGGGGTTCTATGTATATCATGTAAAACGCGTGGATGCCGCCTGCCATGCCGCAGAATATAGCCGTTAACAGCAGTGCTAAAAGCTTAAACATTATGGAGTTTATTCCAAATGCTTCGGCAGCGTCTTGGTCGTCGCGAATGGCTCTCAGTGCCATTCCAATTTTTGATTTAACAATAAGTAATGCAGTTAAAATCACCATAATCATTAGCGCGAAAGCAAAATAATAAGTGAATATTATCCTTTCGCTAAATAGGGGTAAAACAATTCCGGCAGCTCCACCAGTAACTTGCAACATAAGAACGATTACTTTCATTATTTCGGAAATAAACAAAGACCCAACAACAAAATAAACCCCTCTTAATTTAAATGTTGGAGCCAAGATTACTGCTAAACATGCAGCTGTAAGCCCAGCGAGTAAAACACATAATGTGAAAGGCAACCCAACGTTACAAAGCATGGCACATGCGTATGCACCCCACCCGAAAAAAGCAGCCGCCCCCAAGAAAACCTGACCGCCAAAACCTCCCACTATGTTCCAACTTTCAGCTAAAGCAATGAAAATGAATAGAGTGTACAGTAAGGTTGTCCAATAACCAACTTTAAATGTCAACGGTGCTACAGCCAACAACAGAAAAATTATTGAGAGGAGAGTATAAACTGGTATTTTACTCATATTTCATCACTAAAATGCCCTATATTTAGCGAAAAGCCCTGTTGGCTTGAAAATCAGTATAAGCAAAAACATAACAAAGGCAACAAGGTTTCTTACAGTGTCCCCTATAAAGAAGGAACCAAAAGCTTCAGCTATTCCCAGAACAACTCCTCCCGCCACCGCGCCAGGTATATACCCAACGCCTCCAAGAACGATTACGCACATAACTTTCCCAAGGTATATGTGGCCGCAAGTAGGATCGAAGCTTAAAGTAATACTTAACAAGGAACCAGAAATGCCGGCTAAAAGCAAACCTATGGCGTAAGCAAGTGTTTCAATACGAGAGGAAGGTATGCTCATCAACATAGCTGCCTCCCGATCCATGCTAACGGCCCTCAACGCCCTACCCAAATAAGTCTTTGATAGAAACAAGTGAAGGGACGCAAGGCCTATGATGGCTGCCGCGGCTACAACAAAATGCATGGCTGAGAGACTAACTCCGCCGGGTAAGGGTAAACTTCCGAAAGATATATTCACTCCCTTCGGTGTTGCCGTCCAATAAACCCTCATGAGATTAGCAAGGCATAAAGAGAGCCCAAAAGAAATTATTAAAGGAGGGTCAACACCACCCTTTAATGACGGACTTATTACGAATCTACCTATAATTAAACCGAGAACAAAAAGAGTTAAAGCGCTAAATACTAATGTGACAAAAGGAGTAATGCCATACAAAGTGTATAGCCAATAAGTGATGTAGGCGCCTAGAAGAATAAATTCTCCATGTGCAATGTTAATTACTTTCATGACGCCGAACACAAGACTAAGGCCAATGGCAAGCATTCCGTAGAATAGCCCTGTGCAAAATCCAAGTAGTACTATCAACAAAATTACGGGTCCTGCGGTGAAGTAACCAATTAAACTGGCAATAAATATGCCAACGCCAATAATGAGAAGGCTTAAACCAGGAGATATTTTGGAGGACATTCAAACCCTCCTTCATACTTTTCTTTACCAACAATATTTTAATCTTTGTATTTACAGCCTAAAATCTAGTTATTTAAATTCAAGGGAAAAACCTCCCCTAACTTATAATAATTGTTAAAAATCTTAAATATGTAATTAACAGTTTAAATTAAAATGTGGTGAATCTTATGAGTACCGCCGCTATAACCAAATTGCAAGCGGTTATAATTGCCGTAATAATTATTGTTGCAGCTGTTGCTGGCGTAGTCTACTATTATTATGCTACGCTGTACGTTCCTGTGAAAGAGGAAATAGTGTTGGGATTTTCGATGCCGCTTAGCGGGGCCCACGCATATAATGGTGAGATGGTTAAGAGGGGATACGAGTTTGCAATTGAGGATATTAACAATGCAGGAGGCATCTACGTAAAAGAGTTTGGACGACGTTTAAAAATTAGATATGTCTATTACGATGATGAAAGTGATCCAACCAAAGCCAAAACTAACGCGGAGAGACTCATTACAGTAGATAAGGTAGATTTTCTTTTAGGTCCTTTCGCGACTCCGATATGTTTTTCTGTTGCCACGGTAGCTGAGGACTATAAAATTGTCCATGTGACAACGGGGATTGGCAGCATCCCTTGTGAGACGAACAATTACAACTGGACGTTTATACCCTTTCATACAGAGCTACATAATGGCTTGACTATTATGACGTTCTTGAACGAGACTGTTCCAGGGGAGGGACCTTACAAAATAGCGTTGTGGGTGGAAGATACAACCCTCGGTGCTTTTTACGCACAAGGTATAGAAGGTGCCGTTAGCCAATTTGCCACCAAATTTACAGTGGTGCTTAAAGAAAAATATACTCCGGGCCAAGTCAGTTATTCCACAATGATTTTAAAAACGAAGGAAGCCAATCCTGACATGGTATTCGGGATACCAAGTGCAACGGACGCGGTAACCTTGATCCGTGAATGTAAAGATTTAGGCTTATCTCCAAAGGTTATATATTTCCAACGCGCATCTGAACCGCCTCAGTTCTGGAGTCTTTTGGGCGCTGATGCCCAAGCTGTAATAGGAAGTTTCACCGGACACCCGTACCTAAATATATCAAAAAATGTCGAATTAACTAACCGATACCAGGCAAAATACGGCGAAGTGCCAGGGGTTAATGTTCCCTCAGGTTATGCAGCAGTGCAGGTGCTGGCAGCAGCCATCGAGAAGGCAGGAACATTAGATCAGAATACTGTTAGGGAAACCCTTTGTACTCTTGAAGTTGATACGGTGGTGGGAAAATTAAAGTTTGCAGGTCCCGGACACTGCGATCCCCTAGTGCGTCCCGGAGCCTATCTGGAGCAGATTGTGTATCAATGGCAAAATGGCAAACAGGAAATCGTGTGGCCCTCAAAATATGCTACGGCTACTTTCATATACCCTAGACCGACACCGTAAAACTTTCACTAATTCCTCTTTTTCTATTTTCACAGCAATCCGTCAGCCGTTCAGTCTTAAAGCTGCTCTTATGTAGGCGTGTGTCTGGTGGACTTCGATTTTTCTTCCTTCGTGATACCCTGTGTTAAGTAAGTAGAATATTATGTTGTAGTCGAAGAGTTTTCGGAAAAATTGCTCTTGTCTGTTTTTATCCATCTCTAGCTGGTAAGGGTCGTAGAAGGGTTCATAGCCGTATTGTCCCCACTTTTCCGGCGGGCCTGAGCCTGGTGCTATTTGGAATTTTCCCTCTTTTAGGATTTCTAGTGCTTCTTCACATTCTATTCTTCTGATGATGGGCGAGTTTTCATCCCTTGTTAATAAGAGCACATATTTTAAGACTGCTTTGTCTGCTACGCCTTCCTTTCCCTTGAAAACTTCGTGCACGTCGCCCCTCTCGTCTGCGACTAGCATGGTGAACCTTTCGCGGGGGAACATAACCCTAGAATTTCCATAAGACCAATAGCACTTTTCAAGGCCTTCGTCAAAAACGCATTTTTTTCTACCTTCAAAAACAAGCCTATAACATGGACCCATTTTGTTGACGTCATCGGCTTTTTGTCGGCAATCCTCCTTTCTAACGACAACGTTTTCCAGGGGCAAACCCTCAAAAGCCTTAATAAAAGTTGGATGTCTCTCCGCTATTTCGGTTCTCATGTAAAGCTGTTTTTCAGGCTGCTCCACAACAACCTTTTTCTTGTTTTCGTCGAAGCTTGCGAAGAGGTAATCGTCACCAATAACTTTGCTTGTCCTAATATTATATAAAAGCTCATGGAACTGGGTTGTTTTTCCCGTCCCTGTCGGAGCAATTATGGCCACACAATAAGCTTCGCCTCCCCTCTCAAAGCCGACAGCCGCGGCGTGAAGGGGAAACTTGCCCTTTTCTTTTAGGATTACGCTGGCCAAACCCAGCGCACCGTTAGATTTTGCTGCGCCATAATATTCTGAGTTGATTATAAGCACCCTTCGCTTATCAAGATCATAAAACAAGTGTGGTTCATAACCTTCAACATCCTTGATGACGTAAACCGTTCCGTCGGGTTTTGAGTTGCAGAGGTGCCAGTTTAACTGCCACCAGCGGCTGACATGCGCAGAATTTGTGCGTAATTCGATTTGTGCTCCGCAGACATCGGCCACATGAACATATGGTAATCGTATGTTCCGGCCGAGAATCTCGTCTATTTCTCCGTTATCTTTTGATTTTGGAGGCCTTCTATCGGGATATGTGAAATAGTTGTTATCGTCCCTATGTTGCATTTCAAGTTCCTAAACGCATTAAACAGAGGCATATATAAATTTTCAGTTAGACCAAGCTGTAAGGAAAACGAAAACAAATCAATTTTCTGTCATTTTCCTGTAAAAATTACAAAAATGTTTTGGAAAATGGGGGCGTTAAAAAGTGGGGTTATGGGGGTGGAGGTGGCGGCGGTGGAGGCGGTGGAGGAAGAGCTTCAGAAGGTTTCCATTTGACGGCTAAGAGGCCTCCTATTAAGCTGAGTATGTTTATTCCGGAAATTATTGACAACACTATGATAACCTTGCCCCAAGTACGTGTGGAAGCCGGCTTAGTATACATAATGACTGCTATGATGACTGTTAGTATTCCAAGCACTAGCATATAAATGCCAAATATAAGATCCGTCGAGCCCCCGAAAAGTGTTGCCAACTTTGCAGCAAGCACGATGCCATAAAGAAACTGAATGACCCCTCCAATCAAAGACAAAACAAATGCACCAGTTGGTTTTTCTCCCAACCAATCACCTAAACCACTTTTCTTTTCCCCTCGTCTAATAAAGTTTTTTGAAAATCTGGTCGCAATATTTTGCGTCTAACTTTCAACTTTCAATGTCAATTCGGCATAAGGTAGGCAAAAATGCTTTTATAATGAAAAGTGAAGTTGAATGCGGGTATTAAATGAAGGTTGTTGATGCTGGAAAGTTGGAGTTGATTAAGTTACCCGGCCACTTTAATTCATTTAACAAGAGGCTTGTGGGTGCCAATGTTGGAGCGAAAAATGTTGAAGTTTTGCTTGGAATTGCCGAAGGCGGCGGTGGTTCCGAAATACATTATCATCCAGAAGCAGAACATATAATATATGTAATTGATGGTGTCCTCAGAATAAAAGATGAAAAAGGAGGGGAAGTGGAGCTTAAGAAGGGGATGCTCGCCTATATTCCGCCCGGAGAGAAACATCAACCCTACAATCCAAGCTCAAGCAAAACCATTTACTTAGTTATCAATTCTCCACCAGCAACTATGCGAATGTAGTAAGCGTAAAGCTGCATTTTCCAGGTTAACAAATCATGCTTGCGTAAAAATGATTGCTGGGAATCCATCGGACATTATTTTGCTTGTTATTTTTAGGCGTGCTCCAATTTCAATTTTTTCTAAGTTCATGTTTTCGAGTAGCCCCATGACTTTTGCCCCCTCCGATGTTTTCACTATTGCGATTGTGAAATCTTGTTTGTAGTGGTCAAAGCCTTGGGGTTTTAGGTAAACTGTTGTAAATGTTTCAAGATTGCCCTCCGAGAGTTGGGTCCACTCCATTTGCGAGGTTAGACATTTGGGGCAGTCGGCTTGGGGTGGATAATAAACTTCGCCGCATTTCCTGCATTTTGTGGCGTAAACTTTTCCTTCTTTTAGCCCTTCCCAAAAGGTTTTTGTTTTTGAGATTGGAATGCCATGTGAAAGCGTTAGCGTTCTACTCTTTATGGTTGGATATTCAATTTTTTCAGACATGACTCTCTTCACCTCTTAAGGATTGTTACATAACAGTATTGTCCAGTCATGCCTACATTATGCGCCAGTCCAATGCAATTTTTTAGTGGAACTTGCCTCTTGCCAGCCTCGCCCCTCAATTGTTTCACAAGCTCATAAATCATTGAGCAACCCGTTGCACCCAAAGGATGGCCCTTAGCCTTTAATCCTCCGTCTATGTTTACGGGAATTTTGCCGCCAATCCATGTTTGCCCCTCATCCACCAGTTTTCCGCCTTCTCCCTTCTTGCAGAATCCAAGATCTTCGTATGCCATTATTTCGGCGATTGTGAAACAATCGTGGACTTCTGCCACTTCAATGTATTCGGGACTTATTTTGGCCATTTTATATGCCATTTGAGAAGCGGCTCTCGCAGACTTTATTGATGTAAAATCTTCTCGACGTGTGTGGTTGCCTGTGTCTGAGCCGAATCCAATGGCTTGAATCCAAACCGGGTCTTCAACATTAAATTCTCTAACCTTTTCTTCTGAAGCTATGATTATGGCTGCGGCTCCATCGCTTATGGGACAACAATCAAAGAGTTTGAGGGGCCAGCAAACAATTCTTGATTTTAAGGCTTGTTCAAGTGTTATCTCACTTTGGAAGTGGGCTTTAGGGTTTCTGGCAGCATAATAGTGGTTTTTCACTGCAACTTTGGCGAGCTGCTCCTCTTTTGTTCCATACCTTTTCATGTGTGCTGTTGCAAACAACGCGTAGTAGGCTGCAAAACTTGTGCCGAACATGTGAAATTCCCACAAGTAACAGCCTCGACCGCCGACAGCCGTTGAAGTGGGCGTGTCAACTTCACTCATTTTTTCGACGCCTATGGCGATGGCTGTATCAACATAACCGGACGAAACAGAATTGTAGGCCGTGAACAGGGCTGCGCTTCCACTGGCGCATGCTGCTTCAACCCTTAAAGGTCCCTTAGATGTGAGGCCGACATACTCATTTATGAGTGGGGCTGGATACATATCATAAAGCCTGTTGCCAACAGAGCCGACAACGCTTAATTCTATGTCTTTTTGGTCTACACAAGCGTCCTCAAGGGCCTCTTTTACAGCTTCAAAGGCTATTTCACAGTATGTTGCGTCTGTCCTTCTCCCAAATTTCGAGTTTCCAACACCAATAATCGCCACTTTTCTCATTTGAATCATCGAAGCATTCCCATGCAGCTATATGTTAATAACGCTTTCCACAAATTTGAGAAATTATCAAACTTTGGTGGTTACTCTTTCGCTTTTTAAGGCAAGTTTAATATAATAAAAGAGACAACAAAAATTTGTTATTAAATGGTGTGGGGAAGATATGGCATCCAAGAAAATGTTGGAAATGTTGAATGATGCAGTAGCGCGGGAACTGCAGGTTGCAATTCAGTATATGTGGCAGCATGTCCAATGGAGTGGTGTAAGCGGTTTTGCGGTTCAAGAGGAATTAAAGAAAATAGCCATAACTGAGATGAAGCATGCTGAAGCCATTGCTGAAAGGCTTGTCTATTTGGGTGGAACGCCTACAACAAAGCCAACGGAAATTGTCGTGGGCAAAACACTTAAGGAAATGATACAGCGTGACGTTAAGGATGAAGAAAATGCAATAAAACTTTACAAGCAAATTATAGCTCAAGCACGTGAGGAAAAAGACGAAACAACGGAAATTTTGTTCATGAATATCTTGAAGGACGAGGAAGAACATCACGACACATTCACAACGCTGCTTGAAGGTATCAAGTAAGCTTTTTAACCCAACACTTTTTCTATTTCAACCCCAATTTTATCTGGACACTCAGCCAACCGGTGAAGCCGCAAGGGGTTAAAGGATGGGTGAAGGAAAAATTTATGTGATTCAAAAGCATGCGGCCACCCACTTGCATTATGATTTACGTTTGGAGATGGATGGTGTATTAAAAAGTTGGGCGATACCGAAGGAGCCGCCGACAACCCCGGGAGTTCGAAGGCTTGCCGTGCAGGTTGAAGACCACGCTGTTGAATATGCGGATTTTGAGGGAACAATTCCCGAGGGCGAGTATGGAGCGGGCACGGTTGAAATTTGGGATAGAGGCACCTACAAACTCCTCGAGAGAAAGGAAGATAAGCTTATAGTTGAAATTCAAGGTGTTAAATTGAAGGGTGTTTATGTGCTTTTAAGGTTTAAGGATAGGAAAAACTGGCTTTTCTTTAAAAAGGGCTAGTTAAAACGAGAACTTCTGTTTTGCGGTTGATTCACTCTACTCTTCTTCGGCTGCTTCTGCTTCCCCAACAACTTCGGCTTCGGCAAACCTTCTACTTATTCTCGTTATCTTTATTTTAACGTGGTCGCCTGGCTTTGTGTTCGGTATAAAAGTGACTAGGCCTTGTATTCTGGCTATTCCATCCCCTCGACGGCTTGTCTCTTTGACATCAACCTCATATTCCTTTCCAAGCTCAACTGGTTTTGGAGGGAATCTGGTGCCTTTGCCCTTAAAGCCCCTTTTTTGTCCGAAGCCTCTTCTCTCTTCCATTCATTTTCACCTCGCATTGTTTAAGTCATGCTATTTTTTCCGCGACAGCGAACTTTTCGCCTACACTAACTATTCTGACTTTGACACGCTCGCCTATCTTGCTCCTTGGCACAAAAATTAGAAAGCCTTGTATTCTGGCTATTCCATCGCCCCTACTTCCAATATCGTCGATGAGAACTTCAATTTCCTGATTTTCTTTCACGGGTGCTGAGCGGAAGAAGGGTTTGCTTGGGCGGAATCTACTTTGACTTCCAAATCTCCTTGGCTTTCTTGGAGCATTTTTTGTTTTTTCTGGTAGCCTTCTTGGCATGTTATGTTTTCGTCCTTATCGCGGAACCAGCCGAAACCAAAAACCCATGTGTCATTTGACATGGTGTTTCTGGCATGGCATGGTTAGATGGAAAGAAGTCCTCCAACAATATAAATTTTGCTAAGCATTTATTCATAACGTAAAGCTTCAACAGGATTCAGTTTGGACGCCTTTCTCGCTGGATATAAGCCAAAAAGTATGCAGACAATTATTCCAAAGACGAAGGCGATTATAGTCCACTCAAGCGAAAATATTGGGGTTATCGCTATACCTCTGGTTTCTGGTGTTTGGAAGGCCGGGTTTTGTTCGCGTTGGGGCTGCATAAAGCCCGATAGGATGTAAGCGAGTCCATATGAAACTCCGTAGCCGGTGAATATTCCGACAAAACCGCCTACAAAGCCTATTAATAGGGCTTCTGAAAGAAAGATTGCGAGGACTGTGCGGCTTTTGGCTCCAATAGCCTTTAGTATTCCAATTTCTCTTGTTCGTTCCATAACAGAAACTGTCATGATATTCATTATTCCTAAGCCGGCAACCAAAAGCGAAATTGAGGCTACTGCCATTAGGAATATTTGGACAAGCATTAAAACACGGTCTACCTGACGCATAAAAGCTATCGGAACAAGTATGCTTATAGAATATGGGTTCTCGAAAAGGTCTTCTATTTCCTCTGCCAGCTGCTCTGACTTTTCGGCATCTGACACTTTAACAAGGATTAAATTGTAAGACTCTTTCCCGCCAGAAAGTTTGATTGCAGTTTTAAGCGGTATAAAAGCCCAGTAATCAAAGTTTGTTATTCCGGGCGTGCCAGTCTTACTCAATATTGCAGCAACTCTTAAAGTTTTATTTATGTTTATTATGTAAGGGTAAGTTTCGATTTGTATTTGAATTTCTACGGTTACGTTCTCGTTTACGTTGACGAGGCGGTTTGTTTCGTTTAGAATGCATGTCCTATATCCCAAAACAATTACGTCTTCTTCATCTTCTGTGGGGATGCTTCCTTCAAGTGGAATGAATCTTTCAGAGAGCATGTATTTTATTTCTGAAAGGTTTACGGCTCCAAGTGTGAGAGCATTGATTTTCGTGTTGTTCATGTTGTATATTTTTGCTTGAGGCAACGTGATTAATGGGGTGACAAGCTCAACGCCAGCCACGTTTTTTATGTTTTCAACCTCTTGCTGTGTGAATGGTGGGCGTAGGGCTGCTGTAAAGCTTCCAGGTATCACTATTAAAACGTCAAGTTCGAAACCTTGTTGCATGCGCTCCTTTATTTCATATCTGAAGCCCTCTCCAAGAGAGGCTAAGCCCACGATGGCTGTTATGCCTATCAAAACACCCAAAATCGTAAGGGAAGCCCTGAGTTTTCTCTGCTTTAAATTTTCCCATGCAATGGCCAAAATTTTTTTAGGCTTCATTGTCTATCCTCTTTGGAGGCTCTTTTATTCCTTCAATTAACCCGTCTTTTAAGTGTATTATGCGGTCGGCTGTTTCTGCAATATGGGGGTCATGGGTAACCACAATAAAGGTTTGTCCCTTCTCTTCATTCAGCCTTTTCATTAATTGAACTATTTCCCAGCCTGTCTTTGTGTCAAGGTTTCCGGTTGGCTCGTCGGCTAAAACAATTTTTGGATTGTTTATTAAGGCTCTAGCTATGGCTACACGCTGCTGTTCTCCACCGCTTAATTCAAATGGTCTGTGATTTATGCGGGCTTCAAGTCCAACAAGCGACAACATTTCTTTAGCCTTTTGTTCTGCTTCGTTGTCTGGAACGCCAGCGACCAGCAGGGGCAACTCTACATTTTTTAGGGCTGTCATTCTCGGCAGTAGATTGAAAAATTGGAAAATAAAACCTATCTTTTTTAAACGAAGCTCAGCCAACTCGTCATCGCTTAACTGAAGAACATTAGAGCCTTCTATAATAATTTCACCCTCATCCGGACGGTCTAGACAACCAATTAAATGTAGGAGAGTTGATTTTCCACTTCCAGAGGGTCCGAAAATTGTTAGAAACTCACCTTCTTTAACGTCGAAACTTACGCCGCGAAGGGCTGGAACGAGAACCTTGCCCATACGATAAGCCTTTTTTACATCGTGAACCTTAAGTAGCGCGTTCATACGGCATTCAAGGCTAAGACAAAAGAGTATTAGGCTTATTTCTTTTTCCTCAAAATTTAGGTAATTTAAACGCCTAACAGGAAGTTTTCCAGCATCAAAGTGGCAAAGTAGGCAACTGCGGCCAAAAGAAAACTTTTACTCCAGGAGAAGCCCGTCAGCAAGCGTGTGGCAATAGCGCATAACGCAATAGTCCAAATAATTGTTGCCAACTGCACGTAAGAACTTACTTGCGTGACAAGCCATGTCTTCTCAGCTATTTCACTAAAAGCGCTGACGCTTTCCCCGGGGACTCCGCCCAAAAACTTGAATGGATAATAAAGAGTCGGTAAGGTTGAAAAAGCCACGGCGTTTATTGCCGCTTGGACAAATGTTGTTATGAGGGCGACACCAACAAGGGTTAGCAATGTCCGCCAAACAGTGTTTGCCTTAAAGGCTTTTGTTAAAATGTAGAGGATTCCTCCAAGAAAAACCCATCTTATAACAAACTGCATGAAAGAAATCAGTGAATAATTAAGCATGACTCCACTAAAATCTCCAACATAAGGTTTGAAAATTCCTCCGAAAAATAAACCGTCCATTAATAGGGTTATGTTCGAGTCGTTTTGCCACTTAAACTCAAGTTTTAGGCCTTCTATATGTTCCCATGTGGCGGCGCCAGTGTTGTTAAGCCACCCTTCCGACGCCAACGATATTGTTAAATTATTCCAAGTTTGGCTAGTCACATTAGAAAAGTTTTCTGTAAGGTCAAGATGAAAATAGTCTGAGTCAACTTTCGAAAAGAGGTATATGCCAACATTTTCTGGAGGATTTTCCGGACTTAGCAATTTTACCCTTAAATATAGGGTCTTGTAGCCTCCTTGGTCAGCGCAGTTTACTGGACCTATATTGTCCAACTGCATCCATATTTGGCGAACGTTATTAGCCGAAAATTCAATGCTTCTGTTTCCATAATAGTTTCTTTTATTGCCATCGTAAGTTACATTTATGAAATCCTCAAAATTTTCTTTTACAATCATCCCATTCATTGTCTTCCATAAAGTTGCGTTTTCTGTCCACGTATCCAGTTGTTCGGCTTGCGGTAAAGTTCGCTCCACATAAATTTTTGACATCATGGCGTAAATGAACCCTGTGTTCGCTAATGTAAAGAGAATCATGACAAGTATTGGTCCAATGTATTTTGGGTTTTCACTTATTTCCTTGAATGCCTTGTGGGGGGCGTAAATCACCTTAAATATTCCGTATGCAAACAAGGCTATTTGCTCCTTCAATAAGTTTCTATTACTGGCTTATTAAGGTTCGTTAGAGCCCAAGCTTTAACAGCCTATACGTTGTGTAGTCCACATACTCGAGGAAGGGATTTTCCGCCTGGTATCTAACAGACATTTTTTGGCGTTTCCTCTTTTCAAGTATTTGGCTTGTCGTTATAAGCGAGTATGCGTCGCTTCCCGCGCCCGAACCGTAGCTAACTATCAATATGCGTTCGTTCGGCTTTGCTATGTCTAATACGGCGGCTAGACCAACAGGAGACGAACCAGAATAAGTGTTTCCGAATTTTGCCACTTGAAGGGATGGCAGATACTGCTCCTCTTTAAATCCAAGATCCTTTGCAACCCTAACTGGAAAGTGGACGTTCGGCTGGTGGGCGACAAAATAGTTTATGTCTGTGGGCTGCAAATTAAGCCTCTCCATCAGTCGCTTAGCTGCCTTTCTAACATGCTTAAAATATGCTGGATCTCCCGTAAACCTTCCCCCATGCATTGGATACGGTTCGCCGTCTCTTCTCCAGAAGTCCGGCGTGTCAGAAGTGCATGAGTACCAGCCTTCAATTTCCGCTATTACATCATGTTTGCCAAAAATGTAGGCGCATCCGCCGAATCCAACAAATAGGTCTAGCTCTCCGCCTGGGCAGTCTCTTGGGGCGGCTTGCGAGTTGTCTGCTCCAATTACCATAGCGTATTGGATGTTTGAACTTGGATAATTAACGAGTGAGGCCGCGTCCTTAAACATGCTTGTGGCTGCCTTACATGCAAATTCAGTGTCCACTGCGTCAACTCCTTGCACGTCTTCGTCTTCCTCGCCGAGTTTCAATACTTGTGCAACTTTTGAGGCTATGGGCTTAACGGCATACGGATTTGACTCGGAGCCAACATAAACTTTGCTGACAAGTGAACTTTCAACTCCGGAATGTATTAGCGCTAGTTTTCCAGCTTCAACAGCCGCTGTTATGGCATCTTCGTCAATGAACGGGACAGAACGCTCTAAATGTTTTTCCCTAATTCGAAATCTTGAGGTGTAGACGCCATAACCCACTATTCCAGGCGTGTCATACTCCTTGTTTGGTTTGATTATTGTGTATTCTTGGTGTGGATAATATTCGTCGGCGAAGGTGAAGGCCAAAGAAATTGTTGGTATGATTTCGCTTTTTCCAACGGAATATCGCCTTCTAAATCTTGGGACAACCTCCCTTCCCTCGAAGGCAGATAAATCTATTTTCTCGTCCTCTCTTATTAGTCGGTCAGTTAGTCTCCCGGGGACGCGTATTTTGCCATTATGAAAGGAAATTATGCCATAAATGTAGCTGCCGAGTTTTATGAACTTGTTTGTCGGTTCGGTTATAAGTGTGCATATTTCAAGTTTCCCCTTCTCATGGAAAAGGTCTATTTCAGCCATTTTCCCTAAGCTTTTTCTTCCGCACGTTCCGCAGTAATCCCTTATGTCAAAATATTCTTTCCCACAAATTTGGCATCTTCTACCCTTTAACCTATCGCCGAGATAAGAAACTCTCCTTTCAATGGGTTCGCTGCTCAAGTTTTAATCCCTCCCCAAAATGTAAACATAACCTTTAGTGCCAAACCCCTCAAGTTCAAGGACGCATCCAAACTTCAAATCTCCATCAGCTTTAATTTGGCGTTCGCCAGCCTCGCCCCTCAACTGCGTGAAAACTTCAAAGATTTGGGCGCCACCCGTTGCCCCCAGCGGGTTTCCATCAGCCTTTAACCCTCCATCCGTGTTTACATAGAGCTTTCGCCCATTGATCTCGTAATATCCTTTATAGTTTTGGCAGCTCTCGTAAATGTTCATCCAAGCCTTTCCACGCGCACAAAATCCCAAATCCTCGAGGGAAATCATCTCCATAACGGTTGATTGATCATAAATTTCAACAAGCTGGATGTCCCACAAATCGATCCTAGCCATTTTTAAGGCATTTTTCATCGCAATTTCGCTTACAAGAAAGCCCGTTAGATTTTTTCTGGCCGGATAAGTCAAATAGTCTGTTGCTGAAGAGGAGCCTAAAATGTGAATTGGTTTTTCCGTAAATTTCTTTGCAACCTCTTCGCTTGTTAGTATTAGGGCTGAGGCGCCATCAGAAATAGGGGCATAATCATAAAGTCCCAAGGGCCTTCGGGCTTCTTCCCTTGCGCTTAAAACTTGTTCAACGGTTATTTTTCTTTGATACTGGGCAAACTCGTTTTTTAATGCATGCAAATGATTTTTAACTGAAATTTGCGCCAAAGCTATGTTTAACTTTTCTAGATCGCTGCCAACAATCCCATACTTTTTAATGTAAGCCCTAAGCATAAGTTCATGGTTTGCCTCTGGTGTGCACCCAGCATAATAGCTCCAAGGATCCTCCAAAAGCATTAGGTCGTCGCGAATTTTATCCCATCTGTCAGTCATTTTTTCTATGCCCCCAACCAAAACCACATTGTATTTTCCAGCTTCTATAGCATTGCAAGCATTTGACAAAGCTGAGCTGAAAGAGCGTGCCACCTCCATTGGAACGTGAAGCTCTGTTAATTCTGAGAGGAAACCCTCTTCTAGTCCAAGCTTGTTTGTGATTGGAAGGAAATAGTCCGAGAGGTAGCAGGCTTCAAGGTCTTTTCGCTCTATATTCGCCTCTTGCGAAGCCTTAAGCCAAGCCTCTTCAATCAGTTTTTCAGGCTCCTTTTCGTAATGTTCCCCGAACTTTGTCCTTCCAACAGCAACTATTGCCGGACGCCTTTGCATTGCTTACACCCTTTCATCGATTAGCAATTATCCCCATCACAATGGCTTTTAAACGTTTGCCATTTCAGCGAACTTTAAAAAGATTTATTCTACGTTTAGTTAAAACAAATATGATGTCGGTTGGTTGATTATGCAGAGCGGGAAAAAGTTTCGCTTAATTATAACTGTTAGGGAAATTCGCGGAAAGTGTCCGGTGTTTAAGGTTGGGGATAAAATTGTCGTGGACTCACCAAAAATAGTTGTAAGCGAGACTGACAACATTTGTGTTCACGCCTTTGGCTGCATGCTTTCAATGATCATACCATTAAGCCATGGAATAAGCTTCAAAGAATTAGGACTATCGAAAGAGGAAAGCGAGAAAGGCTATATGCAGTGTTTAGATCCGGGAGAGCCTTACACTGAAGGGGGAACGGTGCTTTTTGAAATAAGACGAGAGAAAATCTAACTTCCTCTCTTATCAAATTTTTAAATTCAATTAAGCAGCAAAAGCCAAGATTCAAAAATGTTAATTCTCTGCATACGCTAATAATAAAGTCAAGTTTGAGGCGTGTCCGAATGAAACTATTTCATTACGCTTCGGATGAAGAAATAAAACGGGGTGAAACCACAGACATATATTTTGTTAGAACAAAGCAAATTTTAGAGGCAAAAGGTTTAGAAAAAACACCTGTTATTGCTGATGTTACGCCTGGAAAACTTCCACGCAACTGGCCTTGGGGAATTCTATGCGGAATTGAGGAAGTAGCCCATTTATTCGAGGGAATAAATGCAGACGTCTATTCAATGCCTGAAGGAAGTGTCTTCTATCATGAAGATTTCCGAGGCATTCGTGAACCAGTCATGCGTGTTGAAGGCCCTTATGGGGAATTCTGCATTTACGAAACCCCCTTGCTGGGTTTGATATGCCAAGCTTCGGGTGTGGCAACACGAGCTGCGAGAATGAGGAAAGTTGTTGGCGACAAAACCTTAATATCCTTTGGAATCCGCCGGATGCACCCAGCTCTATCACCGATGATAGATCGTGCGGCCTACATCGGCGGCTTCGATGGAGTTTCCAGCTTAAGCGGTGCAAAAATTTTGGGCATAGAGCCAACTGGAACGATGCCACATGCCTTAATCATTGTTTTTGGAGATCAAGTTAAAGCTTGGAAGGCTTTCGACGAGGTTGTTTCGCCTAAAGTTCCGAGAGTAGCCCTTGTGGATACTTATTCTGACGAGAAGATGGAGGCCATAATGGCGGCTGAAACCCTTAAAGAGCGTTTAAGTGCAGTTCGTTTGGACACGCCAGCATCGCGTAAAGGCGATTTTGCCGAGCTTGTGAGAGAGGTTAGATGGGAACTTGACATTAGAGGATATAATCACGTGAAAATTTTTGTTTCCGGCGGGTTAAACGAGGATAATATGGGAGAGTTGGTTGAGGCTGGAGTTGAAGGCTTCGGGGTTGGAACAGCATTAAGCAATGCTCCAACAATAGACTTTGCATTGGACATTGTTGAAATTGACGGCAAACTCTGTGCTAAACGCGGCAAGATGGGCGGTAGAAAACAGGTTTGGCGATGCCCAAAATGTTTAACTGACATGGTTTTACCATACGATAAGCCAATGCCAAAATGCCCCCAATGTAAAGGCAAAACAGAACCCATGCTTAAACCATTAATAAAAAGTGGCAAGCTGGTGGCTAAGCTTCCAAAACCCCAGGAAATACGCAAGTATGTACTTGACCAAATTTCAAAGCTTTCGATGGAAGGGAAAAGCTAGGACGCGCAAAAATATCTAAAACCTCTCGACATACTCTCGATATGTAGATTAGTTATAGAGGATTTATTTGAAAATTTTATATACTGCAAAAACAACTCTATCTTTGAGCGTCATGGCTGAAATCTGTCCAATATGTGGGCTTCCAAAGGATTTATGCGTCTGCAGCGAAATAGAGAAGGAACAGCAAAGAATTCGAATAAGGCTTGAAACAAGAAAATTTGGCAGACCAACAACAATAGTGGATGGTATAAACGACAAAAACACAAACCTGGCGAGCATAGCCCAAAAACTAAAAAGCTTCTGTGCTTGCGGCGGAACAGCTAAAAACAGTCAAATAATGCTTCAAGGAGACCACCGCGAAAAAGTGCGCCAATACCTTATAAAGCTTGGATACCCAGAAGAGAACATAGAAGTTCAGTAGCTGCAGCATAAAGGTTGTAAGCCCAACATGGGATTGCTTCAAAACATTCGTGAAGTATTTAAAATGCTAAGGTATCGTAAGCCATCAAAAATTTATTGTCCAAAATGTGGAAGCCCAAAAATCCGTTTGTCAAGCTCCTTGGACTATTGGTTAACTCCTAAAAAATATGTGTGCGAAAAATGCGGTTATGTCGGCCCGCTTGTAATGGAGCTTGAAGAGGGAGAGGGAACAGAATAGCATTTATGGCAGTTATGGTTGGAAAGCCACGCCCAGATGCTCTTCTTTGCTGGCGTAGCATGCTAACGCTAATGCGAAAAGCTGATCGTCGTGTCGGCGTGGTGGATGCCAAAATTTTAGATGGATGTGCTGTTTTGCTTTTTTGGGTTGCTGGTATTCGTATTGTTGTTCATTTATTTGTGCAATAAGTTCTGTGTCATCCGATGGTATGGCAAGTTTGCCATGCTCCATTAAAAGCTTCAAATACACAAGGATTTTCTCCTTCACGCCTTCCGTTAAAAACAAGCCCTCCACGTTTTTTAGGCCAACCTCCTTCATTTCGTCAACTATAACGTCGCCCACACCAGTCTTGTCCACAAGAATCTTTGCAAATTCGAAGATCTGGTTTGCCTTCGCCACATGTCCTATCACGTTCGAGTAAGGCGTTCCAAGGGGAAATTGATATTTATAGACCAGTCTGCACTTGCCATCAAATTTTTGTATTACCGCAAGCACGCTGTAATCAACATGTTTTCCAAGGTCAAGTCCAGCGTAAAACGTTCCCCTCAAATCCGCTTTCTGAACTTTTTCCAGATCGTCGTAGCATTGCCATGGCGAGTTTGTGTCGCCTAACTGCGGGTCAAAACATTTGACTATTAAGTCCATTGGAAAGAAAGTGTTTGCAATTTCTATCCATTTTGCTTCTACTTCGCGTTGCCACTCCTCTTTTGTCATGTCTAAACGCCATTCTTCTAGGCGTTCCTTGCTAACCAAGGGGCTTGTGTAGCTTGGGTAGTGGTGGACGCTATAGCGTTTTCTGTCCTGAAAGGCCCTGTGGAGGAAGTGGTCTAGGCTTTTTGGTGTTCCACAAACGACGAGATGCGAGTTCGGTTTTGTCAACATCATAATGATTTCGCTTGTTATCATTTCCGATGGCAATATGCTGGCTTCGTCTATGAAAACCCAGTCTGGATGGAAACCACGCAATTTGTCTGGGCTGCATGGCAAAGCAACCAAGCGGCTGTTTAACGGCGGTTTTAAGCGTATTGTTGTGCGCGTTGTGCCCGGATACCTAAGCATTTTTCGCATTAGCGGATTAGCTTGTATGGTACGGTAACAATAATCAAACATTATCATGCTTTGACGCTGCGTACCACTTATAATCAAAGATTCTACACTTGGCCTCGTGTAAATCAGCCAAAGGTTCTTTCTGCTGAAAACAAGCGATTTACCCCAGCCGCGACCGCAAACCGCCACCTGCCTCGGATGCATATCCCTCAAAAGCTTCTGGTGGCCCGGAGCATCCACAAGCCACTTATCATTACACATCAAAACCGCAAAGAAAACTGGATCCTCAATTAGCTTTTGCCTAACCCTTTCGTCTCGAATAACTTCCCTAAGGGCTTTTGGACGTGCAATCAACTCCTCAGAAACCGAAGCGACAAATTTCAAGTCCGACAAAAGACGATTTACGAATTCTTCCTTCTCCAAGCGTGAACTCTCCGCACAACAACCTGTCGAAACCTTTTTGGAACTTTGACCAAAAGCGTGCCCAAATCCTCCTCTTCAAGCTGTCTCTCGCCTCGGCTTGCAAGAAGCCTATTTAAAACACCAATAGTATCAGCGAGAACTTTAGCCCAACGCCGCTTCTCCTCAGGCTTCAGATTTGGATCCTCTAAAAACGATTTAGCCTCGTCAATAACCTTCCAAAGAATCTGAACAGCCTTTTCAACGTCGCTCTCACAATTGGATGAGAAGGTTTTCAGGATTTCATCCATACAACCTATATTAAAAAATTCGCATTTAAGCTAAGTATTAGAAGTCTAACTATGGTCTTAGTGGAAAAATTTTACTTGCACCTTAAAAGCGTCATAGCCGCGCGCCAGAAAAATTCTCTAAGAATGTCCAAAATATAAGTTATGTTTAAGTGGTAGCCCGGGAGAGATTCGAACTCTCGTCAGAGGCTCCAGAGGCCTCCATGCTTGACCGCTACACCACCGGGCTTTGACGCTAAATGGTTTTACATTGAAGGCTCCTATAATAACTTTTAGCGTTTAAAATAATGGGGGTTAAGGAGCGTGTTGTTTGCTTTTCTTGGCTTCTTGGACGCAGTAGCATTCTTGGCTGCTTGGATTCCATTGTGGGCAGCACCAGAGCGTCTGTACTATTGGATTTTTGTTTTCCGAGAAACGCCTTGTACAGAAAATTTGGTCTGGGTAGTTGTAGGCGTTGTGGTTTCCGCAGTTTCCACAGAATTTCTTATTCATTGCAACGGTTCCTCCGTTTTTGGGTCTCAAAACGTTTCATGAAAGGTAATCTCGCAAAGTTTTCGCCCAGTCTTTCGATGACGGAGGCAACAATTATTGGGAAAATTATCATGGCATCGCCAATAACCATTATTTTGTCTGCTGTTGATTTCACTTTTCCCCAACTCACTGTTTCAGCTAGTGTCGAGCCTGAAAGCCCACCAGTTTCGGGGCGGTCCATTGTTATTACTATGGCGTAGTCCATGCCCTTTTTAGATGCTAGGGCAGCTGACTGCACAGTGTTGCGTGGTACTCCTCCGCCTATGACTATCATGCCGTTTTTCTGGGAAAAATTGCATATTTCCACTATTTCTGGAACGTCTTTGAAGGCGTCTAAAAGTAAAGTGTTCTGGCAGTTTTTTCTTGAAGCGTGAAGCCAATGGATAAATCCAAATTCCGAGTCTCGAACTGCCGGAAGAAAAATTGGAACTTTTTCTTCGTAGGCCGCGCGTAAAATTGAGTTTGGGTCGTGAAGTCTTTTGCCCAGTTCCCAAGTAAAATCCTTTGAAGAAATGGCTTTTCCCATGTTTTCCGTGGCAATTTCATCGTAAATCTCTGCAAGCCGATAATCTAATTTTGTGAAATCTTCTTCTGGCACGAAGACGTCGTATATGCGGTAGATGTGATACTTGTATAGTATTGAGTCGTCAACAATCCAGTGCCCCTTATAATGATGACCGCCCAAAGCTTCAACTGCATCGTGAACCATGTTAGCTCCAGTGCTTACAATAACGTCAACAAACCCCTTCCTAATTAAGTCTGCAATCAACGTTCTCATGCCAGCCGGAACAACAGCCCCGGCCAAAGCCAGAAAGATTGTGCATTCTTTGTCGCGTAGCATCCTCTCGTAAATTTCGCATGCTTTTGAAAGCCTTCCAGCCCCAAAGGAACCAGAATTCTTAAACTGCTGGATTAGTTGGTCTACGGTTAATTTTCCGTTTATTTTTATGTGTTTCACCGGTTCTCTAAGAAAATCCTCCCTCCGCATCAAATTTCACGCTCAGAAATTCAATATTTGATTGAATGAAAAGAAATAATTTTCTGTGGATGAAAAATTAAAGCTTAAAATAGTAGCGTTGTAAGGATTTCGTGATTAAAAGCCGCAGGCCTAAAAAGGTTTTCTACCGTGGATAGACAGCTCTTCGAAGTTCCAACTTCAGTTCCGCTTATAGGATGCATAGCCTTCGGCCTAATTGACAGGGGAACAAACCTCATCCAAGTTCGCCCAACATCTTTGTGTCCCCTTTCATGCATATTCTGCTCAACAAATGCCGGTCCAAAATCAAAAATGCGTCAAACAGAATATATCGTGCCCATCGACTATCTGGTGGAGGAGTTTGAGAAAGTTGCCAGTTTTAAAGGCAAACGCCACATAGAAGCCCACATTGACACAGTTGGAGATCCCTTAACCTACCCGAAAATAGTAGAGCTTGTCTCACGCTTAAGTCAAATCAAAGGCGTAGAAACTGTTTCCATGCAGACTCACGGCTCAATTTTAAGTCCCAAACTTATGGACGAGCTTTCAGAGGCTGGTTTAACTCGAATAAACCTTTCTTTAGACGCTTTAGAACCAGATTTAGCTAGAAAATTGGCTGATACGGAATGGTATGATGTTGAGAAAATCGTTAACCTACTTTATCATATAACTTCAAACACTAAGACTGATTTGCTTATAGCTCCTATTTTGATTTCGGGGATAAATGATGCTGATATCCCAAAAATAATTCAATTGGCAAAGGCCGTTGGGGCGGGGAAAGCTTTCCCACCTTTAGGCATTCAAAAATATGAAGTTCACAAGCATGGAAGAAAAGTTAAGGGTGCGAAAAGGGTTTCTTGGAAAAAATTTTTTGAGCAACTAAGGGTGTGGGAAAAGGAATTTGGTTTGAAACTTGTTTTAAGTCCAGGGGACTTTGGAATTCACAAGCGTCCAATGCTTCCAATACCTTATAAGAAGTATGAGAAAGTTTGGGTTGAGGTTGTGGGGCCCGGTTGGCTTCGAAAAGAGAAGTTGGCAGTTACAAGCGATGGAAGGAGAAGTTTAACTTTAATTAATGCTGAGGAAATTCCTTTTGGGGCTAAGTTGAAGGCTAGGATTGTGGCTAACAAGCATAATATTTTGATTGCAGAGCCTATTTGACAACCAGCACTGGGCAGGGAGCGTGATGTATTACTCCGTCTGTGACGCTTCCCAAAAGCAATTCCCTAATCTTGCTGACGCCTCTGCTTCCAATAACTATCAAATCAAACATTTCTTCCTTAGCCGTCTTAATTATCTCTTGAACTGTATGTCCCTCCTTAAGCATTGTTTCCACCGGAATGCCCGCAGCTTTTACCCTTTCCTCGCCGTGCGTTAGAATGCTGCTGCCAGCCTTTTTAGCGGCTTCTGTTACTTTAGCAAATTCCGCCGAAGACATGGCTGGAACCATCGTGGGAGTTATGGTTGCTGGCTCCGTCATAATGACTGGTATCGTTGTGGCCGAATATACATGAATTAAAGTTATTTTTCCCCCAAAACATTTGGCTAATTTAATGGCGAACTCTAGGGCTTTCATTGAGTTTTCTGAACCATCTAATGGGACGAGAATTTTCTCAAACAAGCAGATCTCCAATAAAATATTTGGTTGATCTTTCAAATATAGATTTTGAAGTGTTTGAAAATCAAGTTTTAGAGCAAGGAAAAGCTTGTGGATTTAATTTTTCCTTTCCCATCTACGACAACCTCAAATTTCTCAGCCCATGGATGCCCATCCAAGTCTATGGGACATGTCCCCTTAACTATCCACATTCCATCCTTTTCTTCAACAATTGAAATGTCTATTTTTTCAGTATTTTTCCTCTTTTTAAGGAAGTCTAGGGCTATTTTCTGCGCTGCCTCATTTGAAATGTTTGGCATTTTGTTCCTCCATTGTTAATGGTATTTTATCGATGAAAGCATTAAAGATTATGAAAGGAAAATCGTTAGCAAAGTTAAATATGCCGGTTTAACGCGTTAAGTTCAAGTGATAATTTTGCATAATCTAATTATGAAGGCGCGCTGGGAACGTAAGCATGGGTGAAAAGAGGCGCATAATAATTCACGTTGACATGGACCATTTTTTCACGGCGGTTGAGGAGAGGGAGCACCCCGAATACAAGGGTAAACCAGTCATCGTTGGGGCTGACCCGAAGGGCGGCAAGGGACGCGGGGTTGTCAGCACATGTAATTATGAGGCTAGAAAGTTTGGTGTTAGATCTGGCATGCCAATTTCAAGGGCTTGGAAACTTTGTCCCCAAGCGGTCTATTTGCCAGTCAACTATGAACTCTACACTAAGGTTTCAGATGAAATTATGGATTTGCTGCGGAAATATGCGGATAAATTTGAGCGTTGGGGAATTGATGAAGCCTTTTTGGATATAACATCAAAGGTGAAAGATTATTCGGAAGCGGAGTCTTTGGCGAAACAGATTAAGAAGGAAATATTTGAGAAAGAAAGGCTAACATGCTCTATTGGAATAGGCCCAAACAAACTTATCGCCAAAATAGCAAGCGACTTTCAAAAGCCCGACGGACTAACAATAGTTAGAGAAGATGAGGCAGAAAAATTTCTGGCGCCTTTGCCCGTCAGGAAACTTCTTTGGGTTGGAAGAAAAACAGAAGAGAAACTGAAGGCTATGGGCATAAAAACAATAGGTGATTTAGCGCAGTTTGATCCAACGCTTCTGGCGGAGGCCTTTGGTGTCATGGGCACCCAGATGTATTTGGCAGCGCATGGAATTGACAAAAGTGAGGTGGAGGAAAGAGGCGAAATAAAATCGATTAGCCGCGACACGACTTTTGAAGAGGACACATGTGACCAAAAACTAATTCTAAACACTTTGGATAGGCTTTCAAAAGAAGTTTTTGAAGACGTCGTTAAACACCAAGTCTGCTATAGAACAGTAACAGTTCGAATTCGGTATGAAAACTTTGAAACTCACACTCATAGCAAAACTTTGCCTTTTATAACAAATCGGTTGGAAGACTTAAAAAGATTAGCAAGAGAATTAATACAGGATTATCTTAAGCCAGACAGAAAGATTAGATTGGTGGGCGTGCGAGTCTCAAATTTGGTTTCAGCGGAAAAGCAAAAAACTCTAGCTTAAAATTTGCGTTTTACCCTTTTATGTTTGGGTATTTCTCCCTAATCTTTTCATCAGCTATCTTTGCTATCATGGCATTGGAAATGAGCACGTATTTGACTCCGGAAAGTTCCGCCAAGTCCGCTGACTTCTGATCTTGTGTAACGAGGAGCAGGTCGTTTTCTTTCGCATATTCAACTATTTCTTTGTCCCTTGCTCCTTGAAGTCCAACGTCATGAACCGTCAGCACACTCCAGCCTAAAATTTCAAAATATTCCTTCAAACCAGCATACATCTCATCTAACAAAAGCTTCATGGTCCTCACACTTCCCCTTTTCTAACATGTTAATAGCATATTTATGGAGTTCTTGCAAATTTCACGCATTTAGAAGAACAAGTTTTATAATCAGCCATGCCGTTGAATGTTCGCGCACGCTATAGAAGCCCTACAAACCCTATATCCTAAGGTGCCTGGCAAGCTTCAAATAGCCAAATCAGACTTTTATGACGTTAACGAGTTCATGAGGTTTGAGGAGTCTATCCTCAATTTTCAACACTTTTTGAGATGGTTAAGGATGATGAAGGAAAGAGAGGTAAGGGTTGACTAGGGAGGTGGCGGGGGAGGGATTTCAGGCTCTGAGGGAGGAGTTTCTGGCACTGATTCAAAGAAGTTTTGAAAATTGAAGTGTCCGCCCAAAAAGTCACGAAGGATAAAAACATACAAGGGTAAGATCAAAAATTTTATGCCCCAGTAGGGCCCTGAACTTGTTAAAGTGCCAATTCCCTCAAAGACCAATTCCATGACAATGAAAATGAGAAAGAATAGAAGCGGCAAACCAAACATTGCATTTACGAAGCGTCTTCCGGCGGATGCTTCCGCCACCAGCGCGAAAACGGCTATGCCTAAGAAGGCGCCAAAAATGATGTGCCAAATTGGATGCATCAAGTACCATAGTGGATCTGCCACATGCTGCTGAACTGCGGCAAGATAAATAATGGCAACGACTGAATAGCCCCAATCCGGCGAATGCTCCAAGAGCTACTCCATATCGTCTATTCGGGATTATCCCCAAGACAAAATAGCCAACGATCAAGATTGCCAGCGAAATAGAGACTCCCCTCAGCAAGGGAAAAATGAAAAGCCAAGAAACCCGAAGCGATCCGCTCGGGCCCAGAGCCGGCACAATTACATACTGATCAATCAAGCCACATGGAATACGAAAAATGCCTGCAACAATGAAAACTGAAATAAAACCAAGAAGTATCCCCCTACCCGGCTTGAATATTGCAGGTTGCTCCAGAGAGCTTAACTGCCTTCTAACAGACATGAACAGGTTGGTTCCCGGAAGGTGAATTCCCTCAGCATAAGGAGGTGGAGGTGGAAGCGGAGGCGGCGAGGATACTCGTCTCCCATTATAATTCCAACCAAACACTAGTAGGTTACATACCATATAAAGCTTGCTTACTTGCTTGCCAAAAGGACGATTTATTTTCTTCCGCAAACTAAATAACAATATTTAAGAAGGACAAGTTTTATAAGTAGCCACGTCATTGAATGTTTGCATTGTGCAAAACTCTGTTTTTGCACAATAAAATAGAAGGAGTTGAAATAGTAAATGTCGAGTAAAGAGATGCACAAGGCAGTTTGTGCCGATTGTGGAAGGGAATGCGAAGTTCCATTCAACCCTGACCCAAATAGGCCGGTTTACTGCCGTGAGTGCTGGTCGAAAAGAAGAAGTCAAAGGCGAAGATACTAAATTTGCCTAATAACAAGTTTAAGCTTTAGCACATTTTCTTTAACTTTTTATTTTTCAATCTATTTTAACATGAATTTTATTGTTTAATGCTTTTTATTTTTGGCAGAATCTGCTGAATGTTTTTAGCACCCTTAATTTTTTTACCATTAAAAATTAGTGTGGGAGTCTCATTTATTCCTTTAATTTTTGCTTTCAACTGCATAGTAAATGGGCAGTCAGCTAAGTCTACGAGTGTATAGTTTATCTTTGCTTCATCGAGCAAGTTTATGGCTTCCTTGTCCTCTTGTTTAAGATCATAAAAAATTTCTCTTGTAATGTAGCCTCCGGTGCATGGATGTCCTTGTAGGGCTTCGCCAAACTGGACCATAGGAATTTTTAAGGATTTTATATATAATGTTAAGTTGTCTGTCAAGTCCAACCCTAAAATATTTATGCACATGGGTACTTTAGCTTTGCCCTTTTAGCCATCATAACCGAAATTGCCATTTGCACCATGAATCTTTTGGGTGTTTGTCTGGGGGACAGAATAAACATTCCACTTCTGCTTTTGGGTTTAGGGTTTTTGCGAAGTTTTTGAGGTAGTTAAATCGAACTTTTTTGCATGGAAACTCTCCTAAGCCCTTGTTTAGGCGTGCCTCCTGTGTTCTGCACCTGTCAATGCTTAATGTTGCTTGTTTATCGTTTACCACTATTGTTTTGAAGGGTTGATCCAAAGCCCAACTCGTGTTTCGAAGCAAATTCATTATTGTTGGGATTTCTGGATTTTCACCCACATTAAAAATTTTCTGCAGTATTTTGGCTTCAATTTTGGCCATAGACTCCCAAACTTCAGCGTCTATTTCGGTGGCTGTTTCTGTGTTAAACCTTTTTTCTATGCCAAGAAAGTAGAGGCCGTCAACCCTCCATAAGTTTCGAATTTGAACGAAGAAGAGGTCAAGCAACTTTTCAAGAGGCATCTTAGTCAACATCTCACGGTCTGCGGGGCTTCCGTTTGGATATTCGCTCATTCGAACACACCATTATCGGAGACACGATTATAAGTGAATTAACCTTTTAAACGTTAACACACCCGTATTATAGCGTGGTGAAGTGATGAATTTTCCAGAGAATTTCCTTTGGGGAGCATCAAACAGCGGGTTTCAATTTGAGATGGGTGACCCTGCTGGGAAAAATATAGATCCAAACACAGACTGGTATGTTTGGGTGCACGATTCCGCAAACAAGGCGAAGGGTTTTGTGAGCGGCGATTTACCAGAAAATGGGGTAAACTACTGGGAATTGTATAAAAAGGATCATGATATTGCGAAAGGGCTAGGTTTGAACGCGTATAGAATTGGAATTGAGTGGAGTCGAATTTTTCCAAAAAGCACATCAAACATTGACGTTGGAGTTGAAAGGGCACCTGACACAAACATTAGAAGGGTGGATGTCGGCGATTCCGATGTTGAAAAACTTGATAAAATAGCCAATTTGGACGCAGTAAATCATTATAGAGCCATAATAGAAGATTTGCGGGCTAAAAACTTTAAGGTGTTTGTATGCCTAAACCATTTCACTTTGCCCTTATGGGTTCATAATCCATTGGAAGTTCACAGGACAAATTTGCGCTCCGGCCCGAAGGGGTGGGTTGACGAAGAAACAATAGTTGAGTTTGTGAAGTATGCTGCTTATGTGGCTTGGAAGTTCGGCGACATAGTTGATAAATGGGCAACATTTAACGAGCCAATGGTCGTTTCGGAAACGGGTTATATGATGCCCCAATCAGGGTTTCCGCCAGCACTAAACAATTTTAGGGCTTTGAGGGAAGCAGCCAAAAGCCTGGTTATCGCACATGTCCATGCCTACCATGCAATAAAAAGGATTGACACGATAAAGGCTGATGAAGAAAGCCTAAGCGCTGCGGAAGTTGGATTAATACATAATGTTATTCCAGTAAAGCCTTCTCAAGCGGAGAATAACGCTGACGTAAGGGCCGCTGAGTTCATGTCTCACATGCACAACCACTTTTTCATGGAGGCTGTGTGCAACGGTTGGCTTGACGAAAACTTCAACGGCTTAAGGGAGAAGAATGAGATTAAAAGTTATCTTGGAAACAGTATCGATTGGCTTGGCATAAACTATTACACAAGGTTTGTGGTAAAGGGCAAAAAATCAATTTTAGCGAAATTGTTTGCTGGAATACCGGCCATTCCAGAAATGGTTCCTGATTATGGCTTTGTCTGCAAGCCCAACGCCAAATCTGCAGATGGACATCAAACTTCAGATTATGGATGGGAAATTTATCCAGAAGGAATTTTAGAGGCCCTAAAAATCATGGACGCCTACAAAAAGCCAATTTACGTAACGGAAAATGGCGTTGCAGACGCCCAAGACACTTTAAGACCCGAATTTATATTGGAGCACCTGAAAGTTTTAGAAAAAGCCATAACCCATGAAAAGATTGATGTTCGGGGATACTTCCACTGGGCCTTAACAGACAATTATGAATGGACTAAAGGCTTCAGCATGAAGTTTGGACTGTGCTTGGTTGATTTAAAAACCAAATTGCGGAATCCAAGAAAAAGCGCGGAAGTTTATAAAAGATTAATAGCTGGAGAACAGCCAAATGTTTAACCCCAAATTTATGGAGGCCACAAACCAGTTTGGAGCAAATACTTAAAACAATAATTTTGGGATTAATTCAAGGCTTAACCGAATGGCTTCCCATATCAAGTACAGGACACCTAAAATTGGCTGAACACCTTTTAAATTTGAAATTGCCAATACTTTTTGATGTAATTTTGCACATTGGCACGTTGCTTGTTGTTCTCACTTTCTTTAGAGAAGACGTTAAAAAAATAGTTTCAGCCGCAAAAAGCCTAGATTTTAAAACAGAATATGGAAAGCTGGTTCCACTAATCATTGTTGGAACAATACCCACAGCATTAATGGGCCTAACATTCGCTGAAAAAGTCGAAAGCACTTTTTCAAGTCCCTTACCCATAGCCGTAGCATTCATTTTTTGTGGAGCAATCATTTATTCTGCAAAATTTGGGAAAGAAAAAACCGACAACATAGGATATTCAACGGCATTTTTAATAGGCTTAGCCCAGGGCGTGGCGATAATTCCAGGCATCTCAAGAAGCGGGGCAACAATCGCAACAGCCCTTTTAATTGGCTTAAAACGTGAAAAAGCCTTTAAGTTCTCTTTTCTACTTTCGATTCCAGCTTTAGCAGGCGCCTTTGGACTAACGCTGTACACGCAAATTGAATATTTGTCGGCGGCTGGTTTGGGCTTAGCTGAAATCTGTCTTGGAACAGCCACCGCAATGGTTGTTGGCTATTTATCATTGAAACTTCTTTGGAAAGCGCTTTTTAAGGGAAAGTTTCATCTTTTCGGATTTTACTGCATTTTGCTTGGCGCAGCATTAATTTTGGGATTAAGTGTTTTGTAGCCATTTTGGCTTGCCAATTAAAAATTCTGTCAGAAACTCTGCAAAATCTTTGTTCCTCTGGTAAATTTCACTCACTTCCTCATTAACAAAGATTTTGAATCCCCTACGTATGGATTGGGAAATTAATTCGGCGACACCCGCACGGCGTCCACCATCGCCTTCCAATCTTTCCCTAAGTAAAGGAACGACATCCGTGTATTTTCTATGTAAGATTACGACCCACCTTCCATCTTCAACGTAAGGCCCACTTACAGTCTCAGAATTGCCCACATATTTTTTTAGAAAATTCTCACATTCATCCTTTTTCTCGACTGGCGGCCCATAATGCTTCTTTGCTTGAGGGATAAATCGCTGTTCCAGTTCAAAAAGGAAAAGATTCAATTCTTTCTCGTCGCTCCACGCGGTTTCCCTCAAAATTTTAAAATCATTTAATTCAATAAGCTTGCTTAGGGAACGCTGAGACTTATAGAGTTGTCCCCACAGCACGTCCGGAACAGCCTCAACCCTCCCGAAAACTAGAAAAATTAAGGCGGAGCCACGTCCTGCCAAATTCTTTTTAAACTCTTCTAAGAGCATTGGTGCTGTTTTTGGAGGATAGAAGAAGTTTAGGCTCGGGTTTTTTAGGAAATGGCGGGCGGCGGAAATTAAGGTATAAAGTTTTTGTGGTTGCACGGCTGAAGCCACATTTCTGCCCTTGTCAACTGGGTCAACAATTATAAGCGGTTCTCTGAAGAGAAGCTGCAGTTCGTCTTCTCTGCCCTTATAGAAATTTTCGATGTCCACCACTATCCTTTGCTTATACTCTGCAAAAGCCTTCAAGACGCCTAAAAACGATTTATAGTATAATGTTAGAAGTTCGCATAGGTAGCCGCTGAAGCCCCCAACTTTTATTTCGGCCCCGTAAACGCCTATTCCCTTCATAAACCTCTTAAGCAAGCGCACCTCGTTTTGCATTTCGCTTGCCAAATGTTTTTTCACATAGTCTGTGTGGTATGGGGTGCGGTCTGTGGCGCTTAACCACTCGCCCTTTTTAACATCATAACATGGGACAATGTTAACCCTAACATCTTCAACTACGGCTTCAAGATATGGGTGTTCAGCGAACCTCTCAATTTGTTTTGAGCCTTCGGTGGCCTTTCGGGCGGCTTCCAAACATATTTTTCCAAGAGACTTTTTTGGCATGGTTTTCGGCACAAGCATAAAAATATCTATTTCTGGATCTTCGCTTAACCATGTGTTTTTTGCTACAGAACCTTCCAAACGAACCTTCGCCCTTAAATTTAACGCCTCACACTCTTCGGCAACCCTCTTTTCAAGCTTTTTAGCCAAAGTTTCAACCCTAATTTTTTCATGTTCTTTCGGAGTGACACGCTCTAAGACTTGCTTGCAAACCCTTTCAACTTCTGAAGGCATAATCCAATTTCCCTTCGTTCTCGCTTTATCGCCCCGGACAAAACTCCCTAAGAGTAGAATAGACGGGTCCTTTTGGCGTCAAATCACTCCTTTTAAGCCTCAAACACTCAGCCTTAACAACACCAAACTCGTAATTCGAATGCTCGCCAATAAACTTGGCTAGTTCTGCCTTATTTCTTCCAGATTTTACACGCGCTATTGTGAGGTGTGGGCTGAAACCCTTTGGGTTTGGTTTGAAGCCCAACCTTCTAAGTTGGGGCTCAAGTTGGTTAAAAATGTTTTGCAGTTGTTCTGCACCCTGAGTTATTCCAGCCCAAACAACCCTTGGATAACGCACATTTGGGAAGGCGCCCAGCCCGCAAATTTTTATGTCAAACGATGAAAATTGAACTTTTTTCATTTCCCCAAAAATTTTTTCCACCATACTTAAGGAAATGTTTCCAAGAAATCTCAATGTTATATGAATGTTTTCGGGTTCAACAAGCTTTAAATCAGCTCCAGTTTTGGCCAAAGCCCTTTGAATTTCTAAAATTTTGTCTTTAACAACGGGATTTTCTAGGTCAAAGGCTATAAAGCTTCTTATAGACTCCGACATCGCCATTCCTTCCGCTGCATATCTTTGCATTACTCCCCGATAAATGCTTTTAACAGCCACTTTGAATATGATAACATAATGTGTCGAATACTAAAAGGAAAAGGTGTGAAATTGTTCTTTGAAAAGATTGTTGTAGGTTTGGCTGGCATGCCCGGGGCAGGGAAATCTGTTGTTGTCAACGTGGCAAAAGAAAGGGGCTATGGTATCGTGGTTATGGGAGACGTTGTTAGGGAAGAAGCCCAAAAGAGAGGTTTGCCCCCCAACCCGGAAAATCTTGGGAAAATAATGATTGAATTGAGGCAGAAGGAAGGCGAAAATGTTATCGCAAAAAGGTGTTTGGCGAAAATCGAAAGCGTCAAAGAAAGTTTTGTTGTTGTCGACGGCGTAAGAAGCCTAAAAGAGGTCGAAGAATTCAAAAAACACTTTAAAAAATTCTGTCTTGTAGCGATTCATTCTTCGCCTGAAGTCAGATTTAAGAGGCTCTACCGCAGACAAAGAAGCGACGACCCAAAAAGCTGGGAGATTTTCCAAGAAAGAGACATGCGAGAGTTAAGCGTGGGACTAGGTAATGCCATAGCCATGGCTGAATTCCTCATTGTAAATGATTGTGATTTGGACACATTAAAGGAGAGAATTAAAGAAGTTTTGAGGAAGGTTGAGGAGAAATGGATGAAGTAAAAGTTTATGTTGAAGTTGAAGTTAACCCAACAGAATCTGAAGAAAAAGTGAAAAGGGCTTTAGAAAACATTTTTGGCAGCATACCATTACAAACCAAACAATTGCACAGAAGAATGCTTTTTGTGGCTGAGGCGAAAGGACTAGAAACTTTAACAAAACTCTATAATCTACTGCGAAGAGAACGCATCCGCGATGCAGCAAGAGCAGTATTCTTTGAAGGGTTAAAGGGCAAAAAAATAAATTTCTGTTTAAACAAGCAAGCAGCCTTCGCCGGTCACGTTTCATTTTCAAAAGAGGTTGCGGAATCCCCCCTAGGCCCAATAAAAGTTGCTATCGAATGCGACAACCCAAAGGAACTTATTGATTGGCTCGCCCCAAAAACTGTTTGAGGATCATCATTGTCCACAGACGCGTCAATAACATCTAAAGGCGCCATATTACTTGGCGAAAATGTGGCTTGCGACGCCTTCGACCCAAACAGACCTTTGAGGGTTGTCACACACGCACATGCCGACCACATGATAGGCTTGAGACAAAGTTTAAAGTTTTGCGAAAAAATTTTGATGACACCGGCAACAAAAGATTTAATCGATGTCATGAGGGGCCCACTTTTTCTTATGGGCGGTTTTGTGGAAACGCTCGATTATAGAAAAACAATCCAATATGGGGAGGAAAGCATAACATTCTTTCCCGCAGACCACATTTTAGGAGCTGCTCAAGTGCTTGTTGAAGATGCCGGCGGAAAAAGAATCGTTTACACCGGAGATTTTAGAATCGATAAAACTCCTGTTTTGGAGGCCGATGTCCTCGTTATTGAAGCCACTTACGGAAGCCCAACTTGTAGACGCTTCTTTAGCAAAGACGTTCAAGATTTTCTTGTCTCCTTGGTTGATAGAGGCCTCCGTTCAGGCCCAGTCTACATTTTCGGATTCCACGGCAAACTTCAAGAAGTCATGCAAATTTTGCGCGATGAGGGAGTTAACGTTCCCTTTATTGTTCCAGAAAGAGTTTTTCACGTTTCCAAAGTTTGCGAGCGCCACGGCATGCACGTTGGACGCCT
>JAVZNZ010000004.1:0-145352 GCA_038882575.1 Bathyarchaeia archaeon
AATTTTCGGCAGAAGCGTATACGACATTTCAGCAGAAGGCATTCCTATGGTTTTGCCAGGCGTGGGCGGCATAACCTACAACGTTAGGGTTGGAGACCCAGCGTGCGGATGGGAAGCAGACCACGTGGAACCCGGCGTCAGCATAGAAAATAAGGAAAATGACCCGCGTTTCGGCCAAGGGGCAAACACGGCTTTAAATGTTCTCTCTTGCATTGGAAATGAGGCTGTTGTGGTTGGTGGAGACGCGAAGGGCGCTAAGGGCGTTGTGACTGGAAAGCACGGCGGAATAGAACATGTGCTTGTAGACTTTCAGCCAGAAACCCTTGAAAAACTCATGCTTGGCGATAAGGTGCTTATAAAGGCTTTTGGCGTGGGCCTAAAACTCTTGGATTATCCGGAAATAAAGGTTATGAACATGGACCCAAACTTTCTGAAAGCATTAGACCCAAAGCCTTCAGGAGAAAAGCTTGAGATTCCAGTTACGCATATAATTCCGGCTTCAATTATGGGTTCTGGATTGGGAGCAAACCAAACCTATTCTGGCGACTATGACATTCAACTTTTCGACGAAAGCATAAGAAAGGAATATGGCCTAGACGATTTAAGGCTAGGCGATTTAGTAGCCATCTTGGACGCAGACCATTCCTACGGGAGAATCTACCGTAAGGGCGCAATTTCCGTCGGAATCGTTGTTCACACAAACTGCGTCACGTCCGGCCATGGACCGGGTGTCACTACGCTTTTTACATCTTCAACTGGTAAGATCATCCCAAAAATTGATGCGAAGGCAAACATAGCCTCAATCCTAAAGTTGAGAACAGACATATAATCATGGAAGTAAAGCAGCTCCTAAGCAAAATAAAAGCTGAATTTCCTGAAATCAAATGGAAAAGGCACCGCGTTATTACGCAAGGCTGGGACTATTACATCGTAATTCTTGATGAAAACATAGTTTTTCGTTTTCCAAAACGTCCCAGCGATTTAAGATTTAGGCTTTATGATGAAGTCTGCTTGCTTCGATATTTGAGGAACAAAGTGGATGTGGGCGTTCCAGAGTACACCCACGTTTTCAGAGATAAGTCTGCTGCGGGATATAAGCTACTTAGTGGTGTAGAGTTAAAGCCATACCAGTATAAACGACTTCTTCCAGACGAAAAGGAAATGATTGCCAGAAAAATTGCAAACTTCTTAAGCGTGCTTCATGCAACTCCAAAAACAATCATTAAAAAGTGCAGCGTGCCAACCGAAAAATATGTCAAACGTTATAACGAACTTGTTTACGACGTGAAGAGGCTTTTATTTCCAAGATTCTCAAAAGATGAAGTTGAACTCATTGAACGATATTTTGAAGAGCTAAAAATGGCTATGGGCCGCAAGCATCCAAAAGTGCTTGTTTACAACGACTTGACATGGGAGCACATTCTGTGGGACAAGGAAAAACAGCAAATTAACATCATCGATTTTGGCGATTGCGTGCTCGGAGATCCAGCAGTTGATTTTGCGGGCTTGTGGGAATATGGTCTTGATTTCACTAGAAAAGTCTTCGATTTTTATGATGGCGAAAAAGATGAACACATGTTGTATCGGTCGCAATTGTACTTTAAAAGGATTCCATTATTCCTCATGAAAGGCTCTTTGCAAGGATGGCCCTGCACCTTCGAAGATGGATACAAAATGTTTAGGCAATGCTTTAAACAAAATATTTCAGAAATAAGCCAATAACACATGAAACTTTTTGAAGACAGATATATAAGTTAGCTGTACAATATTCTTGTTGATTTTAAAGGGAGTAATCCAATTGCCATACAAACGGAAAAGCCGGGGAAGATCAAAAGGCGGAAAAGGGTTAAGCGGTGCTGTCCAATGCGCCATGTGCGGACAGCTCGTACCCCGCGACAAAGCCAAAAAAGTCACTAGCAGAAGATCATTGGTTGATCCTCAATTGGCTAAGGAACTTCGGCAAAAGGGCACGTACTTGGCATCTTGGGTTGACACAAAATACTATTGCATTTCCTGCGCTGTTCACAGAGGAATTGTAAAAGTTAGAGCCCGCGAAGAGAGGCGCCTCCGCCCAAAAAGGAGATTCTAAGGTTTTTTCCTACCTTTCAAATTTTTATAGACGTAATAAGCCCTTTGCAAGACTGTCAAATTTGAGAGTATAGCCAACAAAATTATGGCCCAATTTAGGGTTGTTTGGGGCTGCCAGAAAAACGATACAAAACTCGCCACAACCAAAATGATTATGCGCTCTGCACGTTCAGCAAAACCCACAGACTCCATTTTTATTCCCGCAGCCTCGCCCCTTGCCCGACTATAGCTGACAAGCAATGACCCAGCTAACGCTATTAAACCCCATGTGACATCGCATAAACCGCCAATAATTATGCCAGCATAAACTGCAGCATCCGCATACCTATCAAGCAAGGAATCAAGAAAACCGCCAAAATCCGTTGCCTGCTGAAAGACTCTGGCCACAACACCATCCAACGCGTCACAAAACCCAGAAAATAAAAGAAAGGCCACAGCAACAAGCAAATAAAGCCTATCAGCTTGCCATTGAGTGTAAGCCAAAGCAGAGGCTACGGCAAAAACTATGCCTACAAGGCTTATTGCGTTTGGCGTCAAGCCTAATTTATGAAATGCCGTTGCTTCGGAAACCAAAATCTCTTGAATTTTTTCTTTCAGTTTGGTCAGCATCAGAGTTTCGCCTGCCCCTTTTAATTCACAAGTCTTATTTAATTTGGCGAATTTAAAATAGATTGCCAAAAAGGTGAAAGCCATGATCAATATAGTTTCTTTGAAGGTTAATAACAAAAACTGTTTGGGCTTAAAAGTTGATCTTCCAAACTCGCCGCCTCTGCTGCTTGTAATAGCAGAGAAAGGCTTCGTCATGTGCGGATTTCTAAACGTGGACGCAGCAGAAAAATTGAACGTGGCAGCGGCAATGGTTAGCGGAGTAAAAAGTTTCGAGGATATTTTAAATGCGAATGTTAAGGCTTTAACTTCCAAAGCCAAAGAGCTCGGCATTGAAGCTGGAATGAAAGGCACCGAAGCCCTAAAACGAATGTTTTAAAAGAAAATGCATGTGTAACTGGAGGATTCATCTTCAATTGCCAAAACAAGAGCTTTTGGATGCTATTGCTGCTGAAGTAAGGGTATGCCGCAAATGTGAGCTTTGGAAAACCCGCAAAAACGCAGTTCCGGGAGAAGGCAATCCAAACAGCCAAATAATGTTTATTGGAGAGGCGCCCGGCTACTGGGAAGACATTAAAGGAAAACCCTTTGTCGGCGATGCCGGAAAATTTTTGGACAAGTTGTTGGTTGAAGCTGGCCTTTCAAGGGATGAAGTTTTTATAGGCAATGTTCTGAAGTGTAGGCCGCCTAAAAACCGCGAACCCCTACCAGAGGAAATAGCCACTTGCACGCCCTACTTGGATAGGCAAATAGAGATTGTTAAGCCAAAAGTTATTGTGACCCTTGGAAATTATTCGACCTCCTACATTTTCTCGAAGGCGAGTATACCCTTCAATGGAATAACACAAGCACATGGAAACTTTTATGAGGCATCAGCCCTTGATTTAAAGTTAACAATTTTTCCAACATTCCACCCGGCAGCCGGCCTCTACAACGCAAAGTATAAGAGAGATTTAATTAACGATTTTCAAAAGCTTAGACTTAGGCTTTTAGAGAAATTATGAGTTTTAAGCGTTTTAATTGTCAATTTTCTTAGTTGCTTTTATATCGTTGAGAAGTTCTTCCACATTTTTATATGATTTGGAGGGCAAATCAGCCAAAATCTCGCCAAGCCTAATTTGTTTTCCATCCTCGATTTCCACAAGTTTCCAGCCGATCTTTTTCATTAAAATGCTTTTTGAGGCCGGATATCGTGTTTTGGCAGCAACCTCTTTAATAGAAGCTAAACCTGTTGAGGCGGTTATTTTTGGAAACTTTCCCGTGGCTAAAAATTGTTTAAAGCGCAGTGCGTCATCAAACATGGATAGATTATTGAATAAAACATAGACCTCTCGGCATTTTCTCTCGTATGAAGAGACAACGTTCCAAAGCCTTTGCAGTTCCATGTCGCTGTGTTGATAATAGTACATTTGTTCGCCCAAACCGTGAAGCCTAAAATATGCTATTTCGCCCGTGTAGGCTGGTTCAATCCTTAATGGGTCGGTGACATGCGTAACATTCAACTTTTCCAAGACTTCCCCGAGCCTCTTATAAGTTTCTGGAGTTTCCCAAGACGCCCCGCGCGTTTCCCAAACAAAAACCAGATTTTCGCGGCTTATCCCCTCAAAAAACTTCGCCGCGTCCACAAGCCTATCGGGCCTGAAGGAGCCGGGCGTCTGGAAGAGGAGAACTTTTGATTTTAGAGTTTTGCATATCTGTTTCATTTGTTCGAAGGCCTTGATAGAACCTGGGTTTATTTGCATCTTTGCTTTATGGCTTATGTCTTGGTGCGCTTTAACGGTAAACTCAAAATTTTCTGGAGCTTTATTCCGCCAGCCCTCAACCGTTTCCGGCCGCGGATATTGATAAAAGGTGTTATTTAACTCCACAAGCATGAGCGATTCGAAATATTTTTTCATTGAAGTTGGAAAACCGCAGCATCCAACCTTAATCATTCAATCGCCCACTTTTATGCGCTTATTTTTGGTGGTGGGCGGACTGGTCTGCCGAGCTTTCTGCGGAGGGCTATGCGGTAAAGTTTTCTTAAAGACTTTATGAGCTGCTCAACGCTTGGCAAACTTGAGTATATTAGTGGGATGCGATCATACTCAGCTAACTTTATTGAATAGTCGTCTGGTTTGACACCGTGGAAAACTACAACGCGGGGTTTTAAACTGTTGGTGCGTACAATCATCATTGGCGAGTTCTCCAAACTAATGTTGGTGAAAACCAAGGCTCGTTCGGTTGTGGCTCCCAAAAGCTGAGAATACTCCAAACCAGAAAGGGTTTCAACAGCCTTTTTCCCATCAACAACAGTGTAACCGCAAACATCCTTAACATAAGTGTCTGAGCTTGCCACAACTTCGCCCTTAATGGCTTTGCACAAATACTCCACACGCACGGGTATGGGGAACTCCCTAAGATCCAAGACCGCCATGCTAGGCGAACTTGTGAGCTTGGCAAATTCGCGTATGAAGCGACTTCCCCTTTCCTCATCAATTTTCAACAATGCCCAAACAAACCTCCTAACAAATTTAGTTCCGGGGCTCTGCCGCCTCCCACTTTCATAATCGCTTATGACAGATGGAGAAAGCAACATTTTGTCTGAAAGGGCTGTTTGTGAAATGGCAAAAAGTTCACGCCACTTTCTCATGGTTGCGCCGGGCTTGCTGGATAGTATTATTTCTCCAGCAATTCTTCTAGCAAGAACTTCACGAACACTTGGGGATACAGACATATAAGCGCTACCTTCCAGCCCGCCAAAATCTCCTTCAATACCAGTGTAGTATAAAACTGTACCGCTCTCTGACAGCAGAATTTGGCGGCACATCATATTTTATTCCAAAATTTCCAAGCCAAACCATTCATATACTCATTTAAAGAACGAGCCGTCAAATTATTGCCGTCATTATGTTTAAGCACCTTCACCAAGACAGTGGCCAACTCAAAGTTTGTGATGACAGGAATGTTAAATTCAACTGCCAACCTTCGAATAACATATTCGTCTTCCAAAATTTCCGAGTATTTTGCATCTCCGTCTGGAGTTGGCAAATTGATGACTAAATCTATCTTTCTTGTTTGAATATAATCGACAATGTTGGGGTTCATGTCGGCCTCTCTAACTTTATGCAAAACCGAAACATCCTCCAAGCCGGCACACCGCAAAGCGTCAGCAGTATGTTCTGTTGCATAAATTTTGAATCCCATTCCATTTAAGGCCTCTGCAATTGGGATAATTTTCCTCTTCAATTCTTCTCCGCCAACGGTTATGAGAACTGCACCGTTTTTGGGCGGAATTTTAAATTCAGCAGACTGCAATGCCTTAAGGAAGGCGTCTGCAAAATTTTCTCCAAGACAAGCCACTTCACCTGTGCTGAGCATTTCCACGCCTAAAATGGGGTCCGCCCCGCTTAAACGCATAAAACTAAACTGGGAAACTTTTACTGCGACATGCGGGATGTGAGAAGGTTCAAACATGCAAATGCCATTTAATTTTTGGCCCAGCATCGCTAAAGTGGCAAGTTCGATGAGGTTTACGCCGGTTGTTTTGCTAACGTAAGGCATGGATCTTGAAGCGCGGAGGTTGCATTCTATAACGTAAACGCATCCATCCTTCACAAGATATTGTATGTTGTATGGACCTATTATTTGAAGGGCCCTCACAATTTTATATGTGTAATCTTCAATGGTCTTCAGCACGTTGTTCGGCAAAGTTTGTGGCGGTATAACCATCGTCGAATCGCCGCTGTGAACCCCTGCATTTTCAACATGCTCTATTATCGCGCCTATAAGCACGTTTTCCCCGTCTGATATGCCATCAACTTCAACTTCTTTGGCGCCCTCTATAAACTTGGAAATGACAACGGGATGCTCCTTAGAAATTTTGGTAGCCAACTTAAGGTAGTTTTCCAACTCCTTCTCGGAATACGCAACCCTCATGCATGATCCAGACAAAACATAGCTTGGGCGAATGAGCACCGGATAACCAATTTTTTCCGAAAACTTTTTGGCATCATCCAATGTAGTGAATTTGCTCCACCGTGGCTGTGGAATCCCAAGGCTGTCTAGAAGAGCCCCGAACCGCGATCTATCTTCGGCTTGATCTATGCTTTCTGCAGAAGTGCCCAAAAGCTTGACACCGGAATTCGCCAGTTTTTTGGCGAGGTTGTTTGGAATCTGGCCGCCAACACTTGCGATAACGCCCAGCGGGTTTTCTTTTTCGTAAATGTCTAAAATTCTTTCTAGGGTTAGCTCTTCAAAATAGAGTTTGTCGGAAATATCGTAGTCTGTTGAAACCGTCTCTGGATTATAGTTTATTATTATGGCTTCTTGAACCCCATTCTTTTTAAGGGCTTTAACTGCGTTTACGCCGCACCAATCAAATTCAACGCTTGACCCGATTCTGAAAACCCCAGACCCTAAAACAATAAATTTCTTTACATTCGCACTGAATTCTATGTCATCCTCGTCTCCACCATATGTCAAATAAAGGTAGTTTGTCTTGGCCGGCCACTCGGCAGCAAGCGTGTCTATCTGCTTGACCACTGGGACTATGTTTGCCCTTTTCCTAAGAAGCCTTATGATTGAGGGGCCCACACCTAAGCAGATTGCAATTTGCTCGTCGGAAAACCCGAGGCGTTTTGCTTCCCTAATTGTTTCTACTAGGTCTTCGCTTTCTAGGCTCATTTTTCGGAGTTTTTCTTCTATATCAACAATGTTTTTAATCTTGTACAGGAAGAAGGGGTCGATTCCGCTTAAGTGGTATATTTCTTCAATTGAAATGCCCTTTTTCAAAGCCTTAACCAGCAGAAAGAGCCTTTCATCTGTTGGGTTGGCTAAACCTTCTTTAATGGTCTCGGTGGATTCGCATTCCTCATCACAATTGCAGACCAAACCCACCTTCCCAATGTCCAACATGCGAACAGCCTTCTGCAGCGCTTCTTCAAAGCATCTGCCAATGGCCATGACTTCGCCAACAGATTTCATTTGTGTGTCGATCCTTCTGTCCACTTTGTTGAATTTTTGAAGGTCCCATCTTGGAATTTTCACAACAACATAGTCGAGGGCTGGCTCAAAACAAGCTATTGTGACTCCGGTGACTTTGTTAATTAATTCTGGAAGCAAGTAGCCTATTGCCAGTTTGGTAGCAATATAGGCTAGTGGATAGCCCGTCACCTTGCTTGCTAGGGCAGAGCTTCTTGACATTCTTGGATTTACTTCTATGGCATAGAACTCTTCCTTCTTTGGATGTAAGGCCCATTGAATGTTGCATTCGCCAACTATTCCCAAACTTTGTATGGCCTTTATTGAGGCTGAACGAAGCAAGTGATATTCTCTGTTTGTCAACGTTTGGGATGGCGCAACAACTATTGAGTCGCCCGTATGAATTCCCATTGGATCAAAATTCTCCATGTTACAAACTGTTATGCAGTTATCTGCCCGATCCCGCATGACCTCATACTCGACTTCCTTCCAGCCTCCCACATATTTTTCAATTAAAACTTGCGAAATCATGCTTTGGGCCAAGGCCCGATTAATTATCTGCCTAAGTTCATCTTTATCATGGGCTACACCGGAACCTTTTCCTCCCAAAGTGTAGGCGACACGAACCATCACCGGATATCCTATCTTCTCCGCGGCCTCGAAAGCCTCGTGGGCTGATGTTGCGGATAAACTTTCAAGAACAGGAACACCGGACCTACACATTAATTGCCTGAAAAGTTCTCTGTTGGAAGCCGTTTCAATTGCTTTGGTCGGGGTGCCAAGCACTTTTACATCATATTTTTCGAGAATCCCCATTTTTTCGAGTTGAATCCCACAGTTGATTGCGGTTTGCCCGCCAAACCCGAGGAGGATGCTGTCGGGTTTTTCTCTTTTAATAACCTCTTCAACATATTTTGGCAGTACCGGAAGGAGATACACTTTTCCAGCTAATCCCGGGTCTGTTTGAATCGTAGCTATGTTCGGGTTTATTAAGACTGTTTCTATTCCTTCTTCCCTCAACGCTTTGAGACATTGGCTTCCAGCATAATCAAACTCCGCTGCCTCACCAATTTTTATGGCCCCGCTCCCAAGCACCAAAACCTTACGTATCCACTCGTATCTTGGCATCTTCACACCCCAGCCAAGCTCAAAAATTTATCAAAGAAAAATTCAGTATCATAGGGCCCTGGGGCAGCCTCCGGATGCCATTGAACTGCAAAGGCGTTTTTCCGTTTGTGCCTTATTCCTTCTACTGTTTCATCGTTGGCATTTTTGAACCACACTTCCAAATCGGTTCCAACGAGAGAGTTTGGGTTTATGGCATATCCATGGTTTTGTGTGGTGATGTAGCATCTACCTGTTTTTAGGTCTAGGACCGGTTGGTTTTGCGATCGGTGGCCGTACTTCATTTTGTAGGTGTCGCCGCCAAGGGCCAAGGCTAAAATCTGGTTTCCTAGGCATATGCCCATTATCGGAATTCCTTCTTCAACAAGCCCTCGAACGCTTTCTATTGTTTTAACACATTTTTTCGGGTCGCCCGGCCCATTACTTACTATTACGCCGTCGGGCTTGTACTCCAAAATCTCATTTTTAGAAAAGTTGTATGGCACTCTAACAACGTTGACATTACGTCTTAGCAAGTTGCGAACAATGCTATATTTGACTCCGCAGTCGATTATAACAATGGTTTTTTCTCCTCCAACATCATGGAATATTGGTTCTTTAACAGTGACTTGCCCAACCAAATCCGTCAGGTTTGGGTCTACAACCGCTTCAACTTCTTTCAAAAGCCCTTCGACATCGGGTTCTACGCCATTCTCACAGACTTGCAGAATTCCAAGCATTACGCCTTGAACCCTAAGTTTTTTGGTGAGCCTTCTGGTGTCTATTCCATATATGCCCGGAACTCCTTCCTCTTTAAGCCATTCATCCAACGTTTTTGTAGACAGCCAATGGTGTGGTCTTTCGCACAGTTCGTGGATTACTAGGCCAGTTACTTTGATTCCGTCAGATTCGAAGTATCGTGGTAGGCTTTGCTCCAATTCGTGCGGCGGAACACCGTAGTTGCCTACAAGCGGATATGTCAAAGTTAAAATTTGACCTTTATAGGACGGGTCCGTTAGGGCTTCTGGATATCCAACCATAGAAGTTGAAAATACAACCTCTCCAAAAACTTTCTTTGGGGCGCCAAAACCATAGCCGAGAAAGAGGGAGCAATCCTCTAAAACTAGTATGGCCTTCCTCTTTTTGAGGGGATTAAATTTTGACCCCAACGCCCTATACTACCTATTTGCCTACGCTTTTAAGCTTTACTCTCCATGTTTCTCTATGGAAACTGCACATGACACTTACAGTGGCAAAGCCTTTAAAACATGAAAATCAGGAAAATTCCAGCAACAACAGCAACCGACCCAACCACACTTTTTGCAGTCACCTTTTCATGTAGGAAGATTATTGCGGAAAGCGTTGAAAACAGCGGGGTTGTTGAAGAGATTGGAACAGCCCTTGATTCCAAAGTGTTTATGAAGCTATACGTTAAGAAAAACCATCCAAGCCCCAAGGCTACAAGTCCACCAAAAATTAATGCAGCTAGAGTTTTTTTCTGAATTTTAAGAAAGCCAAATTTCCTATCAATTATGGGTGACACTACAAGTAGGAACAGCGCCACCGCCATAACCCTCAAAGTGTTGATTGCCAACGCGTGGTCTAGGCTGCCTGTTTCTGGTTGGGTTACAGCCAAATTGATTAGTGATATGCTTATCGACCAGCTAATTGCTGCGCCTAGGCTTGCGCCCACACCTTTAAGCAAACTTTTCTTTTCTATTACAGCCACGTTCGTGTTTTCTTCTGAGCTGAGAAGCCAAATGCCAAAAACTATGGTGAAAGCTCCAACTGTAATTGGTAGGCTTATTTGCTCTCCTTTTAGGAAAAATGCCCAAAGAAGATTAAAGAGTGGATAGGTACACGTTATTGGAACAGCCCTCGCCACGCCAACAAGTTTCAGTCCAACCATGTAAAGTGTGTCGCCTACGCCTAAGCCTATTATTCCACTTATGCTTGCCAGTATGGCAACGTCGACTGGCAGCTCCATCAAAACTTTAAACTTTCCTATGGCGATAAAGAACGTTAAGAGAATGATGCTTGTGCATGTCAAGCGTGTGATGTTTGCAGGAACAGGCTTAGTTTTTAAAAGGGCCTCTTTATATAGCACGGCGGAAACTGTCCAGCTGATGGCAGCGCCTAAGGCCGCAATTTCCCCTATCATCATTTCACGCAAATTTAGGATATTAGAGAAAATCTTCTAACGTCAAATATTTAACGTTAACATACGCATTTAGAAAAGCGTTCCAGTAATTTAGTAAAGGCTTTTAGTTTGACGACAAAATAAAGATTGGGTTCGACATGTCCTTCCGTATTAAAATGGAAAAGGCCGCAAAAGAAAAGGGCTCCAACATTGTTTTGGCCTTAGACTTTCCATTTGAAAAACCGGAAAACCGCCAAAGCCTCTATTTGAAGGCTGAGAAGGTTTTAGAAGCCGTTCAACCCCACATCTGTGCTGTAAAAATTAATCATCACCTGCTTCTTCCTTTAGGCTTGTTTGACGGTGTCCAAAAACTTTTGAACAAGGCCCACGATTTTGGGCTTTTAACAATAGTGGATTGTAAAGCAAACGACATAGGCTCAACAAACGAGATTATCGCCCAATACTATTATGAGGCTGGCTTCGACGCTTTGATTGCCAACCCCTTTGTGGGGTGGGATGAAGGCCTAAAACCAATTTTTGACATAGCCCAAAAAATGCAAAGGGGCGTAATACTGCTTGTTTATATGAGCCACAAGGGAGCATATGAAGGCTATGGACAAACAATAATGGAAGATGAAGAAAACAGAAAAATTCAACAGTACATGGCCTTTGCAAGAAAAGCATTAAAATGGAAGGCTGACGGTGTTATCGTGGGCGCGACATACCCGGAGAAAATAAGGGAAGTTTATCAAATACTCGGCAAAGAAGTGCCTATCTATTCGCCGGGTGTGGGAGCTCAAGGCGGAGAAATTAAATCGGCTTTAGAAGCTGGAGCAAGCTATCTAATAGTTGGACGCGCAATAACGTCGGCTGATGATCCAGCCAAAACCGCTGAGGAAATAAAAAAGCAAGCCAGAGAAATTAGATTTTAAGTTTCTTGAAAATCTCTGGGTCTGGCTCAATTAATCCAGCCTTTGGAAGTTGTTTTATTAAGCTTTTCATTTTAGGATTTAATTGAAGTGCTTTTTTGAAGGCTTTTATAGCCTCTTGTTTTTCTCCAAGCTTTAAACATATTATGCCCAAATCGACGTGCGCATCATCAATTTTCGGGTTTATTTTTATGGCTTCCTTTATTGTTGAGAGGGCGGCTTCAAGATTGCCCATTGTCATTTTGTCTTCGCTTTCGTCAATCAAACGGTAAACACGGTGGAGACCTAACAAACGTTTTAGTTCAGCAATTGGGTTGGGATTGTCTTCAACACGTAAGTCAATGAAACAATCCCCATAACCAGCCCGTCCACAACCCTTTTTAACGACGAGAAGGGCGGCTGACTGTCTTCCCCTTGCGTCGCCTCCGGCCTCTTCTCCGCCTTCAAGGGCGGCCACAAGTTTGTCGGCTAAGTCTCCCTTTGTTGACTTGAACCTTTCAGCCATCATTTCAACAACCTCCTCGCCCGCAAGGATGTTACCCTGGGCAGCAAAGTTTTTTCCAGTTTTGCTTCCAGCCCACTCCAAACATTTCTTTCCAGTAAAGGCAGCAGCTTCACCCTTTGAATTTATAATTCCAAGTTGACGAAAATCTCTAGCTTCATCTTCGCCCGTAAGCCTTTCTATCACTTCCTCAACGCTTAAGCCTTTTTTGAGAAGCTCCAAACCTCTCGGCCCATAGGAAACATTAACGAAGGATTGGGTTGCAATTGCACCGACTTCTGCTTCAGCCCATGGAACAATTGAGCCCACAGAAAAGTATCTTGACTGGACAGCTACCCCCAACTCTTTTGTGGATGGATCAAATGCCACTATTGAAAATGTTGAAGCTAGACGGCTTGGACCAAAAATCAAATTTGCCTTCATAAATTGATATATGCCTTAATTTCTTTTAGAACTTTCTCTCCTAGAATTTCAGATTATTGATTTAACAAGAAAAACATAACAATGTTACCTTTCACGTCTTTCCCAGAGCTCCTTTTTAAGCATGTCTCTAACTGCAGACCTTATGGCTGCGCTTCGGCTTGGGTACATGCCAGCCCTAACAAGTTCATCTAACCCTTCAAGATAGGCTTCGGGCAATAATACTGTGACTAGTTTCAATTTGTTTCCTCCAGCATGTTATGCATATAACATGCTTCAAATATAAAATTTGGGACTAAAGTTTTTGGTGGCCAATGTTATTCTTTAAATTGTATATTTCCTTAAGCGTATCGCTAAAGTTTTTGTAAACGTCCTCCACATAAATGGTGCGTCGCTTTATTCCCTGCTGAACCGTCCCCGCAGCTACCAGAAGCGCCCCCAAAATGTCGCTTATTGTTGGGTCTGGGAAGGCAATGAGCGCTAGACCAACCTTTATTAGCATGGAGTTGTTCTTTTGCCTCCACAAAGTTTTTGTTGCCTTAACGCTTTCTATTGTTTCTTTCATCGTCCACAGCGTGTCTTCATAGCTTTCATTCAGCTCCCTTAACGCCTTTAACAAGTTTTTCGCATCTTCGGTTTTCATTGGAAATCCCCGCAACAACCTTTCTAAATAATAAGTTCTAGAGCAAAAACTTTTAACTTCAAAAGATGTGTTTTTCAAATATTTTCTTCCGGCGCTAAGTAATAGTTTTCGACAACATTTTTGAATTTCAAAGTTTTAAGGGCATTTTTAATTTTACTATTTAATTAAAAACTGTAAAAAGACAAATATACATAAGTTGTAAAATGGCATATCATTAGCTTAAAATGAGGAGTTTACCATGTCGAAAGTCTTTGACCCAAAAGCCTTTGTCGAAGCAAAAGTTGAGGAGATGAGAAAGAGCATTGGCAACGAGAGGGCTTTAGTTGCCGTTTCCGGTGGTGTTGACAGTTCAACATGCGCCGTACTAACCTATAGGGCGATAGGTGAAAACCTCATTTGTGTAATATTAGATGACGCTTTCATGCGGGAAAACGAGCCCGAGCAGGTGGCAGAAATCCTTTCTAAACCGCCTTTAAATGTTCCCACAAAAGTGGTTAATGTCCAAGAAAGATTTTTGCAAGCCATGAAGGGTCTGAGGGATGCCGAGGAAAAACGCAAAGCTTTCCGAGAAACATTCTATAGAGTTTTGGGGGAGACAGCCCAGAAAGAGTCTTGCAAGATTCTTGTGCAAGGGACAATAAAAGCGGACATCGTAGAAACTGTGGGCGGCGTTAAAACCCAACACAACGTTTTAGAACAAATGGGCATAAATCCAACAGAGCGTTATGGGTTTAAAGTTGTTGAACCCCTTGCAACATTGTTTAAAGAACAAGTTAGAATGGTTGCCAGATATTTGGGGTTGCCCCCACAAATTTCTGAACGCCAACCCTTCCCAGGACCAGGCCTATCTGTCCGCGTTGTTGGAGAAATCCACGCTGACAAACTTGAAACTTTAAAGAAGGCAACAACGATTGTCGAACGCGAGCTAGCCATACACAATCCCAGCCAACATTTTGCCACAATAATAGACAACGTTGAAGCTGAAAAGACGGAAGACGCCGCTCAAATTCAACAAATTACAGCCAAACTTCTAAACGTTCCATTCAGAAATGTTCAAGTAAAAATTTTTAGAGACAAAGCCACCGGTGTAGAGGCCGGGAAAAGACGTTATGGCGACATTGTTGGAGTAAAAGTGCAAACTGCTAATGGAAAGGTCCATCGTACTGCCACACAAAGCCTTGTCTCCCTGCAAGCCAAGATAATAACTCAAAAACCAACGGTTACAAGAGTCTTATATGCAATTGAAGATTTAGTGGAGAAAAAGCCTTATGTGATAGGGGTAAGGGCTGTTGAAACCAAAGACTTTTTGACAGCGAAGGTTTCTGAAATTCCATGGCCTACATTAAGCAAAATTGCCGAAGAAATCATCGCAAAATGCCCCAACATTTCAACAGTCTATTATGATGTGACGCCAAAGCCTCCAGCAACCATTGAAATGGAATAAGCCTACGAAGAATCTTCCGAAAGGGTAAATTATTTAATATGCTATCTTCTTTTGAGCAGCCATGTTTCGCGTTAGAGTAAACAAAATAGAATCCATAAGAGATTTGGATGGAAACCTTGGAAAGCGTATAGAATTGGTTGAAGAAAGGCCAATGCCACGATTTGTTGTTAAACCCCAAACAGAAGAGGCGAAAATCGTTCAAGATGTTTTCCAGGCCTTGCAACAGCAGCTGCCGTTTTTCCCAGCGAGGGCGGAGTTCACAATTCCAAAAATAATCTTGTTCTTGACAGAGCAAGAATACGAAAGCTTAGGTATAGATTTTGATGTAAACCAAATTTATGAAATAAAGTTGGAGGGGCAAACCATAAAGTTTAGGAAAACGGCATAATCTCTTTTCTAAAGCGTTTTAAAGCTGAATATTTTGGATGAAAAGACAATACATAAAGCATTCTCTTTAAAGAGGCAAAAACTTCATCCATGTCTGTTTTTCCACCCCTATTGCAATATACTGGAATTTGTTCGCCATCCTCCCCTTTATAATAGACATAGATTGGCGTGAATTCCATCTCAAAAGTAATGATTTCAACGTTTAATTCCAAGAGTTTTGCTATTTCTTCAGCTGCTAAATTTATGGATTTGAGCCTTTCCTCCCGTGATGCGTATGCTGAGGCATAAACAAGCAATTTTCCAGATGCATTTTCCAATTATTAACACCGAAATTTGGTTTTGGTTTTACGACTTTTAAAGCAAGCGATGAAACGACATTTTTAGGCGGTGGAGGGGGGTGAGTTAAAGTGAAAGCATTAAAGTTAAAATTGAAAATTAAATTCCATAAAATAAGAGGTGATTACATGAATGTGAGGGCCCACGTTTTCGTGTCTGGCAGAGTTCAAGGAGTGTTTTTTAGGTCTGAAGTTAAGTATGAAGCTAAACTCCGCGGAGTTAGGGGCTGGGTTCGCAACCTTCCAGACGGCAGGGTTGAAGCAGTTTTTGAGGGCGATGAAGAAAAGGTTAAGGAGCTAATAGATTTTTGTAGGCGTGGCCCTCCAGGGGCTAAAGTTACGAGTGTTAATGTTGTTTGGGAGGGTTACACGGGTGAGTTTAAGGATTTTGTGATCCGATACTAAACTCTAACGTTTGCTGCCATCACCAGTTTTCTATGTTCTCTTCCTCGGCACTCTAAAGTGAGAAGACTTTCCAGCACTTACGTAATCTCCACCAATGCCACGCACCACAGAAGCTATTTTAGCAAAGTTTTCTGAACCTAAAAACTGACGTGGCTTTATAATTATAAAATCATCTTTCTCTTCAAAGTTTAAAAGATCCTCCAAATCTTCGGGAAACAAAGTTTTGATGTCATCGATTGACTGAAGCTTTTCTTGAACTTTTGGTGTGACAGGTGAAGGCGTTGGGGCGGGTGTTGGTTGCGTCGGTTGCGTCAGTTGCGAAACTGCTATTGATTTGAGGGAAATTGAGATTTCCTTTAGGTCTTCTGCCACCCGATTTAAAATTATAAGAAGCTCATCAATTCTTTCCACAAGTTTTTCGAGGGTTCTCCTTTCTTCACTCATGCCAATTCTCCTTTTTCCAAATCCTTAATACTAAAGGCATTTATTAATTGTTTCTGACCACAATAAACTAAAAACAGTGTTAGCGCAAAATTTTAGGGAGCCCAGCAAAAGTGATAGAAATAGACGGAAGCCAAAAAAGCGGAAGCGGTACAATATTAAGGTTATCCGTGGCCTTAGCCGCCTTGCTTGGCCAAACACTGCACATTTATAATATTAGACAAAATAGACCGCAGCCGGGTTTGAGACCCCAACATTTAGAAGCGGTTTTAACGGCAGCCAAACTCTGCAATGCCGAGTTGAAGGGCGCCGAACTTAATTCCAGAGAACTTTGGTTTAAACCCAAAAAAGTTGTGGGGGGAAAGATTGAGGCTGAAATTGGAACCGCCGGGAGCATTCCAATGCTCATAATGACTGTTTTGCCAATATGCACTTTTGCAGAGGACACTGTGTATTTGCGCATTTCTAAGGGCGGAACGGACGTTTCAAATTCTCCAACAATAAATTACATGAAATACGTGCTCTTGCCAGTGCTGAAAAAAATGGGAGTTGAAGCATCGTTAACCATCCACAAATATGGTTATTATCCAAAGGGGATGGGTGAAGCTACAATAACGGTAGAGCCATGCAAAAACCTAAACCCACTAAGCCTAGAAAGCTTTGGCAAAATAAAGTCCATAAAAGGAATTTCAGTCTGCACATTTTTGGCAGAAAGGAGAGTGGCGGAACGACAGGCAAAAGCCGCAAATGACCTTCTAAAAGAGGCTGGTTACTCGGCTGACATCCAAATATTAAATGATAGGTCGAATCCGCTGCAGAAAGGAAGCTCCCTCGTCTTGTGGGCTGAAACCGATGAAAACGTGATTTTAGGAGCTGACGCAATCGGTGAACTTAAAAAGACAAGCGAAGCTGTTGGAAGGGAGGCGGCCCAAAAGCTTATTGAGGAAATTTCTCCTAAACCGACAGTTGACATACATTTAGCCGACATGCTAATCCCATATGTTGCATTGGCCAAAGGAAAATCCATTTATCTGACCCGAACAATTTCGGATCATTTAGAAACAAACATTTGGCTTGCTGAAAAAATTTTGAATGTAAAATTTAATGTTAAAAGGATTAATGGACTCTATAGAATTGAGAAAGTTGGCTGAACATGAAGGCGATGATAAGAGGAATCTACACAACAGCGTTAACAAAACTTCTTTTAGACAGTGGCTTTGAAATAGTTCACCCCTCCCCAGCCATAAAGAAACGTTTTGGATTAACAGACAACTTTGCTCCACCAGACCTCAAAATAAGGGATAGATATGACTTGCAAGGAGTTAGAGCGCTTGGCACACAAGCTGCTGTAAACGCTCTCCAGTCTGTTTTGCAGTCTAATTTTGAGGATGTTTTAACTAGAAAATGGGCGGTCAACGTCGACGGAATATACATGGGGAAAGTTTTGGAATCAAATAAGATGATCACCTACGTAGATTTAGGAAATAACATTTTGGGAAAGCTTCCGAGGAACGAATGCTTTGTTGCGAGTGGAGAGTTCATTCCAGTTCAGGTTGAGAGGAGAAGGCTTGGGGCTAAACAGCCAATTTTAACAACGAAACTTAAAATTATTGGAAATTATGCCATCCTTGCCCAAAACAGCAAAGTCGGCGTCAGCCTAAAAATTCGTGACCTAAGCAAGAGAGCCGAACTTTATGCAACCGGAAAAAAGCTTGCGCCGAACGGTTGGGGAATAATTTGGCGGGAACATTCCAAAGACGTGTCGACAGAAATTCTTGAAAAAGAAATAAAAGCTTTGGCTGAAAAAATCGAAGCCTTGAAAGAAAGGTTACTTAAAATTCAGACGCCATCACTGTTGATTGAAGGATTAATTTTTATGGATGTAGAGTTCCCGTGCCTAACTAAAAAGGGCTTGGACAAGCTTAGAGCTCAAATAACTCCAACAATAGATGGACATCATTTTTACAAGTGTTGCGGGGGCAAAGTCTCAGCGGCGCTTGAAATGGCTGAAAAAGCCTTAGAACAAGGAAGGACGGAAAACGAAATCAAAGAACTGTTTAAAAAACAAGTTGCCTATGAATTTCCGGAAGAAGATTCCGTTGTGGATGTGTTCCACGTCAAATTAAGCGGAAGAACACTCAATCTGGGACAAGCAACTATAGAAAGCATAGACAACACGCATATAAAATACAACAGAATAATTAGAAGTGAAGGAGTGTACGATGGCTTAAATATTAAAAAGGAAGCTGGAGACAAAGCAGTAAGCGAAACAAAAACTGGAGAATGGTATATAATAACGAAATATTTCTCACCAAACGGCGAGTTAAAGGGAACATATATAAACATAAACACGCCCGTTGAAATTTATCCAAAAACAATTCGCTACGTTGATTTAGAGGTCGACATTTGCATCACCCCAGACGGAAAAGGCAAAATCTTAGACATGGAAAAACTTGAAAAAGCTATGGAAAACGGAATAATCAGCCAAAGGCTTTTTGAAAAGACTAAAGAAGTTGCCCAGAAAATTTTTGCAACGTATTGCAAAGAATTCTAGTGGTTTTATGACTCCCCAAGAATCAATATGTTTAAAAATCCAGAAAGCTTATGGCGAAAAGGCCATAGCATTAACTAAAAAGCTGAAAATTTTTAACAGCGAATTGGAAATTCAAAGGAACGAAGCTTTCATTTATATTCCATTGGCGCGGAAGCCGTCAAAAGATGAGTTAGAAGCGCTAAAAGAAAAGATTCCATCTGCGGAAGTTTCGTCTAAAATTTTTTCAGAGAAAAAGAAAGCGCCAAAAACTCTGGTTGAATTGCTTGAGGAAAAGCTTCCGCCACATTTAATTGCGAGTCTGCCAAAGGCAATGGATTTTGTTGGCGACATAGCAATAATTGAAATCCCGCCGGAGCTGAATGCCCACAAAAAAGTCATCGGCGAAGCCATTTTAAGAGCGCATAAAAATGTGAGGACTGTCCTTGCGAAGGCTGGCGCCGTGAAAGGGGTTTATAGGTTAAGAGAATTCAATGTAATTGCCGGAGAACCCAAAACCGAGACAATCCATAAAGAGTATGGCTGCCAATTTTATGTTGACCTTTCACGAGTGTATTTTTCTCCCCGCCTTTCCTATGAGCACTATAGAGTTGCCACGTCAGCGAGAGAAGGAGAGACCATTATTGACTTGTTTGCTGGTGTGGGACCATTTGCGATATTAATTGCGAAAATGCACAAAAATGTTAGGGTTTATGCCATTGACATAAATCCAAGCGCCATCGAATATTTGAAGACGAACATAAGGTTGAATAGGGTTGAGGGTAAAGTTTATCCGCTTTTGGGGGATGCAAGGGCTGTTGTTGAAGAAAAGCTTAAGGGAGTTGCAGACCGCATAATAATGAATTTGCCTGAAAAAGCCATGGATTTTGTAGATGTCGCATGTAATGCACTGAAACAAACCGGCGGAACAGTCCACTTTTATAGTTTTGTTAACGCTGAAGAACCATTAGAAAGAGTGAAAACAAAATTTGAAGATGCTGTTGAAAAGTGCGGTCGCCGGGTGAATAAAATTCTTTTCTCCAGATTTGTGCGGGAAACAGCCCCCTACGAGTGGCAAGCAGTCCTCGATGCCGAAATCATCTAACAAAAGGCTTTTAATGTTATTTTCACCCTCTGATTTGGATTTCTAAGCTTTTCGACAAGTTTTCTTGAAAGGTCGAATGAGGATTTATCAGCTCGGATGGCTAGGGTTCTGTCGCAAATGTAATCGCTTTTTCTAACAACAATGCTCGTTTGATGCGCCAAAGTAAGATTTGGGCTTCCAAAAGCATTTACCGCATCCCAGACTTCGCCAGCCTCAATTAGAATTGTTATTTTTGCGTTTTCGCTTCGTAAAATCTCCTTAAACTTTGGGCTTAAATCGTATAGTGCTTTGTCAGCTGAAACGGCAATTATGCAGTTTCCTCTTTTTGAAATTTCGGTTTCTTTGGTGATTTCAAATGTTGATTTATGTGTGGCTTGTATGTTTTTATGGCCGTAAGCAAAAATAACCTCTTTTATTTCCATGAAACTTTCTCCATCCTCATCCCTCATTCAAATTCCTTTGCAAGAAAGCCACAATTATTCAAGGATTTCTATTGAGTCCACTTTGCCATCGCCATCCAAGTCGAAGCCCTGTATGACCCTTGCAAATGTGTCTTCGCCAGCATAATCTTTAAGGGTTTTTTTCCAAAAGTTTGTTAGGGCTAGGACGCAAGCCTTTGTGCCCACAGCCTTGTTTCCAGCTAAGACTATAACCTTTTTAGTTTTGTCCCATGGGTTAGTGATTTTGGCAACCAATCCAACAGCGTCTGCAGTGTAAACGTTAGATGTTTTTCGGGAGACAAGGCCGCCGAAGAGAAAGCCTTGCTCAGAAGGTTTCATGTCAAACCTTATAGGCAAATATTCGTTCAACTCTTGGGTTAAGAGGTTTGTTCCAGGCCCCCCAACAAGGATGAGGTTGTTTTTCTCCTCTTTTTCGGCTTTTACATCCACGTCGAGTTTTATGGCAAACTCGTTTGGAACATTTGCCAACTGCCCTAGCAGAAATGCCAAATGAGAAGCGTAATGCCCATCTCTAGCGCTGGTTTTGAAAGGCCCATGAGGGATTGGGCTTCCCACGACGATTTTTCCATCAAATTCGCCGTCTTCCCTAATAAATTCTTTGAAAAATTTTCTTATGCCTTCATCAACGCTTAAAAGGGAAAGTTTTTGCATAACTCTGTATCCATGCGGAAGCTCAATACCGAAAGCGGACGAAACAGTCCTATAATATTTTGCTATCGCCCCCTTTTTCCCCTCCTCACGAACAACTTTTATGGCGCCTGCTTTGGCTAGCTTCCGAATGTGGTAGTAAACTTTTTGCTCATGAATTCCTAACTTTTTAGCCATTTCAAGCGGATACATTTCCCTTTCAGAAAGCATGGTTAAAATTTTCCAAGTAAGCCTGTTTAAAATCATCTTAAGCTTTTCCGGATCATCAACGATTGCTATTTCCTTAACCCTAGGCGCCTTTTCCCCTTCTTCAAGCAACAATTTTTTGTTCATGATATTCAACATTGTAAAACCTCAAAGTATTATTAAAATTTTTATTATGGTGAACTAACAAACTTGTAAATCGAAAGCAGGATTACAAAATGATTGGCTGTTATGCAACTGGAATATTTCCAAGACCAAGCGAACTAATAGAAGTTACGAGGGCCTATGAAAGAGGAAAAGTTGACAAGGAAACGCTTGAGAAGGCCTTTGAAAAGGCAGCTTCAAAAATCATAAATGAACAATTGTCTTATGGATTAGATTTCATCACGGACGGCATGCTCAAGTGGCAAGACTTGCTTAGGCCCTTCACAGAAAACTTGAAAGGAGTAAAAATTGGAAGTCTGACAAGGTGGTTCAATAACAACACTTTTTACAGAAAACCAATAGTGGTGGATAAAATACAACGCGAAAAAAGCATTTTGGAAGAGGTATGCTACATAAGACTTTTGCCGGAAAAAGTTTTTTGGAAGGCCATTTTGCCAGCGCCATACACTTTTGTAAAGCTGTCTGAAAACCAGTTTTACAAAAATGAAGAAAACCTCATGTTCGACTATGCTCAAGCGCTGAGGAAAGAAATAGAGCATCTTGCAAATCTGGGTTTCAAATACATTCAGTTAAGCGACCCGGCCCTCGTGTATGAGCCAGCAGCAGCTGTGCAACTGTCGAAAGATGAAATTAATAAAGTGAAAGAAGCCCTTAAAATCGCGGTTAAAGGCGCGCCGGCTCAAACATGCCTCCAAACATTTTTTGGAAACTTTGCACGGATCTTGCCAGACGCCCTAGATTTTCCAGTAGACCACCTTGGAATAGACTTGTATGAAACAAGCCTTAGGGATTTAAAGGCTTACAGCTTTGAAAAGGGCATAGCCCTAGGCCTGGTGGACTCGAGAAGTTCGCTTATCGAAAATGTTGACGAACTGGTTAAAGTTGCCGTGGAAATTATTGACGTGATATGCCACTCAAAAGAGGAAAACGTTTTCATCTGCCCCAATTGCGACCTAGAGTTTCTTCCATGGGAAAGGGCCCGCGAAAAAATTAAAGTCGCCAGTCTTGTGGCTAAACGCCTCAGAGATGAATATTATGCATGATAAGCTGTTTCCAACACAAGAGATAGGCAGCCTCGCCAAACCAGCATGGAGGGTTAAAGGCTATAGGGGAGAGGAACTCTCAGATAAAGAACTAGCCGAAGCCGAACATTGGGGGAGAAAATTAAAGGTTGAAAATTTTGAGGCTTTCTTAAATTTGCTTAGAGAAAAAGACTCGCCAGAAAAAAGAAGGGCTATTCTAGAGTGGGCTGCAAAATACGCCATCAGATTTTTTGAAGCAGCTGGCTTAGACATAATTTTTGATGGTGAACAATGGAGGTCAGAAATGTATGAGCATGTGCTTAAAAGCGCTAGCGGCTTTAAATTTTTGGGTTATGTAAAATCATTTGATTACCGATACTTCAACAAAGCAGCGTGTATAGCCAAGCCAAAATATAAAAAGCCATTTTATGTTGACGAATTTATATTTGCAAGGAAAAATACTAACAAAATTTTGAAGGTTCCTTTCACGGGGCCTTACACAATTATTGATTGGACGTTTAATGAATATTATGAAAGGAAGGTCGGCCGTAAAATTCACGATTTTAAAGCTAAAAAGTTTGAGGCTAAAAGGGAGTTTCTCTTCGACTTCATTAAGGAAGTGGCAAGACCAGAGTTAAACAAACTTATAGACGCGGGGGCAACATGGATTCAAATAGACGAGCCGGCCGCAACAACAAACCCAAGCGACATGGAAATGAAACTTTTTGTCGAAGCCTTCAACGAAACAGTTAAAGGCCTTAACTGCACATTTAGCCTCCACAACTGCTATAGCAATTACAAAGTTTTAGCACGATATGCTTGTGAATTAAAGAATTGCAGCCAACTAGCCCTCGAATTTGCAAACAGAGACAGCTGCAAACCAGGAATGGAAGAGGAAAAACGGGTGGGCTATAGGGAAATTAAATTGTTTGAAGAAAGCGGATTTAAAGGAAATTATGGAGTGGGCGTAATAGACGTTCACACAGATTTCATTGAAACTCCAGAACTCGTTAGAGACAGAATTTTGTATGCCGTTAAAAGCGTTGGTGACCCTAGCAGAATTTGTGTAAGCACGGATTGTGGACTAAGAACCAGAACTTGGGAAGTCAGCTTTCAAAAGTTGAGAAACATGGTTTTAGGCGCCGAACTAGCGAGGAAATCGTTCGGATAATTTTATAAAATTTTTATTAAAGCTCGCGCCTTAACCTACCTTGAATTTAAACTTTTAAACATGAATTTAAGCGGAGATTTTCTTAAAAAATTTTTAGAATTGGAAATTTTCTCCTAAAAAACCTTATTACATTCAAAAAACCATGAATAAAGTCAAAATCAAAGAGGCCTAAAGATGTGCGGTATATTCGGCTGCATCCTAAAAGATGGAAATGCCGCCCCGGTAATCCACGAAGCCCTAAAAAGGCTTGAGTATCGCGGCTACGACTCTGTTGGGGAAGCAACATTATTTGAAGGAAAAATCTACATTAAAAAGGATCAGGGAAAAATAGATGACGTCCACAAAATCCACAACCTAGATGATTTGCCAGGAAATATAGGCGTTGGACACACGAGATGGGCCACACATGGCGCGCCTTTGCAAGTTAACGCGCACCCCCATGTTGATTGTAATGGGCAGATAGCTGTTGTCCACAATGGCATAATCGAGAATTTTGCAGAGTTAAAACAAGAACTGGAAAACAAGGGACATAATTTTAAGTCTAAGACGGATACTGAAGTAATAGCCCATTTAATTGAGGAGAACTTGAAGGCAAATGCTTCCTTAAGTCTTGCCGACGCGGTTCTCGAGGCAGTGAGGAGAATTGAAGGCTCTTATGCCATTGCAGTTATTTCACCAAGGGAAGGGAACAAAATAGTTTGTGCAAGGTATGAAAGTCCCCTGGTTATTGGAGTAAATGATAACGCAATTTACTGTGCGTCTGATATTCCAGCCTTCCTGCCCCTAACAAATAGGGCTGTCGTAGTTGAAGATGGAGAACTGGTTACACTGTCTTTAGATGGCTATGAAATAAAGAAAGTTTACGATGCATCACCAGTTATGCGTCAGCCAAAAACCATCGATTGGACACCTGAAATGGCGATTAAACAAGGTTACCCACACTTTATGTTGAAGGAAATTCATGAGCAGCCAGCCACCCTTAGAAATACGCTTAGGTTGCAAGAGCACTATTTGGATTTGATGGCAACTTTTCTTGACAGAGCTCGCGAAGTTTTTCTCGTGGCTTGTGGAACATCCTACCATGCTTGTTTGGCCGCATCCTACATGTTTTCTAAACTCGCTTTTTTGGCAACCTACCCAGTCATAGCCTCAGAGTTTGCTGAGCAACATGGCAAATCAGTAAACATCGACAGCACAATATTGGCTGTAAGCCAATCAGGCGAAACTGCAGACACACTTGCTGCAGTGAACTGCGCAAGGCAAAGGGCAGCAACAATCCTTGGGCTTACTAATGTTATAGGCTCAACTTTAACGCGAGTTTCAAGAGTTTACATTTGCCAGCAGTCAGGCCCAGAAATAGGCGTGGCAGCAACAAAAACTTTCACGTCCCAACTTTCAGTTTTAGCCCAGCTTGCTTTGAGACTTGCAAAGAAGAGGGGTAAGGTTTCACAAGATGAAATGGACTTTTTGGCGGAAAAACTTCAAAAATTGCCAGAAACCGTCGAAACAATAATTCAAACACAAGAAGCCAAAGTAAAGGAGATAGCTAAAAAATACAAAGATGCAAAAACCTTCTTCTTTTTGGGACGGGGAATAAGCACCGCAACAGCCTATGAGGGTAGGCTTAAACTCATGGAAATAGCCTATGTGCCCGCCATAGCCTTCCCAGCTGGAGAAAGCAAACATGGCCCAATAAGCCTTGTAGAAGAGGGATTTCCAGTGGTCTTCATATGCCCAAAAGATGAAACACACAAAACGTTAATTGGAAACATTATGGAGATGAAAGCGAGAGGGGCCTCAATAATTGCCATAATAGAAAAAGGCGATGAAGAAGTCAAAAAGTTGGCTGACGATTATGTTGAGGTCCCAGCTGGAATACCGGATGTCATATCCCCAATTCCCTTCGTGATTCCATTGCAACTTCTCGCGTACTACATGGCTGTTGAAAGAGGATACAACCCAGACACTCCAAGAAACTTAGCTAAGTCCGTCACAGTCAAATAGCAAATTTCATAAATACAACTCTAGAATTTAACAGAAGTACGTTAACTTCGTATTCCAGATACAGATACGTTAAAAGCCTATTCCACAATTTTATTTGTGGGGTTATGATTTGGAGAAAAACGAGTGGGAAAGGCTAGTTGACAGTCTAATTAAGGAGGGCGTACTCCGTTCGCCAAAAGTTATAAGAGCAATGCGATTATTGCCAAGAACAAAGTTTTTGCCAGAAAACGTGCGAGCCTATGGTGCCGTTGACACCCCACTTCCGATTGGTTTTGGGCAAACTGTTTCCGCACCACATGGCCTCAGCCTTACGCTGGGCCAGGTGAAACATGGTTTCAATAATGAATGAAGCCCTACAATTGGAAGTGGGCCACAAAGTGCTGGAAGTGGGCGCTGGGTCAGGGTGGCATGCAGCCACAATAGCCGAAATAGTTGCGCCAGGCGAAGCGCCTAGAAGCGAGTGGGGTCACGTTTATACTGTTGAAATTGTTCAGGGTTTAGCCGATTTTGCAAGAAGAAACATAATGAATGCTGGATACGGCGACAGAGTTACAATAATTTGCGCAGATGGCTCCATGGGCTATCCAGATAGGGCTCCATACGACAGAATTTTAGTGACAGCCGCAGCACCAACGATTCCAAGACCATTAATTGAACAGTTAAAAAACGGTGGAATAATGCTAATTCCAGTTGGAAGCGTCCACTTATTCCAAAGCTTAATAAAAGTTACGAAAAAGGCTGATGGAAAGCTTGTGGAAGAAAATTTGGGCGGGGTAGCCTTCGTTCCTTTAACTGGTCGATATGGCCACAGAGTTTAGTTTAGAATTCTTATTCCGCCATTACTCGCATTCAAGTTTTTCCTTGTATGCCGCTAAATCCAGAAAGCCATGGCCGCTAATATTCATGCAAATGACCTTTTCCTCATTGTTTTTCTCGGCTTTTAGGGCTTCGTCTATACCAGCACGTATAGCGTAGCTTGACTCGGGAGCTGGAAGCCACCCTTCACTTTGGAGAAATATTTTTGCTGCTTCAAAAATTGCCCTTTCATCAGTTGGGTATGCAACCGCCCTAATTAGGCCATGGTGCCTCAGCAGACTTATTATTGGGGCGGCTGCATGATATCTGAGGCCATCAGCTTTTATGGGTTGCATTTCGACATTATGGCCTAACGTGTAAACTTTTAGGAGGGGCGTGTGCTCTGCAACATCGCCAAAATCGTATCGGTACTCTCCTTTAACAAGGTTTGGGGCGGCAAGAGACTGGGCAGCAAGAAACTCGCATTTACGCTTTCCTTTTAAAACTTCACCTATAAATGGGAGGGCTATTCCGCCGAAGTTTGAGCCTCCGCCGAGACATCCCACAATTAAGTCTGGTTTTTCATCTATGAGGTCAAACTGCTTTATTGTTTCCAACCCTATTATGGATTGGTGCAGAAGAACGTGATTTAAAACTGAACCTAGACAGTAAACGCAGCCATCATACTTTTCAGCGTATTCGAGGCCCTCTGAAATTGCAATGCCCAAAGAGCCTGGATGCTCAGAATTTTTAAGCAGCGTTTTCCGTCCAATTTCTGTTTCTTTACTTGGAGACGAATATACTTTCGCCCCCAAAAGCTTCATTAGGGTTCTTCTATCAACTTTCCAATCGTAAACGGATTTAACCCAAAAAATCACACAGTCGAGATCTAAAAGTCTAGCAGCATAAGCAAGTGCTGTTCCCCACTGACCAGCGCCAGTCTCCGTGACTAAAGTTGTTTTTCCCTCTTTAACCGCATAGTAAGCTTGGGCAACAGCAGTGTTTGTCTTATGCGAGCCAGTCGGCGAGAGATCCTCCCGCTTATAGTATAGCCTAACTTTCTTTAACTTTAGGCGTTTTTCTAGGCGCCTTGCCCTATAAAGGGGTCGAGGCCTCCCCATGTGAATGTAAAGTTCACGAATTTCTTCCGGTATGGGCAGCCACCTTTCGTTTGACATTTCCTGCCTCAAACATTCCTTAATCATAGTTCTAGCAAGAAAATCCATTCTGGAGACGCCATCTTCCGGCTCTTTCGGCGGAGGAAGTGGTTCATGCAGGTCTGGAATTATGTTGTACCATTTTGTCGGCAAATCATCGGCTGGTAATGTGATTTGACTTTTTTCCATTTTTGACACCGGTTGAGAAACATATGTATCGAAGTGTTTTGAAATAAAGATTTCTGGACCACGCCCAAAAGGCTTAACTCCTAACATAACGGCTTTTCAAGCTACTCAAAATTCGCTCAGCTCGGACTGAAGCACATTCAAGGCGAAAATCATAACTTTCAAAAACAACGGAAAAATACTTTACTAAAACTTCAGAAACCGCCTAATATAATTGACTATTTCCTCACTTTTAGATGGGTTTAGGGAGACAGTTTCACCCTTCTTATGAACAACAAGAAATCCGTCGTTGACAAGCTCCTTTATCAACTTTTTTACCCTTTTGCCGTTTGGTTTAACCTTCAAAGCCGACCAATTTACAAGTGTATCAACGGGCAAATACTTAGCGCCCCAACAGTTTCTTCGGAGCAGTCTGTTCATTATGTCTGCCTTAACTTCTTCATCGGAAAGGCTTATGCTCATTAGGTTCACTTTCAATACCTTTAAAAAGTAACATATAAATACTTTTCTTAATACATATTACTCGGTATGCACGCTATTATGCATGCCATAATGCATGAGGGTGAAAAGAGATGAGTAAAAGACTCTATTCCGAAAAAGAGTTTGAATCTATACTTGTCAAGACTTTGGGGGATTCGCCGAAGCTTAGGATAGTGGATTTCTTTTTGGATAATCCTTTGTTTGATTTCACTAAGAAGGAAGTTATAGAAGCCTTGGGAATGAGTAAGCAAACGTTTTATAAGTATTTTCCAGAGTTGGAAGAGTTCGGCATAGTTAAGGTTTCCAGAAAGATAGGGAAGGCCAAGCTTTACAGGATTAACGTTGAGCATCCATTAGTGAAGATGCTTAGGGAATACGAGACAAAGCTGGCGCGGGAGATGGCGGAAAAAGCTGAAGCGAAAAAGCCAGTTTTAGCTTAGAATTCAAAAATGAGTTATTTGAACCACTGTTCTAGTGTGGTTTTTCCCCTAAGTTTTGTTATGCCCTTCTGCATTTTTTCTAAGGCTTTTCTGACGCGGTCTTCTGAGAAGTCCCTTTCCCTGCAAATGAAGTTTATTACGCCTTCTATGTCGGGTTCTTTCCACTCAATTTTGTAGTTGTTTGTGACTTTCGGTTTTAAGAAAATCTCTTTTATTTTTTGCGGTTCAACTGGAAACTCCGCATTTTTGAGGTGGGGTAAGGCGTTTTCTAGGCTTCCATGTTCCTTTATGAGTTTTAGGGCTGTTTTTGGCCCTAAACCCTTAACTCCGTCTGGGTTGAAGTCTGTGCCAATTAATATGCCCACATCTATGAGTTGCTCGTAGGTGATTTCGCATTCCTTTAAAACAGCTTCGAGTTCAACAACTTCGGGTATGACTTCAACAAAAACGTTTTTGCCCGGAAGCTTGCGTCTGCCGGAAATCGTGACGTTTCTCACGAGTCTTGGGGCTCCAAAAAGCAGGCTGTCGTAGTCTTGGCTTGCACAGTAGTCTGCGTCACCGCGCTTTACGAGGTGAGCTGCCTGGGCTTCGCCTTCGCTTGGGGCTTGAACCCATGGAATCCCCATCAAGTCCAAGAGTTTTTTGCTGTCCTCTGCCATGTAATCTTTCAGGCGGGATGTCGCTTGGGCATACATGCGGGCCTCTTCAATTTTGCCCTCTTTCAAAGCTTGCTCGTATTTTATTAGGGCTTCTTCCTTTGCTTTCATGCGCCTTTTAATTTCAACCTCTTTTAGGGCTGGCGGCGTCCCGTCAAAAACGTAGATTGGTTTTATTCCCATTTCAACGAGGTTGCTCGTCCTATATAGGAGCCCGCTTAAGTGGCTTGTAATCCTTCCGCTGGCATCCTGCAGGGGTGTGCCATCTGGTTGACGGATTATGGCTAGAAACTGGTATAGGGCGTTGTAGGCGTCTATGGCTATGGATTTTCCACTTAAATCCTCAAGCCTTATAACAGTTTTTGGAACTAGATCGCGGAGGTTAACACCCAAAAATCTAAACCCCAATAAAATATGTTCACAACACAGATAATAAACTTGCGAAGCAGCTGATGATTTCTATAGCCACTTTCACATATAACATATATAAGTAAGCTTGATAATTAGAGAAACCATCATTGGGGAATAAGAATGGCTGAGAAAACAGCAACAATAACATTGGTTACGTGCACAAGCTGTGGAAAACCAATTCCGCCGGGAGCAGAGGCCACGAGGTTTCTTTGTCCAAACTGCGGTGAAATTTTAATAAGACGCTGCGGGAAATGCAGAAAGTTTGGCCGTCCATACAAGTGTCCAAAATGCGGTTTTACGGGACCTTAATCCTTAGTCGAGTCAAATTTATTTAGGTATATCATGATTTTTGGATGGCAAGGTTTAAACGGATGTTTTAAGTTTTAAGATGGACAAAAGGAGTTTGAATGAGGATGGGAAGCGTCGTAATTTCGTATAAAATATTTCCAGTAGACATTACTGTTGATTTTGAAGATTTAAAAAGGAAAATAGAGTCGTGCTTACCAGAGTTTGCTTCCGTTTATGGTTATGGCGAAGAGCCAATAGCCTTCGGTTTGAAAGCGTTAATAGCGCACATAAAATTTCCAGAAGACAAAACGGGTATACTTGATGAACTTGAGAGAAAATTTGAGGGAATAAGCGAAATAAGTCAGGTTCAGACGGTTATGGTACGTAGGATAAGCAGATAACCTTAAACCATTGGTTTAAACATTTATATACGAATAATACTTTGTTCGAATCTCAGCATGTGAGGTTGGGAGTGTCCTAGTTGAGTGAAGTTCAATTACGTGTCGGTGACGCGAGACAAAGGGATGTTGGAAGAGGAATAGCCCGCATAGACCAGAGAACCATGCAGAAGCTGGGCATATCAGCAGGCGACGTCGTAGAAATAGTTGGAAAAAGAACAACCTCAGCCATAGCTTGGCCTGCCTACAGCGAAGACCAAAACCGCGACATGATACGCATAGACGGTTTCACACGAAAAAATGCTGGCGTAGCCATAAACGAGTATGTCATTGTTAGGCCGGCAAAAGTTAAGCCAGCCCTCAGCATAACACTTGCGCCCGTGGACATGCGACTAAACGTAGATGAAGATTTCACAAACTTTGTTAAAAATCGCCTTATGGAAAGAACCCTCGTTGAAGGAGACACAACACTTGTAATGATGCTCGGACACGCCATACCCTTCACCGTAACAAAAACACGCCCACACGGCATAGTGAAAGTCACCGCAGAAACAAGATTAACAATTTTAACCGAGCCAGCGCCGGAAGGAAAAGGACTGCCTCGAACAACATACGAAGACATTGGAGGGCTCCATGAAGAAATCCAAAGGGTAAGGGAAATGGTTGAACTTCCACTGCGGCACCCGGAGCTGTTCCAAAGGCTTGGAATAGAGCCCCCTAAAGGAGTTTTGTTGCATGGACCGCCAGGCTGCGGCAAAACACTTTTAGCAAGGGCTGTGGCAAACGAGTCAGAAGCAAACTTCTTCTCCATAAACGGACCGGAAATCATGAGCAAGTTTTATGGAGAGTCTGAGGCAAGGCTTAGAGAAATTTTCCAGCAAGCCCAACAAAACGCGCCGAGCATAATATTTATAGATGAACTTGACGCCATCGCGCCAAAACGCGAGGAAGTTACGGGAGAAGTTGAGAGGCGTGTGGTCGCCCAGCTACTAGCCTTAATGGATGGTTTGTCTGGCAGGGGCAACGTTATAGTCATAGGCGCCACAAACAGGCCCGGCGCGCTTGACCCAGCCCTTCGCAGACCAGGAAGATTTGATAGGGAAATCGAAATTGGTGTTCCAGATAAGCAGGGAAGATATGAGATTCTGCAAATTCACACGCGCGGAATGCCTTTGGCAGAAGACGTTGACTTAAAGAAGCTTGCTGAAATTACCCATGGATATACTGGCGCTGACCTGGCAGCATTATGCAGAGAAACAGCCATGAAAGCCCTTCGCAGATATCTGCCCCAAATAAACCTCGAAGAAGAACGCATACCACCAAGCGTACTGGAGAAAATGGAAGTTAAAATGGAGGATTTCATGAACGCATACAAAGAAGTGACGCCCACAGCCATGAGAGAAGTCTACATAGAAGTGCCAACAGTCCACTGGGAAGACATAGGCGGACTAGAAGAAGTTAAACAAGAGCTTAAGGAGGCTGTGGAGTGGCCGCTAAAGAACCCAGACATGTTTAAGAGGTTGGGCATAAAACCGCCAAAGGGAATCCTCTTATACGGGCCGCCTGGTTGTGGCAAAACACTTTTGGCGAGGGCTGTAGCAACAGAAAGCGAAGCAAACTTCATAACAATTAAGGGCCCAGAAGTCTTTTCAAAATGGGTAGGCGAATCTGAAAAAGCCATAAGAGAAGTCTTCAGAAAAGCAAGAATGGCCGCACCAGCAGTAATATTCTTTGATGAAATAGACTCGCTTGTCCCCCGCCGTGGTTTAGGCTTTGCAGACAGCGGCGTAACAGAACGGGTAATAAGCCAGTTGCTAACGGAAATGGATGGCATAGTCACATTAGAGGACATAGTTGTTATTGCAGCCACAAACAGGCCCGACATCGTTGACCCAGCGGTGCTTAGGCCCGGAAGATTCGACAGACTAATTTATGTGCCGGAACCCGACGAAAAAAGCAGACTCCAAATATTCAAAATCTACACAAAGAACATGCCTTTGGCAAAGGACGTCGACCTATCACAGTTGGTCGCCATGACCAAAAACTATTCCGGAGCAGACATAGAAGCCTTATGCAGAGAAGCAGCCATGCACGCCCTACGAAGAGACCAAAACGCAAAGGAAGTAACAATGGCAGATTTCCAAGAAGCTTTGAAAAAAATAGGTCCATCAATAATGCCTGAAATGGAGAAATGGTATAGGAGTTTCATGCAACAAGTCCGCCAAGTACAAAAACCAGCAACACCAGTCGCTTAGGAGCACAACAAATGCCAATCAAAACATGGAAAACCCGCCCAGCACAATACTATCTACTCGAAATTTTAAAAAAGAAAGGCGCTATGACAGACGCTGAACTTTTGGAGGAGCTAAACGAAGAATTTAAGGATTTAGGCTATAAAGACTTTAACCAATTATTGTTGCAGCTGGAAATAACTGGAAAAATACGCACAACATCCATGGTCCGCGGCAAAAGACGTGTCGAACTTATAACTTAAAAGCGGCGTGAAAACACGTGTGCAACGAATGAAAAATGATTTAGACGTCATTGTTGTCGGAGGCGGCCCATGCGGCTCGTTCGCAGCCTTTCACCTCGCAAAAAACGGTGTTAACGTCAAAGTTTTTGAAGAACACAGCGAAATAGGCGTCCCATGCCACTGCACAGGCCACGTTTCCATTAAAAGCTTAAAAAACTTGGGATTGCACCCACTTCCAAAAGGAATCATCCAAAACACCTTCAAAGGAATAAAAATACACTCGCCCACAAGAAAGGAGTTCGCTATTCGTTTTTCTAACCCGCTTACATGCGTTTTGAACAGAACACTTTTTGACAAGCATATTGCAAAAAAGGCAGAAGAAGCTGGCGCCCACTATTATTTAAGCGTGCATGTTGAATCTTTGATTATCGAGGATAATTATGTAAAAGGAGTTATTGTCAAGCATAAGGATGGGACAAAAAGGGAAATTTTTTCAGAAATCGTCATAGACGCGGGAGGCGTACATTCAAAAATTTTAAGGATAGTAGGTTTAAGGACTGTTCAGAAAAACATGGTTGTTAATGGCGTGCAAGCAGAAGTAGAAAACATAAAAGACGTGGAAAGAGATACTGTTGAAGTCTTTTTGGGAAGAGATTTTGCTCCGGGCTTTTATGCATGGATTGTCCCATTGCAAGAGGATAAAGCAAAAGTTGGACTAGCAACAAAAACTGGAAACCCAAAAGAGCATTTACAAAAATTCATGTTCAAGCATCCAACCGCATCAAAAAAACTACAAAATGCAAAAATTTTACACATAACCTTTCACCCAATCCCACTTGGAGGCCCAATTCCAAAAGCCTATTCAAACGGGTTTTTGGCTGTCGGAGATGCCGCCTCGCATGTTAAGCCTACGACGGGCGGCGGATTAATTTTCGGAATGACTTGCGCTGGGATTGCAGCCAAAATAGCAAAAGAAGCTTTGGATAAAGGGGATTTTTCAGCCGAATTTTTAGGAGCCTATCAAAAGCTTTGTGAAAAATTTTTTGGTTTTGACATGGATGTAATGCTTAGGTTGAGGAGAATTTTGAACGCCATGCCCGACAAAAACATCGATAACATCATTGAAGTTTACGGCAGATTCGGTCTTGAAAAAATTTTTGGAAATGTTAGGGAAATAGATTTTCAGGGACGTTCACTTCTAAATCTTTTATGGAAGCCGAGAATGTTATCGGCGATGCTTCTGGTTTTTCCCTCTTTACCCCTGCGCGAATGCTTAAAATCTTCTAGCACCGAATAAGACTCGGTTGAAAACAATGTCTGAATTCCGCTATAAGCAGGTCATTGTATTCCGTTCCGATTTAAAATTGAGCAAAGGAAAAATTGCAGCTCAAGCTGGACATGCCGCTGTTTCGGCGGCGGAAGAGACCCGTAAGCAAAAGCGCAAGTGGTTTGAGGAGTGGATGGCTGAAGGCCAGCGGAAAATAGCCCTCAAAGTTAAGGATGAAAAGGAGCTTTTAGAGCTGGAAAAACAGGCCAAAGAGAAAAAACTTCCAAGCGCATTAATTGTTGATAGGGGGCTTACGCAAATTCCGCCTGGAACAGTGACGTGCCTAGGAATAGGCCCAGCTCCAGCAGAGAAAATAGATGAAATAACTGGGAAACTCAAGCTTCTCTAGAAGGCTGAAACTTGATGGTTCCAAAAGTTGAAAAGCTTATTGGAATAGAGGTTTATGGCACTCGTTCTTCTGGCATCGGCGGAAAACTGCGGCAGTTTGTGGAAGACTTTTTTGTTGAAGAAATTCTCGTGGACGGTTCAAAAGCTGAAATACGTCAATCTCATACGCTAGAAAAGCCTAAAGTTTTGGGCTCTTCGCTAGAGAAGAAGCATTATCTACTATGTGTATTAATTAAGAAAGACTGGGACACTTTTCTGGCGCTTAATTTGATAGCTGAAAAGTTAGGAATAGGCGTGAAACGCCTTCATATTGGTGGAATTAAGGACACGCGGGCCATCACCGCCCAATACATTACGGTTGAGGACGTGTCTGCCGAAGAAATAGAAAAAATTCAAATTGAAGGCATAGAAATTCGGCCGGTCGGCTATTTACACACGAAGATTTCGCCATACTATCTTTGGGGAAACAACTTTCACATAACCATAAGGGGGATAAGCCACTCAAAATCTGCAACAAAAAATAGAATAGAGAAAATAATTTCAGAAATTCAAGCCGTTGGGGGCGTTCCAAATTTTTTCGGCCACCAACGCTTTGGAACAATTAGGCCAATAACGCACCTTGTTGGAAAAGCCTTTGTTAAGGGAAACTTGAAAAAGGCAGCCATGCTTTTCCTGGCAAAATCAAGCCCCCACGAACATCCAGAATCCAGAAAAGCCCGACAACAGCTAAAGTCTACTCAAGATTTTAAGCGGGCGTTTAAGGAATTTCCAAAACAACTTTATTATGAGAGGTTGATGCTAAAACATTTAGCCAAAAAACCAGATGATTTTTTGGGCGCCTTCAAAAGGCTGCCAATAAAGCTTAGGGAGCTTTTTCCCCAAGCCTATCAAGCCTATCTCTTCAACAAATTCTTAAGCCGAAGAATAAAGAATGGTATTCCACTGAATAGGGCGGAAGTTGGAGATTATGTTGTGAGCGTGGAACACTCTGGGCTCCCGATGCCATTTAAGTATAGGATTGTGGACTCGCATACGATTGCTGAGGTAAATGAGGCCGTTAAGGCTGGGAGAATGTTTGTAGCAATTCCAATAATCGGTTTCAGGCAAAAAACTTCAATGGGCCTCGAGGGGGAAATTGAAAAGCAAATTTTGGAGGAGGAGCGCGTTTCCCCTAAAGAGTTTAAGATAAAAGCCTTGCCAGAAATCAGCATGAAAGGTGAACTGCGCGCGGCGATAACCCCCTTAAACAACTTTTGTTTAGATGAAGTTTCAAACGATTCTGCTAATCCATCGAAGCGCAAGGTTAAATTAAGCTTTACATTGCATAGGGGGGCATATGCAACAGTATTTTTGAGGGAGCTTATGAAGTCCCGCAATCCCGTGAAGGCCGGATTCTAACGGTTTAAGGCTGCTTTGGAACTGATATGTCGGCCCTATACCCTTTTTCAGCATAAACCCAAAAATGTTGGTGAATTTTGCCGTCTATTTCAACGGTTAAATTTTGCTCAGCGTCCATCCCAGAATCCATTCGTGAAAATTCCAACGCGTAAAATGTAGGTCTACTTGATATTATCATTACACATGCAACATCAACTGTTCTCTGGTCTATGTAAAGCCACACCCATACAGTTTGGATGCAGACCATTGGTGCTCCATCATACACGATGTATTCTTGTCCAATGAAAACAAATTTTGGCTCTAAGTTTTTCCATGGATAATAAACTTTGATGCGCTTGACCAAACTGACATGGTCTGGTGGAGGTTGTTGTGGTTCGCGGTTAATGATTGCTCTAATCGGGGAGTCTCCCAGCAGTCCCACGACGAGAATTATGAAAGCAAATGACCCAACCATAACAATTTTCTTATCCATCACATTTCCCCAAAATTCCATTTAGCCCTATCCAATCCATTTAAAATTTATTTGGAAACCAAAAGGTCATTTATTTGAAATTCGCAATGGCATTTTCTGCATTATTCAGTAAAATTTCTTTCTTCTCCTTTGGAACTATTACATTCGCAGCATACTCGTGGCCATCAGCCATTCCGAAGCCTTCAGAAGCTCTTTCAAGAAGAACAACAGCGCCTGGCAACTTACCGTTTCCAATTTGCGGCTGCAAGGCTTTTGGCACTCTCACAGAAGCTTTAACGAATGCTTCCTTCAATTTTCCCCATCCGGGAATTTCGGGCGGGACATCCATAAACCCGAAAATGTACTTGTTTGGTTTTATTAAACTCGTCTGATAAGAAAGAAAAGAGCAGAATTGGCCAACAACCTTTGTGCCCATGCCCGTGTAAACTTCTCCGGCATCAAACCATTGAATGTGTTCTGTTTCATGAAGCCCTTCACGGTAAAGTCTTCCCAAAAGCTTTCGGTTGGCTTCTTTACGCCTTTCCTCTAAAACATTAACTAAACTTTCAGACGACTCGCTTAATCCTTCTAGGCACGTTTTCACTCCAATTTCGGGTCCGCCCTCATAATAGCCCACGGCCCCCAAAATCTGCAACTTTGAAAAGAGAACATCTAAACGCGTCTTAAGTTTGGTTATTTCAAAACCCTTGCCCTTTTGTTGAACCACGCCCTTTTTAAGGGCCTCTTCCAAAACCGTTTTATTTATTCCAGCAAAGCCCTCCGGAATTTCGCTGCTTCCAACCAAAGCCAAATAACTCAAGTCAAAATTTTTTTCGTTTAGCATTTTCGCAAAAAGATAGCAGCATGTGGCCCCAGAAAAGTCTGTTTCTCCCTTAAATCCGAAGTGTTCAAGGTTTAAATCCCAAATTTTTGGGTCATGCGATGGTTTTGGGTCATGGTGGTCCAATATTATGGTGAGGTTTCGGCCCCTATTATATTCGGATATTAGGTCTGCATGTGAAGAGCCTATATCAACGTAAAAGATTGTTTTTCCAGTTTTTGAATGAACTTTTTGGATAACTTCTGAATAGACCTTCTCCAAACAAAATGTTTGGGCGCTTATACCCTCAAGCTCAAGCATCCTCTTCGTTATGGCAGCAGAGCATAATCCATCCGCATCGTCATGATGAATTATTATGGCTTCATGGGGTTTTGCAGCCTTCAGCTCTACAATCGCTTGTTTGGCTTTCTTTTCAAAATTTTTAAGGCTCATATGCATCTTCAACCTATTGTTTTTAATAGGTCTGAACGGGATATTATGCCCACAATTTCTTTCCCCCTCGTGACTAAAACCCCTTGATATTTTTCAAGCAGTGGGCGAACTCTTTCAATGGGCGTATCCTCAGAAACCATTGGCAGTGGTGGCCCCATAATTTTTTTAACCTTCTCTTTTGCAATGTCTGCCTTCAAATTTTTGATTATGTCCTCTTCTGTTATTGTTCCAACAACCTCATTTCCATTTAATACTGGCATTTGGGAGATGGCATGCCTAACCATAACTTCGCTTGCCTTAAGGACATTGTTGCCTGCTCTCGCAAAAAGCACACCCTCAGTCATAATGTCCTTGCATAATCTTTTTTGGCTTCCTCCCGCCAAAACTTCCATAATTTTATTTATCGTTGAAAGTCTTGGATCCACCCTGCCTTGCTCTATTTTTGCAATGTGTGCTTGGGAAACTCCAACAAGCTCCGCAAGCCTTTTCTGTGTCAAACCAGCCTCTATTCTTAATCTTCTTATAAGGGCGCCCGTTATCGCCAATATAACCACCAGTTATTTTAAATAATAAGTAATACAGTAAAATATATATTCTTTTGCGCGAATAAACCTAAACCTTGTTCGGGAAGGCTTTCAATGCGAAACATAGTCGTCGAGAGTTTGAAGCAGACACCCCTTGAAAAACAGAGAATAGAGATTGTCGAAAGAAAGGGTCTCGGGCACCCAGACTACATATGTGACGCCGTAATGGACAACATTTCCATACGCTTAAGCAAAGAATACTTGGAGAAAACAGGTTCAATATTACATCATAACGTCGACAAGTCTCTGCTTGTGGCGGGGGAGGCAGAACCAAGATTTGGAGGAGGAATAGTTAAACAGCCCATGCTTTTTGTTTTCGGCGACAGGGCCACAACAGAATTTGATGGCGTGAAAATAGATGTTAAAGAAATAGCCATAAACACCGCTAAAGAATGGTTCAAAAAGAACATGCGCTTCGTTGACCCAGAAAAACACGTAAAATATCAAGTGGAACTTAAGCCAGGTTCAGCGGGACTCGTAGACATTTTCAAGAGAAAGGGTAAAGTGTTGGGGGCAAATGACACTTCAGCAGCCGTTGGATATGCTCCAATGACAAGAACCGAAAAAATAGTCCTCCAAACCGAACAATATCTTAACTCAAAGGAGTTTAAAAACAGGTTTCCAGAAACAGGCGAAGACATAAAGGTTATGGGTTTCAGAATAAACAACACCCTAAACCTAACGGTTGCAATGGCCTTCGTCGATTATTACATAAACAGCGAGAAGGAATATTTCGAAAAGAAGGCAAAAATTGTCGCTGAACTAGAAAATTTTGTTCTAGCCAACACAAACTTTGACAACGTCAACATACAATTAAACACGCTAGATGCGCCGGGAAGAGGCCTTGGAGGCCTTTATCTAACAGTTTTGGGCACAAGTGCAGATAGCGGCGACTCCGGGCAAGTTGGCCGGGGAAACCGTGTTAATGGATTAATATCCCTAAACAGACCGTTTTGTTCAGAGGCTGCGGCTGGAAAAAATCCAGTAAGCCATGTTGGCAAAATTTACAATGTCCTAACGTATCGAATAGCACAGCATGTTTACGAAGAAGTGCCGGAAATCGAAGAGGTTTACATTTGGCTGCTAAGCAAGATAGGAAGCCCAATAGACCAGCCAACAGTTGCAGCAGCTCAAGTGGTGATGAAGGAAAACAACTCTTTGGAGAAGGTGAAGCGTGAAATCAGCGAAGTGTTGGATTATGAGCTTGAGAACATAGATAAATTCTGCATCGAGTTGGCGGAAGGAAAAATAAAAACCTATTAAATTTTAGAAGCCTAAAATCAAAAATATTTAAACAGAAAGTAGAGGAGGAACTGTGCCGCCTAACCCGCTAAAGACCCTCGCCCTTGTCGTTTCAATTTATTTTTTCACAAACAACTTATCCGGAATGTTTTTAACAGTATACTTTAGAGAGTTAGGCCTAAGCCTAGCGGAAATCGTGGAAATCCTCTTATTCACGTTTCTTGTTATAGGGTTGTTGCCCATTACGCTTTTACATTTTGTCAAAAACTTCGAAGGCATAATAAGCTTTGGAATCCTCTCCACAATGCTCTTTTACATCACATTAATGTTCGTTCGAAACCCAATAATTTTAGGACTTGCCTACGGACTAAGCACAGCAACATTCTGGCCAAGCTTTAACCTGCTCCAATTTAGACTAAGCGAATCAACAACGCGCGCAAGGACCGTGAGCCTCTTCTCATCCATAATCCCGTCGATAGCCAGCATCACAGGCCCAGCCGCCGGAGGTTTTATAATACAAAACTTTGGTTTTGCATCCCTTTTCACAGTTTCCATCGCCCTATATTTTGTAGCTTTCCTAGTTTCTATGCGCGTTGAATTCAAGCCAGAAATCCAAAAATTCTCCATTCCAAAGGCAAGGGTTTTCAAAATTTTCTTTGTAACCTTTATAATTTTTGGTTTGTCTGAAGCCTATTGGATTGCCTATCCACTGTTTGTTTATGGCATTTCCGGAACGCCCTTAAGCATGGGAATAGTCCTAGCATTAAGCTCAATTTTGATTTCAGCCGTCACCTTTTTGGTTAATTGGCTTTCGGACGTGAAAATGGCCCGCGCCAAATTTGCCATAGTTGGCGCGATTTTACATGCAACATGGTATTATACGATAGCCAACGCTTCATCTTCATACGAAATAGTGGGTTTATCCATTCTTTCGGGACTCGCCAGCGCCTTCTCAATTTCGTGGCTTGCCCACTATGGAGATTTGTTTGGCAAAGAATATTACGCAAGCAACTTGGTTATGATGGAAGTTGGCCTAATGATAGGCAGAATCGTAAACCTTGCGCCTACATTCATCTTTCTATCAAACGCAAACTATTCAAGCTATTTCATACTCTTAGGAATTTTCTCATTACTTTTAATTCCCCTCTTCATTCTTTCACAGAAGACAAGCACTTAAGGCTCCGCAGCCTCCTAAAACTCTTTTAAACAAAATTTCTAAACTCATGCTAAGCGAGTTTAAAAGCTTAAATTTTAAACATTCAACTTAAAAGAGAAGGTGGGAAGGAGAATGACCGAGACAAGCGAGAAACTGCCTATATCAGATTTCTACAAAGTTGTTGATTATGTCACAATTTTTAAGAGCGAGAAGTGGTGGGAAGCCATAGTGGTTTTTGAATCATTTGGAAGAAGATCGATAGGCCTCTACCTCTGGCAAAAGAGAAACGGAACGTGGAAACGAAAGCATAAATTTAACATAAGGAATTTGGAGGAGTGGAATAAACTCAAAAATGCCATAGAACATTTGACACCTAAACTTATTTCAAAATAGCGTCTGAAACTTCGAATTAAATTTTAAATTCTTATTCGAAAACTGAATTTAAAATTAAATAATCTTATTAATTTTTACATCAACAAAAAGAAGGGAGAACCATTGGAAACATATTCAGAAGAACATAAAAGCAAACCGAAGGAAAACGTGGCAATTCACGAGCTTTCAGAGAAAAGCGAAGAAAAATTGAAAAACCCAAATCCGGATGGGCCATTCTCATCTAGAAGCAGCTTTATCCACGGGCTTTCTGTAGGTGTTGGAATTGGATGTATAGCCACTTTTATTATAATGTGGATTTCAGTTTTCTTCACTCCACAGCTTCCGCAAGCAGTTTCATACGAAGATCTTCTTGCCATATTTATCTATCCGCTGATCTATCTGCTGGCTGTGGGTTTGGTGACTCTTACTGCAGGCTTAGTTATGGAATACCATCGCCCAAAGGATTACGGCCCTTAAAGTTTAAGGCAATTGCTCGAATTTCAACAAATAGTTTTAATAAAAAAGCACATCTTATATTTGTGAAAATTTATGTCATGCAAATTCAAAAAGTTGTTAGAAAAAATTGCGGAGGAAAAAGCTCCGGGGCCTGTTCCAACATTTACTTTGTTTCATCTTTTTCTGGCAGTAGAGGCGCTTGCAGAAAAATCTATTGGCCGCGGTAAGCTTGCTGAAAAGTTAAGTGTTGGCGAGGGAACTGCGCGAACTTTAATTGAAAGATTAAGGGATTATGGTCTAATTGAGATTTCAAAGTCTGGCTGTGCCCTAACGTCAGAAGGCTTAAGGATTTGGCAAGAATGCAGATCAGTTTTTGAAAAGAAGGTAGAGATTGAAAAAAATGAGTTGACTCTTGCGAAGCACAACTTTGCAATTCTAGTTAAAAATTGTGCACACAAAATTAAGTTGGGCGTTGAACAACGGGATGCAGCAGTTTCGGCTGGGGCAAAAGGGGCCACAACAGTCATTTTCAAGGGAGGCCGCCTTATAATTCCGTCTGTAAGCAACAATGTTGTTGAGGATTTTCCAGAAGCTGCAAAACAAATAGCCCAAATTTTAAAGCCGAAGGAAAATGATGTGATTATCATCGGGAGTGCAGATGATTTGGGGAAGGCTGAGCGTGGAACGTTGGCTGCTGCGTGGACTCTTTTGGACGATTGTTAGGTTGTTTTTAGTATGTGTATTTATCTCCCCCAACCAAAATACGCTCTAAAGCCATGTTAAAATTTATCATTCCCTCATTTGTTTTCGCTGAAACTGGTATGAGCAGAAACTTTAAACCAAGCTTGTGAATCGCAAGCATCATGTTTCTGCTTAGTAAACGTTTTGTTCCCTCAAGCTTTTGTTCAATTGAAAGTTCTAGGGCTTTGGGGTTGGCGGACCAATCTACAATCTTGTCAACATCCTCTTTGGGAAGTAGATCGCATTTTGAAAGTACATGCACTTGGGGCAAGAGAAAACGGTTGTAAACTGCAGCTGAAAGGAAGAGGTTGGAAACATAATTAAGCGGGTTTAGGGAGAAAACAGCGTCAAACAAGTAGACTATGGCTTTAGGCTCTTTAGTAAGTTCATTGGCTATGTATGGGCCCGCTGCCCTAAAAGCGAACAATTCCATCTGTCCCGGAGTGTCAACCAAAACTATGTCTGATTTTAAGTCCTCAACTTCCTTTGAAATTCTTTCAATTTCGTCAGCAATTAAATCTGCAGCCATTATTAACGCGCCGTTGGGACCTAAACCATATCTCTGCATTAAGTCATCAATACTTATGTAATCTCGGACATCAACATCCGGCGTATACGGAAGCGTCAACGCGCCTGGGTCGAGGTTTACAACTGCAACGTCTTGCTTTGACATTTTCAACCACTCGCTGAAGGCTGCCGTGAGCAGGGATTTTCCGGAACCTGCAGTTCCTATCATAAACACTATGGGCATGCAATTCACCTATAAGGAATGCATTAATGCACTTTAGTGTATCAAAACTTCAACTTGAGGGTAAAAAGTCTTTCCCGTTTAAACTGGAGGAATTTCAGGCGGCTGTATTCCTTGGTTTGGACCTTGAACTTTAGGTCGACTTGAGGTTATGAATATGATGACGCCTATAAAAATTAGGATTGCTGTCACAACAATGAAAAAAATGAAGAATGTGGATAAGATTGTTATGGTTTGAATTTTGCTGTCTGCTCCCACATAATCTTCATTTCCAGACCAGCTTGCCCTAATAAGGCAGACTCCAGCCACATTTGAATTCCAAATATACGTGAATTTTCCGGTTGAATCCGTCAATGCAGTTCCAAGAAGAGCCCAAGGCAGATTATTTACTTTAATGTAGATAGAGATTGTTTCACCTTGCAGGGCTGGTGAAAGTTCGCCGCAAATTGTTAAAGTGTTGCCTTCAATAAGGAAGGTGGATGAAATTTCTAGAGTTATTGATGAGGACATTAACGTTTTGTAGCTTGCGGAAACACGTCCTGGCGCCCATGTTTCACAATTTTCTAACGTTATTATTTTGACTTCTGCATTCTTTAAGTTCTCTGGACATTCGCCAACTCTCCATGAGCTTTCCCATGCCCCCCCAGTGCATTCGGCTATAAAGTAGTAGGTGTCATTGTATTTTACGTAGCTTGCTTGTTCCCTAGTGTGGTAGGGCATGTGAGATAGGCTTACGCCAACATTCATGTGGGCTTGGCTTTCATAGTCAAGAAGTACAACATCAAGTCCGCCGGCCTTCATTATTGAGGCTGCGACAAAAGAGAAGAGGTCACAATCCCCGGTATTTTCTACAATCGTTTCAATAGGATATTTTGCTTCGGCTGTTGCCTCATAGGGTATTTGATGCACCAACATTAAAACTCCATTTGCAAAATCCTCATCGTCTGGAAAGATTTTCCGCAAACAGTCCGCAATAGGTGCTAGAGAGTATGGGGTAACAAACTTTGCAAAATCGAGTTCTGAACTTAGTTTATGGCTTTTTTCCAAATAATATTCGTAAAGCGAATGCTGAACCGCAACATTTAGTTGATATCTAGAGTTGCTTGAAAAGTCAAGGAGCATGTACTTGCGGATGTAGCTGTCCGAAAATCCACATGGAAGCATATAGCAAATAAATAAGAGTGATAGTAGCAATGAAAGGAGTTTGTGCTTTCTCATAAGAAATTTTGTTGAAAGGGCAATTTAAGGCATTTGTGCAGAGAAAATAAGTAGTAAAAAACCTCATGGTTGCTTCAGACACCCGGATTTTCAATCATTAAATCAGCATCTAGCCTAACTTCATCGCAACCAAAGATAAACTGAAAATTTCTGCAAAAAGCTTTTTCGCTTTTAAAAAGGCTTCTTAAATCTTAACAAACTCCCTTCTTCTATTGCTGAATATGCACGCATGCGTATAGCCGACCTCTTTCGCCAGCCTCACAGCCTCGCTAAAGCCTCTTCCAACATCTTCGGGCTTATGTGCATCTGAACCGAAAACTATTGGAACACTATTTTTGCATAATATTTCCAAATAATTGTTTACTCGGATATATTTCTAGGCATGGCTTCACCAGTCCACCAGTGTTGATTTCTACACAAATGTTTGATTCAGCCATCACCATAGCAGTTTCTAAAAGAATGTTGGAATAATCGCCTTTTGGTTTTAACCCAAAAATCTTGATTAAATCTGGATGGGCTAGAATGTCAAAAAGTTTGCATTTGCATAGCATTTGGACGAGGCTAAAATATTCTTTGTACGAGGCTAAAATATTCTTTGTACGCTTGGAATATGTCCCTTTTCAAATACTCGCCCATTTGTGATGGTCTGTCTACTCCCCAATCTCCATAAAGTGGACTGCCCCTATAACATAGTCGAATGGATGCTTTTGAATAAAATCTCTTATTCTTTCAACATCATCTGGGAAAAAATCTATTTCAACACCTAATTTTAACGGAATGTTCGATTTTTCTTTTGTAACGAAAAATTCTTGTTCGTAGCTTGCCATTTGCTGTAGGGGATGTTGGGACATCCGGCTATATGATGGAGTATGACGTGGTCGGAGAAGCCTATTTCTGACAAGTGTTTTTCTACAGCCTTTTTAACGTACTCTTGCATTTCTCCTTTGGCGTCAGGTGAAGCCCGCGTGTGAATATGATAGTCCATCAACATGCTTTGTACCGCGATTATAATTGTCTCTCTACTTTTCTTTTAACCATTGCACTTTGATTAAATTGGAAAAGGGGAAATTATCTTGCGAAGTTGTTTGTCCATTCTGGCGGTTCTGGAACTTCGTTGTTTGCAAGCATTTCACGCCACTTTTCGTCCGTCAGCCTATCGCTCATCGGCCAAGTAAACTCAAAATAGTTGTATACTGGGCCTGTTGCTGAGTAAAGTGTGCCATCCGCATCTGCGTAAACTATTATTAGGATGTTAAAGTTTCCAAGGGCTTCTTCTAAGACCTTTTTTGTGTTTGGGTCTGTGTGCACATCAGCTATTATTGCCGCTTTTTGAGCTTTTTCAGAAGCTCCAGAAAGTATTGCTGAAATTGTTAATGCTGCATTTCTGACTTGCTTTTGCATGTTTAAGTCTAATGCTCCATTTTCAAGTTCAATTATTGAGGCATTAAGAAATAGCTTAGAAATATCGAGGAACGAAGCTAAGCTTTCTCTTAAAGTTGGCGAAAGCACGTTGAACTGTGTTAAGCCGTTTATTGTCATGTTAATTAACCCAATCATTCTTCTGTAGGTTTCTGGATAGGGTTCAACATAACCGATTTGGCAAGGCGGAACCCAAACAAGGAACGGCGTATAAGACTGTTTAGCATAGAGGATTGTGTCATGCCGCAGTTCAGTCCACGTTCCAAGGAAAGTTTGAAGTTTTTCATAACTCCATGCCTGTGTTTTCATAAATGTTGGGTATTTTGCTTCCGAAGGAATTTCTTGTAAGGTGGTTTTTGCAGTGTACAGCCAAGTCCAGTAGAGGTTGCGTGTCCAGTTCATTACGCTGAGTCCAGCGAATTCTTTCCTCAACTTCTCTACTTGTTCAACATAGTTCTTGTAAACTGCTTCCGTCTTCTCTAGGATTTGCTTCGCCAAATCTGACCCTAAAACCGAGGGAACATCCAACCCCTTTGGAAGCAAGCGTGGATGAGTCCATGTTCCAACTTGCGGGTATACAAGTTGCTGAAACATGTAGGAGTCTGGGATGAAGCGCTGTCCCATAAACCGCAATCCAGCAGTTTCATTAAGTATTCTCTGAAGCTCCTCCTCTTGGGGAAGCCACGGATAGGTTTCAGAATATGTCCCTAAAATCTTTGCTCTATTCCTATTTAGCAGTTCCCGGGCAATGCTCACGATTGTACTTCCGTCGTATAACTGCTCTGGCGTTATGACTTCCTTTTCGTCTAATACCGCCAAATAATCTTCAAACGTTAAGTCGTCAGAGACTCCGACAAAGAATTTTGTAATTTCGTAGATTCTTTGCCAAACAGCGTATATTTCCGGATTTTGCGTGACCATCCACGTTAAGAGTATGCCAGCCCTAGTTTGCTCTACGTTAATAACATTGTCTGTGAGCAGAGCGAAGCGCATGCGTCCAAGCCACATCATAGTTTTAAAATACATTTCGAGTTTTCCATTCTCGGTGTAGTGTCCACGCGGAACATATTGTGTATAGTCTTCTCTATACCCGAAAATTGGACTGAAGCCTATTCTATTATGGTTTAAAATTAGCTCCAGTTCTTGTTGAGCTTCTGGGGTGCTCGGCTGGAAAGAGGGTTGTATTAGGGCGCGGGCAACTTCACAGTACATTAAGTTAAGTTTGGATGCAATTTCAAGTGGAGTATGCGCGAATAATGCAGCATGCTCTTCTGCTTTCGTAAGCAAAATGCCTAATGTGTTGTTTAGTAGGCTTATGAACTCGGCAATTTCGATTTGCTTTAATGCTTCATCAAACAAAACATGATAGGTGTGCAGCACAGCGTCTGTTGTTATTAGTATTGGTAATCCTGCATGATAAGCAAGTTCATAGAATTGGGCCAAAATTTCAAACCTATTAACCCTCAAAACAACAAAACCATTCTGTGAAAGTAGCTGCTCTTGTTCAGGTGTTAGTGAAAACAGTTTTGTAATTTCTTCGAGGCCGCGAACCTTGTTTAAGTCTATTGGCAGACTGTATTGGGGCGCGTTAATCCGTAAGGCTATTGGAGGAAGGTTTGTTGAGAAGAGGCCCCTTCCCATAAAATTGGTTAAATCAACATATTTTTTTCCAAAGTCCTTTGCGATTAGGGCCACATCTTCGATGTTTATTTTCTTGTCGCCGTTCAAATCGGCAACTGCATTATATTTCTCATCGCCTTCTGCTGTTCCGAAGGCTATGGCAACCAGACAAATGTCCAATATGTTGATTACACCGTCGCCGTTGATATCTGGGAGAGGTTGTGCGTATGTTGAAATTCTAAGCGTGTTTGCATTTAGGAAAAGCGAAATCGTTATGACTACGACTAAGATGGAGACTACTAGAGGTTTCCTTTTCATTTCACTCCCATAATAAATTTGGTTTAGTCTTATTTTATTCTAACTCTTGGTACGCTTAGTTCAGAAACCAGAACAATTCTTTTAGCTTCTTATTTTCCCTCCACTTTTCTGGATAAGCTCCGAAAGCTGTATTATTGCCTTGCCTATGCGGTCTTTTGCCGTTTTCGAGTCTTTGGCTGTTGTTGAAAAGTGAACTTCTATGTGCGGCTTTTTCTCCTCCCCCCTTGGATGGGACTTTATGTAGACGTATGGATTGTCATGCATAGTCTTGTCAATCAATGGCGCCAATGTTGATTCCATAATGTTTTCGACGTATATGCTGGTTTCAAAAAAGGTAAGATCTCCCGCAGCCCTTTTAAGCAAAGGAACAACGTGGCTGTCGAAAATTGCCTCCATTTCTGATGGAACGCCCGGCAAAGCCACCAACAACGTTTCTTTCACGCTTATTATTATGCCTGGGGCTGTTCCAATAGGGTTTGGGAGCGGTTCTGCTCCCTCTGGGATTGTTGCCATCTTAATTCTTGCTGGTGTCAATTCAACCTTTTCTATCCTTCCGGCCTTGTGGTAGGCTTCATATTTTTCTTTGACCATTTGGAGGGCTTTTTCATTAACTTCTAGTTTTAGGTTTAGGGCTTTTGCTATTCCCTCGAACGTTTTGTCGTCGAATGTCGGGCCTAGGCCACCAGTTGTTATTATGAAGTTTGGTTTGCGTTGCAGGGATTCACGTATGGCTTTTGCTATTTCGTCCAAGTCGTCGCCCACAACTGTGATGCGCTTTACTGATATGCCCGATGTTGTTGCACGTCGGGCTAGCCACTGAGCGTTTGTGTTTAGTGTTTTGCCTATCAAAAGTTCGTTGCCTATGCAAATTATTTCCATTTGGGGCTGGCTCATTTAACTCACGCCTATTTATGTTTTTGCTAACTTTTCGTTTTAAAAGTTGTATTTACGCTTATTTTTTCTTGCTTAGCCACCATTTTAGGTATTCTTTTCTTCTTTTTTCGCGTTCATCCTCTTCTGTTTCAAATGTTGGCCTTAATTTTTCGCGTAGTTCCATGAGTTCTTGTTGGGTTACTGATAGTCCGCAGCTTTTGCAGACATAGTGTTTGGTGGCTATTATGTATTGCATTTCTCCGCCGCATTCTGGGCAGTATGGCATTTTAATCACTTTCTGCTTTAAGATGGTGTGGGCTTTAAGAAATAGGTTTCGATTGTGGATTTTAGGCGGATAGGAAACCTCCATCTACGGGTATTAATGCGCCATGGACGTAGCTTGAAAGGTCGCTTGCAAGGACAAGGGCCATGCGGGCAACTTCGTCTGGTTTTCCCAATCTGCCTAATGGCGTTCGCATTGTATATTCGATGCCAGCCTTTACAACTTCGAACTTAAATTTTAAGGCATCTTTCGCTATGCTCTTTGCACCAGGGGTCATTATGCCGCCTGGCACGAGGGCATTTATCCTAAAGCCATGTTTTCCATATTCGTGGGCTAAAGCCCTGGTTAAGACCAGCACGCCAGCCTTGCTCACGTCATAGTGTCCAAGTTCTTCTTTGAAGGGCATTACCGCCTCGATAGAGCCTATGTTTATTATTACCCCGCCCTTTTTCATTCGGCTTCTTATCATGTGCTGGCACATCCAAAAAACCGAATTCAAATTGATGTCTAAAACTTTCCTTAGGAATTGTTCATCCACCTCTAGGAAAGGTTTGGTTGGGTATATTCCCGCATTGTTAACCAGTATGTCTGGTTCTTTTCCTTTAAGTTTTTCCCATAATGCGTCTATATTCTCCTTTCTTGAAAGATCTGCTTTGTGAACATGTATTTCCACATTAAATTCTGACAGTTCTTTATTTACGTTGTTTAATGCCATTTCATTGATGTCCACAAGTTCTAGGTTGGCTCCTGCTTCTGCAAACCTTTTTGAGATGGCTTTGCCTATGCCCGCCCCCGCACCAGTAATTAACGCCCGTTTCCCTTTTAGTGAAATAAGCTCTGAAAGGGGCTTTGATTCCCCTTCTTTCCCCTTGCGGGTCATCCTAAAACCTCGTGTTTTGCGTGGAAAATATATCATTTTTTAAAACATTTAAACTTTGTTATATTATGAAGTTTACTAGACCAGCATCCTTTGCCAGTTTAACTGCCTTGTCCATTTCGTCTCTTGTTAGTCTTCTTCGCAGTTCTGGGATTTCGTAGGCTCGCCATTCTGGTCTGTATTGGAACATGACGTTTACTCTTGTTTCTTTGCCGAGGTTTTGGGCTATCCAGTTTAATATTGGTTTTGTGCAGCATTCAAGGTGATTTGGCAGAACTAGGACGCGTATTATAAGTTCGCCGTGTTTTTTGGCTGTTAGGTGGTTTTGGGTGCAAACTTTCCAGTAGTTTGGGGCTTCTGAGATTCTTTCGGCGCAGTCTCCCGGTCCATACTTGAAGTCGAGGAGGTAAATGTCTGCAAATCCCGCGAGAAGTTGGGCTGTTTCTGGACTGTAGTAGGTGTTTGAGTTCCAAACTACTGGTATGTTCACGTTCACGTGTTTGAATGTTTGGAGCCACTGTTCCAGCCATGGGGTTGGTTCTCCGCCGACGAGGTTTGCGTTTCTGCATCCGTTGTTGCGTAGAGCTTCAACTTCTTCTGCAAGTTTTTCCGGCGTGTATTTTTCGCCCTTTTCTATCCATTGGGAGATCGTCCAGTTTTGGCAGTGTTTGCATTGCATTGTGCAGCCCATTGTGAATATTGTGCCAGATGGCACCAGCTCTGGCTCTTCGCCCATGTGCTCGAAAATGCTTGAAACCCTTATTTCGTTTCCACATTTGCAGTAGCCTAGTTCGCCCTCAACTCTGTTTGCGCCGCATCTCCGTGTGCAAAAGTGACATTTGGCCAAAATTTTGTTTGCAATTTCTATTTTCAAGTCTAAATAGGATTTTTCTGGGGTTGGGATTTTCTGTGGGGAGAGTTGATTAGAGTCTATTTGTTTTTCGAAATTACAGAATTCTTGTGTGAGTTTCTCGTGTTTTTGCCAAAGCTCTTCTATGGAATCTTGCTTGCTAAATTCTGCTGGAACCTTTTTAGCTATTAGGAATTTTGCCAGTTTTTTGTTTTGCATGACAGCAAAGTATCTGTTTAGACTCTTCTTTGCCATTTCATCGTCTAATACTGCTACGGCATCTGGACGGAGAAATTTCCACATTTTCCTTCAAAAATATTGTTGTATTGAGGATAAATTAAGGATATGGTTTCGGGATGTTAAAAACGCTAAAATAAGGCATATGGATATGCATATCCACTCGCGTGGAGTTTACCCTTGATTGGAATGTCTTTTCCACAAACTGGACAGCGCATGTCCTTCGTTAAATTCCACCGCACAATCTCAAAACTGAAACGTTTAATCAAGAGCTCATTACAATTTGGACAATAAGTGTTCTCGCTTGGATGTCCAGGCACGTTCCCAATATAAACAAAATTTAATCCGGCATCCTTGGCCACCATATAAGCCTTCTCCAAAACATCAATGGAGGTGGATGGAATAGTTGTCAACTTGTAGTCTGGATGAAAACGCAGAAGATGGAAGGGCGTATCCTCTCCAAGATTATCTTTAATCCAAGCGGCAAGCTCCCTAACCCTTTCTATGGAATCACCAAACTTCGGCACAACCAAATTAGTGACCTCAACATGAATGCCGCATTTCCGCATTTCCTTCAAACACTCAAAAATGGGTTCAACAGAAGGCACAGCCGAAAAACTCTTATAAAATTCTGAGTCTCCACCGCCCTTAAAATCAACGGTCGCAGCATCCAAGTAAGGTGCAATGGTTCTAACGGCTTCGGGAGTCATATAACCATTCGTCACAAAAGTATTGAAGAAGCCAACAGCCCGCGCAAGCTTGGCAGTTTCAAAAGCATATTCAAAGAAAACTGTGGGCTCAGTGTAAGTGTAGCTTATACCCTGACAACCATTATCCCTAGTGGCCTTGACAACCTCTTCAGGAGGAAAATTTCTGCCAGCAATCTCCTTCTCTTGACTAATCATCCAGTTATCACAAAACTGACAGCGAAAATTACAGCCTACAGTGGCAATGGACATGACAGAAGCCCCGGGATGAAAATGTGAAAGAGGCTTTTTCCCAATGGGGTCAACACAAGCGGAAATGGCCTTCCCAAAAACGAGAGAATAAAGTTTGCCACCCTCATTTTTCCTAACTAAGCAGAAGCCGGTTCCCCCATCCTTTATGACACATCTCCTACCGCACAAATTACACTTAACTTTTCCATTCTCCAATTTCTCATATAACATGGCCTCAAACAAAGTCAACAACATCACCGTTCAAATATAATAATAGCTCGTCTGTAAACTTTACGGATTATTCCCTATTAGATTTTTCCTTAATCTCAAAAACCAAAGGAGCAACATTTGTTTTAACATCCAACTCGACACCCAGCAAACCTTCCAAGAAGCCAGCCCAAATTTCAGCCTCGCCGAAAAAAGGCGCCCTAATAAGGATATATTTGTCCTTTAAATAGAAGTCTCCAAAACCTTGTACTCTCAAACGCTTAAACACGTCCTGCCACTTCTCTCTGTTAGCCGTCCTAATACCAAGGGTAGCCTCTAACGAAACCTTCGCCGCCTCACCCATCTCCCTTCCAATTTCACGCCATTTTTCTTCTGGAACATGCTTTATCAGAATGTTAAATAATTCAATGTTTACGAAGGCAATGCGGCTTATACCGCAATAATATTCGCCGCCGGGATAACGCCAATCATAAATCATCATACTCCTATAAACGTCAAGCAACTTTGAAATAAGTGGTTTGATCCCGGGTTCTTTTCCCTCTCTAATCAAAGAGTCTATGAATTCTCTCTCCTCTTTATCGAGAATTATAGTTGTTCTTTTAGCGGATTCAGAATCCTTTTTTATGATCTCCTCAAGTTTTTTCATTTTTTCGTCTTTCTGCATAAGTAATATATCTCAAAGCATATTTTATATGTTTTATGCATTTTCATAAGCTTATCACAACTACTTATTTTCGCTATCTTAGGCCTAACAAGACTGCAATTCCAAGGCGCAATCCAATACGCTAGTTCAAAATTATTAGACCGAACGCCTTTTAAACATGTCAGCAGCATTTAACAATTGCCAATGAAGAACCTTAGTGTCTGATAGGATGATGCACCCTGGGGTATCTGAGGCAATTTAAGAAATAACCTTATTCTTAACGAGATACAGCATTATGATGAAGCCGATTACGAAAAGGGTTAAACCGGAAAGCATCGAAACAGCGTAATCCACATCTAAAACGTTTAGAAGCAAATAAACAAGGTATGTTGGCCCAGCGAAGGTTAGAAAGGCTGCAGCCACTATTGAAAATGTTTTCCAAAATTTCGAGCTTAGATTTATTGTGGCTTTTGCTTTGCGCTTTTCATCCTCAGTCACGCGATCACATCCAATTAACCATTTTAATTTAACATTTACTCTTATAACCCTTCCTTCACTTCATTTCCAAACATTTTCATTAAGAATCTGAAAACTGAAAATCCGGCACCCCTGTCAGCCCTAAAACCTGTTGTTGCACCCAGTAGGCATACGCCTTCTAAACCGCGTTCTTTTGCAAGTCCAAGCATCAGCCCGGTTGCTCCAACAATTCTGCCTTTACCATATATTACTGCGCCCTTTTCCATAAATTCCATTGCAAGTTTGGGAGAGGTTGCTGCAACAAACACTTGTGTTTTTTCGTCTGCAACTGGTACTCCTCCAATGGTTATCATAAACTTGCAACCATGCTTTATGACAAAATCTAGTATCTCGCCGCAAACCATGTAATGGGCAAAAACATCTTCAAACGAAGGTTGCGTGTCCCCAGTCATTATTATAAAATCGTTTTTATCCATGGACGCCGCATAAAATTCGTAACGCGGTAGGTGGCAGATCCCCCTAGAATTGACAGAAACATAATCTGGGAAATAAGGTGAATATAATTCTGCGAAAAGTTTAGCCCCACAAAACTTTATCAAAAGGTGAACAGCTATTCTACCAACATTTCCAAAGCCCGGAAGCCCTTGCACAAAAATGGGCTCCTCTAGAACGGGCCTAAAAATCTCGCGGAAGTAGGGTTTATCCATAGGCTCAACCGAAAAGTAATACACACAACATCCTAAAATGCTTTTACGATAAGGGTGTATCCCAAAAAGATTTAAGAAAGGCTTAACCAGCAATATAAAATAGCGGGGTGGGGTAGCCAGGATTAACCCGCTGGGCTCATAACCCAGAGATCGGTCGTTCAAATCGACCCCCCGCTACCAAAATCAGAGTTTTGTATGAAAAGAAAAGGAGGATTTAAGGGTTTAACTTTGGATGGTTCAGTTGCGTCCAGCAGACTTTTTGGTTAGGCTTGTGAATCCGCCGATATACCATGTGTCAAAGTCGGCGTCATACAGCCAGACTACGGCTACTCCGTATTTTGGTGATTGAACTGTTGCCATGCATTTTAGGTTCATTGGTGATGAGGACCATAATGGTGTTGTGTCTGCGAGGTATACGATTTCTAGATAATAGTATTCTGTTTTGTCAAAGTATACTTGATATCCGTCTACAAGTATTGTGTATTCTCCTGGTCCGGCGGTTAGCATGGCTGCTTCGGGCGATGCGAGTGTTGCGCCGTTCACATTCAGTGAGCCGTCTGGATTAATTATTATTAGGTCTAGGTCGCTTGTCGCCCACTTTGTCCAATCGCGGCACCAGTAGAGAAACACAAATGCGAGACCGTTGGCGTCGTTTATCTTGAACGTGTATACGTCTGTTTCGCCCTGTTTAATTGTTCCATAGTATCCTTCAATTTTTCCTGGATAGACTTCAACGAGAGCGGTTGTTGGAACTCCGTTGTTGTAGAGAATTACTTTCTTGTCTATGCTTGTGACCAGGACTTCTGTCACTTCAATTGTCATTTTGCCTACAGTCACTTGGTTGTAGCTTGAGAAGTCGCCTGCAAGTGCAAGTCTTATTACTCCTGGTTCAAGTGGGACTTCTGATGTTATGAGGATTTCGCCGTCTCCATTGAAGTATAAGCCCCATGCATAGTAGCTGTCTGCGCCGCCTCTTTCGGCTGTGCTTAGGTATATTACTCCTGCGTCGCCCCATAATGGGTTCTGTTCTTCTGGATCGGCCAAAATAACGTTGGATAGTGTGATTTTGATTGAGTCAACTTCGCTTGAGACCCAGAAGGCGAAGTATTGGTATTTAGTAGGTTCTAATACTATGTTGCTGAATGTTGCTTTTCCCTTACACAGACATGTTACTTCTATTGGTGGGAACCATAGGTTGCCTATGTGATGTGGCCATGTTGTCGGCAGAGTTCCAAATGTGCCCGATTTGATGACGTTTAATGCGTTTACAGCATTAACATAGCCTGCGCCTTGCTCTTCTGGGGTGAAGCCCGGAATTGGAACGGCCCCGTCTATTATGGCTTGCTTAATCTCTTTTGGTCCATAGGGCAGTCCATTAGCCTCTATGTAAGAGTTAAGCAGTGCAGCGACTCCGGCAACTTGAGGTGTTGAAAAAGAAGTGCCTCCACCCAACCTTACGCGTCCGTCTGGGAATAATCCGAGGAAGCACCATGAACCAGTGGCAACAACATCTGGCTTTAGTCTTCCGTCTGCTGTTGGTCCTCTGCTGCTGAAGTCAACAATAGCCATGTAATCGTGCGGATACCAAAGGTCATCGCCTAATCCATTTCCAGCAGGCTGTCCATAGTAGGCCCAGAAGTATATGTCGCCAAAAACCCATTCGTGAATTGGGTCCATTGCTGCGCCTACGGTTATGGCCGTTTTTGCGCTTCCAGGAGAAGCTACTCTTAGTAAGGCTGGGCCTTCGTTGCCGGCTGCCGCCACAACTGTTATGCCCGCTTCTGTTGCGGCGTCAACTAATAGGTCTTCAGGGTCTTCGCCGTCTGCGCCTACCCCGCCGCCGAGGCTCATGCTAATAACGTCCACGTCTAATGTTCCGCTGATTTTCATTTGTATTGCTATGTCAATTGCCTGCATTATAATTGAAGATGGCACCCCTGCACCAGTGTGCGGAAACACCTTTATAGCGTAGATGGAAGCCTCAGGCGCAATTCCAAAACAGTAAGTGTAAATGTATCCGCTTTCGTCTTTCCATGTTCCCACGGGATCATAGTTGTAGATGGCTTCTCCCCATGGGTGTCCAGGTCTGAATCTTAATATTGCGTGGGCTGCGAGTAGGTGGGCGCATGCTGTCCCGTGGTAGTGGTTTGTTGCGACGCCCCATCCTTCGTAGGGTGTTCCAACGTCTGGGCTTATGTCAATTCCGCCAATCACATTTCCAACAAGCAGGGGGGGAATCTGACCAAACTCCAGTATCTATGATGACAACCACGCTGCCCGCGCCGGCGGTTTCACTCCAAACGCCACTTGCGCCTGTCAATTCAGCGTTTGTGTATATTCCAGGCTCGACAGAGGCTATATCCTCTATTGCTATGGGTTCAACATCCACTCCTTCAAGCTCGCCGGCAAGAACAGGCTCGCCAGTAGCTGGGTCGCGTGGAATAGTGTATTTCAAGTTCTCGGTTATGGCGCCCTTATAGCATAACTCCTTAATTGCATCTTTGTATATACGAGTCACACGACTGTCTGAGGCAAGTTGCAGGAGACTACTCGCAGGAATGGAAGCCGCCAACGCATCAACACTCTCATAAACCATTGAAACTTGCCCACCAAGCACCTCAATTAAGGCTGCCACTTCAGCCTTGTCAGTCACTTGAACAATAACATTCAGTTGTTCAGCTGCCGTATTTTGTAATGCTTCGACGACATCCCTCGAAATTTTTTGAACAGCATTGGGCGTTACTCCACCCACTCCACCTAAAGAGTTGAATGCTACGGGTGCAACTACACCAAAAACCGAAACCAATAGAATTGCCGAAAGCAGAATCCCCTGCACATTTGTGGCATGCTTAAAGTTGTAGGCTACTTTCAACATTGAATTTTCCTCTCCCATTTTTAAAAAGTAGAAATAGCAAATTTGCCTTAAGAATCTTTATGTAATAATCTTCTATTCAAAATTATGGTTGGTTTTATGCAATAACAGCCCCATCAAACGCTGTTTCCCTAGAAAACACCACTTCCCCGTTTATCGTCAACGTTTCACATTGAAGAAACCAATTCCACAATTTGGCTTCAACAACATTCCGCCTAAACATTTGCCTAAGCTTCTCCACAACATTTTTCCTTTCAGAATCAGACATTTCTAAAAGGTTCAATTTTTTCTTGTTTTTCTTGCCTTTCGCGTTCATGCAGTCTCCACTGGAAAAATGTATAGTGTATCTTAATAAATCAATTCTTTCAAAATTCTGCATATATCAAAAACAATAAAATAATATGTTGGGACATCATGAGAAAATCCAATATGTTACGTTGTGGAGGCACCCAAAAACAATTATGGCAAGGGAATTTTGGAGGAGAATTGATAAATAACTCTAGTAAAAGATAGAAGAGGGTGTAAAACAGACAAAAAGGTAAGGTTAAAATGCAAGTCGACCCCATCGAGAACGCTTTATTCTCGGTTACCATAAATCCCATTCTTAAATCCCTAATTGGCAGGTTCGACAAAGAATGCCCGCGGGATGGCAGCCTCCTTCTAAACTCATTAAAAAATTTTTTGGGGGAACCAACAACGCTTTGTCCGGCATGCCGGAGCATAAGCCGCAAAATCGCTATTCCATTTTATGAGTTGGGAAGCCGTTTCCTTCGTGCAGACAAGAATTTCATGCGCAGCCAGTTTTTGAACCAGCAGTATGGGGAAGCTTGGCTTAGGGGCTTTGGCCTAATGATGAAGGGCATAGAAAAATACGGTGTCCGCGTCCCCTTCACGCCAGCCGGACCATTTGAAATCGTCTGGAATTTTACATACTTATGTAATTTGAGATGCAAACATTGCTATGAGGATGCCGGAGCCCAAAAAAGAACAGAACTTTCAACAGAAGAGGCAAAGCTGGTTTTGGATACACTTTCAAAAATTGCGGGCATAGGGTTGCCGGCACTATCCTTTAGCGGAGGCGAACCACTTGCAAGAAAAGATTTTTTCGAGCTTGCAGCATACGCAAAAAAACGTATAGGCTATGTGAGCATAGCCTCAAATGGAACGCTCATCACAAAGGACAACGCCAAAAAAATTAAGGATGCCGGCGTAGATTACGTGGAAATAAGCATTGACGGTGCCACACCACAAGTGCACGACGAATTTAGGGGGATTAACGGCGCCTTTGAAAGGGCTTTGGAAGGCGTTAAAAACTGCGTTGAAGAGGGAATCGACACATGCATTGCAACAACCATTCATAGGGGAAACTTGGCCGAACTTAACAAGTTATTAGAGTTAGCAAAAAAATTAGACGTGCGGTTTATGCATTTTAATTACATTCCAACTGGAAGGGCCAAATCCCTTGTTGAATTGGATTTAACCCCAGACGAGAGGCTCCACGTGCTTGAAACAATAGGGAAAGAGATAATCAGCCTCTACCTGCAGGCAAAAGAAGAAGAGCTAAAACATGGGAAATCAAACATTAAAGTTGACAAATTCTTCAGCACGTGCCCCCAATACGCCAGCGTCACAAAAGAACTCTCGAAGAAAACTGGCGAAACATTCATGGTTGAAGCCCACTACGCAGCAAAAAGGGGCGTTGAAAACGTTGCAAACTTCCTCGGCGGATGCGGCGCCGGACGCTTATACTGCTGTCTTGAACCAAACGGAGACATAAAGCCATGCGTCTTCTTCCCAACGAACAAAGACACCGTTTTAGGCAACATCCTAAAGGATGATTTTGAAGAGATATGGGACAAACATCCACTTCTATGGAAACTTCGCATAAGAGAAAAACTTGAAGACTACACAGTTAATGGCGAAAAAGTTGGTTGCGGCAAGTGCCCAGACAAATACATCTGCGGGGGATGCCGCGCAAGAGCCTACAGCTACTTTAACGGAAACGTAAATGCTCCAGACATCGGATGCATCCACAATAAAATTTTATGGGAAAAGCTAGTTGGTTCTAGAAAATATCCTTCCCAATAATTATTGGAAATAAAGATTGAAAATTTGAAGTATTACGCTTTTCCTTTTTCCTCTTTCCCAAAGTAAACTGTCCACTTGAGTTTTCGGGCATCCCTTCCAAGCTTCAATGAACTTTTTCTACATTTACTTGAACAAAACCACAAAATCGACCCATCATTTTTAACATACATCATTCCAGTACCAGGCGGAAACTCGTTACCACAAAATGAGCATTTCCTAGGTTTAGGCAACTGCCATCCCTCAGCAACTTTGTTTTATGCTTATCTTGTTATTTTCTTGGCTTCCCTCTCAGTTTCTCTAAGCATCAAAATGTCTTGAACTCTAACAGGACCCTTAACATTGCGCGTTATTATGCGCCCCTTATCTTTTCCCTCCAAAATGCGCACCCTAACCTGCGTTATTTCACCAGTCACGCCAGTCCGCCCAATTATTTGAATCACTTCAGCTGGGGTAAGCTCTTCAGCGGCTTCCTTCTCTTCCTTACTCATCACTTGGCTCCTCTTTTCAACTGTTCAAGTCTTGCAATTATCTCTTTAACAAGCCCCGCAGCCTCTCCCTCATTCACAATACAAGCAGACGCGGCAGAAACATCAATGCCGACAGCATTGCCGATTTTCTCTTTGCTCGGAACAAAAACATATGGTATTTTCCGCTCTTCGCATAACAGTGGCAGATGGGCGACAACCTCTGGGGGATCAACATCCTCAGCTATAACCACAAGCTTTGCCTGAGCCCTTTCAACGGCCTTCGTCGTCTCATTCGTGCCTTTTCTAACAACTCCTGTTTTTGCCGCTATTTGCAGGGCTTCATAGGCTGCATCTGCTACTTCTTTTGGAATTTCGATTTTCACGTAAAATGGTTTGGACATAAGCCTCACCCTTCAAATGCACAGTTTAATCAACATTTCTCATTTATGAATGTTTCGACTGAATTAAACAAAAAGCTTTGACACAGCATATTTTGTAGAAATGTTTAAATAATATGGCTCGTTTGAGACTTTCTGTTTTTAGTGAGGGGAAAATTAAAATTTGCGGAGACTAGGACTGGTCCTTCATATAAGTCCATTAAGCCAAAATCTTATAATAAAAGTTGAAAGAATTCCAAAAATCGGCGAAACCGTGATTGACGAAAAGTTAAGGCCCATAGGAAAGGTTTTTGACATTTTCGGTCCGGTTTCCTCTCCCTACGCAGCAGTAAAACCTGAAACAAGAAATGTAGACGAGCTAGTCGGCAAAATTTTGTATTCACTCCCCTCGAGGAGGAAAGGAGAAGGATAAATTTGGGCGAAGATGAGGAAAGTAGAGAGGATCCCGACCCAGCTTTACCCGCCTCACATATCGAATCCGTAAAAGTTCAGTGTTGCCCAGAATGCGGCAGCACAAGACTCATGCGCGATTACGAATGTGCAGAAGTTGTTTGCATGGACTGCGGCTTCGTCGTGGCTGCAAAAATAGCTGACAGAGGCCCAGAATGGAGGGCGTTCGACGACGAACAGCGAGCTAAACGCACGAGGGTCGGAGCGCCCTTAACATACACAATCCATGACAAAGGCTTGTCAACGATGATTGACTGGCATGATCGCGACATCTATGGGAAAAGCCTTTCGCCGGGACAGAAAGCTCAAGTTTACCGGTTGAGAAAGTGGCAGCGACGCATAAGAGTTTCAGACGCTACAGAGCGAAACCTGGCTTTTGCGTTGTCGGAAATAACAAAAATTGCCAATAACTTAAATCTCCCGAAAAATATTCTTGAAACAGCATCTGTCATTTATCGAAAAGCCGTGAAGGAAAGGCTTATACGTGGAAGATCCATTCAGGGCGTGACTTCGGCAGCCATATATTTGGCTTGTAGACAATGTGGGCTTGCAAGAACTTTGGAAGAGATAGCCCAAGCCTCAAACGTGAATAAGAAGGAGGTTGGAAGAAGCTACCGCTTCCTCCTCAAAGAACTCAATTATTCCATTCCACCCTTAAAACCCAGCCAATACGTAACAAAGTTTTCAAGCCAACTAACAATGCAAGGCAAAGTAGAAGAAATTGCCCACAAAATCTTGTCAGCTGCAAAAGAGCTTAAACTCACATCTGGGCGAGGGCCAACAGGAATTGCGGCCGCCGCAAGTTATGTTGCTTCAGTGTTAACTGGCGAAAGAAAAACCCAGAGAGAAATAGCTGAAATAGCGCAAGTCACCGAAGTAACAATTCGGAATCGCTACAAAGAGCTTGTCGAACGGCTAATGTTTCAAATGACCCTTTAATCTTCCCGCTTTTTATTTTTAATTTTTCTTCATCCCAAGCTTGGAAGAAACAGTAAGTGTTAAAAATTGGTTAAACGTGTAAAAATAGGGTGAGAAGGGAGAGTCTATGCAATCTTTAAAGAGTTTACGTGAAAAAATAAAGAATTTGGAGGCTGAACGCGCAAATTTAATGGTCGAAATAGAGAAGTTGAGGAAGGCCGCCGAATCAAGGGTCAGCGCCCTTGAAAGCGAAGTAAACATGCTCCGCGAAGAAGTAAAGTCGCTAAGAGAACTTTTAGGCTATACAGAAGCAGAAAAATAAGCAATTCCGCACTCAAAATTATTTTAAGTATTTTTTATAAAACTCTTGGGCAACAGCCACAGCCTTTTCGGGATTCTTTAGTATAGAATACTTTTTGTTCGGCGAAAGCCTCTCGCACTCGCTGAAATATTCTACAACCTTTTTTACGTTCCCTTCGTAAATTGCTAGTCCGCCGGCTATTTGATACCATAATCTGGCCTTTGTTAAGTCATTAGCCTTCTCGAATTTTTTGGCGTTTTCCGCAGCCTCTTTCATTGTAGTTCCAATTTTTCTCGGATCAAGAAACATCGTGTCAAGCAATGCTTCATAAGTCTCTTTGTCGTCACCGCAAAATTCTTCCAATTCCGTTGGCTTCCTTGATGCAGTGGGAGCTTTCTCCTCTTTCTTTCCTTTCCTCCTCCTAAAAATGTCCAGTAAACCCAAACTGAACCTCCAATCATTATTCTGCTTTCGGATTCTAGTTTAATATGTACAGTTAATTTTAAAGGTTTGTCTCTCTAATCAATATTTTATGCCATATAAATTCACATTCGACCTCTCAAAAATCTCGCGTTTCTTCTTCAAGGAAATTACAATGGTAAGTTATCAGAAGGACGTGCACAAAAAGCTGAGTAAAACACTGCATAAAATGATAAAGAGGTTTAAGATTCAAGAGGCAACAGGCCTCAATTTAGCGGATGCCGTGCTCCTAGTTGAAGACTTCATAGAAATTCAAGCGCGAAATCTCTTGGAAAAAGAGAAATTCGTAAAAAGTAGGAGAAGGGCGCTTTTCCTCCCACACTGTTCAAGAAAATATATGGACAGCCGCTGCAAGGCCTTTTTTGATCAACACATTCCCTCCTATATTTGCGCAAAATGCTCGCCAGACTGCCTAGTAAATAGGGCTTCATCGTACGCGCAGAAAAAGGGATACGATGTTTACATTCTGCCTGGAAGCTCTTGTGTTCCAAAAATTTTGAAAATGAAAGATTATGAGGGTGTTGTTGGAGTTGCTTGCGGGGAGGAAATTAAAATGTGTGGAGAAGCACTAAGTGGTTTGGGCATCGCTGGACAAGCTGTTCCACTTATTAAGAATGGTTGTGCCAACACGATTTTTAACATTGAAACATTGTTTAAAACTCTTTAAAGATGTTTTAATTACTTTACTAGTTCTCTTTTCTTCCATCGAAGGTTTTTGCTTCTACATTTCCTACATTTTACGGCCGTTGTTGCATTTCTTGCCCCACAATCCCGGCAGATTTTCATGTAAAGTCTATGTTTTTGGGCAAGCGTCTTCTTGAAGGGGTCCATTATCGGCATTTAAGTCACCTTTTTGTTGAAACTCTCATGCCATGCTATAAAATATACTTTTTGCTAGCTTCCATTCCTATAAAGTTGTTTGCGTCAGACAATTAGCTTGTTTAACAATTTGGGTACGTCGCCCGGTTTATCCGCAACACTCACTCCAGCATTCTTGAGGGACACGATTTTACTTTGGGCTGTGCCCGCCCCTCCCATAATTATTGCGCCTGCATGTCCCATACGTTTTCCAGGCGGAGCCGTGCGGCCAGCTATGAAGGCCACGATTGGTTTTGGATATTTCTCCTTCTTAATGTATTCGGCTGCCAGTTCTTCGAGGTTTCCGCCAATTTCTCCAATCAAAACAACGGCCTTCGTTTGTTTGTCTTCTCTAAACATTTTTAGTGCGTCGATGAAGTTTAATCCGGTTATTGGGTCTCCTCCGAGGCCAAGGCATGTGGATTGTCCAAAATTGTTCTTTGTTAGGCTTGCTGCTATTTCGTATGTAAGGGTTCCACTTCTTGAAACTATGCCAACGCTGCCCGCCTTGAAAATGTGGGCTGGCATAATCCCAAGCTTGCATTCTGTAGGAGTTATGATTCCTGGAGTGTTGGGCCCTATTATTGTGGCGTTGGCTTGTTTTGCGTGGGCCATTAACATAATTGCGTCCTTTATTGGAATATGCTCAGTTATTATAACCACAGTTTTTATTTCATTTTCTAAAGCCTCAAGGGCTGCGTCGGCTGCAAATGGGGCTGGTACAAAAATTATTGAGGCGTTTGCTGAATGTTCTTTCTGGGCTTCTTCAACTGTGTCGTAGACTGGAACGCCGTGAACGTTTGCTCCGCCTTTCCCAGGGGTTACGCCCGCAACTATTTTCGTCCCATATTCCAGCATAAGTTTGGTATGGAAACTTCCTTGGGTTCCAGTTATGCCCTGAACTATTGCGCGAGTGTTTCTGTCAACTATAATGCCCATTTAACTACCTCCATGCATAGAAATTTTAACAGCTTTTTCAGCAGCCTCTTCCATGCTTTCAAGAACATGTATCCCAGCTTCTCTGAGTATTCGCTTGCCTTCTTCCTCGTTTGTGCCAACAAGCCTAATAACCATGGGTTTTGTTACGCCAACCTTTGTTTTGGCCTCAAGAATTCCGCGTGCAACCTCGTCGCAGCGGGTGATGCCTCCTAAAATATTGATGAAAAGCACTTTTACATTTGGGTCGGAAAGCACTATTTTGAGGGCAGATGCTATTTTGTCTGAAGCTGCACCGCCTCCAACATCCAAAAAATTCGCTGGTTTTCCACCATAATATTGAACCATGTCCAAGGTTGCCATTACAAGGCCTGCGCCGTTTCCTATAACGCCTATGTCACCGTCCAATTTTACGTAGGCTAAATCATTTTTCATTGCCTCAAGCTCTTGAGGTGATAGTTCGCTTTCACCTTCTAGCATTTTCCTTTTAAATTCTGGATGCCTAAACATGGCGTTATCGTCAATTATTATGCGCGCGTCCGCTGCAACAAATTTTCCATCAACAGTTTCTACTAACGGGTTTGCCTCAATCAACTCGGCGTCAAAATCAATGCCAGCACAATAAATTGCCCTAAAAATTCTTGCAAGCTCTGATAGTTGAGCGCCCGCATAACCTATTTTTCTTGCAAGTTGACGTGCATGAAATGGCTGGAAACCATGTATGGGATTTATTGGAAATCTAACAAGTTTTTCAAGAGCTTTTGACGCAATTTCTTCTATTTCCATTCCGCCCGCAGCAGAGGCCAAAACAATGTAACTTCGATTGAATCTATCCGTTGTCATACCAAAATAGAGTTCCTTTTTAATTTCCACTTTTTCTTCAACTAACACGCCTTTAACCGGTGATCCCTTAATCTGCATCGCTAAAAGTTTCCGTGCATGCCCTTCAACCTCATCTACGGAACTTGCAAAAAGTATTCCGCCAGCTTTCCCCCTTCCCGCCACCAAAACTTGCGCTTTGACTACAAAAGGAGGTTTCAGCTTACTTGCAACTTCGCGGGCTTGGTTTGGGGTTGTTGCTAATTCACCTTGAGGTGTTGGAATCCCATATTTGGCGAATATGTTTTTTGCTTCGTATTCAAATAGTTTCATGGGGTTTTCTCCTTTTCCCTTCTTTCATTTTATTATTTCTATTGTTACGTAGGATTTTGTGTCTTGAATTCCGTCGATTGAAGAGAGTTTCTTTAGTACTTCGTCAAGCTTTTCTCCATCAACCATTATGAGGGCGTCAACATCGCCAGCTATTCTAAATGCCCTTTGAATGTAGAGTTCCTTAACTTTTTCATAGGCCTGCTGCCTTTTGTGCGGCGCCACCTTGAGAAGTATAAACGCCGGGTTTGTTGGGATTCCGAGCACGCTGAGTCCCTTCTCGGTAACGTCTATGAAGCCCCTGCCCGTACGTATATAGTTTAGGTCTCTTAACTTTCTCAAATGAACATTCAAGGCTTGTCTGCTTATTCCAAGTTCTTTCGCCAACTCCTCTTGTTTTACTTGCAAAGTGTATGCGCTTGTTAGTTTACCCTTTTCAAAAAGCATGCGCAAAAGTTGCAGAGATCGCCTTGTTAAAGCTTCCAACGAAACTCCCTCAACTTAGCATTTGTTAAATTTTGGATATAACAAAGCAAAGTTGTAAATAAAACTTTGTATAATAATTTTGCATAATAACCTTGCATCTTTAGATTTAATTGTGAAGCGTTGCAATGGAGACAGCGGCATGCGAGTTCCGTGTTCAAAATAATCTTTTAGAAGAAGAAATCTTGTCCTTTTAGTTCAAATTTTAAAAACCACGTTTTTGATTTTCATGATTAGGATCTCAAACAACATGACGAATATGGAAACAAGAATACTGCAAGCTGCCAGTTTGCGAATCCGGCAACCGAGCTTATGCGGGCTATTTCTGCCATGAATAGGGCGAGGACTAGCATCACTTGGTTAAGGATGTGAGGTAATGATAGAGAGGTAGCCGCTAAGAAAACTGCAACGCCCAAATAGTAGTAGCCCAACCTCCGTGTGCAAACTTTAAGGGTGAAGAAGACTTTTAAATCGCCTACTCCTAGGCCGCTTCCTTTATTGATTGCGTCCGCGAATATTTTTGAACTTTTGTAAACGTCGAAGGCTCCGTCCATAACGATCAGGTTTAAACTAGTTAGCGCTGCTAAGATGCTTAATCCAAAACCAATATTCGCAAGAACGAAAAAGGCTAGTGAAACGGTGAATGAGAAGAACCCAACAACGAGTGCCCAAAGTGGCAAGTAACTGTTGATTATTTTTCTACTTCCCTCATAGGGATCGAAAATAACGAAAGTTTTGCTATACACGTTTGCTGACAGCTCAGCACTGGACAGTTCTTCCAGCTTTTTAAATTTTGAGCGGAAAAGGACGGCTAGAATAAGTGAGAAGCAGCCCATTACGAATAGCACTGTTGAAGCGTACGCTGTTACCGCTTGCAGCTCCATGATTGTTCTACAAAATAAATTGTTGTCGAAAGATGAACTTATATGCTTCGTTAAGGGATGAGACCGCAATGTATTTATTTATCGATAAAAAAGGTTATGAAGCCATAGAAAATGTGAAACTAGGAGTGAGGCGGTACAAATGTCAGAAAGCAACTCAGTGTTGGTCGGAAATAAGCCAGTAATGAACTATGTACTGGCTTGCATAACCCTCTTTCACGGCGGAGCAAAAGAAGTGAACGTCAAGGCAAGAGGGAGATCAATAAGCAGAGCGGTCGACGTTGTTGAGGTCGTTAGACGCCGATTTCTGCCAGATGTGAAAATCAAGAAAGTCGGCATTGGAACGCAGCAGATGGCACCCAGAGGAGAGGGTGGCACGCCCACAAACGTCAGTACAATAGAGATTACCCTCGAACGCTAAAGCCAAAATTCCGCATAAAATTTCGAGAGCTCCGCCCCCCTCCTTTATTTGTGGAGGGCGTCCTTTCAGGTGAAAACAGCCTTATGCAGTTTCTGTTTAAAGAGTGGAATATTGTGCCAAAAGTGTTTGGCTAAACTCGAGTCTGGAGAAGTAAGCGAATTAGACTTGAAAATAGCCCGTTTACTCCTGTCATTAGAAGAGAAATATCCGTCTCTTCAGAACGTTTACTTTCATGGCGCTGTTGACGTTGGAAAAACTTTGGCAATTATTGTTGGAGTTGGCGATGTCCCTCGACTCTTGGGTTTTGGTGGAAAGATAATTAAAGCCATAAGTGAGGAGACTGGTAAAAGCGTTCGAATATTGGAGCATGGGGTTGACGACAGAAAATTTCTTGAAGACCTTTTCGCCCCCTTAAGCGTAGTTACCATAAACACTATTTGGCTTCCGGATGGAACAACCGAAACAAGAGTTATTTTGAGGAAGCGCCGTGGGGGACAACCGCCATTTGATGTAAAGGCTTTAAAGGAAATCGCACGTAAAGTTCGAAACATGACCTTACGCGTAGAGTTTACAGATTAAAGTCTGAGGCGGTGAAAACTTTGAAGTTAGACATTATAGGCGATTGGCAAAGAACCCACTATTCAGCTGAAATTAAGCCCGAAATGGATGGTTTAGAAGTAACATTATTCGGTTGGGTTCAAGAAATAAGGGACCTAGGCGGAATAAGATTCATCATACTGCAAGATAGGGAGGGAACTGTCCAAATCACTGTTCCAAGAAAGAAGGTTAGCGCCGAAGTCCTTTCGAAGTCCGATGTTCTGCAAAGGCGGTTCAGCATAGGCGTTAAAGGAGTAGTGAAGAAAACAACAATAACGCCGAGGGGAGTCGAAGTAATACCGAAGGAAATAAAAATTTTCAGCACGGCCTCCCCGCAACTACCAATCGACATAACTGGAAAAACACCGGCGAAGCTTGAAGTAAGACTCGACGCCAGAGCTTTAGACTTATGCAGCGAAGAAAACGTGGCAATTTTCAAAATTCAACACACGGCCGTAGAGGCAATACGCGATTTTCTTTTCGAAAGGGGCTTTATAGAGGTTCATACACCACGCATTATTGCTTCGGCAACCGAAGGCGGTGCAGCCCTCTTTTCCGTTGATTATTTCGGCAAGAAAACGTTTCTTGCTCAAAGCCCCCAATTGTATAAAGAGCAGCTTGTTATGAGCCTTGAAAAAGTGTTTGAAATCGGCCCATTTTTTAGGGCGGAGGAATCGCATACAAGAATGCATACAAGCGAATTTGTTTCGATAGACATTGAACAAGCATTTGCAGACGCTGAAGACGTTATGCAATTGCTTGAACGACTAATTCAACACGTTTGCAGAGTTGTAAACGAAAAATGCAAGAAGGAACTGGCAACATTAAAGTATAAGGTTAGCATTCCAGAAGTCCCATTCAAAAGATTAACTTACGATGACGTTTTAAAGGAACTGAAAAGCGAAGGCATAGAAATTCCTTGGGGCGAAGACATACCAACACCAGCCCTTCGAGCGCTCGGCAAAATTTACCCAACATTCTATTTTATCACAGACTGGCCCACCCATTCAAAGGCATTTTACATAAAGCCACGCGACGAAAATCCAGACGTATGCGAAGGGTTCGACCTAATGTGGCGATGGCTTGAGCTTGTTTCTGGAGGAACAAGAATTGCCGATAAAGAACTGCTTATAAAACGCTTAAAAGAGAAGGGCTTGAACCCAGAGTCCTTCAAATATCATCTGCAAGCCTTTGATTATGGAATGCCACCGCATGCGGGTTGGGCCATAGGCCTAGAGAGGCTTACAATGATGTTGACTGGAAAGAAAAACATTAGGGAAGTAACCCTATACCCCAGAGATAAATTTAGGCTAACCCCATAAAACATTTAATTTAGTTAAAAGTGTTACAAAAACTGATAAATACCCGCTTTCTTAATGCCACTCATGGGAGACAAAATAAAAATCGCGTGCGGAGTATTCGGAGCAATAAACTTCGAAAAACAACCCATATTCCCATACCTATATTGGGGATTGAGAGCCCAAAACCACAGAGGCCACCAGTCTCATGGCTTTCTCACATACAACAATGGAAAATTTTACGCCTACAGAAACCTTGACCTCATACCAAAAATTAAGGCAAGCGCCATCCAAGAATGGTTTGGGAGATTGCCGGGACACATTGGCATAGGAAACGTGCGCTACACAACCTCTGGAAAATCGGATGAAAAATCGCTAATAAAGGGCACCCAACCGGTGACAGCATCAAAAAAGGGACTTAAGTTGGCCATATCCTTTAATGGCAACGTTGTAAACGTCTTCCAACTAAAGAAGGAAATCTGCAAACATTTCCCAAAATTCTCTTACGAATGCGATGCAGACTTAATTTGCCACAAACTTCTAATTGAACTAAATAAAACTAAAGACCTGGCCTCAGCCGTCAACGCATGCCTACAAGAAATAGAGGGTGCCTTCTCCGTTGCAGGCATAACAAATGATGGCGAGTTTTTCGCATTCAAAGACCCGAATGGAATAAGACCGCTTTGCGCCGGATATAGCCCAGACAAGAAAATTTACGCCTTTTCTTCGGAAACTGTTGGTTTGGACATAAACGGTTTCGAAAGAAGCTTTGAAGTTGAGCCAGGCGAACTTGTAAGAGTTTCGGAAAATGGATTTGAAAGAGAAAAATTGACACGTAATTCGCGCAAAGCCTTCTGCGCTTTCGAATTTGCATATTTTGCTAGGCCAGACTCCAGGTTTGATGATAAATATGTTTATGAGGTTAGGGAGGAGTTTGGAAGAAACCTAGCCCGAGAAAATCCAGACGTAGTTAAGGATGCGGACATAATTATTTCTTTACCGGAGACCGGCGATGATGCAGCCTTGGGAGTTCACGAAGAGTCCGGGTTAAGGTGGGAAAGGGCTTCTCGCAGACACCGTTATGTAACTGAAAGAGCGTTCATACTCCTAAGCAAGGAACGTTACACGACAATTGACAAGAAAATTAACATTTTAGCATCAAAAGTTAAGGGAAAACGCATCATAGCAACAGAAGACAGCATTGTCCGTGGAGACACAACAAAGGTTATTGTAGAAAAACTTCGTAGGATGGGAGCCAAAAAAGTACATTTGTTCGTGACTTTTCCACGCATAATTGGACCATGCTTTTACGGAATAGACATGGCAACGTACGGCCAACTAATAGGTTCAAGGCATACGGCGGAAGAAATAGCAAAAATAATCGGCGCAGACTCCGTTTGCTACCAGTCAATAGAAAATTTCGTAAAAGCCACAGGCCTCAAGCAAAATGAGTTGTGCCTCGGATGCGTCACGGGGAAATATCCCACACCACTAGCCCAAAAAATAGCAGATGAAATGAAGAAAAGATTTCTGGAGGGCCATGAAGAAACAGGAAGAATTTATGAAATGGAAGAGCTCCTCCAAAGCATTTAGAAAACAGTTTAAAGCCTTGAAGCCATAACTTTTTACGGTTACCGCCATGGAAAAAGTTGGCATACTCGTCGTTTCTTATGGCGCCAGAGAAGCCGCGATAATAGATGCCTTCACAAGAAGCACAAAGTATGATGTTAAGATTTTTGTGGCAGACAAACAAAGAAACCCATTCAATTTGAAAAAGGCAGCAAAACACGTTGTTATTCCAGATTTGAATGTAAATGAAATTTGCAAATTCGCAGAAAACAATAAGGATTTCATAGACTTCGGCATTGTCGGCCCAGAAAAACCAATAATTGATGGAATCCGCGACCTAATTGAGGAAAAAACAAAAATTCCAATGATTTGCCCAACACAAAAATACGCCATAGAAGCAAGCAAAGTCAAACAACGCCTACTATTCCAACAAACAGTTCCAGAAGTTAATCCACGCTTCAAAATATTCAATCCAAAAGACTTTAAAAGCCCAGAAGAAGCAAAAAAAGCTGTTTACAAATGGCTTGACGAACTTAATAACCAAGCTGTCGTAAAGCCAGACCAGCCGGCAGCCGGTAAGGGTGTAGGCGTTTGGGGAGACCATTTCACAACACGTGAGCAACTATTTGAACATTTTATGGCGAACTTTCAACATGGACCCGTGATAATTGAGGAAAAAATTGAGGGGGAGGAGTCAAGCTTTCAGGCTTTCTGCGACGGCAAACATTTGGTTCCTTTACCTGAAACAAGGGATTATAAAAGGGCCTTTGACGGTGACAAGGGACCAAACACGGGTGGGATGGGTTCATACAAGGATGTTGGAGACTTGCTTCCTTTCATGACTAAGGGAGATAGAGCAAAAGAAGAAGAAATTGTCAACACGCTATTTAAAAGGTGGAAAGGCGAGGACAACACGAGTTTGAGAGGCATCCCATTTTATGTGGCTTTCATGCATACTGGCGCGGGACCCAAAATCCTGGAAAATAATAGTCGACCAGGAGACCCAGAAATCATTAACATCCTTCCTTTATTAAAGGATGATTTTGTTGACGTTTGCTTCAAAATTTTAGAAGGCAACCTAATAAGCATAAGATTGGAGCAAGCGGCGTCCGTCTTAACATACAAGGTTCCGCCAAACTATGGCGGTTACGTAGATACCTTCCCAAATCTAGTTATAAAAAACGAGATTGGCACGCCGGTTGATTTGACTGACGCCTATAAACTGTCTGAAAAATATGGTGAAAAGATTAGAGTTTACCCGGCGTCCGTGGAACTGCGAGAAGATGGTAAAATTCATCCATTAAAATCTAGGGCTGTTGGCGTTTTGGGCATAGGCGAAAACATAGAGGAAGCTAGGCAAATTTCTCTCGAGGGAATTAAAGCCATTAAAGGTGGAGCCCTCTGGCATAGGACTGACGTTGCCTCAAAAGAACATATTAAGAAAAGCGTAAAGCACATGGAGCTTTTGAGGCGCAAACAATGAGCGTTTTCATATCGGATTGCGAAGGCCCGATCTCAAAAAATGATAATGCCTTTGAATTAATGTCACATTTTGTTCCGGAAGGAGACGAAATCTTCACGGTCATAAGCAGCTACGACGATGTTTTAGCTGGCGTTTTAAAAAGGCCCAATTATAAGGCCGGCGACACCTTAAAGCTTATTTTGCCGTTTTTTAAGGCTTATGGAGTTACGGACGAGGAAATGCGTGCTTTTTCAGCCCAAAGTTTGATTTTAATTCCAAATGTTAAAGATTCGCTCCAATCTATTCGCCAAATAACCCACGCTTTCATAGTTAGCACAAGCTACGAGCACTATATTAGGGCGCTGTGCCAAAGCATAGACTTTCCCTACGAGAATGCATATTGCACAAAGCTTAGAATAGACAAGTTTCCCATTACAGAGGCGGAGAAAAACAGGCTGAAGAAAATTGCAGAGGAAATTGCAAAAATGCCCATTATTGACATTCCACCACAAGCGAAGACAATAAAGGATTTTTCAGCGAGCCACGAAAAAGTAATTTTGCGGTTGGATGAAATTTTCTGGAAGGAAATCGCTTCCATGAATGTTGGAAAAATTTTGTCTGAGGTTAATCCTATCGGCGGCAGAGAAAAAGCTGAAGCAATAAAGGACGCTGCAAAAAGAGTGGGGTCCACCCTAAAAGATGTTATGTATGTTGGCGACAGCATAACCGACGTGGACGCCTTCCAACTTGTTAGGGAAAACGGCGGCTTAACAGTTTCCTTTAACGGTAACCGATACGCCATAGAAAATGCTGAAATAGCAATTTTAGCAGAAAACAGCCTTGTAACCGCAGTTCTCGCCGAAGTTTTTTGCAAATTTGGGAAAAAGCAAACCCTAAAGCTTGTTGAAAACTGGAGTTTTGAAAGTTTAAAGAAGAGCGGGATAAACAAAACTTTGCTTGAAACCTTCTTCAAAATTTACCCAAAAACTTTGCCCAAAGTTAAAATAATAACAAGCGAAAATATGGAAGCTCTAGCGAAAGAGAGCAGTGAATTTAGGAAAAAGGTTAGAGGAGAAGCCATCGGAAGGTTAGGATAAATGCGTGGGAAAGTTGAAATTGAAGACACGTATGCGGAAGCCTTTGAAGGCGTTTACTGTCGACTAATCGTGACGGCTGATGATGAAAAAACATTGCTTAAAGCGGCTGAAGATGCCACAGCAACCCCATCAATAGTCATCGGAAGGGTTGAAGGCGGAATAGAAAGATTATTGGATGAAAAGGAGACACCCGACAAACGTAAGGGCGCAATCCTACAATTTTGGGGTGGAATAGACCCAAAAAAGCCATTTTCTGATTCGCTTAAAAAATTTGAAATAGAACTCTCCTATAGGATTCGCCAAGATATTCTTGTTAAGCCATTCACGGCCGTTTTTGACGCCTTGCCAAACTCGCTGGGTAAAATTGATATGATGGAGCGGGTGGGACACTGTGGAGACGGTTATGAATGGGTTGAAAAACGTTTTAACCGCGAAGTAATAGTTGTGCCGATAATGGTTCCAGACTTTATTATTGAGCGTTATGTTGGCTATGGCCGTGGGGTTATGGGCGCAAACTTTTGGGTCATGTGCAAATCGAAAGAGTCCCTCAAAAAGGCTGGAGAAAAAGCCCTAGCGGCAATACACAATATTGAAGGGGTTATAACCCCATTTGACATTTGCAGTGCAGGCTCAAAGCCTGAAACGCGTTTCCCATGGATTGGACCAACAACAAACCATCCATACTGCCCATCATTAAAAAGGAGGTTGGGCAGGGAATCAAAGGTTCCTGAAGGCGTCAATTATATTCCAGAAATTGTGATTAACGGTGTTTCACTTGAGGCCGTAAAGAAAGCGATGAAGGCTGGTATAGAGGCGGTATTGGATGTTGATGGTGTGGTGAAGGTTTCTGCTGGAAATTATGGGGGAAAACTTGGCGATTACAAGATTTACTTGCGTGAGCTGTTTAAATGAAAAAGTTTGATGTTGTGGGCTTCGGAGCGTTAAACGTAGACAAACTTTTCAAAGTTAACAGAATAGCCGGCGCAGAAGAAGAAGCGTTCATAAAAGGTTGCGAAGAAACTTGTGGCGGTTCGGCGGCAAACACCATCGTTGGTTTGGCAAGGCTCGGCTGCAAAACGGGCTTTATTGGAAAAGTTGCAAATGACAGGGAGGGCAAAATGCTCATCGAAGATTTTCGTATAGAGGGAGTGGACACAGACGGCATAATCCGCGTTGCCCACGGCAGAAGCGGAACAGTCATGGGTTTCGTCGACGAGAAGGGCGAAAGAGCCTTGTATGTTGATCCCGGCGTAAATGATACAATTGATTTCGAAGAGATAGACAGAGAGTATGCTTTCAATACAAGCTTTTTGCATTTAACATCTTTTGTTGGAGAGAAATCCTTCCAAACACAAAAAAGGCTTGTTGAAATCTTGCCGGAAGACGTAAAGGTAAGCCTTGACCCTGGAGAGTTATACGCAAGAAAAGGGTTAGCTGCTTTAGAACATATAATAAGACGCACTTATGTGCTAATGCCAAACCAAAGAGAACTTGAACTTCTAACAAAGGTGAAGGATTACAAAAAGGCGGCTGAAGCCCTTCTGGAAAAGGGCGTTAAAATAGTTGCAGTGAAACTCGGCAGCAAGGGCTGTTATGTCACTGATGGCAAGGAAAAACATCAAATAAACCGTTTCAACGTAAAAGTTGTTGATACCACTGGCGCTGGCGACGCATTCTGCGCTGGTTTTCTTTATGGCCTAGTAAAGGGCAAAAGTTTGTATGAATGCGGAAGGCTCGGCAATTTTGTGGCTTCAAGATGCATAATGAAGATTGGCGCTAGAACCGGGTTGCCGTACGTTGAGGATTTAAAATTTCTTGGTTAAATATTCGATTAGACTTTCAAAGATTAGTTTTCCATCTCCGTGTTGGGGCATTTGCTTCTGCCTTGTCCAGTCTGGTTGTTGCCACCAGTAGAAGGCTCTTTCTGGATGTGGCATCAAACCGAATATTGTTCCTTCTGGATTGCATATTCCAGCTATGTCATGGAAAGAGCCGTTTGGATTTGTTGGAAAACGACCATCAGCATATTCGCCACTTTTATCACAATAACGAAAGACTAGCTGGTCATTTTCGTAAAGCTTTTGCAAGAACTCCTTTTCCTTTTCTTTTGCAAACATGAATCTTCCTTCAGAATGGGCAACTGGAATTCGCAGTACTTTGTCTTTCGGAATTTTCCAAGTGAATGCACATTTTCCCTTGTTTTCATGCCTGATGTAAATCCAACGGCAGTTATATCCTGGCGGAGAATTTGTTGCCAAAACAGCCTCGGGATATGGGCTTATTCCATCGAATCCCGGGAGGAAACCGGCTTCAACAAGTACTTGGAAGCCATTACATATACCAAGAATTAAGCGGTTCTCGTCAACGAAGGCTTTAAGCTCCTCGCCGAGTTTTGCCATTATCCACTTCGCCCATATGGCGCCTGCCCGCACATAATCCCCGTAAGAGAAGCCTCCTGGAAAAACCAAAACATGATATTCCAAGAGGTTTTTACGTTTGGCTAGTTCGTTTGTGTGCATAATTTCTGCTTGAACGCCCAGCTCTTCAAAAGCCCGCTTGGTTTCTGCATCGCAGTTTGTTCCGCCAACCCTTAAAACGCAGACTTTAATCTCTTCCCGTTTCATGCCTAAACCCAGCTGCCAAATGTCCTTTTCCAGCTTGCCAACAAATCATTCAGCGATGCGTCCACAACGATCTCATTGTTTAGTCCGTAAACGCGTAGTCTTGGGGTTTTTGTAACACGGCCTATTTCAGCACATGGCGAGCCTTTAAACAAGGCTTCAAACTCTTCTTTCGCCTTTTCCGAAACCTCAACCAAAAAGCGGCTGTTGGACTCCGAAAATAGAACGAAGTCATTGCGATTCAAGTTTTCTCTTGGAACTTTCTGCAAATGCAACTCCATCCCATATCCGCCAGAAAAGGCCATTTCAGCTGCCGCCACGCCCAAGCCACCCTCTGACAAATCATGACAAGCCTTAACCAAACCTAAATCCACGGCTCTGGTAACAGCCTTAAAAGTTTTCAAAGCTTGTTTTGACCGCACCTTCGGCACGACATTTCCAACAAAACCCTTAAGCCTATAATATTCTGAACCGCCCAACTCATTATAGGTTTGTCCAACAATGTAGATTAGGTCGCCAGTATCTTTGACGTCCATGGAAACGGTCAAGCGGACGTCCGGAACTATGCCAACAGCTGTAATTAAAAGCGTGGGCGTGACAGGCCCAAGCGGAGATTCGTTGTAGAGGCTGTCCTTTCCAGAAATAAATGGTGTTTTAAAAGCGGTTGCAAAATCGTAACATGCTTCACAAGCCTTGACGAGGCTGCCGAGAACTTCGGGCTTTTCGGGATTGCCCCAAGTGAAATTGTCAAGTAAGGCTATTCTTCTTCCGCCAACAGCCACATTGTTTCTTATAGCCTCATCTATGGCTGAGGCAGCCATCCAATAAACGTCAATCCGCCCATAATTTGGGTTTATGCCACAAGATATGGCTATCCCCTTCCAAGAATCGTCAAGAGGCTTTAGCACTGCTGCGTCTGATGGGCCGCCATACTCGCCATGGAGAGGCTTAAGAACAGTGTTTCCTTTAACTTCATGGTCATACGTTCGTATTACACTTTCTTTGCTAGCAATGTTTGGCGAAGACAAAAGCTGGAAAAGCGTTTCAGTTAAATCTTTCGGCATTGGGAAAGCGGGTTCTTCTAAATACTTTGGAGGCTTATACTCTGCCGTTCTGGAAACTTCCGGTGGGTTAAAGAGGAAGGATATTTCCATTTCAGCAACCTTTTCGCCTTGATAATAGATTCGCAAAATTTTGTCTGCAGTATACCTTCCAATAGCGTTAGCCTCAACATTCTCACCACTGAAAATTTCCAAAACTTTGTCAAGATTTTCAGGCGGCACAGCCAACAGCATTCTTTCCTGCGATTCTGAAATGTATATTTCCCATGGGGCCAGCCCAGGATATTTTAAAGGAACTTTATCAAGCTCTAAAGTTGCTCCGCAGTCAAATCTTTTGGCAGTTTCGCCAACAGCGGATGATAGGCCACCTCCGCCTAAGTCTGTTATGGCAGAGGCCAGTTCAAGATCACGAATTTTGATGATGGCCCTTTTCAGCTTTTCCTCTTCAATAGGATTGGCGATTTGAACGGCTGATCTGGAAACGATTTCAGATTCTGCTGTAAGCTCTGCAGATGCAAAAGTAACGCCGTGGATTCCATCTCTTCCAGTTTTTCCCCCAGCCAAGACTATTATGTCGTTTGGTTTTGCATTTCTCCTAAATTTTTTCAGCGGCAGCAACCCTATGCATCCGCAATAGACAACAACGTTTCCGACATAGCTTTCGTCAAAGTATATGGCGCCATTAACAGTGGGTATGCCCATGTTGTTGCCATAGGCTCCTATACCGGCCACAACACCCATGAAAATGTATTTTGGATGTTTAACGCCTGGCGGAAGTTTATTATAATCATAGTTTAATGGTCCAAAGCCCAGCACGTCCGTGCATGCAATAGGGTCCGCCCAAACACCCAAAATGTCGCGGATTACTCCACCAACGCCGGTGGCTGCGCCGCCAAAAGGTTCTATCGCAGATGGATGATTGTGGGTTTCAACTTTCGCCGCAATTCCATAGCCCTTGTCAAAGTGGATTATGCCGGCATTATCCTCAAAAACTGAAAAACACCATGAAGGCCTAATCTCTTTTGTAGCCTTTACAATATACGTTTTGAAAAGACTGTTGATTTCCTTTTTCCCAATCTTTATTTTTCCCTTGAAAGTTTTGTGGAAGCAATGTTCAGACCATGTCTGCCCAATTGCTTGAAGCTCAACATCTGTTGGATTTCGGCCTCTCTCCCTAAAGTATTGTTGAACAGCCTTCATTTCTTGAAGGTTTAAACCCAAGCCAAGTTCACGGCTAATCTCTAACAATTGCTGATCGGTAGCCTCGAGAATCCCGACTTCATAAATTTGAAATGGAACTTTTCTGGCGTGATAGAGGCTTTGAGTCATTTTTTCTCCTCAATAAAAATTGAATAGTTGTCTTTTGTTGGATTTGCCAAAAGTTTCACGCACATTTCTTCAGCTTTTGCCATCGCCTCTTCACGCGATTTAGCGTTTAAAATGACGCTATAAACTTTGCTAACGTTTACATCTTCAACATTATAGCCAAGTTCTTTTAGTAAGCGGGCAGTGGTTTCGCCTTCGGGATCGCTATGTCCGGGCTTTAAACTTACTTCGATTTTTAAGTGATATTGCATAGGTTAAGTTTGGAGAATAGGGGATTTAAACGCTTTTATCAATAATAAAGAAATTATTTCATAATCATCTGCACGAACTTTTCTGGGTTAAACTCCTCTAGATTTTCGTATTTTTGTCCTGTTCCAATAAATATTATGGGCTTTTTGGTTACGTAAGACACGCTTATGGCTGAACCGCCTTTAACGTCAGCGTCCACCTTCGTAAGTATTGTGGCGTCTATTCCAACGGATTTATGGAACTCTTCTGCTTGCATCACAGCGTCATTTCCAGTTAGGGCGTCAACCGTTAAAATTGTTAAGTCCGGATTCACGACACGCTTGATTTTGGCAAGCTCGTTCATTAGGTTTCTGTTTGTTTGTATTCTCCCAGCAGTATCAATTAAAACAACATTTATTCCTTGGGCTTTGGCGTGGCTTATTGCATCATAGGCTACGGCGGCGGGGTCAGCGCCATACTTGTGTTTTATCATGCGTATACCTAAGCGTTTGGCATGTTCTTCAAGCTGTTCTATTGAGCCAGCCCTATAAGTGTCGCTGCAGGCAAGCACGACGGAATATCCGTTCGCGTTTAGGAAGCGGGCGACTTTGGCTATTGTTGTGGTTTTTCCAGTGCCGTTTATTCCGACAAAAACTATGACGAAAGGTTCGTTTCTTTTGCGTTTTTCCTTCACCGCCTCTAACAAGTTTATTCTGTTGTTTGTCAGCATAGTTTCTAGGAGAACTTGCCGAAGATTTTCTTCCACAATTTTTCTTCGGTCTTCAAGCCTTTTAACTTGAACTCCATTTAAACGCTTTTCTAACTCATTGCATATGAGCTCCGCGACGGGGAAGGCAACATCGTTTTCCACAAGATTCATTTTAAACTCGGAGAGAAGCGGCCGAAGATTTTCGGCTTTAAGCTCTGTTGTGGTTATTTTATTGACAAGACCCTTAAGCCCAGATTTCAGTCGCTCAAACATTTTTGGATGAAGTCTCTCCTCTAAGCTTTGCCACCAAATCTTCAAATTTTTCTCTGTCATAGCTTATTCTTTCGGCAACTTGGGCGAGCTGCTGTTGAAGCGAAAGCCTTGTTTTTTCCATGTCCTCTAAACGTTTTTTAATCAATTCTTTTGCTTCTTGCAAAGTTTTTTCTACGGATATTCCAGCGCCAATTCCAACTATAACTTTATCGGGGTTTTCAAGTCTGGCTTTAATGTAAGAGTTTCCCCCTATTGGAACTAGAAGTTCAGCGTTTTCTTTTTCTTTCTCTAAGCCTTCAAGGGCCATGCTTGCATAAGTTAGGTCTGTTATAACAGCATTTACCATGTTAATCCTTGATTGTATGGCTTCTGCCGTCTGCTCAAGTACCCTTAATTCAATGTTCAGCCTTCGAAGCTCTTCTTCATCTTTACTTGCCAACTTTTTCTTCTCCGAACATCTTTTTTAACAATGGATCTTCTATTTCTTGAAATGGAACTTCTTCAACACTTATAACTTTTATTTGAAAACGTTTCACCCTATGTTTGCTGCCTAATTCCGCGTAAATCTTTTCTATTGCATGCTCTGGCTTTACTGCGGCAACTTCCTTTTTGAATTTTGTATTTAAATTTGGTTTCCGAATTTCACCAGTTATTCTGAAAACCTTCACAGCGCTCATCTTCCCTCACAACATCAAAGCAAGTCCAATTATAAGGATTTCGAAATTTTTCAGCTTTTGGCAACGTCTAAGGCGTTTCCAATAATGAATATTTCAGGGCCTGTTGTCAACGAGCCGGCTACGGCGCTGTAACTGTTGCAGATCAAACCAGTTCCCACATAGGGTATCCCGCAGTTGATTGTGCCAACATCAACTGGAACGCCTAAAACTTCTTCCAAAACTTTCCTTTCAGAATCCTTTAGCATGGGGTGGGCTAATACGCCCTTGTTTGTCGCAACAGCCAGCGACCCAACGTATGGGAGCCCTGCAATTTCGCTTGGCACCACTTTAACGCCTAATGTTTTGGATATTTTTTCTCTGTCTCCTGCTTTTAACCTTGGGTCGACAACTGCGCCATAATCGTTGGCTAGAACAAGGTTTCCGTAGGCGGTTCTTTTAGTTTCCATTATTGTTATGTTGCCATCGAAATTGGATTCTATTATTTTAAGTTCTTCTTCTCGAATAAAATGGGGTAGTAATATGCCTTTTGAGTTTGCGCACACAAGCGAACCAGCTAGGATTGAGCCTCCAATGTTTGTGTGGATTAGTTTAACTTTAAGCCATTCTGCTAGTCTTTGGGCCTTTTTTAATGGGACAAGTTTTGGGACAATGGCCACTTTATCCGTGGTAGAGGCATACACGCCTATGCTTGGGCTTCCAAAAAGGCTTGAGAGGTAAATAGCCAAGGCTAGTCTCCTTCAGCCAAATAAACCGTAACGTTGCCATCCTTGTCTTTTGCGGCTCTCACCCTAATCTTTCTCGGAGGCTTCTCTATGCCCCTACTCCAAATTCTTTCATTCACCTCATTACTTATAATGAGCCTTTTTGGCTCTTCCTCCTCTCCTTCTGATGGACGTTCTAATTTCATATGCTTTTTAATAAAATCCCGGATAATTCTGATGGCTTTCGGCGCCCTTTTGTTTGGGGGCTTAATCCACGCCTTACCCAATGGAATTGTATAAATTCTTTCTTCAACAATTTCTTCTTCAACCTTCTCTTCCCGTAATGGGGGCTTGACCTCTTCGGCCTCTGCCTCAGCTTCCGTCGGAGTTGGCTTTTCTTCAACTCTGGCTTCTTCTATGACTTCTTCAGCTTCTGCCATTTCCTCCTCTTTTGTTTCTTCCTCTTCTTTGACTTCCACAGTTTCATCTAACTGTGCTTTCTCTTCTTCAGTTTCTTCGGCTTCTTCTCTTTCTTTTTCCTCCATGTTTATCCTCCTATGCCTTTATCTTTCTGACTCTCCATTGCCTCCTTTTTGGATGTGTCCGGAATTTTCCTCTAGTTTTTGCTATCACCCAAGAAGGGACGGCCCTTTTTTGTTTTCCAGCTTTTGCAAGTCTTTTTTTCTTTGCTGGGGGCTTGTTTCGCGCCATGTTTATATCCTTCTTATCTTTGTTTCTCGTTTGTGGGCTTGAAGCTGAATGAGTATTTGTTTGAGTTGGGCATCGCTTAGGGGTATTGGAAGCCTTCCCTGCTGTGCAAGCTGGATTAGCTGAAGCTCAAGCTGTTCAGTAAATTCAGGTTTAACCATTTTAAGATTTGTCAGCCTCTGTCTCGCCTCTGGTGTTAAAATTTTTCTAAGCAAGGCTTGTTTCTGCAGTTCCAATTGCTGTTCTATTTGAGCTTGCCGCTGTTCTTCCGCAAGTTTTTGCTGTAATGCTAAAAGCTTCCTTCTTCTAAGTTCTTCAAGCTCCGCGTCTTCTGACATCTCATCCCCCCGTTTGGTATTTGCTTAGCTCAGGCATTTTTTTTATGAGCTCTTTGCCAACTTTTTCGGCGATCTCCAGGAGAAGCTTTCTTCCTTCGCGAGTTATTCTTCTGCCCTTTGGTTTTAACGTTTCAACAAGCCCGGCTTCCTCTAACTGTTGCAGGGCCTTTCTTATTATGGCGCCGCCAGCCTTTACAGCATGTTCGGGGGTTGTTCCAAAATCCTTTCTCCCGCCATACTCGGCCCTTAGTTTTTCGATTCCAATCGGCCCATGAATGTAGATTTTACGTAAAAGTGAGGCACAGCGAATGTACCACCAATTTGGGTTCTGCGGTTGTCTCTGGACATGTGCGCCTGTTTTGACCACACTTGCCCATGCAGGCGGTTTTATCTCGTCCACATTTTCCTTTAGGTATGCAGCTAATTCTTCGATGAATTCTTGTGCTGGAACGTCGTATGGGGTTATCAAGGCTTCGAATCCTCTTGGCTTTTCCTTCAGTAAATCATGAAGCCAAATATAAAGGCTTTCACTTTTTGCGACGTTTGTAAAGCATGAAAGTGTGGCCTCTAACCTCAATTAAGGATGCTTCAGTTTGAGAAGCCACTGCAAGGGCAACCTTTTTAGCTTCATTTCCTTCGAGGGCACTCCTCAAAATTTTCACTTTAACCATCTCCCTTTTTTCCAATTGCCTCCGAATTTCCCCAATTAATTCTTCTGAAACACCAGCCTTACCAACCCATATTGTCGGTTTTTCCCCAGACAGCCTTTGCTTAACACGCCGTTTCAACCTAGAACTTAGTTTACTCAACTTTTCTCCTCTCTTTTAATGGAATACGCATGTGCTTACCGCAAACTAAACATGTTACTACCACGTGGGGCTCTCTCCGCTGCTTTATGCGCACACGACAATTTACACCTGGCAAAATAAAACTTTTACAATGACGACAAACTTGACGCCTATATTCCTTTGGCAAACGAACTTTGGCAGCCATAGCTATTCTCCGGGCCAAATCCACATAACGCTGTGCCAAACGTGGATTTTCATCAAAGATTTCCTTCGCCAAACGAAAAAGCGTCTGAATACGTTGCTTCGCTATTTGCCTTGTAACAGCATCCATTTCCTTTTCGCATTAATTAAACGTGCAAGAATATTTATTCTAACCGCTTAGAAAGGCCGTTGCCATTTCAAAGCAAGTTTAAATTCAAGCGAAACCCAAATCCTAAAGGGCAAGTTTGGAGGCTGAAAATGGTTATAAGCAAGGCTGAAAGGGTTTTAAGGGAAATTGAAGAAGAAGCAAGAAGGAGATTTCTCCCCATAGTAGGACCTTACAGGGGTCAAATCCTAGTGAAAGTTGTTCGCGAAATAAAACCTAAACGCGTTTTGGAGGTTGGAACCTTCATTGGATACTCGACAATTCTAATGGGGAAGGAGCTTGAAAGCGACGCCCACATAATTACAATTGAGATCGACGTAGACAGCGCAAAGAAGGCGAAAGAAAACATAAAAAGGGCGGAGATACTGCCAACTGTTGAAGTCTTGGTTGGCAATGCAATTGAGATTATACCAAAGTTGGAAGGCCCATTTGACTTGGTCTTCATAGATGCTGAGAAATCAGAGTACTTAGATTATCTAAAACTAATCGAAAAGAAACTCAATAAAGGAAGTGTTGTAGTGGCCGATAACGTGGAACATGCACCATCCTACCTAAATTACGTAAGGTTTTCGGGAAAGTATAGTAGCAGATTCGAAACTGTGGGTTCAGCCGCAATTGGCCACCATCATAAAGAAGGACTTGAAATAAGTGTCAAGCTGTAACGTCAACTTTAGCATAAAACCCAAAATAAATAAGGCCGTCGAACAAACGAAAAATACATGGAAATATGGAGGGGAGTTTTCTTGCCCATAAGAGATTTTGAGGTTGACGATGTTGATGAAGTAGTCGAAATTTTAAAGTTGAATGGGCAGTATGGCTTTCCGGAAGTTGATGGACCAGAAGCCATGAAAAGGGTTAAAGCTTGTCCAGCATCAGTTTTCCTAGTCTACGAACTCGATGGAAAGATTGTTGGTGTTGTTAGGGGAACCTATGATGGCTCAAGGGCCATGATTCACCAGCTCTCCGTTCACCCGACCTACCAAAGACGTGGGGTAGGAGGGGCCCTTGTAAAAGAAATTGTTAGAAGGTTTCAGCAGATGGGAGCTCCCACAGTGTCTGCAACAGTAACCGAAGAAAGCCTACCCTTCTGGCAGAAAGTAGGATTTAAAAGAACCAAAGCTTTTCTCGTGGGAAACTGGTGAAGAAACTTTGTCCATTAAAAATGTTGTGAAACTTAAAACTTATGGAAATGTTAACGCAGATCTAGTGGAAAAGTTACTGGGCGTCTTAATTGAGTGCTATGAAAGGTTAGGTCCGCCGGCAACATATTCCGTAAACCTAAACATTTTTGAGACTTCAGACGGCCAGGGATTTTTCGCAACTCACGACGCTTCAGAGGGAAAACCCACAATAAACATTTATTTGGACAGAGTTTTGGGTTTGCCACCCAAGGTTGTTGTGGGCGGAGTAAGACGCCAAGCAGCCCATTCCATTCTCCACGGCTCACCCGAATTCTACAAAATCAAGTTTCCAGCCGAGTTAATGCAAGTTATAAGCGAATATGGTTTGTCAGAAAATTTTGCAATAAACATCCTATATGGAGCCTCCATGACAGCTAAAGAATACAATGTTACAAAATTTCTCGTTGACGGCGGATTCGTTGAGGATCAAGAAGCCTACGTGAAATACATGCTTGAACCCTCGGCAGAAGAGCTTCAAGCATGGGAAATCGCAAAAACAAATCCAATGGGAAAAATAATATACCTAGTCATGACTATCCGAGACATTGCATGTGCTATACCCCTAATCGAAGATTTAAGGTTAGGCAACGAAATCAAAGAGTGTATGGAGAGAAGAATCAAGCATTTACCAGTAAACTATAGGTTGACAATACAAAGGGTAATGGACGAAATGATCAAAAAGTTTTCAGATGACACGTTTAAGAACATAGACCTCATAACAAAAGTTATTGTGGAAGAAATAATCCAGAAAGAGTTAGAAATTAGAGAAAAATGAACAGTGCATTAAAATTCCATCATTAATTTTGGCGCCTGGAAATAGGTTTACATATTGGTTCAAATTCTTCACAAATCCTTCCTTCCATAGAGCACCGACGTAAGTTCTGAGGTTAAATTCAACTTCTCCAACCTTCTGTTAACAATGACAAGGTTTCTCTCAGTTTGTATTGAGCAAAACTCACTGAACCTTTAAGATGAGGGCCTTTCTAAGCCTTATTTATTAACGATGGGCTTTCGGTCCGTGTTGCTGCTTTGCTTTTTTCGAGAGTTTCTATGACCTTATCTATGAGGCTGAAGTATGCGGTGTCTCTCATGTGTTTTTCTCGTGGCCTTGGTATGTTTATTTTCACTTCTCCAATGACTTTTCCAGGTCTAGGCGACATGACTATGACTCTGTCCGCCATGAAGACTGCTTCTTCAACGTTGTGGCTTACCATTATGAATGTGTTTGTCGGCAGGGTTGGGTCTCGCCATATGTCGAGAACAAGTTTGCGGAGGGTTTTGGCTGTAAGCTCATCCAGGGAAGAGAAGGGTTCATCCATTAAGAGGGCTTCGGGTTTTAGAGCTAGCGCCCTTGCTATTCCGACGCGCTGTTTCATTCCGCCTGAAAGGTCATGGGGATAAGTGTTTTCGAAGCCTTCAAGCCCAACCATCCTCAAATATTCTCGGGCTATTTTCCGACGCTCTTCTTTTTCTAAACCGAGCACTTCTAATGGCAATTCAACATTTTCCAATGCTGTTTTCCAAGGTAATAATCCGAAAAGCTGGAAGACCATGGCAATTTTCGGAGTTGGCTTTGTTATGGGTTGCCCGCGGAACAGCACCCTGCCCGAGTCAGCTTTCTCTAAGCCGGCAATTATTCTAAGCAACGTGGATTTTCCGCATCCTGAAGGCCCAACTATGCAGGCGAATTCGTCGTTTCCAATGGAGAAGCTAAAGTTTTCCAAAACAAGTATTCTTGATTTATCCGTTGTGAACGTTTTGGTTACGTTTTCTACTTCAATCAGTGACAAGGTTATACCTCCACATGGTATTTTTCAAATTTTCTAAGCAGCCGTCTCCAAACAAACGCCTCCATAGAAAGCACAATCGCCGCCACTATGCCGAGGATGAAAATGAGCAACACAGTGTTTCCATACTCGTATCCAGCCTTATCCAACAGCGAACCCAAACCTGGGACAGAAAGCGGTGGAATCGATGGTTGCGTTGAAGGCATATATTCTGCAAATATGATAGTGTTCCAGCCTGTTCCCCATGAAAGTATGCTTCCAGTAACTATTGAAGGCAGGATGGACGGAATAACTATATGCGTTATTCTCTTCAAGCCCTTAAACCCGAACAGTTGACCAACCTCCCTTATCTCTGTTGGAATGTTTTTCACGGCGCTTACAATGTTTAGGAACATGTACCAAATCATATCCAGAACAAGCATTATTATGCATGTAAGTTCGAGGGCAACTCTGGGAATCCCAATAAGCTGGTTTAACCCAAGAAAAAGCACAGGAAACAACGCCAATATCGGCACTCCTTGCCCAATATCGTAAAGAGGATAAAAAATAGCCGCAACTTTCTTGTGCTCTGCAGCGAGAACCCCCATGCCAATAGCCACAATGAGAGAAACCCCATAAGCTATTGCAAGTCTTCCCATGGTAAAGGCAATTAAAAGCGGGAGATAGACTAGTTGTTCCGCTGGCGGTTCGCTGAATCCTTCACGAATTATTTCCAACGTTGGAAATTGACCAAGCATCACATACAAGACGAAGAATACAGCTGAAAAAGTGAGGACAACCGCAATAATCTTTTCGATGCGTGCATATTTTCGCAAGCGTTGAGAAGCTACAGAGAAAGCTTTCGGCCAATGAAACCTTCCAAAATGCAACAGCCTTCTGGCTCGGGCAACCTCAATTTTTCCAACCCCAGACAAGTCTACTGAAAAGACGGGCTTAAACGTGCCTGTGCTAGCCTTTTCCGCCAGCCGGTGCCATGTCAAAGTGTTAAAGTAAACAACAATGAAAGTTATGAATAGGAGAAGGATTATTGCAACGTTCATGTCCTGCCACTCGTAGGCTGCCTTTGCCAAGAGAGAACCCAAACCGCCTGAAGGCGGCGTCAACGCCCTTCCCTTGTATTGGATATATTCCGCGGCTATCATAAAGAACCAGCCGTCACACCATGCGAGGTTTGCTCCAGAAATCACAGCAGGAGTAATAGCAGGCAGAATCACATGTCTAACATATTTCCATCCCACTAAACCGAAGCTTCGAGCTGACTCTACAACGTTTGTTGGAATACCTTTTATTGCTCCTAACACTCCGAAGAATATGCTCCAAGCCATAGATGTAAAGAGTAAAACAATTACTGAAAGTTCGATTCCTAGAGGGCCTAAAGCAAATAAAAAGCCAATCACCACTGGGAAATATCCAAGTATAGGAATCGACTGCAAAAGGTCTATGAAAGGTGTAAGAATAAACGAAGCATACTTGTTTGTGGCGGCTAATAAGCCGAATGAAACTCCCCAAACAACAGAAATTAAAAGAGTAATTATGATTCTTGAAACCGTGCTAAAAGTATAAAGTGGAAGATTTTTTATCTCCGGATAACCCACGAAAGTTACAATTAGCCAAGCCATAACGCAGAGAACTAACAACCCGCCAAAGAAGCTTACTAAGTATTTTCGCAAGTTCCATGCGCCTTCTAAACCTCAACTAATAATAGGCAAAAACACAAGAACGATTTAAGAATATCGCATGCTTAACAACAGCTTACGAATACTGCCCTAATATCAAACTACCCTAAAAAGGGTTAAACATCTTAAAACCTTTCATTGTTGCGCTTAATTACATGTGCGCCTGAAATAAGTTTAAATGTATTGGTGCTTTCTTGAAATGCTAGGATTTATGATGAGTAAATTGACCATTGCTGATGTGAAAGTTAGTAAAATTATGACCAAAAATCTGATTACTGTTTCCCTTGGTAGCATGGTGGAGGAAGCTGTGAAGAAAATGGTTGACTTTGATGTTGAATGTCTTCCCGTCGTTGATTCAAAAGGAATATTACATGGCTTACTAACTTTTAGAGACATAGTGACGAAAGTTATTTACTCACAAGCTGATGTAAGAAAGCTTAAAGTTGAAGACATAATGGCTAAAGACTTGGTGACTTGTAATCTTAGTTGCACGGTTCTTGACGTTGTAAAATTAATGAAGAACAAACATCTTAGGCGGATTCCAGTTGTAAACGCCAAAAACAAACTTATGGGACTAGTGACAGATTTTGATTTAGCATTGTTTGGATGGGACTTCAAATAAGTTTTGCACGGAGAGCTAAAAAGCATCAACTTTATTCTTAAAAGGCGCGACTCTTTTTGCAACTTTAAACATTTTAAGCCATTCCGTATCAGATAAAAACAATTATTTTATAAGCAACTTTTGTAACGCCAACTAGTTTTTCAAATTAGAAGACCCGTGCGCCATTAATTTCTGGTAAATGTTTTCAAGAAGTATATTTACCTTCTCTTCTGTTTCTTTCCACCACGAGCTCTTCTAGTTTGATGCCCCCTCGATTTCTTACGGCGAGCGCTCTCTTTGGCTTTTCTACGGGAATCCTGTTCTCTACTCATGTCTTCTTCACTTCATCCCTCTCAAAATATCAACAGCATCCTTTCCGAAAAACCTTCTGCCTAAAATACAAGTCTGCTTTTTCCTACTCATATCAAATTACATTAATGGCTTAGCATAAGCGCCGGGAGTGGGATTCGAACCCACGCGGCCCAGAAGGGCCACAGGCTCTCAAGGCCTGCGCGTTATCCACTCCGCCATCCCGGCTTCCATGCAGAATATTTGGGAAAGATAACTTCTAAAGGCTTTCTTTCAAAAGGCTTAATTAAACTTAAAGGGAAAAATAGCTTATTTCAGCACATGCAAGAGGCGCTAAAACATGAAGGATATTTACACAAGACTGCTAATGGAGATGATTGCCGACTGTAAGCGCAGCGACAGAGAACTTGCTAAGGCTTTAAATGTTTCACAGCCAACCGTAACCCGCGCCAGAAGCTGGCTTGAAAAAAACGGTTATGTAAGAGAATATACGGTTATACCAGAATTTTCTAAAATAGGGCTAGAGATTGTGGCCTTCACATTCATTAGAGTCCGCCCGGGAACAACGATAGATAAGGTTGCCGAAATCAGAAGTAAAGCAGAGTCATTTTTTGAAAAACACCCAAATATTGTCATGGCCCTAAGAGGTGAGGGATTAGGCTGCGATGGAATCATTGTCTCACTACACAAAGACTACGCAGAATTTATCGAATACATGAGGGCATTAAAAATGGAAACCATCAACACCGAAGTGATGGGAAGCTTTGTAGCCAGCCTAAAATACGCTTACCAATACAAATATCTCACATTCAAAACATTAAAAGAATATTTATCCAAAGAAAACACCACCTAAAACTTCACTTACTACCAAAACTAACCGAAAACCTATTTTAAAAGAAAACTTAACTATAGAAAATGCCGAAAAGGGGCCGGTAGTCTAGCTCGGTTAGGACATCCGCTTGACGTGCGGAAGGTCACCGGTTCAAATCCGGTCCGGCCCACTTGATTTTAAGTGCGTTCTTGTTAAAACTTTCGCATTTCTTAAATTCGAGAAAACTTTAAGAGAAATCATTAATCATTTTTTAATATGGCAGAAGTTGTAAATTACTGTCCAAGATGCGGTTTGAAGGTGAGGGAAGAAGATAATTTTTGCCCTAACTGTGGATTCCATTTAAGAAATTTACAGAAGACCAGTCACATTAAGAGAGTAACTATTGGGGTTCACCCGCTATGGTTGATTGTTTATGGAGTTATCTCTATCATGTTTGGGCTTATCTTTACTTATATGTTAGTCACTGTATTCTGGCCACTTCCTTACACCTTCAGGTCATTTGCGGTACTCGCATTGTTAATACCAATAGTATTGGGCATTATTTTCCTCGTCCTTGGCATAAAGGGAAGAACTATTCCGGTTCAACGTGCTGAAATTGAATAATCTTATTGTACTTAGGAAAAAATTTCATCGTACCATTCTCTTGTTTTTCTCTGAGCTTACGGCTTTTTTGAAGGCTTTTTGCATCTGCAGTTTTTTGTATTCTTCGTAGGTTATTTCATAGTATGGGAAAAGTTCCTTGAACCTTTTGTAGGTGAGCCTCAAATCTAATTCGCTGGGTTCGGCTCGGCGGCTCCGCGTTAGAGCTTGTGGTTTTGGTTTGGCAATTTCTTTTAGCATAAAATAGACTATGAAAATTAATACGATGATAAAATAGAACCATAAGAGCGGTTCAATGGCTGGCAACGTTTACCCTCATGTTTCACTTTCTGATTTTTTCTTTTCAGATGATTTTACTGGAATTATTGGCGTGCCCTCGAGTCCTAGTACGCTGAGAATTTCGGCGGATGAGGGAACAATTATTTTTGTTTGTTGGGCAAAAGTATCCTTTATAACGTCTAATCTCTTGTATAGCTGGGCGTTTTCCTTAAAGTATTGGTTTGCAGCCTCAGAAACCATTTTTATTGCCCGAGCCTGTGCTTCGGCTACTATCTCTATTGATTTGGCTTGTCCCTCAGCCCTTAAGATTGCGGCGGCTTTTTCTCCCTGAGCCTTCAATATTTCTGCTTCCTTGTCTTGTGCAGCGGCTTCTTTTCTTCCGGTTGCCAAGAGGCGCATTTGTCTTCTTTCCTGTTCAGCTGTTTTTTGTTTGTGCATTGCTTGTTGAATGTCTGCCGGCGGATCGATTCTTTGAAGTTCTATTCTGTTGACTTTGACTCCCCATTTGTCTGTGGCTTCGTCCAATACTTTTCTGAGCTCGTTGTTGATTTTTTCTCTTGATGTTAAGCATACGTCCAGCGTCATTTCGCCAACAATGTTTCTTAATGTGGTTTGCGCCAGTTTCACGATTGCCAATTCAAAGTCTTCAACTTCGTAAAGGGCTCGTTTTGGGTCAATGACTTGATAGTAGATTATAGCGTCAATTGTTACAACAACGTTGTCCTCTGTAATGATTTCTTGGGGCGGCACATCTATAACTTGTTCCCGCATGTTTACGCGAAACATTCTTTGAACGAATGGAATTATGAATCTTAATCCGGGTTCAACTGTTTTTTCGTAGGCATGCCATCTTTCAACTATTCCCTTTTCATATTGGTTTACTTTCTTTATTCCAGAAGCCAAAATTACCACTATTACTAGCACTATTAGAGATATTATGGCCACTGTCACTTCAAACACTTTCTTCTCCCACCTCCTCCACTATGAGACTGACTCCCTCCACCCTCACAACCCTTACTTTTGTTCCTTCTTTTATTAATTTGTCTTTTTCCGGACGGCAAAACCAAAGTTCACCCATAAGTTTTATTACACCGCCGTTAAGCGGGTCGATGTCAGTTTTCGCCACAGTTTCCATGCCTATTAAAGCGTCTACATTAGTTTTGATTGGTTTAACATTCAATTTTTCTAGTAGTCCTTCAGCGTGGATCTCTTCAATTTTAAAGGTGCAGTTTTTTAGATGGTTTAAACGTCTTATTAGTTCGCCGAGGTTATCCGTTCTTATTTGGAGTGTGAATTCACCGTTTTTTCGCTTAAGCGTGTATGCTGCCCGGTACTGTTCGAAGAATTTGTCTAGCAGTTGTGCGAGTTTAAGCTCATCGGCTTGGATTGTGAGGATGACTCTCATATTTGCCATTATTTATTAACATTAACTATTATTTATGTTTATTGATTCTCATTGACAATTTTTCCATAGCTTGCAACCGCATTTTCTCATGATAACGACAAATTAAAAAGTTAAATGAGTAACCAAAACAGATAAAAACTTGAAATTATTTCAAAATGGGAAGGGTGTCCATTATATGCCGTCGGAAATCTTTGATGTTGAAAAGTTTGTTGAAATGAGCAGCCGCGCTGAATATTGTGCCGTAAAAAGGTTGAAGGATATTGTGAAGTTAAAGCTTCGTACACCAAAGAAACTTTACACATTGAAGGTTGAGCCTGCGAAGGCTGAGGGAATCATAAAAAAGCTTCAATGTGAAATTCGGGAAGTATAGTCCACTTTTCCTATTTCAGGTTTTGTTGATTTTTGTGGAAATTCTTTTTTTAACAGCCTCGTAAATTAAAAGTCCGCCTGCAACGCTTATTGTTCCTTGAGCGGCATTGAACGCTCCTAGAAGCGAAAAGTATAGTAGGGGGATGTTAACGTAGGATGCTGGGATGGCCATTAGGCCCACATAAATCACTAATAAGTTTGCAAATGTCATAATTAAAACCCTCATTGTAATTCCTAACGCAAATGCCCCCACAATTCTCATTTTATTAAAAAGCTTAAAGGCTAAAAACATTCCGAGGATTGTAGAGAATTCCGCAAGCCCTTTCATAGATGAGCCAAGGGCATCTGCGCTGCGCGCAAGAATGGCGATGGAAGCAATGGCAGATGTGAAAATTCCGGGCACAAAACCGTATAAAAGTAGTGATAAGACTATGGGGATTCCGGTTAAATCAAATCTGAGAAATGGAGCCGGAGGAAATGGTATTTTCAAGTTTGAGTATTTTAAGGTATAGTCGAAAACTACAACAAGCGCGGCCAGAATTGCCGTCCCAGTGAGAGTCGCCGTGTCTAATTTCATGAAAATTTATTCATTCTAATTCTTTATAAGCTTATAGGGCAAAAAGTTGGGAGTTAGGGTAGTTCTAACTATTGACATAAAAGATGAAGAGAAATTTTCTACGGTTTTAAATGCGCCTAATGCTTAAAGATTATCCTTGCATGTTTTGCCCTAAATTTTGGTGATCAGGAATACTTGGGAATTTCATACTGCCACATTAAAATTTCTCCTTCGGACAGTATGTATAAATCTGCTCCACAGTGGCCATACTCCCACTTATCATTTACCCAACGGTACCACATCCAATAGTAAAGATTATTATTCCACACATCGTTTATTGCGTCTATAAAACTGGCTTGATAAGCTGGCCAATAAGTATAGTTTACGACTGCAACCTTTTTCGTTGCGTCCAATAAATTGCATCCAAGCGGCACAATTGTGTCATTGTACCAAACAATTGTGTTATTCCATTCCTTATAGTTTATGCAAATGTTGACATGTATTATACAGCTTTCATATTTCTCAAGCGTTTTAGTCAGTCTTTGAAATTCCATGTAGTAGTGTCCAGCGACGCAGCATGCTAGAACCAGAGATGTAAGCCATCCTAAACAGAATATTACTAAAGTTCTTTTGTTCATATTTTCTCATTCACCAACTTGCCTATTATTTTTGTTAGATAGAAAAAGGCTGCACTAAAGAGTATAACATTTGAAATGTTGTGGATTACCGCAAGCCACGCACCAGCAAATAAGGCGCCAATAATGTTAATGTTAAATTGAATGGCGAAACCAACATTTGTGATTACATCATAAACGAGCGTTAAAAAAGATGCAAGAAAGCAAACCTCAAACTTTAGTTGGCGCCCCGGATTAAAGTTTCCACCTAAAAGTTTACGGTAAACTCCGCCTGCAAGCCCTATTAACGCCATACCGACCACTTGAAAAAGCATTATCACTGTTCCAGCAAAACCATAAGGAGACAGAAAACCGTTAATAAACATGGTTAGAGCGCCAACTAAAGCCCCGGAAAACACACCGAAAACAAAACCCGTTAAGAAACAGATTAATGATGTAAACTCGACGTTTGGAGGCCTCGGCGTCAACTGAATCCCAACACAAAGCGATGCCAAAATGCTTATGACCGCTATGCGTCGGCAATCCAAAATTTTACCTTCCGAGGGGAGTTAGTGTGGGAAAAAGTGTTTCTAGAGCTGGTGGAATTGCCTAATACTTTGACTTCCACTACATCGCTTCGTATGAAGCCGCCTTTTTCAGCCCAAACTGGTGGGTCGTATCTTACGGTGATTGTTACGTAACCATTTGCGTTAGTGGGGTATTTCCTGTTTAGGAAGTGAACTGTAGCTCCCTCAATTGGATGCCACTTGCTGCTTGTGTCGTTGTAGTATGTAACAAGCACGGTTATGTTGTCTCCAACATGCACCTCAGCCTTATCAACCATTATTTTTAGCGGCAAGTCTGTCCACTCGCCGTAGTAAATTAATAATTCCCTATGCGGAGGTTCTGGTGGCGACATACCGCCCAAAACGAAGTCAGCGGCGCCAACCATTGGCATGTAATAGTTTACGCGGTACATCCACCCTTTTTTTCCAGATGCTTCTTCCCCAGCTATAGAGTAAATGTAAAGCCCTAGGGCTGTTTGCCTAACCTTATAGTTGAAGCCCCCAATCTCAGCGGCTTTGTCTAAAGCTCCAAGCACTGTTGGCCTCGCAAAGTAATATGTTTGCCCATTGTCATCGACAACAATTGATGCTGAAACAAAAATTTCACCTCGCCACAGGGTTTTTCGGCTTCCTTCAATTCTAACGTAGATGGGCAGACCATTAACTGGATACTGTTTTGAACATAAGGCAACAACGGCGTAAGAGGTCATAAACGCCCTATTTGTTCCCGGCGGATCAGCCCTTGTCCAATTAAATGAACCGTCTGGGTTTTGTAGGCTTAGAAGATGGTCTATTACGCTTATGCCGTTTACTTGCCACTCAAGTGGATTTTGCCTAACACTACATATTGCGCTTATGGCCCAAGAGTCGGAGGCACTGTTTGTTACGTCATGGCTTGGGAATCCACCGTCGGACTGTTGATTACTTTTTAGATACTGCAATGCGTTTGCAATCGCCTTAGTTGAATTTTCTTCGCCAGCCGCAATCAATGCCATTATAGCGGCAGCTGTATTGTCGACATCGCTTGCTACGCCAACGGCCCATCCCCAACCTCCATCGGCGTTCTGGTGTCCCTTAATAAATTTGGCAGTTTCACGGATAATAGTTGAATTTGCGGGTTCGCCTGCTGAAACAAGGGCTATTATTCCCCAAAAATCATCGTTCAGCCAAGCTTCATTTCCAATTTGCCCGTTAACGAAAAGGTTTTTAAGCATTTCCACATAATCTGCACCGCCAATGTCCCTCGGGTTTTCTCCAGCACTTGTCATGGAAAGCATGAAGCGTTCAATGTCTGTGGCCTTGTTTAAGTCAAGCAAGCGTCTGTTTGTAATTAAATAGTCAACTAAAGAATTTCCACTTGCTCCCTTCCAGTTATGTGGGTCTTCTCCCGCAGCGGCTATTGCCATAACTGCCCAACTTGAAGTTGCAAAATCAGATATTGAACCGTCGGGTTTCTGAATGCTTCTCAAATAGTTTAAAGCCTTCAAAATAGGGTTGCTATCGCTTGAAGTCATTTTAAATAATCCGCCCAACAACAATAGAAAGACAAAGAGAAAAAGAAAAAATGTGGAGGGGGATTTCTTCATGTCACCGTTTCCCTAATATTTTATTTCTAGTTGCAACAAACATGGCAACGGCTAAAGCCATCGATAGAAGATAAAGTTCTGCAGATGTGCTTGGTGTTTGTGCCTTTGCTGGGAGCCAGTAGCCTCCAACAGTTGACGGGGGAGAAGCTGAGGGTGGGTTGGGAGGCCATGTACTGCAGTCTTCGTAAAGCCATGCTACGAAGCTTCTATCTTCGAGGATGAATTTGTTACATGCAACTGGACCAATCACCCAACTTGATTCTGTGAAGTTCCAGTACCACCAAATCCAATAGTTGGGGAAGCTGTTCCAAACGTTGTCAATAGCATCCACAAAAATGTCGTCGCCATACCATGATATGTTTAAGCTGGTAGCAACGTCCACCAATGCATCATAAACAGTGTTGCCGCTTGGTGTCGAAAGTTTCCATGTTCGCGTTCCATTTCCATAATCCAGCAGAACATATACCGAAATTGTTGGAGTCCCTTCAACAATATATGTGCCTAGCTGCGAGTAAAAAGCAAATGTGAGGCACATGGCGATTAAAAATAGTGTGGATGTTCTTTTCATGTTTGTCTCTTCCTTTCTCCATTTGGATGGATTATCCATCCAACATATAAATATTTCGTCACATCTAACAATGAAAAACTCGTTAAAAGAAAAATTTCCACACTAACATGTTAAACGGTGTTAAGCCTATAGAGTTATGTCAAAAACTTTGAGTTTGTCTCTTTTTCTTTGAAAGCCTGCTAAGCAGATTGAGGGCGTTTGGCTCTTCATTTGCATCTCGAATCATCAACACCCCAGCTTTTACTGCATTTGAAAATATTTCATCGCCCCTCTCTGTGCGGATGATTGTGAAAGTCCAGCCGTCAAGCCCCAAACCTCCCACAGATATGTCGGCCAATTCGGAGCTAAAGTCATTGCAAAAACCACAGCTTTTCCGAGCATATTGCTTTATGTCCGTCAAGGGAATGGCTTTAACTTCTGATTCTATTGTAATTAGCATTTTTCCTTTTATATTCATCTTTTTTATGCTGCTTGGGTTGATGCCGAGGGCACCGTGAATATATTTTTCTATGAGTCCTTCATAGTTGAAACATTCGGAGCACATAAGCCCTATCAAAAACTTTATTGGAGCTGTGTACTTTTTTAGTCCAGACAACTGCATTTTCCTAACTGCACGGATTTGGCAGGGCGTGCCGACAAAGGCAATGTTAGATTTCTTTTGTTTTACCGCCTCGGCCAACGCCAGTATGTTTGGCGAATAACAATACCTTGTTCCAGCGCTTTCAAAAATCTCTTTATGGGTTGTGGCCAGCTTCGGCATCGGATAGAGGGGCTTATCCTTGCTAACTCCGGAGACAACCGCGCCGTCAATAAGTCCATTTTCTAAGCCGAACAACAAAATTGCTGTTGCAACACCGCCGTCTTGACAAACCTTTTGCACCGCGTCGCTTGTTGCCTTTGCTACGAAAAGCCTTCTGTAAACCCCAAACTCTTCTGCAGATTGCCTTTCCCTACCAAACACAAAGCTTTCGGCTTTAGATTGCACCCACTCGTTTTGAGGACATGCTTGAGGACAGATGCCGCACGCTTTACATTCTAAAACAAGATTTGGTGTTCCACTTTTATATTCTAGGCAATTAAATGGGCAAACAAGCACACATGTCCCGCAGCCAACACACCTTCCAGCTTCAACAACGTTTTTTCCCAAAGATTCTTGGAAGCTTATTTTTTTGAAGCTCATGTTACGCGCCTTTTATACCTTTTTAAATTAAAAGGCTTATAAGAATTCGCATCAACCTTAATGCCGGCTTTACAAGCAAAAATTTTAATTATATTATGGGCTTTTCTTAAAGGCGAGATGATGCCCGAATGAAAATATTACATGAGTTTGTTCCAACACGCAAATTTCTAAAACTTGCTGAGGAAGTTAAGGACTTGGTTGACGGATGGAACATAACTGACAGCGCCGCTGGAATGCCTGCGCCAAGTGGCACGGCAGTAGGCTGCGTCCTCAAAGCCAAATATCCAGAAAAAATAGTGATACCAATCTTTATACTACATTATAAGGGGCCGGTTGAAGTTGGAGGCTTAGCACTAGCCGCAGACGCCGTAGCCCTCGACGGACTTGTGCTCACCATGGGAGACATCCCCAAATACGGCGAACCAATAAAAATGTTAAAATCCTCTGAAGAAGCCCGAGACTTTTTACGCACAACAATACGCTTAAAAAACGTTAAGCTAGGATGCCTACTCACAGCCCGCCGAACCGTGGAAGAAACCATCGCCCGCGCAAAAGAAGCATGGGATTTCGTTTTCTTCATGCGCCTTGAAGACAAAACATTCCCAATATTGGAGCAGGTGGCAAAAGAATGCAAACGCCTAAACAAACCCATATATACATACTTCCTGGTGGGAACGCCCAAAAACGCTGAAATGGTGAAAATGATAGGCTGGCCGGTCACGGCGTCCATGGAACGCGTCGAAGAGGTTGCAGGCAAACTGGATGGCTTAGTTGATGGAGTAATTGCAACATGCGCTGGAGACTATGAAGGAGACAAAGAACTACTAACAAAACTTCAAAAGTTCAGAAGCTAACACTTTACCTACATCTTTTCTTTATCACAAAACATAACATGATCCCCTCAAAGCTTTTATTACAGAACAAATTTTAAACAGCCTAAGCCTCATGGTAGGCTTAAGTTAGTTTTATGCGAAATTATAAGAAAACCATCGGCATATTTAGTTAATGCGTGAAACTTCATGAACGTCATTCAAATAATTGGCATAAGCGGCTTGCCAATCATAAAGGCTGGAGACAACCTCGCCGAACTCATATGCAAGGCTGCAGAAAGGCAGGGCACAATGCTTCAAAACGGCGATATACTAGTAATTACTCATGTTGTTGTTTCCCGCGCAGAAGGCCGTGTCGTAAATTTAGACGAAGTTGAACCTTCACCATTTGCAAAGTCAATTGCAGAGCTTTACCAAAAAGACGCAGCCATGATTGAGGTTGTATTGAGGGAATCAAAAAGCATAAGGCGAATGGGCGATGGAAAGCTAATCACAGAAACAAAGCATGGTTTTGTATGCGCCAACGCAGGCGTTGACAAGTCCAATGTGCCCGGAGAGCGCAACGTTGCCTTGCTGCCAGAAAATCCCGACGCTTCTGCAGAAAGAATTCGGGGGGAAATTAAAAGGTTGACCGGCTGCAATGTTGCTGTTATTATTTCTGACACTCACGGCCGTCCGCTCAGAGAAGGCGAAATAAACGTTGCGATAGGGGTTGCGGGTATTAAACCCATTCGCGATAGGAGGGGCGAAAAAGACTTGTTTGGCTATATTCTGCGTGTGAAACAAACAGCCATCGCAGACGAGCTTGCCTCTGCCGCCGAGCTGGTTATCGGACAAGCAGACGAGGGAATTCCAGCAGCAATAATCCGTGGCTACAAATATGAAGAAAGCGAGAATGCAAGGGCCTCGGAACTTATAAGACCAAAAGAGAAGGATTTATTCTTATAATGTAAGGGGTTTAAATGGCCGTATTTGAAATTGAAACTTGGCTTGTACGGGAAGGTAAACTTAAAGAGCAAGAATCTATAATGAAGAACATATTTGAATATGGAAAGAGGCACCCAGAAATATCCAAGTATGTAAAATCTTTAAGATTCTTTAGACAAGGCATTGGAGGAAAACCAGTAGGAAGATTTGTCTTAATAACAGAGTTTGAAAGCCTAGCAGACATGGAGAAATTTTACAAACTTCTGCAAAAAGATGCTGAATGGCTTAAGATAAAGGAAAAGTGGATGTCTATTATTAACCTAAATAGTATGCATGTAAGCTTATGGAATGATCAACTGCGCAATTTATGGATTGAAACTAGGTAACATCTATACATTTAAAGTGAAGACCACAATCTTCTGAAACATAGCAAAATCTTTAACAAATAAAACGCCTATTTTTACGGACACCATAGAACACACTGAAATAAATGGTGAAAATTGTGAAAATTGCTGTTTCTGGCAAGGGAGGTGTCGGCAAAACCTTCATCTCCGGAGGCTTAGCAAGTGCCTTTGCCGATTTGGGATTAAAAACAATAGCCATTGATGCTGACCCATCGCCAAATCTTGCTTTAACTTTGGGCTTATCAGCAGATGAAGCCCGAAAAATAACGCCAATCTCAGAAAACAAGGAACTCATTGAATCTAAGACTAGTACTGGCTGTGCGGGTGTTTTTCGCCTTTCCTTCACGGTTGACGACATAATCCGCGATTATTCTGTTAAAACTCCTTTTAATGTTAATTTGATTGTTATGGGCACGGTTAAGTCTGCTGGTTCAGGCTGCACATGCCCGGCGAACGCTGTGATTCGCGCTTTGCTTCGCCATTTGATTGTGGAGAGGGATGAGGCCGTTGTTCTTGACATGGAGGCGGGAATCGAGCACATGGGCAGGGGAACCGCACAACACGTGGATGTTATGCTTATGGTTGCCGACGCAAACATGAAATCCCTTGAAACTGCAAGAAACATAAATGAATTGGCAGTTAAAGCCGGAATAAAACAAACTTTTTTGGTTGGAAACAAAATTGAAAATGACGCCCAAAGAGAAAACATCAGCAAGTTCGCCGAAAAAAGTGGGTTAAAAATTCTTGACTTCATACCCTTCGATCAAAGGGTTGTAGAGGCGGAAATGCGGGGTGAAACACCACTCAAATATAGGAATTCAGAAGCCCTTATTGCAATTAAAAATTTGGCTGAAAAGCTAAGGAACAGCTAAATAATACGGAAAAATTTAGTAACGCGGAGATTGAAAATCATGAAAACCCTTGTCACCATGGGTCGAGGCGGAACTGGGAAAACAAGCTTCGTTGCCCTTATGACAAAATATTTCATTGAAATTGGCGATGCCCCCCTCTTATTGGTGGATGCAGACCCGGACCAAAACCTAGGTGAAATGGTCGGCGTGGACCTAAAAGAAGAGGGGAAAAAGACAATTTCCGAATTGCTTGTAGAAACGTTTTTGGAGCAAGGCGGAACAACTGTGGGAATTCCGCCAACCGAACGTATTGAAAGCAGAATTTGGGCTCATGGCATGTATGAGGGCGAGTTTTTTGATTTTATAGCCCTTGGAACTAAATGGGTTGAGGGATGTTACTGCCTACCCAATGCCGCGCTAAAAGGCGCGCTTGAATCCATAACAAAAAACTATAAGTATATACTTATAGACTCGCCCGCTGGTTTAGAACACTTAAACCGAAGAATCACATCAAAAGTAGGTGACATTTTTGATGTGATTGATCCTTCAAAGAAATCCTTTGACCATGTTGAAAGGGCGTATCGCGTAGCCAGTGAGGTGAAAATAGCTTTTGAAAATTTTTATGTTGTCGCTGGCTTTAGATTTCCAGAACACTTAGAAGATCACGCGAAAAACACGTTGAAGTTTAAATATTTAGGTAGAATAGCCCGAGACGAAAAGGTCGAAGAATATGTTCTTACTGGGAGATCCTTGCTTGATTTACCAAATGATTCGTTGGCATATACTTCTGTGCGGAGAATAATGGAAAGGGCGGGCTACGTTAAAAAGTAGCTTAAAAGGTTTCTAAACAAATTTTGTTATGCGAAGTATGGCATATGGGAAAATACTTCTAGAAAAGTTTAAAATAACGTTATGATACCGTTATATCTTCAAAGCCTTATGGTAGGTTTTGTAGTTGAGTAGGAAAGGCGTTCATATAAAAGTTGACGAATTAAAAACCGATGTTGGGCTTTTCAAAAACATTGAATTTTCGATAGGCAAAATCGTGGAAGAAACATGGGCTGAGCCGATGGGACCTACGCCCTTCCCGTCGCTGACAACCCTAAGGGAATGGGACATGAAGCTTCTTCAACGCTACAAACCATTTTACATGCCCTTCTGCGACCTATGCTGCTTGTGCACGTTTGGCAAGTGCGATTTAACCGGAAACAAGCGCGGTGCATGTGGAATAGACATGGCTGGACAACAGTCCAGAATTGTGCTTTTAGCATGTTGTATTGGAGCGGCAACCCACATAGGACATGCCCGCCACCTTGTTGACCACTTAATTGAGAAATATGGTAGGCGCTATCCGCTTGACGTTGGCGGCTTAAACGTCCAAGTTGAAGCTCCAGTAACAAGGTTGGTTTGTGGAATAAAACCGCAAACGTTAGGCGACCTAGAAGAAATTTTAGATTATCTTGAAACACAAGTAACGCATTTGCTTTCAGTTACACACACAGGCCAAGAGGGAAACAACCTCGACTTTGAATCTAAAGTTTTGCATGCCGGCATGATCGATCAAGTGGGGATGGAGGTTGCTGACATAGCGCAGATAGCAGCCTATGGCTTTCCAAAAGCAGATCCGGATGCACCGCTTGTGGATTTGGGCTATGGCACCATAAACATAGAGAAGCCCGTAGTTCTCTGCATAGGCCACAACGTTGTTCCAGCAGTTGGAATAATAGATTATATGAAAGAGAACGGTTTTGACGGCGAAATTGAAGTTTGTGGATTATGCTGCACAGCCCATGACATAACAAGGTATTATAAACGTGGAAAAATTATAGGCCCAATATCATGGCAGCTGCGCTTCATCAGAAGTGGAGTTCCAGATGTCGTGGTGTTAGATGAACAGTGCATAAGAACAGACTCCTTCTACGAAGCGCAAAAAATAAAGGCTCCAGTGATTGTTACTTCTGAAAAGAATTGCATGGGTCTGCCAAACCGCACAAACGATCCGGCGGACGCTATAGTTGAAGATTTAATAAGTGGAAAAACACCCGGCGTACTAATTCTCGATCCCGAAAAAGTGGGAGAAGTTTCTGTAAAAGTTGCCTTAAAAATAGCCCCGTTGAGAAGGAAGTTTAAGGCTATTCCAGAAGTTGAAGATGTCATAAGAAGGGCTAAGGAATGCAGGCAATGCAACGACTGTAGGAGGGCATGCCCTCAAGACTTGCACATTCCAGAAGCCATGAAAGCTGCCGGCGGAGGCGACCTCTCAAAACTTGCAGAATTGTATGAGCTATGTGTTGGTTGCGGTAGATGCGAGCATGCATGTCCCGTTGGCTTAGCAGTCCACAGTTTTATAGTGAAGGCTGGAGAGAAAAAACTGAAGGAAGAAACATACAAGGTTAGGGCTGGAAGGGGCGCCATACAAGACGTTGAAATAAGAAATGTTGGAAGCCCAATCGTGCTCGGCGAAATTCCAGGGGTAGTCGCCTTTGTCGGATGCGCCAACTATCCAAGGGGCGGGGCGGAAGTCGCCGAAATGTGCACAGAGTTTGCAAACAGACGCTATATTGTCGTGACTTCTGGATGTGCAGCCATGTCAGCCGCCATGTACAAGAACGGTGAGGGAAAAACTCCGTATGAAATGTTTACGGGAGAGTTCACTGCCGGATGCATGGTGAATGTTGGCTCCTGCGTAGCAAACTCTCACATCGCTGGAGCCGCGATAAAAATTGCAAATATTTTTGCAAAAAGAAATCTAAGGGCAAACTATGAAGAAATAGCCGATTACATTCTTAACCGTGTTGGCGCCGTGGGAGTTGCTTGGGGCGCCTACTCCCAGAAAGCAGCAGCTATCGCAAGCGGATGCTGGAGACTTGGAATCCCAGTTATCGTCGGCCCCCACGGCACAAAATATAGGCGTATGCTTTTGGGGAGGGCTGACCGTGAAGAAGACTGGTACGTTTATGACGCGAGAACGGGCGAAAAAGTCTATGTTGGACCAGCTCCAGAACACCTGTTTTACGCGGCTGAAACAAAAGAGGAAGCCATGGTTATGATAGCCAAACTTTGCATGAGACCCAACGACACAACAAAAGGAAGAGCCATAAAACTAACCCACTACATTGACTTGCACAAGAGATTGTTTGGAACAATGCCCGAAGACATACACCTCTTCGTTCGAACAATCGCAGACATACCAATAACGTTAAAGGACGAAATCGTAAAAATTTTGGAAGAAAAGAACTGGAAAGAAACGGTGATTCCAGACCCAACACTGTTGCCGAGGCTTATTAGAAAGAGGAGGGAGTAAAATATGGCGGTTGCAGAGCCTTGGCAAACAGCAGAAATCCCCGGGCCAAAGAAGGCCATGATTATATCGAAACCCGAAGTGGCGGCGGCCATGATAAAAAGGGCTAAACGTCCAATCCTTATTGTAGGACACAAAGCCGCAGAAATCAGCCTAGAAGATAAAAAACTAATTGATTATATGATTGAGTTGGCAAAGAAGGCAAACATCTCAATGGTTGCCACGGCCCATACAATAGCCGAATTCCTAAAAAGAAACTACAGACCATCGGGTTGGATGCCCTCCGTGGACATTGGCAACAGGCTTACTGACCCAAATTGGAAGGGCCTCGACGGCAACGGCCAATATGATTTAGCCCTTTTTGTTGGTCTTCCATATTACATGGAGTGGACAATACTTTCCGGACTAAAACATTTTGCCCCAAACCTTAAGACCATAACATTGGATAATGTTTACCAGCCCCATGCAAGCTGGTCATTCCCAAACCTTTCATTAAAAGATTGGATGGAAAGTCTTAAAGTATTAATTGAAAAAGTTTGAGAGGAGGAAAGTAAAATGTCAATGTTTAAGGATATACCAGTCGACGTAGGCGTAATATACGAGGGCGAAAGAATCCGCAAAGAAGACATGTACGTGGAGCTCGGCGGTCCAAAAGTCGCAGAAAAATTTGAGCTGGCAAGGGTGAAAAAGCCAGAAGAAGTCAAAGATGGAGAAGTGACAATAATAGGGCCAGACATAAAAGACATGGAGGAAGGAAAAACCTATCCACTAGGCATACTCATTGAAGTTGCCGGAGAAAAACTTGAGCCAGAACTTGAAGGCGTAATAGAAAGGCGAATACACGCATACTGCAACTACATAGAAGGTTTTATGCACCTAAACCAACGCTATGACATTTGGCTTAGGCTCAGCAAAAAATCCTTCCAAAAGGGCCTAAACTCCTTTAATTACATAGGAAAAGTCTTACAAAGACTATTCAAAAGCGAACTTCCAATAATCGAGAAAATTCAAGTAACATTCATAACAGACCCGGCGAAAGTGAAAGAACTCTACAACGAAGCCTTGAAAATTTATGAGGCAAGGGATGCGAGAGCAAGAGGCCTAAAGGACGAGGAAGTTGACAAGTTCTACGGCTGCATTTTATGCCAATCATTCGCCCCAACTCACGTTTGCATCATAACACCCCAAAGATATTCCAACTGCGGAGCCATAAGCTGGTTTGACGGCAGAGCAGCCGCAAGCATAGACCCTAAAGGACCAGTTTTCCCAATTGAAAAAGGAGAACTTCTAGACCCGGTAAAAGGAGAATTTTCAGGAGTGAACGAAGCCGCAAAGAAAAGAACTTTAGGCGAAATAACAAGGGTTTGGCTTTACACGGCCTTCGGTTATCCGCACACCAGCTGCGGCTGCTTTGAAGGAGTGGCCTTCTACATTCCAGAAGTAGATGGCTTCGGCATCGTGCACAGAGGCTTCAGAGACATAACCGTAAACGGCTTAGCCTTCTCAACGCTTGCGGACTCAACAGCCGGCGGGCGCCAAGTAGACGGATTCCACGGAATATCCATCGAGTATATGCGTTCTGCAAAATTCTTGCAAGCTGACGGTGGATGGAGCCGCGTGGTCTGGATGCCCAAAGAAGTTAAAGAGCGTGTGAAAGATTTCATTCCAAAAGAACTTGTCGACAAAATCGCAACGGAAGAAAATGCCAAAACAATTGATGCCTTAAAGGCTTTCTTGAAAGAACACAACCATCCAGTTGTGGAACGCTGGAAAGTGGAAGAGGCTGCCGCAGTTGCAGTTGAAGAAGCTGCAAAAGTCGAGGTGGGAGAAGAGGCTGTCGCTGGGGCACCAGTCATCACGGCGCCGACGCTGCCAATCACCGCCGGCGGATTTAAGATAACGTTAAAGGACGCAAAAATCTATGCAAAAAAGGTTATCATTCGCTCAGTTAAAAGCGAAAAACAAGAAAGGTGAAAATTTTGCCGGAAAAAAGCCGTGAAGAAGCTTTTGGATTAAAGTTAAGCCCACGCTTGATAGAGATGCTTGCAAAACTTCAAGAGGTTGAGCTTGAAGACTTTGAAATGGAAGTTGGAGACTTAGAGATATGGTTACAGCCCGGCGCGGTTGCCGCTCCAACTATCGCCCCGCCGAAAATTGCGCCGCCAACAAAAGTTAAACCAACCCAAATATTGGAGGCAGAATTCCTTCCGCCCATCGAAACTTATCCGGGTAAGGTTGTTGAGGTGAAGCTTGGGGCCACGAAAAGTGAGGGTGGCACCCGCGGAAAAACAATAGTGATTGGAGGTGAAACGGCTCCAGCCTTCTACAATTTTGAAAGGGTTATGCCCCACCCTCCAGTTATTGCCGTTGACGTCTTTGACATGAAGGTTCCCTTGGCCAAGGCTGTCAAAATGCATGTTAAAGATGTTTTAGGCGACCCGGCAGCTTGGGCTAAATTGGCTGTTGAAAAGTTTGGAGCTGACCTTCTAACAATACATTTAATCAGCATCGACCCGCTTGTTAAGGATGCTTCGCCGAAAGAGGCTGTTAAAACTGTGGAGGAAGTCGTCCAAGCCGTTGATGTTCCACTTATAATCGGAGGCTGCGGGGACCCGGTGAAGGACGCAGATGTTTTTGAGGCTGTTGCAGAAACTTTTGCCGGAGAAAGGTTTTTGATAAGCTCCATAACGCGCGACATGGACGTTGAAAGATGCGCAAAATTCATCAAAAAATATGGTCACGTTGCATTGTCCTTCACTCCAATGGACTTGAACCTGGCGAGGGAACTTAACAGAATACTCTATGATTTCCTGCCAAAAGAGAGCATAGTCATGGACTTAACGACAGCCGCGCTCGGCTACGGCCTCGATTACGCTTTCACAAACATGGAGAGGGCGAGGCTTGCAGCTTTGATGGGTGATCCGGAATTGGCGCATCCAATGTCTTCTGGAACAACAAACGCTTGGGCAGCGAGAGAAGCTTGGTTGGAGATGGCTCCGGAATGGGAACCACGTGAATTAAGAGGCCCGCTATGGGAGGTTGTCACGGCTTTGACGCTTTTGCTTGCCGGTGTAGATTTGTTTATGATGATGCATCCTGCAGCCGTTAAAACGCTTAAGGACATAATCAAGCAGTTGATGGGTGGAGGCTCCGGAAACGCCGATAAGCTTGTTGAATGGGTTTCTATGAAAGTTTAAGTTTGGATGGTGATTTTACATGAGTGAGAGGGAAGGAAAGGGCAAAGTTGGTGTTAGAGAATTAAGCCCAATCGACGTGTACAAGCTTTTACCACGCACAAATTGTAAGGAGTGCGGCGAAGAAAACTGCATGGCTTTTGCAACAAAAGTTGTAAACCGCGAAGTAACCCTTGAAAAATGTTCACCGCTCTTAACCAAAGAACATGAGAAAGCCTACAAACAGTTGAAGGAGATGCTGAAACCCGCAATCAAAGAAGTCTTGATAGGCGTCGGAGACAAAGCCATTAAAGTCGGCGGAAAACTCGTCATGTACCGCCACGAATTCACATACTTCAACCCAACGGCAATAGCGATAGACGTAACAGACGAAATGCCAGAAGAAGAAATACTAAGCCGCATAAAGAAAACCGAACAATTCAAATTTGAGTATATAGGTCAAACCCTAAAGCTTGACGTGATTGCCGTCCGCTCAACATCAAACGACCCAGAAAAGTTTAGGGCCACGGTGAAAAAGGTTGTTGAAAACACGCGGTTACCCCTAATCCTATGTTCGCTTAACCCAACAGTCTTAGAAGCCGGGTTGATGGCTGCCCCAAAATCCAGACCGCTTTTGTATGCGGCGACAAAAGACAATTGGAGAGACATGGCTGAGCTTGCACTAATGTATAATTGTCCGCTTACGGTGTTTGCGCCCAACAACCTAAAACTGCTAAAGTCCCTAGCAAAAACGCTACTTGAATATGGTGTTGAAGACTTGGTGCTTGACCCCGGAACGCTTCCAAACGAGGGGCTTGCAGACACACTAAACAATTTCACCATGCTTAGGCGCGCTGGCTGCAAAAAGGGAGACGAGTTGGTTGGCTTTCCACTTTTAGGTGTGCCCATGACAGTTTGGCTGGAGAAGGGCGACCTCCCGCCAGAAGTGGTTAAGTGGAAAGAAGCCTATTTGGCGGCAATGCTCATTGTGAGGTTTGCAGACATAATAATAATGCACAGCCCAGACGGATGGCTTCTGCTTCCAACAGTAGTGTTGCGCCAAAACATCTACACAGACCCCAGAAAACCAGTGGCCGTAGAACCAGGATTAAAAGCGTTTGGAACACCAGACGAAAACTCGCCAGTCATGTTCACCACAAACTTCGCACTAACATACTACACAGTGGCTTCAGACATAGAAAACGCAAAAATAAACGCCTACCTACTTGTGGTAGACACCGAAGGCATAGCAGTGGACAGCGCCGTGGCAGGAAGAAAACTAACAGCAGAAAAAGTGGCTGAAGCAATAAAAACTTCTGGAATAGAAAATAAGGTTAAGCACAGAAAAATCATAATACCGGGAAAGGCCGCACGCCTAAGCGGCGAAATCGAAGAACTAAGCGGATGGCAAGTCCTAGTTGGACCAAGAGACTCATCAGACATACCAAAATTCCTACAAGAAAAATGGCAAACACAAACCTAACACATTTTTATCCTTCTATTAACCATCTTTAACAAATGCTTAAGGAAACTTTCAATTACCAGAAGCCTCTGCTTCTGTCTTCTCTTTGTTTTAACTAAGCTATTTGTTTTAGTCGCTGTTAATTGAGGATGTATCTTCAAATTAAGAATCGCTAAACTATAATATCTAATTTGTACATATATCGCCCTGAAAATGAGTGGTCGATTTCTGAAAACAGCATAACAATTTAGTGGTTATATAACATTTGCTTTAAACTGTATGGTTATTGATGCTTGGAAGCTTATAAGCTAAGGGTTTATGGAAGAGTGCAGAGATTTTGTTAAAAGGACAGATGAAAACTTTAAGCTAATCTTAAACAAGTATGGTGAAATATCTGAAAATGACAATTATACTTAACTCCCATTAAAGAGTCGAAGTAAACCAAAGAAATGCTTAACGAAACCATGAAAATGCTGAAAGAGGCTTTGGAAAACTGGGAAAATAGCAAATTTAGAGCATTTCCACGCAATTTCCCTTATCTTATGTGAGTTCTGGTTTATACCTTGTTAAGAAGTCTTTTGGTGTTGGAAATATTGTCTTAACTCTTTCATGGCGTTTTTTGTTATTTATGCTGTGCCCCAGCATTACGAAGCCCCTCGGAGTGCTGAAACTTTCAACATTGCCATTTTCTCTTTTCCTCCAAATTTTGATGCAATCATCAACAATACAGTTTAGAACGCATGCGCCGCAGTATATGCAAAGTTCCTCTGTTATGCCAACTTCACCAGCCTTCCAGTATAAGGCGTTTGTTGGACAAGCCTTAATGCAAAGTTTGCACTCCACACCCTTGCATATTCTTTTGTTTATGGTTATGTTGCCATCTATGAAAAATTCTTTTATGCCAAGCGGCGCGAGTAGCACTTCTCTCTGCTTTTTTCTGGCTTTTTCGGCTGTTTCCGTTAGAATTTGAAATATGTCGATGCTGGGCATTTACTTCATCTTTTGGTTGTGGAATAGAATCTATAGTTCTCATGAATATTATAGTTATTTATCCGAAATTCATATTCACAAGAATTATAACTAAGTATGAGTTTTTATAGGGTGTAGTTGCCTGTAGGTGAAAAAGTATGTGCGAGTTTACTGTGATATTGAATGGAAAGGCCGTTTTTAAAGATGTTGTTTATGCCAAAAGCGAAAGTAACAATGTAATTGTTAGAGACATTATTGGAGAGGAGAGGGAGTTTAAAAACTGCAAAATCATAGAAGTCGATGTAAACTCCACCCGCCTAGTCCTAGCAAGCACTTAAAGACCAAAAAGAAAAGGAAGAAAACCGGCGGCCAAACCAAATATGATTGGAAGGGGTAATCCGGGAAATATGCCCTTTCTCTCCAGCATTTTAAAAGCTAAAAAGCATCCAAACAAAATTCCAGCCATCGAAGTTAAACATGGAATTAAGTCGAAATTAAATAGCATATGTCCACACAGCATCGAGTAGAAGGTCAAGTCGCCCAGACCTATCTGAATTTCTCTAAAGGAAAAGCTTAAACCCCTAAGCTGTTCTAGGCCTAGGCTGGCAATTTTTCCAACAACCCCTTGATAAACAGCAAAAGCATCATAAGCCGCGAGAAAAAGCAAAATTAGAATAGTGCTTAATGTTGGAATAGAGACTCCTAGAAAAGCGCCTAGACCCCCGCCCAAAAAGAGAACAATTATATCGCTAATTACGCCTTGAATCTTGAAAATTGTAATGTCAACAAAAATTGTGATGAGAAAAGAAAAAATCGGGATTAATAGCCTTGCATGCGTGAATGCTAACGCGAATTTTGAAAAAGCTGCAGACAAATAAATCATGGAAAGTAGGAAGACCGCTGTTGTCAAAGCAAAACAAACAATCACATTAACTATTTTGCGGCTTCTTCGGCGCAGCAGAAAATATATGATTGTGGCGCCGACACCAACCAAAATGACAAAGTAAAGTGCGTTGAAAAGGGACAAGTATCCCTCTGGAAAGGGTGTAACCCTATAAACTTCTAAAGGCGAGGTTAAAATTAGGAAGGAGCAAAACACACCAAAGACTAGACTCGCCAATATTGGCAATAAATATGTGGGTCTAACCTTAAAGTGATTGTTCAAAACCTTATCCTTATTTGGTAGTTGCAATTTCAATTTTGGGATAACATTTGTTGCAGAATAAGCTTTGCTTCACATCGGTTTCGAATATGGAGTTTGAAAAGTGCATTACACAGTATGGGTTTGGGCAGTGTCCTAAACCAAAAGTGTGCCCAAGCTCGTGGACTGCTTCTTTGGTGCTTCTTTCAACAAAAAGCTCCATGTTGGGATTTTTTCCATAAAATTCTGGTCTAAGCCTCCATAAGGATATAAGCGCAGCTTTACCGGGACATTGGGCTTCGCCAAAAACAAAGTTTAGATTTGGAGCAAAAATGTCGACGTCAACCACGCCTAAAACACGGTCTAAATCCCGCCTTTTTTCCGCATAGATGTGAACTACATTTAATATTATGTCTGAGCGGTATTGATTTCTTGTTTTGTCGAAAGACTCTTTTGGAACCGGCAGAGTTTCGTTTATTACTACGCAATGGGTTTTTGGAAAGGCCATCCTCAAGTTTTCTTGAACCCTCTTCACTAAATAATTTTCAATTTTTCCAATTCTTAAAATTCCAATCTTCATGGTTCCACTTTAAATTTCAACAATATCCCCGGCTTTTGGAGCCGAAGCCTCAAAACCAACCTCATTTCTTATCCACTTTGCAAAAAACTCGCAGTTTCCCTCCGCACCGTGAAGGACAAAGATTTTTGGGTTTCCGCTGAGGTTTTTAACAAACTCTTTAAGTTGTGTTGCGCCGCAATGTGAAGAAAAATCGAAATGTTCAACTCTGGCCTTAACCTTCCTAATTTTTCCGTCTATGAGGCAAACTCCCTTCTCAAGCAATTCTCTTCCGGGCGTGCCTGGAATCTGGTAGCTGACGAGAAATATGGCGTTATGTGCCTTTTTTCCAACTTTTGAAGTGTAGAATACAGCTGGGCCTCCCTTAAGCATGCCAGCTGGAGAAATTATAACGCCGGGCGTTTTTGTTGCTTTTCTGCGGTCTCTCCAGCTTTCAATCCAGTCAACAGAGTGCATCATGTCAAGGTAGAGCTTTGGGTCTCTTAGGAATTCTTTATAACTTAGTATGATACGGCTTGCTTCACGCGCCATGCCATCCATATAAACTGGATATTCAAAATGATGGGCTGTTAAAACGCAAGCAATTTCTTGGGATCTTCCAACACCGAAGGCTGGAACAAGAACCGTGCCTCCCTTTTCAACGACGTCTGTCACTTCCTCGACAAAGCGTTTTTCAAGCTCTAAACGTTCCGTGTGATCTTCGTCAGCGTATGTGCTTTCAATTATAACGGCGTCTAAGTCGCCATATTCGGCTTTTGCGCCTTCAAGGAGCCTAGTGTCAACGGTGTTAAAATCTCCTGTGTAAAGAACTCTTTTCCCGTTGGCTTCAACCAATATTTGGGCGCTTCCGGGAGTGTGGCCAGCATTTAAAAGTTGGAATGCGATGTCTCCTACTTTTTCTTGGACGCCGAAATTCAGATGCCTATTGTTTCTTACCATTGTCCTTAACTCAAGATACTCGTATGGCAGATAATAGCTGGAGAGGTGGATGAAGTCGGAAATCAACAGTTGTGTTAGCTCCATGTTTAGTTTGTTTGTGTAAAGAGGCTTTTTCTCATGGATGTAAAATATTGGAACTGCTCCGGAATGGTCAAGGTGGCTGTGGGTTAAAATTATTGCGTCAACTTCTTTTGGTGGTAGGTGCATTGGAAAGCCAGGTTCGTGGTTTAGCATAACCCCATAGTCTAACAGGACACGTGTCTTTTCGGTTTTTATTGAAATGGCTATTCTGCCAACTTCATGGGTTCCGCCTAGGAACCCTATTTGTAATGGACTCATTTCTTTTCATCCACTAATGCAGTAATCATTTTCGCTGCCCTTTTAAAAGTGTATTGAATCATCTGTTTGACGCCACCTTTACAAGTCCAATTTTTATGGCTTTTAGCACGTCGTCAACATCCAAAGAAGCTTGAATTTCTGTATAAGCAGTCCATAACTCATTGGGGTGGTGGGCGTCGCTGCCGGCGATGCCTGGCAAACCCATGCTTTTGGCTAAGTTTTCAGCCATCTTATTTAGGTGTGGCTGTGAATTGCCGTTTAAAACTTCGATGGCGTCAACATCAAGGTTTCGTGTGGAATCGCCTAGACCATAAACTCTGTATGGGTGGGCTGCAATTATGAGGGCTCCTATTTCTCTGCCAAAGTCTATGATGTTTTCGGCGTTCCAAGGTTTGGGCGGAAGTTCCGCTGTGCCCAAGACAAGCAAGTCACCTTCAACAGCGCTTATTTCAACTCCGGGAATTATTAGGAGATCTTGGTAAGCCGATGCTAGTTGGCGCACTTTAAAGTAGCCTTCCACGGTGTTGTGGTCTGTTATGGCTATGGCTTTAACGGTTGGATGTGCGTTGAGCTGCTCTACTAATGTTTTTGGGTTTATTGAAGCGTCAAACGAGTACATGGTGTGAACGTGAAGGTCGGCTCGAATCAATTTAAACTCTCTCAATTATTTCATCAGAATCTTCTCTAAACTGGCTAAAATGGTTTTGCGTGGTTTTCGCTTCGATGAAATGTGCGAAAAGGTAATTCCCTTTTTTAGGCATGCCTTTCTGCAAGCATCAAGAACTGTCTTGCCCCAATTTTCTTGGTCGTAAATAAATATAACATGCGAATAGTTTGTGCGGTTGATGTAAGCTGTTAATTGGCTGGCAACATATTCCACAGTTTCCGCATCTAGCGGAAGGGCAATTTCATGCTGCGAAAGCGGATAAACTTCATCCAGCTCGATTGGAATGACGCCGAAAGGCGCTGCATAAAAGCATACATGAATTTTATTTGAATATTGCTTGAATTTTGGCAAAAGCTGTTTAATTGTTTCTTTAAACTCTTTGGACTTATGGAACGGTTTCGTTTTTGTCTGCGGCAAAAGCAAGAGAATTTTTGCCTCTTCTGGTTTGACATAATTTTCAGCAAGCTTTTTCCTATGTCTGACAACCTCAGGCCGCATGAGCCCCAAAGAATTAAAGAAGAAAAGCCCACTTTTTTTCATGGATGGAGAAAACTTTTCAATGTAGTCTTCATATTTTCTTAGTTTTTTCAGCGCTTGAAGCAACGCTGGATGCCCATGAGCCCTCATTTCTAAATGCTCCCATAGCCTACCATCCCTTATGGCTTGTTTTATACGATTTAATTCAGCATGGCACAAGCGAAGGTTATGTTCTGCGAGAAAAATTTGCCTCTCACGGCTGGGCATTTCTAGAACTTCCCTTGGCGTTGTTTTCACGCATTTTGGACATGCGCATGGAAAATATTCGAGTTCGTTCAATCTGTATGTTCCATACTCGGTCATGTAGCGGTTTTCTTTGGCGTATATGGCGTAGGCTGCGGAGTCAAAGAGGTCGCACCCGAGAGCTGCAGCAAGTGAAAACATTAATGGGTGGCCAGCGCCGAAAAGGTGGAAAGGTCTTTCAATGGGCAAGTTCATTTTTGCAGTTAAAACCATATCTACTAGGACATCGAAGCGATATTGTTCCATAACTTCTGTTGGACTTCCCAGGGCATGGATTTGAAATTTTAATTTGCCCATTTCAGCGGCTGATTTGGCAATTAAGTCTAGGTATTGTCCCCCTTGGACCGGCCCAACCCAAAGGATGTCGTCGCGAGTTTTGGTTTTGAAAAGTTCCTTAGCCCTTTTTACAGTTTCTTCCACAGTCTTTTCGGCATGCTTCCTTGAGACCCTCCAACCGGTCGGCCAGTCCAATATTGTTGCTATGTCTGTGTTTAGGCCTTCTTGATATTGAACAATTTCCTCGGCGCTTACTTCGATGTTGCCATATACGAGGATTTGGTATGCTCCAGAATCCGTCATTATAACTCCATCATAGTCCAAAAATTTGTGCAATCCCTTCTCCGTTGGCTTGTCTTGAAAATGCTTCTTTATTATGTAGGCGTTTGTTATTATGGCGTCAAAACCAAATTCCTCGCGAATTTTTTTTGGCGGTATCGGCTGTATAGCTGGGTTTATTACTGGAAAAAGCAGTGGAGTTTCAACACTGCCACTTTTAGTTTTTAACCTTCCAATCCTTGCAAGCAAATCTCGCTCTTTCACTTCAAAACACATTGCAATCAAACATAGTAAGCATGCCACAAACTATAAAATTGTTTCAATAAAAGGCAAAAGCTGTTTTGATTGATTAAAAGGCTTTTATTTACACGTCAACCAAATATGCATGAGAGATTTACATGCCAAAAGTAAAGGTGAATGACATCCAAATTTACTACGAAATACGTGGAGAAGGTTTCCCCCTCATAATGATTATGGGGTTAAGTGGAAATGTAGACTGGTGGGACCCCCGCCTAATCTTGGAACTCTCAAAGAAATTCAAAATTGTTATGTTTGACAATAGGGGGTCCGGACGCACCGACATTTCCGATAGGCGTTATACAATTAGATTGTTTGCTGACGACACCGCAAGCCTAATGGATACTTTAGGAGTTCGGCAAGCTCATGTTCTTGGGTTTTCAATGGGCGGGATGATAGCTCAAGAGCTTGTGCTAAATTACCCTGAAAAAGTTGTTAAGCTAGTTCTCTGCTCAACAAATTGCGGTGGCGCCAATTCAATTCAGCCCTCAGCAGAAATTTTGGAGATGCTGGCTGCTGACAAAAGCGGTTTCTCCCAAGAAGAAATAGCCAAAATGACTGTTCCACTTCTCCTAACGGAAGAGTTTATAAAAAATAATCCGGGTGTGGTCGACATTTTGGTTAAGAGAATTCTTAGGGCGCCCATTTCAAACGAAGCCTTTATGCGCCAATTAAGCGCCATAATGGAATTTGACACGTATGAGAGGCTACCGCAAATCAGAGTGCCTACACTAATATTGCATGGGAAAAAGGATGTTCTTGTGCCTCCAGAAAATGCGTTTATTTTGGCTAGGGCCATACCAAAAGCTAAACTCGTTTATTTTGAAAATTCTGCACACGGGCTTATGGAGGAAATGGACAAGGTCGTCAAAGTTCTGTTAGACTTTCTTTGAACATTACTTCGCGTTTCCTTCAAAAAAGGCGGTATTATAGCAGAAATTCCTATTGCAATTGCAGAAGCATAAAATGGTGCAAAAGCTCCCCAATAGTCCCAAAGGACACCGCTTAGGGCGTTTCCAACCATCTGCCCAGCCCAAAAGGTTGTTGCTGAAATTCCATTTACAAGCCCCCATTTAGATGATGGCGTCGCTTCCATGAGCAGCGTTTGGAAGGCCAGCCAAGAAGAATTGAGTATGGCATTTGATAAAAACATGAAAACAATTAACTCCATTGTATTTTGAGAGTATGCAAACAGAAGGAAGAAGGGCGCGGATGCCGCAAAAGTGAAGGTCATAAATTTTCTTCTATCGAAAAAATCGCTACACCTTTGCCCAGGAATCTGTACGATTATGGAGGCTACACCGAAGCCTATGGCATACAATATGCCAATAAACGTGTAGTCAACTGGAAAGTTGGCTTCAACAAATACTGGAATTACTGGCGCCGTCACACCGATGCCAATGCCTTGAACAATGTTAATCAATGAGAATAGAATTATTGCAAGCAAATACCCACTAGAATTATAGGAGGAAAAATTGTTATTTTTGTGGCTTACATTTGCCGTGGCTGGTTTTCTTTGGGTTTCCTGCAGAAAGAGCGTGAGGGGAAATATTGCCAGTATTAACGCGAAGCTTGCGAAAAAAGGGAATCGAATACTAAAATGGTCTGCCAAAAATCCGCCTAAAAACGGGGCGATTGTAATGCCTAAGAGCCAGGAAATGTTTGTCCAACTGTAAGCCTTCGCTATTGTTTTGGGTGAGGATACGTCTGCCACCATTGTCCAGCGAATCGGTATGTAAAGGCCTGATGCGAAACCCGATAGCATAACCCACGGCACTAGGTCTATCCATGAATTGGCTAGGGCATACATTAAAGGTGGAAAGGCCGCCAAAAGTGTGCCCAGCGCATGTAATCTTTTTCTACCATACTTGTCTGAGAGGAATCCGCTTGGTATCTGCATTACTGCGGCCACGGCGTTTGATATTGAAAAGACTAAGCCAACTTCCGTCATGGATGCGTGTAGATAATCTTCAATGTAGAGGGGCCATATTGGACTTAAAAGGTTAAGTGCGAGGGAACCGGCTAAGAAAACGATGGAAAGTATTAAGAGGTCTCGCCCATAAACCATAAAATAACTCAATTGTTTTGCCCCTGTCCAAGCTGCAAACCAAACCCGAAGACAGCCACCACATATTTAAGATTTATGGAGCCTGCGTATTTCGCTTAAAACTGCAACCAACAGAAATAGCCAATAGAACTCATGGAATGATAAAAGCGTTTGCCAAGATTTTGCTTCATAGTAATTGCTATAAGACATTGTAATTTTATTTTAAGTGTAGGGGAAATTATGAGTCTTCGAGAAGAGAATTTTAATGTCGTATTGGCCGAGCTTTTGACGGAAAGAGGATTAAAGGCTTTGGGTGAAGTTGTTCTTAGAAAGAAAGGTGGTAGGCCGGAGCCGGATGTTCTTATAGAATTGAATGGTGTGCGGATTGTTATTGAGGGTAAAAAGCTTGGTATGTGGGACACTCTGGTTGAGCAGTGTAAAGATAGGTTGGATAACAATGTTTGCGATTTATGTGTCATGGTAGAATACGCTGATATTAAATTGAGAAAACTAGTACCAGATCAGTTAGACGTTAAGGATGCCCTTTTAAGGGGTAGATTTAATGTTGGTTTTATGTCGTATATTGATAGGGCTTGTTTAGACAAATGGACGGGGATAGCCCCAAAGCCTGAAAAGTATGTAGATGTTGGTTTTGATGAACTTTTGACTTATTTAATGAGTGCTTATAGTCGGGTTGTGAAGGAGGATATTATAGGGCCGGTTATTAAAAGGATGAATCAAGTTTTGGATGAGTTTGCGATAAAGGTTTCTTCTACAATTAATGTGGAGCGTTTAAGGGAAGTTTTGGAGTTGAAAGGACAGGAAGGGGAATCGAGTGAGCAGTAAGGAAGATGTGCATAAGCTGGTTTCAACAGCGGGATTATTGCTTGTCGATGCTATGGTTTTTCATGAAATTATAGCGGCTTTTCATAAGGATATCCCAACGCTTTCAATTTTGATTTCATCTGCAAATCTGAAAAAAGAACTTGAGAATTCTTGGCGATACATAATTCAGAACATCAATTATGAACCCGTTCTCGAAATAGCTCTTAATATTCTGGTCAATATGCCCGCTAGTCCAGTCTTAGATAGGCAGTTGAGAGAGCTGGCTAATTTGGCGTATGACATAGCCTCTTCTAGGGTTTTGCTTAGGCATGACCTTTTTGGAAGAATTTATCACAGATTGCTTTTGGGGAACTTGGTTAAGTATCATGCAACATATTACACTTCAATTCCTGCTGCTCGGTTGTTAGCCAGACTTTTAATAAATTTGCCTTCAAGTTTCGATGCAAAGAGCATTCCGCCAACATTTAATGGAAAGCCCTTTAAAGTTGTTGATTTTGCATGTGGTTCTGGAACGTTGCTCTCAGCCATATACAAGGAAGTTGACGCACGCCATAGGCTTGAGAGTGAAAGTCTGAGGATTGACGACTTACACAAATATCTTATTGAAGAGGGCATATGGGGTTTTGATGTTTTGCACCACGCAGTTCATCTTGCTGCAACAGTGCTTTCGTTGCATAATCCTATTCCAGTGAGAGGTTCAAGACTTTTTGCTTTAAGGCTCGGCGAGGAGAAATATTTAGGCAGCATTAATTTTTTGTCATCCTCTGTTCTAGGTCAAGATATGATCCTTCCTGGTGGAGTTGTTGAAGGTCAAGAGGTTGTGGGAGTTTCGAAGAAGGAGGTTAAGAGCATTGAGCTACCTAATTTTCATATCTGCATAATGAACCCTCCATTTACGAGAAGTGTTGGCGGCAACCTTTTGTTTGGTTCATTGCCAAAGAAAGAGAGGGCTAAACTACAGAAGTCTCTTAACAGCCTACTCAAAGAAAAAGGCCTTGCAGGCATCGGCCAAGCTGGTCTTGGAGCAGTTTTTGTTTTCTTAGCTGACAAGTATTTAGAGGAAGGTGGACGAATGGGACTTGTGCTTCCAAGGGCTGTGTTGTCTGGTGTTTCGTGGGAGAAGGTGCGTGAGATGCTTTTGGACAAGTATAATGTCGAATACGTTATAACAAGTTATGAGACAAATAATCAGTGGAATTTTAGCGAAAACACGGATTTAAGCGAGGTTCTTTTGGTGACACGAAAGAGAAGAAGAGACGAGAAGTCTGGTTATACCTTTTTTGTGAATTTATGGAAAAAACCTTCCAATGAGCTTGAGTCTATTCATTTAGGATCTCAGCTGAGACAGCTTTACGAGAATGCAAAACTTTATGACATCGAGAATTCGAACGCCTCGCCACATCATCTTAAGTTGCATGGCAAAAAAATTGGAGAAGTTTATTCGGCCATGCTAGAGGACAGCAATTTTGGAGTATACAACATATTTTCTCAGATGGAACTTAATAGAGTGATTCTTCTTTTGAGAAAAGGAATAGTTTACTTGCCTGACCAAGGTATAGTTGATGGTATTCGGTTAACCACGCTGTCTAAGTTAGGAGCAGAGATAGGACCTGATGTGCGCCAAGTCCATGCAACCTTCAGCGTCAGCAAAGCCGAGAGAGGTTCCGTTTACAAGGCTTTTTGGGGTTATGATTCCAGCATAGTAAACAAAATTTCGCAGAAGCCAAATGCATATCTGGAGCCAAAAAATGCTGATCAAGCACGCGATTTATGGAAAAAGCGAGGAAAACTCCTAATAGTAGAGCGAGCGTGGTTAAGCACTTATACTGTTTTGGCTGTTCACTTGGACGATGATGTATTATCTAACGTTTGGTGGCCTGTAAACCTCAATGACGAAGTTGCTAAAATTTTGGCGGTCTGGATTAACTCCACGTTTGGTTTTCTTTTGTTGTCATCTATAGCTGAAGTTACGCGTGGTCCTTGGGTGAAGTTTAAGAAGGAACATTTATGGAAAATGCCGGTGCTTGACGTTAATAAGTTAGGAGAAAAAAGGAAGAATGCCCTTTTACAACTATATGATAAAAGCGTGAATGGCAAGAAAGTAAGTGAGCTAAAATTCAAAGCCCTCCCACACGAATTTGCAGAACCTTCAACCAGAAAAATAGTTGATGAAGAAATCTGTAAGATTCTGGGTTTAGAATTAAAGATGGACGCGCTCTATAAAATGCTTTCAAAAGAACCTATGCTAACCGGATAAAGCAAATAAACTTATATCACGTTATCAACTACTTTCCCGAGGCAGGAAGAGGGCTAACATTGGTTTGCACAATTGAAATTTATGAAAAACCAAAACTCAACAATCCGGTGTTAATTGAAGGCTTGCCCGGAATAGGATTTGTGGCCAACATTGCAGCCTTACACTTGATACATGAGTTAAAGGCTAAATTATTTGCTGAAATTCTATCAGCCTCCTTCCAAGATTTGGCAGTTACAACAGAGGCTGGCGGCACACGCTCTCCAATAAATGAGCTTTACTATTATAAGCGAAGTGATGGCGGCAGAGACCTAATCATTTGGTATGGTAACACTCAAGCCTTAACAACCTTTGGGCAATATGAACTCTGCGGTCGCGTTCTCGACATCGCCCAAGAATTAGGATGCAACTTCATCATAACCCTAGGCGGATTCAAAATTGAGGAAGCGAAAGAAACACCCCAAATTTATTGCGCCGCCACAGACCCAGAAACATTAAACAGAGCCTTAGAGCTTGGCGCAAAATTGATGGTGGGACAAATTTTCGGTGTTGCCGGACTCCTACTAGGTTTGGGCAAGCTTAGGGGGTTTAAGGGTTTTTCGCTTTTGGTGGAGACAACTGGAATGTATCCCGACGCCAACGCAACAAGATTTGTTATGCCAGCGTTAAACAAGTTTTTAAATTTGAATGTTGATTTAGCAAGGCTGGATTTTGCTGCTGAAAAAACGAAGAAGTTGTTGGAATCCTTTGGGTTAATAAAAATTGTTAAGGAAGAGAAGAAAAAAGAGGAACAGGAGTTCCGCTGGTTCGTTTAATTAAAGCCATGTCCATAATTGTTAAAGAAACTTTTGATTTTATCCACTATTTTCTCTATGCTTAAATGAGACTGCATTTCTTCCCGCCAATCTTTTGGAAGCTTCCACCTAAACTTTCCCGCAGCCCTACCATCCATAATAATAATTATTCCCCTGTCATTTGGACTTCGCAATAATCTTCCAGCAGATTGTGCAAGCGCGTTCAAACATGGAATGTCATTAGCATATTCTATAGCTTTATCTCCGAACTTTTCCCTAAAATACTGGTAAAGCGCGTCTTGAAGCTCCGTTCTTTTTGGATATGGCAAGCCAACTATTGCAACGGCGGAAAGGAGGCTTTTTCCTTCATTCGTCATGTCAACTCCCTCGCTGATTTTGCCTCTAGCCACACCGAAAATCACGCAACGTTTATTCTCCTTCAAAAATCTTAGCACATCCAGAATTTTTGTGCCCCTTTCCTCGACGATTGTGGGCAAATCAAACTTTGCGGCTTCAACAATTTTATGCATTATCTCGTAGGAGGGGAAGTAGACAGCCACATTTCCATCCACATGCCTAATTATCTGCACGAGATGCTCGGCTATTTTCTTCCACTGCTGCTCATTCCGCTTTTCAAACTTTGTTGTCACAGCCTTATCAACCAAAATAAGCCTATTCTCAGCTGGAAAAGGACTTGGAAGCTCCATGCTTTCGCATCGCTTTCGCTCAAGTCCCAAAACGTCTATGTAATAGTCTGTGTGCCAAAGCGTTCCAGACATGAGAATGGCTGAACGCAAATCGTTTATAACACTTGACGCTAGGGCTGGGTCGAGACATCTGACGCCAAGTTTAATGATTTTCTTTCCAGCCCTGCCCACCTCAACCTTCACATAACGAACATAACTTGACCCAGACACGCCAATCCATTCTGAAAAGAATTCCACACACCTTGAAAGATAGGATACTGGGCTTTTACCTTCTTCAACCCTTTTTTGGCGAATTACGTCGCCAAACGTGGAAAGCTCAGAAATAATGTCCAACAAATTTTCAGCTTCAACTCCCAAACTTTTCAATAAACTTTTGATGAAAGCCTCTTTCTCAACAATATGCTCAACATCCAACCCGCACTTTCTATAAACGTATTTTCCAAACTTGAAAAGCGTCTCGCGCAGTGAACCCAAAAAACCAAAGCCGTCTATGCCGAAGAGTTCGATTTCCTTCAAAGCCCTTTTAACAGATATTGAAGAAAGTTCGTCGGAAAAGATTCCAGCAGCATAATATGGCAGACTGTGGGCTTCATCAAAAACACAGTTTATCTCACCCATTTTTACTCCAGCCCTGCCCAAAACAGAACCCCTAATGGAATCAACTAGAACATAATTATAATTGCCCACAACCACATCCGCATACCTTGTTAAAACTCTAGTTATCTCATATGGGCAAAGCCCAGCGTCCCGGCAAATTTCGAAGACATCTTCTGGCAGCAACGGCCCCATTCCCCTAATCTTGTTGACTAAGGCATATGTATGCCAACTTGGCTTCCAGCCATCATATGCTCGTTCATAATATTTGCATGCTTCTCCAAAGGAGCCTTCCTTTAATCCCTTGCAGTAATGGAGAAAATCACGGTAGCTCAAACCTTCGAGTTTAGGGTCCTCCAAAATGCGTGGGCACATCTCCTTCTTGCTCTTAAATATGGATGCCGTCACACTCACATCGCAATTTTCTTTAATCTCCCTAAGCTCCCTACAATAAATTTCAAGCTGATTTCTAGTTCTAGTTAAAGCTAAAAGCCTACCTAAAGAACTGTTCAACTCCCTAGCCATAAAAAATGCCGTTAAAACCGAAATAGACTTTCCTGTGCCGCATGGAGACGAAAATAAACCGATTTGCCCATTCAAAAAAACGTTAAAGGCGAATTTTATTGCGTCACGCTGAAAGGGACGAAAACTAGGATAAGGGAAAAATTTTGCTAGCAAAATTTGAAAATCCGATTCTCCGCGTGTGCCGCCTTCGACAGCTTCATAATCTTTTTTTTCAAACGCCCTTCTTAACAATGTTCCGCATTTTCTGCAGAAGTTGCTTCGCTCATAATCCTCGATAGAAAAGACTTCACCGCACCGTCGGCAAACATACTGTACTTTTGAATGCACATCCACGCCCATTCTACCCTCAAAATCTTCTATATGTTTAAATCTCTCTTAAAGTTTCGTTAAAAGCCAACTTCAATTTAAAATGGAAGAAAACGTTTTTGGGGATTCCCCCTCAACACTTCTTCCAGCTCACTTATTGAAAGCCCCTTAACCACATCCCCATATATTTCGCATTTCTCCCTCAAATGTGCCATCTTCAAACTTCTGACGACTAATTCAATCTTCTCCTTTTTCGGCGACTCAACATATATGTGAAAGGATTTTTCCCTTTCCCCACTTTTGGTTGAAGTCACCCGTTCAGTTTGAATTACCTTCACACCTGCTTGTTTTAATGCTTCTAAAATTTTGTTTGGCTCTTCACAATAGACTGTTATGTCGATGTCGCTGTCATGATGGATTGTCCCACGCCAGACACTTCCAACCAGAACTGGATTATAGGCTTCTAGAAGTCTCATGATTTTTAGGGCTTCTTCCCGCATTTTAACCAAACGTTTTTCGCGTTCCGCTCCTTCATTTTCCTCTGCAATTTTATCAAGTTCTATTGCAACTTCAAGATTTGTGGGAAGGAAGTGGGCTCCAAGTGTTTTGGCAGCCCTTAGCTTAGCCTGCTTATATTCTTTTTCAACACCAAAATATAGGAGGGTGGCAGCCTCCCTTGCAACTTTTTTCCTCAAATCTGAGCGGTTTTGGGTCAAAGGTTCACCGTTTTAACCCAAAAATTTAGCGTTTTATGACTTGCTCATATAGTGATATGGTTCTTTCGGCAACTTTATCCCATGTGAACTCTTCCAAAACCCTTTTTCTTCCATTTTTTCCAAGCCACTTCTTTTTTTCGGGACTTTCAAGAGCGCTTAATATTCCCCAAGCAATGTCTGGCGGGCTATTTGGGTTTATGTGGAAGCCGCATTGTTCTTCACCGCAGCAAATAACAACCTCACGCATGCCGCTTACACCGGCTGCGCCGACAACAACCGGACGCTCCATGCTCATTGCCTCAAGGGCAACTATTCCGAAAGGTTCGTAAAGGCTTGGGAAAACTGCGACGTCGCAAGCCGCATAATGGATGATACGCTCCTCTTCTGAAATAAAGTCGAAGTTCAATTTTACAGAATCTTGCAGCCTCATGGTTTTAACGAGGTTCACAAGATAATCTTGTAAATCGCCGACACCGACAATTACGAGTTTTGCATTTGGCATTTTCTGCAAAATGTGGGGCATGGCCATAACCAGTTTATCAACGCCTTTCACGCCCACGAGCCTACCAAGAAAGAGAATCATAGGCTCGTCTTCTTTTATTCCATAAAAATCCCTTAATTTCTTAATCTGCTCTTTTGTTACTTCCTCTGGATTATATTTTTCTGGGTCAACCCCATTGTAGCAAACTTGAATCTTCTCCTTTGGAAAACCAAGTTTTATCAGCTCATCTTTCATTGCATAAGAAACTGTTATAATGAGGTCTGCGGCTTTGGCTCCGTGAAGTTCGATGTTGCTCACGACTTCTGAACCGTTTCCAAGCGTTCTCCCCTTTTCCGTAGAATGAACGTGAAATACTAGGGGGAGTTTTGTTTCCTTTTTAATTGTTATTCCACTTATTACAGAAAGCCAGTCATGGGCTATTACGATGTCATATTTGAAGTTCTCTTTTTTAATGAGCTCGTTCACCAATTTTGAGGCGCTTAGATAGTTATACACGAGAATTTTGGAGAATAGTTGGATGCCTCTTCCCCATTTTTTAATGTCTTCGGCGATTACGTCTGGCAGCGAGTCGGACACATCAATATGCAGTGGACGGTGAATTTCTATGCCCCGCCAAATTTCTCGTGTGGGTAGGCTTCCGGCATCATCATTCATCGTGAAGACTGTGACGTCGTGGTCCATTAAAACAAATTTTCTGGTGATTTCAGCGGCGTATGTTCCGAGACCGCCGACTATTTTTGGTGGATATTCGTAGACGAGCACAGCCATCTTCATTATTTTTACTACCCCACTTGGCTTGGTGCCTTAAGCTTACTAAAACATTACTTATTTACTTTCCTCGAGACATGTTTAAGTTTTAGCAATAAGCACCCAACGGCTTTGAAGTTTTCCATCAAATTCACGTTCCACCAGCTCAAGCTTTAGTATTCTAAAGCTTTTGAAAAGATGCTTTATTTCTTCCTCGTCAATAAAGTGGTGGGGAACCCCTCTTTCAATGCCCTCTTGTTCAACAAAGGTGTTTTCTTCAACCTTAATTCCTTTACCATATTTGAAAGTTCTTTTTGACATGAAATCAACTAAGAGAAGCCCCTCCCTTTTTAAGATTCTATGTATTTGAGAAATTGTTTCTTGGATTTGCCTTAAGCTTTGGTGGTAAATTGTGCGAAGACATATAACTGCATCAAAACAAGAGTCGACGTAGGGCAAGGAATTCATGCTGCACTTTAACATGTGTGCCTCCAACATTTTTTTCTTAAGCCTCATCCTACTAGTTTTTAGCCCTGTTTCAGAGATGTCTGCCCCATGGACTTCAAATCCTTGACTTGCCATGTAAACCAAATGTCTTCCCGCACCACACCCTAAATCCAAAACATGAGAACTGCGCTTTTCTTTTTTCAACAACTCTGCAAAACTAACAACGATTTCGTCTGGTTCTTCTCTGCTGTATCGCTCATTAAGTAATATGCTGTCCCATTCGGTCATAAACATGCCTCGCGCCCATGCATCCCGTGAATTCTAGTGTTTTCTGCCTTTTAAACTCACGCACAAAGGGAAAATTTGAAAAGCTCATGAGGGTTTATATTGTTAAGTGGAATGATACATATGAGTGTATCCCCAGTTAAAAGATTAGTCCTAGAAACAATGTGGATGCTTAACCGACCTGCTAAAGTGAAGGAAATAGCCAAAGAGGCTGGGCTAAGTTTTCCACAGGTTATGATGCACATAATTGGTCTTACCCGTATGGGATATGCCGAAGCATGCGAAAAAGGGTTTTACGTGATAACTGCGAAGGGAAGAAACCTCCTTGGTTTTCCAGAAATAGACAAAGCGAAAGCTGAGGAAATTTTGTCCTATCAACCAATAGAAAAATCATTTCACTTTTACGCTGACATAGGAAAACCCTTAAACATACATGCTGCAAGCCTTCAGGACTTCTGTGACAAAATCTTGAAAGTTGACGTGGGCTCTTTGGAATTTCACATAAACCGCGGAGACTTCGAGGCTTGGTTTACGGGTTTGGGCGATGCGGAGCTTGCAAGAAAAACTTTCCTAATAAGAGAACAAAGAATATCAGGTGAAGAGCTTAGGAAAAAACTTTATGAAGTTGTAAAGAGCAGATGCGAGGAGTTGGCTAAAATAAGGAAAGAAACAAATGCTGTTCACGCGTGATCTGCGAGTTAGGCGGGTTCAAAGCGTTCCTTAAGTTTGTCTAGAATCTGCTGTAGAGTTGTGTATTCCATCTCCTCTGGACCAAGTCGGGCCGGCTCAAACTCTCCCATACTCCTTAACATAGAAGCATATTTTATGGCTTCGCGTCTCGCCAAATCAAAGGCTGGATCATCAAATAAGTCAGCTATCATGGGTTTGTCCTCGTCGTCACACGCGATTTTTCCATGCGCAACCTGAAAGCCCAAAGCAACAATTCTTGGAGGGCCGTCAAACAACGTGCATCTCGCATCTTTTAGTCCAACGGGCATTATTGGCCCCCAATGGCTGCCGCGCATCCACCCTTCAACGAGGTAACTGTGCAAAAATGGGGCAAGAATTTCTCCTACCGCTGGCAATCCATGCTGTGCCCTAATGATAATAACTGGATCATCCTTTCCAACGTATTTTCCAGCAATAAGCGAAAGCCTAGTAACACTGCCAACAGCGCATATGAGGTTGTCTCTAGCCCTCCAAACACGCGAAACCATATAACGCTGCACTGTTCCAATAAGGGCCAGTAACTCATACATTTCTTCTGGACATTTAAGCGCAACCTTCTTGTTTTTAATAGTGTCTAAAACTTCAAATTTAAAGCCGCCAGCCATGTTTGGGTCGATCACAAGCCCCGCCGTGTTCATTGGATCTGCAAATATTCGGAAAAGTGGAAAGTTGAAGGCTCCTGCAGAGGTTTTGTCAGCTGCAAAAATTACAATTGGGTCGGAGCCCCTCTCTTCAATTTCCATTTCAGCCACGCCTGGGCCCATTCCTTTTATGTTTCCGCTGAAAGCTGTTTTTATAAGGTCTTGCCCAGCGCCGTAAAGTTTCATTTCCATGGCTTTATCTGCTGATTCACGGAAAGTGTTCCATGCTAGCTTATGGATTTCGGGGTTTGACTCGCCTTTATCGTGCACCATTAACAGTTGGAGATCGTCTCCAACATTAAATACGTAATGACTGTTTATTAGGCCGTCTTCTTCTGCTTTCGCGAGGTTTTTTTCAGCAATTTTTAGGAGGGGTTTTGGGACAACATGGTGTCCCGCTAATGAGCCCACATCACACTTAATAAGGGAAATTGTGGTTTTTCTCGGCATACTCAACACTTTTAGCTGCGGTTTAAATTTTAGACCCTTGCATTTAAAAGATTTCCCTAAGTCTTTACAAATTGAAAACATAAATAAACTGTATTAATAACTAAGCGTGAGGAAAAAGTTTGGAGAGGATGAGGGTAATATCAATAAAACTGCCTGAAGAAGTCTATAAGGAAATGATGCTGAGGATTCCAGAAGGCGAAAGAAGCGATTTCATTCGCGAAGCAATAATGGAAAAGCTTCAAAAAACTCCTAAACCGGATAAAATCTTTGAGATTGAGCATAGGCTCGGTAAATTGGAGGAGGAAATGGCTGAAATAAGGAAGTATGTTGGAAATCTTGAGATTCTCACGTATGGGCTTAAAAAGGTAAATCCCCACGCATACTGCATGGACGAAATAGACCACAAGATAATAGATTATCTCATACACTATAAGGGTGCAACAACACCAGAAATCGCCCAATACCTAAAAACAAACAGATGGCTCATTTTAAATAGGCTTCGAAGACTAGAGAGAATATCCGAAAAACAGCTTGGAAAACCAATAATCCAATATCATCCAGAAGAGAGGGTTGGCAAAAAACGGGCTTGGTGGATAAACGAAGAGTTAATTGAAACGTAAATGCAACATTAATTTTGTGGCTTGTCCAATTATTACTGTCGGGCCCGTAGCCCAGTATGGATTAAGGCGCCGAACCACGCTAAACTGGTGCGCAAGCCTCCGGAGCCGGAGAACCGGGGTTCAAATCCCCGCGGGCCCGCATTTCGATCATAGTTCTTTTTAGCTCAGTGAAAGCTACCATATTCACACAACGATAATTTACTCACCGTCTAAAAGTCTTTTTCATTCCATATCGATAGATTTTGAAACCAAGCCTTTTATAAAGTTTGACTGCCACCTTATTCTCGGTTAAGACCGTAAGCATAACAGTCTTCACCTTCAGCCTTTAACCTATTTAAGCATTCAACCACTAGTTTTTTGCCTACGCTTTTCCCACGGAAATCAGGCAAGACATAAACGTCATTTATAACACCCATTATTTGCAAAACTTCAAGTGGATGCTCTCGAAAAACAGAGCAGCATGCAAATCCAATAGGTTTGTTGTTGGTTTTTGCCACAAAAAGAAAACTCTCCTTTTTGGCTAAGCTATCACGGATAAACTTAATCCATTTATTGGCATTTGCCTCGGAAGGCAACATAAAGTGTTCAATCTCGAACATTTCGCGGGCTAAGCTTAACCACAATAGTTTTACTTTATTATCTACATCTTCAGCCTTATACTCGCAGATTTCTATTGACATTAGGTAACACCCAAAAATACACAAAGAAAAACATATATGAGTTGCTGAAAAGCTGGAATTTAAATTGGGATTTAAATTAAACTGGCAGTTAGAGAAATCAAGAAACCTAAGAGATAATTGAGTTCACGGAAAACGGAAAGCTAATTTTGGCTGGTTGGAATATTAAGTATTAAATCGTAAAGCTTAAGCTAAATTATTCCATAATTGAATGTGGAGCGTAAAGGTTTGGGAAAGACAGCCATAATAACACCATTGTACATTTCCATTGCTTGGACTCTGCTTCTTAGTTATCAACTCTTCACACAAACGGCAGTTACCACAGTTGTAGATTACATTCAAACACTTTCGCCTGAAATCGGAGTATGGTTAGCTCGTCGAATAGACATACTGGTTTTCGTTCACTCTTTCGCATGGATCTTTTTATTGTCTTCTGCAATTCCGTCGGTGCTGCTGGGTAAACAACGAGGCGTATTAGTTCAGTTTGTGGTTTGCCTAACCTTAACTTTTTTGGCGTTCATAATAAAGGATTTACTGGCGGTTTACGAACTTGAACCCGTCAACCAAATGCTAAGTTTGTATGTGATCTTCCAAAACTTTTCATTCGCCATTATTTATCTTTCAATTCCATATATTTTGATGTTGATTTTGGACATTCATTCAAGGAGAAAAGCTGAGAGACAAATATTTGAAGAACAATAATTGTCTGAAAGCTGGAGAAGCCGTCAGAATTAACTTCCTTTTTGTTTTATGATGGGAAAAAGTTGGGGTTTAGGATGAGGACGCTGCAGCTTGCTATTTAGTTTTCTTTTCAGCCTTTTTCTTTTTCCCTTTAGCACATTTCGACACTATTGCAACCTCAAATTAACAATTCTAAGACATTTGTATTTAAAATTTACGATAATCAAGAACCCTTGACACCCACCTAAAAAATGCCAAAAATTGCCACTCTAATTACAAAATGGACATTAATTGGTTAGTTAGAAAGAGAAACTTTAAAAATAGGCTCAGCATACCCTTTTTAATCATTTTTATAGCTCGGTTCCTTTCATTAACTCTAGGTTTTGAGGATAACCGCGCAAAACTGTTAAGTGTAATTTATAATTTTTATTTCAGTTGACGGGAAAGCCCATGGAACTTTACGAGCATCTGGCCTTGGCAAAGAACTTGAGGGGAATAATTTATTTTAACCCACGTCTAAATGTAAAAGAAGAAATTACGTGGTTAAGGAAAAAATTTAAGTATAGGGACATCGGCATCGGAAGAAAACTTGCAGAAAAAGTTGAGGGTTTTTCGAAGAAGCTGACAGTTTTAGATCTGCCTTTTGGCGAAGAAGAAAAAATAGAAGTTGAAGCTTTAAAATTGGCCTCAGCCTTCGTTTGTCCACTAATAGTTTTGAAGGAAGAAAGCCTAAAGGATTATGGCAAATTGGGGGTTATGGTTAAAGATATTAAAATTGAGGAAAAATTGAGTGATTTAGAGTTGAAGAGAAATTTAAGACTGGTAAACTATTCCATAACAGATTTTTATGAAAAATCGATTAAACTAGCCTTAGAAGGAAATTTAAAAGAAAGAAGACATCTAATTGACAACGACTGCAAGAGGTTTTGGAGGTTAAAGGCCTCGGAAACTGGAAGGACACTAATATTTTATATCGATCCAATAAAAGTTGTTGAAAATAATCCGATATTTTTATCGATAGTTCCGGGTATAGTTATCGAAATAAATTAATTAAAATTCTTACAATTTTTCAGCAGCCCTAAGCCTAGCACTTCTTGAACGCGGATTCTGCACAATCTCTTCGCGGCTTGGCCTCACAGGCTTTTTTGTCAAGATTTTTAGCAATTGTTCTTTCTCCTTTTCTCTGAAAAAATTTTTTACGATTCTATCTTCCAAAGAGTGGAAGGAGATGACGACAAGTCTGCCGCCTTTGTCAAGAACCTCCAAGGCTTGGGGTAACGCCTTTTTTAAATTTTCAAGTTCATCGTTAACGACTATTCTTAGGGCTTGGAATGTTTTTGTTGCAAAATGAATCCTTTTATGGTGATACCAGCTTGGTGTTGCCCTCCTGACAATTTCAATTAAATCAAATGTTGTTTTTATGGACTTTAATTTTCTTGCTCTCACAATTTCTTCAGAAATCTTTCTTGCAAACCTTTCTTCCCCATACTTCTTCAAAATTTTCTCAAGCTCACTTTTCGGCCACTCATTCAAGATTTTTTCGGCGGTTAAATCGCTTGGGCAATATCGCATGTTTAAGGGCTCATTTTTTGAAAAACTGAAGCCGCGGCCTGACTTTTCCAGATGCCAGCTTGACAACCCAAGATCAAAAAGTATTCCCGAAACCCTTGTAAGATTTTCTTCGACTATCCTTTTCAGATTAACAAATGAATCATTGACTAAAATTAGTCTTTCAATACCGAGAATCTCGGTATTGAGACCGAGATTTATTAACTCTTTGTAAAGTTGTGGGTCTATCTCTATTCCTAACACCTTTCCAGGCGCGTTCTTTTCTAAAATTTTTCTCGTGTGGCCGCCTTCTCCAAATGTGCAATCGACGAAGTTTTCGCCTGGTTTTGGGTTTAAATATTTTAGGACTTCGTTTACTAAAACTGGGACGTGAACCATTTGGATTCGCGGCTTCCGCTCGGAGTATTATGCGGTTGACTCGAATCCTTGGAGCAGCTGGTGTATGGCTTTTCCAACTTTCTCGCCGGAGTATCCTCCTTCCAAGACAAAGAATGTTGGCTTTTTCAATGAAGCTATTCTTTTCCCTATTTCCTTGTAGCAGTTTTCGGTTAAGCCTAAGGAGGCTAAATCGCCTGAAAAAGTGTCAAAGCCGGCTGAAACCGCAACGACTTCAAATTTGTTTGTGGAAATTTTGCTTAGGGCTTGGTCTAATGTGCTTAGGTAAACTTCGTCTCCGCAGTCTGCCCATAATGGGAAGTTTAGGCAATTGGCTTCTGAACTAGAGCCTGTTCCGGGATAATGGGGGTAGCGGTGCAGCGAAATATATGTTATGTCTGGTTTTCCGTAAAAAATTTCTTGCGTTCCATTTCCGTGGTGGCCGTCAATGTCGAGAATCAAAGTTGGTTTGTTTAAGTGTTTTACTGCTATTGCTATGTTGTTTAGATAGCAAAATCCCCTTGTGTATGCGCCTAAAGCTGCCCCGCTTATTCCGGCATGATGCCCTGGGGGTCTCATTAGAGAGAAGCCGTTCACTTCAGCTGCTAGGATGGCCGCGCCCGCAGCAAGCCTTGCATATTCATAAATGTTTTCGTAGGCCGGCGTGTCGGGGTCTTCGACAAACCCCTTTTTGAGGTTCCAAACGTACTCGCTGTCATGAACATTTAATATGTCTTCTTCCGACGCTGGTTCCGGTGTTAGGAACTCGTAGCCCTTTTCCTTTAGAATTTCGTAGGCTTTCCTAACCCTTTCAGGGCTTTCGATATGCCACGAACCGTAGTTTAGGCATTTTTCCGAGAAAACTATTTTTGTTTTCATTGCGCTCTACTCTTTTCTCTTTTTAGTGATGTTAAATTAAAATATAACTTAAACGTTTTAGAGTTTAAGCGCTTGAGGTGCGAGAAATTAACTTATGGTTTCAGAAAACCCCTTTGCAGAGTTTCGCAGAGAATGTGAAGATGCGTTAAGGGACTCGCTTAAAAAACTTTATCCAGATATGGCTGTTCAACGCTTTCCGTTGGAGAGACCGCCAAGCTTTGAGTTTGGACAGCTTGCATCCTCATTGTGCTTTGAATTTGGGAAAAAGGTTGGAGAAAAACCCTTAGCCCTAGCAGAGAAAATCGTTGAGGCTATGGACAAGTCAAAATTTTCTTTAATAGACAAAGTGACTCCAGCCGGCGGAGGCTACATAAACTTTCATGTAAATTTCGCCAAATTTTCAGCCTTAACGCTTGAATCTGTTAGTCAGTTGGATAATGCGTATGGTCTTGTAAAAACCGACAGTCCCCTTAAAATTATTGTTGAGCACACTAGCGTTAATCCTCTTCATCCCATACACATCGGACAAGCCAGAAACCCCATGCTTGGCGACGCAATAGCTCGCATACTCAAATCTAGGGGACACATCGTATTTCGCCATTATTATGTTGATGATGTGGGCCGACAAACGGCTGTAATAGCATATGGATATGAAAAGCTTGGCAAGCCAAAGCCAGATTGCAAACCCGACCACTTCATAGGAAAAATTTACACAATAACAAGCTGTTTGGTTGAGGCCAAACGATTAAAAAAGGAACTTGGTCGTGCAAAGGAAGTTTCGGCAACGGAAGAAGTGATAAAAATTAATAGGGAACTTGATGAGTGGCTGTCGGTGGCTGCTGAACTTAAAGAGCGTTATCCAGAACTTTTCAACAAACTTTTGGAAAAAATAAGCGAAGACGAAGATCCGGAAGCTGAAATTAACAAGTTAAACAAGGCCTATGAGGCTGGAGAAGCTAAAGCCAAAGAGATTATAAGGGAAGTCTGCAGCATGTGCCTAGAAGGCTTTAAAGAAACGTTAAGCCGCGCCGAAGTCTTTTACGACTCTTGGGACATGGAAAGCGATTTCGTATGGAGCAATCTCGTGGCGGAAACCCTTAAAAAATTAGAAAGTACACCCTACGTTTTCATTTTAGGCGGAGTTTCCGAATTTGATGCTGGAAAGGCTGCAGCAGAACTTGGTTTAAGAAAAAAATTGGGGTTGAAAGAAGACTATGAAATTACGCCTTTAACTCTTGTTAGGGCGGATGGCACCACACTATACACGACACGCGACATCGCCTACACCATTTGGAAATTTGAAAGGGCTGAGAAAGTTATAAATGTCATTGGAATGGAGCAGTCTCTCGCCCAACTTCAGTTAAAAATAGCCTTGTACGCCCTTGGATATGACAAATACGCTGATAACCTAACCCATTTCGCGTACAATCTCGTAACATTGCCTGGCTACAAAATGTCCAGTAGAAGAGGCCGCTACATAACATTTGACGAAGTTATGGACGAAGCCGTAAAACGCGCTTACGAAGAAGTTTCGAAACGTTCTCCACACTTATCCGAAGAGGAGAAACAAGAAATTGCGAATGTTGTTGGCATAGGTGCGGTTCGCTATGCTCTTGTGGAGGTTGACCCCTTAAAACCCGTTGAGTTCACGTGGGATAGAGTGTTAAATTTTGAAAAAAATAGTGCGCCATACATTCAATACACGCATGCAAGGGCATGCAGCATCCTAAGAAAGGCTGGAAGAAAACCTGAAAACCCAGAATATCATAGGCTTCGGGAAAGGATAGAGCATGAAATAGTTTTGGATTTAGCTGCTTTCCCAGACGCCTTCATAGAAGCAGCGGAAATTCTTAAACCCAATTTAATAGCCGACCACGCTAATGCGTTGGCTGATAAATTTAACACGTTCTATAATGCCTTACCAGTGATCAAAGCTGAACCTCAAGGGCTTAGTGACGCGAGACTTGCGCTTGTGAATGCTGTTAGAATTACGCTGAGAAATGCGCTTAACTTGATAGGTGTAGTGGCCCCTGAAAAAATGTAAGTTAGGGCGGCGCCTGCTCAACTATTTGTGCTGCCGTGCTTGTGCCAATTCTGTTTGCTCCTGCCTTTATCATGGCAACAGCATCCCTATATGTTCTTATGCCGCCCGCCGCCTTGACCCCCATTTGTTCGCCAACACTCTGTCTCATCAACCTAACATCTTCGACGCTGGCTCCACGGCCAAATAAGCCTGTTGACGTTTTTACAAAGTCTGCTCCAGCCTCCTTTGCCAGTTTGCAAGCAACTACTTTTTCTTCTTTTGTTAAAAAGGCAGTTTCAATTATGACCTTAACAATCAAATCATGGAATAGTTGCTTTGCGTCCACAACAGCCATAATATCACGTCTTACAAAGTCAAAATCGCCAGATTTTAGTGCACCCAAATTAATGACCATGTCTAATTCTTCTGCACCATTTTCCACGGCTTTTATAGCTTCCAAAGCCTTTATTTCGGGTAATGATATGCCAAAGGGAAAGCCAACTGTTGAGCAAACTTTGACGTCTGACCCCTCCAAAAGTTTTGCCGCAAGTCTAACATAAATGGGGTTGACGACAACGCATTTGAAACCGTATTGGCGTGCCTCTCTACAAAGTTTTTCAACATCATCCTTTGTGGCTGTCGCTTTAACATTAGTTGAATCTATCATTTTTGCAAGCTCTCTCTTTGAAATTGCCATTTTCACATCTCTTCGTTAAAGAATTTAAATCGACACATTTAGTGTTTTCTAAATCTAATCAGAAATTTCATATATTACCAGCGTAACTCTGATAAGAGGTGTCATTATGGCATCTTCATACTTGAAGAAAAAAGTCGAGGCAATTGAAGTTAAAGAGAAAAGCATATCACAACTTTTGGCTGAAATGGCAAAAACAGCCTATCAAGGCAGAAAACTAGGCGAGGCGGTTGAAGTTTGGGAGTCAATGCTAAAAGAAAAGGACTTAACGATAATAATGGGATTTGCCGGTTCCATGAGCACAGCCGGACAGTGGAAAATTGTCAACTGGCTTATGGAAAACCGCTTCATAGACGTTCTGGTTTCTACTGGAGCAAACATTTCTGAAGATATTGTTGATGCCATGGGTTTTGGCTATTGGCAAGGCTCCCCATTTGTTAATGATGCTGAGCTTTTGAAAGCTGACATTAATAGGTATTATGATGTTTATGGACGCGAATCCGATTATAGAGAAATGGAAGAGTTAATGACAGAATTTTTGTTAACTTTAAAAACGGGTGTTGCCTACTCTTCAATGGAACTCTTATATTTATTTGGCAAATGGTTAAGCAAGAAAGGAATAAAAAGCATAGTTGCAGTTGCAGCGGAAAACAACGTTCCAATCTTTTGTCCCGCAATCACAGACAGCGCCTACGGCGAGGCCTTCCTAATGGCCAAAAACAAGGGACACCAAATAACTTTAGACAGCGTCAAAGAATTCGACCAATTCGTCAGCATCGGAGAAAAAACAAAGGATATAGGCGTCATATACATTGGCGGCGGCGTCCCAAAAGACTTCACACAGCTGATTGCAATATCTGTTTCGCCCAAAACCATGGACAAGGGGGTTCCGGGAAGAGAAGGCTACCTACGCAAAACAGTCAAAGAATATTGTTACCCACACAAATATGCCATTCAAATCACTACGGACTCGCCACAATGGGGTGGATTATCAGGCTGCACGCTGGAAGAAGCAATAAGCTGGGGTAAAATTCAAAGCCAAGGGAATAGGGTGACAGTCTACTGTGACGCAACAATAGCCCTACCCCTAATAACCCACGCATTAAACGAAAGAGTCAAGTTCAAGCGTAAAGCGCCAGACATGACATGGCTTTTTAATGGGATTTCAACCTAGTTATAAGTGCACTCACAATTATTGGCAATATTAAGGATGCATCCCCCTCAACCATAACCCGACGCGCCTTTTTGTTTATCTTACCCCACGAAACAGCCTCCCTTGGTCTGGCCCCAGAAAGACTGCCATCCCATTCCACAGCCGTACTAATGTATACAGCGTAGTTCAACCCATTTCTAAACTGGTTCCACCAAAGCGTATGATGTTTTGATATCCCCCCGCCAACTATTAACGCGCCCGTCTTTTTTGCTGTAAAAACAACATCATTTAGTTCGCCCGAATCCTTCAACAAGTTAACCCTAAAATCGCGGTCTTGAGAGAAAAGCCAAAGTTGATAGCCCACTGCGCCGTCGGTGATTCCTGGAACATAAACTGGTATGTTGTTTTTGGCTGCCCAATAAAGGATTGAGCTTTCATTGCATATTCTCTTGCCCATTTCATGGCACAGTTGACGTGTCGAGATTTCCCTCATGCCCTCATCCCATAAGTTTTGAAGCATTTCCTGAAGCTTTTTCTCTATAACAATGCCATAACTCTCATTTGGAACAAGAACATTTCCCAAACGATTTATTTCCTTATCACGAAGTTTTGCATCGCTCATATAAAATGAGCCTTTAAAATATTTTTTCCAACATCTGGCCAAATCGTGATCAAGAGCCCCGCAAGTAGTTATTATAACATCAAAAAACTTTCTCTTCACAAGCTCTTTTATAGCCCCACGAGTGCCCGTAGCAACCAAATTTCCAGTGAACGAAAGAAACTTAACACAATTCTTGTCCCTCACCATATCCTCCAATATTTTAACGCCCAAAGCAAGCTTTCCAGCCGTAAAACCCCAAGCCCTTTCCATCTGCAAAACAAGATCATTTACAGAAACATTTTCAAACAAATTATAGTCTTCAACCACATCCATTTGCATCCAAACACCTTCCGAGATTAAAACTGTTAGTGTTTTAATAAATATGCTTTTGAAAAATTTGGCATTTAATGTGGGGATTGAAAGAACGCGAAAGGAATGCAAGCAACCTTTAGCTTCTTGCTCGCATTTAATCTATCCAACTATTATAAAACTCGATATAGCCGCAAATTATTCAGTTACTAAATTAGGTTGGGCACACTTGCTGCAGTATGTATACACGTCGATTCGTTGTCCAATTGGCTTGAACCCGAGTTCTTTAATTATTTCGGTCCACAGTTTATCAATGCTTTTTGCTTTATAATCTTCGATCCTTCGGCACTTCTGGCAAATTATATTAATGTGCGGTGATGTATCTGGGTCAAATCTAGAAACGCAATCGCTAAACCCCATCTCTTGTACTAACCCAATCTGTGATAGTAAATGTAATGTTTGATAGACGGTGGCCAGACTAATAGCTGGATGCGTCTCCTTCACTTTTTCATATACTTGATCAGCTGTGGGATGTTCTTTGCTTGAAAGGATGACCTCGCAAATCGCTAGACGTTGGGGCGTGACTTTGAGTCCTCTCTTTCGAAGTTTTGCTATAAGCTGTTCCTTTTTCATACAATAATATGCTCTATGTTGTAATTTATATTATTTTCTGAGAAATAGCAAGATTTAAATAATAATTATTATTATCTGATAATGAATATAATTTGCTTTATGGAGGTGATAAAATGGCTAGAGTAGCGCGAGAGATGGTGGAGAAGGCTGGGATAAATGTTGATCAACTTGTTGAATTGCTTGTAAAGAATGCGGCAGCTGAGCTTACAACCTACTATTATTACACGATTTTGCGATGCAATCTTATCGGGCTTGAAGGAGAAGGAATAAAAGAAATCGCGGAAGCCGCCCGCATTGAAGATCGCAACCACTTTGAGGCACTTGTCCCCCGCATATATGAGTTAGGAGGCAAACTTCCCGAAGATATGAAAGTGTTCCATGACATGTCAGCGTGCCCGCCGGCTAAACTGCCTAAGGATCCAACCGATGTTAAGGCAATTTTGAAGGTGTTGGTGGAAGCAGAAAGATGTGCAGTTAGGGGGTATACGCATATTTGCAACATGACTGCTGGAAAAGATCACCGAACATACGACTTGGCTTTGGCTATTCTCAACGAGGAAATTGAGCATGAGTCTTGGTTCTCTGAATTTTTAGGAGAAGGCCCGTCTGGACACTTTATGCGCAGAGGCGAGACTTCGCCATTCGTTTCAAAATTCCTGAAATAGAGGCTTTTTGCTCCTCTCTCCATTTATCCCCCCTTTTAAAACTAAACATATATTATTTAGCTGTTAAGTCAAATGTTAGGCATGAACTTAGAAGCTATTTTGTTTGGTTCAGCGGCCAGTTTACTGGCTGGGTTAGCTACGGGCGCTGGAGCTTTGCCAGTTTTATTCACAAGAAATGTTTCAGATAAGTTGTTGGATGTGATGCTTGGTTTCTCTGCCGGAGTAATGCTTGCCGCAACATTCTTCAGTCTTTTAATTCCAGCTATAGGTCTTGGCGGCATATGGGTTGCAGTTCTCGGAATCATATTGGGTGCTGTTGCGCTGCATCTGGCTGACCGTTTCATTCCCCATTTTCATCCAACGCTAGGCGAAGAAGGCCCCTCCTCAAGGCTTTCACGAGTTTGGCTTTTCACCTTAGCAATAACCATTCACAATTTTCCTGAAGGCTTAGCAGTTGGAGTAAGTTTTGGAACTGGAGACATAGCGGCAGGTCTTGTGGTTGCTATGGCTATTGGGCTTCAAAACATGCCTGAAGGCTTGGCAGTAGCTTTGCCCCTTTTAAGGGAAGGATATAGCAGACGAAAGTCTCTTGGGTATGGCACATTAACTGGTTTGGTTGAGCCAATTGGTGGACTTTTAGGCGTTGCACTTGTATCTGTTTTCCATCCAATTTTGCCTTGGGCGCTTGCCTTTGCCGCTGGAGCCATGCTCTTCGTGGTCAGCGACGAAATAATCCCAGAAAGCCACAGAAAAGGTTTTGAAAGACATGCAACTTTCGGTCTTGTTGCAGGTTTCATTGTAATGATGTTACTTGATTTCTTATTTGCTTAAAAAGGAGAGAATTGGGATGACGAGGGAGTTTACGGAAAAAGAGCTCGCCGAATATAACGGCAAAAATGGAAAACCAGCCTACATCGCTTACAATGGAAAGGTGTTTGATGTGTCAACCAGTTTTCTATGGAAAGATGGAAAACACCAAGTTTTCCATGAGGCTGGCACTGATTTAACAGCGGCATTACGACAAGCACCTCATGGCGAAGATGTTTTAAAGAGGTTCCCAGTTGTTGGAATTTTACGAAAAATAGAGCCAAAAAGGTTTAGATCAGAATAACTTCAAATTTTGGAGACTACAATATTTTATGATTCAATTCTGATAGTCATGAAGGTAATGCAGTTTTTACTTAAAGGACACTTTGCTTAATATGAACTGGTTTAAATATTGCCTATGTTAGTTTATGCTTTTCGTGCTTTAAAGACAATCCAGTAGGGTATTTCTCCATAATCCTATAAAGTTGTCTGGCTTCCTTATCTTCCTTAATCTTCTTGCGAGCCAAAGCTGGCAAAGCATTTTCCTCTAATCTTTGAAGCTCTAGGTAACGTTCTATAACAAAATTGTTCTCAATTAAAATGTCGAAGTAATCCTGCAAAGTTCTATAATAAGAGTGCATCTTCACCTTTGACCCGTTTGAAAGCTTCTCCATCCAGCGAACGACTTTTCGCTTAAAATAGTTTCTAATGAAAACGGCTGATTTTCCTCCGTGTCTAATTAATTTTCCTTCTGCTAAAGGATAACATGTGCTAAAAACAAAATAACCATTCTTTACGAGAACTCTTCGTACCTCTGCTACCGCGGCATTAAGATCCCGGCACGTAATGCAAAGAGATGGCTGTAGTAACAACATCGAAGCTTTCGTTTTTGAATGGAAGGTCTTCCAAATTTCCCACAATCAAATAAACGTTTTATTCCCTCCTTTTCTGCAAGCCTCTTCCCATAAAGTATCTGTTTTTAGAAAAATCAATTCCAAATGCTTCTGCTCCCCATTTGGACAATGCAATCGAATTTTGAGCCCCTCCACACCCAATTTCAAGTATCCTTTTTCCCTTCACGTTACCCAATACTTTAAGCTGGCTTTCTGTAGCAACAAAGTCGCCCCAGTAGACATCATCCACGGGAATTTTCATTTTCTTTTGGTATTCGTGAGAAATTTTGTTCCAACCATTTTTGATAGATGAAGACATCGCCTAACCCGAAATCTCCATCATGCTAACGAGAATAGAGTTTGCACAGAACGTCATCATTTATTTCGTCTTCATCTATTTTGAATGTTTCCGGTTCCTCAATTTTCAATATCGCCCTTAAAGCAGTTGAGTCAAGTTCTTTCACAAGCCTAATAATTTCCCTTTTGGCGGATGCTAAATGCCTTTGAAGTCTCTTTTTATCCCTGCAAAGTTTTCCAGCCAGCGGGCATATGCTTTCCATTTTCAAAAACCACTCAATTTTTCTGCTTTGCAGATTTATGTCGAAGGTTATGGGCCCGGCAACGCATGTTTCCGGTTTCACGGGATGGATTTGGCATTTTCTCGTCTCCCTATCAAAAAATATGCAGTATCCTTCCGCATCCTCCTTTGGAAAAACATAAGAAGTTTGAACGAACGGATTGTCTATTTGGATTTTTTGTTCTTTCAAAAATTCCTCTATAACCTTTTTTCGCCTTAATGTGATGGGTGGTCGAGCATCCTTACAACAGTAGATTGGGCATTCTCCACAAACATCAAAAAAGTTTTCCTGCCTCTCCTTACTTGACATCATGTCTCCTCTTTCGCTAGAAATATGGTTGATTATTTAAAAGACTCTTTATAAGCATTGAGTAAACATTTTTTATTGCCTCATGTAAATCTGTTTTCTGAGCCCTAGCAAGAATTTTCCTCTTAATAATTTCAGACAAATTTCCGTTTTCTATGCGCCTCTCCACAATAGAAAGGTATTTTTTCTCCTCTTTTATGGCGTTTTCTAAAGCAATTTTTAAATAATGCTTGCAAACCTCGCGGGCAGTCCGTCCTTTATGATGAGAAACTTTTGCTTGCAAGCCATCTTCAATCACTGATTTAAAATCTTTCACCAAAAGCTCGTGGGGCAAAAGTTCATTTTTCTCTTTCAGAAGCCCTCTCAGCAATGCTCTTATAAAACAGCTCACTGCAACGTCCGATTTAATGCATTCCTGTTCATCCATGACCCTAATTTCAAGGGCTTTTCTGTCAAATCTGAAAATTACACCCCTAGAATTTACCCAATCCTTATAGAGAAGACATTTATCAACGTCTGCCTTGGCAAGATCCAAACTGTAACGTCCTATGATCTCATTTTTATATTCTTGGAATGAAGAAATGTATTCTGGGATCACGTCGCCCGCTATCGAGGGCACCTCTCTTTGGTTAAGCATGTAAAAGTAAAGCCTGTTATCCACATATTCCCCTATTTTTCCCTCAAAAACTGGGGAGGCAGCAGATATTGCCGGCAAATAAGCGCAGATTTCTGCAAGTTTGTTATGCAGTAAAATGGCTTCCTTTTCATTTAAATATGGTAAGTTTAGCTGAAAGCTTTGAATGTTAAGCCATCCATGCTGTTTAAGATTGAAGACTTTGCTGTAAGCCCTATAAATTTGCTTGTGGCGGTGGGGCCAAACACATGTTTCCTCAAGTTTGAGCAGCGGGTGCATACCCATTCCTAAAAGATGAGCATTATACTTTCGTTCCAAAAAATCCGAAAGCCACAAAACTGCCTCATGCATGCACTCATTGAATTTTTCAGGCGACTTGAATGGGGCATTTGGCTTTACCTCCATCACGTGCATTTGAAGCTCTTTTCCAAAAGTGAAACGCGGTAATTCCACAGAATTTGCAATGCGTCCGCGAATGTCCTTTATGATTTTGTCAGCTATCGGTAAAGCCTTTAATTCTTCGTCAACTATGGAGAACTCATGTTCCGGGCCTAAGACCTCTAGGGTTCTGTACGTATATTGTTCCTCTTCCATTATATTTGGCTCTACAATGCAGATATAAACTTACAGTTAATTTTAAATATGACTGCTGCAATACCGAGCTTTTAATCATCTGGTGCTGCATGCGTGTTGGTCGTATCAAACATCGACCTGCCAATTGATTTGCCCTTAATGCAACCGTCGGCTTTCCTTGAAACGTCAATTAAAGATTTTACTCTCAACATAAACAACGATTACCGCTATCTAAAAATTGGGTATTACGTGTCACTGCATGCTGAAATTTTAGGAAACAAGGTTATTCCCTCAAGCGCAAACATCATAGACGCTTATAGAACGCCTATATTTTTGCTTCGGGCTATGAAGGCCGGAATCCGGACCACTCCATTTTTGGTGACAAGTTCCGTAAAACAGATAATTTCAGAACTGAATTTTCCAGTTGTGGTTTTCGCTGTTAACCCATTTTCTTACGAAGGATTTAGAATTGCAGAGAATAGAAGCGCGCTTTATAGGGCTGTAAAAAGTTTAAGCATGAACTACAAGTTTGCTGTTTGCGCACAACCTCTTTTGGGGAAAATGTTGACTGTCAAATCTATTTTTGGGAGAAGTGCGACGGAAAAGGATATTGGAGAAATTGCCAAAAAAGTTTACCAAGTCTTTAATATTCCACTCTGCAACTTACACGTTCAGCGTGTTGGAAAAGATGCTTATTTATGTGGGCTCCAACCCCTAAAACAAAAAGAGATTTCGGCAAACGATTTGGAAGTGATTTGCAAAGAAATTAAAAGAATTTTTATTGATAATGGTGGATGCTTGGTTGGCTAATATAGCCTGCTTTGTTGAGAAATATAATTTTACAGACCCAAGCGAAGCCATGGCGCTTCAAAACTTTAAGCTGACAGCTGAGGGCATGGGTCACCGTTTCAATTTTCTTTTTAGAGAAAACATATCAGAAATCCCCAAATACAACGCAGTTTTCATAAGGGCAACAACGGACCCGCTTTACACCGCTTACGTAGTTTCCAAGATGGCTTGGGAACTAGGCCTCAGAGTTGTCGACGACCCCAAATCAATACAGATTTGCGGAAACAAAATCCATTTGTACGAACTTTTTAAAAAACACAACATACCGCACATTCCAACAATCTTCTTAAATAAAGATGAACTTCACCACAAAAAAATCTTCGAAATATTTGAAGTGTTCGGACGCCCCGTTGTCGTTAAGGCCCCATACACAAGCTTTTCAAGATACGTGGAAAAAGTAGCATGCGAAGCAAGTTTCAGAGAAGTTGCAAAAAAGTTCTTTAGAAAATCAGATGTTTTGGTTGTCCAAAAGTTTATGCCAACAGCCTTCGACTGGAGAGTTGGAGTATTAAACAACGAAGTCCTATACGTTTGCAAATACATGGTGCCAAAGGGCAGATGGAAGCACGGCGCCAAAAGAAAGGGCAAACCAAGCTTTGTTTGGGGAAGAACAATAACCCTCAAAAAGGAAAACGTACCAGAAAAACTCAAAGAAACCGCATTAAAAGCTTGCGAGATAATTGGGGATGGACTTTACGGAGTTGACATAAAAGAAAGAAACGGCGAATTTATTGTGGTAGAGGTTAATGATAACCCAAGCATATACGCCGGACACGAAGACCTGAGGAACAAAGACCTTTACAGCAAAATAATATCATTCCTAACAAACTAACCCAGCCATGATGTCAGAATTTTATCAAACCATAGTGCTCCGGCCGGGATTTGAACCCGGGTCCGCGGCTCGAGAGGCCGCTATACTTGACCGGACTATACTACCGGAGCCCTAAACTATACTACTTGAGACGTTTATTTTCTTTTTCTATATATGGCAACATTATCTTTTTCGCTATATCTAACAAATTCAAATCCCGCTTCAATTAATTTCTTTTCCTCTCCCAGGTTTTGGGCTGTTGCTACATGCCATTCGTCGCTTTCAAAGTTTATTAGCTGTGTGTAGAGTTCTGTGGTGTTCCATTGTAGCTTTCCAGTGGACGGAATGTATGGAGGCATGTTTGCTTTAGTCTGGGTTTTGGAGGTTGGCCGTAAGTCGGCATCGTTGTTTGTAAGTATACCTACCTATACGTGGTATGGGTTCCCATTACTGGTTCTCTGTTTGAATCGCCGTTATTCTGGTAACGGGTGTTCTTTTATCCCTCGTGTTACAATCGAATCTGCGATTGTATATTTGCCATTCACTACGGTAATGATGCTCATTTTGGTTAAATTTCTAATTAGCGTCGAGACAGTATGGTTTGTGATCGAGTGCCCCTCTTTTATTTCGATTGCGGATTTAATCTGTGACCACGTTGCTTCGCCCATTTTAGAAAGAAAATTTAAAATTACACCATAACGCCGTGAATAAGTTATGAGCTTCATAACTTCGTCCCTTGCTAGTATTCCGGCTTCAGAAGCAACCTCGTCAACGATTTCTTTTGAGCATGAATTCTTTTCTCTACATCTTACGCCAAATAATGTTAGCCAACCTGGAACACCGTCAAGTTCTTTAACAGCATACTCTAACAATTCTGCAGAAGGTTTCATTCTAATCTGTTTAAATCCTGCAGCAAGAAATTCTTTGGCCATTTCAGCCGAGAAGTTTTTCATTTGAATTTGGACAAAGTGTCTTCCATATAACGGAGAACTGGGCTGATCAAATCCGAGGAAATCAAATAAGGCACCCACCTCAGAGCCGGTTACGACAACAACTATATTATGATACGCGTCAACAACATGTGCTAGAAAACGAAGTGTCCATTTATCTCCACGTATAGCCTGCACTTCATCAAAAGCTATCAAGAATTTCTTTTTCTTTTCCAGAGCCCATCGATCAATCTTTGCGAAAAGTTCGGTAAGGTCTAACTCTTTTTTACTCCACTCAAAGCTGAGTTCACTACCTAAAACGGATACTCCTTTTATATGCCTTAACGCGTCAACAAGGTCTGAGAGCCATTTTTTATCAACTTGTTTAAAAGCCGCTTCCAACTTGCGGATTATGTCCGCGTGAGAAGGATTATACGGCAATCCCCGCAGATCTAAAATGGCATAAGGGCATCCACATTCCGCCAGCGCCACATTAACAAATGAAGTTTTGCCAGTCCTACGAAGGCCAGACACCACGATCATAGATGCATATGACAAGGCCTCAAAAAACTCCTCAAGCTCCTTTTCACGGTCATACAAGTCTTCTCTTTTTGTTTTAGGGCGAGGATCAAAATACAAGAATGGGCACCCATACCAAGTATACCCACCCCTACTTATAAGCTTTCACGAAACGGAGATTCATTCAAATTTAAAAAGAATAGAAAAGAGGGAAATTGCGGGAGAAATCGCCATCAATTAAAGATTTGGCCGGACTATACTACCGGAGCCTCAAAAAATAAAATGTTGCTTCGGATTTAAATTTTGATATGTAAAATTTGAGTTTAGTGTAGAAAAATTTGGGGTTTGTGGGTTTAGTATTCTTCGCCTTCTTCGCTTGTTGGTTTTTCTGGTGCTTTTTCTTCTTTCGGTTTTGTTGCTGCTATTACGTCGTCTATGCGGAGTATCATTGAGGCTGATTCTGCGGCGCTTTTCACTGCTTGCTCTTTAACCACAAGCGGCTCGATAACCCCGTTTTCCTGCATGTTTTCTATTTTTCCGGTGAAGACGTTTACTCCCATGACGTGGCCTCCCTTCTTTTCGTGTGCCGCCCTTAGTTCTACGATTATGTCTATGGGTTCTAGCCCGGCATTTTCGGCCAAGGTTCTTGGTATTACTTCAATGGCGTCGGCGAAGGCTTCGATTGCAAGCTGTTCTCTTCCGCCGACTTTGGTGGCGTAGTCGCGAAGTTCTTTTGCCACTTCGACTTCGATGGCGCCTCCGCCTGCTACTATTTTGTTGTTTTCTATGACGTCGGAAACCACGGATAGGGCGTCTGTCATGGCTCTTTCCGCTTCATCAACCATTCTTTCTAGGCCGGCGCGGATGAGGATGGCCACGGATCTTGGCTCTTTGCATTTTTCAACAAATATCATTTTGTCTTCGCCGATTTTGCGTTCTTCGACGATTCCTGCTTCGCCCAAATCTTTTGGTGTTAAGTCGTCTAGGTCTGTGACTATTCTTCCGCCAGTGGCCTTTGCCAGTTTTTCCATGTCTGATTGTTTTACTCTGCGAGCGGCGAGAATTCCCTCTTTTGCTAGGAAGTGTTGGGCCATGTCGTCTATGCCTTTTTGGCAGAAAACGACGTTTGCGCCCGAAGCCTTAATTTTGTCCACCATTTCCTTTAGCATTTTTGTTTCTTGGTCTAAGAAGGCCTTCATTTGTGTTGGGTCGCGTATGCGTATTTCTGCGCTGAATTCTGTTTTTTCAATTTCCAGCGGGCAGTCAAGTAAGGCTATTTTTGCGTTTTCAACTTTTTTAGGCATTCCTGGGTGAACTACTTCCTTGTCTATTATTAGGCCTCGGACAAGCTGGGATT
>JAVZNZ010000005.1:0-103431 GCA_038882575.1 Bathyarchaeia archaeon
AGTCTGGTATGAACGCCCGACTTGCACTCGGGAGGTCGGGGGTTCAAATCCCCCCCGGTCCACCATGAATTGCCGCGGTTAGGGTACGCATAAAAAATTAGGCTTGCTTGTTTTGGCAAATTATTTATAGCTGTTGCCTTATACTCTGTGATGCTTATCTCAGAATTTTGGGGTAGGCTTTATCTCAAAGTTTTTGGGGTAGGCGATTAATGTGAGTAAAGCGTGTTTAGACTTGAAAGTGCTAAGCATAGCTTTTCTATTGAGTTTAAGCTTTTTCGCCAGCGTAAATTCAGTTTTGGGCAACGACGTTCCAGTCAAGGAGCCTGATTGGACTGTTCCAAGCGAAATTTTTGATGTAGCCATAAGTGCTGATGGAAATGTTGTTGCCGTGGCTACAGTTTACGAGGGGTTGAAAGTGTATAATGTTGCTGGTGCTCTCCTCTGGAGTTGGAGCGATGGAGAAGCCAGAATTACTGTGACTTCTGTGGACATTTCTGATGATGGGGATGCTATTGCTGCAGCCATATGCAACACAACATCTAGCACATATCACATATGCTTTTGGAAAAACGTGAAGACTTTAAGCGGTTTTCAACAGCCGAATTGGAAAAGCCAAGATTTATATGGGCGAATAGGGGCGGAGGCTCTTGCCACGTCAAGTGATGGAAGACAAGTTGTCGCAGTTGGCACAGGCGTTAACGTATTTTATTGGAATGACACTTTCACGCTGAGCGGCGATGATGTTTCCACCACATGGTTTGATTATTTATATCCCTACAACTTGGAGTATGTTGGCATCTCAGATGATGGAGACACAATTGCTGTTTTAGGGCAAAACACAAACGACTTAACCTACAGTGCTTACGTTTACAAAAGTTGCAAATCAAGAACGGGCGACTACTCCACCAATGATCCAGACCTTTATTTTGATTTTGGTGGCGCAGTTAATGTTGGCGGCATGGCCCTATCAGACAACGGACTTTACACGGTTGCTGGTGTGGGCGGCGAACACACAGAAGATGGTGGCAAAATATACTTCTTCAACACAAGCTTTTTGGGGTCGTGGGCTCCCCAATGGACATGCCAACTTAAAGAATACTGTTGGGCGTCGGCTGTCGACATTTCAGGCGACGGCAGCACCGTAATAGCCGCAACCAACAGTTATATTGCTTCGCCCCTAAGCTTGGCAATCTTTCAAGATGCTTCGTTGAAGGCAGGCTTGGTTACGGCTGATAAAGAGTTTGTTGGAGCACAAGCCTATACAGGTTGGAATTATACTGATGTTTCTATCGACGATTTCGGCAAGTTTGCAGTCGCCGGGACAGGAGATTACGTCTTCGCCGTTAACGTTTCAACTGGAGAGCCGCTTTGGCTTTATAATGGCACTTATCCTAGTGTTTCATGTGTTGTGAAGGTTTCTGAAGATGGACGCTTTGTTGTGACAGCTGGCAAAGAGCTTGACAGCGTGTACTTTTTCAGGCTGGGAGATTATGTTTGGACTCAAACAATTCGAATAATGGCTGACGGGTCAATAACGCCTATAGACGCGCCCATATCAACGATTGATAATGTAACATATTGGTTGACAAGCAACATTGTCGATGCAGCTCCATCCGACAACGATGTTGCAATACGTGTGGAGAAGGCGAACATCGTGCTTGATGGAAAAGGCTACACTTTGCAGGGCACATATGGCAACTATTCAAAGGGAATAATGCTGCTTGAAGTAGACAACGTCACAATTAAGAATATGACGATCAAGCAATTCTATGATGGTGTCGCATTGTTCTTTGGCTCATGCAACAACACAATCGCTGGAAACATCATGGCAGACTGTCATGAGGGAATCTTGCTCTATGAAAACTCTAACTACAACAAAATTTACAGAAACCAAATAATAAACAGCAGCACCGGAATCAGAATACCTTACAGCTCTAACAATACTATCTCTGAAAACGAGATAACAGAGAACTTGTGTGGAATGTACTTGTTCTACGGCTCATTCAATACAATTTCAAAGAACAAAATGGCAAATCGATGTGGAGTTTACCTCCATAATTCTTCAGAAAACACGGTTCTCAAGAACACGTTTACCAATGATGGCTTTTATGCGTATTACTCCTACTCCAATGAGGTCGTTGACAATCTTATTAATGGCAAACCTCTCGTTTATCTTGAAGACGTTTCGGACGCCGTCGTCGAGGATGCCGGGCAAATCATACTCATAAACTGCAATAGAATAAGAATAGAGAATCTAAACCTATCAAACACAACTGTTGGAGCAGAACTCTGGCAAACAAACGACACAACAATTTCAAGAAACACGATATTAAACAATAACTATTATGGAATTTGCCTCCACAGCGGCTACAACAACACGGTTTTTGAAAACCAAGTGGCAAACAACAAAGGCATAGGCATTTTTGTTAAGTATGGTTACAACAACCTATTTTACCACAACAACATAATAAACAATACCATGCAAGCTAAAAGTTCCAATTCAACAAACACTTGGGATGCTGGTTATCCTTCTGGCGGAAACTATTGGAGCGACTACAAGGGCGTTGATACGGATGGAGATGGAATAGGAAACACAGCATACATTATCAATGAAGATAACGTGGATAGGTATCCCCTAATGGCTTCACTTCAAACGTTTGACGTTGGAACATGGGACGGAAAACAATGTAATATAGCGTTCGTCAGCAACTCCACAGTCTCAAACATACAAATCGACATTGTTGAAAAAATTGTCAGCTTCAATGTTTCCGGAGTGGATGGCACAGCTGGCTTCTGCAGAGTGACCATACCAAACATTATAGTGCAACAGCTTTGGCAAGGCAACTACATTGTTTTGCTGAACGGCGAGCCTTGGCCCTTCAAAAACTGGACAGATGCCGAAAATACATACATATATATCGACTATGTCCACTCAGAACACCAAATCACCATAATCCCAGAATTTACATTAGCCCCAATTCTACTGCTATCATTTATGTTCTTAACGGCGGTTGCCACAAACTTCACAAAGAAACAAAGAAAAGCTAAAGCTTAAACCCCTATTTTTCTTACTTGCTATTTATTGTTGGTTTTGTAGTTTAAAGCGTAGTATGGCTGCTATGCCCCCAAAAGAGTTCTTGAGCATTTGACCCTCTTCCGTTTCGTCCGATATAATTTCGACTTCGGTGTTTGTGTATTCGGCCAGTTGGGCGAAATTTTCTATCAACTCTTGTTTTTCTGTTATTTGCAATGCTGGAGCCTTGCATTGTGGGCATGGTTTTCCGTAGAGGCTTTGCTCAAAATTCACGAGCGCCTGACTTTTCATGGTGTGCTGTTCTTGATAATTGCATGAACTGCATTTCACCGTAATCCTTACAATATCCAGCCCCTCAGAAAGCAGCAGCGTCTTCACCGCCCCAGCCTCCAAGGCCTTTCGAACCTCTTCTTCCCCGTATGTTGCAATTCCAGTGTCATGTCCAACCTCATAAAGAAATTGTTGCATTATCTGCTTTTCTTCAATGTAACGTATTTTCCTCATTATTTCCGGGGCCTTTTCCACAACTTCTTTAACGCCCTGCTCATCAACATAAGCTGTGTCAATAATGTCTATAATCTTCTCTTTCAAAACGTAGTTTAGGTAGTCTCCCTTCTCAAAATCATACTTCGTTGGGCCTGGGCCAGCTATAATCAAGCCTTTCAAGTTTTCAATTGGCAGGAATGTCTCATTTGCATGCTGGCCTACACGCCTAAAATACTCTTGAAGCCTCATCTCCCTAAGCCTTTCAAACCTTCTCGCAGATTGTCCCCCAGCACGGGTTTTTCCAGGCACACCCGATGTTACTTCCCTAACTATTTCAAGGCGTCTGCCAGTGAGTGTGGCTAGGGTGGCTGCTGAAGCATCTATTAGGAGTATGCCGTAAGTTTCTTTTTCCCTCAAAAGTTCCTGGAGATGCTCTGTATGAAATCTAGAGTCGCATCTGTACAAGTATATGTTTATTGGTTCCGGCGGCGTGATCACGTAAGTTTCGATTTTTTCGCTTCCAACCCCATTCTGCGGGATTGCCCCGCAAAAAATTACAAGCCCGTTTTCCGGAACTTCCTTAAACAGTTTTAGGCGTTGTTGAACTTTAACGATGGCGTCTTGGACGTTTTTGCGAGTTGTTGTAGATTTTATGTTGGAGGCTGTGCCATACTCCTCTCTAAGCATGTTCATAACTTCGCTTATTTGCTTCCCCGGTGGAACATACAATGATATAAGCTCTGTTCCACGTCCTTCCTTGTTAGCCAGCATACTCAATATCTTTTTTAGTCGAAACAACTCTAATGATGTTCTTTTTGCATTGCCCAACAAATTTCACTCGCTATACTTGTCTAAAATAAATGCAAGCCAACAAATAAAGTTTGGAATAAACTAGGTTTCTAAAACCTCCTTCAAAAATATTTTGTATGGGCCAAGCTTGCCCCCATAGTTGCCAGCCGAGATTCTAACAACCCCGGGGACGGATGCAGCTGCTTTTATTCCCTCCTTCATGGCCTTTTTAATGGCTTCGATTGTTAAGCCATTAACGACAATTTCATAGACGCAGTTAACGCTTTCGGGAAGCTGTGAGTCTTGAATTATTGTCCTTAATGTTGGACAGTAGGGATGATTTGTTGAAGCCCTCAATTTATACTTTAATGAACCAGCCTTTGAACCTGAACGACAAACTCCCCCGGGGAAGGGCAATATTACCTCGCTTGCTTTGGCTTTGATGGCTTTCACAGCCTCTTCAGCAGCCCTAAGCCCAGAAATTTTATCCCTAGCCAAAATTAAGAAGTTTCCTCCAGCTATCGCTTCTGCCGCGCCGAAGGAGTCTTCAACTATAAAGTTTCCTTCCATAACTGGAATCTTCCAAACTTTCCTATTTCCAACCATAGATTTCTTTTGAAATCCATCCCCAAACAACATGATGCTCCTTCCGACTTTTAACCTTCTTTTAGCGTTTGGCATGGCGTCGAAAGCAGCTGTCGTTGGGCAAGTCATTATGCATTGGCCAATGCGCAGTATCATTTGATTTTTCAAGTCAAATCTATTGCGATTGTATATTTGGATTAAAACGCCCACGCGGTTGTCCGGAGTTTTTTCCGCTGGTACAAGGCCTTCTATGCCAGCTTCTGCCGGAGACATGATTACGCTTGTCGCGAAGCCCGTTGCAACCTCAGCTGCTGTTAAAGCCCATTTTTCGTTGTCTGCTGTAATGAGCACTCTCCCAGCCCACAAGGGAAACATTTCGGCGAATGTGTCCTCAATCTCGCAGACGTTTCCGCTTTCTGATTTATATGTGAATTTTTCGGCATTCATATTTATCCGCTCAGATTTGCATTATCAAGCTCCAGATTTTGTTAAATTCTTTGGCACGCTTTTCCAAATAAATCTTTGTTAAATTATCGGATAGAACTATGTTCTGAAATCCTTATAAACGACATCTTCTAAATACGGCACTAGCTTGGATTTGGGTGAACCTCTTGGAAAAAGTTAAGATGGGCGTTGTTAAATGTGGCAACATTGGAACGGCTCCCATCCTTGAACTTCTTGTGGACGAATTGGCGGATAGAGAAGACATCAGCGTGCGATGTGTCACGTCAGGTTCGAAAATGGTTGCCGAGGAGGTTGAAGACGCCTTAGAAAGAATCATTGGGTTTAACCCTCACTTCCTCATATTCATATCTCCCAACCCAGCGGTGCAAGGGCCAACAAGGGCGAGGGAAATCCTTTTAGAGAAAAAAATTCCAAGCACCTTTATATCGGATGCTCCTGGAAAGCGCCTCAAAGAAGAGTTTGAGAAGCATGGTTTCGGCTACATAATAGTCATGGGAGACCCCCTCATTGGAGCTCGAAAAGAATTTTTAGACCCAACAGAAATGGCAATATTCAATTCAAACATTATCAAAGTGTTGGCAATAACCGGCGTTTATAAAATTATTTACCAAGAGATTGATAGGCTTATCCACGCTTACAAATCTGGAGTCAGCCCAGAACTCCCCAAACTCATTATAGATACGGAAAGCATCAGGGACTTATCCGACTTCAAAAATCCCTATGCCAAGGCAAAGGCAATGGCAGCCTACGAACTTACAAAGAGAATTGCCGAAATCAACACAAGAGCATGTTTCATAGAAAAAGAGAAAGAAAAGTATATTCCACTGGTTGCATGCGCCCATGAAATTGCGCAAGTTGCAGCGAGTTTAGCAGAAGAGGCAAGGGAAATCGAAAAGTATGCCGACACCCTTGTTAGGAGACCCCACGCTAAAGATGGAAAACCAAAATTCAAGGAAAAACTGATGTTGCCGCCGGTTTTTGACGAGGATGTTTATCAAAAATGGCTTAAGTCAATCAAGTAAAGAGTGTTTTCTAATGAGTGTAAACTAGAGATTGTATATATGTTATTTATATGTATATATGGTATTTCGAATAAGTATATATACTCTGGCATCCATACACAAATCGAAGGTGGCATGTTTGAAAACGCTTGAAATAGCACCGTTAGAAGGAAAAGTCCTACGGGTAATAATCGTTGAAAAAGAATACAGCGAGCCATTTTGGATCACGGAACCAATCAACAACTGCACGCCAAAAAATTTGTTTACATCAGTATTCAAGCCTTCAATAGCCTTCCGCAGTTTCCTTGAAAAGCTTATTGATGAAGTTAAACCAGATTTTGCGACAGAAGAGCTTGGAAATCGCTCCATAACAACATTCAACAAAGACAACGTTCTAATCCAACTATTCCAGAATAAGCGCATTCCGCTTTACCCGGTGGACATAGACGAAAACGCAAGGGGATATTTGCTTTCCCTCATAGAAGAGAAAAAACAGTTAAGAGACAAGATAATTAAAGCAATGGAGGACCTGCCATCTAAGGAAGGCGATGCCTGGAGCGTTGAGGAAGAGTATTTGATGGCCTATGGTCAATGCTTGCAACAAGAGATTGAAGAAATGGAACGCGAAGCTAAATTTTCGGTGAGGGAAGGATGGATTGCCATGGGAATTTTGGAGAATGCCAAAAAAATCGAAAAGGAGGATGTGACGTGCCTCCACATTTCAAGCCCAGAACATGTAAATGGAGTCAAAAAATTGTTGGAGTCCGTTGATGTTGAGGTAGAAACAATTCAACCAACAAAAAAACTGCTTTTCGCCAACAAGAAGGCTCCAACAGAAGAAATTGAGGATTTGCTAAATTCCATGCAAATCCAAGTAAAGCCAGTCATAAAGAAAACTGCAGAAGAAGCCCCAAACATACTATTCTTCCTAGACACGGACAAGAGGGCCAGCCCCTTCGACATCTGCATGGCATATGACGCTGGATTCAGTGTTGTAGTACCATATGAAAACGTCACGCCCGAAGACGCCAAAAGAATAGTTCAAGACGCCATATTCTCGCGAGACCCAAAAGGAATCAAGCACACATGCTTCTTTATAGGCGGAAAAGACATGGAAAAAGCCGAAGAAATCTTAAAAGTGGCACGCGAATCCATGTTCCCACCGTTCCAAGCCAGCACAATAATTGATCCCGCCGGAGCATACACAACAGCAGCTGCCATGGTGGCAAAAGTTGAGGAAGCCCTAACCCGCGCGAAACTTGGAAATTTAAAGGATAAGCGATGCGCAATTTTTGGAACCGGATCCATTGGAAGGGTTGCAGCAATCCTCCTAGCGCGTCTAGGATGCGAAGTTATGATCGTCAGCCCGAATCCAGAACGTGCAGATGGAGAAGAGTACGTTACAAAGCTTGCGGATCTTTTGCGCACCAAGTACGGCGTTGAGGTAAAGGGAGTTTTTGCCCCGACGCCCAATAAGAAAGTTGAGGTCATGGAAAAAGCTGACGTAATATTCTGCGCTTCCGTGGCGGGAGTACGAATTATCAGTAAAGAAATGCTGAATGAAATGAAGTTTGTTAAAGTCATTGCAGATGTAAACGCCGTTCCCCCATTGGGAGTTGAAGGAATGAAATTAGAGGATGATATGAGGGAGATATCCCCAGGAATTTTCGGCATAGGCGCGCTGACTATTGGCAGACTTAAATATAAATTGGAAAGAGAAATTTTGAAAGAGGCGAGGAGAAACGGCAAGGGCACAGTATACAATTACAACCACGCTTTTCAGCTGGCAAGAAAAATCTTAAAAGGCGAAATTTCTCCAATGAAAATTTCAGTAACTTTGAACTATGGCGGTAAAGAAAAGAAAGGCTCTTGATGGCCTAAGTGCTTGGCTTGTAAGAACGGTGTATGGTAATTTCAGCGATGTCCGCCGCATACTCCGCAATACGTAGGATACTATCCCTAATAGAACAAGAAGCACAAATAACCTCTGTACTTTTTTCCTTTAAAAACGCTAAGGAAGCTATTTCCTGATCTAACATCCCCATTTTAAGTTGATTTTCAATAATTTCGTCGGCGCATTTTACATCATTTGAAAGAAGGGCATTAACAGCCTTGTCGTAGGAAGCTAAAACATCGCAGCCCGCTGCATACATTTTCTCTGACAAAAGCTCAGATAATCTTTTGCCCCTTCCCCCAAGCATTATGATGTGTTTTGCAATGTTGGCCGCCTGATCTGCAACCTGTTCTATGCGGTGGACAAGAGTTTGATAGTCAAGGCAGTCAATAGGCTCAAGTCCCAATTGATTTGCTAAAGTTGGGTCCACGGCTGCTCCGCGAAGTAGCCTAAGAATGAAGAATGAAAAGTGATCTACCTCATCATCGAGGGAATAAACAGACTTGGCAAGGCCAGCATCCTGATTTTTCAGGGCTGTAAAGGCATCGCGGCACATTGAGCTGGATATTTTATACATCCTGTTAATTCCAGTTTGGACAGACGCCTTAGTCTCATCAATAAGGGTTGCGATTTGCATCTCCTTTGTATCAGCCTCCATAATACGCATGTAAAGCATTTGGACTATCTTGCGAATGGCCTTCTGCTGAGCCACTGTAAAAAACTTTTTTGAAACCAATTTAATATTAGAATAACCGTTCAAATAACAGGCAACTATACTCCTAACAACAAAGACTTCGCGTTCCTCCGGCTCTATATAAAGCGTTATTTTGCTCGGTTCCCTTTCCCTTTTTACGCCCGGGAAAATGACTAAAGAGCGGTCGCGGTTTATGGCCATAGAAACAACATCGCCTTGTTTAAGTTCGTTAAGTTGAGTCCAATGTTTTGGAAGCGAGATGACAAGCGAGGATCGTCCCAAAGACATTATTTTTCTTTGCTCCATGGGTGTTCACCATCATTGTATTAGTATTTGCTTACAAATATATACTTTTACATACAGTATAGTTATTTAGGGCGAAAGCACCTCAATTGTTTTGCAATTTACTTCTAAATGTTGCCGATTACTAGCGAAGCGATAACTGCAATCCCGATTATTGCAATCGTTTCAATCAACGTTATTCGCCAGTGAACCCTTGTCCTCTGCGTTCTATATCGTACAAGAAAAATGCTACAATTGCACCGACAAGGCAAAATGATATTAAAATGCCGAGCGGGTGTGGCAAGGTTAAGTAAGCAATTATTGAATTTATGCCCGCCAAAAAGGTGGTTGTACCAGCAATTAAAGCAGCGTAAAAATTTGATTTACTTATCTCTTTATGTAACAATACAAACAATTGTTTAACAAGTTTTAACGATTTTTCTCTTTCAACGCTGTCTGGAATATCGCTTAGGCTGTAATCCATCAAAGCTTTAATGGAAACTAAATCCGCAATGTCCTCTGTTTTTCCGCCCAAAAGAAAACTGGAAAAGTTTGTTATTGCCACAGCCGATAAACTTAAAATGGCCGCAAAAGCAGCCATGCGTGTGGCTAACCCGCAAGGAAAGCTGATAATATGGCAACAAGCCCCGTGATAGAACCATCTGTTAAGCCGGCAACAACTTCAAGGATGGGTTCCCTCTTCAACAATAAATTTCGCCATTCCCTGCCGAGCTTAAGCCCTTTCTCTGTCAATTTAATTTCGCTGTCAGCGTATTTGACTAAACCTTCATTGTGTAACTCTTTTAAAGCTTCTTCAACATCCTTCATTTCGACACAAACGTGGCCGGCACAGTACTTATCTATTTTGCGCTTAAGCAGAAATATGTTCACTGGGCTTTCTTCTGTTATGCTCAACAACGTAATTATTTTAATAACATCTGGCAATTCTTGTATTTCGAAAGACAAACTTCATCACCCCTTTTTGTCATTCGAAAACTTAAACATAGGCTACGATGCGCTGCTTCTAAGTGAAAATTTTTATGGCCCATACTTAGGTTCTGCTTCTATACCACAACCGTTTAATATAAAGTTTTACCACTTTAAACACTCCTTGGAGGTATGTTATGACGCTCGCAGAAGTATTGGAAAAACTTTCAAACGCATGTGGAGTTGCCGGTAGAGAAGATGAAGTAAGAAATTTGATGAAAAAACTCCTCGAACCCCACGTGGATGAAGTTAAAGAAGACAAGCTTGGAAATGTAATTGGAGTCAAGAAAGGCAAGAAAGATGCACCTAAAGTGATGATTGCAGCACACATGGACGAGATAGGCTTGCTTGTAAAAACAATTTCTAAAGAGGGATTCTTGCAATTTGCAAAGATGGGCGGCATAGACGACCGCATACTACTCGCCCAAAAAGTCATAGTATACACGGAAAAGGGGCCCCTCCACGGAATAATAGGTTCAAAACCACCCCACATACAAAAGGAAGAAGAACGCAAAAAAGTCCTAACATACGATGAACTTTTCATAGACATAGGAGCCGAAAGCCAAGAAGAAGCAAAGAAAATGGGAGTAAAAATAGGCGACCCAATAAGCTTCGACATAAAATTTGCCAAAATTGGAAAAAATATAGTTGTAGGCAAAGCCTTCGACGACCGAGCCGGATGCGCAGTTCTCGTTGAAACCATGAAGCGCTTAGAAAAAACTGAATGCACAGTCTATGCTGTCGGAACCGTGCAAGAAGAACTTGGACTGCGTGGGGCAACAACGGCCGCCTATCAAATATATCCAGACGTTGGTCTAGCCCTTGACGTGACAGTAGCGGGTGATGTGCCCGGAGTGAGGGAAGTTGAGGCGCCAATAAAGCTAAAGAAGGGCCCAGCCATTGAGGTTGCAGATGCGGGATTAATCACTCATCCCAAAGTCTTGCGCCTTCTGGTGGATGTTGCAGAAAAGAATGGGATTCCCTACCAGCTTGAGTCTGGACTGGCGGGCTCAACAGATGCTGCCCGCATATCCTTGACAAGAGAGGGTGTTCCCAGCGGAGTTATTTCTGTGCCAACACGTTATATCCACAACCCGACGTCGCTTTTAAGCCTTGAAGACGCAGAAAACGCCGTAAAGCTAACTGTTGCCGCCATCCAAAACATTCCAAAATATTTTTAAAGTGCAAAAAGGATGAGCCAAAAGATTAAACCACAAAAAAGGGCAGCAGCCCATTTTCTTAAAGGCTACAACTGTGCCCAAAGCGTTCTACTCACAATGTTTGAATATTGGAATTGTAAAAACGAAATAATTCCAAAAATTGCAACAGCATTCGGCGGAGGAATAGGAAGAAGCGGTTCAGTCTGCGGAGCCTTAACCGGAGGCGTTATGGCTTTAGGAATTAAATATGGAACAAACGAGCCTTCACTCAATGGTAGATTAAAGGCTTACGAGCTTGCCCACAAATTTTACAAGCAGTTCGAGAAAAATCATGGAAGTGTCCTATGCCGCGACCTCATTGGCTTTGACCTCTCTGACAAAAATGAACTTGAAAAGGCCAGGGCCACAAAAGTGTTTGAGGTTAAATGTGTCAAATTTGTTGAGGGCGCCGTTGAAATATTATTGAGGCTTTGCGAACATTAAATTTCCTTCACAAAAAATTTTATGAAGAGATATGCTGCTAAAGCTGCCATTGCATAAGCTAGGGGCCAGGCCAAAATTTGGCTGAAAAATGGATTCTGCTCAAACAAGGCTAATGCTTCACTGTTTTCTGCAATTCCTGCTGGAACGCTGTTCCAAATTCCATGCGTTAGAATTAATGGAACCAGATTTTTGGCTTTGCTGTAAAAGTAGCCGAACATTAAACCTATAAAAAATGTGGTGCCTATGTACTGAGCCATGGCAAAGGGGTTAAATGGATAAAGGTTCCAAACGAAATGCCAAACGCCAAACAAAATCGCTTGCGCAAAAATGGCCTTGTAAAAAGAGAATTTTTGAAGATGCGTTTGAATATAGCCCCTGAAAAGCCCTTCTTCGCTTATGCCAACCAACAATGTTTGAAAGGGCATTGATAAGAAGAAAGATGAACTGCTGTAGGATGCTATGGGCATTTGATTTGTGAATACATAAATTAGGAGATAATAAATGAATAGCACCACTCCGCCTAGAATAGCGTAGAAGGCTATCCCATATGAAATCGCTTTTTCCAAATTTTGTGTTTTGAAACCAAAGGCTGAAACATCAGTTCTTTCAACAAGGATGATGGTTAAGGTTAGAAGGTAAATTAATGGCAACTTTTCATACGGCATATTAAACAATAATACCGATGGAACGCGCACCAATAAAGCCAAAAAGAAAAGGGCGAAAACCAAGAAGAAAACTGTGCCCATAGATTTTCCATTAACCTCCTTCGAAAGCTCAACCCTCTCGCCATAACTCTTTTTCCAATAGTACAGGGGAATTAAAAGCAAAAGTGAAAGCAGTATTGGAGGCCATATTTCTCCTTGAGCAAAAAGCGCAGCCAACATTATTGTTAGGGCAACAATGAAATAAGTGAGGATGGAAATGGCAAACGCCTTTTTCAAGCCTTCTTCATACCTCAACTTGTGGTTTTGATTTAAAATTTTGCGTCTATAAATTTTATGGCAAAATAGTTTAAAATGAGGTTTTGGTTAAAGAATATTCCCAATGATTTATGAGGCCGATAGCCATGGTCAACGAAAAGGGCTACGAGTTCCTTGAGCACACAGCAGACGTCTACATCGCTGCCCACGGAAAAAATTTAGCAGAAGCCTTAGAAAACGCGGCAGCAGCCATGTTCGACGTTATGACAGACATTGAAAAAATTAGTCCAAAAACCAAGGATTACGTGGAAGTTGATGCTGAAGATGAGTATGCGCTTCTTTACAGTTGGCTTGAGGCCCTCCTCATAAAATTTGATGTTAATGGCATGCTCTATTCCAAATTTAAAATATTAGATTTAAAACAAACTTCAAGTGGCATCAAGCTAAAGGCTGAGGCTTGGGGAGAAAAATATAATTCGCAAAAGCATCCGCAAAAGGTTGGTGTAAAAGCTGTAACATACCATCAAATGGAAATAATTAAGGAAAGGGGCAAAGTCACATTGAAATTCATCCTTGATATATGACGAATTATCCCCTAAACCAGCTTCAGCTTTTCTAAACCTTTAAAAATTTCTTCAACAGCCACTTCCGGAGGCGTTTCCAAAGATTCTGTCTTAAATTCCACGAAGGGTATGCCTTTCCCCCTATAATATTCTAATATGGGTTTTGTTTGCTGTTCATAAACCTCAATTCTTTTTCTTATCACCTCTGGTGTATCATCCGACCGTTGATACAACGGCCCGCCGCATTTGTCGCATAACATATCTCTTTTAGGCTTCAAATACCGTATATTGTAAACTTCACCACAGTTTTTGCATATTCGCCTTGATGACAGACGTTCAATTATTATCCACTCTGGCACAACAAGCTGAATGATGACGTCCACTTTAGCAATTTTCTCAAAAGCTTTTGCTTGCTCCAGAGTGCGGGGATAACCATCCAAAATAAAGCCTTTTCCACGCGGTATTTTATTAATGCGCTGTTTTAAGACTTCTATAACCAAATCGTCTGGAACAAGCAGTCCCTTTTCAACATACTCCCTAACCTTCCTACCAAGGTCCGTTTCTTCCTTAATAATCTTCCTAAAAATGTCGCCCGTGGCAATCACTTCCACATTAAGTTTGGACTGCAACCGCGAGGCGTAAGTGCCCTTACCCGAACCCGGGGGACCGAAAATCACAGCATTCACCAATTTCAAACCCGCCGTAAACTTAATGAATTTCTAAAAGGGTTAGCGTCAGTAATTAAGCGTTACTCTAATTGAAAGAGCTTAATTTACGCAATTTCAGCGAATTAAGAACGTTATCTCCTTAACAAGAGTTTCTGGGACAAGGGCTCTTCCCTTCCGCCTGCTTATTTTAACAAAGCCAAGTTTTCTCAGCGCTTGTAGGTCTTGATAAACGTTTTTCACGTTTCGCCTAACTTTTTGGGCTAAATCGTTTATTGAATCGACCCTTAAAGAAGCCAGCTGATAAAGCAGCTCGATTCTTTTCGGCGTCAGTTCAGCAGCTTGCTCATGCTTTATTTCCTTAATTTCTTCAATAGCATAGTCTAATGTGCCTTCCTCAATATAGCCCTTATAGCTGTCAACAAGCTCAGCCCATTCAAAATAAACCCTAAAAAGCTTAGTATCCAGTTTCCGCTTTAGGAAGAGCTCCTCAAACTTTTCAAAGCTTAAGCCAAACTCCCTCTCAAACCTCTTTATCCTATCTTCAATTTCTTCCGGCGTTAAGTTACGGACAATTTTCAGAAGCATAAGCGTTCCCAATTTAGATTTTGGTGGAAAAACTTAAAGCTGTTAGCCAAAACTTTAAAGCTCCGTCAAATAAAATAGGCAGAGCGCATATGTCCATAACGAAAATTGAAGATAATCTATACCTAGTTGATGTAGAAACAGCTGGAATCAAAAATTTCATAGCCAGCTACATCCTAAAGGGAGAAAAATTTGCAATAATAGAAACTGGCCCAACATCCTCCGTTTTAAACATAATTTATGGGTTAAAAGAATTAAATGTAAAACCAGAAGAAATAGCCTATGTAGCCGTATCGCATATACACCTCGACCACGGCGGAGGAGTTGGAACACTCTTAAAACATTTGCCAAAAGCCGAAGTCATCGTCCACAAAAAAGGGGCTCAACACCTTGCAAACCCAGAAAAACTTTGGCAACAATCAATTGACATTCTCGGGCCCATAGCAGACATATATGGCAAGCCAGAACCAGTTCCAAAAGAAAGGATAATTGCCGCAGAAGATGGCATGAAATTTAACATAGGGGCAAATGTCGAACTAGAGGCTATAGAAACTGTTGGGCATGCCTCACACCATTTATGCTACCAATTGCGTCCAAACCAAGGAATTTTTGTTGGAGACGCCGCAGGCGTTTATTTAAGCGAAGTAGATGCTATAGTTCCGACCACGCCGCCGCCATTTCGTTTAGATTTGGCCCTTTCCTCTTTAGACAAGCTGATAAACCTAAAGCCAAAGGCATTGTATTACGGCCACTTTGGCAAGGCTTCAAACGCCATCGAAAGGCTTCAAGCCTACGCAAAACAACTCAAGCTTTGGGCTGACTTGGCAAAGCAGGGAATAAAAAATAAAGAAAGTGTGGATGCGATAAGGAATAGGATAATTGCTGGCGATGAGTCCCTTAAGGAAGCTTTAAAATTTATTGAGGAACATCCAATTCTGAGGGAAACCACTTTAAGAGAAAGCGTTTACGGTATCATCGATTATGTTAGCAAGCAAGGGGTTAGCTGAATCATTTTGGTATAAACGCCAAAATACTTTATATTACTCTTCCCATAATCATGTTGATAGGTGAGAAAATGGAAGAAGGCGAGTCAAGACCACCCACAGAGAAGGTTCCAATTGAAAAAATAGACAATTACACTTGGCGCATCCCAAAGTATAAACCTGGAATGCGAGTTCCAGGCATAATTTTCGCAGACAAGAACCTTCTGGAAAAAATGCAGACTGACAGAACACTAGAACAATGTGCAAACGTTGCCCACCTACCGGGAATTTACAAATATTCAATAACTTTGCCAGACGGCCACGAAGGGTATGGGTTCCCGATAGGCGGTGTGGCTGCAACGGACTATGATGAGGGCGTAATCAGCCCTGGTGGAGTTGGCTACGATATAAACTGCGGAGTCCGTTTGTTAACAACAAACATCTTAGAACAAGATATAAGGCCTAAACTTGTTCAGCTTACAGAAACCATATTTAACAATGTTCCATGCGGCCTCGGAAGCCGCAGAAAAGACTTTAAGGTGACAGCCCACGATTTGGAAAGACTTGTTGTCGAGGGAGTCCAATGGGTTATCGATCAAGGGTTAGGATGGTCGGAAGATGCCGAACACTGCGAAGAACGCGGATGCATGAAAAATGCCGATCCAGACAAGGTTTCGACAACAGCAAAAAATCGGGGTTTACCCCAAATTGGCACACTGGGCTCTGGAAACCATTTTTTAGAAATCCAAAAAGTCGACAAAATTTATGATGCCAAAACCGCTAAATCTTTTGGAATAGAAAGTGAAGGACAAATAACAATTATGATTCACTGCGGTTCGCGTGGTTTCGGCCACCAAATATGCTCAGACTATTTGCGGGTTATGGAAAGGGCAGTCCACAAATACAAAATTGTGCTGCCCGACAGAGAACTTGCATGCGCGCCTGGAAACAGCACAGAAGCAGAAGACTATTATAAGGCGATGGCCTGCGCCGTTAATTACGCTTTCGCAAACCGCCAAGCAATAACACATTGGGTTAGACAAAGCTTTCAACAAACCTTCAAACAAGATCCAGAAAAGTTTGGATTAAAACTAGTTTATGACGTGGCCCACAACATTGCAAAAATAGAAAACCACAAAATAAACGGAGGACAAAGAAAAGTTTGGGTCCACAGAAAAGGCGCAACAAGAGCCTTCCCGCCCGGACATCCAGAAATACCCGCAGACTACCGTTCCCTTGGACAACCAGTGCTCATACCCGGAAGCATGGGAACAAGCTCGTGGCTTCTTGTCGGCCAAGAGAAGGCCATGGAAGTGAGTTTCGGCTCAACAGCCCACGGCGCAGGACGCATGATGAGCAGAGCCGCCGCAAAAAAGAGGTATTGGGGCGGAGATATTAAAAAGGCTCTGGAACAACGCGGTATGGTTGTTAGATCTGCAAGTTCTGTCGTCTTAGCTGAAGAGGCAGACCCAGCCTACAAAAACGTTGATGTGGTTGCGGAAGTAAGCCACAACGTTGGAATAGCCACAAAAGTCGCGAGAATAGTTCCAATAGCCGTTGTGAAAGGATAATTTTTCCCTTAATTTTCTATTAGCAATCAAAGCGTTAGATTCAATTTCTAATAAGCATTAAAAAGGAAATAGAAAAATTGTGGAAATGAGTGTTCAGCCATTATGGTTTTGCCCTATGGGCATTCTACGGGCATGCCGGCGTGGGTCCATTCTTGCGCTGAACCATCATAAAACTTCACGTTGTAGTATCCGAGCACCTTCTTTAGTATAAAGTAGGTTGTGCTTGCGTATCCGCCAACGCCACAATAGACAATTATCTCTTTATACCAGTTCCAGCCAGCCACTTTTATGCCCATGCTCAAAAGAGTCCAAAAGTCTTTGTAAGTTATATACTTCACATTTCCTTTTTCATCTACATTTATGTCCCAAAGCAATGGAGTGGGCAAATTCACGGCGGTTGGAATGTGCCCTGGAGACTTGCACCAAGGCTCCGTATAACCGCAATTGTAAACTATCTCGTCTCTAGCATCGATGATAACTGTTTTTGGCGCGCCGATTTTCGAGTAAACATATTCTCGTGAAACAAGCATTTTTTCATCCAGTATTCCCCAGTATTGCACGGGCGTTGGCGTAATGATTTTGGTTTCAATGGGATATCCGTCGGCAACCCATTTTTCGTATCCCCCGTCTAGGATGGCGACGTTTTTAACACCAGCATATAACAGAGTTATGGCCACTCTCGTGATGGTAGCAGTATTGTAAAGAGCTAAGGGTACTGGCTCTAAAATTCCGCTTGTGCTGCCCACCACAACAACCGAAGAATCCCCTGTTATACCAGCACTGCCAATTAACCCAAATAATTCGTCTTTTGAAGGCATTTCCATCCACGGAGTTTCAACAGGAACTGTGAAAGGATCATTGACATACCACAGGTCCGCGGGAACGTTTATGGCTCCCGGAATATGACCCGCGCTGTATGACTCTGCGTCTCTTATATCTAACACAACAAGATTTGGAAGCCAAAGGGCACTCTTTAACCAGCTGGTGGAAACAATATGCCAAGGAATAGGCATACGCGTGGGAAACCAAGCATTAACCTGCGAAGCCAGCATAGACACAGTCAATAAGACCGTAAGTACCACTAAAGCCTTCTTAGCCATGAAAATTTCACCTCCCCCTTCTCTTGATGTGAGATATCTAAGCAAATGGATTTAAAAAACTTGTGAGGCAATCTTCTAGATTATGGTTCTACCCCTAACTGTCTCGTTTAGAGTTAAAGATCTTAACCATTTCTACTTTTCCGTTGGCAACCAGTTTAATGTATGAAAGTGTTGTTTCCACAGCATCCACAAGCTGTTCTTGAAATATTCCTGGGGCACCATACCCCACAACAAGCACGTTCCGCGTTTTTTCAGTAATCTTCGTGTTGTCTGAGTCTCTGTAGGGATAAATGCTTAAAACTTGCCTTTCATCGGCCAGAACAAGCATTCGGCTTGTTAAGTTCGTGGGCTTGTTCATTCCAATGCCAATAAAGGTTTCGCCGTCTTTTGCAAAGCGCACTTGAAATGGCGGGTTTAATTTTTCCCTATCAAATCCGCTTATTGGCACGATTGTTTTCAATGAAGCCAAATTATAAGCGTCTACAACCGTTGAGATGCTTGGAAGTTCGCCGCCATGCAAAACTCTTCTTAATAGGGCTTCGCCTGAAGGCCTAATTTTAGTTGGGTCTATTCCCAATCTCCAATAAAAGTCTCTGTAAGCCCTAACTGTCAAATTATCCTTTAAAGTTTCAACACTATATTTTGCTCTAACCTCTTCGTAAACAGACCTCTTGAGGCTTTTGATACTTTCATTTTCTTTCTCAATCCTAACGTTATCTATTACACCCACACATATGGCGAGAGGTGGGAACTTGGCCAATACTTCAGGAGCCCATCGGACAGCAAATTGCATTTCCGACATACTGCCCTTTTGAATGTGGTTGAGGAATTTCAATTTTTCGTATAAAGCTTATTAAACAGTATAGTTTTATAGCCGCACACTTAAAGTGAGATTAGCAAAATATAAGAGAAGCATGTTTATTTTAGGTATATTCGATGCCATTTAAAGACGAATGCGGAATATGCGGCCGGGCTCTCCCATACAATTATCTTAGGCGATGCCAAAAATGTGGGCGAGTATTCTGCTTTGACTGCATGGTTCCAGAAGTTTCAACGGGCGATACGTCAAAAATGTTATGCTTAAACTGTGCGCGAAGAATTGTTTCGCCCAAAACCATAAATAAATATGAAAGGCTGGCAAACCATCTAAAATTTAGGGCGGCTTTCACCGACACTGTTAGGCTTTCTTTGGCAGAAATTGATGGAATAATTAAGGATAACTTGCCAATAAACGCGTATAGAAATGAGGATTGGTGGAGCAATTCTCCGTCGGTTTCACATGCTAGAGCATGGCTTGACGTTGGATGGGAGGTGCAAGAAACCAACTTAAACGAAGGCTATGTTATCTTTCGAAAAGTGAAAAGCCTCTCGCCCAAGAAAAAATTAAGAGTTAAAAAAGTTTCAGAGGCAAAGCCTTTCACGCCAGTTCCGGTTAGGCTTCCAAAAAGCCAGAGGCCTTCAAAAACTAAGGTGGCCAAACTTTACGCAAAAATAAAAAATATCGAAAGGCAAAGGGCTTCAATGCCCAAATATCCAGGCGCCTTAAAACCAAAACCAGCCCATGAGAAAAGGCTATTCAAGCCGGAGAAGAAACCCCAATAATTGGCCAATTCCTAAAAGAAATTTTATTTATCTGCCCACAATAATATGAAAATGTCATAAAAGCGCGGCCGTCGTCTAGTCTGGTTAGGACACAGAACAGCAAAAGTGTGTAAGCCTTCCAAGCCTGCGATCCCGGGTTCGAATCCCGGCGGCCGCACCATTTTAGGCTGCTCGAACTTGCTTCTGTTGCGCTAGAGGGCTTGGATGGAACTAATGGGAGACTGCGGCTTCTACTATCGTTTATATTCGCCTCTGTTGTCTCCTCATTTCGTAGAATCTTATGGAACTAGAGGTATTGAAATAAAAATAAAACTTATAAATAAGCAACTAGTAGTGTAACTTGAGGCTTCTATGAAGAAAGCCTATTTGATTATTACTCTGCTGTCCATGATCGCAATATGTCTGAATGCTTTGAACGCTTTATCTGTTTATGCAGAGTATCAGTATTGGCCTGAATATTGGCCTGAAAGAATTGAGGGTTGGGGGACAGCGGATGCGACAGTTACTGCCAATTCATCCGGAGAATATAAGGTTCAAGAAATTCCTATTACCCTTCAAGAAGCGCCATGGCGATTCTACTTTGTTGTCAATTTTAGCTGGATTCCATATCCAGCGTGGTATGACTTAACAATCTATGTTGACGTCAATAATCCATCAAACAAATGGCGACATGTTACTGGTACACGCTACATAGTTTATGCAGAGGAGAATTCTTGGGAGTGGAATACTTTTTCCTATTACGCGATCCCGCCCACTTACTTGATTATGAATAGAACGCAATACGCTACCAATGTTGTAACTATTCGTGCCAGTTGGAAAGCGATTGCCTCCGGATGGATCGCCTTCTATGTCTCAAGTCGCGCGATCATCGATGATTTCAATGGGGACCGCAAAATAAATATAATGGATGTGGCTGAAATTGCAAAAAATTATGGTAAGACGTATGATGGAAGCGTATACGATCCACTCTTCAAATATGATTTTGACTATAACAGTCACGTTGACATGTTCGATGTAGAACAAGTTGGACGCGACTTTGGGTACGAAATTCCGCCGTGATATCGGATTGGGACATTTAAGTTTTTCTTGGGCCTCATGTAAATGCAAATATGTTCAGCAATCGACATGCGCTTTGCTATGCTAATTTTTATAGGCTGAAATTGATTAATATAGCTGTTAAAGTGATTCTATGAAGGTTCTTGGTTTAGTTGGCAGTTACAGAAAGTTAGGGAACACCGAGGTTTTGGTTAAAGAGGCTTTAATGGAAGCACAAAGACATGGCGCAAAAGTCGAATTTATTCGTCTCACAGACCTTAAAATTGAACCTTGCAAGGGGTGCATGGCATGCATGTTTAAACAAGAAGAGTGCAAAATTCCGGATGATTGGCACATTTTTAAGGAGAAGCTTATGGAAAGCGATGCTGTAATAATCGGAGCGCCCACGTACCTTCTTGGTCCAGCGGGCATTGTAAAAATGATTATTGATAGAAATATAGTTTTCCAAGCGAAACCATTACAAAACGTGAAGCCCGGAGCGGTAATAGGGGTTGCTGGAATCAGGGGATGGGAACCCTTCACAATGGCTATGCTAAACGTCTTTGCATTTACATGCGGCATAAAAGTTGTTGACCAAGCAATTTTTTACGCCCAAGGTCCAGGCGAAATACTGTTGGATGAGCAAGCCATCGAAAGGGCCAGGATGCTTGGCTTCAACGTTTTTCAAGCTGCAAACAAACCCGTTGAGGAAAGAGTTTATGTCGGAGAGGCCGGCACATGTCCCATATGTCATCAAAACCTTTTCTCCATAAAAGATGGGTTTTTGGAGTGCGCATTATGTCAAGCCAAAGCCAAAGTAGAGTTTGTTGACGGCCAAGTGAGATTAACTTTTGATCCAGAAACCCTTAAAAATCATCGTTGGAGTGAAAAGGCCCTCTATGAACGCTTTTATTTGGCTGTTCTTCCATCTGGACAGAGATTTCTCGCGGAAAGGGATGAGATTAAGAAAAGGGCTGAAAAATACGTTAATTACCCATTTGAATCTAAAGCCTAAAGTTAAAGAATAAGCGATAATATCCTTTCATGATCCTTGCAAAGCTGATATGTACCCTTATGGAAATTTTTAGGTTTACATGGAGCTTTCATCAAACAATCTTTGTTTCCACAGTGTTTCAGGCCCAAATTATGGCCAATTTCATGCAAACTTATTCCCACGCAAGCCTTGGAAAAGTATTTGCCGCCTAAACCGTAAGTTGAAACTATTGATATGCCATGCTCTAACGTTAACCCAATAAAGTTTTCTCCAAACCCCAAAATGAAATGGGGAATTATGGCGAGAACCATCTTCTCCAAATTGTATGAGAATTGTCCCCTCAATTCTTTCATTAAATCGTCTAGGTAAACCATTTTCTTTTTCTTCATTAAAAATTTGGCCAAAAGGCTGCGTGGAGACAAGAGCAAGGTTTCTGGAAAGTTTTTCCTTGGCAAAATTTCCACTTTCCTTATCTTAAAGAGTAGGGTGGAGTTGACGCTAATTTCTTCGAGGAAGTCGTAATCGTGGTCGAATGGTTGGAGAATTAGATGAGATTTCATTTTCGATAAAACATCTGCCAAAAGTGTCATATAGCATTTTAGCTTGGAAGCGAACTTGCGTTTTCCAGAAACTTTGGGAGCTTCTTGCATAATTCGCATATGTCTTTTACAATTAAGTCTGGTTTAAGCTGGCTTTCCTCCAAGTTTTTAAGTGAATAAAATTGTGATGGAACGAAAACTGTTCGCATGCCGAGGGCTTTTGCTCCCTTTATATCTTCAAGCGGGCTGTCTCCAACATAAACCGTGTCCGCCGAAGAGGTTTTAAGCCTCTTTAATGCTTCCTCAAAAATTTTTTCGTGAGGTTTGCGCCAGCCAACCTCCTCTGAAACCAAAATTGCGTTGAAAAACTTGTTTAGGTTCAATTTTCTGACACCGGCGTAAATGACCGGGGCGTATGTGAAATTGGAAACTAAGCCCAACTTATACTGTGTAAAAAGTTTGTTCAACAGTTTTTTAACGCATGGTCTAAGCTCTAAAGATTCCAGATAATCTTCGAAGAAAACATTGACGGCGGCCTTAATTCGAGTGTCTTTTGGAGTTGTTTTGTAACCCAAATTGTTGAGGGCTTCGGAAATCCAAACGGCGTTTGTTACTTCAATGAATTTTTGGTAGCGTATGATGCGGTATTTCTCGTGGGCTCTGCTATAGGCCTCTAAAAAACTTTCCAAATTAATTTCAAAGCCGGCTCCTACAATGGCGTTATAAAGCTTTTTCTTTGAAATTTCTAAACTGTAATTTCTAACGTTCGTCAAAGTTCCTATGAAATCGAAGATTACAGCCTTGGCGGTTGCCAAACACCCCTTTACTCCTACTATTTATTTTCAATTAGTTTTTGCAATGCATATTTCAACATAATAAGATTTACGTGCATGATGCCCAATCTGGGTTATTGAATGGCATGTCATTCAAAGATTATTTGCACGAAAAAGCGGAGGAATCAAGGCACAACGAAACCCTTGCCTACCTCATGTTTTTGGCTGGGGCAATATTTTTTGTGGGCGGCGTAATTGAAACCCTAAGCTTGGCTGAGGAACCAAAATGGTTTTACTTCATACCATACCACACGGAACCCCTAGGTGGAGCGGTTTTAGGCTTGACATTGATTATAAGTGGCATGTCGCTGATAGTTTTTGGAATAGTCTCCGGATTAAATTATTCCCGTGACAGGAGCTGGTATATGAAGGAGCTTCAGAAGGCAAGCGCCATGGAAGAGTTGATGTTCATGGAACAAGCGAAGAAGAGGAATAAGAGGAAGAGTAAAAGCACAAAAATTTGATTTTAACTGGCTTCCTTTAAAATTTTGAAACGGCCAAGGGGCTAGTTGATGTTTAAATTTTTAAGTATTGCCTCCATTTTCTTGACGAATGTTGTCTCTAAAAGTTTGTTTGCACTTCCAATGGCCCTTTCTATTTCAGCATCAAAAGGAATTTCTCCTAAGAAAGGCGTGCCCAAACGTTGAACTTGTTGCTTCACGTAATCGTTTACATTCATTTTCATGTTTTCAACAACACCCAAAACCTTAACATTCAATTCCCCCAGCAAGCTGAGAAGTTTTTTCACAGTTTCAAAGGCCAGTTGCGACGATGTTGTAACAACAAGGAATTTTATATTTTGTATTAAACGGACAACATCCAATGTGGCGTCTCCTAAACCAGGCGGCATGTCGATTATAAGCACATCCAGTTCGCCCCATCTTGTCACGGATAAAAGCTCAATCAACGCATTTGAAACGTCAACACCCCTTAAAGGGGTTGCATGATTTCCAGAATAATAGATTATTGACATATACTTTAAGCCGTGAACCTCCGGCGGAATCAAACCCTTGTCTTCTGTGGGTTTGGCTTCTCCAACGCCTAGGATGAGGTGGGTTGAGGGGCTTGTAAAATCTAGGTCGAAAAGCCCAACCCTCAAACCTTTTCTTGCAAGAACTAACGCTAGGGCGGAGGCTACAAGGCTTTTGCCCACTCCGCCCTTGCCGCTGGAAACGGCAATCACGCTGCGGGCGTTTTTTAGCCTTTCTTTTATTATGCCTATTCTTGGGTCACCAATCATTTTATCCCCCTTATGCTTTCGAGCCACACCCCGCGTCCCTCAAGTATTTCGAAATCTGGGCTGCCGCATTTTGGACACTTTATGTAAGCGTGGGCTACCTCCGGAATGAAATGTATTGATTCTGCCGCTTTCTCATCTAGTGTGCTTCGGCTGAAACTCCATTCGAGGCCGCACGCCCTGCACTTTAGCCTTGCTTTTACGCTTTCAATTTTGAATTTTGCATCTGCAAATTTAGTTGTCTTAAGCTGTGATAGGGCAAACTCTAAAATATCCAACTCCACTTGCTGGAGTTCTCCAACCCTTATTTTAACTTCTGTAATTTGCTTTAATCCTTCTTCCTCGGCAACTTGAGAAGCTGAGGCTATTATGGCTTCTGCCAAAGCCCACTCATGCATAAAAAAGCCTTCACTAAACCTAATTTAATAATATTGCGCCTTGTTTAACGCCTTTTCAACCTCCTCCCTAATAATATAACCACCAATGTGAAGAATAGGCTCCTTCAATTCCGGATCAACATTCATTGTTGCTGTGCACGGATAGCTGTGGTGGGCTTTCGCCACGGCATCATACAAAATTTCCTTTTTTGTTCCAACGCCAACAAGTTTTTTCGCCACATACCATGTGGAACCGCATGGTGCGCTGCGCCTAACTATTGCGGAAATTATGTGTTCTTGCTTCCCTCTTTTTGCTACCGAAATTTCTAATTGTGGTCTTCCCACACAGAGTTCATTAACGAATCTGGAGATTATTGGCTTGTCTGCGGCTGGCTCCAGCGAGCAAAATGGTTTTGGAAAAGCATTTTCTACCCCCGCCTCCGCGCATTTTTCTTCCATTTGCCTCTTTAGGCCCGATGGGACTTCATTAAAATCTTCTATGGGCACAATCAAGGCTTTTACCCCAAATTTGCTTAGTTGGTTTGGTAGTTCCAAAAGTAGGTCTTTATGTAATCCAGATGCCATGCACAAATCGACTTTCGGAATTTTTTTGGGCATGTATTTTTGCGGGTCGTCTATAAAGGTAGGCAGTTCAGATGCGCTTGGCAGCTGTATTGCTGCGCGGATATTGCGGACAAAGGTATAAACATTGTATTTGCATGAATCACAGTATAAGCCGCATGACTTGCAAAAGCTTGGATCATTTATCAAGTTTCTTATAACGCGCTCTGCAAATTCTCCACTGTAAATGAAGGTTAAACTCAGCTCTTCCGCTTTTCCCTTATATTCCAAATTAAACACTTTGATAAAGTTTCTAAGCTGTGGCCAATATTATGTGTTCGAGGAAAAGGTCTTCTGGGAGGGCGCCCACAAACTCCACTTTTTCGTTTATAACCGTTTTTGGAACGCCCATGACGCCGTATTTAAGGCCTAAGTGTGGAAACTCACTGACTTCTATGACACTTGCCTTTATCAAATCGTTTTCTATAGCAAATTTGTAGGCGAGGCCTGCAACCATGGGACAGTATGGGCACGTCAACGTCACAAACACTTGAATGTGAACTGGAGCCTTAATTTCTCTAATCCTCATCTTTATTTCGTCTGAAAGGTCTGTTTTCGCCCTTGAAACAGCTATAATCCCTTCCAGCAAAGTTTGCAGTTCATAGCCATAAGGAAGCCCATAAAATCTAACACCATAATCTTTATCGCCAATAATTGCTATTGCTGGAACCTTGTCAACACCATACCTCTTGGCCTTTTCAGCATCCGCCACAAAATCATAGACTTCCAAACTTATCTTGTCGCTTAAAGCTGCAATTTCGCTGAGCAGCTGCCTTGTCTGAGCGCAGTATTGGCATTCCACCTCCTGCGTAAACATCACGATCTTTACTGGCTTTTCAAGTTTCTCTTCAAATTCGCCTTTAATATGCATCTTATGCTCTTCTGGAATTAGGCTCATATGCTTTCACTCGCCATCAATTTAAATGGCTGGTTTAAACTTTTAGCTTTTCCAGTATTATTGCCGGACAAATTTTCTTCACACCCTCAATTGTTCCTATTTTTTCTGAAATTATTCTGGCCAACTCTTTCCCATCCCTAGTCCATATTTCAGTCATTATCATGTGGTCGCCTGTGGATGTTGCCACATACCTTGTTTCTGGTATTTCGCAAAGTTTTTGTGCAACTTCCAGAAGCCTTGGCGGATCCACGTCCACGCCCACTATTGCAACGGTGTTTAGTCCCATTTTTGCTGGTTCAATTATTACCGTAAACTTTCTTATCACGCCCGTCTGCCTTAACGCCGCTACACGCTTTCTAACAGTCGATTCGTTAAGCCTTAGCCTTCGGGCTATTTCAGTGTAGGGAATGCTTGCGTCTTCCTCAAGCATTTTAAGTATTTTCAAATCGAGGTTGTCGACCATGCGTGTTCCTCTTCTGATGCGATTTTTCATATTTTTCATCAATTTTTTGTCCGATTTTCGTGCATAAACTTTTTATGTTCAGACAATCTTATAAGTTTATCGTAAAGTTTAGGCTAAAAATAGGAAAGTAAGCGAGGTGATAAAATATGGAAGAAAAAGTTGAGGAGAAAATGAAGATGTTAGGGCTTGGCGAACCAGTTCCAGACTTTGAGGCTGTGACAACACATGGTGTTATAAAACTCTCGAATTTCAAGGGGAAATGGGTCATCCTCTTCTCACATCCAGCGGACTTCACACCAGTCTGCACCACAGAATTTGTGGCGTTTGCACAAATCTATGGCGAACTTGTTAAGCGAAACGTCCAGTTAATAGGCCTAAGCATAGACAGCATCTACTCCCACATAGCTTGGACGAGAAGGATAAAGGAAAAGCTTGGCGTGGAAATTCCATTTCCAGTAATCGCAGACTTAGACATGAAAGTTGCCAAACTATTCGGCATGATTCACCCGGGCATGAGCAGCACAGCCGCAGTCCGCGCAGTATTCTTCATAGACCCAGAAATGAAGCTCCGAGCCATGATATACTATCCCTTAAATGTTGGAAGAAACATGGATGAAATCTTAAGGGTCATCGACGCATTGCAAACAGCAGACAAGCATAAAGTGGCTTTACCAGCAAACTGGCGCCCAGGAGATGCCGTAATTGTTCCGCCGCCAACAACGCAGGAAGCGGCTGAAAAGCGCCTGCAAGAGGGCTACGAATGCGTGGACTGGTTCTTATGCAAGAAAAAACTCTCATAAGTCAAAAGGCCATCTAAAAGCTTTGGAGGTGAAAAATTGGCACAAAAACTTTATGCAAACGCAAAGTTGGTTAAGGACTTGCGAATAGCCGTTGACAATGGTAGAGCCCACAGCGTATGCCTAGACCTTCCGCCAGAGCTTGGAACGAATATGGGACCAACAGCTCTTGAGCTTGGCGTAATGAGTTATGCCGGGTGTTTTGCAACAATATTTGCTTTGATGGCAAAGAAAATGCATATTCAACTGAAAGATTTGGAAGTGAAAACTGAAGCTGTCAAATCCGAAGAGGCTGGAACAGTAACAGAAGCAAACTTCAACATCACCGTTAGAGCAGAAGCCACAAAAGAACAAATCCAAAGAATCTTTAAACTAACACTAGAAAATTGTCCAGTGGGAAAACTCTTCGAAAAAGCTGGAGTCAAAACAAGCTACAACCTCAAAATTGAGCAATAAATTAAAGCAATTTGCTTATTAGAGATTGCTCCTCAAGGCTTAAAACGGTCTCTCCAGAATACCACATTCCGTCAAAGAGGCTTCATCGGCAAACAGTAGGTAACCATATTAATGTGCGTGCAGCCATCGATTTAGGCAGAAAACAATTACGCGAAGAAGAAACTAAATTTCAAAATGGATAACCCTAAAAGACAGCAACAACAATCATAAGATTTAATCTAACTGCCCCTCTAGCTATGATAGAAAATTGTACGGTGGCTTTGATGAAGGATTCTGTTGGAAGCTGGATTTTCCAGCCAGAATACGAGAAAATGTCAAGAGACAAAATTTTAGGGCTGCAAGAAGAACGCCTAAAGAAAATTGTTAGGCACTGCTACGATAGGATATTCGCCTACAGAAAAAAGTTTAGGAACGCCGGCATAACCCCAGACGACATAAAAAGCTTAGATGATTTAGAGAAAATTCCATTCACCGAAAAAGAGGATTTAAGGAAAGCCTACCCATACGGGATGTTAGCCGTCAACATAACAGAAGTCTTGGAACTGCATGCAAGCTCCGGAACGACGGGGCACCCAACAACATGCGCCTACACCCGAAGAGACTTAGAAACGTGGGCCAAGGTAATGGCAAGAATTTATGCTTCTGCCGGAGCGAAAAAGGGCGACATAATCCAAAACGCATTTGGATACGGCCTATTCACGGGCGGGTTGGGCTTCCATTACGGAGCATTAGAAATAGGCGCAACAATCCTGCCAATAGCCGCTGGGGAAACAGAAAGGCAAATCACCCTCGCAAAAGAGTATGGAACAACGGTGCTCACGTGCACGCCAAGCTACGCAGCCCACATAGGGAGATATGCAAAAGAGAAGATGGGAATAGACCCAGCAAAAGACCTCAAATGGAAAAGCGGCATATTCGGTGCCGAAGCATGGTCAGAAGAGCTTAGAAAAAGAATTGAAGAGCTTTTAGGTTTGGAGGCCTTCGACATCTATGGCCTATCAGAAGTCATAGGTCCGGGAGTTTCAGTAGAATGTCCACAACACGACGGCCTCCACATCCAAGAAGACCATTTCCTACCGGAAATAATTGACCCAAAAACCGGCGAAAGGGTTGAGGAGGGCGAGACAGGCGAACTGGTTTTAACAACCTTGACTAGGGAAGCCACCCCAGTTCTCAGGTTTAGAACAGGAGACATAACATTCCTCAAAACTGAAGAGTGCACATGCGGAAGAACACTCGTAAAAATGGGAAGGGTTTATGGAAGGGTTGATGACATGATTAAGGTTAGGGGCGTAAAATTCTGGCCCAAAACTGTTGAGCATGCACTTTTAAATGTGAAGGGCGCCTCCGAAAACTATGAAATAATTATCGAAAGACCGGAAGAACTCGACATAATGACCATTCGTTTAGAGCCAAGCAAAGAAGCCTTTGAAAACGTGAATGGAGATTTATCAAAGCTCAAAAGCTTAGCTAAAGAAGTAGAAGAGCAAATCAAATCCATAGTAGGTGTTAAAGCAAACGTGGAACTGGTTCCCTATGGCACGTTGCCGAGGTTCGTGGGAAAAGCAAAAAGAATCAAAGACCTAAGAAAGGCAGTTTAATTTCAAACGCCGCATGCGCCATACCGCGTTATTCTTTCTGAAGTTCCGGAAGAATCTTCTCAAAAAAGTCAAGCGACTCCGGATTGATTAGGGCGTCCCTATTCGTAACGGGCCTACCATTAATTATGTTTGAAACTGCGCTTTCAACCTTCTTCATGTTAAAGGTGTAGGGTATGTCAGGCACCTCTACAATTAATGCGGGAACATGCCTTGGAGAGGCCTCCTCACGCAACGCCTTTCTAATGCGATCCTTCAAATCCTCAGTCAATTTGCATTCGGGAGCCATTTTCACAAATAGAATTATGCGCTGGTCACCCTTCCAGTCCTGTCCAGCAACAACACAATCGGCAACTTCCTTAAACTTTTCAACTACACTGTATATTTCGGCAGGGCCTATGCGCACGCCCGAAGGCTTTAATGTGAAGTCTGAACGCCCCAAGAATGTTATTCCCCCAGTGTCGCTGTGAATTAGAATCCAGTCTCCATGCCGCCAAACGTTGGGGTAATAACTGAAGTAGGCTTCTTTGTATTTTTTTCCGTCAGGATCATTCCAAAAGTATAAGGGCATAGACGGCGCCGGAGCTTCGCAGACAAGCTCTGCCTCACGGTCCACCACATGATTGCCTTTCTCGTCATAAGCCTTAATCTTCATTCCCAAGGCTGGTCCTTGAAGCTCTCCGGCGTAAACAGGTTGGATAGGCGTCCCGGCTGCAAAGCAGCCGTTTATGTCTGTTCCGCCTGAAATCGAATTAAAGTGCAAATCTTCCTTTATCTCCCTATAAACGTATTCGAAGCCTTCGGCAGAAAGCGGCGAGCCAGTTTGAGATATTTCACGCAGGGACGACAAGTCATAGAATGTTCCGGGCTTGGCGCCCACACTCCTTAAATAGTTTATATAGCTTGCACTGCAGCCAAAAATCGTTATTTTCTCTTCTTCAACCAGCTTCCACATTGCGCCCCAATCTGGATAGTTTGGGTTGCCATCATACAATATGATAGTGGCGCCCACAGCCAAGGAGCTGATCAGCCAATTCCACATCATCCAGCTTGGAGAAGTAATATAAAATATTCTGTCCTCACGCTTTAGGTCCGTGTGGAGAATCAACTCTTTCAAATGGTTGACGAGAACTCCAGCAGCCCCTTGAACCATACACTTCGGCTTGCCAGTCGTCCCAGAAGAAAACATTATGTAAACTGGATGGTCTGCAGGCAGCTGCTCAAATTCGATTTCAGCAAACCCCCCTTCTGATACAAAATCCCTGTAGCTTACGGCTTTTGGAATGCCCATGATGTTAGGCTCCTCTTCAATATAAGGAAACACTACCACTTTTTCAACGGAGGGAATTCCGCCCGCAATCTTTTCAACATTAGCCAAAACGTTGAAGGCCTTCCCCTTGTATGGATATCCATCGACTGTAAAGAGAACTTTTGGATTTATTTGGCCAAATCGGTCTAAAACTGCTCCTGGGCCAAGCTCTGTGCCACAAGAGGACCATATGGCGCCGAGGCTTGTTGCCGCAAGCATGGCAACCGGCGTTTCCGCTATGTTGGGCATGTAAGCTGCCACGCGGTCTCCGGGTTTAACTCCAATTTCGCGCAATGCACTTGCTAAGCGCGCCACAGTTTGGTAAAGTTGTTTGTAAGTTAATGTTGCCCTATTATCGTTTTCTCCCCTAAATATGAAAGCCAAGCGATCATCTCTATATTTTAATAGGTTTTCTGCAAAGTTGAGTTTGGCGCCGACAAACCATCTTGCACCCGGAAACTTGCTTAAATCGTCGACAATCGCATCATATTTGCGTGAGGCCTTTATTTGTACGAATTCCCAAACGCACTCCCAGAATTCTGGAATCCGCTCAATGGACCATTCATACAGCTGCTTGTAAGAACCTATTTTTAAGCCGCATCTTCTATTTACAAATTCGATGAAACGGGTTATGTTAGCCTCCTTTACACGTTCGTTTGACGGAACCCATAAAGGTTTTCTCATATACTCACCCGTCCAAACCTTTAATATAAGTTTGCCTAAGCCTCAGCTTCTGGAGTTTTTGGTTTTTGCTTAGTCACCTGTTCAACTATTTTCCAAAATTCTTCTTCAGTCAACCCCCTTCGCATTTCCCTCAAAAGCTTCTTGATTTGGTAAAAGGTCATCTGTGCTCCGCCCTTGTCTAAACTTTCCTGCGTACCCCTTATCCTAGCTAGTATTTCATCTACCTGTTTTGGCATTGCTTTGATTCCAGCAGCCGTAAGGCGACTTTCGATTACGTGTTTTCCGGTTTGTTTCCCCATGTAGAAGGTTGTTTCTCTCTCGAGCATTTCCGGCGGAAAGGGTTCGAAAATAAGTGGGTGTGCCAGCATCCCCTCAATGTGTTCGTCCACTTCATAGGCGAATGCATTTTCACCTATTATCGGCTTATGAAGCTGGATTGGTAGGGCGAAGCTTTTCTCAGCCAACTGGGAAAGCCTATAAATTTTCTTCATGTCAACGCCAGTATCTATATCATAAAGAAGTTCTAGGGCGGCAACAACCTCTTCTAACGGGGCGATTCCAGCCCTTTCGCCGAAGCCAGCAACACATGTGTGCAGGTAAGTTACACCTTCTTCTACCGCTGCCAAAGTGTTTGCCGTGGCTAGGCCGAAGTCGTTGTGACAATGCACTGAAAATGGGACTTCCCTCTTAACTTTTTGGGAAAGCTCCTCCTTTATATGGGATATTAAATAGCGCATGGATAAAGGCCTTAAAAAGCCAACAGTGTCGGCAATTACGATTCTGTCTGCCCCAGCGTTGATGGCGGCTTCAAGAATCTGCACAATTTCTTCCATGGGCGTTCTCGACGCGTCTTCAAGAACAAAATTTACTGTTGCGCCATGCTTTTTTGCGTATTCCACGCTTTCAACAGTTTTTTTGAGGACCTCCTCCCTCGTCATTTTTAACCTATATTGCAGGTTCAATCCATTAAAGGGTGTTGATATCAAAATTTCTTTTATGCCACATTGCAGGCAAGCGTCTACGTCGCTCTTATTTATGCGCGCTGAGGCCGCCAGCCTAGCGTTTTCGAAACTTTCGTTTGCAATTTTTTTAACGTCGTTTCTTTCCTCTTCTGAAAGCGCTGGAAAACCGACGGTTATGAAGGATATGCCCATCTCATCCATCATTTTAGCCAACTTAACCTTTTCCACATAGGTTAAGAAGACGAGGGGTGTTTGGGCTCCTTCCCTTAGGGTTTCATCCCATATGAAAACCCTTTCCGGAAGTTTCGGGGGCAAATTCTTTCTGTAACGGTTGTAATTTGCTATTAAACCTTGAGCCTCGAGTTTTTTAAATATTGTCTTCCTCATTTGGCCCACAGCCCAGATAAATACAACAAATATTTAAGGTGTTATTCTCTGTTCACTAATATAAAAATTGACATTTTTGCCGATCACCAGACGTTTTGGGCTTCGCCTTAAATTTAACATTGAGTTTTCCCTTTATTTGGCGAAAGTTTAAAATTGATTGCGTCCAATTAAGCCAATACTGCTTGTGGTGGGCAAAATGGATTTTAAATTGACAGCCGAGCAGAAAATGATTGTTGAAACTGCAAGGGAGATAGCCCACGATTTCGGCCCAGAATATTGGCGTGAAAAGGATAAGAAGCATGAGTTTCCTGAGGATTTTTGGAAGAGTCTCGTGTCCGCTGGGTTTACGGGCATAGTGATTCCAGAAAAATACGGTGGCAGCGGAATGGGAATGTTTGAGATGCTTTTAGCCATGGAAACCCTTGTTTCAGAAGGCTGCGGTCTAGCCGGAGAGTGGTTTTTATGTTTATCTGCGATTTTTGGCGGTTTATCAATAGTTAAGCATGGAAACGAAGCCCAAAAGGAGAGGTATTTGCCACAAATCGTCAATGGTATGGAATTTTGTTTGGCTTTGACAGAGGCTGATGCTGGAACAAACACCCTAAACATTAAAACAACAGCCGTTTTGGAAGGCGACGAATACCGCATTAATGGACAAAAAATGTTTATTTCTGGCGCCGACCGTGCAAAGGGAATGTTACTTGTGACAAGAACGACGCCTATAGAAAAAGCTCCAAAAAGGACTTTGGGCCTATCGCTTTTTCTTGTTGATTTGCCTAACCCTGCGGTTGAAGTTATTCCAATTGAAAAGCATGGAATCAACTACTCAAAAACATGTGAAGTTTACATAAGTGACTTGCGTGTGCCAAAAGACAATTTGTTGGGCGAGGCGGATAAGGGCTGGTACTTGATTTTGGACACGCTTAACCCAGAAAGGATGAGTTTCTCCGCCGCCGCATGCGGCCTTGGAATATTAGCCATAAACAAGGCTGTTGAATATGCGAAAGAAAGAAGGGTTTTCGACGCTCCAATAGGCTCTTACCAAGCCATCCAGTTTCCGCTTGCAGAGGCAAAAGCCAAAATTGAGGCTGCAAGGCTCTTAAACTATAAGGCTGCTTGGCTTTACGATAGGGGAGAGGAATGCGGCGCAGAGGCGAACATGGCTAAGGTTGCAGCTGCTGATGCGGGTATAGCCGCCGTTTACAATGCCATGCAAACTTTTGGGGGTTACGGCTACGCTGTTGAATATGATGTTGAACGCTGGTGGCGTGAAGTAAACCTCATACGGCTTGCGCCCGTAACGCATCAGATGGCATTGGCCTTCATAGGGCAGCATGTTCTCGGACTGCCAAAGTCCTATTAAAGGCAAAAAGCAAAAGAAGTTCCATTAGAAAGGGGCTGGCGTTTCGGAAACTCTTTTATCCATTCGATTTGCAAATTAATCTCTCAAAATTGTTGGTGAAAACATGGAATTTAAGTACATAATTTATGAAAAAAGCGATGGAATAGCCACAATCACACTAAACCGTCCAGAAGCCCTAAACGCCCTAAGCAAAGAGGTAGTAGAAGAAGTAATGTCAGCATTGCAAGACGCTGAAAAAGACGAAAACACCCGCGTAATAGTCTTGACAGGCGCGGGTGAAAAAGCCTTCTCCGCGGGTGCTGACATAAAATCAATGAAGGGAATGAACGCCACAAAAGCCAGAGAACTCTCAACAATGGGATGGAAACTCTGCCATATGCTAGAAAACTTGGAAAAGCCAGTCATAGCCGCAATAAATGGTTATGCTTTGGGCGGAGGCCTTGAAGTTGCAATGGCATGTGACATACGTATAGCAGCGGAAAACGCCCGCATGGGACAAACAGAAATTAATATAGGGCTTATCCCAGGCTGGGGTGGAACCCAAAGGCTACCGCGCTTGATTGGGAAAACAAAGGCAATGGAACTCATTTTGACTGGAAAAATGGTAGACGCAAAGACGGCAGAACAATTAGGCCTAATAAACATGGTGGTTCCGCAAGAAAAATTCCGTGAGACAGTCCGCCAATTCGCCCTCGATTTAGCCCAAAAGGCTCCCATAGCCCTTAAAGTAGCTAAAGCCCTCATAAACAAAGGCTTAGACGCAAGCCTAGATGCTGGCCTAGCCCTAGAACGCGAGGGCATCGGGGTTGTGGGCTCAACGGAAGACCTTCAAGAGGGCGTAGCTGCCTTCATAGAAAAGAGAAAACCGGCCTTTAAAGGAAAATAAGGGCTAGTATTCGCCCACTTCCTTTTTATAAACTTCGCAGAGTTTTCTACCCCAGTCGTCTATAGCCGTTAGCCTTCCATCAAAGAACCTTAAAACAGGCGGCTCATAAACAAATTTTAAACCCTTAATCAAATCACGGTGCTTGTACAGCCAGCATATTCTGTCAATGGCATATTCAATGTGTGAAATCGTGTAAACACGTCTCGGAAGCGCAATTCTTGTAAGCTCCAAATCGGCGAAAATTTCTCTGCCATCTTTATCCCTATCCATTGAGATTGTGCCTCTCTCCATGCTTCTAATGCCAGAAACAATGTAAAGTGCAGCCGTTAGAGCCCCAGCGGGATACTGCGACTGCGGTATGTGAGGTAAAAATTTCATGGCGTCTAAGTGGCAGGCTAAGCCGCCCGGTGGGGTGACCACGGGAATTCCATGTTCAACAAGTCTGTTAACAAAATATTTTATTTGTTCGACTGCGCAGCCAGCCACGTCTGGGTCAACCATTTCTCTGATGCCAACGGCCATGGCGCCCACTTCTCGGATGGACATGCCGCCATATGTGAAGAAGCCTTCGTAAACTGGAAGCCAAGGTCTTATCTTTTCGAATAATTCTTTGTTGTTTGTGGCTATCATTCCGCCGCGGACGCTTGAGTTTTTTCTTCCGCTCATGTAGAAAATGTCTGCTAGGCTGCAAATTTCCTTAACAATTTCTGCAACAGTCTTGTTTTCGTAGCCCTTCTCCCTCTGTTTGATTAGGTATGCATTTTCGCAGATGAGACTTCCATCTAAAACGAGAATTAGGCCGTTTTCGCTGCAAATTTTCCTTATTTCCTTCAAGTTTGCCATGGAAAAGGGTTGGCCGCCTAAAAGGTTTGCTGTTGCCTCCATTCTAACAAAGGCTATTCTTTCTCTCCCATACTTTCTAATTGCATCTTTCAATTTTTGTGGGTCCATGTTGCCTTTAAACGGGTTTGTGCTTTCCGTCTTTAGAGCATCGTCATAATATATTTCGAGGCATATGGCCCCAGCAAGCTCAATGTGCGCTCTGGTTGTGGTGAAATGATAGTTTGTTGGAACAACATAGCCAGGTTTAGCGAAAACTTTGACTAGGAGGTGTTCGGCAGCTCTTCCTTGATGGGTGTTCATAACATATTTATAGCCTAAAACATCTTCAACGGCCTTGGCAAACTCGTAGAAAGTCATGCTGCCAGCATAAGCGTCGTCAGCCCTTATCATTGCAGCGAATTGGTTGTCGCTCATTGCGTTGACGCCGCTGTCTGTAAGCATGTCTAGGAATATGTCTTTTGTTTTAAGCAGAAAAGTGTTGTAGCCTGCCTCCTCAATGGCTTTAAGCCTTTCTTCAACAGGGATTAACCAAACTTTCTGAACCATTCGCGCCTTATGCATTTCAATCGGGATTTCTTTACCAGAAGTCAGTTTAATGTTCATTTTAACAACCTCATGAGAATTTCAGTTTATGGAATAAGTCTTTTAATATCTCTTTCGGTTAAAATTTCATGCTATTTTATGCTTAAACCCCAACTTTCAGCCGCAAAAAATTATATTTGCTGAGCACTTAACAGATTTCTCTCTACCTAATGGAGAGAAAATTGTTGCCTAACTTGGAAGTTTTGTTAGGGGATAAACCCGGCAAAAAAACGCTTTTGTTGGGAAATGAAGCGATTGCAAGGGGAATTTTGGAGGCGGGAATAAGCGTTGTGACAACATATCCGGGCACACCGGCATCGGAAATCGGCGATTCCATATCGGAGATTGCAGCCAAAGCCGGAATCTACATGGAGTATTCAGTAAACGAAATTGTTGCTGTTGAGGTTGCTGCTGGAGCAGCAACATGCGGTGTCAGAGCCCTTTCAGCCATGAAACATGTCGGCTTCAATGTGGCTTCAGACCTAATTATGACATTGGCCTACACTGGTGTAAGAGCGGGCTACATGATAGTGACGGCGGACGATCCAGAATGCTATAGTTCGCAGAACGAGCAAGACAACCGCTTTTACGCTTTGCTGGCAAATTTGCCATGCCTGGAACCCTCAAGCGCTCAAGAGGCAAAGGACATGACAGTTTCAGCCATCGAAATTTCCGAAAAACTTGAACTTCCAGTAATTTTAAGGACAACAACACGCGTGAGCCACACGCGAGGTCCGGTGACCTACGGAAAACTTGCAAAGCCAAACTTAAAAGGAAAGTTTGTTAAGGATGTTAAACGTTTTGTCATGGTTCCAGCAAACTCTAGACCAAGGCACCCGGTACTTTTAAAGCGCATGGAAGAGGCCAAGGAAATAAGTGAAAAATCGCCATACAATAGGGTTGTACGCGAGGGAAAGGATGGAATAGGCCTAATTTCCTCAAGTGCAGCCTACAATTACACGGTTGAAGCAGTGGAATTGTTGGGTTTAAACCCAAGCATTTTAAAACTGGGCATGACAAACCCGCTTCCTACAGAATTAATTGGCAATTTCCTAAAAAATTATGAAAAAATAATAGTTGTTGAGGAGCTCGAACCTTATTTAGAATTGCATGTTAAATCAATCGCCAAAGATTATGCACCCGACGTTGAAGTTTATGGAAAAACGAAAACGCTTTTCTTTCCAAGGGATGGTGAACTTTCAACAAAAAGCGTTGCCATTGGCCTAGCAAAAGTAACAGGCAAAAAGTTGCCCGTGGGCATCGTGGAGGCAGCTGAAAAAGCCTTAAAAATTGCTAAAGATTTGCCTTCAAGACCTCCAATTTTGTGTGCTGGATGCCCTCATAGGGCTTCTTTCTACGTTATAAGGAGGGTTGCCGGCGATAGGGCAGTTTACACGACTGATATAGGCTGTTATGCTTTAGGGATAGCTCCACCCTCAAGCGTCGGCGACATAATGATTTGTATGGGTGCAAGCATAGGCTTGGCACAAGGAATAAGCAAAGTGGTCAGCGAAGACACAATTGCAATAATCGGGGACTCAACATTCTTTCACGCGGGGATTCCAAGGCTTATAAACGCCGTCTACAACAACCACAAGTTCGTCACAGTCGTTTTAGACAACCTTACAACAGCCATGACGGGGCATCAACCCCACCCCGGAACAGGGGTTACCGGCATGCGCACCCAAACTAAAAAATTGCTTATAGAGGATGTGGCGAAGGGATGCGGCGTAACATGCGTTAAGGTCGTCGACCCATTCAAAATTAAAGAGGCAGAAACAGCACTAACAGAGGCTTTAAGGCATCAAGGGCCTTCGCTTGTAGTTTTTCGGGCGCCATGCGCCCTCATGGCTGTTAAAGAGAAACGCAGCAAGGGTGAAAAACAGAAAGCTTGTAGAATCACAAACAATTGTACCGGTTGTATGGCGTGTGTCAAACTTTTGGGGTGTCCAGCACTAATTATCGAAGAAGAGAAGCCAAGTATTAAACAGGCTTTGTGTGTTGGCTGCGGATTGTGCATTTCAGTCTGTCCCTATAAGGCAATCGAATGTTTTGAGGTTTGAGAAATGCGGGAATTTAATCTTGTATTGGCTGGTGTGGGCGGACAAGGAGTGCTTCTTGCAGCAGAAATAATTGGAACAGCAGCCATCAAAGACGGATTCAATGTTCGTGTTGGCGAAATTCATGGGATGGCACAGCGTGGAGGTGCAGTCGTATCGCATGTGCGAATCGGCGAAAAAGTTTTTGCGCCCACAATCTTGGATGGAAGGGCCGACGTAATCTTGGGGTTTGAGCCCATTGAAACCCTTCGAAACTTGAATTTTGCCTCTGAAAAAACAATAATAATAATGAACGATGAAAAAATTCCGCCACCAGAACTAACAATAAAAATGCTTAGATATCCAAGTTTAGAGGAAATCATCAAAAAGATTCGCCATTTCACAGAAAATATAATTGTTATAGACGCTGCAAAATTAGCTGAGGAAGCGGGCAACATTCAAACAGAAAACGTTGTTATGATCGGCGCCCTAACAGCCGCTCAGAGGATGCCAGTAAAAGAGACCAGCATTATCAAAGCAATTAGGGAGCTTGTCCCAAAAAAGTATGTGGAAGTTAATGTTAAAGCCTTTAAACTCGGCTGCGAACACGTTAAGAGAAAAATTAACGTTAAATCTCCCTAAACGCCTTGATTTGATTGGCCTTCATTATCGTAGTTTAATATTGCCTTTAAAATGCTCTTAAAGATGCGCATTTCCGAAACATTCACGATTGGAATTTGGAGGCTCTTTTCTACCTCATAGATTTTCTCATACTTTGGATATTTTGCATAGCAAATTTGGCTTACGGGAAACTCCCGCTTCTTCATTTCATGCTCAAAAGATTTTTCGTAAACTTCTAAACATAGAAGGTAGCCATCTATCCAATAAAGCCTATTCGCTCCGTAGGTTGTGGCGCACCATGCAATGTCGGCTACTGAACGCTTATCCAAACCTAAAACGCTTATCTTTTTTGTAAGGGCTATTTCCACATCCATACCTTTTCACTCTCTGAACGGAGTGTTTAACACCTCTTTAACTTTGGCGCTTATTTTTGGGCCGAGGCCATAGACGGTTTTAGGCCATTCATCAACATTTATCAAAGCATTTAATGGCGTCTTGTAAGATTTAAGGATTGACGCTGCCTTTTCCCTCCCGATGTTCGGCAAGCTTGCAACAAAATAAATTTGGGCGTCCGCAATCGTCTCGCATTTTTTCGCCGGGTGAACTATTGGAACTCTTTTTTCGACAATTTGTTCCTGGCGCGCTGCCACATGTAAAAAGTCTATTGTTTCTTTGTAGGACGTTGTATTTACTATCGCTATTCCATTTTTTGCCAAGTTAAAAATTGCTCCCCAAACCGAAACCGGCTGGATTCTGCTAAATCTATAAATTATTGGAAGGTAACCCTCCAAAAGGATTAGGGATTTTGGATAAACCTCCTTCAACCTGAAAAGCTGCTCGAAAAGGTAGCGGTGAGTAAGCGTATAAACAAAGTCTCGAACAGTTTTCCTCTCAACAGCACACTCATCAGACAAAACATAGTCACCTTTATCCAACGTTTCAATCTTAATGTTAATGCCTCGCTCCCGAAGACCCCTTACAATCTTCGCTGCAGAGTTAGCCTCACGAATATCAACAATGATTGTCGGCTCTCGTTCATCGCATTTCTTCTCTCTTAAATACGGAACTAAACTTTCAGTACCGGACATAATCTCACTTTTCATGAATTTTTCCAGTAATAAACCTTAAAATTTCTTATTGATAAATTTGAGCATAGACCGATTGAATCTGAAGAAAGCGCCATAATAAGGTAAGAAAAACCTTAAATGTAATAAATAAATATTTTCTTTAATTGAATTGATGGTGAAATGGAAATGAGCAGTAGTATCATTTTGGGTCCAAATGAAAAAGTCATTCGTGACTCATACGCGCATTATCATGGTGGACATTCCCGATGCGGGCACTACATGTTCGGGAGACTGATTCTGACGAATAAGCGTTTTCTATTTCAATGGCAAAGGACAGTGGAGCAAGGAGGTTTTCTGGGAATTGGAAAGAAAAAGGAGCTTCAAACAGTTGGTGTACCTATTAACATCCCTATAGACAAAGTTCTTGGCGCCACTGTAGAGATCAGAACGAGGAAAAAAGGAACTCTAAATGAACCAGCTACATTATTCAGTAAAGAACAATATCAGGTTCTATTAGTAAGCATGGAAACTCCATTCGGCATTGAAAACCCCACATTCGAAGTTGAAAACGCAAACGACTGGGCTGTAGCTATCCAAAGAGCCATTGGTGGCGAAGCTATACAGTATTAATAAAATTCTCTTTTTCTCTATTTTTTAAGATTTGGATATCGAAAATTATTTTTCATGGTTAGTGCATAATAGATAATACGTGTTGGCCATGGTCATGGTCATAGAATGCAAAAGGTGTGGCGCTCCTTATAAGGGATCTATATCACCATATCAAAAATTTGTAAAATGCTCATATTGTGGTGCTATAATCAAGATAGACCATGATGAATCGAGTGGAACGACAAAAAAAGTTCGCTTAATTGAAGAAGTGATTATTCAAGAAAATAAAATGTTTGATATCAACGAGTTCGCATCATTTTTGAACAGAATAGGAGTTAAAAACTTTGACCCTGTTAGCGGAATCTTGCAAATGGGTTCTATGCAAGTCCGGGTAACAGAAGAAGGTGCTGTTGAGGGAGCAGAACCACTTAAAAGTCGTGTAGAAAAATGGATTCAAAGGTATATGTCTGAATGCTGATCTTTATGAAAGATCATAGAACCTTAAACGAAATTCTTCAAAAAGTGGCTGTAGCATTACACAACTCCAACATTGATGAAGCAATATCATTTATATCAATTTTTAGAGAAAAAGTAATTGAGCAAATTTCGCATATGCCAAAAACTTCTTATGATTACTTGCAAAGTATTACTTATTTGACGTACGCCGCGATGCTATATTACATTGCTCTAGCGCTGAAACAAAGTGAAAAACCAGATAATGTTGAAAGACTTGTATGCTGGAGTGAGGCTTTTGGCATAAATAGTGTTATTGAATGTGTTTTGTTACCTTTGTTAATGGCGGATCCGATAAAGGCAAAGGAGTTCGCAGAAATCATAAAGCCCACTGAGAGTTATAGAGAAAATTTAAGTCAACACCTACGAAAACTTGTCAAAGATATTAAATTTGATCCCATCGAAGAAAGAAAGAAGCTTAGGCAATCCATAAAAAGGATTATAGAGTCTGTCAACCCTAGTTCCGCGGAAATCCGAAATTTGGCTACTAGCTTGACTAACCGGTACGAAGCAGGAGATTTTAAACAAGCACGAAGATTATATGAATTTGTTCGAGATGAAATACGTTATATACGTGATCCACTTTTGTTTGAAGATATTCAACCTCCAGAAATTACTTTAAAAAGACTATCAGGAGATTGTGATGATCAAGCAGTACTACTTTGTTCATTACTTCTTGCGATAGGGTTCGAAACCGCCCTTATTTTCGCTGATACTGATAATGATGGCTTTTCCGACCATGTATATTGCGCTGTTTATATTCCGAACGCACCTGACGTGTATAAACCATTTAATATAAAAATAAATGGAATTGATATGCATGATTGGATTCCGCTAGACCCAACATCAGAGGATTTAGAATTCGGTCTAATATCAACTGACAATTTAGTGATAACTGATGTATTCTTCTTTACAAAGAATAAACAATACTTTATTAGCAAATTGAAGTTTGACAGTTAAAATTTGTATAGAATTTGCCTCAATTATACGATTTAGAGTTATCCAGATGGCATAAAAATTATTGGGATAAAAATGAGAAAGTGGAGTTACGGTCCCTTCTTTGTTATTTCTTTTACAACGCCAGCGGCTATTGTTGTGCCCATGTCTCTAACGGCAAACCTTCCAAGCTCTGGAAAATCTGTGTATGTTTCGATGGCTATTGGACGGAGGGGCTCCATCCTCACTAGGGCAGCATCTCCAGTCTTCAAGAACGTTGGCTTCTCTTCAACCACTTGACCAGACCTCGGGTCAATCTTCCTTATAAGCTCAGTAAACCTGCATGCGATTTGTCCAGTGTGATAGTGGAGTACAGGCGTGTATCCCGCTGCAATGGCTGTTGGGTGATAAATTACTATTATTTGTCCTATGAATTCTTTGGCAACAGTTGGCGGATTATTTACTGGTCCAGCCACGTCGCCTCGGCGTATGTCTGTTTTTGCTATTCCCCTAACGTTAAAGCCTATGTTGTCGCCTGGTTCAGCCCTCGGAATTCTTGTGTGGTGCATCTCTATAGACTTGACTTCACCTTGCTTGTTTGCTGGCATAAATATGATGACATCGCCCTCTTTAAGAACTCCGGTTTCAACCCTGCCAACAGGAACCGTGCCCACACCAGTAATGCTGTAAACGTCTTGAACTGGAATTCTCAGTGGCTTGTCCAATGGTTTGGGAGGCACCTCAAAAACGTCGAGGGCATCGATTAAGGTTGGTCCTTTGTACCATGGCATTTTGTCGCTTGGTTTAACGAGGTTGTCGCCTGTCCACCCGGAAGTTGGCACAAAGGGAATCTTTTCAACCTTGTAGCCGACCATTTTAAGCATTCTTGAAACTTCATTCTTAATTTCGTTGTACCGTTCTTCGCTCCAGTTCACTGTAGCATCGTCCATTTTGTTGACAGCAACAACCAGCTGTCTTACGCCCAAAGTGAAAGCCAAGAAAGCGTGTTCTCTAGTTTGGCCGCCGGGGCCTATGCCTGCCTCAAACTCTCCACGCTTAGCTGAAACGAAGAGTATGGCTGCGTCGGCTTGGCTTGCTCCTGTAATCATGTTTTTAACGAAGTCCCTGTGGCCCGGGGCATCAATAATTGTGAAGTAATATTTCTTTGTTTCAAATTTTAGGAATCTAAGGTCTATTGTTAGGCCTCTTTCCCGCTCTTCTTTAAGATTGTCTAATATCCATGCGTACTTGAATGTTTCCTTCCCCAATTTTCTGGCTTCTTCTTCATATGCCTTAACTGTTCTGTCGTCGACAACCCCAGCTAAATATAGTAGGTGTCCTGTTGTTGTTGATTTTCCATGGTCTACGTGTCCCATTATCACCAAGTTTAAATGGGGTTTTTCTGTTTTGCTCATTTTTCCTCTCCCACATTTCGTTTTTAAATTCCTTTATTTTTAGTGAATTCGTTTTACACAACTGTTCATTCAATTATTTTAAGTTTACCATAGCATGATACGATTAAAATCTGCTTAAAAACGGAAATAAATATTAAAATTCCCATAGAATTATTGTTTGGGCATGTCTGGTTATGCCTACAAATTTGCCGGCGGAAGCCAAACGCAAATGGGCTGAGGTTTCGGCTGCAAGAAATCCTAGGGAAAAGCTTCAGCTCATGGAGGAGTTTTTAGGCTTAGTTCCAAAACATAAGGGTACAGCCAAATTGTGTGCGCAGGTTAAGAAGCAGATGGCAATTTTACGAAAAGAAATTGAAGAGAAAAAGCGTAGAAAAGCTGGCCGGGGCGGACCAAAATTTTTCATTGAAAAAGAAGGCGCTGCGCAAATTGCGTTAATTGGTTTGACGAATGTTGGAAGAAGCAGTTTGCTGGCTGCAGTTACAAACGCAAAGGTTGAAGTTTCATCAACCCCATACACCACTAGAGAACCTGTTCCCGGAATACTCAATTTTGAAGATGTGCAATTTCAAATTGTTGAAGCACCAGCCCTAATGGAGGGCGCAGCCGATGGAAGGGCTTGGGGTTTACAAACACTTGCCTTGGCGCGCAATGCTGACGGCCTGATAATAATGGTTGATTTGTCAACGGATCCGGTGGCCCAATTGTCCCTTATTTTAAATGAGTTGGAGAAGGCGAGAATTTTGGTTATTAAGCCTAAGGGCAATGTTGAAATTGAAAGAAAATTTATGGGCGCTGGCCTGCGAATAATTTTGGTTGGAAAACTTTTGGATTGCACGATGGGGGATGTTGAAGAGCTCCTTAAAAGTTATCGCATTACAGATGCTGTGGTCAAAATTTCTGGAGAAGTAAGTTTGGATGATGTGGAAAATGCTGTTTTTGAAAACCCAATTTATAAGCCAACTGTTGTGGTTGCAAACAAGATGGATTTGGAAGGCGCCGAAACGGAACTGAGGCTTTTAGAAAGTTATGTTAATGGAAAATTGCCTATAATCCCAGTTTCATGCGAGAGGAAATTTGGATTAGAAAAATTGGGCGAGAACCTCTTTAAAGCCTTAGACATAATTCGGGTCTACACAAAGGAGCCGAGCCAAAAAGAGCCTTCAGACAAACCCTTCATTTTGAAAAGGGGCGCTACAGTCTATGAGCTTGCAAGAAATATTCACACGGACTTTAGCGAAAAATTTTCGTACGCAAAGGTTTGGTCTAAACGTTTGGTTTTTAGTCCCCAAAAAGTTGGTTCCTCTTTTATTTTAGAAGATGGAGATGTCGTTGAACTCCATTCAAGATGATTGGGCGTTTATCTTGAAGCTTGGGCTATTCTTTCAAGTTCATGGCGTTTTGAAACTGCATGGCTTTTCATGTCATGGTTTGCTGCTAGGATAAGCTCTTCTGCAAGACATTCTTCTATTGAACGTGGGCTGTGCATTGAGGCCATTCTCGCCCCCTCACAAATGTTTCTTAGGGCTAAGTCAACCCTTCGCTGTGGCGAGACATCGACAGACAAGTGATATACTATCCCACCATAACTTATTCTTGTTGTGTCCTCGCATGGCGCCGAATTCTCAACAGCTCTAACAAGAACCTCAATTGGATTTCGGCCAGTTTGCAAATGTATTATTTCGAAAGCATGTTTAACAATGTTTATAGCCTTTGCCTTTTTGCCGGCGTTTTTGCCCGGCCTCATCAAATTGTTTACTAGTCTTTCCACAATGTTTACATTCGCTTTATGGAAGCGTTTGTGCTCGTGCCTTCCCATGCTGTGGGGAATGACAACGGGTTTTAAGGATATGTACCTCTGTAAACCCGGATCTTTCACTTGAACTTCTCGGAAGCTCCATTTGTTGAAAAGTTTGATCTCCGGTTTTTCTGCTACCTTTTCGCTCAACAGTTATCACCTTGCTGGCTTCTGTTTTCTTCCGTAAACAAGCTCTTTTAGTGATACGCCATTAACCATTATGACCTTCCAGCGTACTCCGGGAATGTCTCCCATGCTTCTTCCCCTTGAACCCCCTATGCCTTCAACCACAACCTCATCATGCTCGTCAACAACGTTTAGGGCTCCGTCTCCAGGGAGAAATGCCGTTATAACGCGGCCATTTTTTATTAGTTGTGTCCTAACGCATTTGCGTATGGCACTGTTTGGTTGTTTGCTTTCTACGCCAACCTTTTCTAGAACTATTCCTCGTGCCATTGGCGCCCCTTCAAGGGGGTCCGCCTTAACATCGAGCATTAGCATGCGCCTTTTATAGTACATGCTACTCCAGCGGAACTTTTTCCTTTTTTCCACTAGTTTTCTTGCGGCGAATTCGCCTCTTGGGGATTTTGAACCCATGTTGCCTTTTCCTCTTGCTACGTTTAATCAAAATTCTAATATTTAAACTGTAACATCATACTCAATGCCATTACGTCAAGACGTGATTAAAATTTAGCGTCCAAAGTGGTTTGGATGAGCGAGTGGCGACTCTTAAAACTTGAAACCCACAACGCCTTTTTAAATATGGCCATTGACGAGGCTATTTTAAGGGCCAAAACTGAAAAGGAAGTGCCAAACACCATACGCCTTTACCGCTGGAAACCTTCTGCGGTTTCCATTGGAAAATTTCAAAAAATTGAGAATGAAGTGCATTTGGACAACTGCAGAAAATATGGCGTTGACGTTGTTAGGCGCATAACGGGCGGGGGAACAGTATACCACGATTTTGAAGGCGAAATAACCTACAGCGTAATTGCAAACAAAAAAGACCTTGGGGCAGGAGACATCATTGAAGTTTACGCAAAAATTTACGGCGGAATAATTGAAGCCCTAAGAACCTTGGGATTAAAAGCCGACTTTGACAGAGGAAATGAAAAAGCATGCCCAAATCTTATGGTTAGGGGCAAGAAAATCTCTGGAAGCGCCCAATCCCACAAAAGAGGCGTGGTCTTACAACACGGCACAATCCTCTTGGACGTCGATTTAGAAAAGATGTTCACGTTTATTCGTGTTCCATGGGCTAAAACACGTGTAGAAGTTGTTTGCGTGGCTGAGGGCAAAATCACATCATTGACAAAAGAGTTGGGGAAAAAGGTTTCTATGAAAGAAGCTGAGGAAGCTTTGGTTGAAGGTTTTGAAAGGGCCCTTAACATCAGGCTTATGCCAGAGAAACTGACAGCTTATGAGCTGGAATTGGCCGAAAAACTTTGCAAGGAGAAGTATTCAACGGAAGACTGGAACTTTAAGGGCGAAACTGTGTTAAATTAATGTCAAATGGTTTTATTTGTTTGGTTTTTTGAATCGCCACCTAACGCCTTCGGGAGTATCCTCGAGTATTATTCCCATGGCTTTAAGTTGCTCCCTAATTTTGTCAGCTTTTTCCCAATCTTTCTTTTTTCTTGCCTCCTCCCTCTCCTTGATCAACTCTTCTATCTCTTTTGGCAGTTCCTCTTTTTTGGCGTCTTTTGCCAATTCAAGGGCGAAGACTTTGTCAAACTCCAAAAGTAGCTCGTATTTTTCTCTGTTTGCCATATCCTTTTCTTCCCTTACCAGCTTCCATGTTAATGCAAGGGCTTTTGGCATATCCAAATCGTCGTTTATGGCTTCGAGAAATTTTCTGCGATACTCCTGCATCGTTAAACTTGGGCTTGTACTTTCTTCGGATTCCATGCTTTCGGCAAGCCTCCGCACGTGGTCCCTTAGTGAAAAGAGCGCGTTTTGCGCGGCCTTTAGACTTTCCATTGTGAAAACAAGTTCTGAACGGTAATGGGCTGTTAGGCATAGGTATCTGAAGGCCAAGGGGTCAAAACCTTCGTCTATAAGGCTTTGTACGGTGATTATTTCCCCAGCAGACTTTGCCATTTTCGCGGATTTTCCAAAAACGAGGAAAGCGCCGTGCAGCCAATAGTTGGCTAGAGGTTTTCCCGTGACTGCCTCTGCTTGGGCAATCTCATTTGTGTGGTGTATTGGTATGTGGTCTATGCCCCCGCAGTGTATGTCAAAGTTTTCGCCCAAATATTTCATGCCCATAACACTGCATTCAATGTGCCAGCCGGGAAAACCCACACCCCACGGTGAGTCCCATTCCATTTGCCTCTTCCTATCCTTTGGAGAAAAGCGCCATAGGCAAAAATCTGTAGTGTTTCTCTTGTTTGGATTGAATTCAACCCTAGCTCCAGCCTGCAATCTTTCATTTAATGTTTTGAAGTCCATTCCCGTTAGCCGTCCATAGCTGCTCAATTTTGAAGTGTCAAAGTAGACTCCGTCGTCAATTATGTAAGTGTATCCCCTCTCCTCAAGTTTTTGGATGTAGGCGATCATGTCTTGGATGTGGTCTGTGGCCTTGCAGACTATTGTGGGTCTGAGAATGTTTAACCTCTGGGCATCTTCAAAGAATTTACTTGTATAAAATTCGGCTATTTCCCAGACAGTTTTTCTCTCCCTTCTTGCACCGACTTCCATTTTGTCTTCGCCAGCGTCAGCGTCTGACGTTAAGTGTCCAACATCTGTTATGTTCATTACATGCTTGACTTCGAAGCCATTGAACTCCAAAACTCTCCGTAGGATGTCCTCAAAAATGTATGTTCGGAAATTGCCTATGTGCGCATAAAAGTAAACGGTGGGGCCGCAACAATACATTCTAACTTTTCCTTTTTCTAGTGGAATGAACTTTTCCTTCTTCCTTGTAAGGGTGTTGAAAAGGTAAATGTCTGCATTTGAAGGTTCCATGTTTTTCCACAAAAATTAAGGCGTTATGGATTTAAAATGTTTCGCCTAAACCTTTAATCCCAAACTCAATTTGCCCGCTTCTGAAAAGTATTAAATACTAACGCATCTCACTCATTAAAGAGGTTGTTTATTGTGAGCGAACCTTATCCTCCACTGCCACCTCCGCCATATGCTCCCCAAAAGCAGCGACCAAGCGCCGTGACCAATCACGCAATGTATCTAATCATTGTAGGTATAGTCTGCATTATAGTCGCCGTTTTAGAATTTGTTTTCTTGGCCCAGCCTTGGTCATATGTTTCGGGAGCCGTAACCCTCATATTCAGTGTGTTAGCGTTTGTTGATGGCTTGGGCTTGTTCATGGGGCAACCTTGGGCCTTAAATCTCAGTGGATGGAGTAACAGTCAGTGGGCACAGGCTCCAGACGTGAGAGAATACTTCGGTCTTCCCCCAGCTTATCCTGCTTACGCTTCCACCGTCCCTCCAACTGCACCACCCCCACCAACATGCCCGACCTGCAGACAGCCACTAACATATATTCAGCAATATCAAAGATGGTACTGCCAAAACTGTCAGAGATACATTTAAACTCTTGCTGATGCCCTTTATTCTTTCTCTTTTAAAAGAGACCACAGAAAAACAAGCATGTTGCATGTGATTAAAAATGCGGATTAAAAATATGCCTTGCCCAAAAACGTTTGAAGCAAATTTTCTTGATATCCGTTTGTTTGAGTTTAGGACATAAACTCTTTAATCGTATTTTCTAAATTTTATCATTTTTCTAAAACTTTTGAGGTCTGTCACCACGCTTTTGAGGAAGCATAGTTCCTCCATTGTTCGTTCAAATTTTGCGAATTCTTCCCATATTTTCTTTAGGGCCCTTTCTTTTTCGTCCATTGTTCGGTCACCCATTTTTGTTGGATGTGAGGGTTCATTGTTTTTTGGCTAATCCTGCAGCCATTCCGTCATCGAGGAGAAAGGAGAAGGCTTCGAAAACGGAAAAACAGGTTTTGGCTGCATGATTGGCCTTCAACCTCAACCCTCAATTGCATCGTAAGACTTAATACGTAAGTCTCGTATAAAAGGCTTACTGAATACCAGAAAAACACAACAACAAAACAACCTAACCTACAGCCAAAACCCCTTCCAAAATTCTCTTTTCAGGAACATCCAACTGCCTAGAAAGCCAAGACTTCAACAAAAGAGCGGACTTAGGTATTTCACCACTATAAGTTATAATCTGCGAATTCTTTAGGGCATCAACCTGAAAGGCCTTCTCCTCCTCCTTATACAAGAAGGACAGCGTCTGGGCTTGGCTGGCTAGTGTTTGAAAATCTTCCCAATGCTTACAACGCAAAATGATTGGTGGAGCGCGCACCTCCTTTGCCAATGGCGCTTCAGCCCTTTGCCCTTGTGCTGGTTGAAGAGGGGATGGCGCGGGTACCTCATGTGAGGTTGATAAATAATTAATTAAGTTGGCTATCTCATTTTGTAATGAGGCCAATCTCTCTTCGACCTTCTCCATTTTACTGCTTAATTCGCCGGTATCACCCAACCTTTCAGCTATAGTGCCTAACTCATGTATTAGGCGGTCTAAGTCCTTTTCATGCTCCTTTAAAACGTTCACTATGAAGTCTATGGCTTCCAGCGCCTCATCCTTCGACGGGATCTTTTTAGACACGCCTATCCCTCTTCTTCAAGTATTAAGTTCGCCTCTTTATAAATAAGCATAGCGAATCCTCAAGTCATATCCAAGTGAATGGCTATCCATATTTATTTTCAATAAGGTGTAAGGCTTATTCGAATACAAAATATTTTCTTAAAAACATCCTTTTAAATATCTCACACGTCATTAAAATGTTTTGAGGTTTGCGGTTGGTTGACCAAGTTTGCCTAAAGGTTCTTGTTGAAGACTCCATTGGAAAAAGCGAAGCTAGAAAACAGTTAATTGCTAAACACGGCTTTTCCATTTTTGTTGAAGCAATGGTTGACGACACATGCGTCAACATTCTAATGGACACTGGATCGTCTCCGGAAGCTTTACTAAATAATGTTGATGTGATGGGCGTTAACCTACGCGAGTTGGATGCAATCCTAATCAGTCACGGACATTACGATCACATGAACGGCTTAATCAGCGCGTTGAAGGGCGCGGGCAAACAAATACCAGTCTTTATCCATCCAAAAGCCTTCAATCCAAAATTCTCGCTTAAGCACAAACTGAAGTTTATAGGCTCAGCCCTTAACACTTCCAAGATTGAAGAGGCGGGAGGCATACCAATTTTATCATGCAGCCCAATTAAAATTGCCGAAGGCATAATTTCAACTGGAGAGATTGAACGCGTAACATCATATGAGAAGACGGTGGGCTTCTATAGCGTTGAAGAAGGCCATTTTGTGGAAGATCCGCTTATGGATGACCAAGCATTAATTATTGAATTGAAGGAGAATGGCCTAATTGTCGTGACTGGGTGCGCCCATGCCGGCATAGTGAACACAGTTCTTCATGCACAAAAATTAGCTGACAAAAAGGAGGTTCACGCGGTTTTAGGAGGCTTTCATCTGATTAACGCAGCGAAGGAAAGAATAAAGATGACAGTAAATGACTTATCGAAATTGAGCATTGATTTTCTTGGGCCGTGCCACTGTACTGGAAAAAAGGCCATAAAAGCCTTTAAAGAAGCTTTTGGAGATAAGTGCCGACCGCTGAAAACAGGCGACATAATCAAATTTTAATTCTTAACTAGGGCATTATGAGAGAAAGAATTCTGTAGGCTAATCCGCCTAGCAAAACAGCCAACCCAATGTCAACGAACGTTATTATTAAGGCTTTTTTCCACCCAAACTCTTTGAGGCACGCCGCAATTGTTGCGACGCATGGAATGTAAATCATTGCAACTAACGTGAAAACAATTAGCTGAACATGCGTTAAGCTTAGGAGGGTCATCCCCTGCTGGATTAAGGCTTCCTCTAGCAGAATGAGGGCCAACTCTTTTCTTAATATTCCAAAAATTAATGGAATGCTCGCCGCCGTTGGCAAGCCTAGCCAACCGTTCATTAGTGGGGCGGAAACCCTTGCAACGTAATCCAGAAGCCCAAACAGCGACAATGCTTGTATTAGCGTGCTTCCTGCAACAATTATTGGGAAGGCTATAAGAACAAAATCTCTTGTTCTGCTCCATGTTTTCAAGGCAATGATTTTTAGTGAAGGCCTTTTGTACGGGGGCATTTCCATAATTAGTCCAACTGGCTCGCCTGGCAATATTTTAAATGCCAACCTACCTAAGAGAAAGACCAAAATCAAATTGAAGGCATATAACCCCAAAGCGGCATACAAACCCACAAACCTTCCAACCAAACCCAAAATTATGACGGTTCGGGCTGCACAAGGAATCAATACAACTACAAAGGCTGCTAGGAACCGCTCCCTTTCTGTTTCCATAATTCGGCAACCAATGCATGCTGGAACACTACAACCATAACCTAAAATTAAGGGTATGAAGGCTTTCCCATGCAAACCTATTTTGTGCATTAAATTGTCCATTAAAAATGCCGCTCGGGGCAAGTAGCCGCTGTCCTCTAGTAAAGCTAAGAATATGTAGAATGGCACAATATAGGGTAGGGCTATTGTTATTCCTGCAACGATTCCGGAGAAAACACCATTCACAATTAGGTTGCCGACAACTTCCGGCAATAGTGAAAATATAATTGTTTTAACGTAGGCTGTGATTGTGTTGAAAAGATAATCTAGCCATCCAGAAAATATGTTTCCAAAAAAGAAGATGAGCGTGAAAATTGATGCTAAAACTGCGGCCAGAATTGGATAGCCTAAAAATTTATGGGTGGTTAAAGCTTCAAGTTTTTGTTCCAAGCTTATTTTTGGGGGAGATTCAACAATTGTCACGGCTTTGGCAATTTCTGTTGCAAGCCTATATCTTTCAGAAGCCATAATTACTGGAGATGCTTCGCCATGCAAACTTTCCAGTTCACTGGCTAATTTTTCGGCACATTTCAAAATTTCTGGGCCACTTTCATAATTTTTCACTTTGCTTGCAACATCATTGTCTCTTTCAATAAGTTTGACTGCAACCCATCTTGCCGGGTAAACCGAGCAAATTTGTGGAAGCCTATCATTGACAAGTTTTTCGATGGCTTTTATCCTTTTTTCAACCTCTTTTCCATACCTAACTTTAAATGGTTTTAGTTTCTCTTCGCCGTTTGCAACGGCTATTGCGGCTGATAAAAGTTGGGTTATTCCAGTTCCGGTTATTGCAATTGTTGGAATTACTGGAACGCCTAAAATTTCAGACAACTTCTTTGAATCAATTCTTATGCCCTTTTTTGCCGCAAAGTCAATTTGGTTTAAATCTATTATTATTGGGGCTTCAAGCTCAAAAAGCTGAAGCGTAAAGTAAAGGTTTCTTTCTAATGCCGAAGCGTCTATGACGTTAACTATTATGTCTGGCTTTTCAACTGCTATGTAGTCTCGTGAAACGATTTCTTCCATTGAAAATGTGGAAAGTGAATAAATTCCTGGCAAATCTATTACGCGTATGGTATAGCCTTTAAAATGTAGTGTTCCCTCAGCCCTTTCAACGGTTTTTCCAGGCCAGTTTCCAACAACCTGATTTAGGCCAGTAAGCTGATTAAATATTGCGCTTTTGCCAACGTTTGCATTTCCGGCAAGCGCTATTCTTAATGTTTTAGGCATTTGCCTCCGCCTTTAATGGCTTAACGAAAATTTTTGAGGCTACCCCAAAACCTAATGCTAGGGCAACTCCCCTTACCTCGATTTCGACAGGTCCATGAAATGGGCCTTTTCTAAGCATTTTGACTTCGACGCCTGGGGTTAATCCCATTTCAGCCAGTCTTCGGACGAGCCCAAAGCCCCCTGCAGCGCTGTGGATTATTCCCTTCTCTTCCTCATTTAAACTTGTTAATGGTATTATTTGCTCATTTACGCTAGAATCATTTTGCTTTTTCGCGTTTCCTCTATTTCTGAACATCATTTGTGTCCACCTTGATGGGCTTTACCCAAATGCTGGATGCTACATCGGCACTGAGGGTCTGTTCTTTTCCCGCTATGCATAAAACCAATTTTGAATTTCTTTTTTCAACAACATGAATGGGAGCATTCAGTTTTATCCCGCATTTAGATAACATCAAAAGTTTTTCCCGTTTTTCGTCTGTAAGCTTAACCACTGTACAAACAATGTTGGGCCCAATTTCTGTGAGGGGATAGCACTCTTCTTCCTCAACTTCACCGTGTTCTGATGGTATTGGATTTCCGTGGGGGCAAACTTTTGGATTTCCAAGTTTCTTCTCAAGCAGCGCAATAACGTCTCTGGTTAGGGCGTGCTCAAGTTTGCAAGCGCTTTCGTGGACAATGCTCCAGTCTGCGTTAAGTATGTCTGTGAGAAGCCTTTCAGCAAGCCTATGCCTTCTAACAATGTCTAAGGCGAATTTAAGGCCCTTCTTGGTTAACTTAACCCCTTTGTAAGGTTTATGCTCAACTAAACCATGCCTTTCCAAATGCTCAATAGTGTTTGTAATAGATCCGGGAACAACATGCAATTCTTTGGCTAATTCCCTAGTTCTTGCACTCCCTCCGCTACGCATTTGAAGCTTATAGATGGCTTCAACATACTCCTCAGCCTCATGGGAGAGATCTTCTATCATAATTTTCCCTTAAATTTACGAGCTCTCGTAATTTTTAAAACGCAACGACGTACATAAAACTTTCTATGAATCGAATTTAAACGAAATTTATAAAAACATCATTCACAAAGCTCCTAGAAAATTTCACTCTATGCTTTATTCATGGAGTTAAGCATTTTTATCAAGCATGTGAACGAACTTTAAGGCATGCTTTTGGCTGCAGTGGTAGCGTCTCTTAAGAGAAAGTACCTGCTTTCTCTTTCTTTTATCTTACGAAAAATAGCGAATTGCAAATTTTTTAACAAAAAATGCAAATAATCAATTAATTTATGATAGAAATGTAAAGAATTTTTGAAAATTAATAGTGATAGCGTTGGATGTGGCATTTCGAAGTCCAAGTAGCGTGTTAAAGCATCTTAAAAAATAAAGCTGGACTTTTGTTTAAAGCAACAACAGCCTGTTGCATCTCCTTATTTTGGGTGCGGTGTTTGGCATGGTGTTGTTAATGGCAAAGTGTGGAGCGAAAGTTGTAGAAATTGATGTTTCAAAATGCACCTTGCTATAGGGTATAGGAGATCCAACAGTTATTAAAGGGGACAGAATGGCGGAAAGGAGTAGGTTCAAATTAGGAAGTCTGAGAAGAGTCTATGTATAGCCAAAAAATGTTATGTAGGCAATGTGATGTCCTACTCTTCTCCAATAACCTGAATTATCACAGTTCTCCTTCTTGGATGAACGTCTGTTTCAACAAATACCAACGATTGCCATGTTCCAAACTCAACCCGTCCGTTGATGACTGGCAGGGTTTTATCCGGCGGCAGCAGCATAGAGCGAAGGTGTGAGTGGGCGTTTGAGGGGTGGGCGTACGCCCCGTGTTTTGGGATCAGTTTTTCCAGAAAATTTTTAATGTCATTTAATAGTCCATACTCGCTTTCTGTTAGGATTAGCACTCCAGTGGCATGAGGCGCAAAAACGTGGACCAAACCATTTTTTACACCTGATTTTGAAACTGCCTCTTGAACCTTGCCTGTTAAGTCGATGAAGTCTATTTCGCCCTTCGTAGAAAAGCTATAACTCGTGTTGAAGATTTTGAAGTTTGACATATCCTTTCACTCCAGCAATTTTGTCATTATAATTTCATCTATGTATCTGCCATCCTTGAAATGTTTTTTCGGGATAACCCCGGTCTGTACAAACCCAACCTTTTTGTAAACATGAAGTGCACGCTTGTTTGTGGCGAAAGCGGAAAGCGTCAAAACCTTTAAACCCATTTTACGGGCTTGCTCTATCAGGGTCTTCATCATTTCAGTTCCAATGCCAATATCCCTAAACCCATCTTTTACTATTATGCCTAATACGCCAACATGCCTTTCAGAACCCCGCAGCGGACGAATGTCCGAGGAGGCTATTACCTTTCCATCAACTTCACCTACAAGAAAGAATATTTCATCCTTCTCCAGGCTGGCAATGGTTTTGGATAGCCAGTCGATTTCCTCATCCCTAGAAACCTTTTCATTCCTAATTATTTCTGCGCCCTCCTCAACAAGCGAATTAATAAGCTCAAGCAGATTATCCAAATCTTCCCACTTGGGTGTTCTCAAAACAACAGTTCGCCCATCTTTGGCAGAAAAACTTCGAATAACTTTTCCAGCTTTCATAAAATAAAATTAATGTGGTTTAAGTTTATTTCATTTTTCCGCTTTTAAAGTGATTTTTGTTGATGCTTTTGTATACGGCTTTTGAACGGCTCTTGCTTCTGGAGGGCTCTAGTGAAACATAAAACTCTATAGTAATACTAAAATCACCAAAATTACCAGCAAGTAAAAACCTAACATGAAAGACACAAAAATATTAGCCACTTAGCCTACACTAAACAAAGCAACTTTAGGAATCCATACGAAATAAGCCAGAAAAGAGCCCATTCCAAAACCAATCTCTCGCCCATTTTGGGCTCGTGAGAATCTTTTCCGAAGACGCAGCTCAGATGATTTGTATACGAAAGCATAAACAGAAGCGCCATTCTCTCATGGAGAAGCCTTGCATGAAGAATGTAATGCTGTATGGTAATGTTTTGTTATCTAAAAGCTTTCCTTTAATGGCCATATCAACAGGGCTTGCAGAATCGAAGTGTTAACGAAGGCAAGTGGCGAAGACTTGGCATGGAGATTTTCGTCAGTTTCTACATGAAGCTCTAGCAAACTCCATGCTTTGGGTTTATGGGCAAATTGGAAAAGGCCGAAATAAGCTTGTTTTTGAATTTTAGGCTTAAAATGACTTTTAACTTTTTTGGCTTCCGCCCTAAAGCATAGGCCGTTGTTTGTCGCCGGCTTGTTCGAATACAAACGAGCAAAATTTTTCTTTTATTAAATATTTGAAAGTTTTTTTTGGCTTTTAAAATGAAAATTGGCTATTCGAAACCTTTCAACTTTTAATGTATGTTTTAGGTTTGCGCATATTGCCAATTTTGAAATAACCTCTATAATAGTTTAAGCAGTGTGTTCTGGTAGAGGGTGAGAGGCCATCTTAAAAGGTGTTGTATTTGCCCATTGACCATTTTGGGGAAGGCATCGAAATACTAGAAAGGAATGTTAATGGAAGAAAAGTTAGGGTTAAGTGGGATTGGGGCAAATTTAAAAGCACCGAAGGCTTCCCAGTTGACGACAACTTAATAAATTGGGTTATAGGGCAAGAACAAGCCTTAAGGGAATGCTTCCTATGCCTCGACGAATGGGTGCACAAACTTAAGTGGTTGGAAGAAACAAGGTGGTATGAAAGCTGGGAAGATCCCGACAAGCCAAAACCATCTGCAAAAAGCTCCATAAGCCCAGGGCCATACCTCCTTTTGTTAGGTGATCCTGGGACAGGCAAATCGTTGATTGGAAGGGCATTGGCCGAAAAACTCACCCAAATCTACAAGGAGAAGGGCATCAAGCTTTTTGATGTTTTATGCTGGAAAAATGCTGCTTTGCCAAGCCAGCCTAAAATATCCATTCATAAGGCTGGTGATGGGAAAAAGATTCTTCAAAGGGAGCAGCTTAAAGAGCTTAAAAGAAAATTTGTTACAAAAGTTGGTTTTAAGGCTCTGCAATTTTTACTCGTGTTTATAGGCTTGTTTTTGCTGGCTTTAGGCTTTTACTTTATGTATCAAGCTTGGCAAACTTGGCTTGAAAACCCAAATTATTTGGGAGAGCCCCTCCAAGAATATTATAATAACAACTTTTTAGACTACTTACTATCAAAGTTCGTTGGGCTTGTTCCTCTGACATTTATTCCCGGCGGAAGCCTAATTTTCTTCGGAGTTTTCATGTGGTGGTTTTCCAAACTTGGGGGTTTAGGCAACCTTAAAGGCATCGGAGGAGCCCAACAAACAGACGTCCCAAAACTAATAGTTGACAACAGCTCTGGACGCGCGCCTTTTGTAGATGCAACAGGCCACCGAAGCGCCCAACTTTTTGGTTCAATAGCATGGGACCCCTATCAAACCGGAGGTTTGGGAACACCAGAACATCAAAGGGTCACTGCTGGAGATGTCCACAGGGCTTCTCTTGGAATTTTATACATTGATGAGATAAAGAATCTTGACCCAGAAGAGGCCATAACGCTTTTAACGGTGCTTGAAGATGGGCAGCTGCCAATAACAATAAGGGGCAGATGGCATGGAGGCGACACGGCTGCGATGGCGGTTTCAACGGAACCCGTGCCAGCCATAACATTTCTTGTTGGTGCAGGAAACTTTGACAGCATAAGCCAAATTCACCCAGCCCTCATGGACCGCATTTACGGTTATGGCAAAGTTGTCAGAATGAACAATGACATGCCAAACACCGTGGAAAATAGGCGCAAGTACGTGCAGTTTATAGCCCAAGAAGTTAAACGTTTCAACCTTATACCATTCAGCCGGGAAGCATGCATAGAAATTGTGGAGGAAGGCAGAAGAAGAAGCAACAAAAAAGACGCATTAACAACAAAGTTTCGACCCCTAATATCAATTATTAAAACCGCCGCAACACTCGCCATGAACGAAGGCTGTAAAATTGTTGAGAGAAGGCATGTCAGAGAAGCCATAGAACACCACTGCAAAACAATTCAGAGGCAAATACTTGAGCATGAAATTAACGAGAGGGGCAAACTTCTAGAGATTTCGCCCAAAGGAGTTAAACTTGGACAAATTTATGGTTTGGCTGTCGTTAGGGACCCCTACAGTGGGGAAATGACAGGCAGCGTATTATGTGTTAAGGCGCACATGGCAAAGAGAAGCGAACTGCCCAGAAAATATCCTTTAAAAGGCTATTATAAAGTGACGGGTGTTGCAAAAGGCCAAAGCTTCATTTCAGACAGCATAGCAAAAGTGAGAAGCGTGATTCTCCAAAAATATGGCATAGACATAGCCCAAGATTATTTGACGCACATCGATTTCGCCCAATCTTATGGCGTGGATGGGCCTTCAGCCGGCGTCACAATGGCAATACTGTTATGTTCGCTGATTGAGGGAAAGCCAATAAGACAGGATGTGGCCGTCACAGGCGAAATAAATTTAGGTGTTGGAGACTCCATTCAGATTACAGCTGTTGGCGGGGTCTATGAGAAGATTAAGGCTGCAGAAGCTTGGGGCTTCAAGAAGGTGGTTATTCCAAAAAAGAATTATGAGCATTCCATAGACCCTAGCGACTATAAGATAGAAATTGTGCCAGCAGCCACCTTAGACGACTATTTAAGAGAATGTCTAGTTGAAGAACCAACGTTAAAAGTTACGGTCCAAACTTATAAGCGTAAAAAGCCATAAAGATTTTATGTTTAAAAGTGGAAACTTCACTACTAAACAATTTTAAAGCCTATTATGGAAGCGCCTTTAATGACCAGGGAAATTGATAAGGCTGAAATTCGCAGGTGGCGGAAAAGAGGTTTTTACAGCGAAAATGTTCTGGTCAAACTTTTAATAAAGAATGGATTTTACGCTGTGCGCGTTCCAGTCAGCAATCCAAGTTTGAATCCCCTCCCAGATGTGATCGCACGCAAAGACTCGCATGTTTACGCCTTCGAAGTTAAAAACGCAAGTTACTACGCTTACTTTCCAAAGCAACAGATAGAGAAGCTCTTCAGATTCCTCGACGAGCTTATTCCATTGGACAAAGAGTTTAAGCATGCTGTGCTCGCGGCGCATTTGGGCAAGAAATGGATTTTCAAGGAAATAAGCTGGAAAGAATGGGAGAAGAATAGGCTTCCAGAAAAGGCGAGGATACTAAAAAGGGATAAGGGAAACCTTAATTTGAAAGAAAGGGGCCAAAATGCATAATGGACAACAAAGAAGTTATCATAGCGTCGGAATTATGCAAAGTTTATGAGGTTGGCGATTCAAAAATTGAGGTTTTAAAAAACTTAAATTTCAGGGTTTGTGAAGGAGAATTCATAACCATCAGCGGGCCTTCTGGATCTGGAAAAACAACATGCCTCAACATTGTTGGCGGCATAGATCGGCCGACAAGCGGCAAGATAATTGTTTTTGGAGAAGATTTGGGAGCTAAGGATGAAGATTTTCTCGCAGATTTTAGATGCAACAATGTTGGCTTTGTTTTTCAATCCTACAACCTCATTTCAACACTAACAGTAGCCGAAAACATTGCCTTTCCAATGGAATGGACTCGCAAGCCAGAAGAGCACATTAAAAACAGGGTTCAAGAGTTGCTGGAAATTGTTGGTTTAGAGCATAGAGCCGAACACTTTCCATTCCAGCTAAGCGGAGGAGAACAGCAACGCATAGCCTTTGCCCGCGCCTTGGCAAACGATCCGCCGCTGCTTTTGGTGGATGAGCCGACTGGAAATTTGGATTTAAAAACAAGCCTAAAAATTGTGGAAATTCTTAGGCGCCTAAAGGAAAATGGCAAAACAATCATTGTCGCCACACATGACAAGCAAATATTAAGGCTTGCGGACAAAAACTTCCGCTTGGAAGATGGTAGGCTGGCAAACCTTTAATGAGTGTAACGGCCTTTCCAGTCAACGATTTACTTCGAAGAAAGCTGCAAACAAGCTTAACAATTATAAGCTTAACACTATGTGTTGCCTCAACGCTTTTTCTTTTGGCCTTCAGCGAAAAATGGGCTTTGGAATATTTTTTTGCAGCTGAAAGTAAACTTACAGCTGGTTTTTCAGTCGTTTTTTCCCGCTTCATAATATTTGTTGCACTTTTAATTTTTGCAATTGGAAGCGTGATAGCGTCCTTCCTAGTTTTCGTCATGATGTCTCAAAGAATTAAAGAAATAGGATTAATGAAGGCTGCTGGATGCCCAAACAACCTAATTTTCGGCTATTTTGCAACAGAACTCCTAATAATAACGTTTGTAAGTTGCTTATTTGGCACTGTGTTAGGCGTAATTGCAGATTTTGCTTCAGTTAACCTCCTTAAAAGTTTTGAATTTGAAGCATTCCCGGAACAAATTAATTTTTGGCTCGTCCTAATAGTCTTTGCAATATACTTTTTTCTTACGTTGGTTTTCGGGATAAAACCAATCTTAGACACGGTTAAAATCGAACCTGCTAATGCGATTTCCCCAACATACTATCTTGGATTAGTCAAAGAACAGGGCTTTAAGATTGCTTCAAAAGGCATGCTCACATGGAAAATAGCCTTAAGAAATCTCTTTCGCCATAAATCGGCGACAATTCGCATTGTAATTTGTTTATCCACAGTTTTCATAATAGTCACGGTTGGCATTGCAGGTGGAATAATAGCCGATCAAACCACAAAAAGCTGGGTTGAAAAGGCTGTTGGAAGAAACACCATCCTAATCGCCCATGAAGAATTTTCCAACAATTATAGGGCGTTGCTGTTAAAATTTTACGAAGCCTCAGAATATCCCCAATTCAACTATACAAACCAAAAATACTTTTTTTCAGAAGATGCCCTCGAACAATTAAATTCCATAGTTGGGATAAAGAAAATTGACTTGCGCCTAATCCTTCAAGCCCATGTTGAAGAGGTTCAAGGTTATATATTAAGGGAGGAGAATGGGGCAACAATAACTGTTGGAGACAGCCGAAAAGGGGAATCCCTAATAATTGGGGTTAATCCAAAATCTGTTATTAGTGAATGGTTTATTGATGGTGAATTCTTAAAGAATGAGCATGGAACAGAGGCTTTGATTGGAGACACCCTAGCCCAAAAAATGTTTTCGTTTCCCCTAAACCAAAGCATAAGGTTGTTTAACAAAACCTTTGACATTGTTGGCACATGCATAGATTTCATCAACAATGGAAATGTCACCTACATCCCATTAAAAACCCTGCAAGACATAACTGGCATATCAAAGCCAAACGCGGTTATAGTTCAAATCGAGCCATCAGAAGACTACAAAAGCATTTTAAACAACATAAAAGCGGCAATTCAAAGCTTAAACCCAGAATTTGAAGTTTTTGAGCTCAACGAAGCCTTAGAGAAAAACCTCAACTTTATGGGCTATATTTGGTCCACAATAATGTTTTTGCCCCTTTCAACCCTTATTGTTGCAACCCTCTGCATGACGGGCTTTGTTGCCCTTACTTTGGCTGAACAGCGTCAAGAACTTGGAGTTTTAAGGGCTTTGGGAGCTAAGCCAAAAACAATTGTTAAAATAGTTTCTATACAAAGCTTTGTAGTGTTGCTTTCGGGTTTTGCCGTTGGAATATCATTCGGCACAATTATCACCCTATTAATATTGGTTCCAAACCCTGTAATCACAACTTTTACAGTTTTCGAGATAGGCGGATGGCTCACACTCGGCCTAATCATCATATTTGTTTTCAGCTTCTATCCTTCCATAAAATTTTCAAGACAGTCAATAATAAAATCGATGACATGAAGGGCGAAACAAATTTAAAACTTCGATATTTTTAAATGCATTTTTGGTGGTGGCCTTTGGCCCAACCATTTCAAGGAACAATAGTTAATTATCGTGTAGGACCAAAATCTCAAAGACCAAAAGAATGCATAGTCCAGTTGGCCTCGGTAAAATCCGTTTCTGAAGCCAGTAGGCTGATTGGGCGAAAAGTAGTGTGGACAGATGGAAAAAACAGGATTGTTGGAAAGGTCGTTGATTTACATGGGAAAAAGGGCCTAGTTAGGGTTAGGTTTAGAAAAGGTGTGCCGGGCCAAGCCCTAGGAACAACCGTCAAATTGATTGGATAATTTTTTAGTGAAATGCTTTAGTGAATCCACATAGGCTGGCAGTTGATTTAGAAAATCTTGAAGTTGAAGAACCGGAACTATGGGGACGTTATCAAAAAATTTTGATCGTGGGACAAGAAGCGATAAAACCGTTGGAATGAGTTTGGCGCTATCCCAGCCCACACATCCAACCTTATGCGCAATATTTCCCAGCTCTTCAGCCAACGCAAACGTTCTTTCTACATGGTTTTCAACAACTTTCCTTAATGCTGAAGGATATAGACTGCGCTGCCAATGTTTGCAGTCGACACAAACAACCAGCGGCCTTTTACATCCAACAACATCAATCTCCCACATCCGCCCCGCATGACTGACCCGCAAATTTTTCTCGACGCTATAGCCATTCCTTTCAAAAGCAAGGGCCGCCATTCCCTCAAATTCTTGCCAACTTAAAAAACTGCTTACGCTTTCAATGTCAGCCCCAAGTTTTATGGCTTGAACAGCCAACTTTAACCGCTGAACACCATCAACCTTAACGGCGTTTCCATGTAAATAAATCAGCCCGTTATTTTGCAGATTTTTAAGCATTTTTTCCGCAACATCTATAGGCAATTTAACATCATTTTTAACAATTTCCTTTGAAATTAATCCATTTTTTGTCAATTTTAAAATCGAAATAATCAATTTCCTTTCAATATTCATTTCCATTATTCCAAAATTATACACGAAAGATAATAAAAACTATCCCTTTAAAAAAGTGTTTAAAACCTTTTCTTTAAATCAAGCAGAAACGGCAACGAAAAATTGCCGAATGGAAATTATAATAAGAAGATTCATGGATAATTTTAAAAGCCGAGGCTTTCGAATGTCTGAAAAATATGTTTCGAAAACCCCAAAATCTAGGAAATTGTATGAGCGTGCTAAGAAAGTTCTGCCGGCTGGAGTCTCCTATGGAATAAGATTTTTTGAGCCATACCCATTTTACACGGCCAAAGCTAAGGGCAGCAAAATCTACGATGTTGATGGAAACGAGTATGTGGATTACTGGTTAGGCCACACTACACATATACTTGGCCATAGCCCCCCTCCAGTAGTAAAAGCCGTCAAAAAACAACTTGAAATTGGAACTCATTACGGAACATGCCACGAGCTGGAAATAGCCTTAGCGGAACAAGTTGCAAAAATGGTTCCAAGCGCCGAAATGGTGCGATTTACAAACTCTGGAACAGAAGCAAACATGTATGCAATCCGCCTGGCACGCTCATATTCTGGCAAAACAACAATTGCAAAGTTTGAGGGCGGATGGCACGGCGGCTACGACGCCCTACACGTCGGAGTAAAATATCCCTTCGATGTTCCAGAATCAGCTGGACTAACACAGGGAGCCTTACAAGATACCATCCTTCTACCATTCAACGACCTTGAAGGAGTCCGGAAAAAACTGCAAGGCAAGAAGGTTGCCTCAATAATAATCGAACCAGTTCTCGGGGCAGGGGGCGGAATTCCAGTAGAAAAAGAATTTTTAAGGGGGTTAAGGGAATTATGCGACGAAAAAAGGATTTTACTAATTTTCGATGAAGTAATTACAGGTTTCAGATTGGCTCCGGGCGGAGCACAACAATACTATAACGTCAAACCAGACATAACAGTGTTAGGAAAAATTTTGGGCGGGGGCTTTCCAATTGGAGCCTTCTGCGGGCCCAAAGAAATAATGGAAAAGCTTGACACGAGAATTTATGAACGCCCAAACTACTCATTCCACGGAGGCACATTCACAGCAAACCCAATCGCCATGGTCGCCGGTCTAACAACCCTAAAAATTTTGGAGGACGGTACACTAATAAATAGGCTAAACAAGCTCGGAGAAAAAATAAGAGAAGAACTAAAGGAAATTTTCGAAAGGAAAAATGTAAATGCGCAAATTACTGGTGTAGGATCAATTTTTGGCGTGCACTTCACGAAAGAAAAAGTTAATGATGCCACCGCGGCCTACAAAGCTGATAGAAAGAAACTCTTTGACTATCACCTAAACTTAATTGAGAATGGAATCTTCTTCCTGCCAACTCATAGCGGTGTGTTAAGCACAGCCCACACAAAAGCCGACATTCAAAAGCTCCTTGTCGAAACAGAAAAGTATGCTGTAGAATGCAGGTGAACTTAAACTTCCTATTCCCAAGCTATTCTTTTAAGCCTTTCAAAACTGCTTCAGCCCTTTTCAAATCCAACCGCGTATTGACATTAAAGAATGTTCTAAGCTCAGGGTCTAATTGCTGCAAAACAAGGGTGGAAACATAGCGAACTCCCCGCAGCTTACTTATCATAGAGCGCAAGTCAAATTTCCCTTCACTTAAGGCTTCCTTTGAGGCTTCATAAGCCATTTCCCTATTGTAAATTGCGTGTAGGGGTTCTATGTTGTTGTTTGGCCATCGCGGGATCACTGCAGCCTTGCCTAAACAAATTTCGTATAGGAAAGCTAAAATTTTACTTGAAATGAAGGGGGCATCGCATGGAAGAAGACAGGCATATTCTCCAACCGCGTTTTTAAAGCCGGTCAACGCCCCCACAAGTGGGCTTTTCAGATTCATTTCGTCAACAACAATTTTTGCGTCAGACCCAACAACCTTCAAATAGCTTTCAGATTGGCTGCTGGAGCCCGCAACAATTAGGATTTCATCAGCCACGGATTTTACTGCGTCTAAAGCGTGTTTTATAAGGGGTTTTCCAGCCAACTCTACAAGTCCCTTATCAACTCCAAACCTGCTGGAAAGCCCTCCGACAAGAATTATGGCTGATTTATCCAATTAACTCAATATCTCCACGTTTTGGTGGCTTATAAAATATTCTTGATTTATAAATTTATTTTGAAATTTTATAATCTGCAACATGTCTGGTTGCGAAATATGGTATATACATAGCCTAAAGAAATTATTTTTAGGCGAGAAAGGATGAACGCTGAAATCAAGGAATTAAACCGCATCATATGCAAAGGGTGCGACGAAAAAAATTATGAAAAGTGTAGGGGATGCAGAATTTACTATTTGATAAACAGGTTGGCAACAAACGAGGTTTAAACGATACCGTTATCTATCTTGCTTGCAATTTCTTCCATAAGTTTGGTAAATGGATGATCTGGCCTGTCTTTGGCGAAAATTAGGTTGCCCTCCCCTCGTAGGATGTCGCAGAAGCAGGGTATTACTCCAAGGAGGGGGGCATGATAAATATCCTTGATTTTTGCTTCTACATTTTCTCTCTCTGCCTTAGAAAAGGCATCTAAAACCTTATTCAAAATTATTTCCGTCTTCTTCTCAAAGAGGTCGTAGAGTTCCCGTAACATGCGCTTTGTGCCGTCGACATCCGACCTATCAAATGTTGTTGCAACAAGCACTAGGTCAGCGCTAACAATGGCGTTTATGGACGAGTATTGCAATCCAGGGCTTGTGTCAAATATTATGTAATCGAAACCTCTTTCGTTTAGCAGCGAATTTCTAAGTGTTAAAAGTCTTCCTAAAGCCCTCATTTCCCATTTCCTGTCTTTTGCTGACATTTCCCTTATTGCTTCGGTTGTGGGATTCGCCAACCCAACGAACAGTTTTCCTTCGCTTTGAATTCTGTCGCTTATATCTATTAAGGCCTTTTCTATTTCGCATGTTCCATTTAGATAATCATTTATCCAGTATGCTGCTTTATCAATTTTGAGGATTGTGGAGAGGCTTGGGGCGCGAAAGTCAAGGTCAAACAAGCAGACTTTTTTCCCATGTTTAACAAGTGTTGCAGCCAAGTTTAGGGAAAGGAGCGTTTTGCCGGTTCCGCCTTTGTAAGAGTGCACAGCTATTATCTTGCCCAAAAACATCACCCTTGGCCTTCTCTGTCCACGTAAAAGTAGGCCTTCCTCCCCTTTCTCTCCTTCTTCAAATATCCCATAATCACAAGTTGGTTTAGATATGCACTTTCCACAGCTCTTGCCCTATGGGTTTGTTGGGCGATTTCTTCTGCTGTCGCTCGGCCAAGCCTGCACACGGTCATGGCTGTCTTTCTTAAGTGGTCTGGCATAGAAAGTAATGTCATAACGTCTAGGGGGGCTTCGGGAATCATTTGGATATCTTTTCTTCCGTGTTTTTGCAGTTCAATCATGACTTCCATTTTTTCATTTAGTTTTTCGAGGTTTTCCCTAATTTTTTCTAGGATTTGCATGGGTTTTTTCCCAAAAGCTTCTTCTTTGGACACGTTGGCTTCCTCATTTTGTTGTTTTACTTGTGTACACTATGCTAGAGGAAGCGGAATTTATTAAGTCTTACGAAATACTCCTAATTATTGATAAAACAAACACAAACTACTTACACGAAACATGTATCCTAGCCCAATAAAAACCCAAAAACATCATGAAAATCATAATTAAAATGAATAATGCAATAGTGTAGCCAGCTGCAAACACAGCCATCTGCTCAAACATAATTAACCATCAAAACTTTGAAAACGGAATTTAAAATAAAAGAAGTATTTCAAATTAGAAAATATTACTAAAATGGGAAGATTAATATGGTACTGGCGCCCTGTTCCTTGCCTCTTCAACTATAGGCAAAACTTGCTTTAGCTCTCTAAAGTACTTAAGCACTGTTATGCCCCTCTGAGTTATGGCATAGACAACCCTTCGTTTGCCAACTGTTCTTTCCTCAACCAAATCCTGCTTTATCAGAAAGTCCAAATATTCTTTTAAAACGCTGCAGTTAACGTTAGCCTTGTACATTATGTGCGTTAACTTCAATGGACCACGATGGGCTAACACTTTAAGGATGTCTATATACATTTCAAGTTTGGAGCGTCGCATCATCCAAACCTCTTGCCGATATTTTCGCCATTTTTATATAAAGCTTTTATGGATTCAAACTACGTCTTTTTCCTCTTTAGTCTGCATTAGTAGCCCCTTTTCTGTTGTGCACGAATTAACACGTTTATTCTATTTTCGAAGGCCGTCACCAAATCATCTAACAATATTTTTTGCAATTCTGTAGAGAGCCCCCCTAGATGCTCCTTGAAAATCTTGGATAGCTTAACCTCCAATTCTTTCCTCTGCTTAACCGTCAAATTGCGCTTCAAAGGTTTTCCTCCAATTTTCAGCTTAAAATAGGCTTTGTGTATTTAACTAGCTTATGAATCCAAAATATGTATTCTAAATTCACATTTGACGTGAGCATTTAAATCTGTTGCAAAAGTTGGCGCATTATGACAAAGACAGCATATTTCTATAACACATAAAGGTATATTATGTGCGTGTGAAAGCCTTTCCCAGATATTTGGGTGATTTTCGCTGGCTTAAGCCCTGTTAGGCAATAGTCGTGAACAAGGATTCTCGTTTTCCTGGGGCATTCTGAGATGATTTTCTCCGAAAGTCTGCCAACAATTGTTGTAAAAGGGTACACGTATATCACATTAAACTTTGACAAGTCAACTGAAAAGATGTCAGCGCAAACAATGTCCACCAAATGCCCTACACCCGAAATTTTCGCTCTCTTGCGGGCAAGCATGACTAAGGCTGGATTAATTTCAAAGCCAACGCAGAAAGCCCCAAACCTTTCAGCAGCCCTTATCAAGACTGTTCCATCTCCACAACCGAGGTCAACGAAGATTTCTCCGGGCTTAACTTTAACCATACTTAAAGCTGCGTCAACCACACTGAGCGGGCTTGGAAGATACGGAAACTCTAAAAGCCTCCTAACAAGGGCAGGTTCAGGTGTGCTGTTCATTTCTAGAACAAAATAAATGAAACTTTTTATTTTTCAATTTTACCTATTCTTATTGCCGGATGATGAGAAGGCATTAGCTTGACACGTTAGGATGAAAGATCAGAGTTACTCGGACGGCGATGGATTAGGCTTTTAAAAGGTTTTGTAATAAATGTGTTTGGCGGTGTCCTTTGGCAAAACATTCAAAGGAGCATGACTTGACAATTTTGGAATCGGTGTTGAAGGGGAAAACGTTGGTTGTTTATTGGTATTTGCTTCAGCAGCCAACTCATTCGGCTAGTGTTCGTGGGGTTCAACGTGCCTTAGGTTTTTCGAGTCCTAGTGTTGCGGTGCATCACCTTGAGAAGCTTCATGATTTGGGTCTTGTTCGGAAAAGTGGGACTGGCGAATATGTGCTTGAGGAGGAGGTTAAGGTGGGAATTTTAAGGTTTTTTACACGTTTAGGTCGCTTTCTTGTGCCACGATACCTCTTTTATTCTATGCTTTTCTCCACGATGCTTGCAACCTACTTGATGCTATGTATTTTGAATGGGATGACTCCAAGCTTTTACGCGTTAATGTTCTGTTCTATTGCGGCAGTCGTTTTCTGGGTTGAAACTTTAAGGTTGTGGAAGGCTAAGCCATTTTAGACGCTTTGCCTATTGTTCTAAAACGTAGAATTAAAAGCTGCAAATTCACAACTTATGTTAGGGTGTAGGAATTCTGAAAAGGCTTGTGCTTTATCCTCTGATTGCCGTTGCGCTCGGACTTTTGTTAGTGCTAATTCCATTAGGCATTGTTGGTGAAATGAAAACCGAAGAGTATGGCATAACGTCAAAAGATTTTTCTGAAGGCATACGAAAGCTTGAGGGAACAGAGCGTTTGGATGCACCAACATATCCCATTACATTTGCTGGGGTTTTTGCTTTCAGCTTTTCCATAGCTTTAGCCGTATACATAATTTTTAAGCATGTAATCAAATAGCTTGGCTTGTTTTGGCTTTTCTAGCGAAAGTTATGTATCCCGTGTGACCTGTCATTAAGGTTTGGGGCCTTGTTCTGCCCATTTCTATTTGCATTCCACGCATTAGGCATTCAACGGTTTCTACGTCTACGAAGCCGTTATCCTTCAAAGCTTCAACGGTTTTTACAACCTGATCTATTGTCGGGCTGAATGATACTATTGTCCCACAGTTTTTTAGGGCCTTGTAGGCGTTTGGAACGACAAGCCATGGTGTTGCCAGATCAAGTATAACCGAATCGATTTCGCTTTCGTCTATTCCTATAACCACATCCTTATTCTTGAGTTCAACAAACTCTCGCAGGCCGGCCCTTCTAAGGTTTTTCTCAGCATTTTTCAAGAACTCCTCTTTAACTTCGTAACTGTAGACTTTGCCGTCTGGCCTAACATAGTGGGCTAGGGCCATTGTTAAGGCACCGGTGCCAGTGCCAGCCTCCACGACACGGCTTCCGGCGCCGATGCCGCTGAACATTATTATTAGGGCGATGTCTTTTGGGTAGGTTATCTGTGTTTTTCTAACAGACTTCATTATGTAATCTCGTAGGAGGGGTTTTAAAGCGACAAATTCGACGCCCATGCTGCTCAAAATTGTTGAACCATACTCTTTTCCGATTATATCGTCAAATTTTATAATGCCCTTATGCGTGTGAAAGGTTTTGCCGGCTTCAACCTTCAACAAAAAGGTTTTGCGTGGACTTAAGTAGAGGAGTATGTTGTCGCCTTCACGTATTTGCTGGCCCGTCATCTTCGTTCACTATGGCGTGTATTTAAAGGGATGCTTCGATCGATCTTTGTTTTCCATCAACTCTTCGATGGTTGGTCTGCCTTCAACGGCTTTGCGGATTGCGTGGCGCATAGCCTTATAATTGTTTATGTAAACGCGTTGTCTATCAACTGCCGTTGGATGAACAAAAACATTCGCAATAATTATCAGGTCTTCAACAGCCTCCTTCGGAATTGTGCCGTCGGCAACACTGTCAACCACAGCCTTCGCCACTGCTGTTTGCGCCGGCCCATAGACCATGCTTGCTTGACGCATGCTTGTAATGGTTACAGTTGGAACAATTAGTGTGATTGGCTTGACGCAAAGGTTTGGCTCTAATATGGCCAATAACGGCTCATGTCCCGATGTTGGTGTTGCCTTGGCTTTTGCAAAGGCTTCGCCGACTGGACCATCGCTTCTTCCGATAATGAGGTCTATGTGGGCTACTTCTGCGCCTGAACCGGCTAGGGCTTCGCCCACCCTCAATTTGAAGTTTTTTATTGTTTCTGGTGTTATGTTTATGGCCATAAAGCGTTCTTCTATGGGTTTTTCTGCCATTTCAAATGATATTGGTTTGGGCTTTATTTTCCCTATTTTCTCCAATTCTAGGCGCAGTTCTTCCCTCGATTCGTAGGTTAATTCGCCTCCAACGCTCAGTGGCTTTCGAACAGGCCCAACCTTGATTTTCATCATGTTTAGGGCTTCTTTTGTTCCTACCGGTCCGCTTCCAGCTATTATTCTGGCTATTTTCTGCACTTTATATTGTAGTTCCCGGGCCTTTTGCAGCTCACAGTTTTTGATGTGATTGTAGATTTGCACCCAAATGTCTGGTATCACATTGGCGCTTGCAAGTATGGCGCCGCTGCATCCGGCAGCCAAAGCCGCAATAACAACCTCATCATGCCCGCACAAAACATTGATTTTGTCTCTTACTTTCTCCAAAACAGCTAAAATAAAGTTTAGTTGGCCGCTGCTGTCTTTTATTCCAACAATATTTGGGATTTGGGCTAAATCTTCAACCATCTGCCATGGTATGGGTAGGCCGGTGCACTGTGGAATGTTGTAGAGGATTATTGGCATTTCAACTTTGCTTGCAATCGTGTCGTAATGTTCGTATATTCCACGGTCGGCCGGTTTAAGATAATATGGCGTGACAATTAAAACTGCGTCGGCGCCCACGTCCTTAGCGTATTTTGTCATTTCCAAGGCCTGGTCTGTTCCGCTCGCGCCTGTTCCAGCGATTACTGGGACTTTTCCATTAACTTCGTCGACAACAGCCTCTATAACATGCTTCTTTTCTTCGAGTGTTAAATTGACAAATTCGCCAGTTGTACCGCATGGAACGACCCCATGAACTCCTAACTCAATGCAATGTCTAACCAAAGCGCGAAGCCTCTCTTCGTCAACGCTTTTTCCATCGTCGGTGAAGGGCGTAACTAAGGCGGGAAAAATTCCTTCGGGCTTAAACATGTTTATGTCTCCTACCCTTTAGTTAAGCATAGGTTTTATATCATTTAAACCTTTGAAATAAAGTTGGAGCTGCTAAATTTGGAAAAATATGATGTAATTATTGTGGGGGCAGGATTTGCTGGTATTTCAGCAGCCTCTTTCGCTGGGGCATGGGGGCTTAAAACTCTAGTTTTAGACGATGAAAAGCCTCCTCAGCTTTGGAGCTATCCTGGACGCAGTTTTCTTTGGACAATGTCTGGGGCAGAGCTTATTCAAAAGATTGTTAAGGAAACAAAAAGGCGTGGGGTTGAAATTCATGTTGGAGAAAGGGTAATGGACTTAGAAATAAACGGAGGAGGAGAAAATTGTGAAAACTTTGGAAAGAGAATATTCTTGCGAAGCATTAATCGTAGCCACGGGCCCAAGATGTAAATTTTTAAATGTTCCGGGCGAGAGTTGGCTTGGGCGAGGAGTTTCATACTGTGCAGTTTGCGATGGCAAGTTCTTTAGGGACGGCCAAACGATAGTTGTGGGTTCAGAAAATGAAGCAGTCCAAGAAGCACTTGTGCTAAGCAAGTAACGCGCAAAATAACTTTAGTTACAAATGCTGAAAGGCTAAAAGCAGAAAGCTCTCTTGTCGAAGATTTAAAGAGAAAGGACGTGCACATAATAGAAGGATGTATGGTTGAGGCGATTGAACGCGGCGAACTACTTAACAATTTAATAATAATTGATGCGAAAACTGGCGAAAAAAGGGTTCTGCACGCAGATGGAATTTTTATTGCTTTAGGAAAAGAGCCAACAGCCCTCAACGTAGAGAAGATAGGAGTAAAAACGCACATGCAGGGCGGCATACTTGTTGACAGCCGACAACAAACAAACGTTGAAGGGGTTTTTGCAGCAGGCGACTGTACATGCGGCAGCGGATTTAACTTGACCTCTAGTATAGGTGACGGTGTGAAAGCTGGTTTAGCCTCGTACCTATATATAAAGCGGTTAAAAAGAACAATAGCGTTAGGAAAGCATGATTATGGTTGAAGAAAACTTGATTGGACCATGCGGTTTATACTGTGGTTGGTGCCCCTTTTACGTAGTCGGCTCCAAAGAGTTCACTTGTAAAGGCTGGTGGGCTAGGGAAAAATGTGAAATCAGAGATTGCGCAAAAAGTAAGGGCCTAAAACTTTACGGGATGCATGGGCAAATGGACAAGTTTTTCGACAACATCAAGAAGGCTTTTCCAAAAGGAGTTGTAAGAAGTTGAGCCAAACTTTGCAAATAGGCTATTGTGGTGTTTGCTGCAGCCACTGCGGCATGCAAAAGCGCATTCCAAACATGGCCATGGAGCTGAAACGCTTTATTGACGCTTATAAGTATGGCGAATGGATAGGCTATGTAACCAGAGATTTCGAATTTGAAAATTTCATGAGAGGGTTAAACTGGTTTGCTAACTCAAGTTGTGCCGGATGTTTATCTGAAGGGGGAATGCCAAAATGTGAGGTAAGGAGTTGCTGCAAAGAAAAGGGCCTAAAGAACTGCTATTTCTGTGAAAAATTCTTGGCATGCGAAAAATTGGCTACCAAAAAGAAACTTACAAGGTTAACGAAAATTATGAAAGGATAAAAAGAATTGGCTATGAGAAATGGTTAAAAGAGCAAGAAGAAAAGCTGAAAGAAAACTTTGATAACATATATTATCTTGAAAAATTGAAGGAAAAACGCTGAAAACTTTTAAGTTCAGCCAAAAATAAACAGCTTCAATATTTGGAGGAACACTTTTGAATAACTTTAGGGAAAGGCTGAAAATTAAAGAAGAGAATTTGAGGGAAATTAACAATTTTCTTTTGAAGGAGGATAATCCCCTCGTTAATGGGCTGTTGAAAATTATCGATAAATATGGTGGTGTCGAAGAGATTAACCGCCAAGCAAAGGAAGCTGGCAAGCTTGAAAATTTAATGAAAAGGCTTGAGAAGAGGAAGTCTCCGTTCTTAAAAGATATTGAATGGCTTATTAAACAACGTGATGCAGAAGCCTTCATTAGCGTACCGGAATACCGTAGAAAAGTTTTGGGGAAGAAGGCCGATTCCATGAAGTTTGATGAAAGCTTTGCCGTTACATTGGAAATTAGTGCTTTCAACTTTTTCCCATGGCTTATCAAAGAGGCGGAAATAGCCATTAAAAAGCAAGAGCTGATGCCCGCCCGTTACATTCGAGTTCGCAATATGAAAGAGCAGGTGGAAGACGATGACATTCTGGCCTTTGCAGCAGCCATGCAAGTTATAGGCGCCTCCTACGTGCAAACCCTAGATACAAAAGGAACAATGCTTGGGCCTGATGGCTTACCCATAAATGTTCACATTGGAGGCCCGGAGACAATAACTGGCTATTTTGGTGGTGTGGGGGTGCCTAACGATTATGCCCTGAAATGGGTTGACGAATTTCTTAGGTACTATACGGAATATGGTGTTAGGCAGGTTTTGAATGTGAATTCTGGAACTGTGCTTTTGGGATATTTGTTGTTCAAGCTTGGCATTGACATCGAATTTAAGATTTCAGTTTTCCTCGGTAATGATAACCCATATTCAATTTATTGGACTTTGATGACTGCAAAACTTTTCGCCAGAGAAGATGGAACAACCCCGCTTGTCGGTTTTAACCTATCTAACTCCGTGAACAACGAAACAATTGAACTTTCAGCTTACATTAGGAAGGCATTCGGCTTTGAAGACATAGTCCGCATTGAACATCACATTACAGAAGCCTACAAAAGCATTGTTAGGCAACCCTACGACCGTCTAAACGAGCTTTTGGATTTGGCCAGCCACGTTAAGAACATAAGCGCAAAGCATGAGGGCGGAATTCCAGAGGTCGAAAGGTCTAGGGAGCACCCTTCGGACATTTTAGACTACTTTCTGCCCAAAAAAGAAATAATTGAAAGAAAGCTTATGCCAAAGCTTCTTAAAAATTATTTGGACAAGCATGACGCCGTGAACAGAACAGCAAAAGCCCTAACCGAAAGGGGCCTCACATTTATTGCTGCTCAAAAGCTTCATAAAAAATGAAAGAGGGGTTGCTACCAGTATTCTCTGGGCTTTCTTATGAAAAGGTAAATTGTTGTTGCAACAAAGAAAACAGTTGTTACAGCCAAAACTGCAACAGCCATCCTCGTGCTGCCAAGCTCATTCAAACTTCCCTGAAGAATAGTGTAGTTCTGCTCTAGTTCTCGGTAAGTCTTGTTTAAGAGGGATAGGCTCTCCGGCGTAAGACTCATGTTGAATGTTTCCCAAAAAGTCTGGTTAATCAACGTATAGCTTTCATTCAAACTTCTAAAGAGCTTCTCAAGCTCCTCCAGGTACACGTTTCTCACAATAGTTATTGGAAAGCTTGGATTATCCTCAAAGGGTTGGCCTGCAAGCACATAACTAAGATAAAGCTCTACGTAAGTGGCGTCCCAAACTCTGTCCGGCACATGCACAGTAATGTTGTATATGTATGTTTCTTTAAAGCCTAGTGGAGTTCTTTTTTCAGTGCATGTATAATTTCCTAGAATGATTTTTTCTTTACCTTCGATGAAACCGTAAATGGTGATATTAAGATGTTCCATTTCAACGTCAAGGGCTCTGCACTCAACCATCAAATAAAGTGTAATGTTTCCGTCGGGAACAGTCTCGCCTGTAGCGTTGAGCATTATTAGGATTCCGGGATATACTTTTGAAAAGAACGTTTTTGTATTATTTGATGTTGATGTTTGTGCGGAAACTCCTCTAAAAAGTGCCGAAGCCAAGCATAACGTTATGAAAATGGTTAGAGTTTTGTGGTTTTTCAAATTTTCACCACTTTGTCATTTGATTGAATTTTAGAAGTTATTTAATAATTTCTTATCTTTCTTTTGTTATTCTGTGGTCGCATAAAATTGTTTTTTAAATTTTGGTGCTTAATAAACTGTTATTTTATTGAGCGTATAAAATGTTGGTAGATGTATATGAAGTAAATAAGGGCGAAGGCCGTAAGAATGATTTCGAAAATTAGGATGGATGGGTTATTTTCAACAGCCATGAAATATCCGTGTTGGAGTATGTCTGTGAAAACGAGGATTTGGAGGAAGATGGCTCCACCTAAACAGCTTAGTCCTAGACTATGGAAAAGTGCGCGTATTCTTCTGTCGATTTTTGTTTCTGTTTTGGCTTTCATTTTTCATCGTGAATATCAAGATATTATACTCGAACTTATACGTTATGAATCGCAGCACACTAGACAACCTAATAATTCACCCTAAATATCAAGGCTAAATTCCTACAATAAGTGGTAAACTTTTGCAGCTACTTCCTCTTCAATTTATTAGGATTAACCTTCTCATTAACCGCACATGCCCTAACCCACCTTAATCAACTCCTTCTCCTCCTCATATGTCTCGGGCGTTAAGAGCTCTTGCGAGCTAATTAAATCCCCAATTAAACTCCTCTTCTGAAAATCTCTATTACAACATAGTTGGTGAGAAGTTCTGCCATCTCTGGTGGGATAGAAGCTAATAACCGGAAAATTGAACCCATTTCCTTCGGAAACCCCTTCTCAAGCCCAAGAGCTTGAAGAATTCTTTCCCCCTGAGCTTCAAGGATTTTTTCTGCTTCAACAAAGAGCTTTGCAAGGGTCGCGATATCCATTTCTCCTGGTGAAAGCATACCGAGGGCGATGCTAAAGATTTCAAGCAAGTTCTCAATCTCGCTTTGTGGGAATTTTTTCACGATTTCAGTGCACTCCTTCAGATCTGAAACCATGAGATCCGCGGTTTTTTCATGGATGGGGGTTATTGTCACATGAAGGCTCGGCGGTATGTTCATGCTAGCAATCCCTTTCTGGGGTAGTAAATTCCATCCTTTCTTCGCCATTTCATCCGAGAGCTTGAAGAGGTTTATTTTAGATGTGAACGCTGCGATTACAGACGGCTCACCCATGACGCTATAACCGGCTTCCCTGAATCCCTTTACTATCTTATTTTTCGCTGAGATTATCTTTCTTGCAAGATCCAAGTAACCCTCTTCGCCGAGGTAATGCATTGTAGCCCATGCTGCGGCCAAAAGGGCCTCGGAACGGGAAGATAAAACTGCAGGGTTTACAATTGGATAACCCGGCCATCTTAAATTGGAGAACTGAGAGAACATCTTATAGAACTTCTTTCTGAAGAGCACAATTGAAGCTCCTATAGGAGTGTAAGCGTATTTGTGCGGATCCATTGAAATTGAAGAAACTCCCTCGATCCCGAAGTCGAAGTCTGGAACTTTTTCACCAAGCCTCTTCATAAACGGAAGCACAAATCCACCGACGCATGCGTCGACATGAAGCCATATGCCTTTATCAACCGCTATGTCCGCAAGATCCTTTATTGGGTCTATGGTGCCGAAGGGCCAATTTGGAGCTGAGCCGACGATCATTGCAGTGTCCTCTGTTATGGCCTCGTTAATTGCATTTGGATCCGACGTGAAAGTTTCTTTATCTATTTTAACTCTTTTAACCTTCAAGCCCATATACTCCGCAGCTTTATCATAGCATGGATGTCCCGTAACTGGCATAACTATTTCCGGAATGGTAATTGAGCCTTTTTTGAGCAGGAAACTATCTCTTGCAGCTTTCACCGCAAGGAAAACGCTTTCAGTTCCACCAAAGGTAAAAGTTCCCACAACCTGATCATCACCGTTCATCAAAGAGACTGTGTAGTCAATTATGTCCTTCTCCATGTTTATCATGCTTGGAAACTCTGTAAAGTCGAGCATATTTTTAAATGCAAACTTCTTAATCGCTTCAAACGCAACCTCGCGCATTTCTTCGATGCCTGATTCAAATGCGATTGTAAAAAGCCTCCCACTGTATGGATCAAGATCACCTGCAGCATATTCCTTTAATTTCTGGAGGATTTCCTCTTTGCTCAAACCTCTTTTTGGAAAAATACCTCCCATGGCAAGTACCCCAATGTACATTAATAGCCCTAGTAAATATATAATGTTATTCGCCGTGAATATCGGTGTTAAGGGAAGTGAACAAGCCAATTTTATGTCGGTAAATCTTTATTTAGTAGCTTAATTAATTTGTTTTTCCAATAACGGTACAGCAGATGGCTCCAATAATTCGAATAATCAACCTCACAAAAAAATTCGGAAACCTCACGGCAGTTGACCACCTAAACCTTGAAATAGAAGAGGGAGAAATTCTAGGGCTTCTGGGGCCGAACGGAGCCGGGAAAACAACAACATTGCTTATGCTTACAACAGTTATTAAGCCAACAGAGGGAAACGCTTTTATAGGCCCATACGACGTCACACGCGAGCCGGACAAAGCAAGAACATTAATTGGAATGGCCTTCCAAGAACCAAAACTTTTGTGGGTTGACTCGCCATGGGACATTTTAAACTGGCATGCCAAAGTTTGCGGGTTATCAAGCGAAGAGCGCAAGAAAAAGATTAAGTGGGCCTTGGAAGAGCTTGGACTTTGGAATGAAAGATTCAAAAGCGTCCACACATTTTCTGGCGGCATGCGGAAGAGGGTTGAAATTGCAAAGATATTGATTCAAAGGCCTAAAATAGCCATAGTTGACGAGCCTACAGCGCAAATTGATGTTGTTGGAAAGCATAGAATTTGGAACATGCTGCGCGATTTAAGGGACGAGGGCTCAACAATATTGTTGGCCACAAACGAACTTTATGAGGCCGATATCCTCTCAGACAGAGTTGCCATAATGCATAAGGGCCGGCTGCTTGTCTGCGACGAACCAAAAAAGCTGAAGGACAGCATACCAGGCGGAGATGTGGTAGAAATAACCTTGGAAAAAAACATTACCAACGAAATACTCGAGAAGTTGAAGGAAATACCGCGTGTTGTGGATGTTTTGGCAATAAAATCAAATCACCTAAAGATATACTTGAACCAAGCGGAAGAGGTTTTGCCCCAGATAACAGAATTCTTCATGAAAGCCCAAATGCAAGTAAAATCCATCCACATGAGCGAGCCTTCGCTGGATGATGTGTTTGCGCATTATACTGGCCTAACCATAGAAGAGGCACAACGGAAATGATAAGTCTAAAAAAGGTTTGGGTTGTGGCGGAAAGAGACCTAAAGATGTTTTTGCGATACAAGTTTATGCTCATAATGCGGGCTATATGGTTTATGGCTCAAATAGCCCTCTTCGGTTTAGTTGTGAACAGAATGTTTCGTCCAGACGTTCAAGCTGCTGTGGGCGGAAACTACTTCAACTATTACGCGGCAGGAATAATAATCACAATGCTATATTCAACCGCCGTCTTCATAGGATACGACATTTATGAAGAGGCAGACCACGGCGTTATAGAATATCTTTTGAGCGTTCCGGCATCCCGCAAAGAGCTGGTTCTCGGAAGATCCATAGGCGGGGGTTTAAGGAGTTTCTTTTATGTTGGTCCCATGATGCTTTTTGTCCTTTACCTCATTGGAATTTCCAATATTTTACAGCTTATTACGGCTTTGCTTTCGCTTTTTCTTTTCACTTTTGGTGTGGCTGGATTTAGCATAACACTGGCCGTAAGCATAAAATCTTCAGATAGATTTGACATTTTGATGGGTGTTATCGACGCTTTAATAGTTAGGTTGAGCACAACCCTTTATCCAATAGCCTACATGCCCCAATATTATGCGGGCATCGCCTCAATTAACCCACTGACTTTCGCCGCCGACCTCTTCCGTTGGGGTGCTGGGATAGAGTCCGCCTTTCTCACTTCGCCCCTATTGTCGGCTTTTGGCATAGTTGCCTTCTTTTCATTATTCACTTTCCTAGGCATATTTTTGCATGAGCGGAGACTGGAGGGCGGGGGTTGGCAATAAAACCAATTTTGTATGTTGTTCAGAGAGATTTCAGCTACTTCTTCCGTTACAAATGGTGGATTGCGGGCATGATAAGCATGAACCTCGCCGACCTCTTCATAATGGCGATAGTTTACACGCATATGGTTAACCCCCACATCACAAAAGAGTACGTATCCTACTTTGTCTTTTTTGCGCCAGGCCTAACAATAACAGCGCTTTTCGCTGCGGCCTTCATGATTGGAAGGGAAATAAACATGGAGATTAGACGCGAAATCTCCCATTACATGCTAAGTTTACCAATGAAAAGGTGGGAGCTGGCCATCGGAAGGGTTTTGGCGGGCGCCTTCAGAGGCGTTATTTATATGGCGCCCCTTCTTGCAACAACCCTTGCAATAACCTACCTTTACACGAGTGTTCTTCCTTCTCCCCTAAAGTTTTTGACGATAGTTTTTGCCTTAACTCTAGTGTCCATAGGAACTTCTGGCCTTAGCATTGCCCTTGCAGTTTCAACAACAAGCTTTGAAAAGTACATAACAGCCAGGGGAGTGGTTTATTATGTGCTTTTCTTCTGCAGCACAGTTTTTTATCCCATGAGTCTTATACAGGGGGCCTTGCCCCAACCTCTGGTAATTATAGCCCAATATAATCCACTAAGTTGCGGTGCCGACATATGCCGCAGCTTTCTTTTGGGGCATCCGCCCTTTGAACTCTTCATGCTTTTTGACTTAGCATTGTTCGCGTTAATTTTTGCTTCGTTCGCCATGCTAGCTTATATGAAAGTAACTCAAAAGTGAACATGGTTAAATTTAAGTGCATGGAACACGTATTTTCTTTTCCTCGCAAAACTTGTTGAAGGAAATTTCATGCGCGGAGTAGAAGCCATCTTCGAGCCCAAACATGTTGCCCTAATAGGTTCCAGTAGAATACAAGAAAAAGTTGGCATGAGTTCGCCACAACTATTTGAAAGCGTTGCATACAACATGAGGAAGTTTTTCCATGGAAAAACGTACGTGCTAGACGTGGAAAAGGCGAGAAAACGCGGAGCCATCGAAAGGCTTTCAAAAGTTCCGGAACTTGCGGTTATTATGTTGCCTCCTAAGCAGTCTATTCCAATTGTTGAGGAATGCGCAGAAAAAGGCGTTAAAGCCATAGTCATAATTACCGGCGGATACAAAGACAGCCACCGTCAAAAACTTCTCCAAATTAAAGAAGAGTATGGCACCAGAATTTTGGGTCCAAACACAATTATGGGCGTAATAAACACAGCTAACGGCCTAAATACAACATTCGAAAAAGGCGTCATGCCAGAAAAAGGAAATATCGCGGTGGTATCGCAAAGTGGAGGGGTTGGCGCATACCTCTTAGACTGGGCATGCTATTACAAGATTGGCATAAGCAAATTTGCTTTTATGGGAGACAAAGTCGACGTGGACGACGTTGACCTCCTCCAATATTTAGGCAAAGATGAGGAAACAAAGGTCATCTGCCTATACATGGAAGGCGTCAAAGACGGAAGAAAACTAATCCATGAAGCCAGAAAAATTGTTGGAAAAAAACCAATCCTTGCCCTAAAGGGCGGAGCCACAAAAGAGTCAGCCCACAGAGCCAAATCACACACGGCCTCAATAGCTGGATCAAACGAAATCTTTAGTGCAGCACTCAAAAAAGCCGGAATAATTGGAGTTGAGGACATGGAAGAACTGATGAACGCAGCTATAGCCCTTTCCAAGCAACCGCCAATGCGCGGGGATCGCGTGGCAATTGTAAGCAACGTTGGAGGCCCAGCAATATTGGCTGCCGACGCCGTCGTAAAAGAAGGCTTGAAACTTGCAAACTTGTCGGAAAAAACAAAAACTCAGATTGAAAGGCTTTATCCAGGTGTGGATGCAACAAACCCAATTGACATAATAGCCGACGCAAGGGCTGAAAGATACGAAAAAGTGCTCAAATTAGTGCTTTCAGACGAAAATGTTGACGGCGTTTTAATAATTAACATGCTCAAATCTTGTTTCTTTGAACCAGAAGACGCGCACGTAATCCATAAAGTTGTGGCAAAACACCCAGAAAAGCCGGTCGTGGACGTGCCAGCCGGCGGAGAAGACTTTACATTGGTGCATAAAGTGTTGGGTGAAACCAGCATACCTGTTTATAACCTGCCGGAAAAAGCTGTTAGGGCGCTAAAAATTCTAAGAGCCTACGGCAAAATTTTGGAAAACATTAACTATATTTAAAGGGTTAACTTCTATTTACATCTGCAAGCCCACTCCGGTGAAAGGTTTGGCCCATCGCACAGTTGAGGCAAAAGAAGAGCTGAAGGGAGTTCTAAACCTCTGCAGATATGTCGCCGGATCATACCAGATTAAAGCTGCTTTCTTATTTGGAGATTACGCTTTTGGACTTTTTAATTCAAAAGTAATGCAGGTCATGCTCATCATCAACAATTTTCAGCCTAAAATTATTAGTTATTTGAAAACCTTGGGCGAAAAATCAGTCCTTGCCATTGCTGTGGACCAATGGGTTTTTGAGAGAGATGTAGATCGTGGATTTTTGGGGGAAGCCCTTGCCGGAGGAATGCTTTTTCCCTATATTCCGCTGTTGAATGCTGAATACCTCCATGCTCAAGAGGTTAAATTAAAAAAGCGCATAATTACAGAGCTTTTTGAAAACCTTGTTTTAGACTTCCCAGAGCTCTCTCATGAAATTCTCATAAAGCCAGAATACTTCCTCTATGAATCCCTATTACGCAGGGCAAGACTTTTTCCACCCGCAATTTACAGCATTCTTAACTTCATGCATGAAAGCGTGAGAAAACAAAACATAGAATCTGTCTTAGCTGGATATCTAGAGGCTTTAAAAGAACTGGAGAAAGAAACCATCGTCAACAGTTCTGGTGGCTACATAAGAATTTCAAGAGATTTCATCGAAAAAGCTAGAAAACGAAAGATTAGGTTTACAATTCCAATCAAAACAGCCCAAAAAGCATTATTTGGTTTGTTGCTTGGAATTTTCCCAAAAATTTTGAGCTCTCTCTCACAAAATCTCTTGGCTTTTCCCAACATTCAAAGAACTTTGTCGGAGGACGATAGAGTTTTTCTTACAATTGAAGACCCACAAAAGTACTTGTTTGTTCCAACAGCAAGGGGGCTCGTGCCTTTGGCAAACAGGGTAAGCATAGAAACTTTTGCCAAAGAAGTTCTTTCCGCAGATGAGAATGTTAAGGTTGAAAGGATGGGGGGTGTTCTAAACGACGCCTACCGCGTTAAAGCTTACGTAGACGGGCAAGAAAAAAGCATTGTAGTCAAAAAATTTAGGGACTGGTCAAGTTTTAAGTGGTTTCCCCTGGCGTTGTGGGCGATGGGCACGAGGGCTTTTGCAGTTTTGGGAAGTTCAAGGTTGGAGAGGGAGTGCGCCATAAATCAGCTGTTGAGCTCAAAAGGCTTCAATGCCCCCAAACTCTTGCATGTGAACCATGCAGAACGTTTGCTCTTTATGGAATATATCGAGGGAGAAAACCTTGAAAAAGTGATAAAAAGGATAATGGGTCAGAAGACAACCAACATTTCGGATAAAGACCTAACTGTAATAAAAGAGGTTGGGAAGAAAATCGCCGAAATACATGCCCTTAACGTCAGCTTGGGCGACACAAAGCCTGAAAACATTCTTGTCGGAAGGGATGGCGAAATTTACCTATTGGATTTCGAACAAGCTTCTCGAAACGGCGACCAAGCATGGGATATTGCAGAATTCCTCTATTATGCTGGACACTATGCCCCACCACTCGACGGCAACAAACATGCTGAACTTATAACAAAATATTTTATTGAAGGTTACTTGGAGAGCGGGGGAAAAATCGAGAACATTAGAAGGGCTGGAAGCCCAAAATACACAAAGGTTTTTAGCGTCTTTACCCTTCCAAACATAATTTTGACAATATCAAACATTTGCAAGAAAACCCACGGTAAGAGAGAATAAGTCATGGTCAAAAACAAAACGACAATAACATTTTATGGCGGAATAGATGAAATAGGCGGAAACAAAATCCTAGTCCAAGACTCCGACACAAAAGTCTTTTTTGATTTCGGCATGTCCTACTCCCTAAAAAAGCAGTTTTATGCGCCCCCATTCCTTTCGCCGAAGACTGAAAAAAGTCTTCAAGAACTTGGAATCCTTCCAAAAATAGACGGCATCTACAAGTTTGATGAAAAAGCGCCAAAAGTAAACGCCATCTTCATCTCCCACGGCCACATGGACCATTCCGCATACTTATCCTTCATAGACCGCGAAATCCCAGTCTACTGCGGAGAAACAACTCACACAATACTTCAAGCACTAAGCGAAATACGAAAGGCAGACTTAGAGTTTAACGTTGAAGGAATAAACTTTAAAACCTTCAGAACAGGCGACAAAATAGCCATAGACAACATTGAAATCGAGCCCATACACGTCGACCACTCAATTCCAGGAGCTTATGGATTCATCATTCGCACACAAGCAGGAAGCATTGTTTACACTGGAGATTTTAGAGCTCACGGCGCAAAACCAGAAATGACAACAGAATTTGCCCAAAAAGCCAAGGAAGCCGAACCAAGGGCAATAATAACTGAAGCCACAAACATGACTGGAGCCTACATCTCCTCAGAAACCGAAGTTGAAAACAAAATAGACAAAATTGTTGCACAAGCAGAGGGCCTCGTCCTCACAGATTTCGCCCACACGGATGTCGACAGACTAAATTCGTTCAATAAAATTTCAAGGAAAAGGGGGAGATGCCTTGCCATTTCACTCCGACAAGCCTATTTAATTGAGGCCCTATGCAAGGACAGAAAACTGTGCCTCCCGAAACTAGGCGATGAGAACATCCTAATCTTCCGAAAGTCGAAGAAAAAATACGAAAAGTGGGAAGAACAGCTGATCAACAAATACCAAAACAAGATTGTCGACTCCTTCGAAGTCTCGAAGAGGCAAAGCAAAATAATTTTGGCCTTATCCTTTTATGACTTGGAAGAGCTTGTTGAAATAAAACCCAAAGCAGGAAGCTGCTACATACTTTCAGCCTCTGAACCTTTCAATGAGGAAATGGAAATAGATTTTGAGAGGCTCTTAAACTGGCTTAAACATTATGGCCTCCCACAATATCATGCGCACGTTTCTGGGCACATAATGCCCCTCCAATTGAAGACCATATTGAAGGAGGTAAATGCCAAAAGGGTTTTTCCAGTCCACACCGAAGACGCGGAGCTACTCATAAAGTTCATGGGAAATCTGAAGGGCGAATTAATACGTCCCGTTAAAGGAGAAATCTACACAATAAGTTAGGAAAAGCTTCATCATTTTCGCGAAAGCAAGTCCATGGAAACCTTTTCGGCTTCTGCAATAACACAGTTTTCATCCAAAGTTTTCACTTCACGGTTTAGCATCAAAATTTTTCCATCAACAATAACAGTATCCACATCGCTTCCGCGGGCGGAATAAACGAGGCATGCATAAACGTCATGGATTGGCCTAAGGTGGGGCTTAACCAAATCAACCAATATTATGTCCGCCTTTTTACCCACTTCGAGGGAACCAATTTCTCCATCTAAACCAAGGGATTTTGCAGCGTTTATTGTCGCCATTTTCAAGACTTGGTGTGCTGGCAAAACCGAAGCATCCCCATACAAGTGCTTTTGCAGTAGGGCCGCAACCTTCATAGTTTCAAACATGTCCAAAGTATTGTTGCTGGCAGGCCCATCCGTCCCCAAACCCACATTCACCCCAAAATTCATCAAATCTTTAATTCTCGCCGCCCCCAAGCCAAGTTTCATGTTTGCAACTGGAACGTGGGCCACGTGGACGCTGTGGTCCGCGAGGAGGCGCATATCAGATTCGGACAAGTTTATGCAGTGGGCTGCAAGGGTATGATTTTTAAAAAGGCCAATTTCATCCAAAAACTCAGCTTCGCTTATTTCACCTTTCCCCTCTAAATTCCGGAATGCCACCTTTGATTCAGCCAAATGTATGTGCAAGCCAACCCCCAGCTTTGACGCCCACTCACAAACGGACTTGAGCAGTTTAACGCTGCAGCTGTAGGCGGCATGGGGCCCAAGAAACGCCCTTATTCGACCGTCAGCGCTTCCATCAAATTTTTTGGCGAATTCAACGCTTCTTTTTAGGGTAATTTTGCCCAAAACTTTGTTTCCAGCCTCGACTATTCCCTCTGCGAGAGCAGCCCTCAACCCGCTTTCCAAAACAGCCTTAGCCGCCATCTCCTCGTGAAAGTACATGTCGGCAAAACATGTGGTTCCACTTTTAATCATCTCCAAACAGCCCAAAAGTGCACCCTTGTAAATGTCCTCTGGCTTAAGCTTGGCTTCCAAGGGCCAAATTGTCTCCTTCAACCAAACATCCAGCGGCCTATCCTCGGCCAACCCACGGAACAAAGTCATCGCCACATGCGTGTGAGCGTTTACTAAGCCCGGCAAAGCAACCTTCCCCCTAGCGTCTAACTTTGTTTCTGCATTAACTCTCGTTTCAGAAGATTTTCCAACAAAAGTTATCTTGCCATCTTTCACTGCGATGGCACCGTCTTGAATTGGTTCTTTTTCGTCCATGGTTAAGATTGTGCATCCACTTATTAGAATGTCCGCTTTTTCCAAGGGCTCGCCCTATTCTGATATGTTAGGGTATAAAATAAATGCTTAGTATGCGTCCTTCGCCTTGCTTGTTGGACAGCGTTTGTTTCTAGGGTGTTAAGGTTAAACTTTTAAATCATCGAGTTTGTCCTTTCAATCTTTTTTAGGATGGGGTGTAGTGTCGGTTGGATTGGGCTTGGGCTTTCTTCCTGAAAACTGTTTTTGAGTGTTCCTGTTGCCCCTATTTTTCGGCATATTAAATTCAGCGAGTCTTCAGTAAAGTTTAAAAGGTTTTGTCCTTCGCTTGTTAGTTTGTATATTTTTCTCGGCCTTTCGCCGTCCATGTTCCACTCGCTTTTAACATAGCCCTTCTTTTCCAGCGAATTCATAAGCGGATATATGGTGCTTGGCCCAAAATAAACTCCAAATGTTTTGCGAATTCGCGTTATTATTTGGTAGCCGTGCATGGGTTGCGAATTTAAAAGTTGGAGGATTATGAGGTCTAGGAGGCCTTTCATTAATTTGACTTGAACTTCTTTTGTGTTGTTAACCATACGCCTATTCCTCGTTTTGTATTTGTGTTCTACATGTGTGCGATAAGTCTGATTTTAGACATATCGCAAGACTTTATACTGCATAAACAGAAATATAAAGGTTCACACCTACCAAAAACATAAAAAAACATAAAAAAGCATAACCAAAATTCCAAAACATACATAACCCAAATAAACAAAAACCAACAAAATACAAAACAGAACACCCCCGCACAGACGTGAAAAAATGACGCAAGACCTCAAAAAACAAATTGTTCAACGCATAATCAAAAACCTACTAGACATCCAAATACTAAAACTAATAAACACACAACCCATGTGGGGCTACAAAATAAAAAAGCAAATAGAAAACCAATACGGCATAAAAATACGCCACGGCGCCCTATACCCACTACTAAACGAACTAGAACGCAAAGGCCTCCTAAAAAGCCAACAACAACGCCAAAACGGAAGAACAAGAAAAACATACACAATAACAGAAAAAGGAAAAACATACATAGAAGCCTATGACAGCATACTAAAAGAACAAATACAAAACAAAACATAAAATAAAATCGATCAACATGGGCAGCGGAGAAAGGTTTGAAAAAATAGCCGCAGAAATTGAGCGGCTAGGAAGAAAAGCCTACGAAATTGCAAAAGAAACAGTAATGAAAGAAAAGTTCGAATACGAACCCCTTCAAGAAGCAATAAGCTATTTTATGCAAGAATGGCGCAATTTTCAACATCCTGCGTTGCTTGCAATTGCGTGTGAGGCAGTTGGCGGCAAACCAGAAAAAACAACATTGGTGGGCGCTGCATTAGTACTTTTAACCGGAGCCGCAGATATCCACGATGACATTATAGACAAATCTAAAACGAAAGGTTCAAAACTAACATTATACGGCAAGTTTGGGGAAGATCTTTCCATAATCGTGGGGAACGTGTTATTCATTGAAGGACTGACGCTTTTGAACACCGCTTGCAGCGAACTTCCAAAAGAACAGGGAGAAACTGTGCAAAAACTTGTTAAACGAGGCCTTTTTGAACTTGGAGCTGCGGAAGCTGAAGAAACCAGCTTAAAAGGTAACTGGAACTTGAAGCCTGAATGTTATCTAGACATAATCAGAAGAAAAGCTGCCGTTGCTGAGACAGCCGCCCGAGTCGGTGCAGTAATTGGGTGTGCAAATCCGGAAGATGTTGAACAGTGGGCTGAGATTGGAAGAATGTTAGGAATGTTAATGAACATTAGAGAGGAGTTTTTAGATATTTTTAAGGCGGAAGAACTTCAGAATAGAAAGAACAACGAATGTTTGCCTTTACCAATATTGTATGCCTTAAGTAACTTGAAAGCAAAAAGGAAAATAATGCATTTACTAAAGAAAAAGGAGTTAACTGATGATGATGCGATGAAAATGGTAGCCATCGTATTAGAAACACCGGATGTACAAAGGCTTAAAATTGAAATGCGAAAATTAATAAACATCGCAGAGGAGTTACTAAGTAAATATAAGAAGTGCAAAAATATCAAAATACTAAAGTCTCTTACAACACTAGCTCTAGAGATCTGTAAGAGCTAGTTTTTACCACCACCAAGACCAACCATGAGACCGAACAGGTTTCTTTCGAGCCTTCATTTCTCCTCACAACTGTACTATTGTTGAACAATTAAACTTAAAAGCTTTGCGTTTTATGTATTGGAAATATATCTTTAAAATGCCAAATCTTTATCTGGAAAACAACTTTAGAAAGTTATGAGTACTAATGCGTAGTTATTCATTGCTTTCAAAAATAAATATTCCACTACGAGTTGCATTAGCAAATATTATTTTGATCATCAATATAATTGTTTGGTACACGTATGCCTCCGCAATTTTAGAAGATGTTGTTAGCAAGGCGTCTTTTACACGAGGCGAGAAAATGATTTTAGATGTTGTATTATTTTTAAGCATTATTGCTTCGATGTTAACAGGCGCCTCTTTAGTAAACAAATTCAATAGCCGAAAGCGTTTTATTTTGGCCTGGAATTTAATTGGTATATTTTCTTCTTTTGCACTTTTAATATCAGAAAATGCAACAATAGTTAATTTGTCATGCCTCTTAATCTTAGTGGGCTTGTCGTTTGGCCTTGGGTTGCCCACATGTATGGCAAATTTTGCAGATATAACAACCGAAGAGAATCGCGCTCGTTTTGGTTCGATAGTAATACTTTCAATGTTTTTTGGGCTACTAGCTTTTGGATTTGTAATTTCAGCAAATTTGTTTTTGAATGTATTAGCACTAGCAGTTTGGAGACTACTCGGTTTAGCAAGTGTTATCCTGCTTGGGAATTATTTGGAAAATAAAGGACAAAATAAAAGTTATTCCATAGCTTCTGTTTTTAAAGATCGCCGAGTGCTCATTTATTTGATTCCATGGATTATGTTTTCGTCAATCAACTTTTTAAGCTGGCCTATATGCAGCAAGATCTACGGGGAAGATTTATTCAATTTTTCGCTTATAATAAACAACATTATTGGGGGAGTTTTTGCTTTTGTAGCTGGTTTCCTTGCAGACAATATTGGACGAAAGCGGACTCTTGTGATTGGTTTCATAATTTTTGGAATCGGGTATTCCGCGCTTGGAATCTATCCATTTAATATCCATGCATGGTATTTTTACACAGTTGTTGACGGAATTGCCTGGGGAATAATAGATGTGATCTTTTTATTCACAATATGGGGAGACCTGGCTTCTGGAAAGCCAAGTGAAAAATATTATGCAGTCGGCATTCTACCCTATTCGTTTTCTGGTTTTTTGAGAGTGACATTGGGACAGTTTATAGTAAATGCAGTATCAGAATATGCAATTTTCTCTTTTGCTGCATTCTTTCTGTTTTTGGCTGTTGTTCCGTTGATGTTTGCTCCTGAGACTTTGCCTGAGAGGAAGATTCGTGAGCGGGAGCTTAGGAGCTATATTGAGAAGGCTAAGAGGATTAGGGAAAAGTTTACTTAATGTTTAAGCTTGTTTTGTGTGGTGTGCGTCTATGTTCTTTCATGTGATGTTGACGACTGAATGTAATCTTCAGTGTAGGTATTGTTTTGGTGAGGCTTTAGAGGATTTTGACTCCGACTTTGGCTTTGGTGGTTTGGATGTTGATTATTCTTTGCCTAAGCGTATAAGTTATGATGTTGCTGTGTTGAATCAATTTTGTAGTCAAGATTTAAATTGTGTTTTGATTTTTTATGGTGGTGAGCCTTTGCTTTGTTTGGACAAGGTTAAGGCGATTATGGATCATGTACGGGCCAAGCATTTTATTGTTCAGACGAATGGTTTGTTTTTGGATAGGCTTGAGCCAGAATATGTTAATCGTTTTCACACGATTTTGGTTTCCGTGGATGGGGACGAAGCCCTAACGGACTTTTATAGGGGGCATGGGACTTTTAGGCGGGTTGTTGAAAATTTGAAGTTGGTTAGGCGGAATGGTTTTGGGGGAGAAATTGTTGCGCGTATGACTGTTATGGAGCAGACGGACATTTACAAGCAGGTGAGGTGGCTTGTTGAGAACGGCGATTTCGCCTTTCACTCTGTTCATTGGCAGTTGAATGCCGGTTTTTGGAACGATTTTGAAAAGAGGTATTTTAAGCGTTGGGCCGAGCGAAGCTATAATCCTGGAATACGTAGGCTTGTGCATTTTTGGGTTGATTACATGGAGTGGTTTGGAGTTGTTTTGAGGCTTTACCCCTTCCTCGGAATTGCACAGTCAATCCTGACTGGCGAAACTCAATGTCTTCTGCGTTGTGGCGGCGGATGGATAAACTATGCAATTCAAACCGACGGCCACATCATTCCTTGTCCAACAATGTGGGGGATGAAAGACTATTATTTGGGGCACATAAGCACAGCAAACCCATTGAACTTGCCAAAAATTTTTGTTGGCGAACCATGCACAAAATGCGAAATTTACGGCTTATGCGGCGGAAGATGCCTCTACGCGAACATAACAAAACGTTGGAAAGAAAATGCCTACAAAGAAGTTTGCAAAACAGTTCAAAACCTGATAGAAGCTGTTTCAAAGGAAATTCCGAGGATAAGAAATCTTATAAAAAGTGGAAGAGTAAGGCTTGAAGACTTCAACTTCATGAAATATAACGGCTGCGAAATAATCCCATAAATTTGTCTGAAAATTTAGTCGCCAACTCCATGCCTTTTTAAAAGTCCCTCTATTTAATTTTGTGAACACCCCATTTTTTATAAATGGCTTCAAGCTTTTCCGAAAGTTTTTTCGCCCTCTTCTCGTTTTCCGCAAATATTGGCGAAAGCTCCTTCCTTTTTATCAAATTTGTTAATTTTTCAATTTCTGACGGCAGTTTCTCCACAGCCGCAGCCCACTTTTTATCGGCAGCCTCATCATCAGACAAGAGTTCAAGGGCTTCTTCTGGGCAATATTCAATGCATTTGGGTTCTCCGCCGCAAAGGTCGCAGGTCAAAACCGAATGCTTATCAGGGTTAAGTGCAATCCCACCGTAGGGACACGCTTGAATACACCAGCCGCAACTGTCGCATTTAATTTCGTCCACGAGTATTAGACCGTTTTCTTCAGATTGGGTTAAAGCCTTCCTTGGGCATGCACGCACACATGGGGCGTCTTCACAAAACCTGCAAACCATGGCGGCATTAAATAGCATAGGGAAGCGAACAACTCTAATCCTTGATTTTAACGGATTCCATAAGGGCTCGCCCTTCTCTAAGAGGCAGACGTATTCGCAAATGCTGCAGCCCACACATTTACTTGGGTCTACGGAAACAAATTTCCGCATGCTAAACTTGGCCATGGCCCATCCACCGCAAATGCAAGCTTAAGCCTTTCTCATACCACAAACTTTTATGAACTTTTCCCTTCACATCATGTGATTAGAATGTCAACTTTCTATTTTCATTTACTGGTTAAATGCTGTAATCCGAGAGTTCAACCTTGAAGCTTGAAGAATTGCAAAAGGGCCGCAATGCCAATTTTTACAATGGATTATAATTTTTTGTATACTATGTCTTTCTCCCTAACCCGTTGAACAACCTTCAAGCCAATACTTTGTCCAGCCTCAGCCCTCTGCACATTTTTATGTTCGATCTGCATAGATTCGACAAGCTGCTCAAAATCCGTTGTTGGACCTTTTATGGTTATGCGGTCGCCCACGGCCAATGGCGCCTTAAGCTCAACAACGGCAACGCTAATTTTTGTGAAAAAGTGTGTTACACGCCCAACTTCTACGAGGTTTTCACCCAAACATGCCATCTCCTCAACCTTAATATTGCGCGGAATAGCCATAAAAAATTTATTGAAGGGGCTCGCCCTCAACATGTGTTGAATAGGCTTTAACAACCCTCACACGCAAGGTTTTACCAAGCAAATTGTCGGCGCTTTTTAATGTTATGGGCTTGTAGGCAAAGTTTCGTCCAACCCAAGAGCCATGCACTTTCCCTGCTTCATCAACGAGAACTTCACCATCCCACCCAACCCATCGCCCATTTCTTTCTAGGGCAATGTCTCTTGCGACGGCAGAGGCCAAATTGCTTCGCCGTTTAATTTCTTGTAGTGGCACAAAGTCATTCTGCATTTTGGCAGCCTCAGTTTTTGGCCTAACAAAAAATTTTGAGACATTAACAATGTCGGGCTTAACCTCTTCAATCAACCTTATGGTTTTTTCGAATTCCCTTTCGCCCTCGCCTGGGAAACCGCAGATAACGTCCGTGGCTAAGGTTATTTCCGGATGGGCTTTTCTAAACGCGTCTACAATACTTTTGAAATCCTCCACAGAGTAAAAACGGCGCATGCGCCTCAAAACTTTGTTGTCGCCGCTCTGGACTGGCAGATGGACAAATTTAAATATCTTCTCATTTTTGAAGACTTGAATTAAATCGTCGAGAATATCCAAAACCATGTTTGGCGTCATCATGCCAACACGAATTTTAAACACGCCTTCTATTTCGCATATTTCATTAAGCAGCTCAGCCAAGTTCGTGTTTAAATCCCTTCCATAGCAGGCGGTATCTTGTGAAGTTAGCCAAATCTCTTTGATTCCAGAAGCCACATCCCCCCGTACTCTTTCAACAATCTCTTTAACAGTATAGCTTCTTAGACGCCCCCTTGCAAAAACAACACAACAGTAGGCGCACGCGCCTAAACATCCATAATTTATTGGAATTATGCTTATTAAGGGGTTCAACTTGAGCCTTGGGAGGCATAGGCTCGGCTTAGCGCTTAAGGTATTCTCCAAGGCAATAACTCTTTCCCCAGCAACCACACGCCCAACCACATCAACAATTTTGTCGCCGGCTGCTGGACCCACAACACCATCAAAGCGCACCTCTCTACATAACCTTTCAAAGTTAATGAGGGGCAAACAGCCGGCAACGACAAGCTTTTTGTCCGCTGGAACTCTCCTCAGCAGCTCTATCATACGGTTTTCGGTAGGCCCCTTAACAGCGCAAGTGTTGTAAATGACTATGTCCGCAGCAGAAATAGAATCAACTATTTTATACCTAGCCTCTGCTAAGCATCCAGCCAAAACCTCACCGTCTGAAAAGTTTGTGGAACACCCAAAACTCTTGATGAAGACCTGCATATCGCTCCATCACACTACATAAAATGCTTAATAAAATAATAAAAATGTAAATGTTGCTCAAAGCTCAAATTTACAGAAATTTGAAATGGTTTTTGCAAATGCTTAAATGAGAAGGCACCAACATATTTGAAACATATTTAAAACATATTATATACAAGTATAGGTTTTAAAGCAAACCAGTCTGCTCGCGGGAGGAGAAAATAATGAAGTTGATAACAATCTATTTACCTGAACCGTATATTAAGGCGTTGGACAAGCTTGTTAATGAAAGATTTTATCCGAATAGAGCTGAGGCAATTCGTGTTGCCATTCGAGATTTAATTAACAATGAGGTTATGCGAAGGGAAAGGGCGGGCTAATGACCATAGCTGAAAATGCGTTTAAATACACGTTGCGTGAGGCCGTAAGCGAAGCAAACAAAGGAAACAAGTCCATTCGCTGCCGCATAGCCGTTGTCGGCGTTGGGGGGGCTGGAAATAACACTGTTACAAGATTGATGGAGATGGGAATTGCCGGCGCGGAATGCATTGCGATAAACACAGACGCACTCCACTTAAGCATTTCAAAAGCTCACAGAAAAATTTTGATTGGGGAAAAACTTACGAATGGGTTGGGGGTTGGCGGAGATCCAAGGCTTGGTAGGGCTGCCTTTGAAGAATCTAGAAAAACCATTGAGGAAGTGCTTTCTGATTTTGACATGGTTTTCATAACTGCTGGCTTGGGTGGAGGTACCGGAACCGGGGCTGCGCCGGCAATCGCTGAAATTGCAAGGAAGAGAGGGGCCATAACGGTTGGTGTTGTAACTACGCCGTTTCGCATTGAAAAAGGAAGAATTGCATATGCGGCTTTGGCTTTAACTGAAATGCGCAGGCAATGTGACACCGTCGTGATTATAGACAACAATAAACTTATGCAGCTTGTTCCACAATTGCCAATAAACGAAGCCTTCAAGGTGGCGGACCGTGTTTTGGCAAACATGATTAAGGGCATAGTTGAAACAATTTCAGCCCCAAGCCTCATAAACCTAGATTTCGCAGACTTCAAAACAATAGTAAAGCGTGGAGGCGTGGCCGTTGTTGGAGTCGGCGAGTCCGATGCCCCAAATAGAGCTGAAGAAGCCGTTAAAAACGCGTTGAGAAGCCCATTACTTGACGTGGATTATGCTGGTGCGAAAGGCGCATTAATTCATGTAACTGGCGACAGCCAAATGACAATCGAAGAGGCAAACCGCGTGGGAGAAATAGTAACAGAGATGATGGATGAAAACGCTTTGGTCATTTGGGGCGCAAGAGTAAACCCGGAGCAAGATGGAAAATTAAAGGTTACATTGGTCATGACCGGCGTAAACTCTCCTCATGTCTTGAGCGGATTTGGAACAATTGCACCACAACTCTTCAACCTCGAGCCATACGCGGAGCCGGAAAAACCATTAAACATAGAATTAAACCTATACCAAATGGAAAAATCTCCATAAAAACTCCTATTTTTATGAAAGCTTTCTCTTAAGGGCTAAAATTTCCCTTTTCAGTCTCACGGTTAATGGTATTGCCCTACCGAAGGGTTGGCATGACCCCCTACTTATTGATTTAACGACATCCTCCACGCTTGACTCAGCGTCAACCATTGTGTATGCGCAACCTATTTCTGGACCATAATGGGCGTCGCTCCCCCCAATTTGAGCCATTCCAAGGCGAGAAGCAATTTTTTCGCATTGTTTTACGGAATGTTTGAAAGGGAAAGCAGAAGCGTTTACAACTTCCACAGCATCAAACTTCGCACTTAACCGCTTACCAAGGCTTCCCTTAAAAAATGACGTTGGATGGCAAGCCACGGCTATGCCGCCTAAACTATGAATTTTGTCTACAGTTTCATCGACGCTTAACCCTTTTTGAATAGGTTCTTGAACGTTAAGCGCAAGCACATGCCCATTTAAGCTTGAAATTTCTATTCCGGGAATTATAAGAAAATTGGTTTCTTCAGCCAACTTTAGTGCGCAATCTATTGTGTCATGGTCTGTTATGGCAACGCCGTCTAAACCACACCTTCGAGCATAAAAAACAACTTCTTCAGGCTTTATTATGGAGTCATATGAATAGTTTGTGTGGACGTGGAGGTCTATTTTCAGCTGCAAAGTTTAACGCCACACATTTTATGTTTCCTTCAATTTTTCTCTAACCTTCGTCAGCAATTCATCAAGCTCCTCTTCGCTGACATCTATCTTCTTAAACAGTGGCTTGGCTTCGGCTATTTTATGTTTAGGTGGTAGAGGCTTTAGGGCTTCATCCCACCCTTGCTCGTGAACGCTTCCCGGCAAGTTTAGGGTTTTCCAAATCTGCTCTGCCGAGAATGGGATGAACGGAGCTGAAATTATGGCTAAGGCCTTAACGATTTGAACGGCCACGTAAAGGATGCTTGCAGCCTTATCCCTCTCTTTTTTAACCAGTTTCCAAGGCTCTTTCTCATTCAAAAATTGGTTTCCAACGCGGCTTAAACCAATTAGGGTGTTTACAGCCGACTGAAGCCTGCAGTTTTCGATTTCTTCAGCGATTGTCTCCACTTTTTCTTTTATGGCTTCTAAAATTCTTTTTGAATTCTCATCGAGATCTTTTGGCTGGGGAATTTCGCCGTCAAAGTAAGTGTTTATGAAGCTTAGGGTTCTGTGGACGAAGTTGCCTAGCGTGTCGTTTAGGTCGGAGTTGATTTTTTCTTTGAAGATTTCCCATGAAAAGTTTGAGTCTTTGGTTTCTGGTCTTGTTGCAATCAAGAAGTAGCGCCAATAGTCTGGTGGAAAAAGCTCTAGGGCTTCGTCAATCCATATTCCTCTTCTAAGGCTTTTTGAGGCTCTTTCGCCCTTGAATTGGAGAAATTCTGTTGTGGAAACGTTCCATGGAAGGTTGTAGTTTTCGTGGGCGCCTAAAAGTAGTGCTGGGAAAATTATTGTGTGGAAGGGTATGTTGTCCTTGCCTATAAAGAAAATTGTCTTCGCCTCTTTGTTAAACCAGAATTCCTTCCATTTCTCCGGTGTGCCACAATTTTTGAAATGTTCGATTGTCGCGGAAACATAGCCCAAAACAGCCTCAACCCAAACATAAATTGTTTTGTCCTCAGCCCCTGGGAAGGGCGCTTGAATTCCCCACTTGTTGTCCCTTGTGACTGCCCTAGGCTTTAGGCCTTCCTTTATTAAGTTTAGGCTGAAGTTTCTTGCGTTTGTGGGCAACTGTTTATTGCCATTTATGTAGTCTTCAAGCTCCCGCGAGAATTTTGATAGGTCAAAATACCAATGTTTAGTCTTTTTTAGGGTTGGAGTGCCCTTGCAAATGACGCAGTATGGCTCCAAAAGCAATGTTGTTTCTAATAGTCTCCCACATTCGGGACACTGATCGCCTCTTGCTTGGGCGTATCCGCAGTAGGGGCATTTTCCCTCGATGAAACGGTCTGGGAGGAAGCGCTTGCAGTTTTCGCAGAAGAGCAGTTCGGTTTCTTTTTCGAAGATGTAGCCGTTATTGTAAAGTTTCATGAAATGATTTTGGACAAACTCTTTGTGTGTTGGGTTTTCGGTTCTTGTGTAGTTGTCGAAGGATATTCCCCACTTTTTGAAAAGTTGAACAATTTTATTGTGGACTTTATCCGTCAACTGTTTTGGGTGAACGCCCAATCTTACGGCTTCAACTTCTATGGGGGTTCCATGCTCATCAGAACCGCTAACCATTACAACGTCTTCGCCTTTCAAGCGATAGTATCTGGCCACAACGTCAGTTGACAAAACTTGTATTAAAGTGCCCAAGTGCGGCGTGTAATTCACGTATGGCCAAGCGGACGCGACTAAAATTTTCCCGAGTTTAACGCACCTCCGTTTTGCCTCCAACTTCTTTAAAAGTAATTTATTAACTAACCTTAATAGTTTATGTTAAAACTACAAAAGGCGTTGTACACGATCCCTAGCACCCTCTTTTAGACTGAACAAGATATTTTTAAACTCCATTGCCGAAACATTCGACTTAACTCCCTTAGGATCAAAGTGCGTCAAAAAAGTTTGATAACCTCTTTCTTTTAAAGCCTCCAAGACCCTTTTAATGGGCGGTACCGGTAAACCCAACACATCACAAAATTTGTCAACGACAAAGTATGTGGCTGGAGCATCAACCTCACATTTAACTAAACTCAAAATTTTCATAATTCTCTTTTCATGCCTAAATTTTCTTTCCGCTGACTGCCCGAGCATTCGCTCGCAAAATCCTTTGTCGGCGAGTTTGCCAAGCCATAGGGGACCAGCGAAATAAAGTTTTGAGCCGCATTCACAACATTTTCTGGAATGTCCAAAAAATTCAGAAGGGTTTACTGTTTCCCTATGAAAACATTTGAAGCAGTGGAGTATGTATCCCATGTTTTTGAGGCTTTGATCAGCTGCTTTTGCTGCGTGCTTTATGATAGCATATGCCCTAATATAGTGGTCTGTGCTATGGCTGAAAACTACGCTTATGCCAATGTCATGCTTTGCCGCGGTTGTGGCAACGCATCCCAACAAAAGTCTAACAGCCAACTCATGACAATATTCTGTTCTTAAAGGATTTCCGCCATACTTCCTTATACAAGCTTTTGGATGGACACCGCAGAGGGGCGCCATGTCTGTGGCTGTTAAAGCCAGCAGCCCACCATCACGCAACGCGCGTAATGTGGAATCCAAATAAGGCACGGGTGATCCAAAAGGATCTAAATCTATTACATCAAATCGTTTGCGTGGCGCCGCATAATGGCTTAAGAGCAAATTTGCATCCTCATTTCTCACTTTGACACGTTTTTCTAAACCGTTTAATTGTACATTTTGTTTGGCAAGGCGAAAGGCTTCATTGTTTATGTCGTTAATCAAAACATTTCTTACACCTTCCACTTCCACAGCAAATCTAATCCCCCTGACACCGCAACCCGAAAGAGGCTCACAAACACCGACTTCACGATTAACGATTTTCTGGTACGCTTGTAGGGCTAAAACCGCTATGTCGCGGTTCAACTCCATAGCTGGATTATAAAAGACAGGGGCCTTTGAAGGAGCGTATTCTGAAGGCGCCTTAACAAAAGCCCCAAGCTTTGGAACCAACACTTTAACCTTGCCTTCCACAACAAACTCTGCTGGAAAACTCATGCCAAAGCCCATTTGGTCTCATCCACTTTAACGCTTACTCTTTGCTGGCTAAATAATTAATTAAGGAAGAGTGTATTAGATTTCTGATTAGATAGAAAATGGACAAACGCATTTTATTGTTGACTGGGAAGCCTGGAATCGGAAAGACAACGACCCTACTAAAAATTGTAGACTTATTGAAGGAGAAGGGTTATACTGTTGGCGGGATGATTAGCCGTGAAGTCCGCTCAGGCGGGTCAAGAATAGGCTTTGAAATATTAGATTTGGGCACTGGCAGAAGAGGATGGCTTGCCCACATAAACCAAAAAAGTGGACCGCAAGTCGGCAAGTACCACGTTAACCTAGAGGATTTAGAAGGCATAGGTGTGGCAGCCATCTCAAATGCAATTAAAAGTTCCCATGTCATAATTGTGGATGAAGTTGGGCCTATGGAGCTTTTCTCAGAAAAGTTTAAGCAAACCGTGGGAATGGCTGTGGAAAGTAAAAAACTCTTGGTTGCTGTTGTCCACTGGAGGGCTAGAGAAAAGCTAATAGACGAAGTTAAAGGTAGGAGGGATGCCGAAATATTTGAGGTCACTTACGCGAACAGGGACCGCTTGCATGAGGCTGTTGCTGAGAAAGCCATAAAATTTCTTGAAAGCCGCTCTTAATCATTTTAAAATACTAAATTTTCTCCACTTCTCTGATGTTTCTGAAAATAATATCACAGCTTTTCTCTGTGAAGCCTTTTTGCTCGGGCATGGATAGCTTGCGAGGGCGGACGATTTTCTTGGCTTTCTGCGTTATAAGACGTTTTTGCAAATATTCACAGCCACATCCACATCTAAACCCAACAACCTTACCATCCTTGACAAGCAAATCCTCTATCCATGATGAATTGCAGCCAGTTTCACGTTTGTGCAATCTCCAAAGTACCGCAAGGTCACCTAAAGATATTGGCTCATAAGTCGAAGCCTTGGCAATGTACCAGAAGAGATATACGCATAGGGAAATCCAAAGGGCTAAAGCTACTTCCGCCATCATCCCGTTCGCCCAACCCTCCTGTATGATGAACAAATAATATATGTCGGTATATCGACATATCAAGAACATGTAGCATATATTACGATATAAATGTTCTGTAACATTCGAACTCCAAATACGAACAAACTTGCATGCCACAATCTTTTTCCACAAATAAATAGAAAAATGGGTTAGACGTGCGCCTTTGCACTTATGTTGTTATCGTGGCTGATGTTGTCGGTTGTGCCTGTTGGGGTTTTAGTTGGAAGAAGGCAATGGCAAGCAATAGTGCCGAAATCCAAATTAGAATTAATCCTATGCCGAAAATAATGATTAGCACCGCGCCTATCAAAAGTAGTAACCCAGTTGTTGAAAACAAACCAACGCCTGATTTTCCTGAAAGCGTTCCAAGCGAGCGTCTGACAAAGAATGCTGAGATTATAGCGAACACCCAGAAAATAATGAAGGCTGCGAAAAGTCCTGTAAGAATAGGCATAATGGCCTCTAAAGAAAACTTCGACATATCCGGTGTTAAACCTGAAAGCGCCGTCCAGTCGCCATTCCAATTTGGGAAAATCGTGTATAGAAAATTAGTCAGCGAACTTAGAACAGTGATAACAACCAATGCTATTGCAATCACGCCGCCAACTATTCCCACTATCAGTCCGTAAAGGGCGTTGTTGAAAATGCTTCCTTCCTTGTAATGGCCAGCCAAACCGTATAGGGCGATCATAACAAGTATTAGACCGACAAGCTCGATTACGCCAAAGTAATTGATGTATGGAAAAATCCCAATAAACATCAGTAACGCGCCAACTCCGCCCAAAATTCTACTATTTTCTATTGACATTTCTATCCTCAACCCCCACATTTAAGTGGATTAAGAATAAAAGGATTATCCAAGGCGCTACGGGTTCTTCGCATTTCCCTAAAGTTCCAACAATTACTCCATGACGCGGGTAAATGACTAAAATTTTCCGACAACGCAAACAACTCACAAAAGTGCGGGGGGTGGGATTTACGCACAAATTTACCAGTAAAAAATAATCGCCGAAGAATTTAATTTTCGATTAATAATTTAAACAGAAAGAATTGCCTACTTGCGAATTATTAAGATCATCGTTGCTATTAGTGCGAGTATTGCTCCGAATGCGAAAGATGCGCTGGCAGATATGAGTGTCCATAGGATTCCGGCGGTAATGCTTGATGTGAAGTCTCCTATGCCGTTGATTGTGCTGAGGATTCCGAAGCCTGTTCCTCTTCTGTTTTCTTCTAGCAGTTCAGCGGCATACGATCTTTCAGTTGCGTCTATGGCTCCTTTTTCTACGCCCGCCAAAAGGAAGAGGAAGGCGTATACCCAAATGTTTGGCGGTGAGAAGATGAAGCCGATGCAATATATGCTGAAAATTAGGTAGCCTAGGGCTAATAGGTTATTTTTGCTGAATTTGTCTCCCAATGCGCCAAATATGTAGGCAAAAAATGCAGCGCCCACGTTAAGCATCACATAAAGAAAGGCGCTGATGCTGCTGGCGACTATAGCACCGAGACTTGGTGTTAGAGCTTCTGTGGCCTTCAACACTAGAAAGGTGTTGGCGAAATTTCCGACACCAAATATGCCTACAGCTAACAGGTAATGTTTGAATCTTGTTGGCAGCCCTCTTATGTCGCCTAATAGTTTCCTGTTTTCTTCAACTTTTTGTCTACAAACTTTTTCCCTTGTGAAAAGTGCGAAGACAAGTATTGCTAAGATGCCTGGCAAAAGTGCAACTAGGAAAACGTTCCTAAACCCTATAAGGGGCAGTAGAATAAAAGCTATGCTTGGGCCTATAATGGCACCTAATGTATCCATCATGCGATGGAAGCCGAATGCGTGGCCATAGCTTTCAGGCTCAACAGAATCAGCTAGAAGAGCGTCTCTGGGCGGTTCTCTTATGCCTCTTCCAATCCATCCAACTGTTCTATAAAATAATACTTGAAGGAAGTTAGATGCAAAGGCAAATAGGGATATGAATATGCCTGTAAGCGTATAGCCTAATGTCGCAAGGGGCTTTCTCTTGCCCAACTTATCGCTTAGCCAACCAGAATATGTCTTAATAAAACTTGAGGAGAAGTCCGCCAGCCCCTCTATTAAGCCCAAAATTTCAGCTGAACCATGCAACTCAATCGTTAAGAATTGAGCAAGAATAGAAGTAGCCATCTCATGGCTTGCGTCGCTGAACAGACTTGTGAAACCCATCGCCGCCACGTTTCTGTTCAGCCATTTTCTACCGTTTTGATCGTTCAATTTATTTTTCATTTTTAATAAGCCTCTTGACTTCAACTGCTTCTAAGTGGAAAGGAAGCCTTTCTAACTTTTTTATTACAAATTTACTGGACGAGTGTTTGATATATTCCGAGTGTTTGGTCTGCTGTTTTTCTCCATGTAAAGTATTGTAAGACTCTTTTTCGTCCGTTTTCTCCCCATGTTTTGGCATTTTGTGGGTCTTTAAGGGTTTCTTTTATTCCCCATGCTATGTCGGCTGGGTCTTCGCCGTTTACGTGGATGCCGTTTTGTTCTGGACTTGAAGGAACTACTTGTTCTCTGAAGCCTACTACTCCATGAGCGCCGACGACTACGGGTTTTGCCATTGCCATTGCTTCTAGGCTTACTATGCCGAATGGTTCGTATACCGACGGGAAGACGCAGACGTCTGCAGCAGCATAATGTAGAATTCGTTCTTCTTCTGGGACAAAATCAAAACGACAAATAACGTTATCTTTTATTCCAAGTCTAGTTGCTGTTTCCGCTATGTCCCTTTCTTCTTCGCCTTTGCCTAAAATCACCAGTTTCGTGTGCGGATAATCTCTCAAAACTGTTGGCATTGCTTGTATTAGATTCTTAACACCCTTTACCCACGTTAATCTTCCAAGGAAGAGAAGCATTTTCCAATCGTTTGGAATGTTGTAATTTTCTCGGATCTTCTTAACATCTTCAGGTTTACAGTTTTGTGGATTATAGCGTATAGGGTCCACGCCATTCCATACAACGCTTATTTTTTGTTGCGGCCAACCATGACGTGCCAAATCGTCCTTCATTGCATGACTGACTGTTATTATTTTGTCAGCGGCTTGGGCAGTTGCCCATTCAAGATGTGAAACAACCTCTGAGCCTTGACCACCGCTTCTTCCCCATTCTGTGCTGTGAACGTGAAAAACAACTGGGATTTTGGTTTCGTTCTTGATTATTAAGCCAGCTATGCTGCTCAACCAGTCGTGCACACAAACAATGTCAAATTTGTATCCTTCTTTTTTAATTAGTCCGTTGATGAATTTAGTTGCGCTTAGAACGTTGTAAATGAAGATGTCGTTAAAGAAGCGGATGTTTGTTCCCCATTTTCTCAAGTCATCCGCAACAAACATTGGAAAAACGTTGCTTGCGTCAGCAATAAGTGGTCTGTGAACTTCCACTCCCTTTAAAATCTCTCGTGTATTCAAATCTCCAGGATTAAGGGTAAAAACCGCAACATCGTGGCCTAACTCAACAAACTCGTGAGTTATATATTCTGCGTATGTTCCTAAACCGCCTACAAGCTTAGGCGGGTATTCCCAAACGAAGAACCCTATCCGCATTTTACTCTCCCACTCCAAGTTATAATATCATAAGTTTGATTAAAGGGTGCTTATATCTTTCCCTTTAGTTATAGTGCAGTAGAGAAAACCAGAATTGAACGGTTAATAAAAGTTGAGATACGTTGAGGGGTTTTCGGTGAAAATTAGTTTCGGCACAGACGGTTGGCGCGGTATCATAGGCAGAGAGTTTACTTTTGATAATGTAAAAGTCGTGGCTCAAGGCATAGCTGACTATGTTCAGTCTCACGGCTTAAAGGAAAGAGGCATTATAGTTGGATATGACACGCGCAAATGGTCACGCCACTTTGCAGAAAGTGCATGCAAAATAATGTTAGGTAATGATATCCCAACATACATCACAAAAAGAGATGTGCCCACTCCAGTCGCAGCCTTTGAGGTTTTACATAGGAAAGCTACTGGCGCAATAATGATTACAGCCTCGCATAACCCGCCAGAATGGAACGGTATTAAGTACATCCCAGAATATGCGGGTCCCGCATTGCCGGAAACAACTGAAGAGATCACTAATAATATTAGCAGAATTTTTAGGGAACGTAAAATAAAGGAAATCTCGATCGAGACTGGGATGCAACGTGGGTTATTGAAGTGGATTGATCCGACATGGCCCTACATAAGGTTTGTTAAAAAACAGTTAGATTTGGAAGCTTTCAGAAAAATGAGGCTCAAAG
>JAVZNZ010000006.1:0-47823 GCA_038882575.1 Bathyarchaeia archaeon
CTGAATTCTGTTTTTTCAATTTCCAGCGGGCAGTCAAGTAAGGCTATTTTTGCGTTTTCAACTTTTTTAGGCATTCCTGGGTGAACTACTTCCTTGTCTATTATTAGGCCTCGGACAAGCTGGGATTCGAATAGGCTTTTTCCAGTTTTCTTTATTATTTGGATGTTATCTATGTCTGCGATTATGCGGTCGCCGCGTTTTTCAGCTATTTGTTTAACTGCGTCTATAGCTATTTCTGCAAGATGCTCTTTTGCTGGGCCAACGGCCTTGCTTGCCATGGCGGTCATTGCAACTTTTCTAAGTGTTTCTCTGTCCTCTATGTCTACTGGGGTTGCGATTTTATTTATTACTTCTATGGCTTTTTGGGCTGCTTTCCGATATCCGCTTACAATTATTGTTGGGTGAACGTTTTGATCTAAGAGTTCTTCAGCCCTCTTCAATAGTTCGCCAGCCAGAACTACTGAAGTTGTTGTTCCATCTCCCACCATGTCGTCTTGTGTTTTTGCTATTTCAACCATCATCTTGGCGGCTGGGTGTTCAACTTCTATTTCGTCTAATATTGCGGCTCCGTCGTTTGTTATTGTTATGTCGCCCAGGCTGTCGATAAGCATTTTATCCATTCCGCGTGGTCCAAGGGTTGTTTTTAAGACTTCGCCTATTATTCGGGCTGCCATTATATTGTTTCGCTGGGCTTCGCGGCCCCTACTTCTTGTTGTACCTTCCTTAAGGATTAAGACGGGTTGCCCCGAAGCCGTTGTTGTTAAGTAAGCCATACAAATTCCTCCAAATTTTAAGAATTATTTTTCAGCTAATCGGATAAGCAAAAAAGCACTAAAATATAAACCTTTCTAGCTAATCACGACAAAATCTGTGAGGAATTTTTGTTAGCTATCTTAACTTGCAGGAACATGCTTGAGCTTATAATAATAAAGAGTCTGTTTCCTTGCTTATTTGGGTAATTTTGCTTTTATCCATTTTTAGAAGGTCGAAGTACTTCATTGCGTTGCCAGTTAAATACAAAAGCACCTTTTCGCTTTGGTCAATTTCGCCCCCTTCAATAAGCTTGTATAAAGCTGAAAGCGTAGAGGCGGCTTCTGGACACGCATATATGCCTTTTTTAAAAAAGGCTTCCATCGAAGAGATTATCTCCGCATCAGAAACAGCTACTGCCGAGCCTTTGGTTTCTCTTATAGCCCTCAATGTTAGGTAGCTTGCGTATGGAAATGGAACCCTTAAACCCGCTGCCAAAGTCTCAGCGTTTTCCCATGGCTCCCTTACCTCGATGTCCCCGTTGTTATATGCCTTGACAAGCGGAGCGCAGCCCGTGGACTGAACAATTATTAAACGTGGAATTTTACCCGTCCAACCTAGCTCCATTAAATCTTTAAACCCCTTCCAAAGGCCTATGACCCCCTCCCCTCCGCCTGTTGGGAAAATAACGGCGTCGGGTGGATCCCACTTAAATTGCTCTGCAATTTCGAACGCTGCGGCTTTATAGCCCTCAAACCTGTAAGGTTGTTTGTTTGTTGAAACGTCAAACCAACCATATTTTACACTAAGTTTTTTACTGACCGCAGCCGCGTCATTTATTAAGCCCTCGACAAGAAAAACCCTTGCACCCATGCTAAGGCATTCCTTCAAATTACTTTTAGGAGCATCTTTCGGCATAAACACGTGGACGCTCATTCCCGCAGCTGCTCCATAGGCTGCTAAGGCTGCAGCAGCGTTGCCTGCAGAAGGAATTACAACATGGTTTATGTCCAACTCTTTGAGTTTGGAAACGGTCACGGCTATACCCCTGGCCTTAAAAGTTCCGGTCGGGAGCCTTCCATCATCTTTTGCGAAAACATTTTTTGGATAGTTTCTTTTGTTCAGCGAAATTTGCAGTATCGGCGTGTAAGGTTCTCCAAGCGAAACTACGTTTTTCGGCGAGGAAATTGGAAGCAATTCGGTAAATTTCCAGAATGTTTCCTTTCTCCTTTCAAGGACATTTTTAGAAATTTTTTCAGATGCCTTCGCCAAATCATATTGGAATATTAAGGCTCCGCCACACTCTCTGCATACTGTTAAAGCCTTATCAGCCTCGTAAACCTCTCCACACTTTGTGCATTCAACCCTATCGACGAACATGGTTCCCACGAATAATTATTGGTATGCCGTCTTTAAATTTGCTGACTTAAGGCACGCAAACTTCAAATATAAAAAGGCTTAACCAGATAAAGTCTTCAAACAGTTGGAATGCCCATGGCAACAGCTACTCCCCAAAGTTACGAGAAATTAATGAACAAAATTAAGGACCTATTCATTTTACAATCAACTACTTCCTTGGTTCACTGGGACATGGAAACAATGATGCCGCCGAAGGCCATAGAACTGCGGAGCCAACAACTTGCCCTTTTAAGTCGCATTGAACATAAAATGAGCACAGACCCTGAAATTGGAGCCTTGCTAGAAGAGCTTTTGAAGCCTCCTGTGTATGACAAATTAAATGAAGTTCAAAAAAGGAACGTGTACCTCATAAAGAAACACTATGACGAACAGACAAGGCTTCCGGAAGATTTGGTTGCGGAAATTGCAAAGCAAAGGGCAATAACTGTGGATGTTTGGAAAAAGGCAAAGATGACAAAAAACTTCCTGCTTTTCGAACCGGAACTTGAAAAGCTTGTTGATTTGGAGAAAAAGGCTGCAGAAATATTGATGAAGGTGAAGGAAACCAAAACGCCCTACGACGCTTTAATAGACATATTTGAACCAAAAATGGCATCCGACACTATAACCAAAGTTTTTGATGAACTGCAGAAAGGTTTAGTTTCGCTGCTTAAAAAGTGCGTGGAATCCCCCAAACAGCCCGACATGAGCGTGCTTCAACGCCCAATCCCTGTGAATGTTCAACGCAAAATTTCTAAGGCCCTTGCCGAATTTGTCGGATACGATGTCGAATCGAAGAATGCCGGAGGAAGAATTGATGAAACAGAGCATCCTTTCACAACTGGTTATTACGATGACGTCCGAATAACAACCCATTACTACGAAGACAACTTTACTTCATCCATATTTTCAGTTTTGCACGAAGCTGGACACGCATTATACGAGCAGAACCTTCCAAGGGAATGGATTTTCCAACCTGTGGGGACAGCGTGCTCTTCAGGGTTTCATGAGTCTCAATCACGTTTTGTAGAAAACATTGTTGGACGCTCTCAAGAATTTTGGAAATATTTCTTACCAAAATTAAGGAGAATCACGGGAAGACTTCTCTCAAATATAGAATTGGAAAAGTTTGTGCACGCGATAAACCAGGTTAAGCCTTCCAAAATTCGTGTTGAAGCCGACGAGGTGACCTATTGCCTCCACATAGTCATAAGGTTCAATCTTGAAAGAGACCTTTTCGCTGAAAAAATAACTGTAAAGGAGCTTCCAGAGCTGTGGAACCAAAGCTATGAAAAGTATCTTGGCGTAAAAATCGAAAACGACTCCGAGGGTGTAATGCAGGACACTCACTGGGCCAGCGGGTTGTATGGTTATTTTCCAAGCTATGCTTTAGGCAACATTTATAGTGGGCAAATATTGGCGGCTATGGAAAAAGAAATAGCAGATTGGCGGAAAAGCATAGAAAAGGGAAACTTTAACCAGATAAAAAATTGGTTAATCAAAAACGTTTACAGTTACGGAAACCTCTACGATCCCATGGATTTAATCAGAAAAATTACTGGAAAAAAATTGGATGTCAAACCCTACCTAGAATATTTGAACGAAAAATATTCAAAACTATATGGCTTTTAAAATTATTTTCCACCAAAACTTTCATAAACCCTAAGAATTAACCCTGCGACAATACCACCTAAAGCAAGAAACACACCAGTCCAACCAGCAAAGGCATTGTAGTAATTGCTTCCATAAATAAAGAGGATTATACCTATAATTATTATGGAAACGCAAGCAACATTTAGCTTATTCATACGAGTAAACTCCACGACCATTTTAAACAATCTTTTAGGGATTCGAAATATATAGACTTACCGATGCACCAAAGATGTTGTATAAAATGTCGGCAAGACATCATTAGCCGACAGAATAAAAGTTTACTGACGAGATTTGCTCGACAATCCCTCAGCACAAAGCGACAACTTTATATATGTGCCGTAAACATATAGGAACTTGTGTGACATAAAATGTCGGATCGTGTCGCTAAAAAGCCTGCAACAAGAGACGAGTTTATTACTTTATTGAAGGAAGCTATGAAGAAGGAGATGGAGGCACGGAGCGCACTTGGGAAAAAACCGACAAGGCCTACGGTTTCTGGAACTGCTAAGATTTTAAACATACATAGAGATACGCTTTACGGTTGGCTTAGAGAGTTTAATGTCGATTTTGATGAGGTTTGCGAGGATGTTTTACCTAAGTTTGTGTCGGAGGAAGTTGAAGTGCCCCGAAAATATACGTATTTGATAGGGGAAGCCCTTGTAGGAGAAGGCAATGAGGTTGCGCATATAGATCTTCTAATAGGCGATAAAGATGGACCTGTTGGCGAGGCTTTTGCTCAGGGCTTGTCAAATCTTTCTGCTGGTCACACGCCCTTATTGGCGGTTATAAGGCCTAATCTTCCACCTAAACCCCACACGCTGTTGGTTCCGAAGGTTACGGTTAAAAATCTTGAGGATGCTAATAGAATTTTTGGTCCAGCGCAGGCGGCTGTTGCTAAAGCTGTCGCGGATGCTGTGGAAGAGGGAATTATACCGAAGGATAAGGTTGACGACTGGGTTATTGTGTGTAGTGTTTTTATGCATCCGCAAGCAAGCGACTACCGCAAAATATACCATTTTAATTATGGGGCGACAAAACTTGCCTTGAAAAGGGCGATGGCAAAATATCCGCCCTTGGAAAAACTGTTTTATGATAAGGATAGAGCTAAGCATCCAATAATGGGATTTAGGGTGCCGCGCCTTTGGAGACCACCATACCTACAAATTTCACTGGATATCCCAGACTTTGAAAAAACCAAAAAGATTATAACACAAATTCCGAGAAGCGACAGGATAATTCTTGAGGCTGGAACTCCGCTTATAAAAAAGTATGGAACAAAAGTGATAAGTGATCTTAGAGAGGTTGCAAAAGACATATTCTTCATTGCAGATTTGAAAACTTTGGACGTGGGCAAGGTTGAAGTGGACGTAGCTTACGAAGAAACAGCAGATGGAGTTATCGCTGCTGGACTGGCTCCGAAGGAAACCCTAGACTCCTTCATTTATGAGGCAAAAAGATTGGGGATATACGCCATGGTTGACATGTTAAACGTCGAAGACCCGATTAAGAAACTTAAAACGCTAAAAGATTTTCCAGACGTAATAATCATCCATAGGGGTATAGACCAAGAAACAGGAAAAACCATAGGGCTAGAGCTAATTCAAGAGTTGAGGCGAACCTTTGCGGACAAGAAGTTTTTGATCGCTGTGGCTGGGGGAATTGTTCCAGAAACGGCAAAGGAAGCCTTGGAAAAAGGTGCAGACATAATTATTGTTGGTAGATACATAACGCAGTCAAAGGACATTGAAAGGTCTGTTAGAGAATTTCTAGAGTTAACACCGGAAATGCGGGAAGACATCGACTTGCTTAGAGTTCACGTAGAATAGCAGAAGCCATCAATTCATACACTTACTTTTATTTTTCAAAGCAAAAATTTTTTCATAAATCCTTAAAAGTAAGAACACTCAATTTCCATAACACCGCTGAGGAACTGCCGATGGCAAAGTTTAAAGTAATAATTTCAGATCCTGAAACGGGAAATTCAAAGGTTGTTGAGCTTGAAGAAGCGCGGGCCCTTCCGTTAATTGGAAAGAAGATAGGCGGCATAATAGATGGTTCCATAGTTGATTTAGCTGGACATAAAGTGCAGATTACTGGGGGTTCTGACAAAGACGGATTTCCAATGAGACCCAACGTTCATGGTGGAGTTCGCCGCCAAATCATTTTGAGTGGTGGTGTGGGCTTTAATCCACAAAATGAGGGAGAAAGAAAGCGCAAAACAGTTCGTGGAAACGTAATAACGGATGACATTGTGCAAATAAATATGAAGATTGTGGAAAAGCCAAAAGAAATGAAGAAGGGAAAAGAGAAAAAAGAGAAAGAAGCGTCTGAAAAGGAAGCAGTGAAGAAAACAGAGGCACCAAGCGCCAGTTAAAACTTAACTTAATATTTATTAACTTGCAGCGTCAACCATCTTATTAGCTTGTAAAATGTTTATGGGGAAAAAATGAGCGCAGAAAAACCCCCGATTATACCGAGGCAGCCGGAAATTAACATTGGTACGATAGGTCATGTCGACCACGGCAAAACAACATTGGTGCAAGCGCTCACGGGTGTTTGGGCTTCAAGACACAGCGAAGAGTTGAAAAGGGGTATTACAATAAAGCTGGGATACGCTGACATGCCAGTTTACAAATGCCCAGTCTGTGAACCGCCCAGCGCATACTCTACAAAGCCAATATGCCCGAACTGTGGTTCAAAAACAACATTTTTGCGGGCGGTCAGTTTTGTGGATGCTCCGGGGCATGAAGCTTTGATGGCAACTATGCTTTCGGGCGCCGCAATAATGGATGGGGCAATACTCGTAATAGCTGCAGACGAACCTTGTCCACAGCCTCAGACCAGAGAGCATTTGGCGGCAGCGGAAATTATTGGCATAAAAAATATCATCATTGCCCAAAACAAGATAGACATAGTTGACGAGAAAAGAGTTCGCGAAAGTTATGAGGAAATAAAAAATTTTGTTAAAGGTACAATAGCTGAAAACGCGCCAATAATTCCAGTTTCCGCGCAAAGGGGCGTCAACATAGACGTCCTAATCCAAGCTTTGGAAGAATTTATACCGACACCAAAAAGGGATGAAACAAAACCTCCGCTCATGTATATTGTCCGCTCCTTCGATGTGAACAAACCCGGCACACCAATAGAAAAACTGGAGGGCGGAGTAATAGGCGGCACAATCCTACAAGGTAAATTTGTTGTTGGAGAAGAAATCGAAATTCGCCCTGGAATAGCCGTGGAAAAAGAGGGAAAAAGCATCTACAACCCACTTTTCAGCGAGATTGTGAGCCTACATGCTGGCGGAAGAAGCGTTAATGAGGCACACTGTGGCGGTTTAGTGGGTGTAGGAACACTTTTGGATCCATCATTTTCGAAGGCAGACGGATTAACAGGAAATATTGTGGGAAAATCTGGCATGCTGCCCCCAACATTGCTTGATTTGACGCTAAAAGCACATATTCTTGAAAGGGCTGTTGGAACAAAGGAACTAATGAAAGTTGGGGAGATAAGCTTGGGTGAAACACTACTTTTCCATGTGGGAGCAGCATTAACCGTCGGAAAGGTCGCGGCGCTTAAAAAGGAAGAGGTAACCATTAAACTTAGTCGGCCAGTATGTGCGCAGCCCGGTTCGCGGGTTGCAATAAGCAGAAAAATAGCTGGAAGATGGAGACTAATAGGCTACGGAATGATACAATAAAAAATGGGGATGACGTTCAGCCCGAGGCCACTTGTGCCATTTCGTTTGGTTGAGGTATGCCATCCATGTTGGAGTCAACCCAATGTATAATATAGTATGATCCCACAAAAGACATTATGTTTAGGGCCATCGATTTAATGTAGATTCCCGCTCCCCATGTTCCCTTCCAATCAAAACCGTAATTTATGAATACCCGATTGTTGTTCTCGTCAATTAAGGTCATTATGACAAAGTAGTCTTCATGTTCAAAGTCAATGCTGGATGCAAGTCTATCGACTTTTGCCGTGCCAGTGGAGTTTTCTATAAATTTGAGGTGTAATCCATCCTCCAAAGACTCTGCTTGGAAGTATATTGGAGTGAGTCTCCGCGCCTCTAAATAGCTGACGCACCAATGGGGGCAAGGCCCACCAAACATGAGTATAGTTGAGCCGGTGAGAAGCAAACGTCCCCTGTCGGATTCGCTTTGAGAAACCCATTCAGCGTTTGTATCGAAGCCTTGGTTTTGAAGGTTGAGGCACATGCCATAAATTATGCTGCCGGAAGCCACATCGTAGGTGGCTTCTGCCCGTGTCATGCGATGCGGATTTGCATATATAAAGTAGCTTTGGTTTTGTCCGGCTAACAAAACTAAGCCCGCCATGTCTGATATTGCAGGCGCCAAACCGAGATTTCTCTTCTCAATTCTCCACTCAAAATTGCCTGGAGCATGGTCCCAGCCGACCACGTATATTCCAGAAGCATCAACAGCTATGTCGCGGGCCTCATTGTAATCTGTAACTCCTACGCTCGTTTGACTCCAGATTAATGTGCCGTCAGCCAATCTTCTTTTCTCGATCCTCCACATGCTAAAGCCCAAAATATTGTAATAGCCAACGACGTAAACCCCTGAACCGTCAACGGCAACGCCATAAGCAAAATCGTTGGCTGGACCAGAGCTTGTTGTCTGGCTCCATATGAGCGCCCCATCTGTTAGATTTCTTTTCTGGATTAACCAGTCATTGTAAGCGCTGACTCCAACAATGTATATCCCGGAATGGTCAACGGCGACACCAAACGCCCTATCGTCATCCACGCTTGAATCATATGATTGACTCCATATTAGAGCGCCTGTTGTTATGCTCCTCTTTTCAATTCTCCATTTATCACCGACATCTGAAGTTCTTTCGTAACCAACCACGTAAACCCCTGTGTCATCAACTGCTACGCCATAGGCACGTTCGTCTAATGTGCTTGGATTGCTCGTTTGGTTCCAGACTAAAGCACCGTCGGTCAGACTTCTCTTTTCAATTCTCCATCCCTCATCAGCTGAAGAAGTGTCGCTTCCGACAATGTAAACTCCTGTGCTATCGACGGCAACACCATAAGCTCGCTCATCATACACGCCTAGATGGCTTGTTTGCTGCCATAAAAGTGATCCGGTTGTTAGGCTCCTTTTCTCAATTCTCCATTCAGAATGCCCAGTGATTTCTGAATAGGCATAGCCAACCACGTAAATTCCGGAGTTGTCAACAGCAACATCTAACGCCTCATCATTATATGGGCTTGGGTTATTTGTTTGGTTCCAAATTAACGCGCCATCTGTTAAGCTTCTCTTTTCAATTCTCCACTCAAGCCAACCTTGAGTTTCAGCCATGTCGCTTCCAACGATATAAACTCCGGTGCCGTCGACTGCAACACCATAGGCTAAATCAGTATACGCTGTTGGGTTGCTTGTTCGAACCCATGTTATTTCTCCTCCCGGAGACGCCTCAGCATACCTTATTACAGAACATGTAACTATCAACGTTATTATTGCCAACGTGGCAAAAGCTTTCTTGAGGCCTCCATTTAACAAAAAGAAACCTCCATAATTCTAGTTTATGCAACTGTTTAAAAGCATTTTGTTGAAAAACGACAGTGCGACAATCATTTTCCTTTAAGAGTCAATAAAATAGGCTTTTAAAAAGTAAAAGAAAACAAGGAATATAAACGAAACAGTGATTCTTAGCCATAAGGAATGATAAGGCGATGGCTGCTGAAAAAACAAAGCCCAAAGAACCCTTAAAGATAATTTTAGATTCTAATGCTTTATTTGTCCCACTGCAATTTAAAATTGACATTTTCGAAGAGTTGAAAACTCTTTTAAAGGCAAATTTTGAGCCAGTTTTGCCCCTGCAAGTTCGACGTGAGCTTGAAAGACTTGCTGAAGAAGGCCCTCCAAAAATGAGAAAGTATGCATCTTACGCCTTGAAAATGGCTGAAAAATGCAAGGTAATTAAAGTGGATGACGATGCGTTATCTCCGGACGATGCAGTTATTAACGCAGCTCAAAAATGGAAATGTCCAGTGTTTACCAATGATAAGCAGCTTAGGAAGAGGCTAAGAGATATAAATGTGCCAATTATTTATGTGAGGCAAAAGTCAAAGTTAGAAATTGAAGGCTGGATATAACCGTGTTCAAACTTATAACTTTAGAAGATACAATTCGCATTCCGCCCGAAACCTTCGGCAACCCGCTAGAGTCGGTGGGATATCAGCAAGTTAAAGCCAAATATGAAGGGGTTGTAGACGAAGAATTAGGCTATGTCATAGCAGTAATAGACGTAAAAGTTAGTCCGGTTGGAAAAATCATTCCGGGAGACGGAGCCGCCTATCATAAAGTGACATTCTCCCTCTTAACATTCTATCCGGAATTGCAGGAGGTTGTTGAGGGAGAAGTTGTCGAAGTCGCAGATTTTGGAGCATTTGTCCGTATAGGACCCGTAGACGCCTTACTCCATGTTTCGCAGCTCATGGACGACTTTATTTCCTACGACGAGAAGCAAGGAGTTTTGTTGGGGAAAGAGACAAAAAGAAAAGTCATGAATGGGGATCAGTTGCGTGTTCGGATAACGGCGGTGTCGTTGGGTAGGGCTGGAACTTCTGGAAAAATAGGTGTGACGGCGAGACAACCGTTCCTTGGAAAACTGGAGTGGATTGACGAAGAACTTCAGAAAATTAAGCGTGCCACCGAAAAGAAAGCAGAGCAGGGATCGAAATGAGTGAGAAGGCTTGTTCGAGCTGTCACCTCATAACGAAAGAGAACGTTTGCCCAAAATGCAAAACTTCATCCCTAAGTGACGACTTCAGCGGCCTTGTGATAATTTTCGACCCAGAAAACTCAATCATTGCGAAAGCGATGAACATTAAGGAAAAAGGCCGTTACGCCCTAAAGGTTAGGTAAAATGACCACAGCTTATATTCTCACACCAGAACTGCGCACAGAACTTAAAAAGCCGCTGGGCATGCTAATTCGAGGCTCCTTCACAGAGACGATGAAAAAAATTAAGGAGATGGTTGAGAAGGAGAGGCCGCCGACAATAATTTCTGTTGGGGACACTGTTTCGAAAAACCTTGTAAAGGCCCGGTTGCCTCCAAAACTCTCCATAGTGGACAACAAGGTTATGAGGCGAAACATTGCGCCCATTCCATTAACAATGGAGTATACGATTTATGTTAAAAATCCGGCTGGAACAATAACAGAGGAAGCCATAAAAGCCATAAAAGAAGCTTTGCAAAGCCAACAACGTGTCAAAATAGTTGTGGATGGAGAGGAAGATTTGCTTGCGCTTATTGCAATTTTAAATGCCGAAGAAAATTCTTTTGTAATATATGGGCAGCCCCGCGAGGGCGCTGTTGTTGTGAAGGCCACAACAGAGAAAAAAGCTGAGATAACAGAGATTTTAAAAAGGATGAAAAGTGCTTAGAAAAGCTAAATAATGGGATAGCGCATCAAAGTCAACACTACGCTGAGGAGCTCATCATGGAAGTGAAAATAGTTGAAGAGAAGGTTAATCCCTTGCTAAAGCGAAAGGAGATTACATTTTATGTTGAACACAACCAAACCGGCAGCACACCCCAAAGATTAGAAGTTAAAAAGGCTGTTGCAAACATGCTTGGGGTGGACGCCAACCTGGTTTTCATCAAAAAAATTGAGACTAAAACTGGAACTAAGTTGGCAGTTGGAATGGCCAACGTTTATGATTCTGTCGAACAAGCTAAACTTATTGAACCAAAATACATAATTAATAGGAACATGCCGGAAAAACCGAAAGAGGGAGAAAAGAAGGAATAGCATATGTCCAAAAACCCTGAAGAAGCCCCAAAGGAAGAGAAAGCTAAGAAAAGCAAAAAGAAACAAAAAGGAGTCTTTGCCCTATACAAAATTGAGAAAGACAAGGCTGTTAGGTTGCGGCCAACATGCGAGCGGTGCGGACCAGGTTATTTTATGGCTGATCACGGGGACAGGTATGCATGCGGACACTGCGGTTTCACAAGGTATAAACGAGCCGAAAAATGAAGCTTTAAATTAGGCCGTGCTAAATACTTCGATGATTTAAATGATTAGAGTAAATGTCCTAATATCTAATGTTTCGGCGGACCGCTTTTGGGACATCAAAAAACAAGCACCTCCAATTCAAATAAACACTAATTTGAGCATAGTTGGAATGGAGAAAAAGTCAGAAGATTCCATTGAAGTCCCCTTTGTTGTTACAATAAGCTACAATCCCTCCATAGCCCAAATAAGCCTTAAGGGAACAGCCTACGTGTCTGGCGATAGAGGCGAAATTGAAAAAATTTACAAAGATTATGAAGGGAAAAAACCGCCGCCACCCATGATAGTGCAGTCGATTTCCAACGTTGCCTTTATAGAATCAATCATAATCTCAAGAACCCTAAATGTTCCACCACCTATTCCGCTACCGCAGATTCCGCCGCCCGGCAAACAGTTAGATAAAAAGCAGTCCGGGCTTGAATACAGCGCTTAAAATGTAGATTAATGGATTACTTTAATGGTACATACATGGATGAGCGGGATGCTCCAATACCAGGCGTGCCATGTTTTACTGGTTTGTTTGTAATTGCAAATTCGCCTAGATAATGTCCTATCATTTCTGGTTTTATTTCGACTGGAACAAACTCTTTTCCGTTGTGAACTAAGATTTTGAGGCCAACCATTTCGGGAAGAATGATCATATCCCGCACATGGGTCTTTATTAGAACATTTCCACCCTTTCTTAAGGCTTCTTTTGCCTCCCTAATTTTTTCAAGAAGTATTCGCTGTTCTGGGGTTAGGCCACGATATAGGCTTCGCCTTTGTCTTGAAGGGAGTAGGTTGATAAACTCGTCCATGGACATGCTTTGGAGCTGACTGAGTGTGTATCCGCGATATGTAAATTCCCTAGGCATTTTTACCCAACACCACCATAAGCATCAAGTGTTATAAAGCTTCCGTTATGCACCACCGACAACCTTTTTCTTCTTGCGGCCAGTACCCCGCGCTGCAATCAACCCAACTTTTTGTCCCGGCGGTGCCCCGTGGGATGTTGTCGTTACTTTTCTTGCACTTCTCTTGCTGCTTCCGTACGGATGCACTGCGGCGACCATAGCTCTTCCACGTGTCCTCGGATACTTATGGCCTTTCGCCCTCATCCTATGGTAGTTGGCGCCAGCCTTAAGAAATGGTTTCTCTGTCCTTCCAGCACCGGAAACCACGCCGATTGTGGCTCTACAAGCGTCATTTACATACTTTGTCTTTCCAGAAGGAAGCTTAATTATTGTCCCTTGAGCTGTGTGGGTTACGACTATTGCATAGGCTCCAGAGGACTTTGCGATTTTGCCGCCGTCTCCGGGGCGAAGTTCAATATTGCATATCATCGTGCCTTCTGGAATCTTTCCGATTGGAAGAATGTTTCCAACCTCGGCGGGAGCCTTTCCTCCCATTTGAATCTGCTGGCCTACAAAAACCCCTTCCGGAACAACAGTGTAGCATGTTTCTCCATTTTCAAATCGTATAAGGGCTAGTGGCGCGCCCCTTCCGGGATCGTGGATTATGTCTTCAATAATGCCTTTAATGGCGTTGTCAAAATATTCTTTTGTTGGTATAGTTAATGGATATTGCGCGGGAGCGACTCTCTTGTGCGTTGAAGCCCTGAATGTTGGGCTGCCCCTCCCCCTCCTTTGAACGCGGATTCTTTTTCCCATAATCCTTCCTCAACCTATTTTAGTTTACAGTATTCCAAGTTTTATGGCGACGTCAGACGCCTTGTAATTTGGGTTAAGTTTAACAAAGGCTTTCTTCTCGCCTTGGGGCGTTATGAGCAAATTAACCTTTTCAACTTCAACATCGTATAATTCTTCAATCGCCCTTTTCACATCCTTTTTTGTCGCCTTTAAATTGACTATAAAGACAAGTTTGTTCTCTTTTTCAACCATTAAACTTGCAGCCTCTGTCATCACCGGGTAAAGTATTACATCGTAAGGGTCCATTATGATTTTCCTCCATAAAGTTCATTCAATTTTTCAATGGCACTACTTGCCCAAATAGTTAATCTTCCGGGGTGAGTGCCAGGTGCAAGGACTTCAGCATTTAAATCTTCGACGGAAATAACGTCCACGCCTGGAATGTTCCTCGCAGCTTTCATTATCCCCTTGTCTTCAGCCACAACCAAAAGTGGTCCGACAGCCCGCTTCATCTTTCTCCCCCTTCCCTTTCCTTTTCCAGAGCGGATTTTCTCTCTCTCCTTCACCCGATAAATGTCCGAGTACACCCCCAAATGTATAAAGGCTTCTTCAACATCCTTTACCCTTTTCAACTCTTGTATTTCATCCGTGACCACCATGGGGATTTGCGGGACACCCTCAATGGAGTGCCCCCTTGCTTTCACAATTTCTTTAGAGGCTGTGGCAGCTATCGCCGATAAAAGTGCAAGCTTCTTCTCTTTCTTCGGAATCTTTTTAACAATCTTTTTTTCAGAGGTTGGCGGATGCGCGAGCCTTCCGCCCACGGTTCCGGGGGCAAACGCCCCTCTTCCAGTCGGCCCTTTGATTCTAGGGATTCTTGCCATGGCAAGGCCTACACCTCTGGATTCTGCGGTTGTCCTTTTTCCAGCCATGGGGTCTCTGCCTTTCGGTTGAAGCCTGTTTGATTGTATTGCCAAAACTGCACGCTTTATAACGTCAGGCCTCAATGGTGTTTCAAAGACTGGTGGGAGGCTTATTTTTCCAACGGGTTTTCCTTCGAGGTTAAAGACTTTAACCGTTTTTTTAGCCATTGGTTTCACCGCTTACTTTCCTTGCGGGGATTCGAGGGAAACATACGTGAGTTGTGGCGGTCCTTCAGCGGCCTCCTTTGGCGGGCGGGCTGGGTAACGCAATTTTATTGGACGCTTTTCTGGGCCGGGTATGCTTCCTTCCACCAAAATGTATGGGCCGCGAACCAAACCATATCTTATGAAACCGCCGGCTGGTGTTATCTCTTTCCCGTCCTTTCCGATTTTAAGAATTCTCTTATTGTATTCTGTTCTTTGATGGAATCCCATTTGCCCCGCCCTTGGAACAGTGTAAAGCACATGGTGGGGGTTCCATGGTCCAAGTGTTGCCACACCCCTCTTGGTTTTCCTTCCTTTATGTTGGAGGATTTTCACTCCCCAGCGCTTAACTGGCCCTTGAAAACCTTTTCCGGTGGAAACAGCGATTACATCTATGTATTGCCCTTCCGTGAACACGTCTGTTGGGGAAATGGTTTTTCCGAGAAGGTTCTTCGCATATTCAAATTGCTGCTGAATCGTGCCTCCGCCTATCTCTATTTCAGCGACATCTGGCTTCTTCTTAGGAACACTTGTCTGTTTGGGTTGGGTTATGGCGATGACGCGAATTTTTGCCACTCTCGCCAAATTTTCTTCAATTTTTTTAAGGCTTTCTTCTGTGTTAAAGTTTTCTGGAATCGTATAGACTCGTTCCAAATAGGCAGGGGGATCCTTCACCCAAGCTTCGGTTAAAGTTTTAAGTCCATAAGGTGTTTTTTCGTAAGCCCTTATTGCGCACACATACATTGGCGGTGTTTCAAGCACAGTGGCTGAGCAAAGAATTTCTTTGCCATAATTTGGTGAACGTTTTCTATCTTCAACAACAAAAACGTGGGTCATGCCGGCTTTGTAACCCACAAAACCCAAAAGTTTGGGCGAGTCAGCTTTGATTTCGGGCCAATAGCGTATTTTAGCTAACATTCTTTTAGCGCGTTTCCTAGGCAAATAAGCTAGTGAACCATGTTTGGGCGCGTGTTGCTTTCTATGACCCATTTGTCTTCCCGTTCGCGTCTTTTAGGAATGAAAACATTAAGTTATAAATATTGTCCCTCCCGCAACTTTTCTAAGACATTAGCTAACAACATTTCTGCCTTAATCAAGCGAATTTTACATCCACTCTGATAATTTTTCCTGTGGTAAATGTTAAATTTTGCAGCCACACTATTTCAGAAGGTTTGGAGCATGTCAAACGTTACAGCGCAAATTGCCCACGCCCTTTACCATTCTGGATGCATAAAGTTTGGAAGTTTTAAGATTAAATCCGGAGCCTTAAGCCCCTACTACATTGACATTGCCAGTTTACTTTCCTCGCCAAAAGAACTAGGCAGCGTCGCCGAAATCGCAGCGGAAAAAATAAAGGGGATTATGAAAACCGAAGGGATTAACAAGTTGGCCTCAATCGAGTTAAAGGGCGCCCTAATATTGCCCAGCATAGCTTGTTTGGCGAATTTGCCATGCACTGTCGTTAGAAAGGAAGAGAAAGCCTATGGAGTGACCGGCAGAATTGTGGGCGCAGAAGTGTCTAAAGGCGACAAAATACTGTTTTTTGATGATGTTCTCAGCGAAGGATTATCCAAACTAGAGGGAATAAAACCCCTAGAAGAGCTCGGTGCCACAGTCAAAAACGTGATGGTTGTTGTCGACAGAGAGCAAGGGGGCAGGGAGAACCTTGAAAAACTGGGCTACAAAATTCATGCGCTAACAAAGGTTTCTGAAATAGTTTCGTATCTCCATAAATCCTCCAAAATTTCTAAGGAGCAAGCAGACATCGTTTTAGATTACATTAAAAGGCGTTAACTATCCGATGAGAAGAAGTCTTTATAGTTGACATGCAAAGTACTTGAGAATAAATTCAAGTATTTTTTGTGCGGCTTGCTCTGGCGTGTTTTGCGTGGTGTTTATTGTTATTTCCGGGTTTGTTGGAGGCTCATATGGTTGACCAACGCCGGGGACTGTTGGAGCCTTGCCTTGTAGGGCTTTAGCGTAAATTTGTTTTGGCGCGTGAAAAGTTTTTTCACGTTTGGTTTCGCGTTCCATGCAAACTTCTAGGGGACACTCCAAGTAAGCTTCCATAAAACGTGGGATTTGATTTCTTGCGTTTTCCCTGTAGCGCCTCAAATTTCCAGTGGCATCAATTACAACGTTTACTCCATTTTGCGTTAATAGTTTGGCAATGTAAACGAGGGTAGCATAAACTATATCGCGCTCTTCCGGCGAGTATGTGGGTTTAGGAGTCAAAACCTTTCGTAAGGCATCAGAAGACAAAAGCTGCGCGTTAATCCCCCTTTCCTTAAGAAATTTAAGCAAAGCCTCAGAAACTACTGACTTCCCGCTTCCAGGTAAACCAGTAACCCAAACACACCAGCCTTGCCGACTCATGCCAAACTCCATAACTCAAATGTTATTTCTCAAACATAAATTCTCTCAAAAATTGATAATCCTCTATTTTAAAAAGATGGCTCTTACAATGGCAGTCAGATGAACCAAAGCCTTTTATTGGAATTCCTCTATCGCAGACAATTTTTGCAATATGACACTCCCATGGTTTTTCTGCGCTTTTATAAAATACTTTAACAATTTTTGCATGTTCGTCGGCGAGAAAATAGTCAATGTGCCAAAATTTTTTCTTAAACTTATTTAAGTGGCGATTTAAACGCTTTTCCAAATTGTTTTGGGCAGAGCCAACATAAGCATATAAACCCCTTTTGAAGTTTATGTTGCCTAAAGCTCCCACTTCAATTTCAATGTTTTTGCAAAGAGAGATTATCAGAACGTAGATGCCCTTTTTCATTTCTATTCTATGATTTACTTTGTTTGTACCATTTCAAAATCTCTTTAACAGCCTTATCCGAGTAACCCATCTTCTTAAGGATTTTCTCCAACTCATCGGATGGTGTGGCATCCAAACGTTGACACCGTTGCAAATATTTGCTCGCAGTTGTATATAACGTTAATTCCCACAGTGAAACATTTGAAATTAGTTTTTAGAATTTCTGGACGTATGAATTCACTTGTTCCAAATCAAACTTTTCACATTCCAAAACATTCCTAATGAAATTGAATAGTTTTATGCGGACATCCTTGCTTAGTTTTGGGTACCATATTGGAGAAGCAACAACTAAACCGCGCCAAGCATAGAATGGTTGAACCACTTCCAAAATTTCATAATCACCAGTTTTCTGCAAATAGTTTTTCCAAAAAAGCTTGAAAAGTTTTTCGAACGGCCCTGCTAATTCGCCGTATTTTTGCAAAGAATAGAAAATGTAGTTGATGGTCATGGCTGTCACGTCGTCGGCTGGCTCACCCCATTCACCTCTACTCCGATCCAAAACCACAAACTCAGCGTTTTTCTGAAACATTACATTCCACGGGTGGAAATCGCCATGCACTTGGCTTAGTCTATGGGCTTTACGTTTAAGCCTCCAACGCCAGACCACACAGTTTCTTTCGATATCTATCAAGTTTGATTCACTGATAAAGTCAAGCTGTGTTGGGTAGCTGTCAATCAAGCCCATAATGCATTCGCCATGTCCCACAAGTTCCCGCGCGCGTCTAAAGTAAAGCCATGGAGCTTTACGTTTAACACGATGAATTTCAACAAGGTAATCCGACAAAGCAAGACAGCGCTTTTCATCCAAATCTTCTAAGCGTTCGGTTTCTTTTATGCGATCTAAGTCACAATGGTATAGTTTGCCTTCCACAAGCTCTGTTAAAATAAAAAATTCGCTGCAGTCGCCCAAAGATTTTATTTTCTCGCCGTTGATTGTAAAAGCCCCGACGTCTATTGACCTTACATGACGTGGCAGCTTGTTAAAGGCTGAATGCTGCCAAAGCAAGATTTGCGCACGGTCGGAGAAGTGATCGTGGCCAAAACCTTCCGGCCGCATAGTTTCTAAAACAACTTTCTTAACTTCTCCATTAACAACGAATTCAATAATGTAAGGCGTGCCATACCCAAAACCCTTCAGGTCTTTTAAAGCCACAGATTTCTCGCCTTCGAGTTTCCAAACACCGCGGACAATAACATCAGTCCTATATAAAGATGATAAGTAGTTGCGGATGCTGCTTTCAGAAAGCTTCAATGTATTTTTTCTGTTTAGGTCTGCTGACAGCGGTTTCACCCCATAAGGCTTAGGTTGAAAGTAGTACTTAAGCATAAAGAGAAAGCTTAATAGTCCAACAGCCTTTCAGAGAATTCGATATTTCACGGCGGTTTAAATGAATATAATTGTTCAGAACGGCACAATTTTGACGATGCAAGATAAGAAGGTAATTAGAGAAGGTGCCATAGTCATAGAAAACACGAGAATAGTGGATGTTGGAAAAACTGACGATTTGAAAAGGAAATATGGAAGGGGATATGAAAAAATAGACGCGCAAGGCAACATAGTTATACCTGGGCTCATCAATACTCATCAGCATGCGGCCATGAGCCTACTAAGGGGATACGCCGATGACCTTCCCCTCCAAGAATGGCTTGAAAAATGGATATGGCCAATAGAAAAGCAAATGACCCCAAACGACATTTATGTGGGGGCACTTTTAACAGCAGCCGAATCCATAATGAGTGGAGTAACAACCATCAACACAATGTACCATTACTTTCCCGAAGAAAACGAGGCAAAGGCTTTAGCAGACATAGGTTTACGTGGAGTTGTCGGCCACGTCTGCTTTTCATGGAGAAAAGAAGAAGATAGGAAAGCCCTAGAGGATTTAGCGCAAAAATGGCACAACAAATTTGAGGGGTTAATCCGAGTAAGCGTTGACCCCCATGCGCCGTACACCGTGGATCCAACATACATGGTTGAGTTAAAAGAAATTCGAGAAGAATTAAACGAAAAATATGGTGGCGAGAAAGCACCTATAATTTGGCATATTCACACTGCGGAAACTCATGATGAACCGAAAAAGATTCAAGAAGCCTTTAACGTGAAAGTAGAAGACGGTGTGATGGTTTATCTGGATTCACTTAATGTTTTAGATGAAAAAGTGGTTGCCGCCCACTGCGTTGCCTTAACTGAAAAAGATATTGAAGTAATAAAAAGGCGAAATGTGAAAATTTCGCACAATCCAATTTCAAACTTAAAGCTTGCGTCCGGAGTTTGTCCCCTTCCAAAGTTGCTTGATGCTGAAATAACCGTTTCTTTAGGGACTGACAGCCCCTGCTCCAATAACACCGCAGACATTTTTGACGTTATGAAAGTAACCGCCATCTTACACAAGGGCTTAAGCAATAACCCGGCCATAATACCAGCAGAAAAAGTTATAGAAATGGCAACAATTGACGGCGCAAAAGCATTGTCTTGGGATAATGAAATAGGCTCGATAGAGATAGGCAAAAGGGCGGATTTAGCAATAATCAATGTTAAAAAGCCCCACCTATGTCCCATCTACGATGAAAAAAGCCACCTGGTATACGTAGTAAAGGCATCAGACGTGGAAACCGTAATAATTAATGGCAAAATAATTATGGAAAACAGAAAGTTAACAACGCTGAAAATTGAGAAAATTATGGAACTCGCCGAAAAAGCAAAAAACAAGCTCTTTGAGAAAATCCAACATCAACGTTAAATAGGAAGGCGCCAAAAAGCATATAGAAGGAAAATTTCATGGAAAAGTTTAAAGTTAAAGACCCAAGTCTAGCTTCGCAAGGCCAACTCCAAATAGAATGGGCTTCGCAGCACATGCCAGTTTTGAACATAATAAAAAAGCGGTTCACCAAAGAAAAACCTTTTGAGGGCCTCACAATAGGCGCATGCTTGCATGTAACAAAAGAAACAGCCGTTCTCATCGACGCCTTTCTAGCCGGCGGGGCTAAAGTAGCATTATGTGGATCGAATCCCCTCTCAACACAAGATGATGTTGCCGCTGCCCTCGCTGAAAAAGGCGTAGACGTATTCGCATGGAGGGGACAGACGACAGATGAATATTACTGGTGCATTGAAAGGGTTATAGATCATAAGCCAACGTTAACCTTAGATGATGGCGCGGATTTGGTTGGCACAATCCACAGCAAAAGAACAGACGCGCTGCCGAATATTAAGGGTGGGACAGAGGAAACTACAACTGGGGTTTTAAGGTTGCGTGCTATGGAAAAGTCTGGAACACTAAAATACGCGATAATAGCCGTAAATGACGCTTACACAAAATACCTATTTGACAATCGCTATGGAACAGGCCAGAGCACAATAGATGGAATTCTTAGAGCCACAAACATACTTTTAGCGGGCAAAAACTTTGTCATCTGCGGTTATGGATGGTGCGGAAGGGGACTGGCGATGAGAGCACAAGGAATGGGAGCCAATGTCATAGTTACAGAAGTCAACCATGTCAGAGCCCTTGAGGCCGCAATGAACGGATTCCGCGTGATGCCGATGGCCAAAGCCTCAGAAGTAGGTGACATTTTCGTAACAACAACAGGCGACATAAACGTGATAAGAAAAGAACATATGCAAAAAATGAAAAACGGCGCAATATTGGCAAACAGCGGACACTTCAATGTTGAAATAAACTTGAAGGATTTAGAAGAGCTGGCAGTTTCAAAAAGAAACATAAGGCCAAATTTGGACGAATATACCCTAAAGGATGGAAGAAAAATCTATTTGCTGGGAGAAGGAAGGCTAATAAATTTGGCAGCTGCAGAAGGCCACCCATCAGAGGTTATGGACATGTCATTCGCAAACCAAGCCCTTTGCGTTGAGTATTTAGCCAAAAAAGAGAAAATGCCGCCCAAAGTTTATTTGGTCCCAAAAGAAATAGACGAAACTGTCGCAAAACTTAAGCTTGAAACCATGGGAATAGAAATTGATACGCTTACCGAAGAACAAGTTAAATATTTAACAACTTGGGAAATGGGAACAATCTAACATTATTACTTAAACCATGGTAAACTTTAAAAGGAATAAAATAATAAACATGGCTTACGTGTGGTGATGTAATGGTTAGTAAAGACCAAGCAATAGGAGGAATAATACTAATAGTTTGTGTGGCGGTAGGAATACTTTATACTGTAGGGTTATTCTTCCTCGGAGGAAATCCCTTTGAATGGAACCTTCCATTTTGGCTTATAGCAGTCCCAGTGTTTTTAGCGTTCATTGCCATAATGGCCATAGGCGCATGGATAGGTTGGACCATGGCCACAACACCACCGCCTAAACCGATAGAGGAAATTACAAGCGAAATCGAGGAAAAGAAGGAGGAAGAAAAGCCCGAATCTGCTGAAGTTAAAGAGGAAACCGAAGAAGGGAAGAAATCAGAACATAAAAAGAAGGGCGAAAAATAGCAAATTTCCACTTTTAACCTACTTATTTTCAAATAATGTTAAGATACACATCAATCTATAACCCAAACATCTTGAAGGCAAAATTTAGCGCAATATGAATTGCTGCGGAAACTCCCACAATTATTAAGATCATTTTCGGAGAGAAAGAGGCCATAGACGTTTCTTCACTCTTTTGTTGGATCTCATACTCCTTTATTCCACGCGTTGCCGCATCCACCTTAACTACGGCTAAAAGTTTTTTCATTTCTATTTCGACGGTGTAGGCGCCCTCTTCTGGAGAAACCCTTTTAGGCTTTAGGCCGCTTTTGTGTCCTATTCTCTTTAGAAAATTTGTTGCTATAGTCGTTACAGCCTCTGCATTTAATTCTCTCCCCTGAGTAATTGTTGCAATAGCTTCTGGATTTTTCTGTAAAGTTGCTGACAATTAGGCTGTCCCCTGACTGCTTTTTAGAGGATATCTTGGAGGTTTAAAAGGACATGTGTGTATTATGGGTAACCAACTTAAACCGATTGTGTTCATGCACATCATACCAGAATTGGATTCTGAGGTTTATAGTTTTAATGAATCAAGAATAAGTATCAAAACTAAAGCAAAATGTTATGGGGCTGCCAGCTTTTTAAGGTCTTTAACACCTTCGGCATAGCCTGACGCAATTATAATGTCGCCAGCCTCAATTTTTGAGTCGGGTTTGGGGCGTATGCACTTATCCCCTTTTCTTATGGCAAGAACCCACAAACCTGTCTCTTCTGGAATTCGCGCCTCCTTCAATGTTTTATTCACTAAGGGAGAATTTTCGGAAACGCAAACGTGTGTGACCGTTTCTTCAGCCTCTTTTATCGTCTGTTTTAGGACCGGATGAGGTTCCAACTCTCTCAAAACAACCTCAGCCATTTCAGCTGCAGCATCGGCAATCTTTTCAGCTGCGACTCCTAACCTTATTAACCCAAGAAGCCCTTTTGCCTCATCTTTTTGAAACCCGCTTGAAAGGACTAGCAGTTCAAAGTCCGTGTGCAGCTTATCCACGTATTGTTCAAGCTTTTGCACTTCTTCAGCTAATTCCTTACTGTCAAGTAAGAGGGCAGAGTAGGCAAGATCCAACATCAGTTCAGAAGTATCTTTAAGCTCCACAAACCGCTTCACTATTTCCTCGAATATTTTCTCGTGCGACAAAAACATTTTTAATCCTCCAATGTTTGCCTTTTTCCCTCTGCCAATTCTCTGAATTCTTTAACGCCTTGGGGTGCACCGCGCGCAATTAGGAAGTCGCCGCATTTTATTTGCTCGGTTTCTTTTGGATTTATTATCCAGTCTTTACCCCGTCGGATCGCGATTATGTCAACGCCCATGCGAGCAGCTAAATCCAGTTCGCTCAATTGTTTATCAGCAAGTATCGATCCCGTTTGCACTTGGGCCTTAACCAATCTTTCTTCAACTTTTTCAAATATTTCGCTCACTATTGGATGCACGCCTATGTTTTGTGTTACGATGGCTGCTATATCCGCGGCAGCATCAGAAATTTTGTCAGCTGAAGAAGCCACAACTGAAACGCCCAAAAGCGACTCAGCGTCTTTTGCATCACGGGCGGCAATCATAATAGCCATTTCAAGCATATACGCTAATGTGTCGACTTTTCCTTCAAGTTCTAGAACATCCTCTGCAAGGTCTCTGTCATTAAATAAGGCAGCAGAATAGGCTAGGTCAATCATTAATTCAGAGAGGTTTTTCATTTCCAAGAGCAGTTCTCTCGCAGATATAGGCTTGTATTCTATCTTTTCGAAACGAGTCATAGAGTTAAAGTCGCTCCAACCGAAATTATAGGCAAGAAATATTTTAAGTCTATCTCTTTCAAGCCAACTTTATCAGAAAGAGGGCAGCGAGCAATGAGATTGAAGTCAGGGTGTCAGCCATTGAACTTTCAATGGGAATCTCAAAATTGTCTGGGTCTAATCCCCTTTGATAGGTTAAAATGGCAACAGAGTATGAAACAATTATAATGCATGCTGCAGCCATCAAATTGGCCATAAGCAGAAGGGTTGTAAAACTAATGAGGTTTGATAAGTTAAAAGTGCCTTGGATCATTAAAGCCAAAAAAGAATATACGCAATACAGTATTAATGAAGCAGCCCATGCGCCAAAAATTTCAGTTTTATGCTCTTTAATTGATGAGAAAGACGCCTTGAGGATGCCCAAAGCAAGTTTTGTTGTAGCTGTGGAGCCAACAACAGACCCCACATCGCCGATTGTATCAATCAAAGCAGGATAAACCGTGTAAATTTCCCGTTTCTCTTCTCCAACAGTCTCAGCAATTTTACCTAAAGTAGACCCAGCCACATTAATAATAAAGGATACAAAAATTATTGTTAGAAAGGATTCCCGTATTGTCTTAAGAAACTCAGATTCTCTAGCACTTTTCAAATAAAAGTACGTTGCACAAAACAAAAGCGCAAAACACGTAAAAGCAAGCGCCAATTGCCCAGCAAAACCAAAGACAAAGGCGTTTACAACTCCAATGTAGGTTAAAGTAATTAGAAAATCAGCCATTGTGGATTCTATGGGATACAAAATAATGTCCGGGTCTAAACCATGCTTAAAAGAAATGAAGGAGACACTCATCGACAGTGGCGAAATAATAACCAACGCAAAAGCCATAGTAGCCAGTATTATAACTAAAATGCTTAAAATATCAGTCAATGCTATTTTCATGTAAAAACTGGCAAACAAAGAAGCAACCAAACCCATTAAAACGCTGGCTTCTAAAGTCAAAACAACGACAGCCCGAAACAGCAAAAGGAAACTTTTTGTATTGCCAAAAAAGCAAGGCCGCACCGTTCCAAGGTGTAACCCTGTACTCAAACGTCCACAGAAGAGACCTCCAATAACACCTCTTGCGCTTAAGATTGGTGGATAAATAGCAATAGCCCAAGGAAATTGTCTAAACACCCCAATGTAATAGGCCAGCATGGTGCCTGCGGCGATTCCAACAATGTTAAAGGTGTATGCCATTAGCGACTGCCTCAAAACGCTGAAAAATTTTTGCCTAAAGCCCAGCATCATAAATAGCCTCCTAATGCAAAGCATTTCGAAAAATAGGAATATAGAGGAAAAACGAGCAGTGATTTCTGGTTAATCGTGGAAAATATTTGAGAAGAAGGAGGCTTTGAGGAGTTTTTGGCGGCGGCTTTCTCTTGCGGGCTGTTGGCTATCTTCATCTTGTTCATCATCTGATATTCCCTCGCTTCTGCCCATCCATAGGCACCCCTTCAACATAACCTCAAATGGGGCTTCGAACTCCACTTTTGCGTTCACCTTAAATTTTTAAGAAGTGGCACTTCATAGCTTAAATAAGTTTCCAATAAAGCTTAACAAAAATCCATATTTCAACTTCATAATTGTTTTAATTAGTAAATCTCCAAATTCTAATCCCCAGCATGGTGAAAGACTTGTATGTAGTATGGATAAGAATTGACGAAACTCTCCCATGGATTGAGTTGAAAGGTGAATATCAAACACGAAAAGCTGCCAAGAAGGCAGCAAAAGAATTTCTTAAAAGTGCCAAAGTAAAAATCGTTAAGACACGAGGAAAAAGCGCACGTGTGAAGGTTTTGGCAACAGCAAAAGCTTCATGTTAGGGGCAAGGGCGTTCACACACTCCGCACTTGCGTTCTTTTAATGCAGGCAAATCTTGTTGGTGTATATCGCATATAAGCTCTTGAGACCTAATTGTATCGCATATTTCACAAAGCTTTTCTAAAACTTCTTCAACAGAGCCTCCTTTGGCAATGGTTTCTGCAAGTTTTGAAACTTTTTTCATGGCATCTTCAGAGCTCATTATCTCTTTGAGAAATGTCATCCCCCTTTCCCCTTTTGAATATTGAGTTATTGCCGCTGGGGTTAGTTCCATTTTCTCGGAAGCGTCGATTTTGCGCATGTCATATTTTTCAATAAGTTCTTTCATCACCAGTACTCTAATTGCTGGGAGAACATGTTTGACTATGGTGACGCAGGGCGGTTTCATTGTAACTCTATGTTATTATGTGGGTTAAAGTTTATATATTTAACGGTGTTAAATATTGTTTAACGCCGTTAAACAGGAAACAAAAATGAACCCTCACACAATAAAAGCCCAGCTAACCAAACTAACCACACTAAAACCACATGAAGAAGTCGACCCGAAACATCTCCAAAAGTTAAAAAGTAAAATAGAATCTGATGGAATACTCAAACTCGCCATAGTCGCAGACAAAAACACAAACGTCATCCTAGACGGTGAGCACAGATACACCGCCCTTAAAGAATTAGGCTGCAAAACCATCCCAGTAGTTTTCGTCGACTATAATTCTCCACAAATAGAAGTTCAAAGCTGGAAGGGCAACCCGCACCTAACAAAAAAGGATGTTATTGAGGCTGGGTTAAGTGGGAGAAAGCTTCCACCAAAAACCTCAAAGCATATGGTGAAATTTGACACACAGCTGGCGCACATCTCAATCATCCAAAAAAGAGTTGACGCCCCATTGGACATCTTGAAGGGCGAAGTTAAACTTTTAGATATAAAAGCTGTTAAGCCAATCCCGCAAACAAACCTTAAAGTTACATTGGCAGCATACGCCAAACTAACAAAAACAGGCATTGTTGAAGACCCAATAATTATAGACGAAGAAATTAATGGCATACTGGCGGGACACGAGATTTATCAAGCCCTTGATCTCCTTCAAGCCAAAAAAATCCCAGCATTAAGAATCTCCCAAAAGCAAAGGCAAAACATTGCAAAAATCAAGAATCTCAAGATAAATGTCGCGTTAGAGGAGTTGTTGGCGGCGGAAGAGGAAAATAAGAGGCTTCTTAAGGTTTATGGCAGCACGCTTGAATTGCTTCATGAAAATTGGCCCACTCCCCTTGTTAAACTAAACTCCCTTTCAACAGAAACAAGGAGCGTATGGGCTAAGCTTGAGGGCTACAACCCCTTCAGTAACAGCGTAAAAGACAGGATTGGCTGGGCAATGATAAACGAAGCTTTGGCTAGGAAAGAGCTTAAAGAAATTTTGTATGAGGCCACATCTACAAACACCGGAATAGCCCTAACTTCCATAGCAAACATTTTGGGATTCAAAACCAAACTTTACATACCCATGACCGTCCAGAAAGTCAGCGACATCTACCTCAAAGTTTTAGGTTCAGAGGTTGTGAGGCTTCCGGTGGGATTGACTGTTGAAGCGATAAGCAAAGTAGATTCAGAAGCAAAGCTGGATGGAGCGGCCCACTTAAACCAGTTCGAAAACGATGCAAACTTTAAGGTTCATTTGAAATACACTGCCAGCGAGATCGACGCGCAAATAAGGAGTCAAGGGTTGAAGCCAACGTGTATTATTGGAGGCTTGGGAACTTCGGGACACATGAGCGCAATATCCTTCTACTTCAAAAATAAATACAAAAATAACGTAAAAATAATCGGTGTGCAACCAGCCCCAAACGAGGTAATTCCCGGCATAAGAAGAATAGAAACTGGCATGAAATGGTATCATTGGACTAAATTCGACAGCATCATAGAAGTTAAACAAGCAGAAGCCATTGAAGGAGCAATACAAATTGCAAGAAAAGAAGGCATACTCATAGGCTTAAGCGCCGGCGCAGTTGTCCACGCCTTTCATCAAATCGCGAAAGCAAAAGGCGTATACATCCTCATTTTCCCAGACACAGGATTCAAATATGCAGAGCAATTCCAAAAATATTTTGAAACCAACCCAACAACTATTTCTGGCTGATAACCTTATTTAAGGCAAGGAGCAAAGGAACGCCCACAAAAAAGGATACTGCAACCACCAGCGCATCTTCTATATAAGAGTCAATGGCCCCTAATATAAAAATATCATATACCGTGGCTGGGGACCAACTAAAAAGCTTATACAGCCCAATGGGAATCAACAAGAAAACTCGTGTTAAAGCGTCTGTCACGGTAGCTACGAAAGATATCACAATTAAGGACACTGGTAAGAGCCTAGAATTTTTTTCAAAAAGGTTTTCGCTTAATTTTGCGGCCGGGTAAACAAAAGCAAACGCGGCAACAATATCAAGAACAGTCCAAATTGGAAGCCATGTCCCAAAAGGATGAATAAAATAGGCCAATAGCATAGTAACGTAAACCATTATGACAGGCTTCCATTTTCCCCTAGCCAAAAAGCCAGCAGCCCAAACACCCATGGGCTCTGCAATTATTCCAAACATCCAAACATCAATAGGCTTGATGGCTCTGCCTATCATGCTCCCTATAAAGGCAGCGGAAAAGCCAGCCCAAGGACCTAAAATAATTCCCTCAATGGGCTCTAAATATATGCCCCAATTGCGCCATAAGCCAAACGACATAACATATAATATTACATGCAAAGCAGCGAAAACCGCGCACAAAGCTACGCTTCTTGTTGATGGACGTTTCATTTATTTCATCCGAATGTAATTTATTACATCTCAATAAAAGCCTATCTCACAAATTCTATTATGCTCTTATTGATAAATTCCGGATCTTCAAGCTGCACCCAGTGACCACATTCATGAACATACCTTATAGAATAGGGGGCGTCAACAAACTCCTCCGTGTTCACTATTAAATCCTTAGAAAGTGCCACATCCCTTTCTCCCCAAATCACCAGAGTAGGCGACTTAATTTTTGGAAAACTCACTGTTTTCTCAGAAAACAGTATGGATGGATTCATGTTAGCCCGATAATAATTCAAGGCTGCTGTTAATGCTCCGGGCTTAGACCAAGCCTCAACATAAGCCCTCAAATCCTCTCTTGAGAGCACATCCTTTTTTGCAAAGGATTGCAGAAGCATGTTTTTCAAAAAGCTATATTCGTTTCGGCTCAGAACTTCCTCGGGAATATCTGCTATCTGAAAGAAGAAAACATACCAGCTTTTTTGCAATTGCCTAAACAAGTTTTTAATTCTCGTTGCATAAGCGCTGGGATGGGGTGCATTCAAAATCACCAACTTTTCCACAGCCCGCGGATTAAAGGCTGCAAGACTCCAAGCAACAACACCACCCCAATCATGCCCAACCACCACAGCACGCGTTTCATCTAAAGCATAAATAAGCCCAAGAACATCCCCAACAAGAAAATGCAAACGGTAAGCGTCAACACCTTCGGGCTTATCGGTTTCATTGTAACCACGCAAATCCGGAGCCACAACGCGAAAATGTTTAGCTAACACTGGAATCTGAAAGCGCCAAACATACCAAAAATCCGGAAAGCCATGCAGCAAAAGCAACAATTTTCCGCTTCCTTGAGTCACATAATGCATACGGATTCCATTGACTTTTACAAAATCATGCTTCCATGCTTCCTTCATCTAGATACCTCCCGAGTTTATCTAGCAAATCATACATTATTACTTTTCCCAACCTCAATTAGGTAGAATTGGCGCCGGGGAGGGGATTTCAACACCAATTTACCAGCAAAAACACGTAGCAGTTTTATCCAAAATCTGCACTTCGCGTTCAAAGAGTGCTGCTTATTGTTTATGTTCGGGCACGTGCATATCTATTTCCCGCAGTATCCTTGCCAGCAATCTTGGCTCGATTCTGAAACCTTTGCTTACAAGTTCCAGCACTATTTCTTTTGCTTCAGCCTTATCCAGTAATTCTTCCCTCAAGGCTTTCATAATTACATAAAGCGTTCCCTTGACTTTCAGACCCAATGTTTCAGCGAATGCCCTTCCACTAGATTCATCCATCAACAGCAATACGCTTGCCTTACGTGCCAACAGTATCGCTTGGGCCTCTCCTAAATGGATTTCGAAGGCATGTTCCATCATCTTTTCGCAGAGCTTAGTTTCTCTTTCATCAAGTTTTGAGATTTTTATCCAGCCTTGTTCGATGCATTCTTTTATGGCGAGAGCATCACTGAATCCTTCTTTTAAGCCCGTTTCAACGGCTTCTTTGTAAACTTCCTCTGGGATAATTACTTCGCCGAATAGTTTTTTGAGCAATGAGATTCTGCCCACTTTTGAAAGCCATATTAGAGGGCTTGTGTTGGAAACTATGGGCAAAGGAGGGTTCCTTGCTTAAGCTTTCAGGTCCTCTTCTAAATCATGCTCTGAGTATTGGATTAGTATCCCTTTCTCGGTCAGAATCTTGTAGAAGTTCCACAGTGATACTCCTGCAAGATGAGCCGCCTTCCAGCCAGTAATTTGTCCCCTCCAATAAAGTTCAACAGTGTGGTCTAGGCTCTTTTCTTTAATGCCGTGTTCCAGAATCTCGCGTATCAAAGCTGATCTGTCTTTTCCTTCTTTATTCGCTAATTCGCGTAGTTTCTTTATAGTTTCACGGGGCAATCTTAGGCTGATGGTTTCGGACATGAACCCACCGTGATACAATATATATCAAGCGTATTATATAAATCATGCTGCCACACGAGCGGCTATCCAACGAAAGAGCCAACAACCGGCGTCTTTCGAATAATTGAATATGCGTGAATCAGTTCTTATCAAAAATAACCTAAAATGAGCACTAACAGGTAAATTGGCGCCGGGGAGGGGATTCGAACCCCTGCGAGCCCGAGGGCCCACTGGCTTGCTTGTCCTATCTTTTTATCTAGCCCTTTTGGCTGGTATCTTGATCTCGAGGCCAGCGCGATAACCACTCCGCCACCCCGGCAAAAGAGAAAAATGCGTTTCTTTATAAAATGGTTTTCATTTTTGTAGCATTGTGGGAAAGAGCCATCTTTTTCCTCTTCTTTGTTTTTCCCTGTCCCAATCATGCAGCACTTTTACTGCTTCGTTTGCTATTTTTATTGCTCTTTCCTCGCCTGCGCCCGGTTTGAATTCGGCTGTGCATCTGTTTGCGTATACGGCGCAGACAGCGCCTGCCCTTAACTCGTATAGGCTTGCGAGTGTGAATAGGGTTGCTGTTTCCATTTCGAAGTTTAGAACATGGGCTTTTTGAAGTGTAGGTAGTAAGTCCGCTATTTGAGGGGATATTTCCTTTGCTGGGCGGTTTTGTCCGGCATAGAAATCTGCTGTTGTGGCAGTTATACCAACGTGGTATTCGTTTATGCCCAGTCTTTCAGCCGCCTCAATTAGGGCTAACAAAACTTCGTGGTTTGCCACTGCTGGGTATTCAGGCATCACGTAAAAGTTGCTTGTCCCATCAAGGCGCACGGCAGCGGAAGAAATGATAACATCGCCACAGCGTATGTCCTCTTGTATGGCGCCCGTGCTTCCAACACGAATATACGTGTGGACTCCGATGTTGGCTGTTTCGTTAACAACAATGGCCATGCAAGCTGGGCCAATACCGCTTGAAATGGCAGAAATTGGAACATCCTTGTATTTGCCAGTATAGCTGCGAAACTCACGGTGGCAAGAGATTTCTCTGGCGGAGTCCCAAAAGCTTACGATTTTGGGAACGCGATCTGGGTCGCCGGGCACAAGCAAGTATTCAGCTAAATCCCCTCTTCTACAGTTAATGTGATATTGAGTGCTTCTTGAAGCAATTTTATGCATGTTCCACCACCGCGGCTGCCCATCCTAGAATATTTGGTTTTTTGGCATTGCTAGGTCTGCGATGTCAACACTATGTTCGAAAATTTGCCTTAAAATGGACACTGCCCCAACAATGTACGGTACAGTGTCGGGCGGTTGTTCCTTTGCTGTTTTCTCAATGTTTGAGACCATCTTTTCAATTTTCTCTCGGTATTCCCTAATGCCTTCAGCTAAGCCTATATCCCCTGAGAAAAACGCTTTGAGGGCTTTCTCGTGGGCTCCAAAGCATTCTGTGTGGAAATCTATTATTTGCTTTCTTAGTTCTTCCGGTAATTTCGCGCCCTTTAACTCTAGTGTTTTCATGGCTAGCCGAACGCATTCGTCGCCTATTGCCTCGACAAGGCTGGCTGCAAGGCGATAGTCAAGGCAGTCTATTGGGCGTACGTTAAGTTTTTCGCTTAGGCTTGGATTTTGAATTATTGTTCTGAGCATGCGGACCAAGAGGAAATAAAGTCTGTTGACTTCATCGTCTCTGGCTATAACATTTTTAGCCAAATGCTGGTCTCCATCAACAAATGCGTTAACAGCGTCCCGATGCATGCCAGCAGCAATGGCATATTCCCGCCGGAGAACTTTTTCTGGTGGAAAACCCGACGGTTCCAACAAACACTGCAAAACAATGCGGGCATAATCTTCTTCGACAATCTCCAGTCCTATTAGCCGGCTCACGGCACTTTTAACAACATTCCGAACTTCGAGGCTAATGCGTTCTTTAGCCTCAATTTTAATAACGTCAAAACCTAAAAGATAGTTTTCAGTAATTTGCCTACTAAGATAGGGGCCGGGTTTAATGGTGGCTGTGCGTGGTGACGGTTCAGCGCCATATTCAGAATCTATTAGAAGTTTTCCATCACTTGTCTCGGTGATTGCTACAATTGAGCCCCTTTTTATCCCGTGGTTTTCGGCCCACGACTTGGGCAAGCAAACGAAAAACGTTCCGCTTGGTGTACTTTGGACCTTGCGCAACTCATTCATTTGAATCACCGCTTAAATAAAATATCTGAGGTACTTAGATATTAATGCATCCAAAACAAAGGTCAAAAGTATAAATAAAATCTCAAGTGTTAAAATTGAAAAATGAAGTTATAATTGGTATAGATTTGGCTGCAAAACCAGAAAATTCGACTGGATGGGCTTTATGGAAGAATAAAATTGTAAAGACAGCCTTAATTCATACGGACAGCGAAATTATAGAAAAAATCGTTGAAAACAACCCAACAATAGTAGCTATTGACGCACCCTTCAGCCTACCAAAAAAGGGAATGTTACGGAATGCAGACAAAGAAATGATACGGTTGGGATATCGCGTTTTCCCTCCAAAACTTCCATCAATGAAACAATTAACTTTGCGTTGTATAAGGTTAAATAAGTTAATAAGAGGAAAAGGATACGAAACAATAGAAGTGCACCCAACCTCCACATGTAAAGCCCTCAGCATGCCAATAAAAAAGTGGGAAGAAATCCAAGACATCTTAAAGAAAATGGGACTAAAAGGCGATGTCAGAACACGGGTCTTATCGCCACATGAGATTGACGCCGTAATCTCAGCATTAACAGCGCACCTTTACCTAATTGGCCAGACAGAAAGCGTTGGAAATGACAAAGAGGGCTACATCACAGTTCCGAAAAAGCAGGATTGGAGGACGTTTAAAGTAATATGACCAGCCAAGAAAAATTGCAAAAGGCAGTTGAGCTAACAATTTCGGCAGGTTATCAACTAGAAAGGGAGGCCTTCGAATTTTTAAGTATGATCTCCACAAAAGAAGATCCTACGTTGATTGTTAGTAAAGCAATACAAAAAATGGAAGCTTTGAAGGAAAAGCCCCTTTTTATTGAGAGGAGTTTCCTTGAAAACTTATTGAAGGCTGATTTAAAGCCCATAATTGAGTCTCCAATTAAGTTGGAAGAAGGCTTGCCAGCTGCAGAAATTCAAATTACCGAGGCGAAAAGGCCCTTCCACCCATTTGCGAAGGAGGTTGAATCGAAAATAAAGGTAATCGAAGACCCAAGTAACAAATTGAGTTCAAGCGGGACAGTTGATGATTACTTGGAATATTTTAGGGACAGGTTTAAGAGACTTGAAAGGCTGTTGCGGCAGCGAATCGACGTTAAAAATGCAGGCTCAATTTTGGATGCTTTGAGGGCCCCGGCAAACACAAAACTCAAAGTAATAGCTATGATAACTGAAAAAAGGGAGCTTAGACAGAAAACACTGTTAACAATTGAGGATTTTGAGGCAAATGCGACTGTTTTGATTCCCCAAAATGCTCCCAACAGCCTCGTCGATAAAACACGGTGTTTACTTCCCGATCAGGTTGTTTGCCTAGAAATTTCAAAAACGAGAAGCAACCTTTTAATTGCTGAAGACATTATTTTTCCGGACATCGCCCCAAAAAATCAAACAAGAGCATCCGAACCCGTGTATGCAGTTTTAACTTCAGACATGCATGTGGGCAGCACAAAATTTCTTAGAGAAGCTTTTAACCATTTCATTTTGTGGCTTAATGGGAAATATGGCGATGAAAGAATGAGGGAAATCGCCGGCCACGTCAAATATGTTCTTATTGCGGGCGATATTGTGGACGGCATTGGTGTTTATCCAAACCAGCTGAAAGAGTTGGCAATAAAAGACGTTTATGGTCAATATGAATATGCGGCCCGATTTATTGAGCAAATACCAGACTACATAGAAGTGATAATTATACCCGGAAACCATGATGCGCCAAGAAAGGCGCTTCCGCAACCTCCAATATCAAATACGTTCTTGGAAAGGCTGCAGGATGCAAGGAAAATTTATTCTCTTGGAAACCCATGCCTTTTAAGTCTCCATAATGTTGAAGTACTTATGTATCACGGCCGAAGCATAGACGATATCACCTCAACGGTTCCGGGCGTAGATAATAGGCATCCTGAAAAGGCGATGCGGTTGCTGCTGCAATGTCGCCATCTAGCGCCCCTTTATGGTGGAAAAACTCCTTTATCACCTGAAAACAAAGATTTCCTAGTTATAGAGCGCGTCCCAGACATTTTTCATGCTGGGCACGTTCACGTTTTGGGATATGAAAACTATCGCGGGGTCTTGCTCGTGAATTCGGGCGGCTGGCAAGAGCAGACGGATTACATGCGTAGGCTTGGTTTGGTTCCAACCCCTGGAAAGGTTCCAGTGATAAACCTTCAATCATTAGAAGTTACGGTTCTATCGTTCGACTAGGAAAGCCCGCGTGCAATTAGCCGCGCTACGCGCAGGGGCTCGGGAACTCTGCTGCATACAGATAAAGCCTTAATAATTTTAAAGGCCCAGTCGACCTCCGCCCCAACAACTTCTATATAGACTGGAGGTCTGCCAGCCTTTGTGGCAAGTTCATGGGCTGTCCCCAAATTTTCGAAAGTTTTCCATCGGATTTTCCAATCCTCAAAATGCCTTTGGAGCGCGCGTTTAACAGCGTCATTGTTTGGTTTTGTCCTTGAAACAACTATGATGGGTTTGCCGAATTTTTTGTTGATTATTGTTGGATCTATTATGTTAAAGCCTGCGAATGATACGCCTGCTAGAGTCACCACGTCGAAATTCCAGTGGCTTAAGACTTTTCCAAATTTTTTTGTGGCATCTAAGCCGTCAACCGTTATCTTTGTAACTTTTATGTCTTTAAGCTCTAATCCGTGAAAAAGAACTAACACAAGGAGAGCATTTTTCGACAAGCCCTTTTGGAAACTACCATCTTCAACTCCTACAACCTGTAAATCGTGAAAGACATTTCGGCTCATAATCAACTAGGCGTCCAAGTCTATTATCAGCAATGAAAACGTCCTTAATAAGGCTACGAGCCACCTCCAACCTAATCTTTTTTGTTCTTCCATATCTCCCCATGCTCACAACCTTCGCATTCAAGAGGCCCATGGCATCAAGCTCATTAATTAGGGCGCCCAACCGCCTCTGCGTGAGGGGAGTAACGCCCAATTCCCCACAAAGTTCAGTGTAAATTTCATATATTTCGCCAGTTATAGCGCTATAGACATCAGCCCTATTAAGTTGGTAGACGCTTAAAACAACCAGTTTGGAGTGCAATGTCAGATTTTTAAGGGCCTCAGCAACACGATTGTGCTCAATACGCTTCTCAGCCTCTCGAACATGGTCCTCCGATATTATGCTGTCGCCCTTCCGCTCGGCAACCTCACCAGCCACACGCAACAGATCCAAAGCTCTCCGCGCGTCGCCATGCTCTGCAGCAGCCAGCGCCGCACATAGGTTCAATGCAGAATCTGACAATGTTCCATCGAAAAAAGCCAATTTTGCACGTTCAGAAAGAATGTTTCGTAGCTCTCTTGCGTCGTAGGGCCTGAAGACAATTTCCTCTTCGCTTAATGAACTAAAAACTCTTGGATCAAGAAACTCCTTTAACCTTAGATCATTTGATATTCCAACAAGCGATACCTTACTCTCTCTCAAAGTTCCATTTATCCTAGTCAACTCATAAAGAAGGCTATCATCCTGCGACTTTATCAACATGTCAATCTCATCCAGCACCATAATAAAGACGATCTTTGAGTGATCCAAACTCTTAGCAAACCTATCAAAAACCTCACCACAAGACAAACCAGTAAAGGGAACGTATGTGCCCAAATTTCTACATGCATTTGCCAAGATTCGATATTCAGTGCCTGCCAGTCTGCAGTTCACATAAAGAAATTTAACAGGTGAGCTGAACTCTTTTGCCTTCATTTCAAGGCGGCTTAAAACATATTTTGCCACCGCTGTTTTACCGGTTCCAGTTTTGCCATAAATAAAAACATTAGAGCATCTTTCGCCCTTAAGCACTGGAGCCAAAGTCTCGCCAAGCAATATAATTTGCTCTTCTCGATGTGGTAACTTGTCAGGAAGATAGTCATGGCGCAAAACTTCTCTGTTTCTAAATATTTTTGCGTTATTTACAAACCTGCTAAAGATATCGTTAAGTAGCTCGTTATTATTGTCCATTTATTCTCCCCTCACCTTCGCGGAGTTTAGAGACATTTTCCAGTTCTGAAAATAAGCACTGCCCTACAGAAAACTAAATTGTCTCACAAGAAAACTTTAGGAAAGAGAAAAGTTTGGGGAGACCCCATCATTTCCATTGGAAAATCGTTTTAATTCTGAAGATTTATTTCGATTTCTTTAGAAAAGAAATATACTCCATTAGGTTAGAGTGCAATTAGTGATTTAAAAATTTCTTGTAAAACATTTTAGTTATCTTTTGAATTTTCTACTATCTAACGAAGAAATGAGATATTTCCAAAGGAAATCTAGGGGTGCCCAAGAACATTTTAAATTATTTTCTCATTCCTTTTCCTCTTCACCCGCTCATTAACCATAGCTTCAGTTCAAAGAGAAATGCAATGGTCTTCAACAATAGTCCAGCATTCAAATTTCACACGTTGTGAAAGTTTGAGAATTTTAAATCATTATTTATCATTTCCTTCTTTCTTTTTCTAAAAATTAACTTATTTTTGTTTCTTCTTTGTGAACAAGGCTACCCCTGACTTTCCATTGGAAACTAAAATACAACTCGTTCTTTTCCTTTTCTTCTAAAAGCATTGAAGTGTGAAAACAGTTAAAATAATTCTCTGCAAATTTTCCTCTTTTCCAATTTTTAAGCAATTTTTAGTCAATTTAATTCCTCGATTTTCACCCAAAACTTTAAACTAGTGAAATGTAAAGAATGTGAAATTACTCTGTTGGTGCACAGCTGATATGCCAGCGAAAAGAATGCGGGTGGAAATTTACGACAATGAGGGCAATAAGTACTCTGTTTCCATAGAAGGAGAAATCACACGAGAAAAAGCCATGCGCCTTTTAGACTTAATGGAGCTTTTGGGCGGCATGCCCGCAGGTACAAGTTTGACAAATAACCCACTGATAGGCAACTATGAAATTTCAAAGTATGACAAAGTAAACGCGTTAATAAGGAAACACTTTCCGATTGCTTGGTTTTCTTCAAGGGAGGTCCAAGCAGTCTATGAACAAGAGTTTAAGGAACCAATTGGCCTTAGCACAATTGCTACATATCTCTCTAGAATGGCTGACAGAGGTTTTCTAATGAAAACCGGGTCTCCAAAAAATCTTAAATATAAAGTAGCTCCAAGCGTTCCCCAGACAAGCCTTAAACAGCAAATGTTTTAAAATTTTAACTAGCGGTGTTCTCAGTCTTTTTTTAATAATTTCTCCAACTCGGCCTTTACATGATACTTGAAAGGAATTTTGCTTGTATCTCTCTCCAAATAACCTTCTTCATAAAGCTTTTTCATCAACCTAGCCGTATGCTCTCTGCTAAGCTTTATTCTTTCTTTAATTTCGGGGGCTGTTTTGGGGCCTTCTCTAGATAACATTTCCAGAACCGATAACTCTGTCTCTGTTAGGGGAGCTAGGACCTTATCACGCTTGATGGGTATTGCCGTTTCAACTTTCGCTTCTGGAATTATGGCGAGTTGTTGAGCTTGTTCCTCCAGCTTAGAAACTTTTGATGCCAACTTTTCATGTGATGCTGTAACATCACGCATTTTCTCCTCTACGTCACTAATCCTCGCTAAAATCACATCCCTATCCCTTAATGCACTTTCAACTTTTCCTTCTAAGGAATGGACACTCTTACTAATATCATCGGTTTTTGCTGCGTTCTTGTCAGCTTTTGAAGACACAGCCTCAACTTTATAAGCGACAAGCTCAAGCCTTTTTGATTCGCGATCAAGTTGCCGACTAAAGCTAAGGATGATATCATCAACAACTTCTCTAGCCCTCTCATATTCTCTATGGGCTCTGCGAAGTTGCCTATAATATTCAAATGCAGCAAAAACTGTTAAAGCCAGAAGAATTCCAACAAGAGCCGATAACACTTCCATCATGGTGATCTCCTGTGATTCTTTCGTGATTGTAGATTGTTACATCACACATCACAGTTATGCATAAAAGGATTTAAATTTTATGGGCACCATTCATCCATAGGATGACATCACAAGTCACACTTTCGATTGAGCAAAAACTTTCAACTATAATACTAGGGAAAATTTTGGTCTTTTCCTTGATTTTGCGGGTGATTTTTGCCTTATTACTTGTTTAGGTTTTAGAGCTTTTTGTGATTTGTGATGTCACGTAATGTCTTCAGAAGGCTTTGAAAGCTGTTTGAGCTGTGCTTCAAGCTCTTCCCTGATTAAATTAATTACTTTTAGTTGTTCGTTTAGTGTTTCACTATCTTTTGATACACTTTTTAGTGCTTCCATGTACGCGTGTAGTTTGTTAGCTATTTCTAGATATGCGTCTAGAGCTGGGGTTTCAAATATTCCTAGGTATCCCAACAGTATCACCGTGTATATCGACTTTATAACGTTGGCTTTGGCTTGCGCTAGAGTCCTATTGAATGCTCCTCGGCTTATTTTTGCTTTTGTTAACCTAAATTTGGCTTTTTCTTCATATTTTAGTTGTTTCCCAGCCAAATTTTCGGCTAAAATATCTATGAGCAATGTTTCCAGCTGAGTTTTCGTAAGATGGCTATTTTTTTCGAGTATTCTTACAATGGGGTCATTTAAGGAGCTTTTTAGCCATGTTTGGACCTCTTCTTTGAATTTCAAACCTTTTTCTCTCCGTATAAGCCTATGAATACACTTTTGTATACGCGCAAGGTTTTAAGGTTTTGTTATAAGAGTTCGAGCATAAACATTTTATGCTGAGTAAACCAATGCAATGGTGAGGAATAGTTCTTGATTTCAAGCTTAGGCGGTGCAGAACGCATAAAACTTATAAAGCCCTCTGGAATAAGGCGCTTTTTTGCTTTGGCCCAAAAAACAGCCGATATTATAAACCTAAGCGTTGGAGAACCTGATTTCACTCCTCCGCGGCATGCCATAGAAGATGGTTTTCGGGCGGCGAGGGAAGGGAAAACTCATTACACCCCTACAAATGGTATTTTTGAGCTTCGTGAAGCGTTAGCATATAAAGCCCGCAGAGAGTATGGGTTGGCATATGACCCTGACACTGAGGTTTTGGTTACCGTCGGCGGAACAGAGGCGATATTTGCAGCTATATTTAGCTTGATAAATCCAGGCGATGAAGTTTTAATTCCTAATCCTGGATTTGTGTGCTATGAGCCCATCGTCCTTTTGGCTGGCGGTGTTCCAGTTTACGCGCCTTTGCGTGAGGAAAACAGTTTTAAGCCTTCGGTTAAGGATGTGACGTCATCCATCACAAATAAGTCACGTGTGATAATCTTGAACTATCCAAATAATCCAACAGGCGCTGTACTTTCTCATAGGGAAGCTGCTGAACTGGCAAAGATTGCGATTGAACATGATCTAATTGTGATTTCTGATGAGGTGTACGAGAAGATAGTTTATGATGACGCCAAACACTATTGCTTTGCAACTTTTCCGGGGATGAGGGAGCGTACTTTGGTGGTTAACTCTTTTTCTAAGACATACGCCATGACTGGCCTGCGGGTTGGCTTTGTTTATGGACCAAAAGAGCTAATTTCAAAACTTTGGCTGGTTCACCAATATTTGGTCGCCTGCGTAGACAGCCTCGCTCAACACATTGCCTTAGCGGCTTTGGAAAGCTCAGGCGACTTTGTTACAAACATGGTTCAAGAATTTGATAAGCGCCGACGCCTAGTTTATGAAAGGTTGAATGAAATTGATGGATTTAATTGCACTATGCCGAAAGGCGCATTCTATGTCTTTCCAAACGTTAAAGAGTTTGGCGTTTCTTCCGAGAATTTTGCTCAATTCCTTTTGGACGAAGCACGAGTTGCTGTTGTTCCCGGTTCAGCCTTTGGAAGTTTTGGGGAAGGTTACATTAGGCTTTCCTATGCTGCTGCATACGAACAGTTGGAGGAAGCATTAAACAGGATTGAAAAAGCTGTTAAAAAATTAAAATAGTGCTGTTATAGGCTTTTGGCTTGTTCCTTCAACTCGTCAAAAAGCTCCGGCCTTAAATCCTTTAATGTAGGGACAAAAATTTCAACAGGCCTTATGTCAGCATAGTCTATTTCGCAAATCACTAAGTCCTCTTCATCATATTTTGCTTGGGCAATAACCTTTCCACTGGGCCCAACCATTCTGCTCCCGCCCCAAAATTGTAAGCCATTTTCTATGCCAACAAGATTCACATAGGCTAAAAACGCCGTGTTTTCCAAAGCCCTTGCCACGGTTAGAGTCTCAAAGTATGACTTGCGTATTGCCGGCGATGCGGAAATGCAGACTATTAGCTGGGCTCCTTTTAAGCGTGCTAGCCGGCTTACTTCTGGGAAGAAAATGTCGTAGCAAATAATTAGGCCGATGCTCCCGATTTCAGTGTTAAATGCTGCTGCTTGATATCCGGGGCGAAAATACCTTTTCTCTTCAAAGACGCTGTGTGTGGGGAGGTACATTTTTCTATACTTTCCAACATAGCCCTCCGGGCCGACTAAAACTGCAGTATTGTAGAGTGTTGCTTGAGTTTTCCCGCTTTTTTCTGGTAAACCGAAAACCACGTATACGCTGGCCTTTTTGGCTATCTTCTCCACGGCTTTAACCGAAGGCCCTGGCACGGGCTCTGCTAACTCGTAAATTTGATCTCTAACCACGTAGCCCGTCAATGAGAGTTCTGGGAAAATCACAAGTTTGACGTTTTGCTCGCTTGCTTGAAGGACAAATTTTTCCATTTTCCTTAGGTTTTCTTCTTTATCAGCCCGCTTACAGCTCATTTGTGCAAGGGCTACCTTCAACATTTTCCCCAAGCAAACACCACCCCATTAATGTAAGTCACGTGGGAGTCTAAAATCTGCCCCAATAGTCCTATATTCAATTTTCGTTGTCAAAATCATCTGCCTTTTATGTTCCATGGAAAGCCACCTATGCTTTACTTTTTCTACAATTTCCCTTTTTACACCCAATTGCTCAGCAATTTCGTCTGTTTGCATAAAATGTTCAAGACCGTAAAGGATTAAGTCTAACACCTCATATTTTATGCCCAACTCGCTTTCAGCTGTTTGGCCCGGCCACAATGCCGGCGATGGCGGCTTTTTTATTATCACACTTGGAACACCCAAGTAATGGGCAAGTTTTTTCACTTGAGTTTTGTAAAGATCCATGATTGGTGATATGTCGGCTGCTACGTCTCCCCACTTTGTAAAGTAGCCCATCATAGATTCTGATTTGTCTGAGCTTCCGCAAACTATCATGTTGAGTTTGTTGGCGTAATAATATATGTAGATCATGCGCATCCTCGCCTTGACATTGCCTTTACAAACCTTATCCGAATCATCGAATATTGGAATTGATTTGTAGCAAGCTTCCAGAGTTGGCGTTATATCTATTAACTCTCCTCTAAGGCCGAATTTTTCAACAATAAGCCTTGCATGCTTTAAATCTTCAGCATTGAAGGTTTCCTTTTCTGGCAACATAAGTCCAACAACGTTTTTCCCGCCCACAGCCAAAGCAGCTAACGCCGCTACTGTTGAGCTGTCAATTCCGCCTGACAAGCCCAACACTATGCCTTTCGCCCCACAATTTTCCACATAATCTCTAATGAACCTCACGATTTTCGTTGCCACTTCTTTCCAGTCCAACTCCAAAACCGAAGGAACCAACTTCATGGGGGAAGCCCAAATCCTTATGGTTACGAGCAAGTATTTAAGGACAAACATAAAATATTGGGGTGTGCTAAGATTTTAGGGTAGAAGGACTGGAAAATGGGGCGAAGAAGAAGAAAAGTTGTCCGTGTTCCAAAGAAACGTTTGCCCAAATTCTTCTCTTGCCCAAAATGTGGGAGAGAATCCGTAAGGGTTGAAATTTTCAGGGAAGAAGGCCGAGCCATCGTCGGCTGTGGGGGATGTGGACTTAAGGAAGAATTCACAATAAAACCCGCCCAAAGCGAAGTGGACGTTTACTGCATGTTCACCGACGCTGTGTACAAGATTCCTAAGAGCTCCTCTTCTGAAGTGAAGACAGCATAGGCTGGTATTTGCATGGTGGGACGCGTCGAGAAGTATTTACTTGAAAAGATTGAGGCGGAAGGCGCCATCCACGTTACCTTATTGGATCCTGAGAAGGTGACGGCATCACAAGCCTCAAGGATTGCCCAAAAGGCAAAATCAAGCGGAACTTCCGCCATCATGATAGGTGGCTCAACATTTGTTTCTACAACGCACCTAGACTCTGTTGTTAAAGCTGTAAAGCATACAGTGAAAATTCCAGTAATTTTGTTTCCAAACAACGTTACTGGAATAAGCCGCTTTGCCGATGCAATATGGTTTATGTCCCTTTTAAATTCTGTTGACCCCTACTTTTTGATTGGAGCCCAAATTCTCGGCGCGCCGCTAATTAAAAAGTATCGCTTAGAGCCGATCCCCATGGGATATATAATTGTTGGTGAGGGCGGAACCGCGGGCATTGTTGGAAAGGCAATCCCCATCCCATATAATAAGCCGGAACTTGCTGCAGTCCACGCGTTGGCAGGCCAATATTTGGGCATGCGCTTCATTTACCTTGAAGCTGGCTCTGGAGCTAAAAAGCCTGTTCCTCCAGAGATGATTCAGGCTGTTAGGCGTTATGTTAATGTTCCATTGATTGTGGGAGGCGGGATAAAAACGAGGGGGCAAGCGTTGGCTGCGGCGTCTGCGGGGGCGAATATAATTGTTACTGGTAATATTATTGAGAATGCTGAAGTTAGAGAGAAGGTTTCTGAAATTGTTGAAGGTATTCGACGTGGTAAGGGCGTGAATTAAACGCGAGTGGGTTAAGCTAATTTTGTAGAATTCACGTGAAGAGAGGCATAAAGGCGACCGCGTTTTTTATTTGTTTGCGTCACAAACCAAAATAAACTCGCGTGTCAAAGGGGGTTTAGGGCCAACTATGGACGGGCAAATGAGCGAATTATACAGTCAATATGTAAAAAGCCTAGAAGAGGGGCTTAAAGAGTTATACGCAATAGGCAAAAAAGCCAGAGAAAAAGGGCTGGATCCAGCACCCGAACCTGAATGCAAGTTTGCAAAGGACCTGGCTGATCTTGTGGACGGGCTTGTGGGACCAAAAGGAGTTGCAGAAAGTATAAGGGAATATAGCCGAAAACTGCCGCGTGAGGAGTTAGCCTTCAAAATTGCAGAGGAAATAGTTTACGGAAAGTTTGGCCACATGGAGGCTGAAGCCGCTGCGGAACAAGCAATACGGACGGCCCTCGCAATTTTAACAGAGGGGTTGACTGCAGCCCCACTCCAAGGCGTGGCGCAAGTTAAAATCAAAGTGAATCACGATAAAACACGTTATCTTGCAATTTATTTCGCTGGACCAATTAGGTCAGCTGGCGGCACAGACCAGGCTCTAACTCTGGTCATCGGAGACTTTGTTAGAAAGCTTTTGGGGCTTGACCGCTACAAACCAACGGAAGAGGAAATATTGCGCTTTATTGAAGAGGTTAGGCTTTATGAACGCTCCGTATCCCGTTTTCAATACCATGTTTCGGACGAGGAACTGCGAAAGGTGCTTCAATCGCTTCCAGTTGAGGTGACTGGAACAGAATCTAACCCATATGAAGTTTCCACTTTTAGGAATTTGCCCCGCATAGAAACCAACAGAGTACGCGGAGGGGCGCTCAGAGTTGTCAACGACGGCGTAGTTGGAAGAGCTTCCAAAGTCTACGCAATTATTGAGAAGCTTGGAATTCAAGGGTGGGATTGGCTTAAGGAAATCCGGAAAAAATCTGAAAAGAAGTCGGCTGGGTTCATGGACGATGTCATCGCCGGCCGCCCAATATTTTCCTTTCCATCCGCGAAAGGTGGTTTTCGATTAAGATATGGTAGGGCCAGAAATACTGGTTTGGCAGCGGTGGGCGTTCATCCAGCTACCATGCTTGTACTCGATGGCTTTTTGGCAGCTGGAACGCAATTGCGTTTAGAGCTTCCCGGCAAAGGAGGCATAGCGGTTCCAGTCGACAACTTGGAGCCGCCCATTGTTTTATTGAAGGATGGTTCGGTTGTGAGGGTTTCTGTTGAAAATTTTGGTAGGATAAAGGATGGAATTTCAAAAATTCTTTTCCTAGGCGATATTTTAATCAGTTTTGGAGATTTTTTGTATAATAGCAAGTCGCTTGCTCCTTCCGGTTACGTTGAGGAGTGGTGGGCTGGCGAGCTAGAAAAAGTTCTTTTGCAAATGTTTAATGGAAACCTTGAAAAGGCTTCTGCGATTACGGGAATCTCGTCAGAAAGGCTGGAAGCTTTATTAAAAAACCCGTTTGCAAACAAGCCCACAGTTAAGGAAGCAACAGTTCTTTCATTAAGGTTGCACATACCCCTTCATCCTTCATTTACCTTCTTCTGGTCGAATCTTTCCTCCATCGAAGAGTTGCGTGTGCTCAGGAATTGGCTTATGGCCGCGGAAGTAAAGTGCGCTGGTGACATTGTTGCAGAGGTAGCTGGTGAGATGGATAATTCTGTGAAGTACGCGCTGGAGAAAATATGTTTGCCGCACAGAGTTTTTGAAAACAAAATTATTGTTGAGGGCGAGGACGCCCATGCCTTTGCCTTCTGCCTTGGTTATGGTAGAAGTGATGTAGTGGATGCTTATTCCTCTGCTAAAAGCGTGATTGAAGCAGTTAGCCTACTTTCGGGCGTGCATGTTAGGGAGAAAGCGCCAACATTTGTGGGCGCACGCATGGGAAGGCCTGAAAAAGCGAAGAGGAGGGAGATGAAGCCCCTTGTTCACGTGCTTTTCCCTGTGGGTTTGGCTGGGGGTTCTCAAAGAGACCTTATCGAAGCGTCGAAGATTGAACATGTTTATGTGGAAATTGTTAAGCGAAAGTGTCCCAATTGTGATTCGCACACCTTTAAAACTAAATGTCCCAGTTGTGGTTCCCGAACAACTTTGGAGAGAAGTTGCCCGCGCTGCGGAAGAAGTTTAAACTCAAGTGAATGTCCCGTTTGCAAAGTGCCAGCAATAGCACACCAAAGGCAAGCAGTTAGCCTCAAGAACCTGCTTGAAAATGCGTGCAGCCTTTTAGAAGGTTCTCTTCCAAGAGTTTTGAAGGGCGTGAAGAGCCTTACGAATGAAACTCGAACTCCAGAGATTCTTGAGAAGGGTGTTCTTCGGGCGAAGTACGATTTGTCCGTTTATAAGGATGGCACCATCCGCTTTGATTCAACGAATGCACCGCTAACACATTTCAAACCCGCAGAGATCGGGGTTTCAGTCGAAAAGCTTAGGAAACTTGGTTACGTGTTTGATGTGAATGGCGCGTCCCTCAACGATGCGAACCAACTGTGCGAACTTAAGCTGCAGGACGTTGTTATACCAATAAAGTGTGGGGAATATTTTCTGCGGGTTGCAAACTTTTTGGATGAGCTTTTATCAAAGGTTTATGGGCTGCCTCCGTACTACAACGTCAAAAAAATTGAAGATTTGGTTGGACATTTAGTTGTTGGGCTGGCCCCACACACGTGCGTTGGCATTTTAGGCAGAATAATAGGGTTCACGCACCTCAACGTGTGCTACGCTCATCCGGTTTGGCATTCAGCCAAAAGGAGGGATTGCGATGGAGACGAAGACGCCCTAATACTTGCGTTGGATGTTCTGCTCAACTTTTCTAGAGAATATTTGCCTGCACAAATAGGTGGAATAATGGATGCGCCATTGCTTTTGATGCCCACAGTTAACACAAAGGAAGTTCAAAGACAAGCCCATGATATTGACGTTGCAAAGGCCTATCCAATAGAATTTTATGAGAAAACTTGGGAAGGGGTTGAGGCCAAACAAATTAGCAAAATAATAGATATCATAGAATATAGGTTGGGAACGGAGGCACAATTTGAGGGATTCAGCTTTACAACACCCGTCTCAAATGTTAACTTGGGAAACCCCGAAAGCGTTTACAAACGGTTTAAAACGATGACAGATAAACTCGCGGGTCAACTTGATTTGGCTGAAAAAATAGAGGCTGTTGACGCCAGAAAAGTTGCTTTAAAAGTTTTAACTACCCATTTCATGCGGGATATGGCAGGCAATCTTCGGGCTTTTTCAACTCAAAGTTTTAGATGCAAATCATGTAATAAGCATTTTCGGCGACTTCCCCTTCGCGGTGTCTGCCCAGTATGCGGTGGACAGTTAACTTTAACGGTTTATCGGGGTGGGATAGAAAAGTACCTTGAAGCGGCGCAAAGATTGGTTGAAAAGTATAAGTTGCCCAAATACTATGCCCAAAGAATTCTGCTAATGAAAGAAGAAATTAACGCCTTGTTTGAGGGCAAAAAACCCAAACAAATAAGCTTAACGGACTTTGCATAAAGAAAACTTTTCTATACTGAAAGCAGATTCTTTTATGGTAGACATGTTAAAAGAGGCGTATCACCCCAACGCTTACCTTTCGAACATCAGAAACATTAGGTTAGGGCTTCAAGCCAGAACCAGCATACTATCAATTTTAGAGGAAAAAGCTCCAATCGACGCCAAGACAATTGCCAAAGAAACTGGAATGCCCTATGGGGTTGTTATACATCACTTGAGGCTCTTGGAAGCTGAGGGAATAGTTGAGCGGAAGGGCAGTAGACCGCATGTTTGGGCGCTTACTGGTTTGGGGCAAAAACGTTTGGTGAACTCTGGTTAAACAGTTAAGTTTAAAAGGGACATTCGCAGCGTGTCTTTCCACATTTTGGACATTTACCATCATATTTGTTTAGGGCTGCTTTTTCAAGGTCTATGCCAACAACATTTGCAAGCGAAGCCAACCAAGCAATAACATCTCCCCTTTAAGCGCTTCACCCAATTCCTTCACCTCGTCAACAAGCCAATTGTACGTTTCAAGGGCTCCACGCTTCGAATCCTTATGAAAATATAGGCGGTGCATCATTTCCTGAAACGCATGAATATGCAAAGGTTATTTCACCATCCTTAAGAAACGGTAACTTTTAAAATAAAAGTTAATCTAAACTCCAATTTTGGATGTGACAATTCCATGCAAGTTGCCATTAGAAAGTATAAGGAAGCTGACAGAGAATATTGCCGTTCTCTGTGGCGGGAACTAACTGAATGGCACCGTGAGATTTACCAAGACCCGACGATAGGCGGGGAAAACCCAGAAAACCACTTTGACAAACACTTGACTTTGGTTGGACCTGATAACCTATGGGTTGCAGAGTATGATGCAAAAGTTGTGGGACTTGCGGGATTGTTTGCTAGAGAAAACGAGGCTGAAATAGAACCATTCATCGTGAGTAAAGCCCATCGCGGCAAGGGGATAGGAAAGCAACTTTTAAAGACAATGGTTTCCGAGGCTCAAAAACTGGGGGTAAGGTTTTTATGCATAAAACCGGTTGCCCGAAACACTCAGGCAATAAAGTTTTTACATGAGCAAGGTTTTAGAACAATTGGGGAAATCGAGCTTTTCATAGACTTTTCAGCCTACAGGTGGAAGA
>JAVZNZ010000006.1:47921-91564 GCA_038882575.1 Bathyarchaeia archaeon
GGGTAAGGTTTTTATGCATAAAACCGGTTGCCCGAAACACTCAGGCAATAAAGTTTTTACATGAGCAAGGTTTTAGAACAATTGGGGAAATCGAGCTTTTCATAGACTTTTCAGCCTACAGGTGGAAGAGGGGACCTAAGCTTTTCGGATGCCAATTTAACTATTAGCTAAAGCCTTTTGTCCCTTCTCAATTATATGATGAACTTTAACGCATTTCCTTTCCAAATGTGCTGAGATAAACCGTCTATGGCAGTATTTTGGGTTAACTTCCATACACATGATGCATGCCCGCTTACTTTGTGCAATTTCCAAAAGCCTCCTTATTCCTTCCCTAAAAGTTTTGGTTCTCATATGCCTCTTGTATCCGCCTCGCCTATAGCCCCCCAATTCTTTTCCAAGCCAAACATATTCTATACCGTGCTGTGGAAGCCACACTTCCAATTGTTCCTTTTTGAAATGCTCAACTTTTGATGTTGGAAAACTACGCACATCTACAACAACTTGGATTTCATGCTCCCGCAATAACTCTAAAAACTTTTCAATGGAACGGTTACTATGCCCAATAGTCCATATGACAGTTTGCAACTTCTACCGCTTACTTTCAATTCTCTAAGGATAATCACCGGATTTTTATGTATTTGTAGGCTTCTGTCGCGTTTTCAAAGCAGTAATGCACTTTCTGGTAGTCTTTTCGGAATTCTGCCACATCTGCCTTTACCTTTTCCAAAGGCTCATTATCTATTATTACTCGTTTGATGAACTCTGCTATTTCGATCATTTCTGACTCTCTCATTCCAAGCCTTGTGACTTCCGAAACTCCAAGCCTTATTCCGCCTGGATGTTGGAAATGCCTTCCCTCCTTAATGTCCCATGGCAGAAGGTTTCTGTTTATTATTATGTTCGCCTTCTCCAAAGTTTCTTCAATTGTTCCTCCATCGCCATACTTCGTGATATCTATTAGAATCACGTGTGATTCTGTGAAGCCTTTATGTTCCGCTAACACGTTAAAACCCCTTTCGTAAAGGGCTTGGGCCAAAGCTTTAGCATTCTTCACTATTTGGCTTGCATATTCCCTTCCAAATTCAAGCATTTCAGCACATGCGATGGTGACGCCAGCAACAGCATGCAAATGATGGTTGCTTACCATTCCGGGAAAAGTTGCCCGCTTTATTTTATCCGCATACTTTTCCCAAGATAGGACTCCACCATGTTGAGGGCCAAAAAATGTTTTGTGCGTGCTTAGGCTAACTACGTCCGCACCTTCTCTAAGAGGGTCTTGGAATTGTCCTCCAGCTATCAAACCCGCCACATGGGCTGCGTCATACCCCACCGTGCCGCCCACAGAACGAATAGTGCCAGCCAATTCTTTGACTGGATGGGGGAATGGAAAAACGCTTGCGCCGAACATGACGAGTTTCGGCGGTTTTCCCTCAGATGCTAGCTTTTCAATTCTCTGTTTTGCCTTGTCAACATCTATGTTCAATTCCTTATAATCCAGTGGGAGATATTCAACGACCAAACCGTGAACTGCGCCTGCGGTGCCTCCCAACTCTTTCTTGCCCATTGTTATATGCCCGCCGCAAGGAATAGATAAGGCCATCATAACGTCGCCTGGCTCTGTAAAAGCTGTGTAAACAACAAGGTTCGCCACAACCCCCGAGATTGGCCTGACATCCACAAACTCCGCCCTAAAAAGCCTCTTCATGAGTTCAATGCACTTGTTCTCCACCTGATCGATGAAGCGGCATCCAGCGTAAACACGTTCTCCCGGCCATCCCTCGGCATAGCGGTTTCCAAAATCTGTTATTAAGGCTTCTCGGACAGCCGGGCTTGGAATGTTTTCGCTTGCTATTAACGGAATGCACTCTTGAAACCACTTGTGATGCTGCATTAACAGATCAAAAACGCTGTTGTACTCTTCAATCGGCTTTGCCAAATCTAACACCTTTCGCATCACACTATCATGTGTTCAAAAATAAAACTTTTGAGCCAGCATAACATTAATAACAAAGAAAAACACAGAAGATAAAAGAAGGGTTTAGATGAGCAAGAAAAAGAAAGAGCGTTCAGCACCCATGCCCGCTGCAAGCGCCGGGCTACTGCGGTTCTTTGAAGAGGAAACGGAAGGCATAAAAGTGAGACCGGAGCTTCTCGTCGCCTTGGCAATAGCCCTAATTATTGTATGTGTTTTGGCCCACGTCTTTTTCTAAAAATTTAAGTCATTGCCGACGCTGTGGAGAATGCAAAACCTCAATGCGTTGAACAGAGTTTAAGTGGACAAATATTTCGCTTCTTTCTTCCCTGCCCGCAACTTGCGGTATGGGCTGTGCAATTGTTGCCCGTAAAATGATGGCTTCCGCTTCCGAAAGCCAAATTCCCGCGGGCTCACGAGTGACAGCAGCCAAAGTCCCCTCAAAACCATAAGATGGATCTAAAATCACCCTTATCTTTTTGCCTAAATTTTTTTCTAGCATATGAAAGATTGTGAGCGGAACATCGTGTTCTGGCATGTGGCTCGCAAAATCTTATAGTTGAGGCTTTAAGGATAAAACAGTTGCCCTTCTTTAGGATTATTCCTTCAATGTTGTTGGCACTTAAAAAGAGTTTTCAGTTAAGTTTTCTTTTCAGAGTTTATGTGAAATTTGATAGGCTTTGTGATAAACAATTATTTAAAAGGGTGTCTCACTCTCCCTAGAATAAAGAGATGTGATAGGGGTGCAAGGTTCTCTAAATCAATCCATGGATAGGGCGGTGAAACATTACGCTTCATTGTTTAAACTTCCAACAAAAGAGAAAATAATTGTATTTTCAGCTTTTGCATGCATTGGAAGTGGATTAATTTCTGCGGCTACCTTAAATCCTTCAGCTGCTGGTTTTTTGAAGGGCTTTTCCGTTGGGCTTTCAAGTTTTCTCTTGACCTTAGCCAGCGATTATTTCGCGGCCCGCTTTATTTTGAAGGGAGAACCAATCTACGATTTGAGAAGAACCATGGCTCTATCGCTTTTCTGCTGCGTGCTTTGGGCAATTTTCAATTTTTTTGGTGCCATCATAGCCTTTAAATTTGGTTCATCTTGGCTTGTTAAGCTTGGCCTTTTAGGATTTTCCGCAATAATATCATTGCGCATGATAGTTTTTAAAGCAACAGCCAACATTAACGTCAAACAATTTCTTGCAGCCTCCCTTCTCCAACCAATTTCCTTTATTGCATCTTTTTTGTTATTTTGGCCGGAAACAAATCATCTAACTTTCCTATATCTTGCCTTTTCGCTTGGCGTTTGCCTCGCATCCAGCTCGTTTTTCACTTCCCTTTTGAATCGCGTTGGAAAAAGCACGCTTGGGGTTTCGTCTCTTCATCTTTTTAGGGCTTTCCTGCTAAATTGGGTTGCTGATTTAAATGGGCCTTTCGAAGAATATTTTGAGAGGTTGGGTGAAACGCGTGATGTTGAGGTTTCAATTTTAAAATTCGGCTCAGAAAATCCAAAGGTTTTGATTGTTGTTCCTTCGATTCATCCCGGGCCATTCAAGAATCTTGGAAGCAGTCTGCTTCCCTCCATGATTAAGGAGAATGTTGAAGAAAATTTGAAATGTGTTGTATGTGTTCCACATGGCTTGTTTGGCCATGAGTTTGATTTGGCCTCTCAAGCACAAACTCGGAGAGTTGTCAACCAGATTGTTGAGGCATCAAGCTTCAAAGTTTATGGCGATAGGGCAAGCTCCTTCGTTAAAGTTAGTAATGGTTTAGCCACTGCATGTTGCCAAATTTTCGGCGATCTGGCTTTCTTATCCTTCACCTTCGCGCCTAAGACAACCGAAGACTTACCGGAAGAATTGGGAGTTTTCGCCCAACAAGAAGCAAAAAAGCTGGGTTTAGCCAATTGCGTTATAATTAATGCGCATAACAGCATTGATGGAACAATCAGTGAGCAAGAAGCTTTAAATTCATTAAAGGAAGTTGCGGCCGATTGCTTAAGAAAAGCAGTTTCCATAAGTCAGCAGCCGTTTGAAGTTGGCTCTGCAACGATTATACCCAAAGAATTCGCTGTAGAGGATGGCATGGGTCCGGGCGGCATTACTGCTGTTGTTGTTAAGGTGGGTTCCCAAAAAGTCGTTTACATTGTTTTGGATGGAAATAACATGGTTGTTGGATTACGCGAGAAAATTCTTTCGGCTTTACGTTCCATTGGAATTGATGATGGCGAAGTTTTCACAACAGACACGCATGCCGTGAACGCCGTAACCTTAACTGAAAGGGGTTATCACCCGTTGGGCGAAGTGATAAGCCAGGAAAAACTAATAGATTATGTCAAAAATGTCACATTGACTGCTATTTCTAATATGGAAAGAGCTCGCTTTGGCTTTTGCAGTCTAAAAATTTCTAATGTTAGAGTAATCGGCGCGGAGTTACTTGAAAAGTTATGCCTTATGGTTGACCAAACAATTGGCATGGCCAAAAAGATAGTTATGCCCATATTTGCAGTCAGCGGCGCCGTTCTCATGTTATTTTTGGCATTTACTTGAGTTAACACTAATAAAGGCCAGGCACTCAAATCTCAATTTCTCGAGAAGGGGTGATTGTGCTTAAAGAGATAAGAATTCATGGGCGTGGCGGGCAAGGCAGTGTAACTGCCGCTGAATTGTTGGCACATGCTGCTTTTATAGAGGGTAAGTGGGTTCAAGCCTTCCCGTATTTTGGTGCGGAGCGCCGCGGCGCCCCTGTTAAAGCCTTTGCAAGAATAAGCGACAAACCCATACGCTTACGCAGCCAAATATATAATCCGGATTACGTTATTGTCCTCGATCCAGTTCTTTACGAGGCTGTTGATGTTACAGAAGGTTTGAAGAAAAATGGCATAATAATAATAAATACGACGAAAAAGCCTGAAGAAACACCATTTAAAGGTTGGCGTGTTGCCACAGTTGATGCAACGGGCATAGCGCTTCAACTAAATCTTATTGTCGCCGGGGCGCCTGTTGTTAACACGGCCATTGTAGGAGCTTTTGCCAGAGCAACAGAGGGGGTTAAACTGCAAAGTGTTATAGCGGCCATAAAAGAAACTTGGCCTGGTAGTGCTGGAGAGAAAAACGCTCGGGCAGCTGAGCTTGCTTATGAGAATTTGGTTAAAGGGTGGTGAAAAGTTTGGGTTCTATTCGTAAGACTATAAAGGAAATGCCCCTAACCCCTTTGTCGGTTCCAACAGTCGGCAGCATGGGCAAAACTGGTTTTTGGCGAACGTTCCGCCCGGAAATTGATTATTCAAAGTGTACGCGATGTACCATATGCTGGGTTTATTGTCCAGATGCAGCCATATCGAGACAAGAGGATGACACTCCAAAAATTGATTATGACTATTGCAAAGGATGCGGAATATGTGCCAACGAGTGTCCAGTAAAAGCGATTAGCATGAAGAGGGAGGAGTAAATGGAGCATGTGGTCATTGATACAGCAAATCACATAGCGGGCTATGCAGCAAAAGCAGCGCGGGTTAAAGTTGTTGCCGCTTATCCTATCACTCCGCAAACAACCATAGTTGAAAAAATCGCCGAATTTATTGAAAGCGGGGAAATGGACGCCGAATACCTTCGTGTCGAGTCTGAACATAGCGCCATGGTTGCTTGCATAGGAGCAGCCGCAGCCGGCGTCAGAACTTTTACTGCCACATCGGCCCATGGCTTGGCTTTAATGCATGAGGCATTACATTGGGCTTCTGGCTCGCGCCTACCAATAGTAATGGCGGTTGCAAATAGGGCGATGGGAGCTCCATGGAGCATTTGGCCAGATCTCAGCGACTCTCTTTCCCAAAGGGACACCGGATGGCTTCAATTTTACTGTGCCGACAGCCAAGAAGTTTTCGACACAATAATTCAAGCCTATAAAATCTGTGAGAACGAAAGGGTTTTTCTGCCAGCAATGGTATGCCTAGAAGGATTCATACTATCCCATACATACATGCCAGTTAAAATTCCAGATCAAAAGGAAATTGATGAATTCTTGCCCCAATATAAGTCTGGGTGGATTTTGGACGTTGATAAGCCCTATTCGCATGCAAACTTGGTCTCGCCAGAATGGTATATGGAATTTCGTTATATGATTCAAGAGGCCATGGACAACGCAAAACAGATTATTCCAGAAATTGACAGAGAATACCGCAAGCGGTTCGGTTTTGGTTACGGCGGTCTCGTTGAAAAATACAATTGCGAGGATGCAGATTTGATTATTTTTACTATGGGCACGATGGGAAGCGAGGCCAAAGTAGCCGTCGACAACCTACGCAAAAAAAGGTTAAAAGTTGGCGCAGCCAGAATAAGAGTTTACCGCCCATTCCCAGTTGAAGAAATAAGAAAACTTGCCAAACAAGCGCAAATGTTCGCTGCAATAGACAGGCACATATCTTTTGGGATGGAAGGCTTCCTCACCACAGAAATTAAGGCTTCAATCTCCAACATGGACGATTCACCTTTGGTGGCCGGGTTCATTGCCGGACTGGGTGGAAGAGATGTCACCTTTCAAACAATCGAAAAAATAGCTAAACGGGCGTTAAAATGGATGGAGAAGGGAAGAGTTGAGAAAGAAATTGAATGGGTTGATTTAAGGAAGTGAATTGTATGGTAACAATAAAAGAACTTCCAAAAGAGGAATATCTGCTTAAGGGACATGCGGCTTGTGCGGGTTGCGGGCCCTCAATTGCATTGCGCTTGCTTTTCAAAGCTTTAGGCAACAAGGTCTTTATGGTGGTGCCGGCATGCTGCACAACGGTGATTCAAGGGCCCTACCCATACACGGCCTTTGCAGTTCCACTTCAAAATATATTATTTGAAGCCACGGCGGCTGCTGCCTCCGGCATCGTGGCGGCCCTTAAAAAAAGGGGAATAAACGATATTACTGTTGTCGGATGGGCTGGGGATGGCGGAACAGTTGATATTGGGATTCAAGCGCTTTCCGGGGCTGCGGAGAGAGAAACAGACTTCATCTACATATGCTATGACAATGAAGCTTATGGCAACACTGGAATGCAGCGAAGCGGTGCAACACCCTATGGCGCGTGGACCACAACCACGCCCTTTGGAAAGAGAGAGCGCAAAAAGAACATGCCTATCATAATGGCTGCTCACAGAATACCTTATGTGGCTACCGCCTGTGCATCATACCCAATAGATTTTGTGAACAAACTTAGAAAGGCCAAAGAAATTAGGGGCACAAAATACATTCATGTGTTAACTCCTTGCCCGACTGGATGGCGTTATGACGCAAGCAAAACCGTTGAGTTGGGAAGACTTGCTGTGCAAACAGGTTTGTGGGTTCTTTATGAAATTGAAAATGGCAAGTTTAAACTTAACCCTCCAAGCAATGGGCTTGTCGACAAGGCGAAACGCAAACCAATCAAAGAATATTTGGCGCTACAAGGAAGATTCCGCAACTTAACGGAAAGCGACATTGAAAAAATCCAGAAATTTATTGATGAGGATTGGGAATTGTATCGTAAACTAGCTTCTAATGACATGTCTGACGTCGCAATATACGGAAAAATATAAGAGGTTCATTGATAATGATATAGTCTGCTTTACAACGCCATCTACGCGTAAACAATGTGTGGAGGTAAAATAATGGCAGAAGAAAAGCCGAAGAAAGAGGCCGCACAAAAGACAACAAAATCCGCGCAAGGCACACAAACAGCAGAAAACGTTGTCCTAGTGGGGAAAAAGCCAGTGATGAACTACGTGGTTGCTTGTTTGACATTCTTTAACTCTGGCGCCAAAAAAGTTGTTGTAAAAGCTCGGGGACGGGCAATCAGCAGGGCTGTCGACACTGTTGAATTGTTAAGGCGCTCCTTTATGAAGGACTTACAACTGCAAGAGATCAACTTAAGCACCGAGGAAGTCACGAGGGCTGAAGGACAAAAGGCTAACGTTTCAGCCATTGAGATAACAGTGACTAGACCTTAGAAAAGGCCTATGCCTCTCAGCAAGTCGCATCCATTAACCTAGCTTATACCCCAACTTTTGTTATATTTTTAATTGTCAAGGCAGAGTTAATTATATAAAACAGTCCCTTTAACTCCTTAATCTCCGCGAGGCATTAACATGAGTGCATACCCAAAAATAGTTGTCACTCCACCTGGACCAAAGGCAAGGGAGCTTGTTAAAAAAGACGAAAGCCTAATTTCCCCCTCTTATGTAAGGTTTTATCCGTTGGTTGTTGAGTCTGGGCAAGGCTGCATAGTTAAGGACGTTGATGGAAACGAGTACATAGACTTTAATTCTGGTTTGGCATGCTTAAATGTGGGACACAACCATCCGAAGGTCATTGCTGCAATAAAAAATCAATGTGACAAGTTTTTGCATTATTCTAACACAGACTTTTATTATAGAGAGGTTGTCGAACTCGCTGAAAAACTTGCCAAAATTACACCAGGCAGTGTTGAGAAAAAAGTTTTTTTCGGCAATAGCGGAACAGAAGCCATCGAGGCAGCCATCAAAGTTGCCAAGTGGCACACGCGTAAACAGCTTTTCATAGGATTTATAAATGCATTCCACGGACGAACTATTGGCGCCTTGTCTCTAACAGCTAGTAAGCCAGCGCAGAGACGTTATTTCTTCCCCCTAATGCCCGGCGTCACACATGTTCCATATCCATACTGTTTCCGCTGCCCCTTTAAACTAGATTATCCCGAATGTCACTACTGGTGTGTTGACTTCATTGACGAGTATGTTCTTCAAAAGTATGCGCCGCCAGAAGACGTTGCCGCAATAATTTTTGAGCCAATACAAGGCGAAGGCGGCTATGTTGTGCCACCCCCAGAATATTTCCAGCGGTTAAAAAAACTTGCAGACAAGTATGGGCTGCTGCTTATTGATGACGAAGTTCAATCTGGCATTGGTAGGACTGGCAAATGGTTTGCCATTGAACATTGGAATGTTGAACCTGACATCCTCTGCAGTGCAAAGGCCTTGGCTTCTGGATTGCCCTTAGGCGCAACCATAGCGAAAGCAAAAATCATGGATTGGGTTGGGGGTTCCCATGCAAGCACTTTTGGGGGCAATCCACTTTCGTGTGTTGCCGCATGTACCGTCATAGACATAATTAAAGAGGAAAGACTTCTTGAAAATGCAACAAAGCAAGGCACATACATTTTGAAAAGGCTTGAGGAATTGAAGGAAGATTGTGAAATTGTTGGCGATGTGAGGGGAAAGGGCCTAATGATAGGCGTAGAATTCGTGGAAGATAAGGAAAGCAAAAGGCCTTCATCAAAAAACGCGTCTGAAGTTATGATAAGGTCGTGGAAGCGAGGAGTTGCAGTAATCACGTGCGGAATTTCCACGATGAGAATTGCCCCGCCATTAAACATTACTAGAGAGCTTGTTGACACGGCAATGGAGATTATTGAAGATACGATAAAAGAGGTTGAAAAAGAAGCCCGCTGAAAAGGATTTGAATGGAATTTAGAAGATTAACAATAAAAGATTATGAAGCCCTCATACATTTGTGGACGAGGTCGGGGTTACCCTACAAACCCCTTGGGAGAGACAGCAAAAAATCAATAGCTGCCCAGATGAAAGCAAACCCCCAATTTTTTATCGGAGCCTTTGAAGAAAATAGGCTTGTTGGCGCAGTTATTGTAAGCTGCGACATGAGAAAAGGGTGGATAAACCGCCTCGCCGTGGACCCAGAATTTAGGCGCAAAGGCATTGCAAAAGCCTTGATAGCAGAATCTGAGCGTGTTTTAAGGGAGATGGACATCAGAATCTTCTGTGCCCTAATAGAAGATTGTAACGTTGCTTCAAAAGCGCTATTCAAAAAATGCGGTTACGTAGAACATCATAACATAATATACTTCACAAAACGAGATAACGATCAAGTTTAGATTTACATAATTAAGTTTAATAAGAGCGTTTGCATATATCACGAAGAAGGTGAAATTAAATGGAGGATCAAGCGCAACACCCCCAGTATCTTTGGGTTCCAGGGGCAACAACAGTTGGGCTACTGTGCCGAGACGGGGTTATTTTAGCATCTGAAAAGCGTGTTTCTTACGGCTACTTGGTTGTCAGCAAGGGAGGAAAAAAGGTTTTTAAAATAACAGACCGTATTGGTGCGGCTTGCGCTGGATTGGTGTCTGACATGCAAATTCTCGTCAGAGAAGTTGAGGCGTACGCAAACCTTTTCGGCTTAGATGTCGGCCGACCCATCTCTGTAAGATCCGCAGCAAAACTTATGTCTAATCTGCTTTTCATTCGCAGACTAGCCCCGCTCATTACGCAAACCATAGTTGGCGGTGTCGACGATGAAGGGGCGTCACTTTATGTTTTAGACATTTTGGGCTCCGTAATCCCAGACAAATATGCCGTTGTAGGTTCTGGAACAGAAATCGCCACTGGAGTCCTCGAAGAAGGATACAGAGAAAACGCGAGCCTTGAAGAAGCCAAAGACCTTGTTGTTAGGGCAATAAAATCCGCCATTAGCAGAGACATAATGAGCGGAGACGGCATCGACTTCCTAATAATAACTAAAGATGGAATGCGCGAAGAATCGGTTAAATTTTAAAAGTTTAAACACAAAATCAACATTTTATTCGAATGGTGAAATCATTAATTGTCAATGGAATTAAGCTTGGAAGATGGAATAATACTAGTTAAACTTGCCCGCAAGGCTGTAGAAGAATATTTAAAGCGGAGAAGGAAAATTTCGGTTCCCCAAGGGCTTCCGGAAAAACTCCTCAAAAATTGTGGTGTATTTGTAACAATAAACACTGTGAGAGATAGAGAGAAAGAATTAAGGGGTTGCATTGGATACCCATACCCCACATTTCCATTAGCCCAAGCAGTCATAGAAGCCGCCATAAGTTCAGCAACAGAAGACCCCCGCTTCGAACCACTCTCCCCGCAGGAGCTTGAAAGCGTGACATTCGAAGTCAGCGTGCTTACACCTCCCCAACTCATAGAAGTTCAAAGGCCAAGCGAATACCCAAACAAAATAAAAGTTGGAGAGGACGGCCTAATCGTTGAAAGGGGGATTTATAAAGGGCTGCTATTGCCACAAGTGCCAGTGGAATGGGGCTGGGACGAAGAGGAATTTTTGTGCCAATGTTGCATTAAAGCTGGGCTTCCCCCAGATGGCTGGCTACTTAATGGCACAAAAGTGTATAAGTTTAAGGCAATCGTCTTTGAAGAGGAAAAGCCGAGGGGCGAGATAAAACGTAAGGTCCTCGGCGGGAATTAGTTCTATGAAGGTTTATTTTGCACCTTGTGGCATCGGTTTAGGGCATGTTGGAAGGTGCATCCCAATCGCAAGAGAGCTTCTAAAACAAAATGCGCAAATATTGTTTTCCACGTATAGGGAAGGCGTCGGTTATGTTGAGAAGGAAGGTCTCCCATTAATAAAGGCCCCTCCAATAGGCTTCCAAGTAAAACCCAATGGAACGGTGGATTTTAGGCAGACAGCCGTAAACCCAGGACCCTTTTTAGCCTTCTTCACCCTTCTTAGGCAAATTAACTCCGAAATTCAGGCAATTGAAAGTTTTGGCCCGAATGTTGTGGTTTCGGATTCAAGGGTTTCTCCATTGCTTGCGGCGCAAATTCTGGGGGTGCCAAGAATTTGTATACTTAACCAGTTTCAAGTGATAATTCCGCGGAAGAAGAGGTTTCTGCGTTTGGCAAGGTTTGCCGATTCAATAACCCTCACAATGATTGGGAAGGTGTGGACAAGCGGAGATCTCCTCTTAATACCAGATTTTCCACCTCCATACACCATTTGCGCGGGAAATTTGACAATCCCCAAAATGTACAAAAAGAATGTGAGGCTCGTAGGGCCAATATTGCCTGTCCACCCAAATGATTTGCCGCCTGAGGAGGAACTGCGGGAAAAACTGGGGTTACCAAGCGATAAACCAGTAATTTTTGCGCCGATAAGCGGCCCTGTTAAGGAGAGGGCGTTCCTAACCGGAGTTTTGCGGAAAATTTTGTTGGAGTTTCCGAAGGATTATGAGATTGTAATTTCGCTTGGATATCCCAATGCTGACGACAACCCCATACATCACGATAATGTGACAATATATAAATGGATGTCAAACCGCTTCGAGTTCCTAAAGGCATGCGATCTCGTCATAAGTCGCGCGGGGCATGGAACCCTGACGCAGAGCTTATGTTATGGTAAGCCCATGATACTCATTCCAACACCAAGCCACACGGAACAAATCAGCAATGCAAAGCAAGCTGAAAAATTGGGAATTGCAAGGGTCATCCAACAGGAAGAACTCAGTAATGAGAGACTGCTAAAAGAGGTCAAACAAGTATTGAACGACGGGACTACCTCTAGGCTAAAAAGGATACAGAAAGAAGTGCTTGCCCACGACGGGTTAAAAAACATTACAAGCGCCATAATAGAATTGGCAGAAAAATGAGCAAGTATTTTAGTTAGTTTATTCAAATGATAATCCATGTTTCTTCCGCGCAAAATTTTGGAAAAAAGGCTTAGGAAAATGCTTGCCGAAGATTTGGGGCAAGGAGACATAACAACGGTGCTCGTAGTCCCTCAAGGAAGCACCGCAGAAGCTCATGTTATAGCCAAGGAAGAGGGTATAGTCGCGGGGGTGGAGGAGGCGACAATCCTCTTAGAAAGCTTGGGACTAAAGGCTGAGCCCCTAGTCAAAGATGGAGAAAAAATTAAACCAAAACAAACAGTCATAAAAATATTTGGCGACACGAGAACCATACTTTCAGTTGAAAGAACACTTTTAAACCTACTTTCACGTATGAGCGGAATCGCCACAATTACAAGGAAATTAACTGAAAAGCTCAAGCAAGCCAATGTAAAAGTGAGGGTTGCATGCACACGAAAAACAGCCCCTGGGCTACTCTTTTTTGATAAAAAGGCCGTTTTAATTGGTGGTGGCGACACTCACAGGCTTCATTTAGACGACCTAATTTTAATAAAGGACAACCATATTGCTGTTTGTGGCAGCGTAGAAGAAGCCTTAAAAAGGGTTAAGGAAAACGCCTCCTTCAGCAAGAAGGTTGAGATCGAAGTTTCGAAGGTTGAAGATGTCCTAACAGCTGCAAAAGCTGGGGCAGACATAATAATGTTAGATAACTTTTCTCCCGAAAAAATAACGCAGGCAATAAAAGCCTTAAAGAAGGCTGGTTTTTTGGGAAAAGTCCTTATTGAGGTTAGTGGCGGTATAAAAGCTGAGAATATTTTAAAATTCGCTTTAGAAGGTGTTGACATCATAAGTTTAGGCGAGCTGACATCCAGCCCAAAAGCATTGGACATGAGCCTACAAATAATAAAAGTGTTAGGCTGATTACTTCAGTAGCATTATTAAGGCCATTTCAATAAACGCTGATGCCAACAATATTATCGCGCAAATAGAAATTAGAACACAAGCATTTACTGCCTCTCTCCTAATTCTCCTTTGAACTACACGTAAAATGAGCCAAACGCTTTCTGCAAGTGCTGTGGAATAGGCCAAAAACTCAAGCCATATTATTGGAAGAATGAGGTACGAAAGAAAGCCTACAAGCGGAGAAACATCATGCGCTATGCTGTCAGCTGCAATCAAAACGCCAGTATTATATAACGCGTAAAAGCCTAAAACGGGTCCAGCGATTGGCACAAACATTGCTAAGCATATCATGAAGTTGTTTCCGAATATGAGCTGAACATTAACATTTTGCCTTAACTCTTCAATCTCCTTACTTAATGTGTCTGCTTCTTCTCTGCTTAGTGGGCTTAGTACACCAATGGCTGTTACTAGAAAACAAAGGAACAGAAAAATTGCGATGGTCAATATTCTCTTGATTTTTGACGGATAACCCTTCAAGAAATTAAGACCTGCCATTCCTATCTCCCTAATTTTGGGTCTATTTTCAAAATTCTAAAGCCCCTAGCTGATGGGTTCAGCATCTCCACAACTCTAACTTGTTTCAAAAGTTCTTTGCTGTCCACTGCATAGCCTCTAACATCATGTTCTGCTGCCATCAAAGAGTATAGAAATATCTCGTTTTCAATAAACCTTGGTTGACATTTCGACGGTAAACCAAGCAAAAGGGTTTCGTTTTCCTTTAAGGCTTTTTCCGCCGCAAATATTATTGCATGCGCCCCCGCAGTCAATTCTGCAATGCGCACTGGAACACTTTCTTTTCCAATGGCTAAAACTTCAATCCCATGCTTTTGTGTAATTTCGCCTGCAATCTTTCTAATTTTAGGTAAAATTTTTAGAAGATTGCGTTTTGCTTGGCTGGAAATTCTCATGTTTGAGAATTGAATGGGTGACAATTCTTCTATGGGAACTGCTCCAAGAGATATATCTAAATGCACAACGTCTGCCCCAACTTTTCCAACAAGTTTTTTACAGAGCTCAGCTTCATGCACAATAACTTCGTGGCCGTTTCCAGCGTCCGCAAAAATTGGCTCTGCTATGCATGTTTTTGGCTCTCTATAGGGCGGTGCAACAAGAACGGATGCGGAAGCAACAATGGACAATGGTTCATATTTTTCATTTAGGATGGCTGAGGAAGAGTCCGCAGCTATAATATTCAATTTGTTCACCGTTATCCTAGATGCTTAATGAGAATTTAATTTTACCGCAGCAATCTTTTCCATTTATTTAAGGCGCATACCTAAAATGAATATTTCTGAACTTTTGGCCCGGCTTGCCTTTGGCTTCAAGACTTTAACAATTTCAAAATGCTTCTTCACTTTTTCAATGAAATCTTTTAGGAGGTCTCCCTCAAAAACCTTTACGAAAAAGCTTCCAGAAGGCCTAAGAGTTTCTATGGCGATTTTCAAGGCTTGATGCGCCAAGTCTATTTGTCTAGCGTGGTCAACTTCCCAGATTCCAGAAATGTTTGGCGACACATCTGATATTACTGCATCAGCCTTTTTTGGAAGCATGCTTAAAATTTGCTCCAGCGTTTCGTGTTCGCTTATATCGCCTATTATCGTTCGGACATTATGTTCTGGAAAAGGTTCTATTGGTTTTAAATCAACTCCCAAAACAAAGCCTTTCTCTCCAACAATTTTCCTTGCTGCTTGGGTCCAGCCGCCAGGCGCAGCTCCAAGATCTAGGACAACGTCTCCCTCTTTAATAAAATGGTGTTTTTCAACTGCTTGAAGAAGTTTGTATGCAGCCCTTGACCGATACTTTTCCTCTTTAGCCTTCCTATAATAGTAATCTCTTTTCCTTTCTTGAATCCACGCTTTTGGCAAAATTAGCTATCACCTAAAGTTGTAGATTCGTTTTTAGCTATTGATATTAGCCATTCAGTGAGTTTTTCACATGTTTGTGGCGATATTGAACTTGAGGGGTCGCATCGGGCAATGTCTTGGCATAGTAGGCATGGACAGTTTGCAATCGAATCTAGCGATGCCGGAAGCCTCTTAGGATAAAGCCTATAAGTCCATCTTCCATTCCGAAGTTCCTTTTCCCGTCTGATGAGACCCCTGCCCTCAAGTTTTAAGGCTATTCTAGAACCTTCTCTGCTGCTCGCTCCAAGTTTGCGCCACAACTCTGACTGAAGCACACCTTTTTCGCCCATGTTTACTATGTACTGGAAAGCCTTTTGCTCTAAGTCATTTCGCCTTGACATTTTCATCCGTAATCCAATTTTCAATAATATATTGTAGCTTTTAAAATAAAAAGATGTATGTTAATGTTTAAGAAAATTAATGTTTAAGGGTTGAGGATGAAGAAGAAAAAGCAGCCTTTAGACGAATCCTACTGCTTGGGCATCGAAAGCACAGCAGACGACTTCAGCGTGGGCATATCAACTTTCGATGGCAAAATATTAGCCAACATAATAAGCGCCTACATGCCAGAAGAAGGCGGAATTCATCCACGCGAAGCTGCACAACATCATGCTGAAGTAGCAAACAAAGTAATCGAAGAAGCCCTTTCAAAAGCCCAAATAAAACCAAAAGATTTGTCGCTTATCTCCTTTTCTCAAGGGCCGGGTCTAGGGCCTTGTCTGCGCACCGGAGCCACTGTCGCGCGCGCTATGGCCTCGTTCCTCAATATTCCGATTGTGGGCGTTAACCATTGTATAGCGCATATTGAAATTGGCAAGCTTAAAACTGGCGCGGTTGATCCTGTGACGCTTTATGTTTCTGGCGGAAACACGATAGTTGCGGCTTTTGATTCTGGCCGCTATAGAGTTTTTGGAGAAACTTTAGATATTGCCCTTGGAAACTGCCTAGACGTTTTTGCAAGGGAGGCTGGGCTACGGCAGAAGCCCGGAATGCCTTTTGGGGCTGTTGTCGAAAAGCTTGCCAGTAAGGGGGAGAAACTAATTCCACTGCCATATACTGTTAAGGGTATGGACACTTCCTTTAGCGGCTTATTAACTGCTGCAATAACCGCGCTAAAAAAGGGCGGGCACAGACTCGAAGATTTATGCTACAGTCTGCAAGAAACCGCCTTTTCCATGGTTACTGAAGTAACAGAAAGGGCGTTGGCCCACGTAGAAAAGAAAGAAGTTTTGCTTACTGGCGGGGTTGCGGCAAACAAAAGATTGCAGTCAATGGTTAAAGCAATAGCTGAAGAACATAACGCCAAATTCTGTCCGGTTCCAAGTGAATATGCTATCGACAACGGAGCTATGATTGCGTGGACAGGTGTCTTGGCATACACGCATGGCTTAACAACGCCAATTGAAAAAAGCTTTGTAAAATTAAGGTGGAGGCTTGAAGAGGTTGAAGTTCCATGGGTGAAGTAGAATTGCCTATTCTACTCAAGAAAGGGGCTGAAGCCAGCCTCTACCTAGCGAAGTGGCACGATAATAAAGTGGTAATGAAAAAGCGTTTTCCAAAGGCTTATCGCCCACAAAAATTGGATGAGCAAATTCGGACGTATAGGACTATACATGAACCCCAACTAATGCATGAAGCAAAAAGGGCTGGAGTGCCCACACCAACAATATTTTTGGTCGACGTAAAAGAAGCCACAATAATAATGGAGTTTATCGAGGGACCTCAAGTTAAACAATTGTTGAATAATTTGAATCGATCTGGAAGGCTAAACATGTTCCGTGCAATAGGCGAGCTTATTGGAAGGCTCCACAAGAACGGCATAATCCACGGCGACCTAACAACATCAAACATGATCCTAAATTCCGAGGGAAAAATATTTTTTGTGGATTTTGGGCTTGGCGAAAAAAGTGAAGAGTTAGAAGCGAGGGGCGTTGATTTACATCTTTTAAAGAGGGCTTTACAAAGCACACATTTCCAGTTCACTGAAGAATGTTTTAATGCTGTGGTTGAGGGTTATTTAGAAATCATGGGTGTTGATGTGGCAAGGGATGTTTTAAATAAAATTGGAGAGATAGAAAAGAGGGGAAGATATGTTGCTGAAAGAAAAGGTGAGGCCGCTTGATTAAAACAGTTTGGTGCATTACTTTTTACGTTTCAGATTTAAAAAAGGCTACACAGTTTTATGAAGAGGTTTTGGGTTTGGAAAAGAAATATGAGTTTTCAAGTTACGTTGGTTTCGAGTGCGGCGGGGTTGAGATAGGATTAATCCCCAAACCTATGCTAACAGAAAAAACAAGCATGAAGTCACCGTCAATAGAATTTTTGGTCAGCAATGCAGAGGAAATGTATGAAAACTTAAAGAAAAAGGGAGTAAGATTCATTAAAGAACTGCATGATGAACCATGGGGCGGAAAACAAGCAACGTTCGTGGATCCAGACGGCCACATTTTGGAAATAACCCAAATGGACTGGGAAAAATATTTTAGTGTTTCAGCAAAGGGAGCCAAAAAGTCGTGAACAACATGGGCTTCAGATTTGAGGGTAAAATCATATTTTTCGCCACAAACAACGTTAACAAGTTTAGTGAAGCCCGAAAAGTTCTCGCCGAACATGGAATCGCTTCGGGCATGATAAGAGTTAAAACACTTGAAATTCAAAGTGAAAGCCTCGAAGAAATTGCCAAAACAAGCGCTATCCAAGCCTTCCAAAACTGCGGTCTACCCATTATAGTTGAGGATGCTGGATTATTTGTAGATGCCCTAAACGGTTTTCCCGGCCCCTACGCCTCCTACGTTTACAAGACCATCGGAAATAAGGGATTGTTAAAACTCATGGAAAATGTGGAAAACAGGAGGGCCAAGTTCGAGTCTGTTGTAGCATACATCTCACCAAAATGTCAACAACCTATCTGCTTTAAGGGTGAGGTTGCTGGAGAAATAACAAGGGAAGAAAGGCGAAAAGCATCTCAATTGGGCTTTGGTTTTGACCCAATTTTTAAGCCTCGAGGTGTTGACAAAACATTTGCGGAAATGCAAATTTCTGAAAAGAACAAATATTCCCACAGGGCTGAGGCCCTAAGAAATTTTGCGAAATGGTATAAAAGTCAATGACCATAATTTCAGGCAATATTTTTAAATATTCGTCTCCCTATGCTCTTAAAGGTCAAGGGAAACAAATGCCCAAACGCGAAAAAGGAAAATCTCATCAAATAAGGCCTGTCACAAAACGTCCCCCAAGCTGGTGCAAATACCAGCCCGAGGAAGTGGAAGCTCTAGTTATTAAATTAGCTAAAGAAGGGAATCCGCCGAGCCGCATTGGAACAATTTTAAGGGATCAGTATGCCATTCCTCTGGTGAAGCCTCTAACTGGAAAGACGATAACGGAAATTTTAAAGGAAGCTGGAATGGCGCCGCCAATACCCGAGGATTTAGGAAACCTTTTGAAAAAGGCTGAAAGCTTGGCTGTTCACTTGGAGAAGCATAAGAAAGATTTGCATAACAAGAGGGCTTTGCAGCTTATAGAAGCAAAAATCCACAAGCTGTCAAGGTATTATAAGCGTGAGGGTATACTGCCGCAAAACTGGAAATACGAACCGAAAATGGCTTCAATAGCATAGTTTATTTATACAGTTATTTGAGTTTTAAACCTTTAAATAATATGGTCTTTCTAGCCTAATGTGATTGCGTCATGAGCACTGATAAAGAGGATATTAGAGGTTTTTTAGATTCAGCTGCACAAGCAGCCAAAGCCATTTTGGAAACCGTTAAAGAAGATGGGTACATTTACGTTTTTTCCCATTTAGATGCTGACGGAGTTGCCGCTGCAGGCATCATTGGAAAAGCCTTGCTTAGGCTTGATGCTAGATTCAGAATTCGAATAACCCAATGGGTTGACGAAAAAATTCTTGAAGAAACCATTTCCATCAAACCAGAACTGCTAATCCTATCTGATTTTGGAAGCGGATACCTGAAGACTTTAGGCGAAAAGGCTTCAAGCTTTAAAACCGTTATTTTGGATCATCACCAAGTAGTCGGTGGGGAATCACCGCATATTGTGCATGTAAATCCACATCTGTATGGCATAGATGGGGCAAAGGACATTAGCGGCGCTGGCGTCGCATATTTTGTTGCCAAAGCCATTAACGAAAGCAACATGGATCTTGCTCCCATAGCTGTTGTTGGGGCGCTTGGAGATTTGCAGGACAAGTATGATCAACGAATGCTTGGGGGCTTAAACGAAAGAATAGTTGACGATGCTGTAAAGGCTGGTAGCCTAACAGTTGAGAAAGACCTCATCTTTTTTGGTAGAGAAACGCGCCCAATCCACAAGACATTGGCCTCAACAACCAGCCCCTTTATACCAGGCATAAGCGGGGAAGAAGACAAAAGCCTAGCCTTCCTCGCAAGCCTTGATATCAAACCGAAGTTTGGCGAAAAATGGCGTGCTTTAAGAGATCTTTCTGAAGCAGAAAAACAGCGGTTGTGCTCAGCCCTTGCAGATTATTTATTGTCAAAGGGCTTGCGCTATGAAGCAACAAACCTAATTGGACATGTTTACACATTAAACAATGAGGAACCGTGGACCCCGCTTAGAGATGCAAGGGAATTTGCTGTTTTGCTTAATGCCACCGGCCGTATGGACAAACCCAGTTTAGGCATTTCAATATGTATGGGCGATAGGGGAGCAGCCTTCGAGGAGGCTTGCAAAGTCCTGGAAGAGTATAGGAGAACCATTAACAAGTATCTTGGGTGGATTATGGAAAAGCCGGAGAGAATGAAAGAATTAGACAACATTTACGTCGTTTACGGCGAGGACTTTATAAACGACAAAATAATAGGAGCAGTTTCCTCCATACTATCAACCAGTTTGCCAAATCCAGAAAAACCCCTAATTGCTTACGCTGACATTAAAGAAGATGGCATAGCCAAAATTTCTGCACGAACAATAGACATGGTGACCGCCCGAGGCGTCAACTTGGGAGAAATCATGCATGTAGCCGCCTCAAAATGTATGGGCAATGGAGGCGGCCACAACGTTGCGGCCGGGGCTCAAATTCCAATGCAAAATATTGAGGAGTTTATAAGGATTGTTAATGAATTGGTTGGGAGGCAGTTGAGGGGTGAAGGAATTGGAGGCGAAAATACAAATAGAGTATGATGACGTTAAAACTGCAGAGGCTGTTGCAAAGGCTGTTTCACCTGACAACATTAAAACGCCCAAGGGTCTCACCGTTAAAACGTCATGGAAGAATAAACATGTTTACACGGAAATAAAATGCAAAATTAGCCTTCTGACATTTATAGCTACAATTGATGATTTGCTCTCCGCCATTTCAACGGCAGAAAAGACCATTAAAACGGTGCAAAGTTTGGATAAAAACGTTTTTACACTGCAAGATTAAATAGTTTCTTTTACGCATTGTTTGGGGCTGAAAAATAAGGTGTAGCGTAAGTGAGAACATGCTGGACATAAAGCTAATTCGTGAAAACCCCGAACTTGTTCGAAGCAATTTGGCGAAAAGGGGAAACCCCGAAAATTTGAAGATGCTAGACGAGCTGATTAGCTATGATTCTAAATGGCGTCAAACATTAACGAAGTTAAATGAACTTCGCCACGAAAGAAGGGTTATAACAACTAAAATTGCGGAATTAAAGAAGAAGGGTGAAAATGTAGATAAAGAAATTTCTCAAGCAAAATTGGTTGACAACGAAATAGCTGCCTTGGAAGGGCAAGTAAGCGAATATGAGGAAAAAATGCGGTACATTCTGATGCGTCTTCCAAACTTGCTGCACGATTCTGTTCCCTTCGGAAAAGATGAAAAAGACAATGTGCCAATTAGAGTTTGGGGTGAAATTCCAAAATTTAACTTTAAAGTCAAGGACCACATAGACTTAGCTGTAAATCTTGACATAATGGATGTTGAAAGGGCTGGAAAAGTTGCTGGGGCAAGGTTCTTTTATCTAAAAGGTGAGGGCGTTCTGTTAGACATGGCTTTAATGTGTTTTGCCCTTGAAGAAATGGTGAAAAAGGGATATATTCCCATCGAACCTCCCTTTATGATGAGAAGAAAACCATACGAGGGAGTTGTAGCCTTAAGCGACTTTGAAGATGTCCTATATAAAATCGAAAAGGAAGATCTATACTTGATTGCAACATCCGAACATCCTATGGCCGCAATGTTTATGGATGAAGTGTTAAAGGCAGAAGACTTGCCACTCAAGCTTGTTGGAGTGAGCACAAACTTTAGAAAGGAGGCTGGGGCGCATGGCAAAGACACTCGTGGAATTTTCAGAACACATCAATTCAACAAAATTGAGCAGTTTATTTTCTGTAAGCCAGAAGACTCTTGGAAGATGCATGAAGAGCTGATAAGAAATGCTGAGGAACTTGTTCAAAAACTTGGTTTGCCCTATCGTGTGGTTAATGTTTGCACTGGTGATATTGGAACTGTTGCCGCAAAGAAATACGATATAGAGGCGTGGATGCCGGCGCAGAACGCTTACCGAGAAATAATTTCATGCAGCAACTGTACCGATTACCAGGCGAGGCGATTAAACATAAGGTATAGGGAAAAGGAGGGCGAACCGCCAAAAGACTTTGTTCACACCTTAAACTCAACAGCACTCGCAACGGGCAGAACTATTGTTGCAATACTTGAAAATTACCAGCAGGAGGACGGTTCAGTTGTGGTTCCCGAAGTTCTGCGAAAATACATGGGTGGAATCGAGAAAATCAAGCCTAAACGGTAAAACTTTTAATACTTAGAAGTGTTTTTTCATGGCAAGTTTGGAGGGTAAATTTGTCTTCAAAAGCGAAGCGTGTAAGGGACAAATGGCGTAGCAAATCATGGTATACTGTATTAGCTCCACCATACTTTGGAAACGTTGAATTAGGCGCTGTTCCAGCTGACGAACCGGAAAAACTGCTTGGAAGGGTTGTTGACTCAACATTGTATGACATTACAAACGATTTTGCCCATCAATATTTGAAAATGTACTTTCAAATAACCGACGTTGAAGGCAAAACCGCACGAACAACTTTTAAAGGACATGAATATTCCCGTGATTATCTTCGAAGCCTCGTAAGAAGGCGAACAACAAAAGTTGAAGGATTATTCACCGTCACAACAAAAGATGGATATACCCTTCGTGTGGCTGCATGCGCCTTCACCCTTTCAAGAATTAAAACATCACAAGAAAAGGATATACGTGCCATCATGGAAAAAATAATCAAAGAGAAGGCTTCAACGCTGACTCTTGACCAGTTTGCGCAGGAAATGGTGTTGGGGAAAATAGCATCCGACATATACAACGAGGCTAAAAAGATAGCTCCCCTGCGCCACGTGGGCTTAAGAAAATCAAAGCTTCTGACTAAAATATTACAACCCCAAGCCAAACAAGCTGGCTAAAACTTTAGCCTTTGGCCCCCTCAACAAGACTTTTCCCGTACTCGTAACCTTTTTCGAAGGCTGTCAAATTAAGTGTTTCAGTACCTTTTGGCACATTTGCTTTGATTGATTCTATGACAGCGGTCTTATCAAGCAAGTTTGTAATGGCTATAAAAGCCCCTAGCATAACTATGTTTGCCACAATTTTCCTTCCCAGATCCTCCGCCATCTTTGTGGCGGGAACTCGGAAAACTTTAACATCCTTTAGGCTTCTCTCATTTGGGACCATGTCTGGGTCGATAATCAATATTCCACCGGTTTTCACGCCTTCAGCATATTCGTTGTAGGCATGTTGGGACATGACAACTAAAATGTCTGGTTCAACAACTTTTGGGAAATCTATCTCCTCATCTGATATTACAACTTCAGATTTGCATGCTCCGCCACGCGATTCTGGGCCATAAGATTGCGTTTGAACAGCTTTTTTGCCGCCGTATAAACAGGCTGCTGCCGCAGTAATTATTCCGGATTTAATTATTCCTTGCCCGCCGAAACCCGCGAACCTTATTTCAACGCGCGTCATTTTCTTCCTCCAAATGTTGTCTATTAATTTGGGCTAGCTTTTCATAAAGCAATTTTTCATATGCTGGCTTTTCTATGTCAACAAACTCTCCAACAACAATTTTATCTCGTGTTATTTCAGCCTTTGATGGATCGGAAAAGTTTTCTACAACCGAAGCTTTTTTGAACCACTCCATCATCTCAAGGCCCGTTCGCATTTTGTTGTATCGGCCAAAAATTTCTGGGCACGGCGAGATTACTTCTATGAAACCGAAACCCTCTTTCTGAAGCAACTTTTTAATTGACTGCGTCAGCCTTCTAACGTGTAGCGTGGTCCACCTTGCCACGTAGGTGGCGCCGGAAGCCGCTGCTAAATGGACTAGGTTGAATGGGTGTTCGATGTTGCCGTATGGCGTTGTAGTCGTTAATGCTTCAAGTGGTGTGGTTGGGCCTTGTTGTCCCCCAGTCATTCCATAATTGAAGTTGTTTGCGCAAATAACCTTAATTCCAATGTTTCTGCGTGCAGCGTGTATGAAATGGTTCCCGCCGATTGCAAACAAGTCTCCATCCCCGCTTATAATCACAACATTAAGCTCTGGATTAGCCAATTTAACTCCCGTAGCAAACGCTATTGGACGCCCATGTGTTGTGTGAAAAGAATCCATTTTCACGTATCCTGCTGAACGCCCGATGCAGCCTATGCCCGAAACAACCACAATCTTGTTTATGTCGGCTTGCATTTCGTTGATGGCTTGGACAAAACAGTTGAGGATTATTCCGTTGCCGCATCCTGAACACCATATGTGTGGCATCATAGCTTCTCTTAAATATTTTGAGAGTGGATGCGTTAATTCTGTGGTCATTTGCCACCGCTCCTTATCGCATCGAGAATTTCTTTTGGCGTATGCGGTTCTTCGCCTAATTTTGAGAGGAAAATCACCGGAGTTTCTTTTGCTGCTCTTTCAACTTCCCGCACCAGTTGCCCGCAGTTCATTTCTGGAACAATTATAGCTTTAACTTGTTTAGCTACTTTCGCGACATGTTTTTCTGGAAAGGGCCACAACGTAATTGGCCTTAAAAGCCCCGCTTTAATTCCTGCTTCTCTGGCTTTTCTAATCGCGCTTAAGGCTGCCCTTGCAACAATACCATATGCTATGACGGCAATCTCTGCATCATCCAACATAACTTCTTCAACTCTTATTATTTTATCCGCATTCTTCCGTATTTTGTCGCAAAGTCTCGTCACGAGTTTTTGTTGGGCTTCGGTGCTGGAAGTCTGTGGATAGCCATGCTCGTCGTGGGTGAGGCCCGTTGCGTGGAAATGGAAGCCTTCTCCAAAACATGCCATTGGAGGAACTAAATCATCGTCTGGCATAAAAGGAGCGTACTTTTCCGGTGGAACATTCGGTCTTTTACGGTCTACTATTTTGAGCTTGTCCGCTGGAGGTATCACGACTTTTTCCCACATGTGGCCCACAACTTCGTCCGCCAAAACTATTGTTGGAACTCTGTACATTTCTGAAAGGTTAAAGGCTTCAATGGTTAAATCAAACATTTCTTGAACTGATGAAGGTGCTAATGCTATAATTTCATAGTCTCCGTGCGAGCCCCATTTTGCCTGCATAATATCTTGCTGGCCGGGCAATGTTGGCTGTCCAGTGCTTGGTCCACCGCGCATGACGTCAACAATAACGCATGGGGCTTCTGTCATAACGGCTAACCCTATGTTTTCTTGCATTAGGCTGAAGCCCGGCCCCGAAGTTGCTGTCATAGCCTTCAATCCGGCGTAGGAGGCGCCTATAACCGCGGCAATAGACCCTATTTCATCTTCCATCTGAATGTATATTCCGCCAACTTCCGGCATTCTTTTGGATAGGTGTTCGGCGATTTCTGTTGCCGGCGTTATGGGATAGCCGGCGAAGAATCTGCAGCCAGCGGCTATGGCTCCTTCAGCGCATGCTACATCGCCGTTCATGAAATGTGTTCCTTCAAGAAACTTTCCTCTTCCGTTCAATTTTAGCATCCTCCTTCACATGGTTTTTCAACAACGAAAATTGCGAAATCTGGGCAGACTGACGTGCAAAAGCTGCAGACAACGCATCTACTTTCATCAATTATTTTTGGGGGATGCGCTCCCCTTGCATTTATTTCTTCGGACTCTTCCAAAACTTTCGTTGGACAGAAGTGGATGCAATAGCCGCACCCTTTACACTGATCTTTGATTATGTGTATTTCTGCTTTGGGCGGCTTCGCTTTTTCAGCATCAAGTGGCTTGCGCCACAATCTTTCTGGCATCTAATTCCCACCTAAAGCATTTGCAAAAACCTTTTTGGCGCGTTCTATCTCTTCGCGATCTATGCTTTCAATTAAAGCTTGCACTTCACGAATTTTTGAGGCAAACCTTTCGCCCTCAGCCGCAGAAGCCCACAACAATTGAAGTCTTTCCTTGTTTAGTCCACGTTCTTCCATTATTTTCCAAAAGCGTTCAACCCGCCTTTTTGTATGGAGGTTCGCGTTGATGTAGTGGCAGTCTCCGGGATGACAGCCGGCCACCAAGACGGCTGCAGCCCCCCGTGCAAACGCCCTCTCAATAAACTTTTGAGCCACACGCCCAGAACACATCGTCCTTATTATGCGGACGTTTGGGGGATACTGCATTCTACTTACTCCGGCGAAGTCTGCTCCTGCGTAGGCACACCAGTTACAGCAAAAGGCAATAATTTTCTTGTCTGCGTTAAATTCTGTTGCAGCGTCGATTTGCGCCATTATTTGTTCGTCTGTAAAATGATTTTGAGTTAAAGCGTTGAATGGGCATTCAGCCGCGCAAGTTCCACACCCACCGCATGCAGCTTCAACAATTTCAACCCTTTTTAATTCCTTGTTTAGGGTTATGGCGTTATATGGACAAACTTTAGTGCAAAGTCCACAAGCCTTACAGTTATCAGCATAATAAATGGGTGTGATGGCTTCCACTGTAACTTTTCCCTTAGCCATCAAAATGCTTGCTCTGGCTGCAGCTGCGCTCGCTTGCGTTACACTGTCTTTTATGTCTTTTGGGGCTTCGGCGCACCCGGCAAAAAATATTCCACTTGTAGCAGCGTCAACAGGCCTTAGCTTGGGATGGGCTTCCATAAAGAATCCGTCTTGTGTCCTCGAAAGGGTTAGGAGACGCTGTATTATTTCGCTTTCTCTCCTCGGCTCTAAACCTACAGAGAGAATTACCATGTCCACATTAATTTTGTAAAGTTCCTTTTGCAAGGTGTTTTCGCCTATAAGCCAAAGATTACGCGTTTTCTTGTCCTCTAAAATTTGTGATGGCAGTCCACGAATGAATTTGACTCCTTCCTTTCGTGCCCTTTTGTAGAGGTCTTCAAAACCTTTTCCATAAGCTCTTATGTCAACATAGAAAACATAAATTTCGGTTTCCGGCCAATGTTCCTTAATTAATAAACTATCTTTTATCGTGTTCATACAACATACATTACTGCAGTATAATCTTCCATTCCTGTCAGAGCGGGACCCGACACATTGGACGAAGGCCACACGTTTTGGGATTTGCTTGTCGCTTGGTCTTATTAGGTGTCCGCCTGAGGGTCCGCCTGCATTAATTAGTCTTTCAAATTCAAGGGATGTTATCACGTTTGGATATTTGCTGTACCCGTAATGCGGTAATGTTGAAGGGTCAAAAACTTCTGCGCCTATCGCCACAATAATTGTGCCAACTTTCAATTCGATTGTTTCCCGTTTCATTTCAAAATCTATGGCTTGTCTCTCACATGCTTTTATGCATTTATCGCAGACGATGATGCCTTCTTTGTTTAGGCAGTTGTTCATGTCGATTATGTAGGTTGATGGAACGGCTTGCGCGAACGGTGTATAAATTGCATGTCTTATCGCTAAGCCAGCGTCAAACTCGTTTGGAACGGTGATTGGACAAACCTTTGAGCATTCCCCGCAGGCTGAGCAATCATCTTTAACGTAGCGTGGTTTTCGTATGATTTTGACATGAAAGTTGCCAACATATCCTTTAACGTCAACCACTTCGCTGTTAGTTAACAATTTTATGTTGGGGTGGCGTCCAACATCAGACATTTTGGGCGCAAGAATACAGATTGAACAATCCATTGTTGGAAAAGTCTTATCTATTCGCGCCATCATTCCGCCTATGCTGGGTTCTTTCTCAACCAAATACACCCTATAACCCGTGTCAGCCAAATCCAAGGCTGCTTGAATTCCCGCAACTCCGCCACCGATTACTAGGGCTTCTCTTGTTATCGGCACTTCGATTTCTTCAGCCGGCTTAAGTAATGCGGCTTTTGCCACAGCCATTTTAACAAGGTCTTTTGCCTTTTCTGTGGCTGCTTCCCGATCATGTAAGTGAACCCAACTGCACTGCTCTCTTATGTTAGCCATTTCAAAAAGATACTTGTTTAACCCCGCCTCTTCGCATGCTTTTCTAAATGTGGGCTCGTGAAGGCGCGGCGAGCATGAAGCAACCACAACACGATTCAGCTTGTATTCCCTAATATCGTTTTTTATAATTGCTTGCCCCTGATCTGAACACGTATACCTATTATCTTTTGCTACAACAACATGCGGAAGCGTAGCGGCAAATTTGGCAACTTCTGCGCAGTCCACTGAACCAGCAATGTTTAAGCCGCAATGGCAAACATAAACGCCTATGCGAATTTCTCCAGCACCTTCGTTTTGGGCGGAATGTTTCGTTTCACTCATCACTAGCCCTCCGCATTTTTAAGTATCTGTCAATAGATGCTGCGGCAACTTTTCCATCTCGAATTGCCTCTATAACGGTGGATGGGCCTCTCACCGCGTCTCCGCCTGCAAAAACTCCCGCAAAGCTTGTTTCCATTGTCAATGGGTTAACCCAAATTGTCCCATCATCGTTTACTTCTATTTCTTTTGGCAGAAATTCCACGTTTGGGGCTTCGCCGACCGCCAGTATAACCGTGTCAGTTTCAATAATGTGTTCTGAACCTTCTATTGGAACTGGCTTTCTTCTTCCAGTCGCATCCAATTCGCCTAACTGCATGCGTACACATTCTATGGCGGAAACCTTTCCATTTTTACCCAAAATTCTTTTTGGAGCTGTTAAAAATTCGATTTTCATTCCTTCTTTTTCTATTTCCTTGACTTCCCATGGGTTTGCGGGCATTTCTTCCCTTGACCGCCTATACAATATGGTTGTTTTTTGGGCTCCAAGTTGCGAGGCTGTTTTGGCGGAGTCTATGGCCGTGTTTCCGCCGCCCACAACCACAACATGTTTTCCGATTTCTATGTCTTTGCCCGAATTAACGTGCCACAAAAAGTCTAAAGCATGAAATACGCCTGTGAGGTCTGCGCCCTCAATTTTTAATTCATGAGTCTTGTGGGCGCCGCAACCTATGAAAATTGCTTTATACCCTTCTTTCCATAAACTGTCAAAATTTATGTCCTTGCCGACGTAAACTCCCGTTTGCATTTTCACACCCAAACTTTTTATGAACTGGATTTCCTCGTCCAAAATCTCCCTTGGCAAACGTTGCTTAGGTATGCACTTTCTAAGCATGCCTCCGGGCTCTGAGAGGGATTCAAAAACTGTTACATTATAACCCATGCGGGCCAAGTCATGGGCAACTGCAAGGCCCGCTGGTCCAGAACCAACAACAGAAACCTTTTGCATTTTGCCCCTTTTTGCCTTAATGGACCGAGCTCTTAGGCGCCTTAGCTTTTCTAAAATCTCTTCTACATTTAGTCCGGTGCGCTCCGGGTGAAAACATAAGGCTGTTGTTACGAGTGGCAAAGGAATGTTTTCAACAACTTTTTGGAGGGCTTTTTCTAAGGGTTTTGTGCACCCGCTTTTTAGGGCTATTGTTCTGAAGTATAAGAATATTTCTGGAAGTTTCAAGCTTTGGGGGCACCTTTTGTAGCAGCGATAGCACCACGCACAAAGCCAAAGCTCCTGCGAAGCAATCGCCTCTTCTGGAGCTAGGAAAATCTTTTCAATGAGTGTCCTGGGGTTGTAGTGTTCTCCTAAAAGTTCTGCCATGGAACAGCTTGCTGTGCAAATGCCACATTCAAAGCAGTACTTAAGTTTTTCAGCATCTAGAAGCCTTTTGATTTCGTTTGTTGAAATTGTTGTTGTCAAGCCTTGCCCTCTCTAGTTTTGGCGTTTCTCCAAAATATAAAGGTTTACAAACGTAAAGGTTTTAACAAAGCACAAACCCCTCCAATTAAAGCGAACACGTTTTATAGACTAACCCGCCAATGAAAACAATAGGATAGTGAATGAATGAGAAAGCTGCGAGTCCTACTCTTCGGAGTGGGGGCCGTCGGAAGCCTAATCGCTAAACATCTGCTTGAAAAAGAAGGCATAAAACTCGTCGGTGCTGTCGACATAGCTAAAGAAAAAATTGGAAAGGATTTAGGCGAACTTTTGGGTTTAGGAAGGAAAGTTGGGGTAAAGGTTTGGGCAGATGCTGATCAACTACTCTCTAAAGCCAAAGCCGACATCGCCATTCACACAACCTCTTCATACCTCAAAGACACTTATCCACAAATAGCCTCCCTCGTAAAACATGGCGTCAAAGTCATCTCAACATGCGAGGAGCTCTCCTACCCCTACCGTACTGAGCCAAAACTCTCAAAGGAGCTTGACAGGCTTGCCAAAAAATATAACACAACAATTTTAGGCACTGGAATAAACCCTGGCTTTTTAATGGACACGTTGGTGATAACGCTTACAGCAGTATGCCAAAAAATAGAGAAAATCGAAGCAGCAAGAGTTATGGACGCCGCCAAAAGACGGCTGCCTTTCCAGAAAAAAATAGGCGCGGGATTAAGCGTTGAAGAGTTTAAAACAAAAATTGCAAGAAAAGAGATTACTGGACACGTGGGGCTTGAACAATCCATTTCAATGATTGCGGACGCTTTAGCTTGGAAACTTGACAAAATAGTAATCGGGCCAGCTGAACCAGTCGTGGCCAAAAAACCTGTGGAAAGCGAATACATAAAAGTAGTTGCGGGCCAAGTTGCAGGATTAAGCCAAAGTGCCAGAGGCTTTCTGGCAGATAAAGAAGTTATTGTCCTTAATTTTAAGGCTTATGTTGGCGCAGAAGAGGAATACGACGAAATTTTCATTAAAGGCGTTCCAACAATCAAACAAAAAATTCAGCCTTGCGTTCACGGCGACATAGGCACAGTTGCAATTGTTGTTAATTCAATTCCAAAAGTAATGAAAGCGTCGCCCGGGCTTATAACAATGAAAGATTTAACTGTTCCGCATGCGGTTCTCGGAGATATAAGAAAATATATTGCCTAACCAAATTAATTTTGGTGATGCTTCTGGCACTTGTGGTTGATGTAAATTGTGATTTAGGCGAAAGTTACGGAGCCTTTAAAGTTGGAGAAGACGAAAAAATAATGCCCTATATTACTTCAGCAAACATTGCATGCGGATTTCATGCTGGAGACCCAATGACAATAGCTAAGACAATCGGTTTAGCCAAAAAATATGGTGTTGCAATTGGGGCGCATCCCGGCTATCCGGACCTGCTTGGTTTTGGAAGAAGGGAAATGCATTTAGCAATGGAGGAAATCAAAAATTATACCATTTATCAAATTGGCGCTATACAAGGTTTTCTAAAAGCCTTCAGCCTCAAACTTCAGCATGTCAAACCCCACGGAGCCCTATATAACACCGCCATAAAAGATGTGGAAACCTCCACTGGGATAGTGGAAGCCGTCAAGGCTCTTGATAACAACTTAGTAATTTTCGCCCCTCCCAAATCAGCGCTGGCTAAAGTAGCAGTAGCTGCCGGTTTACGGGTTGCATACGAATTTTTTGCTGACAGGGCATATAACCCAGATGGAAGCCTTGTTTCACGAAAGCAGCCAAACGCAATCATTGAAAAGCCGGAAGAGATTGTGCAAAGGGCATTGCAAGCCGTTAAAGATGGAACTGTTATGGCTTTTAATGGTGAGCTTGTGGTTCTCGGCAAAGTTCACACAATTTGCTTGCATGGCGATACGCTTGAGGCAATAAAATTGGCAAAGGCTCTACAAAGCGGATTAATAAAGGCTGGGATAAAACTTCAGTCGGTAGGAAAGTTCATTTGAGAATTAAAAGGGATTCAAATTATGAACGTAAAAGCATACTCAAGCGCAAAATATTTTCCATTCGGTGACAACGCCCTAATAATTGAATTGGGCGACGCAATAAGCCTTGAAATAAACCAAAAAGTAATAGCATTAAACGAAGCCATATTAAAAGCCAAAATAAATGGAATTGAAGAAGCTGTCCCAACCTATCGCTCACTGCTCATACGCTATGATCCGATGAAAACAACCTACGAACAGCTTGTTTTCCGCCTAAAAGATCTTGAAGCAACAATTAAAACGGGTGAGCTGGCAGAAGGAAAACATAAGAAGATAATTATTCCATGTGTTTACGGCGGAGATTACGGTCCAGACCTAAGTTTTGTGGCAGAATACCATGGATTAACAGAAAAACAAGTTATTGAACTGCATTCCGGAAGAGAATACAGAGTTTACATGATAGGTTTTGTAGCAGGCTTTCCCTATCTTGGAGAATTGCCGGACGAAATTGCAACGCCACGATTAAGCGTCCCACGATTGAGGGTGCCAGCCGGCTCTGTTGGCATAGCTGAAAAACAAACTGGTATATATCCATGTGAGGCGCCAGGCGGATGGCGCATAATAGGGAGAACACCCCTTAAACTCTTCGATCTTTCACGTGAACCCCCAAATCTTCTTGAACCAGGAGATACCGTCAAATTTCAGCCAATTTCCGAAGAGGAATTTAAAAAACTTCAAGCAGCATCGGAGCCAAAATGAAAATTTTTCAAGTTTTAAAGCCAGGTTTGTTCACAACAGTCCAAGATTTAGGAAGATATGGATATCTTCGATATGGAGTTCCAGTTTCAGGCGCGATGGACACTTTTTCGGCTGTTGTCGCAAACTATTTAGTTGGGAACTCTTCAAGCGATGCTTGCCTAGAAATAACTTTAATTGGCCCAGAATTGAAAGCGCTTACAAAAACACAGATAGCTATTACTGGTGGCAGCATCTCGCCAAAAATAAATGGTCAAAATATTTCAGTGTGGCAGACAGTAAGTGTGCAAAATGGTGACGTAATTTCTTTCGGGAGAGTGGAAAGCGGATGCCGAGTTTACTTTGCTATTAGAGGGGGAATAAATGTGCCTACAATTTTGGGAAGCAAATCAACTTACGTGCGCGGCCACTTCGGCGGTTTAGATGGAAGAATCCTAAAAGCTGGCGATGTCATTGAAGGTTATGACGTTCCACTTCTTGAATTTGGATATTATCTTCCAGAGGGGCTTGTCCCAAAATTCACAAACAATTTTAATGTTAACGTCGTGCTGGGGCCACAAGATAACATGTTCACCGAAGACGGAATAGAGACTTTCCTTTCAAGCACATACAAAGTGACGCCAGAGGCGGATAGAATGGGATACAGACTTGAGGGCCCACCGATAGAGCATAAGCAAAAGGCAGAAATAATATCGGACGCGGTGTTACCAGGGGCAGTTCAAGTTCCAAAAAATGGGAAACCAATTGTTTTGATGTGTGATGCCCAAACAACGGGCGGTTATCCAAAAATTGCAAGGGTAATTACATCAGACATAGCTTTATTAGGCCAAGCAAAGCCCGGAGATAACGTGAAATTTGTAAAGGTAACAACACGCGAGGCCAATGAAAAGGCACGTGAATATTACAAATTGCTTAATAACTTGAAAGTGTCGTTGAAAAGCTATAGACTCGAATAAAGTTTAGCTGGGATGAATTCGCGTATGGCCTCTTCAGGTGTGCATGAAAAGGGAAAATTGCAAATAACAGATTTAATTAAAAACGCAAAAAGCTTGCCAGACTTTAAAAAAGCCGGGGCCATCGCCCTATTCATTGGTGTGGTGCGCGGAGAAACATTAGACGGCAAAAAGGTTCAAAAGTTAGAGTTAGAGGCTTACGAAGAAAAGGCAAACGAAGTTTTAAACGAAATTTGCAACGAATTAAAAAATAGAAAGGGCATCGTGGACGTTCAAATACACCATCTTATCGGCGAATTTAATGTCGGCGAAGACCTTGTATACGTTTTAGTTGCAGGCGACCACCGCAAAAACATCTTCCCAGTACTAGAGGAAGCTGTTGAAAAATATAAAAAATTGGCCCCAATTTTTAAGAAAGAATACTTTTTCAACAAAAATGGCGAATTAGCGGCCCACTGGGTGACGGAACAAAAGGAAATGTAAATGAAAGCGTTTAACTTTAAGCGTGTATGTTAAGAAATGTTATAAGCGTGCCCAAAAATAATTTGAATGTGGAGATGCATGTTGGAAAAGAGGAGTTACGCTTGGTTTGAAAGGCGCCGCAGAACTAAAGCGCTTGACTTGGCGCAAGAGCAAATAACCAAGGCTCTTGACACGGTGACTTTGCTCTACCAAGCAATAAAAAGCATGTCAGAAGACCGAAAAAAGGAATCCCTTCAAAACATTGAAAACCTCTTTAAAACCGAGAAGGAAGTGGACGGCCTAAGGACAGAGGTCTTTAAAGAACTATCTAAGGGCGCTGCACTTTTTGCAGAATATCGAGAGGACATAATGCACCTTGTCAAACGCTTAGACACTCTAGCGGATCATGTGAAAGACGTAGCGAGATGCGTGAAAATGCTTTCAGACTCCCAGCTGCCGAAAGAGTTGTGGGACAACACCGTTCACATGGCTTCTGCGCTAGTTGATTGTGCCCACGCCTTGCGGGGAAGCATTGAAAAGATTACAACAAACCCGTCTGAAGCCATAGCAGGCGCCAAAAAGGTTCAGGAAATCGAACACAAAATTGATGATGAATACCTCGGCATTAAAACGTTATTCATAAAATATTCGGATAAAATGAATGCTGGCGCCATGGTGATATTTGACGATTTAGTCGAGTTTATTGAGCATGCTGCCGACATGTGCGCCGACACCGCCGACTACATAGTTATACTTGCCAGCAGAGAGTAGAAAAGAAAATGCTGATTGCCCAAATTTCAGACGTCCACTGCGGTCCAATGCTCCGCAAAGAAATTTTAAGAACCGCCATAAAAGAGGTTAATGCACTTTCTCCAGACGTGGTTTTGGTTACCGGTGATATAACAGAAAACGGCCTAATATCAGAATTTGAAACAGCATCTAAAGAACTGAAAAAATTGAAGGCTGAAAAAATGATTTATTTAAGCGGAAACCACGATTACCGTTCAACAGGCTACTTGCTTTTTAAACAATTTTTCCCCTTTTCGCAGGTGACTGAAATCGGCGACATTGTAATATTAGTTCTTAGTTCAGCGAGGCCCGACAGGGATGACGGCGAAGTCGGCCACAGACAAAACATTTGGCTTGAGAACACGCTGGAAAAATATAAGGATAAAATTAAAATTGTGGCTATACACCACCACATAATTCCAGTTCCAGACACCGGCGCAGACCAAATAACAATAGTTGACGCAGGCGATGTCTTAAGAAGTCTTATAAAATCAAGAGTAGACATAGTCCTTTGTGGGCACCGCCACAGACCTTGGCGCTGGAAAATTGAAGACATGCAAGTTGTTCATGCCGGAAGCGTATCATGCGAAAAATTAAGGGGATTCTTCTGCAACTCATACAATGTCATCGAAATCAAAAATAAGAGTATAGAGGCAAAGCTAAAGATTGTCGGCGGGGGGTACGTGGACTTTGAAGAAATCGTGAAAAGAAGAGAAATCTTGCAAGCATCCGACATATCACAATTCGGCGACTCCCTCGCACATTAAATAAATAATTACCCAGCGACATAAAACTCAAAAATTAGTTTCTGCATAATATCAAAACGGTGCCTCGGTGGCCTAGCCTGGTGGGGCATCGCCTTGGTAAGGCGGTGGTCGCGGGTTCAAATCCCGCCCGAGGCTTTGTATTGCTGCCCTTTGCAACTTTAAGTTAACTTTTGGTTTGTCTAGGGCTGTTTTGTGAGTTTAGAGATTAAGGAAGGCTTTGATTTTGTGTGATTAGCTGGGCGGTATTAAAACCGACATTGACGTTTACGTTTATGTTGATAAGCTGGACGATAAGTTGGCTGCGCCCTCTTTTTATTTATGCAAAGCTTGAGTGGGGTCAGAAATTGAGGTCTGGTAAAGGTTTCTTTACGAAAAGTTTATAGTTATTGAATATTTGATTTTTGTTAGGGAGTATCATTGGGGAAAGGGAAAATTGCAATACTAGTAATACTACTACCGATTCCGTTATTGTTGTCGCAACCATCGGCCTATAGCGATGAAAGCATATATTATCCGGACGTTTCGGAATGGGATGTTTGGGAACACCTGAACAATGAAACCAAACCACTTCAAATAGACCTATGGCCGGGCATCACAGAATTAGAGGTATGGATTTATGTTCCAAGAGATAGAAAAACGGTTTTCACTTGCTATTTTATTGGGAATTTAAAAGGGCTCGGCAAATATACAGTAATATTTCACATAATTTACGTCAACCAATACGACAAGTGGAACCATTGGGTCGAAGACCACTGGATGGCATTTAACCCAGTTGATATCCCAAAAAATGGAGGACCCAGACAGCCTGATAGGCAACCCGCTGAAATATTTGTGCTCCGGCAATTGCACGTGTGTTATCAAAATGTTACATGCAAGTTTGAAGCTCAGAAGCTCGGTGAAGTTTACTGTTTTTGCGAAAGCCATTGTATAATGACAGACGTCAACGGTGATGGAAAAGTGAACATAATCGACATCTCGTTAATCGCAAGAGAGTATGGCAAAACACTGGAATACGGTTACAAGGACCCGCTACTAACATACGATATGGATGTTGATTTTAGGATTTTCGATAATGATCTAGCGCTGGCCGCCATAGACTTTGGACAAACAATTCCTCCATAATCTCTCTCGCAGCCCACATGACCGTTATTTTTGATTTAAATTTTATCTTTCTCGCTTTGATTTATTAGAAGAGTGTGAAAGCATGTTTCAAGACAAAAGTGTTAGATATTTTGATGAGCCTGGACCCCAAAACACTTTGGCCTTAATTGAGGCTGTGAAGGACGCTGTAAAGCGTTTAGGAATAGAGTATGTTGTTGTGGCTTCCGAGAGCGGCGCTACAGCGTTGAAGGTTGCTGAAGCGTTAAAAGAATTTAAGGTTAAAGTTGTTTGTGTAACAGCCTATGCAGGGCTTAGACTTGCTTGGCCAGAAAGCGGCAAATGGCCAAGTATAACTGGCAAAGTTAGGGAAAAGCTTGAAGGTTTAGGAGTTAAAATTGTTGAAGAAACTCAGTACATATTCAAGGGTGTAACCTTTGACGCCCAATTTTTGGGAAGGGCAGCCCCCTCATGGGCCATTCACGAATTTTTAAGCAGAACCATGGGTTACGGATTTAAAACAGCTTTAGAAGTAGCCCTCATAGCAGCCGAGGCAGGCGCAGTTCCCATCGACAAGGAAGTTGTAGCAATAGCTGGAACAGGCTGGCTTGGCGGAGGAGCAGACTGCGCATTAATAGTTAAGCCATCGCCAATTCCTAAATGCACAGATGTAGAGAGAGGTTTGGAAGTGAGGGAAATAGTAGCCATTCCAAGGATAAAGTTCAACCAGAAACTAATTAACAACATTAAAGAAAAGAAAGAAACAGTCTAAAACAACAATCAGAAATAGACTGCAAATCTTAACATCGCCTTTTTCTTTATACGCTTAAAATATGAATGGTTTGTTCGCTAAAAATATATGCCACCTATTACATGTAGTTTTGGGTTTCAGAAGGAGAAGAGCCTTGAAGTATGATGTAATAATAGTTGGAGCAGGTCCAGCTGGAATATTTGCTGCGCTTGAGCTTACAGAAAAAACAGACCTTAACATTCTAATGTTGGATAGGGGACCAGACATCAATCAACGTAAATGTCCCGCCAGCCGTGGATTCGAATGCGTCCATTGCGAGCCATGTTTTCTGCTTTCTGGCTGGGGGGGCGCTGGAGCCTTCAGTGATGGAAAACTCACATTATCAACTGAAGTTGGCGGATGGCTTAACCAATATGTCTCAAATAAAGAGTTGGAAGAACTTGTAGATTATGTGGATAAAGTTTACCTAAAATTCGGAGCCACAGAACAAGTTTATGGGGCTGACGTCGAGAAAGTTGAAGAAATTGAAAGAGAGGCATCCCTAGCCGGTTTGAAATTAATTCGCCAGAAAATTAGGCATATGGGAACAGAAAAATGCGCCCAAACCCTTAGAAAAATGAGGCAAGAATTAAATGGCAAGGCTGAATTTAAGCCTAGGGCAGATGTGAAGGGGCTCATTGTTAAGGGAGACACCGTTGAGGGAGTTGAAACAGTATATGGAGAAAAATTTCTCGGAAAATATGTCATAGTTGCGCCAGGAAGAAGTGGTGCCGAATGGCTGCAATCCGAAGCCCAAGCCTTAGGCTTAAAAACCCTCAATAACCCGGTGGATGTTGGCCTAAGAGTTGAGATTTTAGCCTCTGTAATGGAGAAGTTGACGAAACCCCTTTACGAACCCAAATTCATTTATTATTCAAAATGTTTCGACGACCAAGTTCGCACCTTTTGCGTAGCCCCCTACGGCGAGGTCATAACAGAATCCTACAATGGAGTCTTAACAGTTAACGGCCAAAGCTATGCAGAAAGAAAAACCGAGAACACTAATTTCGCAATTCTTGTAAGCACATCATTCACAGAACCATTTAAAGAGCCAATAGCATATGGGAAATACCTTGCAAGACTTTCAAACCTCCTAAGTGGAGGAGTAATAATACAAAGGCTTGGCGACCTCGAATCTGGGCGAAGATCAACACCCGAAAGAATTGCAAGAAGCGTGGTTACTCCAACATTAAAGAACGCGACGCCCGGAGACCTAAGCTTCGTTTTACCATACCGCTATCTCGCTGACATAACAGAAATGCTTCAAGCGCTAGATAAAATTGCTCCGGGCGTGCATTCAAGGGACACCCTTCTCTATGGAATTGAGGTGAAATTCTACTCTTCAAGGCTTCAGTTAAACAATTGTTTAGAAACAAAAATCCATAACTTGTTTACAATAGGCGATGGGGCTGGTGTAACAAGAGGACTTGTTCAAGCCTCAGCTTCAGGAGTTATTGTGGCGAGAGAAATAATAAGGAGAGAAAAACAGAGAATCAAACCATGTCCATCATAAAAGAGTTGAAGTGCTCTAACTGTGGAGCCCCAATAAATTTCGAACCCGGAGAAATAATAGCCACATGCAAATATTGCGGCTATACAGTTGTAATAGAGACTGGCAAAGCCTTCATATTCGAACATTCCATGCTACTCAACAAATACGACCCAAACAAAATTGAGGAACCAATAAAAAACTGGATGCAGACAGGATTTCTAAAGCCGCCAGACCTCGCTAGAAAAGCAAAAATCATTGAAAAAAGTCTAGTTTACCTACCGTTTTGGGTCTTGTCAGTAGAGGCAAAAAGCTCTTACAAAGGCATCTTCGAGAGAATTGCCCCGCCAATAGTCAAGGATGGTAAAATTGAGAAAAAATATCATTGGCTTATTTTAGCGAGGAGGGCAACCGAATTTCCGACAAGAGAATACGACGTGCCATTAGAGGCCAAAATCCCTTATGACTTCAGAAAAATTGAGGCTTACGCCAAAATTTTGAACAGTGAAATAGACAGGGATGATGCTGTTGAACTGGCAAAACAGCAAATTGAGGATCACCACCGCTTCTTAGCCCAACAAGACGTAGACAGGATTATTGATATGCAAACTGAAATTAAAGTTGGACAAGTAGTTTACCTTCACGCTCCCATATGGTTTGTAAAATATGAGTATAAGGGCAAAAACTACCAGTTATGGATAGATGGCGCCGTAGGAGCCATCATAAAGGCGGATATTCCACCAGCGTCCCTTATATGACATGATTAAACTTTAAAATTTGGTTTCCAAACGGTTTTTATTTTCATCATCCAATAGTTTTGTGGGAGGCGCAAAAGCTGAGCGGGAAAGAAATAATTGGTCATGGGACATGGTATGATAAAATGGCTGCCAAAATAGTTGAGCGAGAGCGGCAGCTTGGAAGAAGCTTAAACATTATTAGAACCGAAATGGGGATAGCGGCTTCAGGTTTTCCCCACATCGGCAACCTAAGCGATGCCGCGCGGTCTTTTGCCGTAACTTTGGCCTTAAGGGAGCAAGGCTTCAACTCAGAGCTCATAGCTTTTGCCGACGATAAAGATGGTCTGCGAAAAGTCCCAGCCAAACTTCCAAAATCCCTCGAAGAACACTTGGGCAGGCCAGTAACGGACATTCCAGACATTTTTGGCTGCCATAAAAGTTATGGTGAACACATGACATTGTTACTTTTGGATGCGCTTGACAAATGTGGAATAGAATACAAATTCATTTCAGGAACAGAAGCCTATAGAAAAGGCTTGTTTAACGAGGAAATTAAAACAGTACTTCTAAACGCGAAGAGGGTTGGCGAAATTGTTAAAGAAGAGGTAGGCCAAGAAAAGTTTTTGGAAGTTCTACCATACTTCGCGGTTTGCGAAAACTGTGGACGCATCTACACCACAAAAGCCTACGAATTTCTACCAAAAGAAAACAAGATCCTCTACGCTTGCGAAGGAATGGAAGTTAAGGGACGATGGCTTGAAGGATGCGGGCATAAGGGCGAAGTAGATTATAGGAAAGGCGACGGAAAGCTAAGCTGGAAGGGCGAATTTGCAGTAAGATGGAAAGTGCTTGACATAAGGTTTGAAGCCTTCGGCAAGGAAGTAGCCGACTCCGTGCGGGTGAACGACCGCATATGCCGAGAAATTTTAAATTGGGAGCCCCCGGCACATGCAAAATACGAACTATTTTTGGATAAAAGCGGCAAAAGACTATCAAAATCAGCCGGAGTGGTTTTCACTCCGCAAACATGGTTTAAATATGGTTCTCCACAATCGCTTATGCTATTAATGCTAAAAAGATTTGTTGGATCCCGCACCCTAGATGTGACAGACATACCGTCCTACATGAACGAGCTTGACTACCTAGAAGACTTCTACTTTAAAAGAAAAACGTTAAAGGATAATCGGGAACTGGCTAAACTTCAAGGCCTATACAAATACTGTTGGTGCATGAAACCCCCAAACAAACCAAGCATCCACGTGCCCTACAATATCCTAACTTTCCTAGCCAAGCTGGCGCCCAAAAATCGTGAAATGGAGTTTATAACTGAAAAGCTCCAAAGTTATGGCTACTTGCAAAAGGGTCAGCAGCCCGACGAAGACTTGAAAAGAAGGATCGAATACGCATTTAATTGGATAAAAGATTTTGAGGAAATAAGGGAAACCACAATAAGCCTACAAGAAAATGAGAAAAACGCAATAAAAGAATTCATTGAAACACTTAAAACTGAAAACGAAGCGGAAAAAATACAAAACGCCATATTCAACACGGCCAAAAAACACGGTTTACAACCAGCAAACTTCTTCAAAACCCTATACACAATCCTCATAGGCGTGCCACAAGGACCAAGATTAGGCCCCTACATACTAACAATGGGCAAACAAAACGTAATCGACGCCCTAGAAAGGGCATTAAGCAAAAGTCCAACAGCCTAAAAGCTTTTACTACAAGGCTTATTAGCATGTTTACTGTTTCCTAAATCGTAAATTGGGCCCGTAGTCTAGCATGGATTAGGACGCTGGCCTGCGGAGCCGGAGATCCTGGGTTCAAATCCCAGCGGGCCCGCCAAAGCATTCTATTTTCAGTAACAGTCTTTTACGCTGTTTATTCACCGGTCTTTGGGACTCGAATGTTTTTGTTTTCGCATTCAAAGCAAAAGTCTTTATCCATATTAGTCCAAAAGACTTTTCCACAGCTCTTGCATACAGTTTTTCTCAGCAAGCTCTTCTTCTCTGTTTTAGTCGGACTAAAGCCGGCTTGTGGTTTTGGGAAGCTTATAGCTTTTTTATGGCATAGGGGTTCGCATGCCGTGCAGCCATAAACGCATTTGTGAGGGTTTGCCACTACTGCTTTTCCATCTTTAAAAGCGAACACCTCATTTGGACAGTATTCAACGCAGCGAGGTCTGCCAAAACGGGCGCAGCCATCGCATTTTTCTGGGAAGATTGTTGGATACCATGGTGTGCAAGCCTTAGCCATAGCTTAGTTTTCACCATAATGGCTATAGTGACCCGCTTAAAAAGCCATATGATAGTCCGAAGGTTACGCTCCCAGCCCAGGCGATTATTGTGTATGTTGCTACAATTTTCCATTTGGCTATCCTTGAAACAGCCATGGCGTTGGCGAAATCGTATGGTTGGCCCATAAGCCAACTTAGCAAGGCGCCTTTTGACATGCCCTTACTCCATAACTCTTGTCCCAATGCAATTTCAACAAGGGTTGGCGTGTAAAGTGGACCGCCGAGAACAGATGCTATCAAAACGCCTGTAACACCCGTTAAGTATGCTTCAACAATCTCTTCTGGGATAAACGCTGAAAGATAGCCCACCACTATAAGCCCAACAATGAAGAATGGGAGGATTTGTTTTGCTAGGTATCCCGCAAATTTTAGCGCTGCCCAAAGCCTCTCGTCTAATGGCGGCTTAACAATTTCCACCCTCGCCGAAGCCATAGCGGGATTGGCTACCTGCAACTCTTTTTCGATGGCTTTTCCCCACGGTGTTCTGGAAATAATTAAGCCTGCGATTAAGGCCACGGCTGCGGACACTATTATGCGCACTCCGGCCATTTCCCAAGAAATCATTTCGCCAGTCATTAAAATTGTTAAAATGTTTGCCGCTGGCGCCATTAAAAGGAAAGTGATGGCGGGGCCTATTCCAGCTCCAGCGTATAGGACTCCACCGAAAAGTGGAACCATTGTGCATGAGCAAACCGTTAGGAAAGGCGCCATTCCAAGGGCTAATCCGTATCCTACGGCTTTGCCCCTTCCCATGTATTTTGTTATGGTTTCTTTTGGTACGAACTCGTAGATTAAGCCGGCGACGCTGAATGCGAAGAGTAGGCATATCCAAGCGTGGCTGAAGTAGTCAACAATATATAACGCTGGAATTGCCAAATATATGAGCGGGTTCTCCCATAAGCCAAGCGCGTCTAATTTATCTTTAAAAGTTTCCTTTGTAGGTTTGGCGGTGACTCGACTGTGGATTAGGAGGCCTATGACTATTATAAAGAAGGCTAGCAGAATGCCGGTTCGAATGGCCTTTTTTGTTTTTTCTTCCGTAGGCTTTTCCCTTCTATTTGGCTGCTTCCATAATCAGTTTTTCAACTTCTTCTGGGCTTGGAACCCGCCCCATGATTTTGACGGTGTTGTTTATGGCTATAGCCGGCGAAATCAGAACGCCATACTTTTGTATGATTTCCCTTGACATTATGTTAGCTTTTTCAACGTTCACCATCATGCCTTTCTGTTTAAGTTTTTCTGCAACTTTTTCCACGGCTTTTTTGGCCGCTTGGCATCGCATGCAGGGGGGCTCGGGCCCTAAAACTTCGACTTTTACTTCTTTCATGTTTTTCGCCTTTGGAAATGAGAGAATATAGCAATATTTAAATATTGTTATAGACTTTTTGATTTAGTGTGCATCCAGCAATGAAAAACCTAAACAAGTTTAAAGCCAAAATTTTCAAAGCGCTTTCCGATCCGGTGAGGCTTAAGATTCTTGAGTTTTTGCGGAATGGCGAAAAATGTGTCTGCGAAATAGTCCCATATGTTGGAATAGCACAGCCGCTGGTTTCTAGGCATTTGGCCATTCTGAAGAGATTCGGGCTTGTTATGGACAGAAGGGAAGGAAACAAACATTTTTATTCTGTGACCAATCCCGCTATATTCAAAGTCATTGACACTGTTGATGTAAGCTTTGTGGATGCGCTCGTAAAACATGTTGTTGAACAAATAATGTAGGAGGATGGCGAGGCTAGTGGTTGTGAAGGTTGAGGTTTTTACGGCTGAACCGCCGTGCGCTGGCTGCCTAAAACTGCTGGAGTATGCGGATTTGATTAAGGCGAAGTATGGCGACAGAGTGGAAGTGATAAAGCATATTGGACCATGCGAAGAGTTCGGCAAATACGGCTTAACAGTGGTTCCATCCATAGTCTTCAATGAGGGAAAAATAAAGATCATGGGTGTATGCCCAAGCCTCCAAACTATTGAAGCAGCGCTTAAAGAAATGGGGGTTTAAAACATGCCTGTAAAAGTTGAAGTTTTCACTTCTGAGCCGCCATGCTCCGGCGGAAGACTGCTATTAAAGCTCGTAGAGAAAATCAAAGAGGAGTATGAGGGCAAAATTGAGATTGAAATCTATCGTGGAATGAATCCAAAACTGGGTGAGTATGGCATAAACGCGAGTCCGGCTGTAGTCATCGATAGGGACATACGCATAATAGGAGTTTGCCCAAGCGAAGA
>JAVZNZ010000007.1:0-85468 GCA_038882575.1 Bathyarchaeia archaeon
AGGTTTAGGATGTTGATGGGTTGATATTATCTCCTAAGAATGGCAAACTGATGCATAAGCATAGGCATAAAAGAAAGCGACCCAAGATTCTCTACGCAAAAAGGACGGTGAACGCGGAAGTGCAGCAGATTTTTGAACATCTCTCGCTTTCAGCTCATCTATAATCGCAAAATACCTCTTTAGAAACTCTATATTGCTTGTGAGAATATAGGATTTACCAATAGCGCTTGCCAAGTGTGCATTCCAAGCGTTTTCATCAACATGCCGTGAAACAAAATTTTTCGGGAGACAAGGCAAGAATTTCTTTAAAAGGATTTCTCTTATCACCTCTTCTTGATCCAAACAAACCATAAGTGCTAAAGCTTTATTTGCATTTTTACAAAAGAAATCATGATTTCCAGGTCCTTTATGTCGTAGTTCCCTTTCTACACTTGAAAAGGGCCTTTTTGCAAGGACAATGTTATTTTTCACAAAAGTCTCTGCCGTTCTAAACCATTTTTCCTGTTTTAATTGCTTTGCAGCTAAACCTAAACAAAAGGTCATCCAAAATGGGTCATAATATTCTCTACCCTTTGTAGATTCTAACTTTCCGAGATATTTTTCTAAATGATTTCCCGCGCTCACGACCAGTTTTTCATATTTATTATCGCTGAAGACTTTCTGGTAGAGGGCTCCACTTAACAACACGAAAGAACAATCGTATAAACTTCCATTCGTTTTTTCTTCTTTTATGAATCTTTTCCAATTTTTAGTTACGTATTCCCATGCCCACTCTATGTGGGGTTTAAAAGTTTGTTTCCTTGAAATCTTAGTGTAGTAAGACCAAACCCATATCGCTTCAAGCGTATCATGGAAATCCTCTACTATCGGAAAGGCTCCTTCGTCTGTAGATTCGCCGATTTCCCAAGGACAAATGCAGCCATGTAATGTGCCTTTTTCAACGTAGGGTTCGATAATTTGGCACTTAACCAGAAATTTTGAGGCTTTTTCGAAGTGAACTTCTAATTTTTGCCTGTGAGCGTCAAGCTTTTCTAGAATGTCACAGGTCATTCGCTACACTTTATCTGTCACATTTTAACCAATAAATTTTTCAACAATAGCGTATAGGACGCTTGTTCCGAAGACTAAATTTTCTATTGAGATTCGCTCGTCTATGCCGTGGACGGATTTTAACATTTCTCCGTATGGCATGTCCGCGCGTAGTGGCTGAAAACCATAGCATATGCTGTCCATCCTTCTAAAGAATCTGGAGTCTGTTCCGCCAGTAAGGAGGAATGGGACTGCGGAACAGTTGGGCTCAAAATCCTTCAGAACCTTCACTATCAACTCATAAAGCGGTGTGTTTGCCGGCGATTCTGAAGGGTCATTAGCTTGAATTATTTCAAAATCCAATTTTTCTAAGCCAACATCCTTTAACAAGTTCTTAATATACTCAAATGCTTCTTTGGTGTTTTGTCCTGGCAATATTCTGCAGTCGAAGACGGCTTCGCATTCTGATGGAATTATATTTTCTTTAACGCCGCCATGGATTATTGTTGGGGCTATGGTCATTCTAAGCATGGCTCGAAGCTCTTCAGCCATGGCTTTATCTTGCTGAGCAAGCATATCCAATATTTGGTCGCCCACGTCTGGATTTTGAAGCAAAAGAGAAGCCCCTTGTCTTAATGTTGGATTTTCCTTTGCCATTTCATTTAAGAAAGCCCTCATTGTTGGCGCTAGGAAAATTTTTGCCCTATGATTTCCAAGTTTTTCAACAACCCTATTCATGCGTAATATTGCGTTGTCCGCCGCGCCTGGCACAGAACCATGACCAGGAACCCCTTTGGCTTTAACCTTCAACCATAAAATTCCCTTTTCTGCAGTTTGTATTGGGAAAATATTTTTGCCGTTTATGGGTATGGCGAGGCCTCCCCCCTCATTTATAACATAGTCTGCCCGAACCTTTTCTGGATAATTTTGTACAAGCCATCCGGCTCCAGCCTCTCCACCCTTTTCCTCGTCAGCTGTTGCAGCAAGGATTAGGTCGCCTTTGAGTTTCACGTTGTTTCTTTTCAGAAGTTTTAAAACCATAATCTCCATAACCGTCATGGATTTCATGTCAAGGGCTCCCCTTCCCCAAATGAAACCTTCTTTTATCAATCCTTCGAATGGATTGACGCTCCATTCTTTTGGGTTTGCGGCAACAACATCCAAATGGGATAGTAGGAGAAGGCTTGGTTTTTCTCCAGTTCCCTTTAAACGTGTTATTAGGTTTCCTCTTCCCGGGGCTGACTCAAGGATTTCGCATTTGAAGCCTTCTTTTTCAAGGTTTTCAGCTAAATATTTGACTGCTGCAGTTTCGTTGCCCGGGGGGTTTGTTGTGTTTATGCGTATTAAATCGCATAAAAGGTTGGTGGCTTCTTCTTCAATTTCCTTCAACATTTTAGCACACATGCAAATACCACACCTCTAATGCAACGCTCAACCTTTTATAACATTTGGTCCCCTTTTCATTTTGTTATGCTTCGCCCCAAAAGCTTCACAAGACTCCTTACAATAATTGATAATCCCACAGAAATTATGACTCCGGCGAGGAAGCCAAACCAGCCTATGCTTTCGTTTGCCAGCATGTTTAGGAAAAAGCTTAGGTTAAGCCAGAAGGCTATTCCGGAAATGGTTTCAGCCTTTCTATTCAATGATTCGTGGAAGAAGAATCTTAAAGCCAAAATTACAATGCTAAAAACCCCATAAACTAGGCAAAAGTACATGGCTGCGCTGTAAACGGTAGGATGGTTGTGCTGTGGGGCTGGCAAGGCTATGTTTTCAGTTATATGTTCCAAATGGAAGTCCTTGAAAAAATTGACAACCTCCTCGCTGTAGTTTGGAGTTAACATCCAAATTATGCCGAATAACATGAGGAAAAATCCAAATGAAAGAATGCCCAAGAAATCCGTTCCATTTCGATGTTCTATGCCTTCGCCCATGTTTTCACCAGACTTAAGTGAATTTAAGTTGGCATTCCCTTTTAAAATGATTGCCCATTCTAACAATCAACATCCTTAAAAGAAAACTGCACCTAGTTTGTTAAATATAGGAAGGCGTTACATGAAAATTCTTTTCATTGAGCCTCCAAAGGACATTTGGTTTGTGATGGGAGAGTATCTGCCCCCTCCCTTCGGAATTATTCAGCTTGCCGCATATTTGGAAAGAGAAGTTAAAGGCTTGGAAATTGAAGTTTTGGACTGCAACGCCCAGCAAATAGACTGGAAGGGTTTAGAGGAAAAAATAGCCTCACTTAAACCTGACATAGTGGCTTCAAGCGCATTGGCCACGTGCAACACATATTTAGTTGTCAGAACCTTGGAAACTGCAAAAAGGGTTAACCCAAAAATCCTCACAATCGCCGGCGGACAACATTTCACGGCAACAGCCCAGGAAAGCCTAGAAACCTATCCAGAAATTGATGTTATTGTAAGGGGTGAGGGCGAACAAACACTCGCGGAGCTCGTGAAAACAGCAGAGAAAAAATCTTCTTTCCCCCACATAAGGGGCATTTCATTTAGGCACGATGGAAAAATCGTGCATAATCCGCCGAGGCCCCTTATCGAAAATTTAGATAGCTTACCGTATCCGGGATATCATTTTGTAAAGGATGTTGTGCACAAATATCATTTTGCAGCTATGGCCGGCAAAGACGCGCCTTACGCTTTAATAGAGGGATCGAGGGGCTGCTCCCACAAATGCACATTTTGCTCCCAATGGAGACATTGGCAGGGAACATGGAGAACAAAATCCTCCAAACGCATTGCGGATGAAATGGCCTTCTGCCACAACAATTATGGAAGCACATTCATCTGGTTGACTGACGATAATTTTAACTTTGGCGAAAGACGTGAACTTGCCGACGAAATTATCAAACGGGGAATAGCCGAAGAAATAATGTGGTTTACGCAGGCGAGATGCGATGACATAGTAAGAAATAAGGATGTATTGCCGAAAATGAGGAAGGCTGGTTTCAGATGGGTTCTATTAGGCGTGGAAAATCCAAGCCAATCCACACTCAAAACCTTTAGAAAAAACATTACGGCGGAAGACGCAAAAGAAGCTGTAAAACTGCTTAAAAAGAATGACATTTTTCCTCAAGCAATGTTTATTATTGGTGAAAGAAAAGACACGGCGAAATCAATTGCGGAATTAAGGGAGTTTGCAAACGAGTTGGACCCCGGATTCGCCATATTCGCCATTCTCACACCATTCCCGGGAACAGAGCTTTTTGAAGAAGCGAAAAGAAATGGGTGGATAGAGGATTTTAACTGGTCCCATTACGACATGATTCACGCCATAATGCCCACAGAAACGCTCACACGCAAGGAAGTGCAAGAAGAACTATACAACTGTTACAAAAGCTTTTACGGCTCTTTTAGAAGGCTGTTTCAAGCACTGTTTTCGCAAAATGAGTTAAAAAGAAGAATTTATTGGTACATGGCTTTTAGGGGCATTATTAGAAAGCTTAGAAAACTTTTTTAGGGCTTGCATATGCCAAAATTCGACAACCATCTTTTATTGTTCAATTTGGCCGTTTCAATTTTCGGAATAATTCTAACAATTGCCTTAACACTTAATCCACCATTCGCCCTAGAGCCGGAAAGAATTCCATGGCGAAAAACCCTTATTTGCTCAATCTTCAGCCTTATTTGCTTTTTTGGAATTATCGCAGCCATCTTTCCAAAACAATGTTCAAAAAAATTTCACTTCAAAGAAAAAACAAGCGTTTCCCAAAAATTCTACGATAATTTTAAAGGGCATCATCCAGCATGCAAAGAATTTTCAGCCCATGTAATCAAACTAAACAATCACGTGTTGTGTGCGGCATGCATCGGCATGATTCTCGGCGCGTCTATGGCCCTCAGCGGAATGGCATTTTATCTTTTTGGTTTGTGGCAAATCGAAAACATTAGCAAACCATTAATTCTTGTTGGAGTTGCTGGAGTGACCCTCGGATTTTTCCAATTAAAATTTCGGGGTTTAGCCCGTTCAATTTTAAATGCGGCATTCGTTTTTGGGGCCTTTTTAATCTTGATAGGGTTTGACGTTTTAACACAAAATTTGTTCTTTGACCTTTTTCTCATACTCTTGATTATTCTCTGGCTTTTTACAAGGATAGAACTTTCGCGGTGGGATCACTTGAAAATTTGTAGGAGATGCAAACTGCCGTGTGAGATTTATGGGTTAAGAAAAGGTGGGATTGTTTAGAATTTGCGACGTAGTCCGTAGATGGCGCCGACAATAATTAATATTCCGAATATTATGACGGCAAATGGCCAAAACTCCACTGTTTTGGGAATTAATTGCGCTTGTTGTAAAAGCCATATGAAACCAGCTATTAAGATTATTAGGCCTATGGCAAGACCTAAAACTGCCCCGCCCCTCGGTATTCCAAAACACTCTTCTTCGGGCCCAAAACATTCTCCTTCATGCCGCCTATGATGCCAACGCTCTTTAACGGTATATAGTGGCGCCCCACATTGACTGCAGACTGTCGCATCATCTGGGTTCTTAGTACCGCACTTACTACAGTAAACCATCTGCCTTCTCCAAACTCCATTCTACGCCAACATTCTTAAGACTTTTGGTAAAAAGCTCCTCACAAGCGTGCGTTCAGCATGTGAGATGAAAGGCTCCGACAACACGCTTTCCACCGTTAAGAAGTTTGTTATATGTTTTGCACGCCTCGCCGGTTGGTTGAGCTATCACGTTTATCCCTTTGGATTTTAAGGCACTTTCAACATCAGCCGGCACCTTCATAAAACCATAATAGCCCGTTCCAACAACAATCAATTCTGGCTTCGGATCTTGGCTAAGAACTTCCTTCAAATCTTCGAGGCATAAACTGTGACCTTCCAGCCTCCACCATCCATCAATGACCCGTTCTGGAAAAACTATAACGTCACTCGTGTACTTTTTTCCTTTTATTACCATCTCGCCAAAATTGTAGGATTCAATCAAAGCGAGACACCACCACTCATACTTCTTATCTTTTGAGATTTAAATCTCATTCTGAAAACTCACAAGAATTTAATTGAAGCTTAGAGCTAGATAATCAAAGTGAGCGCAAGTATTTTTATTTGAAATTCCACTAAATTTATAGAGGATTTGGATGGCGATTAAGCAATTTTCCATGCCACGACAATTGGGTGAACCCGCTCCTCCCACAAAAACAGTTGGCTTGATATCTGACACGCACATTCCAGTTAGGGCCAAAAGCCTCCCGCAAAAAGTTTTCGAAGTTTTCGAGAAAGTGGATTACATTGTGCATGCGGGCGACTTGGTGGAGTTATCAGTTATTGACGAGTTGGAGCAGCTGGCCCCAGTTTTGGCTGTTTATGGGAACATGGATGGCCCTGATGTACGTGGAAAATTGCCGAAGCTCAATTCTGTTAAAATTTTTGATTGGAAGATTGGGGTTATGCATGACCCCGGAGTTCTTTTTGGAATGGCTAGAGTAAGGGAAATCGTCAAGCAGAATGGGTTTAAAGTTATGGTTTATGGGCACACGCACAACTCACACATAAAATGGGAAGGGGACATCCTTTACATAAACCCTGGAAGCCCAACAAATCCAATACCCCCATTCATAGTTAAGCCAAGTGTAGCTCTGCTAAAAATAACAAGGGATAAAATAACGCCCGAAATAATAAACATCTAAAATACTTTAATCACTTTAACTTACCCCCTCCACGACTTCAGCATGTCGTTTCATAGAGAGCTTTAAAAATAGAATTTGCTGAGCTATCTGTTGTGCATCATAAGGGTGTCCCCTCATGGAACGTTGTAAAAACCCTTGGAAAAAGGAATGCAAAAACACCGAAATCGAAGTTTACATACTCTACAAAGGCGAAAAATTACCAATCTGCAGAAGTTGCTGGGGCAAAATTGCAGACAAAGATTTGGAGTGGTAAAATGATCAAGTTCAGCATAAACATGGCTAAATCATTTCTTGGAAAACACGTCAACCTCCACCTGAAAGACGGTTCGGTAATAATTAACGTTAAACTGAAAGAAATTTTAAAAGACGATTTTGGAAAAGAAACCTTCGTAAACTGTATCCCATACAGAAGGGGAAACGCGTTGCGAATACCATTAAAAAATATTGCTTGGGCAGAACAACTAAATTTAAGCCTCATCTTGAACGAGGAGAGAAACTAGGATTTTTCACATAAATATAGCAATTACTCTTATATAATCCCCGACAAATTTTATCAACGGTGATAATGTGCCTTGCACAGTAATAGTTGGTGGATTTTGGGGAGACGAAGGTAAGGGCAAAATAATATCCTATCTAGCCTTAAAAGACAAGATAGATGTTTGTGTTAGAACTGGTTCTGTTAACGCAGCCCACACTGTTTGGTTTAAAGGTAAACGTTACGCTTTACACATGGTTCCAACAGGTTTTGTTTATGAAAAATGCCGCCTATTAATAGGCGCAGGCTCAAATGTTCATGTCCCCCAGTTTCTGAAAGAAGTTGAAGAAACAGCCGTAAAAGATCGGATAGGCATAGATTGCCAAGCTTCTATAATTGAGGAAAAACATGCAATAGAAGATAAAACAAGCGCCCATTTGAAAGGTTTGATTGGCACAACTGGGTGGGGTGTCGGACCAGCAATAGAGGAGCGCGTGCGTCGAACGGCGAAGCTGGCAAAGGACATACTTGAACTGAAGCCATACCTAACCGACGTGGCGGACGAAGTGAACAGCGCGTTGGATGAAGGCAAAAAAGTTGTTCTTGAAGGAGTACAAGGACTGATGCTTTCCCTGTTTTATGGGACATACCCGTATGTTACAGGCAGAGACACAAGTGCATCAGCCATATGCTCAGAGGCCGGCGTAGGCCCCACAAGAGTTGACGATGTTCTAATAGTCTTTAAATCTTTCATGACGAGAGTTGGAGGTGGACCATTGCCTGGAGAACTGTCAAAAGAAGAAGCCATAAGACGCGGATGGTTTGAAGCTGCAGCTGGGACGGGCCGCGAAAGACGTTCAGCCCCCTTCAATTTTGAAATCGCAAAGAAAGCGGTAAAAATAAATGGTGCAACACAAGCGGCCCTTACAAAGCTTGATGCCCTATATCCACAATGCAGAAGCGTAAAAAGTTATGATGAACTTCCTTCAGAAGCAAAACGGTTTATAACGGAAATTGAAAGGCAGACGGGCATTCCAGTCGTGTTGATTGGCACAGGTCCAGATGCGCTTGACATAATTGACAGAAGAACAATTTAACATTTGAAATCTGTAAGTGTATTATGCTCTTTTTGCCAAAACTAATGTAATGCTTATTGGATTTGAAAAGTCATTGTTTCTTACAACCTTTAATGTTATGGTGTCGCCTGGACTTTTGTACCTTTCCAAATAAATTACTAAATCCTCTGGCTTGTTTACTGGCTGGCCGTCCACTTCTATAATTATGTCGTTTTTAAGTAATCCTGCCTTCTCAGCTGGGCTGCTGGCGTTAACATCTACAATTAATAGCCCGCCAACATAGTTTGAGTCGTAGGCTATGCCAACCCATGGATGCCAATATACGCCATTCTCAATTATTGATGAGGCAACTCGGCTTACAACCACTGATGGGATTGCGTAGCCAATTCCTATGAAAGCTTTGATTTCTTCTGCGGTTTCTATGGCGAATGTTACGCCTATAACTTCGCCTAAAGCGTTAAGTAATGGGCCTCCGGAATTTCCCGGATTAACCGCCGCATCAAATTGGATTACGTCGGCTATAACAAAATTTCCCTGCGGTTCGGGAACCCCCAAATCAGCCAATTTTATAACTCGTTCCACTTGGCTGACGATTCCAGACGTCATTGAACCGCTTAAACCAAAGGGGTTTCCAATAGCGTAAACAACTTCCCCAACCATCAATTTTGTGGAATCTCCGAGAATTAGCGGAGGGGATTGGTCTGGAAGATAATCTACTTTGATGACGGCTATGTCGCTGTAGATGTCGCTTCCAACCACGTGAGCTTTAGAAACTATCGGCTTTCCATTTACAAAAAATGTTACACTTATTTCGCTGCTGCCTTCGACGACATGATTGTTTGTGATTAAATGTCCATTTGCATCATAAACAAATCCGGAGCCAGACTTGCCGCCAGCCTTTATTAACACAACTGAGTTTCTTGTGCGGTTGTAAATTTGAACTGCAGTTAAGTTCGCAACTTGCTCATAGTTTAGGGATTCTATTAAACTTTGAAGTTGCTGAATTTTGGCCGAAAGATTTTTGTATTCTCCACTTAACTTTTCAAGATTTGCTTTCAAATCAAGGTAAATTAAAGCGAAGCCCACGCCTAAGGCTAAACAAATAAGAATCATAGCCGCAATGAATTTTCGGTCGATAATAACATCCGCCCTATCCACGAGCGCATCACCCACAAACTCCTAAAACACTCAAGAATTTCTTAACGTTTTCTGAATGGGGGCCCAACTTACTTTTATGGTCTTGTCAATGATTATTGTTGACACTGCCGAATTATTTCCTCTGCAATTTGTGAGATGTGCAAAACCTTGTCAACGCATCCCTCTTCTATAGCGGCTTTGGGCATGCCGAAAACCGTGCAACTTTCCTCATTCTGCGCTATTGTTACCCCACCATAATTTTTGATTGCCTTCATTCCTAAAGCGCCGTCCCTACCCATACCTGTAAGAAGAACTCCTATCGCTTGCGATTTGTAAACTTGGGCTGTCGTTTCCATCATTGGATCTACGGCTGGCCTCACACCGTGAATGGGCGGCCTCAAGTCCAAGTGAATCCTTTTATCTTTTGTGACTATCATGTGGAATCCGGCTGGAGCCACTAATGCTTGTCCTGGAATGATTTTATCTCCTTCCTCAGCCTCTTTTACCGAGAATTGTGTTAGGCTGTCAAGTCTATTTGCGAAAGGTTTTGTAAAGCCCACCGGCATGTGCTGCACAATGAGAATTGGCGGTACATCCTTGGGAAGCTGTTCTAAAATTTCTTCTATTGCTGGCGGCCCGCCTGTTGAAGCGCCTATCGTAATGATTTTTTCTCTTGGTTTTTCTCTGAACTGAATTAAGTGGCGCGTTCCTTTTATGCGACTTGCAATTTTCGCTTGAGCTGCTGTCTTTATTTTAGTTATAATTTCATCCCTTATTTTGCCTATGTCCAATGATAGTTCGCCAGACGGTTTTGGTATGTAGTCAACAGCACCTAACTCAAGTGCTTTAAAGGTTATTGCAGCGCCTTCTTGGGTTGCACTGCTCAGCATGACTACTGGGATTGGGTTTTGTTCCATTATGTGTTTTAGGGTTGTTAAACCATCCATTCTTGGCATGTTAACATCTAACGTTACCACGTCTGGTTTGAGAGTTGCAATTTTTTCTAGGGCGTCAATACCGTCTGCGGCCGTTCCAACAACATTCAATTGAGGGTCTGAGCTTATAATCTCCGATATGACTTTCCTCATAAAAACTGAGTCGTCAACTACTAAAACGCGCAAGGCTCCCAACCGCCTTTGGTTGAGAGTTGCCTAAAAAATAAAAAAAGGTTGTGAAGCGGAAATACTAATTTTTAAGTCATCATTTATGTTGGGGAGGCATTGACTTTCATTTCTAATTGTGGTTCTATTACATGCGCCTTGATAAGTGCTTCTGGCGACAGTAGTTTCTTCAGATCCAGTAGTATTATCAGTTTATTATCTTTCTTGCCTATGCCAACCAAATAGTTGGATTTGTTTTTCGATGATTCCATTATTTTTGGGGGTTCTTCGATGTCGGCTTTCGGGATCATTGTCACTTCTACAACAGAATCGACGATAACGCCTTCTGAATTGCCTTCCGCCTCAATTATCATCATTCTGCTCTGTTTATCAATAGTCTTTGGCTGCATCCCTAATCTTTTGCGTAAATCGATGACTGTGGTTATTTGTCCTCTAAGATTTGTTACGCCTAATACGTATTTTGGAGCTTTTGGCACAGGGGAGATTTCTCCAACTCTGGTTATTTCTCTGACTTGATCGATGTTTACTCCATAGAGTTTCTCATCGAGTTTAAAGATGATTATTTGCTGTTTCTCAGCATCCTTCTTGTTCATGTCTTGCTCCCCCGCAGCTGGTTAAATTTTGAATTTTTGAAGTTCCCTTTGTAGTTGAGACGCAACTTCTGATAGTTTGGAAGCGGTAGTTGCCAGTTGATTCATACTTGCAGTTTGCTGCTCTATTGCCGCAGAGTTTTCCTCGCATGCTGAAGCTGATTCTTGGGATATGCTGGATACTTCGTCCATAACTTTTGCAACTTCTTTAACGGAATCCACTCCCTTCTTGACACGCTCGCCTAATTCTTGCATTACAAGATTGATGCGCTGCAGGGATTCGCCAACATTTTTAGCTTCCTCAATTGACGTCTTTACAACTTGCGAACCCTCGTTGGCACGTTCACGTGATTTTTGTGCAACGTTTAAGGCTTCTTTTCCTTTATCTAAGACAGCCGAAACCCATTGAAGGGTTTCGTTTGCCGCTTGACTGGATTGATCAGAAAGTTCTTTTACAGCATCAGCCACAACTGCAAAACCCCTGCCTGCTTCTCCTGCTCTTGCAGCTTCAATGGCAGCATTTAATGCAAGCATTTCTGTTTGGGAAGCAACGTCTGTGACCATATTTGCCAATTTTTCTATATTTACCAATGAACTGTGCATACCTTCCACTGTTTGTGTTGTTTTTTCCATTGATTGCCTAATTTCTTCTATGGCTTCGCTGGCTTTCTTGCTATCTACCATTATTTTTTGCATTATTTCCATAGATTCCTTTCCAACGGCCGCACATTTCTCTGAACTCTCTCCAGCTTCCTGCAAAAGTGAAGAGAGCATAGTCACATGCTTAGCAGTTTCTTCAACAAGCTTTGAAAGTTTCTGTGCCCCTTGGGAAATCTGTTGGGTGGCTGTTGAGACCTGTTCCATTCCAGCATTGACTTGCTGGGCCACAGTGCCAACTTCATTACTCATCGACGCCACATTTTCTGATGCCATCTTGACATTTTTTATGAGGCCTCTTAGATTCTGAATCATTGTGGCAAGGGCTTTCGTCATTCTACCAGTTTCGTTTTCTCCAGCTTTTGAGGTGTCAATTTCGACGCTTAAGTCGCCTTGAGCTACTGTATCCAGTTGTTTGGCAAGGGTGTTAAAGTTCTTGGCCATTGGACGTGCGTACAGATATGCTGCAGATGAACCGGCAGCAATGGCAACTGACGCAATAATTAAAGTCATCATGTAAAGTTGGTTTAAGCCGTCAAGAAAATCATCTTGATATGCGCTTGCTGCGATAACCCATTTCCACTCGGGGAAACTAGCATATGCGGCTAACTTCATCCTTGGGGCAGACTCCCCTTGATTTTGCCAAGGATAGTATGTTACTGCCGTTTGATGCTCACCGAGGGCTAAGCCCTGGTTTACAATTGTTTGTATAAAGTAATTGCCCGCAGCATCCTTTGAATTCCATATGTTTTCACCATCTCTTTGTCTCTTATACGATAGTACATATGTTCCTTTTTCGTCTAAAATAAAGACGTATCCGGTTTTACCTACGACTGTCTCTGCCAACTCATTTTTGAGATATTCTATTTTCTCTGTAATAAAATTCGTGTTAACTAATTCGTCAAAGTATACGCTGACCCCAACGACCCATTTTCTTTCAGGTATGTGGACTAAGGCTGCAATTTTGTCTCTTGCTGTTGTTTCGCCTATATTCTTCCAAGGATATGTCTGATAGGCAATCTGATCGCCAGTTAGCCTCTTTGCTTTTGTTATCATCTCTTGTATGAAGTAATTTCCATTCGCATCTACTGAATTCCATATGTTTTCCCCGTCCCTTGCCCTATCTTTTGAAACTATGTATGTGCCGTTATAATCTAATACGAAAATATAGCCAGTACTTCCAACTTTGATTTCTGCAATGGTATTTTTCAGTGTCTCCTCGTCGCCTTCGTAATTTTTAATGAAGTGATACACTGCTTCGGCTTGTGAAGTTATAATGGCTTTTGCTTGTTCTTGGATTGAATTGTTATACATTTCAATCTCTGAATATACACTTTCCACGAAGTGTTTAAGATCTAAAGCTTGAGCCCTTAGTCTATCTTCTATCTGTCTAAAAGTATCGGCTTGTACAATGGAGAAGCTGAGGTAGCCAAAAGTGACAACGGGCACAGTGACAAGAAGCACGCAGATTGCCATTAACTGCCATTTCAAACTTAAGTCTTTGAGCCTCTTGATTTTCAGTTTCATTGCTGTTTCACCTTTTTAGGGCTTTCCAGTTTAAAAAGAAATAAAAAATAAATCTTGCGAATCGCTTATCAATATTGTTGATTCATAGTCTGATACAGAATTAAATCCGAATTCAATTTTGATTAATAATTTTAACATGACTCGACTGCTCTCAAACTACTCAAAGAAACATATGAAAAATATAGCTACCTAAGCCATTTCTTAGCTTTTTCAACTAGCAAACTTTTAAGTTGAGGACTTGGAAATAATATTAATGTCCCCTCTGTTGAGCCTTTGCTTCTCTTAAAACGTGTGTCAAATATTAATGCAGTGTCAGACGTAAGCGCTTGTTTGGCAAGAATATAATCAATAACAGAGTCGAAGGTGTCTGTTACTAATTGTGGCGATGTTGGAATCAATTTTATGCCGGCAAAATTTGCCACAGCGCTAATGAAAGAACAAATCATTATTGATCCAAGCTCTTCTATTGCGGATGCTTCCATTTCAGGAGTAACCTCATCGGCAGAAGCCGCCAGAGTCATTAAAGCGGCAATTTTCTTTGCGTCTTCCACATTTAGAACGAGCATTATGTCGCAGTCCATTTCATCTCTTAACTGCATATAAACTACGGTTACAGTTTTTTCATGCATGCCATAAATTTTTGGGACAACATGCGGAGGGGCTATGTGAATTCTCGGAACCTCCACAATAATGCGTTCATTTAGGATTTCTGAAAGGGCTGTTGTTGCATGACCAGCGCCCATCGTGCCAATTTCCAATAGTATTTCAATATCCATAATCCTCTTAGAGTCCCAACAGTACGGTATCGCTTCGGAATTTTGATTTTGTCCATTAATTTCGCTCATCGTTTAACGCCATTTCCCTTCTCTTTCGCAGCATTTACAATGTTAACGCTACTGTCATCAACAATAATTTCTTGCTTGGCCTCAGCCTCACATTTATTTGAGTCGTCTTCTATCCACTGCTTTGCTTTACTAATCAGTATTTCTTGCAACTCTTTACTTGGAAAAACCATGAGAATGCAACTTGCCTTTTCCTCTTCGCGTTTGAATCGTGTGTCAAAGATTATGACTTCATCCGAAACCAGCGCTTGCTTGACAAGGAAATTGTCAATTATTGCATCGAAGGAATCCACAACCCTTTGGGGTGGTGTTGCCATCAACCTTATCCCCGTAAAGTCTGAAATGGCGCTGAGGAAAGAGCCTATCAAAATGTTTGCCAACTCTTCTATTGCTGATGCTTCCATTTCAGGAGTAACTTCATCGGCGGAAGCCGACATAGTCATTATAGCAGCAATCTTCTTTGCATCTTCTCTATCGAAAAGTAATAGAATATCGCATTCGGACTCTTCATTCAACTGCACAAACAAAGCCGTTGTGGGTCTCTCATGCATCTCATAAAACTTCGGAATCAAATGGGCGGGGAACGTGTGAATTTTTGGGACTTCAATTGAAATTGGCTGTTGAAGAATCTGCGATAAAGATGTTGCAGCGTTACCTGCACCCATGCTTCCCAGCTCCAAAAGAATCCCCAAATCCATACATTTATTAGGCGTCCAAGTGTACACTTCAACCTCTTTAGACTCGGAGGCAGAACCATCAACATTTTTTTCTTTCATAAAACCTTCTCAACCCCATTTATGTTTTTAACAGTCATCACTCCCGTGACGACATTGAAGGAAACCCGACGGCCATAGTTGCTGCCTACATCCTCAGCTTTTAAGGGGATGCCATGCGCCCTTAAAGCTTCTTTCACAGCTTGGGTGTTTCTGTCCCCAATATTTAACAATTGACATTTTAGATTGGAAAACATGTTGGCTCCGCCAGCAATTTTCGCTGACAATTGCACTTTTCCTCCTCCAACTTTTCTTAAAGCTTCAATTAAGGCTGGAACAGCGGTGTCCGCATACTTGTAGGGGAGAGCCTCATTTTTTGGATTGTTGGAGTTTGGAAGCATGATGTGGGCCATGCCGCCGCATAAATTTAAGGAGTCATGCATACAAAGCGCTATACATGAACCTACATTTGTCACAAGTGAGACTGGACGTCTTTCAACCTTCATGTCCGCCATGTCTACACGAACCTCTTCCACCGGAACCGCAGAAGCTTTAACCATCGCATATGATGGCGTAACAAGACTTGGTTTCGCCCTCCAATCCAGCATCAACTTCTCAGACATGCACCTAGATAATTCCAAAAATATGCCAAACCTATTGTTGAAAATGCAATGCTGATGTTGACTGGCCAGCAAAGAAAGCTCCTCAACAAAGCTTATTCAATACTTCTAAGACTTTTTGCGGTTGAAATGGTTTTGTTATAAAATCCTTAGCCCCGCACTTTAGCGCCTCCACTATGAGTGCTTGTTGCCCCATTGAACTGCACATTACAACTTTCGCTGAAGGATTTATCAACATGATATGCTTGAGGGCCTCTATACCGTCTTTTGCCTTGTTTCCGGGCGGCATGACGATGTCCAGCAAAACGAGGTCTGGTTTTAGTTGTTGATATTTTTCTATAGCTTCGTCACCGTTTCCTGCCTCGCCGACCACCTCGTTTCCGGACTGTAGCACAATCTTTTTGAGGACAGCCCGCATAAACGAGGCATCATCAACTATCAGCACACCTGCCATGGAATCACTCCTCATATATGCGTTTTAGCTGGGTTTCCTTCTGATTCTGAGTTTTATTTTGAGCATAATATAAAAATATTGTGTCTTAATATGCACGATTAAGGAATACTACTAAAAAATTATCTTTTAAATCTAAACGATATAACTAACTCTATCATTAAGCCACTGCTTCAACAACCTCTCATCAATCAAATACCAACTACAAACATTGCCACAAACATAAAGCAACAAAAGTAAATTAGGATCATTAAGTTTAACATAATCAACCAAAACATCATAAAGCCTCCTCGTAATAGTCAATTTAATATCCTCAAACTCGCCGTTTGCAACATTTTTAGCGTGAAAAACAGCAACACACTCATTCCCCTGCTCAATAAACTGAACATTAACAGAACTAACATAATAAACCGCATTCCTATAACTTAAAATAACATGCCTTGCATTCTTAGATCGAAATTCAGATCTATTTTTCTCCATGCAGATACTCTCAAAGGGCACAAAATAAAACGCAAAATAAACAATTAAACTATCTTTCAACCAACAAAATATAGCATAAATTGACTATTACAAATTAAGCCCAATCAAAAGGTGTTTAAAAGTTAATTGGCCAAGATAGGGGAGTATTCATCTAATCCATTCGTTTTTCCCATGCCATTATTGATGAGGTTACCCACGTCTAAGACCACCACAACCTGGCCATCTCCCAAAATTGTTGCTCCACTTATCCCCTTCATACTCGACAATGTTTCATCCAAAGACTTAACCAGGATTTCTTGCTGTCTAATTACGGAATCCACTACAAGCCCCAATTTCTCATTTTCATTTTCTCCATGAACTATGAGCACTTCGTAAAATTCTGCATTATCGTTCTTCGGAAGGTTGAGAAGGTCATGCAAATAAACTATTGGTATGACCTTATCTCTGAATAATATGGCATTCACATGTCCCAAAGATCTAATGTCCTTTTTGTTTATGCGGATGACCTCAAAAATTTGTCCTGTTGGCACAGCAAAAGTTTGTTCAAAAACTTTAATCAACAATGATTTTATAATCGCCAAAGTTGATGGAAGTCTAAGCGTAACCTTGGTTCCCTTACCCAACTCTGTCTCAACGTGAACCGTTCCGCCGAGGGCAGCAATTTTAGATTTAACGACATCCATTCCAACACCCCTCCCACTTGTTTCTGTAACCTCCTTCGCTGTAGACAAGCCAGATAGAAAAATGAGGTTCACTAGCTGCTCTTTGCCCATTTTCTCAGCCTCTGCCTCTGTTATAAATCCTTTGCTGATAGCAGCTTCCTTAACTTTTTCCGTGTCTATGCCCGCTCCGTCATCTTCAACTTCTATAATTACGTTGTCGCCTCTGCGTTGAGCCCTCATTCTAATTATTCCCGTGGGGTTTTTGCCGCGCTTGATTCTTTCTTCTGGTTCTTCTATGCCATGATCAATGCAATTTCTTATCAAATGAACTAAGGGTTGGCCGATCTCGTCTAAAACTGTTCGGTCAACTTCAATTTCCTTCCCTTCCATTATAATTTCCACCTTCTTTCCCCTTTTCACTGAAAGGTCTCTCACCAACCTTGGAAATCTGTCGAATATTTGGCTTACTGGCACCATCCTAATTTGCATGACAAGATCGTGCAGTTCAGCCGTAAGTCTATCAATGTTTGCCGAGACACGCTTTAATGATTCATTTTTGATTTCGGCACAAATTTGGAGAAGTGCAATCTTGTTTATGACCAACTCTCCCACGAGATTAATAAGTTTGTCAAGTTGGTCGAAGTGAACTCTAACGCTCTGCGTTAAGCGGGTGTCCAAAACACTCTTAAGTTCATCCGTTGGCGACACGGCCCTTTTAGGGGCATTTTCGCTCTTCGCCTTAATAGATTTTAGATCAAAAGGTGAAACGCTCACTTTCTCAACTTCACTGACAGAATGAGCTAACTTCTCAACTTCACCTTTATCCAATTTAGAGGCAAAAATAATCTTTAAATTTGAACTTATTTTATCTTGAGCGATTTCCTCCTTATCTGGAACAGTTTTTATAATATTTCCTCTGTCTGCCAAACGGTCCAAAACCATATTAGCCCTAATAGACTTAAAAACGCAATCATCACAGAGTTTTACGTCAACCACAAAACAGCCTAAACCATTATTTAGAGCATCTTCAACATCGTTTATTTCAGTTTCACTTAGGTTCAATCCTTGCTCTTTTGGCAGTTCAGACTCTTTCATCGCTTTTTGATCAGCCAAAGAAAACGCTAACCTTGCAGCTTCGTTAAGTCTACTGATTAGCGGGGCTATATTAATTTCGCCTTCCTCATCATTTTGTATTCTGTTCAGCCTTTCTGTTAGGCTGTCAACGCAATTCAATAAGACATCTATAAGCCCGCTTGAAACCTGGCCTCCTTTTCGCAGGTTGTCGAAAACGTCTTCCATGGCATGGGTCAATTCAGAAATATCCTTATACCCCATCATTCCAGAGGAACCCTTAAGCGTGTGAGCAGCACGGAAAATCGCGTTTAGGGCTTCGCTGTTCTTCTGGTCTTTCTCTAAGATTAGAAGTGCTTGTGTGATGGCGTCTAGGTGGTCTCTTGCTTCGTCTATAAAAGCCTGCTTATACTGCCTAACATCTATGGACAACTCGGAACTCACCTGGACATCAATTATCTTGTCTGATTTAACGCGTCTGCTTGACTTTTAAGTCATAGTTTGGCATGATGAAAGATTATTTAAAATAAGTGCGTCCGTAAATGTGACAGTCAAACCGCAGCTTTCAAGATGTTTGTACAACCTTTTGAGGAAATTCCTTGACTGAAAAGTCTAAGCTGGAAGTTTCCGTAATTTCGTTTTTCTGAAAAACTTTACAGACCGAATTAAGGCATTTAAAAAGTTTTCTTACTTCTTCGGGCAACATTTCCGTTTTCCCAATAATTAAATAGCCGTCTTTATTTAGGCAGTCGTAAAAGTTTTTGAAAATTTCCGCTTGCCCCGACTTATTGAAATAAATGAACACGTTTCTGCAGAATATTACATCCAAAAATTTGTATGGAAGCTTCTGGGTTAAGTCTGCACATTTGAAATGGACAAGCTTTTTCACGTTTTCTTTTACTCTAAATTTTTGGCCTTCACGAACAAAATATTTGCTCATATAATGTTCGCTCATGTCCAAAAGCTCTTGCTGATCATATTCGCCGCACTCTGCCTTTTTAAGGCAAAAATTGTCAATGTCAACGGCATAAATAGAAATTAGGTATGCGTTTATTTTCTCTCCTAAAATGTCATTTATTATCATGCTTATAGTGTAGGGCTCTTCTCCACTTGCGCATCCAGCACTAAGAATTCTTATAGTTTTCTTAGATGCCAATAGATTCGGCAGAATTTGCTCTTTAAAAAATTCGAAGACGTCGGGATCCCGGAAAAACTTTGTATAATTTATGGTTAAGTCCTTTATTAAAAGCGAAAATTCTTTTTTGTTGATTTTTAGAAGGTTAATGTAGTTCCAGTAACTGTCTATGCCGTGGCTTCGCATTCTATAATTTATCCTTCTTCGCAGATAACTGTCCCTATAAAAGTCGCATTTCAAACCAAGATTTTTCAAAATCATGTTCTTAAGTACTTCAAAGCCCTGTTCTTCGCGGCTATCATCAAACTTTTCTGGAAGGCTCGACTGCTGCATCAATTAACAGCGCTCCACATGACTTTCAAAAGCTAAACAAGGTTTTAGTGCATAGACATGCCAATTATAAGCATGTGTGCATCACTCTTCCCACTCACACAAAATCTTTGCGTTGTTTAACCCAAGAAATCTAAAAACTTTTATACGGACAAACGAAATATGAATATAAAATTTTGGCGCGCGGTGCGCGCCTATGGCCGGGGAAGGAAAAGGTAAAGTCGTCGATAGAGGAAAAAAGTATAGAAAGATCTTCCTATACATACCGAAAGAGGTGGCTACTGATACAAGTTTTCCATTTAAAATAGGTGAGGATGTAACCGTTAGAATTGAAGGAAAAAAGTTGGTCATAGAGAAGAGAAATTGATTTTCAGCCAGCTTAAAATTCGATGGGCCCGGGGCGATTTGAACGCCCGACCAACAGGTTATGAGCCTGTCGCTCTAACCTAGCTGAGCTACGGGCCCTTTTTCTCCGGGTTTTTCATTTACAAAGGTTTTGAAGATGCTTTTTAGCGTTTCGATTTTGGTTGATTTTTGGTCATTTAAACATTTATCCTTATTAGAATATTAATTTTAAGCTGATTGTTGTAAAAAATTTAGGCATTTGTTTGGTTTAGAAGTGGCGCTGTTAAGGTCGAACTCTTAAGAAACCTGTTATGAAATTTTTTATTTTATCATCTGCGTTTAGAATTGTTTCTATTGTCTTTTTGCCCTTTTCTGTTAGCCTATAAACCCTTTTTCTTTCGTTCCATATGCCTTCTATTAACCCGTTTCTTTCAAGTGAATACAAGATGGAGTAAACTGTTCCTGAGCTCACTAGAAGGTTGAATTTGTTGTGGATGAATGATATTACATCGTAGCCGCCTAGTGGTCTGTTTCTAAGTTCAGCCAAAATTATTATGTCCATGAAGTTCTTCATTATTCTTTCATGCATTTTCTTCAATATTTTCCCTTCAAATTTTTCCTCGTCGATAGGCTTCGGCGTTGAGGTCATGTTTATTCACATTTTAATATTTTAGTTCAGATTTAAATATTTAAATTTTATTCTAATTCAGATTTAGAAGTTGAAACAGAATAAAATTAGTTTAAACAATCACGTCCACCATAAATAAAACATTTGAAAAAATTTTTAAATACTTAGCTCTACAAATCGCTTGAAAGGAATTTTCTTTTTAAAGCATAATGCCTCATTTAAAGCAGGCCACTGTCTGCTTTTAATAGTCAGCGATATACCTTCATGATAACAAGTGTTATCTTAGCTTTTAAGTTAAAGTTTGGTGGTGCAAATGGTTTGATTTCATGGAAGAGTTCTTTCAAAAGGTTGAATGAAGAATTTGAGATGGTGAAGAAAAAGAAGCAGGCCTTAGACAATCTTTTGAACTCTGGGAGGATCTCTCAATCTACATATGAAATTTTTGGCAGGGAAATAACTGAAGCCATTGCTGAAATTGAGAGGCAGCAGAAAATTTTGTTAGATAAAATGCAGTGTAAAATGAAGGAGCTTGAAGGATACATTAAAACTTTGGAGAGACTCTTTGCAAACTTTGAGATTCAACACGTGGCCGGCGAAGTGGACGATGAACTCTACCAGCGCGAAATTACCCCAGTTCTGGCGGGTCTTGAAACTTCAAGGCAAGAGTTAGATGCAGTTAAAGAAGCCATAAATCAGCTTTCAGCATGCATTCAAACTCCTCCAACAGACGTTACAGCAAAAGAGACGCAGACTCCAGAAATTTCCAAAACTGAAGTTGAAGTCATGGAACAAAAGACACAGCCCATGGAAGGGGCGGAAACAATTCGAGAAGAGACACCGCACAACACAGAAGAGATGCTGCTGGAAAAGAAGGAGCAAACAGCATAGCAGCAAAATTTATTTATCCACTTTTTCTCATTATTCAACGCAAATTTCATTTTATTTGAGAGTGGGATAGTTGGTTAAAAGGGTTGTAATCACATTTCATGAAAAATTTAGTCAGTACGATTTGGGAGAAGGCCATCCTTATAGAGGTGACAGATTTTTAAACGTCATGAAATTTTTTAAAGACCAGAAGTTTTTTGATCTTCCTGAAGTCGCTATAGTCAAACCGCAGCCAGCAGCCCGAGAAGACCTTTTAAAAGTTCATGATGAGGCTTATGTTGATTTAATTTTTCAGTTGGCAGCTAAAACAAAGCCCTATGATATGGAAACGCCGGTCTCGCCAAAAATTCTCGAGGCAGCCATGCTCATTGTTGGCGGAGCCTTGGAATGTGGAAAGGCTGTTTTTGAGGGCAAAGCCCAGCACTCCATTTCTTTGGGTGGTGGTTTTCATCATGCTGGGAGAAATTATGGTGGGGGCTTCTGTCTATTCAATGACATCGCGGTTTTAGTGGAATTCCTGAGGATCAACTATCATGTAAAACGCTTCTTGATTTTGGATTATGATGTTCACTTTGGCAATGGAACAAGCGATATTTATTATGATGATCCTTCTGTGTTATTTATTTCCTTACACCAAGATCCATCCAACTTTTATCCGGGGACGGGTTTTGTTTGGCAAATTGGAAATGGCGATGGCGAAGGCTATAATGTTAATGTGCCCTTGCCCCGTGGAGCAGGCGACGCCACGTACCTCCATGCTTTAAATGAGGTTTTCGTTCCATTGGCCGAGGAGTTTAAGCCTGAAGTCATCATTGCAAATGGCGGAAGCGACTCACACTTTGCGGATATGCTTGGCGATCTCAATTTGACTGTTGGCGGCTTTTTTGAATTGTCACGTTTAATTGCCGGAGTTGCAGACAAAGTTTGCGGCGGACGCCTCATTTTAATGGTTGGGAGTGGATATAACCCAGAAGTTTTGCCTCTCTGCTGGTATGCCCTTGCCGCTGGAGTTATAGGCGTAGAGAAAATAAACGTTAAAGAGCCCTATAGCCCTCCGAAGGAGCTCCCGCAATGCCGTGCCATTGTTGAGCAGACAATTAATGAGTTGAAGAGGCTGTTGCAGGGGCGCTGGCAATGTTTTAAAACAGTTAAGTGAACTCAAACTTTCTTTTCGGCTGGTTTAACTATGACCGCCGTCCCATAAGCCGAAAAAATTGTGGCTGTTCCCTGAAGGATGTCGCTTGTTTCAAAATCAACGTTGATAACCGCATTTGCGCCCATTTTCCTTGCATTTTCAACCAGCCTCTCCAAAGACTCTTTCCTGGCTTTTTCGCATTCTGAAGTGTAGGATGTGACTTCGCCTCCTAAAATTCCCTCGATGCTGGCAACTATTTTGCCGCCGAAACCCCTTGTTCTAACAGTTAAGCCGTGAACCACGCCTAAAACTTTCACTATTTCATATCCTGGGAGACTTGGAGTTGTCACAACAATAATTTCTTCACCGTTCATTCGTCAACCCAGGTTTCTAATAGATAGTGTTATTAATTTAAGCTTATCATTGAAAATCGCAGGGGGCTTCTCTACGGAAAACATCGAGAAGATACGTGAACTTTTTCCCGTGACAAAAAATAAGGTGTTTTTAAACCACGCTGCCCAATCACCACTACCAAAACCGGTTGCCGACGTCGTCCACAAGTATGTTGATGACTTCTCCAATTTGGGAAATACTACACTGGACTGGAATGATGGTGGCAAACCATTATTTGCAAAGCTTATTGGCGCAAAAACTGAAGAGATAGCCTTTGTCGAAAACACTTCAGTAGGCTTAAACATAGCTGCGAATGTTCTTCGCTACCCACCCGGCTCAAAAATAGTCACAACAGATTTAGAATACCCTTCAGTTGTTTATCCCTGGCTAAAGAAAAGCCTAGGCGTCAAAGTCCACTATGTAAAGAACGTTAATGGAAAAATTTTGTTAGAAGATTTTGAAAGGGCTGTTGATGATAAAACCGTGGCTGTTGCCGTAAGCCACGTTGAATATGTTAATGGTTTCCGTAACGATTTGAGGGCACTAGGCCAAATAGCCCATGAACACGGCGCCTACCTAATTGTTGATGCCATACAGTCTGCCGGCGCTATTCCAATAGACGTTAAAAGGGATGACGTGGACTTTCTGACAACAGCATGCTACAAGTGGCTTCTAAGCCCGCCTGGCGCTGGCTACCTCTATGTAAAAGAGGAGCTTATCGAAAAATTTGAACCGCCATTCGTGGGGTGGGCAAGCGTCAAGCCTGAAGTTTTTGAAACAATAGACTTCTGGGACATTTGGAGTTTGAGGCTTTCTGAAACTGCAAGCCGCTTCGAAATTGGCTCACCAAGCTTTATAAGCCTAATAGGCGCGGCGGAAGCGCTGAAACTGCTCTTGAACTTTGGCATAGAAAACGTTGAGAAAAGAATCTTGCAGCTGACGGGCTATTTGTTGGAGGCCATCAAAGATTTGGAACTGGAGCTTTTCACTCCGGAAGAAAAGCAATATCGTTCCGGCATAGTTTTGTTTAAAATTCACGAGCCACAAAAGTTTGTTGAAAAGCTGCGTCAAAGCAACATTGTGGTTTCAGCCAGAGCCCATGGAATAAGGGTTTCACCACACTTTTACAATACCCAAAACGAAATTGATAAGCTAATTGAAGAAATTAAGAAATGGGTAAAAGCACGGTAAAAAAGAGGATGAATCCAACGATTAAAGTGGAGAAAATCGATGAAAACAATAGGCGAAAGATAATTGGAACTCTAAAACTTGACGTTATTAAGCATGTTTTCGCAGTATACGACCTCCAACACGAACCAAACCACACCACAGTGCATGCGGCCTTCGAAAACGGAAATCTTATGGGTTACATCCTAACATACACGGCGCTGCAGTTTCCAAGTGTTATTTTGGAATGCGAAAGCAGCGCAGCCAGACAACTTTTAGAATATTGTCCAAAAGACTGCTTCATAATGCATGCACCGCCAGAACTCCTCAACATAATTAAAAGCAAATTTACCGAGGCGAAAGTCTATACTGAAAATTGGATGCTTGTTAAAAAAGGGGAGGCAAACTTTTTTAGATCAGATTTTGTAAAGAGACTGCACTCCGAAGCTGACGCCCAAAAACTCCATGGTCTCCTTTCAAGCCGAGAAGACCGCGCAACAGGAACTGTTGAAAGTGTTTTTGAAAGTATACTTAAAATGCCTACGTATGGAGTTTTCGTAAAAGACGAATTAGTTTCTTATGCGGGTTCTTTCCTACAGCTTCCACAAGTTTGGATGATAGGGGGAGTTTACACTCATCCAAAACATAGGAATAGGGGATATGCAACGCTTGCCACTTCGGCTGTAACGGAAGAGGCGTTGAAGAACGCGGATTCAGCCGCTTTGTTTGTGCGGTCTGATAATTATCCAGCCATCCGAGTTTATGAAAAAATTGGTTATCGAAAGATAGGTGAAAAACTTTGGGTTGACGTTGGAACTGGACTGAAACCATAAGAGACGCTTAATATTCGCTTATGAAGCTTATTTCTGGAAATTCTTTGATTTGTCTGCCGCTGCCCTTTTCAGATAGGATTTCAAGCTGCTGGATTTTGCATGTGCCGACAATGTCCTCTTTATTTTCGCTTATTATCCGTGCAAATTCGCTTTTTCCGGCATAAACTTTCACTTTTCTGATAGGCGTATTCAAAGGCTTTCTTTTCTCAGCTTTTTCCCTTCTAATTTCAGTTATTAAAGCAATTATTATGTCGCCTTCTTTCTCAGCCTTTTCATCTATGTTTTCCATTTTTGCTTCTGGCCACCGGGTTAATTGTAGGCTTTTTTGTCCTATGTTTTCGGCGTACATTGTTTGGTAGATTTCCTCTGTAATGTGGGGTGTTATTGGGGCTAACAGTTGGATTATACGATATAGAACGTTATAAAGTGTGTATTGCACGGCTTTTCGCTTTTCCTCTCCATAGAGTCCCGGCTTGTAAAGTCTATCTTTTACGGCTTCAATGTATTGGTCGCAGAAAACATGCCACGTGAAGTTGCGGGCTTCTTCCAAGGCTATGTTAAACTGGCAGTTTTCGAAGGCTTCCGTGACTTTTTGCGTAACTTTTTCAATTTTGCTTAGAATCCATCTGTCGAGGAGTTGCAAATCACCCTTCTCTTTTGGGTTATAGTCTTTCAATTGAGCGCTAACGAAGCGGGCTGCATTCCAAAGTTTTGTTAGGAACCTTCTTCCATACTCCACGTCTGGCCAGCGGAAGGGAACATCTGAGCCCGTTGCCCCACCGCCAGCCGCCCATTGCCTTGTTGCGTCTGCGCCATACTTTGAAAATACTTCTAGGGAAGGCACATAATTGCCTAGGGATTTGTGCATCATTCGGCCGTCTGTGCCTAAAACCATGCCGTTTATTAGGCAGCTTTTGTAGGGTTTTTCATCAAATAGGGCGAGGTGCCTAACCATTAGGTAGTAGGCCCATGTGCGGATTATGTCAACGCCTGAGGGATGCATGTCTGCTGGGAAAAGTCTCCTCCAATCTTTTCTGTCTGGCCAGCCCGCGTGGACTGCGCAGGTTATTGAGGAATCAAACCATGTGTCTAAAACGTCTTTTTCGGGCCTAAATTTGTCGAAGCCGCATTTTGGACAATTTTTAATTTTCGGGTTTTCTATTCTTGGGTCTATTGGAAGCCATTCTGGTTCAGCCAGTATTGTTTCGCCGCAGTTTTGGCAATACCATATTGGTATTGGGGTTGCAAAAACTCTTTGGCGGGATATTACCCAATCCCAGTCGAGCGACCTCGCCCAGTTGATTAGGCGATACTTCATGTAGTCTGGATACCACTTGATTTCTAGGGCGTTTTTCTCCAGTTTGTCTGTGAGAATGCGGGTTTTCATGAACCATTGTTCTCTTTCAAGGATTTCTATTGGTGTGTGGCATCTCCAGCAGACGCCAACCTCCTGTGCGATTGTTTCGGTTTTTTCTATGAGGCCTTCTTTTTTCAAGTCTTGTATTATGGCTTTCTTTGCCTCTTCAATTGTTAATCCAGCGTATTTTCCAGCGTTTTGCGTCATCCGGCCCCTCTCGTCTATACACATTATTACTGGAAGGTTATGTTTAACAACGCTTTTTACGTCGGCTTTATCCCCATAAGTGCAAATCATCACCACGCCGGTTCCAAATTCTGGTTCGACAAGCTCGTCTGTGATTATTTCAACGCTTCTGTTTGTTGTTGGGATAAGAATCCTTTTGCCAACATATTGCCTATAGCGTTCGTCGTGTGGATTTACGGCGACGGTTACGCATGCGGGAATAAGCTCCGGTCTTGTTGTGGCTATTGTTAGGAAGCCACCATCTTCCAATTTGAATTTGATATAGTGGAGGTCTGCGGTTCGAGTTGAATATTCAACTTCGGCGTCTGCAATGGCTGTTTCGCATCTTGGACACCAGTTTACGGGGTGTTTTCCGCGGTAGATGAAGCCCTTTTTGTATAGGAGAACAAAAGAAAGTTGGGTTCGCCTCCAATAGTCTGGATCCATTGTTTTATATTCTGTTGTCCAGTCTATTGAACAGCCAAGCCTTTTGATGGCCTCTTTCATAAGCCCAATATACTTTTCAACATGCTCTACACAGAGTTTTCTAAACTTGTCCGGGGGCAAGTCTGTTTTCTTAATTTTATGCTTCTTTTCAACTTCAACCTCTGTTGGCAGGCCATGGCAATCCCATCCCTGGGGAAAATAAACATTATAGCCTCTCATGCGCTTGTAACGGGCAACCATGTCAAAGTAAGTCCAGTTTAAAACCAAACCCATGTGGAATTCGCCGGAAGGATAAGGCGGCGGCGTATCAATGCTAAAAACTGGTCTTTTCTCATCTTTCCAGTCGAAATGGTAGACGCCCATGTCCTCCCAAAGTTTTTGCCATTTCCTCTCAATTTCGATTGGATCAAATTCCTTAGGCAGCGGCCTCATGCTAGCAACATCCCAAACATTTTTGACTCTAGAAAAAATAAATATACAAGTAAATAACAATTACCCCACCTAAGGGTTTGGGGGAGCTGGGTTGTGACCCGGCTGAGAGGACGGCTGAAAGCCGTCGACCCCTTGAACCTGATCCGGGTAATGCCGGCGGAGGGAAAACCGTGAAAGAGAGTAAAAGAAAATTTGGTTTTAAGCTGCCTCCAGAATGGGGGGCGGACCCAGTACCAGCGGAAAAGAAGATTTTAGGACTTTTCGACTATTTTATTTTGTGGTCTAGTTTGGCTGTTGGTTTGCTTGTGCTTCAGGCTGGCGGTTTACTTGTTCCAGGCTTATCTTTGGCTGAGGCAATCATCGTAATTGTTTTGGGTTCCGTTGTTGGTTCATTGATGTTGGCTTTGGCTGGCGGTTTGGGAAGCAAGTATGGCATACCAACCATGGTTAGTTTGAGGGCGGTTTTGGGATTGAAGGGCTCTTTTGCTCCCACAATACTCAACGTGATTCAGCTTATTGGGTGGGCATCCTTCGAAATAATAATAATGGCAAATTCCGCCATGAGCATTACGGGCTCATTTTTAGGTCCATACACCCTATATTTTTGGATTATAGTTTTTGCAGTTTGGTGCTTTCTCTTATGCGTTGGAGGACCACTTGTTGTTGTGAGACATTGGTTGGAAAAGTTTGCCATATGGTTCACTTATGGAACAGCAATATACATAACCTACATAGTCCTTTCAAAATCCCAACAACTTTTAGCATTCACGGGAGATGGCTCCTTGTCTATACCACTCGCCTTAGACCTTGTTATAGCAATGCCAATCTCATGGTGGCCACTAATATCAGACTATAATAGGTTTTCAAAAAGTGAAAAAGACGCTTTTCTAGGAACATTTTCTGGCTATACTTTTGCAAACTCTTGGTTTTATGCTTTAGGCGCGCTTCTGGTTTTGGCTTATCCCGGAGAAAGCATAATCTATTCAATAGCTTCCATAACCTTTGGAGGCTTAGCCTTAACCCTACTTTTAGTGGATGAAACCGACAATTGCTTTGCAGACATATATTCTGGAGCCGTTTCCATACAAAACATTTCACCAAAAACTAAGCAGCTGAAAATTGTAGCCGCCATAACAATTGTAAGCGTACTATTGGCAACTTTGATGCCTACCGAATGGCAATCAGCCTATGAAGGCTTTCTATTGTACATAGGAGCTGTTTTTGTGCCTTTGCTTGGCGTTCTTGCCGTGGACTTCTACCTAATAAGAAAAGGGGCCTACAGCCTAGAAGAATTTTATTCTAAAACCAAGAATTTAAGGGCGAAACCTCTAATTTCTTGGTTTATAGGAGTGATTGTATACTTCATATTTTACAAGTATACCCTCTGGGGTTCAAGCATACCATCCTTCATAATTTCGGCTGTCGTGCTTTATGTTTTAGAGAAGGCGATTTGAAATGTTTGAAATAAAGAATGTTAAGGGCAAAATTCCCGTGGCAATAACAATTGCTGGAAGCGATTCTGGAGGGGGCGCTGGAATCCAAGCAGACCTTAAAACTTTCGCGGCCTTAGGTGTTCACGGGACAGTTGCAATCACGTCAGTCACAGCCCAAAACACTTATTCGGTTAAGGCTGTGGAAAATTTGAAACCAGAAATGGTGGTCGAGCAGATTAGGGCGGTCGCAGAAGATTTTGGAATAGATTCTGGAAAAACGGGAATGCTTCACACAACCGAAATTATAAGGGCTGTGGCATCTGAAATTTCAAGGCACAACTTCCCCCTCGTGGTTGACCCAGTGATGATTGCAAAGTCTGGCACCCCATTGCTGAAGCCAGAAGCCATGGACAGCCTAAAAAGGCATCTGCTACCGCTGGCTACTGTTGTCACCCCAAACAAGTTTGAAGCAGAAAAACTTTCAGAATTGCCCATAAAGAATCTGGCGGATGCAGAAAAAGCTGCTGAAAAAATTTCTGAAATGGGACCTAAGGCGGTTGTTGTTAAGGGCGGACACTTGGAAGGAGATGAAGTTATAGACATTCTGTTTTACAATGGCAAAGTTAGGAAGTACAAATCTCCAAGAATAGATGTTAAAACCACGCATGGAACCGGATGCAGTTTTTCGGCAGCCATAGCCGCCGAGCTGGCAAAGGGAAAACCTATTCCCGAAGCCGTTGAAAAGTCAAAGGAAGTTGTGACTTTAGGTATACGGTTTGGGTTAAACATTGGAAGGGGCTATGGACCAGTGAATCCCCTTGCAATTATTTATCGGCAATCCTCCCGGTACGACGTATTAATGAACGTGGAAGAGGCTAAAGCGCTCATTGAATCTTCGCCCCACGTTGCACGGCTCATTCCAGAAGTGGGCATGAACGTGGCCATGGCCATTCCATACGCAGAAGGCCTTAATGACGTGGCCGCCGTGGAGGGAAGAATTGTTAAAACCCCTAGGGGCGCAAGGGCCATTGGCCGCGCAAAATTTGGATGCTCTTCCCATCTTGCAAAATACATTTTAGAAATAGTTAAGCATAACCCAGAAAAGAGGGCGGCAATCAACCTCAAGTTTTCAGAGGAAACACTCCACATTTTAGAAGGGCGAGGCTTGCTTGTCTCCTCTTATGATAGAAGCGCTGAGCCAGAGGAGATTAAGGAAGTTGAAGGGATGACAATTCCATGGGGGGTTAAGGAAGCCATCAAAAAAGTTGGAAAAGCTCCAGACGTCGTTTACCACAAGGGAGACGTTGGAAAGGAGCCCATGATAGTTGTTTTCGGAAGGGAAGCGCGGGAACTAGCTGAATTAGCCATCCAAATCGGGAAAGAGGTGAAGGGGTGAAACTAAAAATGGAAACAGTTTATGTGAAGAAGTTGGCCATGCTCATTGTTTTTTCTGCTTTGGGAGTGGCCATATCACCCCTAACATGGTTTGAATTCATGGGAACAAAAGCCTACCCGGCACAGCACATGATTAACGCGATTCTAGGCGTGCTTTTAGGCCCCCTTTGGGCTGCAGCGGCCGCCACAATAATTGGGGTGATAAGGAATATTATTGGCACGGGAACCGTCTACGCCTTTCCAGGCGGAATTCCCGGGGGCATCATCGTCGGAATAGCCTACTGGATACTTAAAAAAAGAGAAAAAGCACGTTTCATGGCTGCTTTAACAGAGCCCATTGGCACCATACTAATAGGTGTTCCATTATCGCTTTTCCTTGTGGCGCCATGGATGGGACCGCAGGGCTACTCCGCAAGGCTTTTGGAATTAACAGAAAATCAAGGCCCAGCACTGGCTTTTCTGATTCTTTCAGCTGGGTGGGCTTTAAGCTGTGTTTCAGGAAGCATTTTGGGATTCGTAATATTGCTGGGTCTTAGAAGAGTTGGGATAAGTAGGGAAATGCTTTTTGGTGAAAAGTAAAGACGAGTTAAAAGCCAAAGAAATCACAGGCAAAAAAGTGCTGATTTTGGGAGAGGTTGGTTCAGGAAAAACTATGCTTGCAGCTCGGCTCATTCAAGAATTGTCTGCCTTTGTAAATTCTGAAGAAATAACAGTTATCGATTTGGCACCGCCGAGAAAAGGCATGGTGGGCGGGAAAATAGCAGATTACGTGAATTTAACTGGCAAAATTAGGTATCTTTCGCCAGCAGTGGTTTATACGCCTAGGCTAAGCGGAAGGTCACGTGAAGAGGTGCTGCATTATGCAAATCTAAACAAGGAATGCATGGAGCCGCTGTTTAAAGAGTTCATTAAAAAACCCTCAAGAGTTCTTGTTGTGAACGACATCACATTATATTTTCATTTGGGAGATTTGGATGTTGTTTTGGAATGTGTTAGGTTGGCTGAAACCTTTTTGGCTACAGCCTATTATGGCGTTAAGCTGGCTGAAGATTACGGTGCCGGAATAAGCCCAAGAGAAAAGTTGTTAACTGAAAAATTAAGGCAATACATGGACTTGGTCATTCAAGTTTGATTCTTTCTGGGGCGGTGTAAACGTTCATCCGCCTTCCCCTAACAAAACCTATTAGGGTCATGTTTGCCTTTTTCGCTATTCCTATGCTAGAGTCTAGGGTTGCAGTTAATGAGGCAACTATTGGTATGCCAGCCCTCGCGGCCTTTGAAACTACGTCGGACGTAAGCCTACCGGTTGAAACGAGGAAACATTGGCTGAAATCCACCCTTTTTAAGAGGCACTTGCCTATAACCTTGTCTACTGCGTTGTGGCGTCCAACGTCCTCTGCGAAGGCCAAAATTTTTCCGTTAGGCTTGTGGATTGCGGCTGCGTGCACTCCGCCAGTTTTTCTGAAAGTTTTTGCTATGTAGTTTAGGTTGTTTACACAGTTGTGGATTGTTTCAGCGTCAACCTTAAGGTTTGACTCAATTTTTTTAATCTTTTTTAAGGCTTGGGAAGCGAATGGTCCCCCTCCGCATGCCGATAAAATTATTCGCGAAAAGTGTTCTGCAAGTTTTATTCGGCTTTCAAAATTTACTTTTGGATTGAATTTAACGTGGCAGACATTTCCTTTTTCGACAGTTATCTTCTCAATTTCATTTACATCCTTTATTACACCTTCGGAGAAAAGGTAGCCGATGACAAGCTCCTTTAGCTGTTTTGGGGAGCAGAAGATTGTTGCATACTGTTTTCTGTGTATGAATATGTGGAGTGGCTTTTCTTGCGCCACGTAATCAGCAAGTGCTTCGGCCTTCTTGTCTGCAACATTAATCTTAGTAATTTTCACTTTTGCTAAATTTGACACCTCCATTTATTTTTTGAGTTCCGAAAGCATGAAATCGATTATCTCATCTGCAATATTAATCCTTGTAACAGACTGTAAGCCCCTCCATCCCGGTTGGCTGTTAACTTCAACAACCAGCGGGCCTCTGCTGCTTTCGAGGATATCCACCCCCGCAATTTTACACTTTATAAGCTTTGCTGATTTAACCGCAATGTCCTCTAAAGCCCTGTCAAGTTTTATTGGTTCTGGACGGGCTCCCTGGCTGAAGTTTGTTTTCCAACTGTCGGCTACGCGTCTCATTGCAGCAGCCACACGCTCGCCTATAACAAATGCACGGATGTCAGAAAATCCATGAGGCACAAACTCTTGGATATATATGACGCCGTGGGAAAATGTTATGGCTCTAAAAACTGTTGCGGCTATTTCTGCGTCCGTAACCCTTGTTGAGCCAATGCCCCTTGAACCGAAAATTGGTTTAACAACAACGTCTCCGCCCAGCTCTTTGAAGGCTTTTAATGCTTCTTCAACGTTTTCAGTTACCGTTGTCCGTGGTACTGGTATGCCATTATCCTCCAAAATGGCCAAAAGATCGTATTTGTCAACGCAGTGTTCTATGGCTTCCGGCGGATTTACGATATAAAAGCCCAAACGCTCAAGCCTGTAAAGGACATCCATTCTAAAAACTATTTCCTCAAGCGAGCCGCGGCCAATTGGACGAATTATGAGTGCATCTAAATCTTCCAGAATGTTTAGTTCCTTAACCCTCACGTAAGGCTTATGTCCAACTTGGGCGACAAGTTGAGGAAAGCTAAAGCAATGGTATGGAATGCCCTTTCTAGCTAAGGCCTCTTGAAGTTGGCTTGAACTCCAAGCATTTCTATTTCTTGTTACTATGCCGAATTTCAAAAGCAATCCTTCTTTGGCATGATGTATTTGAAAATGCATGAAATCATGTTCTTAAAGTTTCCGTGCGAAATCGTAAAAGTTCTTGCAAAAGGGATTCCACAATTTTCTTTCCCCTTTTCTTTTCTCCGAACAAGCCTCCAGCACAATTGTCGGGCACACCATACAACTTTAACAAGTCCTTTAAACAATGTCTTACGTGCTCTTTATCGTAACCTTCCACAACAATTATTGTTTTGGGCATCTTCAATGGTGTTGGCCAACGTTTGATTGGAGTAATCCCAAAAACCCTTTCATACACTCGCTTAATTGTTACAGTCACTTTTTTGTGTTTTTGGGATATTTCCTCAATGTCTTGAAGTGTGATTTCAGCTTTTTCTCCAATTTTTCTATGCTGCCAAAAGAAGGATCCCTCAGACCTATCATAATAATGAATTTCAGCCACAATTTTCTTCATGTCCGCCCAGCCGTTTAACATTTTATTCTGCTTATATCAGAATTTGATTATGTAGGGCATAAGTTGCGTTGAACTTTCAAATTTTTCTGGAAGCTTCAATTTTAGGTATGCGCCGTAAGCATTAAAGTACGGCGAACCCTTGCGTGAAAAAAGTGTTAAAACCTTGCCGTTATGATTTATTTTAAATCCGTCTTCGCAGGGTTCGTGTCCCCTCACCAGAATTTTAACATTAAACCTATTCAAAACTTCGTTTGTAACTTCTTTGCCGAACAACTTGCCCGCACCCCTAGGCGAGGCACATGTCTTTTCAATAAATTCGTTTGGGTCACTCCACAACATTTCCTCAAGAAAACTTTGCTTTGGATGCGTTTTATGGGCGTAAGCCAAATCCTCAATTGTCTTGGCATACTGAGGTAAGCCGCCGTGAATCATTAAACAACGTTCTTCAACAAGAACGGCATTATATAAGCAGTTAAAAAGTTCCCGAATCTTTGAGTATGCTGAAAGCCACTTCTCGCCAAACTTGATTTGAAATTCCATGGGTAAATCGTGGGGAGAAGCCAGCAAATCTTCAGGTCCTTCATGATTGCCCCTCATCAAAATCACTTGCTCTGGAAACAAAACCTTCAGCTTCAAAATTGTGTAGTAGACTTCCTTTGAATATTCGCCTCTGTCCCCATAGTCGCCGAGAAATATTAAGAAAGCATTGTTTCTGCAGTCCATTTCATGCAGGAAGTTGCTTTTTCTAAATATGTCGATTAGACTTTCCAGGTCGCCGTGCAAGTCGCCAACTATTAGGGCGTCGCCCTCTGGATAAAGTTTTATAAGCCTTCCTAAAACAGAAAAGTTCCTAAGCCTTCCATCCTCGCTGCGAATTAAATTCGTTGCATTTTCAACGAGCTTAATGAATCCCTCATAGCCAACTTCTAAGCTTTCCTTCACAATTTCTTTTATGTTCACTTCCAAGGCTATGTCCTCAAACTATTCAATTTGAACAGCCTTTCCCAGAAAACCCATGATATTCCTTTCAACATTAACTTTGTTTTGCTGAATTTTTCCAGCCAAATCTTCGTAAGCCCGTTCCAATGCCGCCTTCTCAAATTCTATGCGTTCCCTCTTCCGTTCAATTTCCTTCAACTGCTCCTGAAGTTTTAATAGAAGGCTTTTGGTTTCAGCAATCTCAGCGGATGTTGAAAGTTGTCTTTTCCGCATTAAGACTTCAGCACACTTTTCATGTAAGCTTTCCAAAGAGTTTTTGTTAACAATATTGTTGATGGCTTGTTCCGCCTTACGAATTTTTTCCGGTTTCAATTTTAGTTTTTCTTCGACCATAAGCCGAGCCAGTTTTTGGAGCAGATGCCTTAAAATTGGATAGCCCTTTTCTTCTGTGGCCAATGCTTGAAAGGAATTATCTAAGTATTGATTAAGTTTGTTTATTTCTTCTGGTGTTAGGCCGCTTCCTTCCCCATGGAGGGCTAATGACTGCATTTTTATAAAAGGTTTTTGAAGGTGCTGGAAGGCTTGTTTCACTTCGGTGTTTAGGGCTTCTATTTCCCTGTCTATTTGGCTCAGCTGGCCGATGCCTCCTCTGCTTTCTAATTCAATGATTTTTTGCCGTATTCCATCTATTTCCTTCTCAGCTAAAGCCTTCTCATGCTCAACTTTTTGTCTCTGCCCTATTACGTTTGACAGCTGCCCCTCAAGATTTCTAATTTCGTCAATTAACTGGAAAGTTTCCTCTAATTTTTTGGTTTTCACATACTCTTTTGTGAGGAAGTTTTGCATTTCTTTTAGGGTTTCCTTTGATTTTTCAAATGTTGTTAAAAATTTTCTTCTGTCAAGGATAAAGAATGGAGAAATCCTTGGAAACCAATTTTTGATGTCGACTTCTGTCACTAAAAATGCTTTTTGACTTTCTTGGACGAATTCTGCAAAACTATCGTATGTAATTTTTTCCGGAACTTTGATTTGCCGGAATCTGTCCATGAAAATTTTTGCAAGTTTGTTTAGGGCTCTGGCCCTTCCATAAGTTTTCATATTCCTTTTTTCGATTTCCTTTCCACTGCTTTCCAGTAATGTTTTGCTGTTTTCGTAAAGGTTCTCCAAATTTCGGCGCATGTCTTCAATCAATCTTTGGGCTCGAGTTTGAACTGGAACAAAAGTTTGGCCTGTTTCTTTTTCAAGCCATTCTTTAACCTCGCTAAGTGAAAGCCTTATAGGTTGAGACAAACTGTTTCCCAATAAAATGTGTTTGGAGGCAATATTTATTTTTCATCTATTTTATACTCTTTTTTGAGTAGCTACTCTTAAATAATAATGTAGCAGACAGCTTTAAAGAGGAAGCATAAATGAATACAAAGCAAACAGCCTTCATCGCCATGATGAGCTCTTTGGGCACAATCCTATCTGGAATATCGTTGCACGCCGCCATCATAACAATAGTTATCCCCGGTCAAGCGGGCGCAGCCCTAGACCTGTCCCACATTGCAACTTTTATAGCCGCGGTTTTTGGAGGGCCTTATGTTGGTGCTGCCGTTGGATTTTTGAGTGGAATTTACGCTGGCTATTATTTTGGTTATGTTATCGGCAATTTGGGGGTTCTCTCCCTATTAATGGTTCCTTTGGGCAAAGCTTTAACGGGTTTGACGGCGGGCTTCCTTTACAAGAAGTTGAGGATAAGCGAATGTTCGAAGCCTTCTATCCTAACAATCCCCATAATACTCGTGTCGTATGTTCCCGAATGCCTCTTTACAACAGCATATTTCCTTTACATAATTCCGGTCGTTTATGGATTCTCCATGAGTTTTATGATACCCATTGTAATTCCAAAAGCATGGGTGGAAATAGCCATAATGAGCGTTTTAATGGGCATACTTGCTGGAAACTTAGGCTTTAAAGAATTTGTTCTAGGACTTTTGCAGCCGCCGAAACTTCAGAAAATTGCTACAAAAGAATAAGCTGAAATTTTGAACTATTGCCTCTTTAGCCGCAAATTAAATTGAAAGATTTCATCAGCGCATTTATGTTGAATTCTCCTTTCATGAAAGTTTTGCCCGTTTTGACGTTGTTAACTATTATTTTTGCTGGTGCAAAAAGGTTTGGATCAATCTTATAAAAGTCGTAGTTTGCCTCTTTGAAAATTTCTATGAAGGGCTTTCCATAACTTTTAGAGGCTTTTGATGGAGCTTTTTCCAAAATCTCCTCCAATTCCTTTTCGTTTTCGCAGTCGACAATGTAGTAGGCGGTTCCGCCATAAAGTATGGCATCGTTTGTTCTGGCCATGGCATGGGCAAATTTTGGGTGAACTGGCGGTATTGGGGCACATCCCCAAGCATAGAGGATAATGTTTGGGTTTAATCCAAGCCTATGAAGTTTATGAATTCCAGTTTCAACAATTCTACCGGAGACTTGTGTGGCGCCGGCAACGCTGGCTGTGGGCGTTAAAATCACTGTTAGGTTTTCTGGCGTAACACCACAGTCCTTTGTGATGCGTTCTAAAATTTTTTCCGGTGGAATTGCATCAGTTTCTAAAACCACAACGGCCTTGTCAAAGCTGTCCCTATACCCTATTTTTTCGTAGATTTCTTTTGGTTTTTCTGCGAGCGCCCTTGCTGGGCCGGAGCCTATCGCAAAATATTTGTCCTCTTTTATTTGCCAACCCGCAAACTGCGAGCCAAGTGTGGCGATGGTTGGGTGGTCTGTGTAAACGAAGATTGTTGGAAGTTCGATGCCTCCATATTGGGCGCTGGTTATCTTTGCTTTTCCGCAGCCTCCCATACAGATTTCGGTTATAATTTTTCCAGCTTCAAATCCGCCTTTGGCGTTTATTCCAGCGTCGATAAGTGTTGGTCCAAAGCTTGTTTTTTCAATTTTAATTCCGTAAAAATCTGGGTTTTCGCATAATTTGTTTAAAATTTTCCATGCAAGCTGGTTAACGCTTAAATTGTGCTTCAAGAAGCTTCATCCCTTAATTTTAAAGGAATTTTTCGTAGTGGCTTAAGTGGGGATTTTTATCTTTGTGAACATAAAGTTTGCCATCCCCGTTTTCTGCAAGATCTCCAATAAAAAGGTAGAATGGGCCGATGGCTGTTTCGCCCTCTTCAATCTTAACTTTTTCTCTAATGCCATCTATGGTGAATGTTGGCAAGACTGACTCCAAAGTTTCGCCGACTACAATTTTGCCTCCTGTCATGCATGCACCGGCCCTTGCCTCCGCATTTTTTTGAACGTAAATCGTTCCATCATGCATTCGGAAACCCGTAAATTGGCCGGCATTCCCATAAACTTTAATTATGCCCTTCCTCATGTGAACTCCAACCTCGTTTCCGGCATTTCCATAAACAACTATTTTTCCTCCGCGCATGCCTTCGCTGCTTCCACGATAGGGCGAACCAAGATAGTTGCTTGCGTTGCCATGAATTTCTATTGTTCCGCCCTTCATCATTGATCCGGCCCATGCGTCGGCGTTTCCGTGCACCAGGATTTTTCCGCCCTTCATTTCTTCGCCAAGGTGCATGCCTACATCTCCATAAATTGTTATTTCTCCGCTTTTCATTTGGGCGCCTATCCTTCGGACTTTGCTTACGTTACCCCGTATTATTATGGCTGGATTCTCACTTTTTGTCTCTTCCACTTTGAAGAGTTCGCTGAGCGTTTTCTGTTTATTTCCTTCCCAAACCTTCAGTTTTCCAATTTCTTTTGGAGTTTTTCCTTCGAAAATGTCTGGGTTTATGCATTCTGCGATTATTGGGAGTTTAAATTCCCTTTTCGGCTGGAGGGTTATCATTTTAAACACTTGCCTTGACATTGATTGGTTGTGAAATTTCAAGGTAATCTTCTGTTACAGGATAATTTTCATATTCAACAGTCCAATACTCCTTAAACTTCCTTTTCATTTCCTCGGAAATTTTTGCCGGTTCAGATGTTTGGACGTCAAGCCACATTGTGGCGCCTTCAACATGACTTATTACTTCTCCATTTTTCACAACTATTTTTCCGCCCTTAATGGTGTATGCAGCCCTTTTGAAGGCTTTTCTAACCAACTTATATTTTTTTGATGGGTCTGTGGTTTCTGGGTTCACATTGTATATGGCTATGTCGGCGTCTGCCCCAACGCCTAAATGCCCCTTATTTTTGAGGCCTAAGGCTTTGGCTTGTCCAGCCCTTGTCATGATGGCGATTTCATAAAAGTCTAATTCACGGTCTATGGATGGCAGTAGGCTTTTGCCCCTCGCCTTCGGATTTATTTTCTTAAGTGTTTTTTCTCTGGCTTTTTTGCTCATGAGCCAAGCAATTATTTTTGGGTAGGCGGTGAATGGCCCGCCGTTTGGGTGGTCTGTGGTCATGAAAATTTTCCATGGGTTCTTAATTAGTAGGGCTAGTTCAAGGCCTATTGACCATTGAATGGCGTGTACATAACTTTTGCGTCGATAGTGGAATGGTACAATTCCGGCGCTTGTTTCTGTTTCGACGTCGTGGTTTACCCATTTGTTTCCGCTTAACTCGTATAGCGTATACTGGAATGGTCCGTCAGCCGTCATTGTGGTTGTGTCTGTGAATATTACTTGTCCCATATCCATTGTCACATGAGAATGCGAATTAACGTAGTTGGCTATTTCTTCTGCTCCAGACTCAAGGGTTCTCCAGTCTTCGCCCTTAAAAGCACAGAACTGGCAATGCGTAATGTGTATTGCTGGTTTGTTTTCTGTGGCTAGGTCTTCAACACATTTCATGGTTTCTATGGCTGTTTGGTAGTTTCCCGGCTTTCCAAGGTTGTTTGTGTGAACATGTATTGTGTGGGGTAAATTTAAAAGCCTATTAACCTTGCATAAGCCACGTATTATGTCCCTTGGGGTTATACAGAAATACGGGACTTGATCGTCTAGGCTTTTCACGTTATCGCCGAAGCCCCAAGCTTCAAGTCCGCCCGGGTTAACGATTTTTATGGCGTAGCCTTTGGTTGATGTTATCATCCAAGCAATGTATTTTGCACATTCTTCGATGTCGCCTGCCCTTAAATATTCTAGTGTGAACCACCAGTCTCCAAGAAGCGGGTAACTAGCCTTATCAACCATTGGAGTATCGCTTAACTCTTCATGGGTGTGTTTGGCTTCCAACGGCGGCATGGAAGGATTCATTATCGTCGTGTAACCCATTCGAGCATAGCGATAGCCAGTTGTAAACGTTGATGGAATAGAATAGCCAACCCCAGAGCGTGTCACCGAAGTTTTTGGCTCAAAATCCCTAAAATGATCTTCTGGCCTTAGAAGTCTTCCAGAGTTAACTTCAGAACCGGCGATGTGACAGTGAATGTCGACGCCGCCGGGCATAACAATCATTCCAGAAGCATCAATCTTCCTTACTCGTTTTCCCTTCACTTTCTCGACGATTTTTCCGTCCCTAACTGCAATGTCCATTTTTTCGCCATTAACACCATTAATTGGGTCGAAGACAAAACCATTCCTTATAAGGAGCTCCATTATGACGCCTCCTTCGCTCGCCTTTTCTTTATCCTTTTAACTTCTGCCAAAATTCTCCTCAAAATCTCCTCGTCTGGAAGCACGCCCTTTGGGGGATCAAAAACCTTTTTCAGGGGAAGCGGCACGTGGTCCATGCGGTAGGCTGTTCCAGCAGCCTCTATTCCAACAAATGCTGATGGAAAAACGATGTCGGCCATTTGGGCAGTTGCATTCATGTGCGGATCAATAACTATAAGCGGGTTCGAAACTAAGTGTTCAACAGCCTTCTTGGGAAAGTTTGCAACGGGGTCGGAGGCCACTATTAATGTGGCATCTGATTCTTGACGGAGCAGGACGTCAACCACGGAGGTTTCGCCTGGATTATATCGTGGATAGCCTAAAGAGAAGTCAACTGCGTATGGGTAGCCAGTCTGCCAAGTAAACACAGTGTTTGCTCCAGTAACATTGAAATGTCCCCTCATGGGCATTATAACAAATTTTGTGCGCATGTTCAAGTCGCGAACCAATGAAAGCGCCGCGTCAATGTTACGCAATTTCCCCCTACTCATCGTTAGCCCAAGCCCAAAAAACAGTATTCCAAAGTCACATCCAATCATTACGTCGACAACTTCCTCTAAATATTCAACTGGAACTCCGGCAACCTTGTCAACATCTAGTTCTTGGCCTCTGACAAGGGCTCTGAAGGCTTGGAGAAGTTCGTAATCCTTGTTTGGTTCAACTTGAATAAAATAGTCAGCTATTTCCGCACTTCGGGTCTTTCTAGCGTCAATAACTATGAGTTTTCTCCCCTCTCTATAAATTGTTGGGGGAGGCTCTCTAACTTCTGTTGAAGGCGATGGGGGTTTCCGCTTTAAGAAAGCTCTTCTAAATGCGCTTTCAATCTTTTTCTTAACAGCAGAAGCCTTCATTTTAGTTAGGTATCCCCTCCACCCGCTCTTTTCAAATCTTCCCTGAGAAAAGGCGGTGTACCTTTCAATATGTCTTGGATGGGCGCTCCATGGGTTGCTCCCCCAATAAACGACGAGGTCTGCCCTATGCCTAATTTGCCCCAGCGTGCATGAGGGAATTCCAACCTCTTGAATGCTCAATATGGATGGGCCATGGCAAACAACAGCAGTGTTATCGATTACGCCGCCGATCTCTTCGGCCAGTTGAAGACCAACACGAATGGCCTCGCAGCTTGTCGAGCTCCATCCGTAGAGTATGGGGTAGTTTGCTTCAGCCAAAATTTTTGCAGCCTTCGCTACGGCCTCTTTATAGGAGGTTTCGACAAGTTCTCCATTTTTCCTTATAAGCGGTTTTAAAATTCTATGTTCGCTAGTGACACTTAAAAACTTTGATTCGCACATGGCGCAGCCGTTCTTAACCTTTAAAACCTTTCCATCCTCTATTACCAGCTCAATGTCGTCACATAAGCTTCCGCAGACGGGGCATGTTACAGCTTTAACAATTTGCATATCTCTACCTTCTAAAATGTTCTTTTAAAAGTTCTCCCAACCCTAAAACTGGCTCGTTTGGGGCTGGCTCAATTTCAGCTGGAATGCCCTTCAATGAGGGCATTCCACCGCTGTGGGTTTCCGGATCAATAACAACATTTGCCCATGGGCCATATGGGATAAAAATTATGCCGGGATGCGGCCCCCTAGGCGATTTTAAGGCTTTGACTATTACTGAGCCGTGGGCTGTTGAAACTTTTATGTTAGTTTTATCTTTTATTCCAAGCTTCTTTAAATCTTCGGAATCCACAAAACAGACCGAAACGCTTTCCAAATACTCTTTGGAGGCTTTTCCACGCTCTTTTCCAACACCCTGCTCTATTGTTCGGCCAGTAAGCAAAGTCACTTGCAATTTTGGTTTGCCCGCCATACATTAACCTCGTCGCAACATGCAATTTTCAATTGATATGTTGAAAATTAACATACATTAATTTTAGCCTAATTAACTTTACCTAAGCAAAGTCGTGGAAACTCTTTTAAGTTGGAAGGATTATTCGATTATGTCTTGGCATATTTAAGGGTTGAAGATTTTGGGCGAGGACACGATTGTTGAAGTTGAAGGGTTGGTGAAACATTATGGGGAGCTTAAAGCCTTAGATGAAGTTTCCTTCAACATTAAAGAAAACGAAATATTTGGACTTTTAGGGCCAAACGGCGCTGGAAAAACGACGTTGATGGAAATACTTTGCGGATTAAAAAGCTTCGACAAAGGGAAAATTACACTTTTCGGTTTTGACATAGTTAAAGATTCCTATAAAATCCGCGGCAAAATTGGATTTTGCCCCCAAGAAACGTTATTGTATGACCTGTTAAGCGTACGTGAAAACCTAAGCTTTGCAGCTTCCCTTTACTCACTAAATTCAAAAACATTTAAGCAGAGGCTTGAATTCCTCTCAAAAACCTTGGAAATTGGAGAGTTTTTGAACAAAAAGGCAAAGGAGCTTTCTGGAGGCATGAAAAGAAGGGCAAATCTGGCTGCTTCAATAATTCATGATCCGCCCCTAGTTATTTTAGATGAGCCAACAGTTGGCTTTGACCCCAATGTTAAGAGGGATTTTTGGGAAACCATTAAATTGCTTAAAAAACTTGGAAAGACGATTTTGCTTTCAACCCACGACATGTATGAGGCTGATGAACTCTGCGATAGGGTTGCAATAATGGATAGGGGAAAAATAGTTGCAATAGACAAGCCCCACGTCCTAAAGGAAAGGGTCGGCGGAAAGGCATCCATTTGCGTGAGAGTTAAAGATGCCCATGCAGAGAAAGCCCTAAAACTGTTAAAGCCCTATAGTTACACTTTTAAAAACGGGGACATACAAATTTTTGCTGAAGACCCGTGGAAAATTGTTTCAGAAATATCTAACATTCTCCTTTCAAACAAGGTTTTGGTTGAAAAAATTGAGGTTTTGGAACCAACCCTAGAGGATGTTTTCATAAGATTAACTGGAAAAAGACTGGTGGAGGAACAGAAATGAACCCGACAATTGGGATTGCAATAAAAGATATTAAAACATTTTTCAGAGAAAAGGGAACAGTCTTCTGGACCATAGCCTTTCCAGTTGTAGTGCTTCTCCTATTTGCTGCAATTTTTGGGAGAGAAGTACCCTTCACCGCAAACATTGGCGTAGTAAACTTCGACAACCCAGAACTAGCCTCAACATAATTTCGGAGCTAAATAAAACAGAAATCTTCAAAGTTAGGGTTTTCGAAAATAGGACGGAAGCCATAAAAGCGTTAAATGCCACGGAAGTGAGGGCTGTAATAACGATTCCCAGCGGCTTTCTGTTGAACCTCACAATGGGAAAGTCTGCCAGTGTATTTTTGACTTTGGATGAGACAAATCCCGATGTCGCCCGAATAGTTAGCGGTGGAATTCAAACGTTCTTCAACGAATTTTACAAAGCCTTCAACCCAAACTATGCCCAACCAATAATCGTTATTGGAGAATCTGTTGTATTACAGAAAATAGGCTATAAGGAATATATCCTTCCAGGCGTTTTGTGCTATCCGCTTTTATTCTCAAGCATGGTTGCCTCAACCGGCGCCATAGTTTATGAAAGGGAGAAGGGAACTCTAAAAAGGATTAGGGTTTCGCCAATACACCCATTAAAAATGCTGTTGGGTAAGGCTGCAGCCTGCCTATTACAAACGGCAATTTCAATTTTGGTGATTGCGGTTATGGCTCTTCTTTTGCTTAATGCGAAGGTGAACTGGAACATTCCATTGCTGGCTCCAATAATGTTTTTGGGTTCAATGAACGGCATAGCCATAGGCCTCCTAATATCATGTGTTGGCAGGTCTCCCCAAGAAGCTTCTGGGGCAGCCACAACAATTGGTATTGTGCTTCAATGGTTCACTGGAATGTATTTTCCGTTGGAGTATCTCCCAGAATACCTACAGCAGGTTGGAAAATTTATACCAATGACTTATGCAGCCCAAGCCGTGCGCGACGTGATGATTCGAAATGTCTCGCTAAGTGATTTGCTCCAACCCCTTGCGACTTTGTCAATTTCAGCTTTAATCATATTTGTTATTGGAATTTTCCTCTATAGAAGATGGGTTCAAAAGGAGTAGGGTATTCGCTATCCACTACGTTATGGTCTGTAACCATTTAGAAGGCTTAAGGCGAGGGCTGCAGCAATTATGTCGGCTGTTGTTCCGGGATTTAGAAGGCTGTCCGACTTCCTTAAAATTGAGTCAAATTCCTGTAGCTTTTCCTTGCCCACAGACGTGTTAAGCCCACCTAACTTCAAAATTTCCTCCGCCATAAAAGAGACTTCACGCGCCTTCTCTATACCGACCTTCCGCGCAATAAAAGTGTCTGGGTATTTTGCCAAAACTTTTAGAAAAGTGTGGACTATAGCCTTGTTTAGGCTGCCGCCGCTTCTTTTGATTTCCTCCATCAGATTGGGGTATGCAAAATCGAAGGTTACGGGATAATTATTCACCCACTCAGAGCAAATCATATCATAATTTGAGGCTATTCTGAAAATATTGTAAAGTGAAACTTTCTCCTTTAATATCCTGTTTATCGAGTCTGGGCTGTTAACGTCAAAATCGGGAGCCCTTCCAAGCCCGCTTGGATTAGCTATTTTTATAGCTTCATAAACCGCAACAGCGTCTTCCGGAGTTGAAGCCTCAACAACAAACTTCAAATTTTTCCTAATTTCAGAAAGCTCAAAAACGCATGCCTTGTCCAAAGGTGTAATTCCAGCGGCAACAGCCAACGGAACAAACAAAATGACAGTGCCAAGCAAGGTGTTGCCCCCGCTCTGCCAAGCATTAACGTCTGCAACACAGTCCATGATGATCCGTCCTAAACCAACATCAGCCAAAGCAATTTTGCCACATGAAACGTTAATTCCCTTTTCAGCAGCAACCCTAAAATGTGGTGAGGCAGCAACCGCCGAAGCCAAAAAATGCGCGTGATTTGTGCCTTCAAAGCCAACGACAAAATTCACGTTGCCCGGTTTGTCGGCGCTAACCTCAAGAAGAATTGCCAATTCCAGACACCTTGAAATAATCTCTGCCTTATCCCTTTGGAAAAGCATCAATCCATACACCCTTCACCATTGATGTGTACGGAAAGCCTTATTAACCTTGTGTAAAAAATTACATTGCAATTACCAAAAATACATGAGGAGACTGCGTCGCATGGCAAGCTTACAGCTCACAACAAAAAATGTCGCTTTGCTGGCCATTTTCGCCTCGCTTTCATTTCTAATCTGCAAGTTACCGGGCATACCCATAGTTGGTGTTCCAGAGGCAAGTATAAAATTTGATGCTGCAATAGCCCCAATTTATGGAATGGTTATAGGCCCATATTTTGGCTTTCTCGCTGCATTAATAGGAGGTCTTCTCGCCGCCGGAACCCCATTCAGTGTTTTAACTTCCTTCTGCCCGGCAGTTTCAGCCATGGTAGCTGGTTTTCTAACTTCAAACAGAATTTCAAAAAACAACAAAATCGGGGGGTGGCCAATATCAGCTTTAATCCTAGCAGTCTTAATAGTTGGATGGTATGCCACATGGGTTGGACAAAAAGCAGTGTTCTATCCCATTCTGCACTTTGCCGGTTTATTTGCAATTTTAATTACAAGGGGTTGGGTTGCGAATTCATTTGACAATATTGGCGTAAGGAGGAGTATTTGGCAGTTTAGGCCAGCCTACATACTTTTGGGGATAATTTTATTGGTTCTCGGTTACATGTTCACAAAGCCATACCTCAACAAAACCCTACCTCTAAACTATCTTTCGCTTCCGCTTTGGATAGTGGCTGCAATCCTCATTCTCTACGGAATTTTTGGTACTGGGCGATTTTCCTTCGTCTCATCCATATTTTTGGCTGGCTATTGTGGGATAATAGCAGATCACATGCTTGGAAACTTAATATTCATTGGAACAATAGACATTTTCATTCCCCTAAGCGTTGTTGAGGAAGTATTGCTACGCATGGGCTTGCCAGATGTCCCGTCGCTGTTTATGTATATGATTCCAATTTCAGCCGTTGAAAGAGTGCTTATGACAGTTATAGCAACAATTGTTGGTATGGGAATACTTATAGGCCTTTATAGGGCTGGTTTACTTTCAAGAAATTACAAATCAAAAATGTAAGGAAATCACCCAATTATGGATGCAAGATTCCGCGAAGGAGACTTCATAAAAACAAAAAATGGCCTAATATGCGACGTTAAGGGATTAGTTCATCCGCCAAATCGGGTAATAGCCTTCATAAGATATTTTCCGAGCAGCGCAGGCGTAAGAAAAGGCAAAACAACATTTTATGAGAAGGTTTATTCTTTATCCGAACGTTACTGTTGGCTTAGAAAAAATTTTCCAGAATACCTAGTTTACGACAAAGTTTTCGACGAAAACCTATGCGAAGTTCCAACAGAAGATGTTAAAAGACATTTTAAGCCAGTTGACGCGCTCAAGAGGCTTCGGAAATCTGAAAGTTTGGATGATTTAGAGCATAGAGTCTTACAGATGGCTGAAATACTCAAATCTTCCACGGGTGTTCCATGGGATACTGTGGGTGTTTCAGGCTCAATTATGGTGGGCTTGCACACTCAAAGTTCGGACATTGACCTAATCTTTTATGGCTCTGAAAACTGCAAAAAAGTCTATTCGGCAATCAAAAATTTTTTTAAGGATTCCAATAGCCCACTGAAACCTTATTCTCTAGATGAGCTGAAACAGCTCTTCGATTTTCGTTCGAAAGACACCAAAATGAGTTTTGGGGATTTCGTTGCAGTCGAATCTAGGAAGGTTTTGCAGGGCAAGTTCATGGGAAGCAACTATTTCATACGCTTTGTTAAGGACTGGAGCGAGATAGGCGAAAGTTATGGCGATGTTTGCTACAAAAACTGCGGCTACGCAAGAATCGAAGCCACTGTTGTGGATAACTCTGAATCCATATTTACCCCATGCAAATACAAAATTGAAAACGTGAAAGTTCTTGAAGGACCGAAACTCCAGCCAATAAAGGAAATAGCCTCTTTCAGAGGAAGGTTCTGCGAACAGGCCAAAAAAGGCGAAACTGTGGTTGCGCAGGGAAAGGTTGAGCGTGTTATTGATTGTAAGAGGGATGAGGAGTATTTTAGGCTTCTTTTGGGTGGAAAAACTTCAGATTACATGATCCTTAAAGGCTAACTGGAACCGGAAAAATAAGGAATTTCCTTTTTCACGTCAACTTTGAAGCCGGAATCGGTTAGGAAGTCCCTAACTTTATGGGCATAAGCCGAATGGGCGCTGTATGAAACTCCTGAAAGTCCCGTTCCACCGGCGCATGAAATTATTTCAATTTCTGTCTCTTCAGCTGAGCACCCTTCCAAAATGATTAAGATTGCAACATCACTGTTAACTCTGAAAAAGTATTCTTCGCCTAAAACAATTCCTTTTTGTGGTTCGCGACCTTCGCCAAATTTTTTAGCATAGACATTACCGAAGGCTTTGCTTAAAACTTCGAAAACTCTTTCGAAGGAACCTTTTACAACACATTTAAGGTAATGGGAAGACACGCCACATCTCCAATTTATTCTGTTATACTTAGGCTTTTAATAACTTGCTCGTAGTATCTTGGCCCATAAGACAAAGTTATTTGATGAAAACTTCCACTTGAGGTTTCAACTTCCTCAAGATTTCCTTCAACGTAAACCTTTTCGTCATTCCACGCTTGCATCCTAAACTCTTCTAGGTAGGAAACAACTCGCCTTATGTCTTCAGCCTTTGGCCCCTCCAAAATTTCTATGGGTTCTACAAGGTAAATTGAGGGCATGAAAGGCGCTTCTGAGTCGTCCTTCACCCTTAATAGGGCTTTAACCCAGCCTTCACGCGTTATTTTTCTAATTTCGCCATACTCATTTCTTGTTTCATTCCATTTTTTCACAGGCTCAAACTCCACTTTGATGGCTCGATTAGAAGCCTCGCCGTGAAAAACGCCATAAACAAGTTTTCGCCTCTGATGCCAAACAAACTCTTTTGGGCTGAGGTTTTTGTAGCGCCAAAGCTTACCGTGAACCGGTGCGTCGGTTTCAAACTCGTTGGAAAATCCCGAGCCTTTATCTTCGTAAAGCTCCTGCAACAGCCCTCGAACACGCGCCAAATTTTCTCTGCCGTAGACGATTATGTCTATGTCCGAAAAAAGCGGATGATAAAAGCCGTGAAGTAAGGAGCCGAAAACCCCAAAATCCTTTGTTGTTAGACTGGAAAGTTGTGTTGTTGTCTCTAGAATGGCATGTAAAATTTTTAGCAGTTCATCCTTATCTTCCCTTTCCAACAATTTTTGCAGCACGTCCTCCGGCTTCCTTATTTCTGCTATATTTTCAATTTTTACTCCAACAACGTTTTTGCCAAGGGCTTCGAAAAAAATTGTGTGTTGGGGGAAATTTTTGTGGATGAATTTCCAGCCTTCATCTTCATAAAACTTGTAAAAAATATGTTTTCCATAGGTTCTAATTGCCTTAGGGTTTTTTGATTTGAAAATTTCTTCTGGCGCATATTCAGCGTCGCAGATAAAAGCGTTTTTGGGATGAGTGTAGCCAAAAACTCGGAAGATTAGGCCTTCTCTTGTTATTATTGCGTCGCGGTCTCTAAGCTTTAAAGGGGCCAAATGTATTCTTCCTCGCCCATAGCTGTTCCGACAACAACTTGGTGGAACATTTTTCCATTTTCCAGGTCTTCAACGCTTTCTAGCATTCCGGAAACTTTAACAGCCTCATTCTTTCTTGCAATATTGCGGTAGCATCCTATCATTGCAACCACATACTGTGGAGCCTCTTTTTTCGGCAATTCAGATTGTTTGTTTACTGGTTTGTAATCTTCAATTTCGTAGATTGCTGGGCGAAACATTGCTTCTTGGTCATTTTTTATTGTGCAGTGAAATTTTATTGGTTTTATTGGGGTGTACTTGAATTTTCCGTATTTTGTGTGGACTTCTTCTGGTTTGCGGACGGCATTATACATGAAGATTCTGCCCTTATAACGCCCTTTAAATTTTCTGGCAGCGTCTAAACGGTTGTTAAACACGTATGTGAGGGTTCCCTCCTCGACAAGCTTGCCCACAGCCTTTTCTAGTTTGCGAAAATTTTCAGAGCCATAAACAACGACGTCTATGTCAGATTCTTGTGAATGCATGTTAAGAGCAACCGAGCCGTGAACCCCAAAATCTTCGAAAGCTACATTTGACGCATTTGAAACTAAACCAATGAAATCAAGTGTCGCCCTTTGAAGCCCATCCTTCACTTTAAGTTTAGCAAGCGAGGCTAAGCAGTCTCTTGGGACATAAACCCTATTTATGAAGCTGTATGGCACGCTAATTACATTTTTGCTTCTGAAACTGTCGAAGTAAACATATTGTGGAAAATGGCGGTGGAATGTTTCTAAGAAGGATTGGTAGTTGCTGGCTGTGTAAAGTTTTTCAGCCCTAAAAACTCTTGTGCACCCATGCCTCCATGTCCTCTCTAAAAAGCGAATTTGGAATAATGTTTTAAACTTTTGGGGTATGTATTTAAGGAAGGCGAAAACCCGGTCTTGAGGATGCTCATACCCAAAAACGTTGAATATGAATCCTTCTTTTGAAATGAGGGTATCACCGTCTAGTGGAAACCATTTTTTCAACGTCGTATTATTGCACCCTTAAATTTGAAACTTTAGAACTTTATCTTTTAAATTAGCTTTACTGAACCGATGGGAGGAAACAGCATTTCCTCAAGAAACCCATAACATTTAAAATGTTTTTATTGATAAAACTTTTTGAGAGTTGAATGTGTTGAGTGAAAATTTACATCCATATGTAGTTATCCTTCCCTCCGAACAAAAAAGCAAAATATTAAGCGCCATCTTCGGCTCAAAAGCCGCAGTCGACATCCTACAATACTCGCTAAACCAGGGAATCTCAAACAAAATTTTCCAAAAAGACCTTGTTGAAAAGCTTGAATACTCAAACAAGACAATTATCGAAAATTTAAAGTCCCTTACAAAACTTGGGATTTTAAATGAAAGCATGGAAAAAACTGAAAAACAGGGTCGTATAGTTTGGGTTAAGGCTTACCAACTAACAGACTTGGGAAGATGGTTTGCTCTGCTCCTTGCAAGGGAGAAGGACCTCTCATACGAGGAAAAGGCAGAAATCCTTCAAAACATTTTCAGAATCTACATTAGATGGGTTAAGGGGCTTTCGGAAAAACTTCACGTAGACAAAAGGAAACTGGAAGAAATCTTTAAGGAAGAGATGACAAAATAGCTCTAAAGTGCCCCTTACAAAAACCGCTGAGCTTGTGAAAGGTTTAATGCGCGAACAATAATTTTGTTGGGTTGTGGGGTTTGGAGATTTTTCTGAGGGGGAGAAAGGAGAAATGTTTCAGAAAAAGGTTTTTCTCCAAACCTTTCCACCCAACCCAACAACTTTCATAACCTTCGCCTTCTAGAGGGCTTTGAAAGCCTCAAACCATCTATTATACAACGCTAACATGTCAAGTGAAACGCTGGGCTTTCTCTCTTCAAGTATCTGTCTAAAATCGTTCATTGTGAGAAGCCTTGGCTTTGCCTGCTTGTTTGCCGCTTGGCCGGACTCGAAAAACTCGCCTATAAGCTTCAATTGTGCTGATTGGCAGACGTCTCTTATGTCGCTTCCAGAAAATCCTTCTGAAAGCCTAGCTAACTCATGCAAGTCGACGTCTGGGGCTAGTCTCAAGTTGCTTGTGTAAAGTTTGAACATCATTAGGCGTGTGTGATGGTCTGGAAGGGGAACCAAAATTCTCTTTTGAAATCTTCTTATGAAAGCCCAATCCAAATCCCAAGGCTTGTTTGTGGCGCCAATAACATACACGTGCAAATTCTTGCCCTTATCTATAATTCCATCCATCTCCTTCAAAAACTGGTTGCGCACCCGAACTTCGCCGCCAACCTCATTAGAATGCCTTCCCATAAGAGAATCCAACTCATCAATAAAAACTATGGCCGGCTTGCCTTCGCTCGCAGATTTTCTTGCAGAACTAAAAAGTTTAGCAACATTCTGTTCGGCTTCCCCCAACCACTTAGACATAATCGAAGCAGCATCGATTGAAATAAACGCTGCATCTATCTCTGTGGCAACAGCCGCAGCCAAAAGAGTTTTACCGCAACCCGGCGGGCCAAACAAAAGTATTCCCCTAGGCCATCCTAGGGGGAATAGGTCCGGCCTTTGAACGGGGTAAACTATTGCCTCTTTAATCGCCTTTTTGGCGTTTTCAAGTCCAACAACCTCATCCCACTTAACGTTAGGCTTTTCCGTTAATATTAGTTCTTCATAACTCGATTTTGCTGTTTCAGTTTCTTTAAAATTCTCAATATTTTTTCCCTCGTTTCTTGGTTCAATTGGCATGACAGCGCCTTGCAGGGCCTTAATTCTCTCTTGGTAGGCTATGGCCCTTTGAATATAGACTTTGTTTAGGCTGTAGTCTGGGTATAATTGAACAAGTTTAAGTAGGCTTTCGATAGCCTTCTGATACATTGTTATTGCCATTCCTTTTGAGCCTTGCTTGTCTAGGCGAACAGCCTCTAAAGCGTAGTTGGTTGCAGCCTTCTCCAACTCTTGGGAGGCGCTCATAAACCAAACACCTACCTTGATTTTAACGCAACTTTTATTTTCCCTTTAGCTCCCAAATTTTCTAGGGCTTTCTCAATCTCTTCGTAAGAAGCCTTCAATTCGGCTGAGCATTTGCTAATGTCAATTTCCCCATTACTCTTCTTAACATATTCGAGTAAAACCTCCTCTAAGGAAGGCTTCTCAACCGTTAAGGAAATCTCTTGAATTTCAGCCTTCTTAAAAGAAAAGAGGGTTTGAGAAGAACTCTTTCCAACTTCCTCAATGTTTTCTTGCCCAAGCGCCTGCGAACAATTGGCCGCCAACGCAACCATCTCTTTAAGCGTGACATCCTCTGTTTTAGGCGCTTCTATAGTGGCGGGCGGTTCAGGGAGCTGTTCAGCAAGCTTTTTCTCGATTGATTTCTCAACCTCCTTTAATATTGCTTGTCCATTCGGCGTTTGTAAGCCCACCGGAATTAAGGCTTCATCACTAGATATTTTTGTTGAGTTGAGAGTCTCGACTATTGCGTCGTTAACTTTGCTTAACTCAGATGACACGTCCGGCAGAACTTTAAAAAGCTGTTGAGAAACATCCTGCAAGATTTTTAATGCTGGTTTAAGGTCGATAACTATGTCGCTTAACTCTTTTATGGTTTCAAGTCTGATGATGACACGTTCAATGGCAAGTTCCACGTTATTAAGAAAATTAATTAGTTTCCGAACTTCTGCTGCCTCGTTTGCGCAGATTGCGGCCCTTTCTTTATTGTTATTTTTCATGGCGTTTACACAAGTCTGGAAAAGTATTTTGTCCCTTTCCCTAAGTCTAAATGTGGCTTGCTCAAGTCTGCCATGTTGAATTTTAAGCGTATGAATAGACTTTACAATTATCTCACGAAGTGGAGGGCTGGAGCGAATAAGTCCTTTTATCACTTTTCCCTCCGCCCGCCACCTTCGCTCCTATAACCAGTATTCCTATTCTTTCACGTAAACTACAAGTGGGGGCTCTGGAAGCTCAGATATCTTTGGAGTCGAGGCAAATTCCTGCTGAGTTTTACTCTCCATTTCTTTAGGAGCCTTTAAGTTTTCGCCAAGCAAAATATTTGACAGTTTGTTTTTTGCGGCTTCTAAATCGCTTTTTTCCATGCTGGTTTTCTTTAAGTTTTCCTGTATTATTGCGAAGGCTGTTTCGTAAGTTTTGTCATCAACCTTTCCAATTTCATGTTCAATTTCCAAATGAACCAAGGCATAATTCAATTCTCTTGTCTCGTTGATGCATCTGTTAATCTCCTTGTCTATTTCTTCGATTAATGCTTGCGCCTCTTCCTTCAGCTGAGTTAAAGCTCCATCAAAGCTTGTGTGGAGCTCTTCGTAAAGCTCTTTTGAAATCTTTTTCTTTTCAACAAGTTCTTTAAGGGCTTGATCTTTCCGCCATATTAAGGGGATGTGGTCGCAGAGGACATTTACCCTCAATTTAATGTTAGATAGTAAAATTACTTTGTCGCCTTCAAACTTTAGGTTTTCTAAACTTCCTCTCAAAAATTTGCCGTTGCCATGTTCGATGAAGACCGCTTCGAATTTTCCATTTGGAGCTAAAGCGAAAGAGGCAATTTTACCAATAACACGCCCGTATTCGTCGATAACTGGCAGTCCAATAGAAATAAAAAGGTTGGAGTTTAGCGACATTTTCGGCATCCCTTCCTAAGAGGTTTCTGTTGAAGTTTTTTCGCTTACAGCAGTTGTTGGAATTCCAGGAATTCCAGGCGGCAATTCTGGGAACTTTTCCTTTATTCTTTGTTCTGCGACTGCAGCGGCCTCTGTGAGGATTTTTTGGGCATCTTCGTTTACGGTGTCAAAGTTCAATGTTATTCCAGAGCTTTGGCCGGCTTCAATCATTATGCCACTTAATATATTGCCTATTTCTCCAAGTTCGCTTTCTGCCTCTGGAAATACGCTTGCCAAGCCTGTTCTCACCGATCTTAGTACGCCTATGGCTGGGGCTAAGGTTGATACCACGTCGCCGAGTTCTGATACTGTTCGTAATCTTAAAACTATCTGTTCAAGTGCAAGGCGTGCATTAATAATTAGTTTCTCCATTTTGCGGATTTCAGCCAGCTCGTTTGCAAAAACGTTAGCCCTAGCAGTGTCATGCTTTGTGTAAGCGTCAACTATCCTTGCAAATATAGCTTTGTCCCTCTGAGTAAACCTTTCAGTTGCTTGATCCAACTTTTGAATTTGCAATTCTATTCGTCTAACGGCAAAGTCTAAACGCGGCTTCAATGGACCTGGCGGTTTAACAGCTTCTTGTATGCGTTTTGTTAGTGGTTGCTCGTCCTTTTTACTCTCCCATCTTTTAGCGAATTTTTCAGACAATTTGATACCTCCGAAAAAGAAAGGGTTGAACGCTATGTCTTATACATTGTTAATATGGTGAAAACATGCATGTATATACGTAGGTATATATGTCTCAGCCAGAGATGTCTTTAGGCTTTAATTTTCTAATTAAAAGCTGATAAAGCTGGTTTTGGAAGGATAGACAAAAAGGTGTAAGTTAGACTAAAAAGAGGCTTAGATTTGAATTCTAGACTAAAAGGGTGAAAATACATGGGTGAAAGACTCAAAGTCTTCGCGTTAGTAGCAGTGTTAGGATTTATCGCAGGCGTAATCGCGGATATAACAGCAGAATATGTTATACCAGCGCTGATGGCAATTCTACCAGCCTTCCTAAATGCGAGGTTCATTCTTTCAGGGCTTGCTGGAGCATGCCTAACAGTTGTTCTAGTAAGCGTATGGGCCTACATAACCGGGTCGACAGAAAGATAACAAAGCCTTTCCTCCTTTCTCTACCCTAACCAAAATTCTAGTTTTGGCTCTAGCTTTTTGACTCAGGAGCGGAAAAAGAAGTCATCCGCAGTAGCGTCCTCGTACCTCGATTTCTTCATCGTCAATAAAAATTGGCTTGCAGAAAATTTCAACTTTTTGGTTTAATATCTTTGAATGGTGCCCTTTAAATAATGAGTGGGGAAAATGACTATTGGAGAAACTAAATGTGCGGTATATTTGGCTATGCGTTAAGGAGTCCTCTTCCCTTATCCATGGCTTTCAAAGTCCTCGAATTATTAGAGGTTCATCAGTACCCGCATGAGCCCAAGCCCGTGGGCGGTTATGGTGCTGGAGTGGCTATTCTTTCCAAAGATGGAAAGGTCATTTTAGAAAAGGTTGGGAAGGTTGAGGGTTCGCCAGCTCACTACTTGTCGCATGTTGTTAAGGTTAGGGAGGCCTCGGTTCTAGTTGGTCATGTGCGGATGCCAAGCCCAGAATTCATGGGAACAGCCGTTTTCCGCGAAACAGCCCAACCATATTTAGCGAAGTGTTATGGGAATCTAACAATTGTTTCTGCCCACAACGGAAAGGTTACGAACTACATGGAGATAATGGAAAGCCTAGATAAAAATCATGTTTTTGAATCTGAAGCTGTTGGGCTTATTGATTCGGAGGTCATTCCACATCTCTTTGAAAAATTGTGTAGGGAGAAGGCCTCTGTGCTGGAGGCTTTAGACATCTTTTTTGCGACTTTGGATGGTAACAACACATTAAGTCTACTACAAATAACGAAAGACAACATGTTTTTACATTTTTTGCATAAGGGGAAAACTAGGGGTTTGCGGGTTTGGACAAACGATGTTGGAGAGGTTATTTTTTGTTCGCGAAATGAACCTCTAATGCAAGTTTTCAGCGACGTAATTTTAAAGGGCAATTTTAGCGAAAAAGCAGCCATACCCTACAACGAAGATGCAAGCTTAAAACTTTCACTGCCCATAAAGTTTTGGCAACCACAAAAATAAGGGGAAATTCAGGGCAATTACGGGCCGTAAACCGCTTGCAATCCGAGGATGTCGCCCAATCCAAGTGACCGCTTATAGGTTTCGCCGTAATCCGCATAGCCATACATTGTTAGCCAATAGTCTTTGTCTTCATACAAGTCGTCTAAACCACACCAGTGCCCAAACTCATGTGTCATGATGTTTTGGACATCCATCTTTCCAGCCTCGCCAGTTAGGCTCCACTTAAAATACGTGTTCATTCTAGTGTCTGTTTCGATGATTTGGCTGCCTCTATACCAGATGTAGGTTACGGCTATAACTCCGGCTTGATAGCTGCCCCAAGCAATCACGTTGTAATTGTCTCTTCTTCCCGCAGCCCTGCTTGTTGTGCCTTTATAGGAGAATACTGCAAAGCTTGTTTGCTCATCCCATGCTTCAGCAGATGCCCTAATAGCCTTTACAACAGCAGACGCTGAAAAGCCATATCTGTTGTTTGGGTTTATCCAGTAATTTGCGGTTGTATACCAGTGGAAAGGCAAAAGTGCATAATCTGGATTACTCATTGAATCGTCTTCTTGTGGGATGGCGTTAATTGTAATTTGGCCGTTGCCACGCCATTCAATAACCATCAGGTTTTCGCATGATTCTAAAGCGTAGGCGGACAAGGGAAGCATAGCTGCAAAAGACAACAATATCAAGGCAATTAAAACAAGAGAAACATTTTTCCTCATGCTTCCAACTCCACAAAGTAAGGGAGGGTTCTCCCCTAATAACCTTTCGGACAAGCATGGAAGCAATTTGGAAAGTCATTATTGGTAAAGAATAAATCAACTTTCAACCACATATTTTGGCGGAAAATGCAAAAAACTAATGCAGAGTTTAATGTTTTCAATTTGCTTGCCAAACCAGTAAGGGAAGCCTTAGCAGAGCTTTCCTTCACAGAACCAACCCTACCCCAAACTTTGGCCATTCCAAAAGTTTTAAGCGGAAAAAACGTACTTTTAATTGCGCCTACTGGAAGTGGAAAGACAGAAGCCGTTCTTCTGCCGGTTTTTTCAAAACTGGTTGAGCAAGAAAAGAAGAGCGGCATAACTGTTGTTTACATCACACCGTTAAGGGCTTTAAACCGAGACTTGCTAAAGCGTTTGTCTTTTTGGGCATTTAGGTTAGGCATAACCATTGAAGTTAGACATGGAGACACCGAATTAAAGCTTCGGAGAAAACAGGCTATATCTCCGCCCCAAATGCTTGTAACAACTCCCGAAACCCTTCAAGCCATTCTGCCCGGAGCCCTTATGAAAAGGCATCTAAGCCACGTTAGATGGGTTATTGTTGATGAAGTGCATGAGCTGGCATCAAGCAAACGTGGTGCCCAACTAACAATTGCCTTGGAGCGTTTATACGAGGTTTCTGGAAGGGAATTTCAGAGAATTGGTTTGTCTGCGACTGTTGGTAACCCGAACGAGGTGGCGAAATTTATTGCTGGGACAAATAGGGAAATTGAGGTTGTTGAGGCAATATTGCCGAAGGGTTACAGATATCATGTTGAACATCCAAATCCATCGGAAGTTGACTATGAATTGGCTGGAAAACTTGGAACCGCACCCGAGGCAGCTGCCAGAATAAGGCGTATACTTGAGCTTGTGGACGCCCACAAATCCACATTAATTTTCGTTAATAGTAGGACAAATGCGGAAATGCTTGGCTTCAAATTCAACCAGCTTGGAAGGAATGACATTGCCGTCCACCACGGTTCCTTATCCAAAGAAGAACGTGTCCAAATAGAGGACGAGTTTAAGGCTGGCATGTTAAAGGCAATAATCTGCACAAGCACGCTGGAGCTCGGCATCGACATTGGCAGCGTGGACCTTGTCATCCAATATCTTTCGCCGAGACAAGTCAGCAGCCTAATCCAAAGGGTTGGCCGCAGCGGCCACCGCTTAGACATGCTTTCAGAAGGCATCATAATAACAGCCTTTCCAGACGACACCTTAGAATCAATTGCGGCGGTGAGAAACGCCTATGAGCATAGGCTTGAGCCATTGCTAATCCATGAAAATGCGCTTGATGTTTTAGCCCATCAAATTGCCGGCTTGCTCTTGGACAAGGGAGCTTTAAAACTTGATGAAGCTTTAACCATTGTGCGGAGGGCTTATCCTTTTAGAAATGTTAGCGAAAGCATGCTTTTGAATGTGATAGACTTTTTAGAGAGCCTCAACCAATTAAGATTTGAGAGAGAAGGTAAAGTTTTGAGGAAAACTCGGGAGACAAGACGCTACTATTACGAGAATTTGTCCATGATTCCGGACGAGAGACGCTACCCAATAATAAACGTGATTTCAGACAGAAAAATCGGCACATTAGGCGACGAATTCATGGCCTTAAGAGCACGCGTAGGCCTAAACTTCATCTGCCGTGGTAAAGTTTGGCGCATAATCCAAATAGAGGAGGAAAGTGGCACAGTTTACGTTGTTCCCTCAGAAGACCCTTTGGCAGCCATCCCAGGATGGGACGGCGAAATACTGCCAGTCCCATTTGAATTGGCGCAGGAAACTGGAAAGCTTCGCGAAGAAATCGGCAAAATTTTAAAGTCAACTGGAAACGCAGAGATTTCGGCAGAAAAGCTCGCGGAAAAGCTTTCGATTGATAAGGCTGCCTTGTTGGAGGCTGTTCATGAGGTTGAAGAGCATTTAAAAGTTGGTGCACCGCTGCCAACACACAACCACATTTTAGTTGAGGCCTTTGGAAAGTACCTAATAATTCACGTGTGTTTTGGTGAGATAGTGAATTATACTTTGGGCGGCATTTTTGACGCAATACTGTCAGATAGGGAGCTTATAACTGGCTGGTGGAATGACGGCTACCGCATTTTAATTGAAATGCCAAGGAATTTGGCCATGCATGAGTTTGAGAAAATGCCAAAAATCCTTTTCAACCTAACAGACGAAGAGGTGGAAAAAGCCTTTAACGAGTATTTGGAGGCCAAGTTTCCATTTTCATACAAAATGAAGTTTGTTGCCGAAAGATTTGGCGCCTTGCCCCGTGGAAAAACCATGGGACCGCAAAGATTAAGCCAGCTGCCCCAACGTTTTAGGGGAACACCAATTTACACTGAAACTTTACGGGAAGCCATGGCTGAGAAAGTCGACTTGCAGAAGGTTAAGGAAATAATACGTATGATTAGGGATGGTGAAATCAAAGTTAGCGCATTATTTTGTGTGGAAAAGCCAACACCACTAGCCTATCACATACTAGAGAAATATTCGGATATTTCAGAGCTTATGGCTCCAAAACGTGTTCTATTAAATAACATAGAAAGAATGAGAAGGGCCATTGAAGCGAGAAAAGCCACATTATTATGCATGTCATGCGTTGAATGGACAAAGGAAGCGAAGATCAAAGGCTTACCTAAGCAACCACAATGCGAAAAATGTGGTTCAAGACTTTTGGCGCTCCTCTATCCAAGCCAAGATGCAAACCGTCTAAAAGGAATTTTGAAAAAGAGGCTTGAGGGAAAGGAGCTTACAGAAGAGGAGCTTAAGGACTTAGCCCATGCAAGGCGAACTGTAGACCTCATAATGAGTTATGGCAAGAAGGCTGTTATGGCGTTGGAAGTAAAAGGCGTGGGTCCAGAAACAGCATTCAGAATTCTTGGGAAGATGCATTTGAAAGAGGAAGATTTTTACATGGATCTTTTGAAGGCGAAAATACAGTATTTGAGAACAAGAGAGTTTTGGGAAGACCGCGAAAAACGCATAAACTTCTAGTTAAAAAGGTTCGATTTTGACTTTTCAATTAAAAGGTATATGTAGCCATCACTAATGTCCATAGCCCTTACACTGAAACCATGTTTATCCAGAAGCCTGCATAAAGTATACTTATCCGTATGCACGTGGTAATGCCAGCCTGAAAATTTCCCGCAGCTCCCCCTCGGAGTGCAATAATAAAGGAATTCTCCCCAAAAGAGTGGCTTGCGCCGAATTTTCCAGTAGCAGAAGAGTTTGAAGTCTGATAAAAACTCCTTTAAGGAGGCTAAAATGCTTTGGTCCATCCACGTTTCAACGCTCATAAACACTATTCCATCAGTTTTTAGAATAGGATTTAATTGCTGCAAAAATGTTTCACGTTGGTCTGGAGGTATATATTCAAAGGCTTGGGAAAACCAGATGCCATTAAAAGATTTTTGAATAAAAGGTGATTTAAGCATTGAACCCTTTACATAACTGACATTTCCTTTACGCATGCATCTTCTCTTTGCTTTTCTCAAATTTTTAGATGAAATGTCAAAGGCTATGACGTGCTCTGCATGCTCAGAAAGTTTTAGGGTGTGCCTCCCATCGCCGCATGCCATGTCTAGAATATGGGCTTTAGGCTTTACAAGGGATGCGAAAACACTAAAATATAGTTCTTCAAGCTTGTTTTCAAACTCACCTACAACATCCTCTTCATATCCCTCACTTAATTCATATGGCATCAAAATGTTTTCATAAATTTCGCTGAGGAAATCTTCCCTTTTTGTTCTCATTCTTCTTTTAAAATATGCGAGTATTTTCATAAACTATCAACATGTAATTGGTTGGGATTAAAGTTTTAATAGTTGGCATTTATGAACTGTTCCTTATGTAATTGTGGTTGGCATGGGCGAAGACGAGACTAAAGAGCGGGAACTTAAGCTTAGGCCAGCTCTTGGTTTGTTCGATGCCACGGCTGTGAGCGTCGGCGCAACTGTTGGCGCAGGCATTTTTGTTGTTACTGGCATTGCGGCTGGTTATGCTGGTTCAGCTTTGGCTGTCTCGATGGGAGTTGCCGCCTTGGTTTCGGTGTTTACGGCCTTGAGCTTTTGCGAGTTGACTGCTTGGCAGCCGAGGGAAGGCAGCATATACGAGTATGTTTACCAGTTGATTTCGCCTTTCGCCGGCTTCCTAACGGGTTGGATGTGGGTAATTTCCAACACTTTTGCTGGTGCGGCTGTGGCTTTGGGTTTTGCAGGTTATTTGCATGCTTTGTTTCCCGTTTTTCCACAAAACTGGGCTGCAGCCTTGCTTTGTTTTTTGTTTACCGTGCTTAATTTTTTGGGAATTCGCCAGTCAGCCCTTCTAAACAATATTCTTGTGGCGGCTAAACTTTCAATTTTAGGCTTTTTTGTTGTCTATGGCTTATTTTATGTAAATCCATCAAACTTTGCGGATTTTAACCCATTTCAGATTGGGGTTCTGTCCGCAGCCTTCTACATTTTCTTCGCTTACGGAGGCTTTGCAAGAGTAGCCGTCATCGCCGAAGAGGTTAAAGACGCCAAAAAGAATGTGCCAAGGGCGATTTTGCTGTCGCTTGTTATTTCCACAGCCGTTTATGTGCTTGTTGGGCTGGCAGCCATCGGACTTGCAGGAGCCTCTAAACTTGCTTGGTCAAGTTCGCCATTAAAAGAAGCCATAAACACAACTGGAAACGCTTGGGCAGCCTACACAGTTTCTTTCGGCGGACTAATTGCCACAGCAAGCGTGTTGCTAACGGCCATATTAGGAGTTTCGCGGATGACATACGCCATGGCCAGGAGAAAAGACTTACCACAATTTTTTAGCAAGCTTCACCAAACCTTTAACACGCCCTATTATGCCGTTTGGATTGTTGGAGCAGCCATGATCTTGCTGGTCTTATTTGTGGACATAACGAGGGTTGTAGCCACAAGCACCTTCGCGCTGCTATTTTATTATGCTTTAGCGAACCTCGCAGCCCTTCGGTTAAAGGTGAAAGAGAGAAAATATCCAAAACTTATCCCCGCAATTGGAGCATTTACTTGTTTGGCGCTTTTGGCTTTTACCCTATTTGTTGCACTGCAAACATGGGTATTGGGCACCACAATTTTATTAATGGGCGCAGTCTATTACGCTGCAAAACAAAAACTTAGCGGTTGATGGAGAAACCCTAATGTGGGATTTGCTGCTAACCTTATTTGGTTTTCTTGTTGGAATAATAGCTTCTCTAACTGGTATTGGAGGAGGCTCCTTCATTGTTCCAATACTAACAATCCTTTACAATTTTGTTCCAGCCAACGCCGTGGGAACAAGCCTAACATCCATAATTTTTACTGCAGCAGCATCAACATTAAACTATGCAAGGCAAAAGCGAATATACTATAAGACTGGCCTAATTTTGGCTACAACCACGGTGCCTGGAGCTTTTTTGGGCGCCCGTCTAACTAGAATAATACCGCCGAATACATTGGGGTTAATTTTCGGCGTTTTTATTGTTTTTATAGCCCTTCGCATGATCATCAGCATAAACGATTTCAGACGTAAGAAGGCAAATCTTGAAAGAGAGAAGGAGGCTGTTCAAATAATTTCAAAATCTGACGAGGAAGTAATAAGTCATGGAAGAACACTCATTTTAGGGGCAGGATTAAGCTTCTTCGGGGGGCTTGCTTCAGGGCTTTTAGGCATAGGCGGAGGCGTCCTCGTCGTGCCAATAATGGTTTTCGCCCTAAAAATGCCAATTCACAACGCCACGGCAACCTCAATGTTCACAATGATTATAACATCCATATCTGGAGTTGCGGAACATTATATGGCAGACCACATATACTTTGATTATGCGCTTCTATTAGCCTTGGGAACAATTTTCGGCGCTCAAGTTGGCGCTTACACTTCCAAAAAGATTTCTGGGAAGGGGCTCCGCAGAACTTTTGGCATGGTCCTCCTTTTCGTTAGCGTGCAAATGATTATGAAGTATTGGCCTCCATAATCTTAATTCAATTATTTCTTTTCCTTCCTCTTCAGCATGTTCTCTAAGATTGGACGCAGTTTCTCATTTTCCGCTTTTATTCTTTCCTCGCCTAAAGCGTGCATTTTTTCTGTCATTTCTCGGATGAGCTCCGCAAACTTTACGCCTTCTGCTGCCGAAACGTATTCTACGCGGAATCTTTCTGGGCTTAATCCAAGCTTTTGCAGCATGGGCGCCAGCGCGTCCATTCTGGCTTTCATTTTCCAGTTTCCGCTTATGTAGTGGCAGTCATATGGCAAGTGGCATGCCGCAACCAAAACCATTCCGGCGCCTAGTCTGAAAGCTTCTAAAACGAAGTCGCGGTCAACCCTGCCGGAACACATTACGCGTATTGGGCGTATTGTCGGCGGATACTCAAATCTGCTTGTTCCAGCTAGGTCTGCCCCGGCGTAACTGCACCAATTGCATAGGAAGGCTAAAATTTTTTCTTCAGGATTTGTTTCTAACGCTGCCCTTATTTGGGCGAAGATTTGGGCATCTGTGAAGTGCATTTGCGTTATTGCGTCTGCTGGGCATTCTGCGGCGCATGTTCCGCATCCATGGCACATGGCGGTAATCACCTGGGCTGGCTTCTTTTCCTCAATTTTTATAGCTCCGTAGGGACATCGTTCGGCGCAGATTCCACATGTAGCCGTAACATTTCTGCATTTGCTTTCGTCTACTACGGAGACTATTGGCTCAATCTTCCATGTGCTTTTAGAAAGTACTGTTGCCGCCCTTGAGGCTGCGCCGCTTCCCTGCGAGACGCTGTATGGTATGTCCTTCAATCCTTGGCAGGCTCCAGCCAAAAATATTCCGTCTGTTGGAGCGTCTATTGGCTTAAGTTTTGGGTGACTTTCCATGAAGAAGCCATCTGCCCCGCGGGTTAGGTTTAGGATTCGGGCTATTTCCTCCGTGCCCTTTTTGGGGATGGCTGCTGTTGCCAAAACAACCATGTCAGCCTCAATTTCAATAGGCTGGCCTAGCGTCATGTCCTCTGCGTGGATTAGCAGGTTTTTGGTTTCTGGAACCTCAAAGATTCGGCTTACTCTTCCACGAATGAAGTTTACGCCAAGATCCCTTGCCCGTTGATAAAACTCTTCGTAACCCTTAAAGTTGCTGCGCATATCCATGTAAAAAACGTAAACTTCCACATCATCCTTATACTTCTCCTTAAGCTGAATAACATGTTTCAAAGTGTACATGCAACAGAAATTCGAGCAATAGGGATACTTATTCGTGTCCCGCGAGCCAACACATTGAATGAAAGCTACGCTATGCGGCTTTTGCCCGTCAGAGGCCCTAACAACTTTTCCGCCGGTCGGTCCAGCAGCAAGTATAAGCCTCTCAAACTCCAAAGAGGTTATTACATTCGCATATTTCCCATAACCATAAAGCTGGTTGTCATATGGAAGATAAATGTCATAGCCCGTGGCCACAATTATGGCTCCAACTTCAAGTTCTATCTCTTCTGGCTTTTGATCAAAGTTTATGGCTTGCCTAGCCCCACAAGCATCAACACACTTGTAACATTCAATGCAATAATCCTTGTTAATGGTGTAGACAAGCGGAACGGCCTGGTCGAATGGGGCGGATATAGCCTTTCTAACGCCCAGATTCATGTCCCATTCGTTCGGATACTCGATTGGGCAAACTTCCTTGCATTCGCCGCAGCCGGTGCAATTGTCCTCAATAACGTAACGTGGATTTTTGCGTATTTTCACCTTAAAATTGCCAATGTAACCACTTACACTTAAGAGGTCTGCATAAGATATTATTTCTATGTTTGGATGGCGTCCAACATCAACCATCTTTGGGCCTTCAATGCAGATGGAACAGTCGAGCGTTGGGAAAGTCTTATCAAGTTGAGCCATGTGGCCGCCTATGCTTTCGCCTTTCTCAAGAAGATAAACTTTAAAGCCCATTTCAGCCAAGTCAAGCGCGGCATTCATTCCAGCGATGCCTCCGCCTATGACTAAGGCCTTGTTTACGACGGGGACTTCGATTGTTTGGAGGGGCCTCAAAAGTCTAGCTTTTGCAACAGCCATTTTGATGAGGTCTTTGGCCTTTTCGGTTGCCTCTTTAGGGGTGCTGGGATGACACCACGAAGAGAATTCCCTAATGTTTGCCATTTCAAAAAGATAAGGGTTTAAGCCGACGTCTGAAACCGTCCTACGGAATGTCGGTTCATGCATTCTTGGAGAGCAAGCCGCAACAACAACCCGGTTAAGCTTATGTTCCTTTATCGCTTTTCGTATCTCCTCTTGTCCAGGGTCTGCGCATGTGTAGCGGTTGTCCTTAACAAAAACTACATTAGGCAATGTTTTTGAAAATTCAACAAGCTCCTTTATGTCTAATACTCCGGCGATGTTGAGGCCGCAGTGGCATATGAAAACGCCTATGCGAGGCTCTTCAACATCAACATTTTTTCCCGTCATATTATATGCTCCTCCAACCTAATCTTTTCTCAACGGACTCCATCAATTTTTTAGAACCCTTCGCCTTCAACTCCTTAGACATTTCAACGGGTGAAGTTATCCTTTCTAAGGCTTTGTTCCAAGCGCCCGACCGAACTGGCGTGTGATTAACTTTTGTTCTTTTAAGCTCCAGGGCTTCGTTAACGGGACAAACAATTTTGCATGCCCCGCAATAAACGCAGAACATTTCGTTTACATGCACTTTCTTATCCTCTTCGGAAAGGTAAAGCGCCCCGGTTATTGGGCAGACATCCAAACAGTTTTTGCAGCCTTCTGGACACTTTTCTGGATAAATGAGTATTTTTCCATGGAAAAACTTGCTAACGTGCAGAGCGTCTTCAGGACATTTAAATTCGCAAATTCTGCAGCACGGACACAAATCCTTTTTAATTTCAACTTTAACCTTAAGCCCACCTCTTTCCTTCTCCGACAAAACACCTAAATCTTCAACTAATTTTCCGTCTGCGGCAAGCCAACCAACTTTAATCAAGTTTAATGGGCATGCTTTTTCGCACTCTACACAGCCCACCGGACATTTGCTTGTGTCAACTTGAATGTCTCGAACAAGCTTGGGGAAACTTTCCTTTTCAACAACCGCGAGCGCGTGCTCACCGTTTAATGTGACTTTTATTGCGCCGTATGGACATAGTATGTCGCATATCCCGCAAAAATTGCACTTTGCCAAGTTAATGTCGATTTTGGCTTTTCTCGCATTTTCGCCCGGAAGTTTGGGCTGTTTTTCCAGTTTGATAGCCTCTTTTGGGCAAGCCAAAGCGCAAATTTCACAGCCCACGCAGAGCTTTTTGTCTAGGGTTAACTTGTAATTTTTCACATGCAAAATCCATTCTAAAGTTAATGCTTCCGGTGAATCCTTCTTTAATGTTTTGAGGGGCATAAACCAATCACCATAAACGAGTGTCAAAAGGAAATGTTGCTTGTCGAAGAGTACACACCATTCTTGACCGTTCCTTACGCTATGTTTAACGGAATATTTTGAAAGGGAATACATATGATATAAGTTTTTTCACATGAGAGTTCAAGGCATGCATGTGAAGGTTGACAATTTAATGCACAACACTAAAGCCTAAGCAACTCCAAAACGCCTCCTTAGGGCTTCTCTAAGGGTTTCGATTCTAGCCCTCTCTTCCCAAAGAATCTTCTGCATCCCACTCACTTTGGCTGTTATTTCCCTTTCCGCTTTAACAGCCGCATTATACTCGTCAACAGCCTTGTTAGTTTCCTTTATAACTTGCTCAACCCAATCCAGCTTTTCCCCAAAATCATCAACTGTAGTCACAAGCCTAAGCCTATCACCAATAATGAACACTTTCCTATCCCACAACTGCCGGCTTGCCCTCCACTTTTGCTCAAAAAGGTCTAGCCAAACGTGATCTGGAGCAGAATCCAATGGAAGATCAATTATGTAGGCATTCCGAAAATATTGGTCTCTACTTATGGCAATTTTGTCAGCATCGAACGGTTTTAAAAGGGATACTTTCTTAACAACTTCCGACATATAAAGTCCCCAAAATATTAATTTTTCTTTCACATTAAAAGTTGTTACACCCAAAAATGTGCATTTTTGGAGGCAAAGCAAATTTTTCAACAATTCCAGTTAGCATTTACACGGCAATTTGCCGGAAAATTTTATGCAAACAGCCACATGACACTTTAAATTTTCCCCTCTTAAAAAAACAATTTTTAAACCAGCATTTCTCAATAAATTTTCAAATTTCTGAATGCTAAAGACCTTTTTTAAGCCCGTGACTGTTATGTTGGCAGTCTCCTTTGCAACTCTCTTAATTTCGTTTAGGGTTTTTGCTGGTTCAGGCATGTTTTGAATTAAAGTGAAAGCAAAAACAGTGTTAAAAACATCTTTTTGAAAGGGCATGACATCCGCATCAGCCATAACCAAGTGAACATTCTGAAAGTCTTTTGCACGTTCCTTAGCTTTTAGCAGAGTGCCCTTTGAAAGTTCTAAGCCCACAACCTCCTCAGCTTTGGACGCAACATGCCTAAACAAAAGCCCTGTTCCACACCCCACATCCAAAACCATACCATAATTGCCCGTTTTTAGGCTTTCCAAAGCAGCTTTAAACTTTGCTTCCTGTTCTTCAGCATAACGCATATCATACAAATTCGCCGTTAAATTATAGCGTTCCATGATTTGGCGCTTCTTTTCCCACACGCCCATCAACATCCTTCAGAAATCTTATGTATGCAAACAGCCTTCTAAAAATATTGGCGAGAACGTGACAAGCACCAAGTCCGCAGCCGTTTTGATTGAGCCCAACATGCTTGAAGCAGAAAACTTCGCGAAAGATGCAATATTCCATCATAAAACACTCATTATGGTTGGCAATTGTTGGGTTCAATACGCCGGAAGGGCTAGGTCGAAGCTTGAACCCGGTGAACGCATACTGATAATTAAGGAGGATGGCTCCCTCCTTGTCCACCGCTCAGTAGGCTATGAACCAGTAAACTGGCAGCCCCCAGGCTGCATTTTCCACGTTCAAGCCAAAGATAAACTTTTAGAAATTCACGCCGTAAGAAAAAAGCCAAGCGAATCTGTCAGGGTTTTCTTTGATAAGCTGATTATGGTTTCCGCCTTTAATCTCGTGGATTCCGGGGAGTTCGCGCTCTATGCAAGCGAAGAGGACATGCATAGGGCAATTCTACTAAAACCATCAGTCTTAGAAGAGGGGTTTAAACCAATAAGCTACGAAAAGAAAGTTGAACCGGGCTTTGTGGATGTTTATGGCATAGACAAAAATGGGAAACTTGTCGTTGTGGAAGTTAAACGCAAAACTGCGGGTAAAGAGGCTGTGCTTCAACTAGCTAAATACATAGAGGCAATTAAAGAAAAGGCAAACCGCGAGCTTCGGGGAATTCTGGCAGCACCAGACATGTCAAAAGACGCAAAAAGGCTCTTAATAAGCCTTGGTTTGGAATTTAAGCCCCTAAACCCCAAAAAATGCGCAGAAATTTTAAAGAAAGCTGAAGTAGCAAAGTTGGAGCAGTTCTTTGGTGGGGAGGCAAGTTAGTTGATTAAGAAAATTGTTCCCTTGGCATTTGACAGCTTTGGCGTTCGTTCGATGGCAACTTTTGTTGAAACAGACGACATCAAAATTTTGATTGATCCAGGCGTTTCTTTGGCGCCATTCCGTTATGGTTTAGAACCACATTTTCTCGAATGGGAAAGGCTTGACGAAACTTGGGAGGAAATAAAGCATTACGCTGAAAATGCCGACGTGCTCATTGTAACACATTATCATTATGATCATCATGACCCGGAATACCCTGAACTTTACAGTGGAAAAAGAGTTTTCATAAAACATCCAACCGAAAACATAAATAGAAGCCAAAAAGAAAGGGCATCAATTTTTTTGGCGGCAATTGAAGGCTTGCCAAAGGAACTTGAGTTTTCTGATGGAAGAAGCTTTCAGCTGGGTAAGACACAGATAACATTTTCGAAGGCTGTTTGTCATGGCACAAACCCCCGTCTTGGATATGTCACAGAAGTAAGCATAAAAAGTGGTGGCGAAAAGTTCTTGCATACATCAGATATCGAGGGGCCGTCACTTCAGGATCAAGTAAATTTCATTTTGAAGGAGGAGCCCAACGTGCTTTTCGTAGACGGCCCAATGACCTACATGCTTGGTTACCGCTATTCCTTCAAAAGCCTTGAAATTTCAAACAATAACCTAATTAAAGCCATAGAAAAGAAAACCTTAAGCACGCTTGTTTTAGACCACCATTTCTTACGCGACCTAAATTATAAGGCAAGAATAAAACCAGTTTATGAGGCGGCTGAAAAGCATGGAGTGACCATTGTAACCGCAGCAGAGTTTGCTGGAAAAAAGATTGAGATGCTTGAAGCTTTGAGAAAGGAGTTGTATGCTAAATACGGCGAAAAAGAAGTTAAGATAAAGAAGCGTGTTTTAGAGGAGTAGAAGAGGAGGAATGCCATTTAAACATTTTAGTTTTTGATGTTTCTTTTGGCCCTCCACCTAAGTAGGGGAATGCCAACAGTCGCGATTATCGCGGTTGATAAAATTATCAAAACTGCGAGGTTAATGTAAAGATATGAAATTTCAGAGAAAATTTTTGCCGGGTCCCCATATTTTTGAATTGCCTCTGCAGTCGAGTATTGCAGGGGCAAAGTGGCCAAGACTGCTGCTGCCAAACCACGAGCTAGCATAATCACCATTAGTGGACGTTCTTTCACAAGTTCGTTAGAATGAAGGGTTGCCAATGTCACGGAACCAAATCTTATTAGCAAAATCAGCAGTGAAAGGATAACGCCAATGATAACCGTGTTTAAATCTCTTATTGACACCATGAGCCCTATAAAAACAAAGAAGAAAGTTCTCAGAAGGAAGGCAACCTCAGACTCAAACCTCTTTAATCCAGCGTCAACCGCACTGTTTGACGGCTTTTCGATTCTAAGAATCTTGTAAATTTCACGTTCGTTGCCCAGCATGACTCCAAATAAAAGGGAACATAACGCCCCGCTTCCTCCCAGAAATTCTGTGAATGCATAAGCCAAAATCACGACAGCCAAAGTAAGCATGTAGGAATAAGTAGCCTTTTTGACCCTTTTCAAGATGCTCAGCCATATGAGGCCAAAGGCTGCTCCCAAAACAATTCCTGTTGAAAATCTGCTTGCAATGGACTGGCTTATGGTTGTTATGTCAATCTTCCCGGTCAATATAACTTCGATAATTATAAGCGAAAAAACAATTTGCAAAATGTCTGTGATGGTCGATTCCAAACTTAAAATTGTCATGGTTTTTTCGCTTGGTTTAATCTTACTCATCAAAGAAATAACTACAATGCTGCAGCTCCCGCCATATATTGTTCCAAAAAGCAGAGAATAGAGGAATGGAAAATTTGGAATAACAAAACACCACATAAACATTGTTATTGCAACAACATTGAATGAAAAGCTAAGTAGGGCGAGAACCGTGGCTCTTGGGCTTTCAGAAAAAATGCGGTAAATATTCATTGACATCCCGCCGTCGAAAAGGATGAATATAAGGGCTAAAGCAGCCAAGTATGGGGCAAGATTCAATATCGCATTAAAATCCACCAACCCTGTTACTGGCCCAATCGCCATGCCCAAAATTATAAGTGAAAGCACGTCTGGAATGCCTGTCTTCTCCAAAAAATAGTTACCTAAAAATCCTATGACAATTATTGAACCGCCCAACAGTAATGCAATTGTAACGGGATCCATGATTTTGAACCTTTTACAACCCATATAATTTTGCTATTGTGCTTAAAGAATTTTCCAAGTGTTGACTTAAAGTCTAAAATTTACCAGATTTTATCAACTTTAAGATGAGTTAAATAACCCACTACACCAAAAAATGGAATGGAAACAATTTTAATCAAATTTCCAAGGTTCACAGGAAATTTTACAAAAGCAAAAAAGCCCACTATGAAAAGAAATATTCCATAAACAGTTAGCGATTTAAAGTTGTGGAATGTTTCAGTTGTCTTCCAGTTGAACCTTACCCCAGAAAATAAAATCCAGACAAAGAGAGGCGCAAACAATAGTAGGGCGTAACGCTTATACCATGGCGGATCTCGCTTCTTCACATCGATTTTCTTCTTCCTATAGATGGAAGGCAGGTCTGGAAGGAAATTGCTGTAAAAGAAGACTATTACGCCCCAAAGTGTGGAGTCCAAGGCATTTTCTCCAAACAAAAGGAGGCACAAAGTTGTGTAGAAGAGGCTTGCTGGCAAAACTATCCATTTAAAGGCTTTAATTGAGGCGTGAACATGTTCTGTTGTTTCTTCTTCCATGCGCCAAACTGGAAACTTCGATTTAACTTTTTGATTTAGACTTTTAAAGGTGTGTAACACAAAGCCGAAAAGGGCGTTATATAAAGCCTTCAGTACATTTTTGACAGCCTTAAAAAGGTCATTAAATTTTGTTTTCCCCATGATTTTCGTCACACTTCTCTTGTCTAAACAACTACATTAAATTTTAGTTTCGAATTGTTGTAGGAAATCTGTTATTCTTTTTTGGAATAGGGCATCCTTCAACAATTTGCTCTTCATAATCCATCTTTGCATTGGGATTTGGAAGCGGTTGCCCACAAATTTTAGGGCTTCTTCGAGGGTTTTGAAGGTGAAGGGTTTTTGGCGCATGGCGTTCCGCACGTTTTCTCTAACTTGCCAGACTCCAACTGGCATTATGTATCCGGGATGGGCTTCACGCAAAACAATAACTGTTGCTTGACGCCTTTCCTTCACAAGCAGCTCGCAGACCGCAAGCCTAGCCGCATAATAGCATCCACCTATTTCCGCGTATGTTGTTCTTCCCCCGTAGCCCTCCCAATCCGAGAACATGACAACGTTTCTGCCGCTTGGGTTCCAGACTGTTCCGGGATACCATGCTTCAATGGCCTCATAGCTCCATTGGCCTGGAATCATCAAAACTTCAAAAATGTTCTCAAGATAGCGTGACTCATAAACGCGAAATTCGTTTATTTCGGGGAAAGTCTTCACCTTCTCCATCAAATCTTTTGAGACTATGCTGTCTACTGCCGTTATGCTCCAGCGTGTGGGCACAAGACGCCTGTTCTTTTCTAAACCAAAAGCGCCTACACTGAAGGCCCTTTGAATTTTTGTCACTAACACGCCTTTATTGTAAAGTTCGAGAACAGCCTCAGCTGCTTTAAGGTCTGTGTCGCCGTACGCCTTTTCTATTTGATGGTCCCAGCTGGCATTTCCAACGCGCAAGTCGCGGATGGGCGCCGAAGGCCCAAAAGGCTGGACTTCATCATCTAAAACTATGAAGCCCCTAGGCTTTTTCTTTAAAAGGAGCTCAACGTCGACGGGCTTAACGGCCAAAGCAAGCTCCCGGGTTTTTTCAATAATTTTTCCAGCTTCCGAAAACTTCTGCACGTGCACGCGATGCTTACCGCGAATAAGCATGGAGCGAAAACCCACAATTTCGTCTATCGACTTTCCAAACCAATATTCCGGCAAATCATAAAGGCTTGTGTCCTCTTGAACTGGCGGAACAAGAGGCCCAGCATAAACGTATGGATAGCCAATCCTCCCAACAAAAACGCTTGGAGGTGAAGCCCCAGCAATGTCCTCACTTTGCATTAGCGGCATACTTTTCAAGAAATAGTTGGCCCTCACAATAATTGGGCAGCGTGTTTTGCCACAAAGAAAACGCGAACCTTTACAAACTACGCACAAGCCGCTACTTGAGGCTTTAACAGCGATTTGGCTCTCATCAAAACCTATGTCAGAGGACACGCTAGAACCTTTTAAAACATCAAATAACCAAACATTCGAAGAAAACCTATCCAAGCGCCTATGAGGTATACCCAATTCTAATCACAAAATGTTAAAATCAACAAGCTCTTATGCCTTTTCAATTTGGTGGCGCCCTGGCCGGGATTTGAACCCGGGTCGGGCGGGCGACAGCCGCCTATACTAGACCGGACTATACTACCAGGGCTTTTGAAGAGTTGAGACACTAAAATCAATCAAGACAAATGTTGCAGATAAACTTTTTTCGCTTTAATTGAAGTTATCAGTTTTTGGTTAGGCTGTTCTTTTTGCTCCGCAGTGGGGGCATACGGTTTCTGTTTGTGGCATTAGGGTTCCACAGTATTTGCATGGTATCATAACAACTTCGCGGATAACCTCTTTTTCCTTGATTACGGGTGTGGCTGCCGGCTGGAGGACCTGAATTTCCATGGTTTGGCTTGTGACGTCGGGCCTTCCCTCTATTGCTATGACGCCTTTAATGAACCATGTTACTTTTGCGTCTATGCTTTTGAATGTGGGTCTTCCGGCGGCTGGAATGTTTATGCTGAATGGGAAGCTTTGGTTGAAGCCCCTACTTATGTGTATGGGGCCGTCGATTTTCGGCTTTGCCGAGTAAAGTGTTGCAGACTCCATGACTTGTCTTTCAACTTCTCGGCGGAGATTTTGATCGTAAACCCGTCTAATTCTTTTTGCTTCTTCAATACATTGGATTTCGCACCTTATTTCCTTAGCCTCAAAATCTTCATCAGAACTTATTTGAAGCGAACCCTCAATGTTTTCGCCCAAGGCGACGCTGTTCTTATTAAGGTTTAATGTGACCGTTGCTTTAGGCGGAGTTACTTTTTCCTTAAGCTTCCTGAGAAAGGCCATTTAGACGCACAGCCCTTTTTGGAATGCTATTTTAAAATTTTAGAGGATATTAACATTTCCATCGGCTTTTGTTTATTCTAACGGCACCTTTCTACCGCTAAAGTCTCTTTTAAAAGCTCCAAACTCCCTTACAACCTTTCTTAATTGAGCTGAGGTGAATATGGGTCCGTCTCTGCAGACGCGGTATCCGCCTATCACACAGCTGCCGCACAATCCTATGGCGCAGCGCATTATGCGTTCTAGACTTGCTTCCAACTGAACACCATGTTTTTCCGCTAGTTCAAAGACTTGTCTAATCATCGGCTCAGGACCACAAGCATAAACGAATTCAAACTTCTCTTTAGATAGCAGTCCTTCGATTGGAGCTGTTGCCAAGCCCTTAAAGCCGAAGCTTCCATCCTCAGTTGTTGCAATAACATTTTTCTCACCGCATATTTCTCGCAGCCTATCTAAAAAGAGCAATTCATCCCTTGTCCTTGAACCCAAAACGAAAGTAAGCTCCTCTGCCTTTGCCCTCAATTTTTTAGCTAACAAGAGTAGTGGAGCCACGCCAGTTCCGCCGCCAACCATCAATATTTTACCACTTTTAATTGTGAAGCTGTTTCCGAAGGGGCCTCTAACCCCTAAGATTTCGCCAAGCATCTTGTTGTGAAGGGCTTTGGTTGCCTCGCCAACTTTTTTAACAGCAACATAAACCCTTCCGTCAGCGTCTACATCCATTATGCTTAGTGGGATTTCGTCAACACCTGGAATCCAAAGCATAAGAAATTGTCCAGGCTTAGCTTTGGCGCACGCTTTGTCTTTGAAAGCGAAAGTTTTGACTGTGGGACCTGCATCTTCAACCCCTAAAATGCGGACAGTTCTGTACGTGTTAAATGCGATGCGATAAACCGACAATTTCGCTTACACTCCTAAAATTTTTACTTTTTAAATAGGCCGCTAACCCCTTTGTCACAGCCTTAAAAACGCCTAAACCTTTCAATGCTATTGCCGTGCCAATTTGGACAGCTGAAGCCCCAGCCAAGAAAAATTCAACAGCATCCCTCCAACTGGATATGCCGCCACAACCAATTATGGGCACCTTAACTCTTTCATAAATTTCGTAAACACATCTGACGGCTATGGGCTTTATCGCAGGGCCTGAAAGCCCACCAAATTTGTTGCTTAAAACTGGTATGGCTGTTTCCACATCTATTGCCATGGCCCTCACAGTGTTTATGGCAGTTAAAGCGTCGGCTCCAGCTCTAACAGCGGCTTCTGCCACCTCAGCAATGCAAGTGACATTTGGAGAAAGCTTAACGAAAACTGGCTTATCAACTGAAGCCTTCACTTTTCTAACAACTTCCGATAAAATTTCTGGGTTTTGCCCCAATTCCAAACCAGTTTCCTTAACGTGAGGGCATGAAACATTGAGTTCAACAGCATCAGCCCCAGCCTCAACAGCCTTTTTGGCTGCTGTTGCGTATTCGGTTTCTGAAAAGCCGAAAACACTAACAATTAACGGAACACGCAAAACATTTTTTGCTTCACGGATAACATCAGCAAATTCGTCTATGCCGGGATTTGGAAGCCCCATGGCGTTAATCAGACCAAAGCCTATTTGAACTATCGTTGGGTTTGCATAACCGTTTCGAGGCTTTAATCCAACAGACTTTGTCACTATTCCTCCTGCACCGTTTTCAGCAATTCTTTCAAATGTTTCGGCGTTGTAACCCAAAATTCCAGAAGCCAGCATGGTAGGGTTAGGAAGCCTTAAACCAGCTAAATTGATTTCTAAACTTATGCCCAAAGGTTTTCACCGTTAAACCAGTAGTGGTTATGGCTCTAATAAAATAAATTTTAGTTTAAAAGTAGCCCCTAGCGTGTCTATAAGAGGCTTAAAGCATGCTTTGCATTTAGAAGCTGCTATTTCTTTTTCTTCTTTTCAGTTTCTGGTTTTGGTTCCTCAGCCCCTAGAAGTGTCCTTAAAGATTTTACTTCATCCCTAAGCATGTTTATTTCGCTTTCTAAGGCCTTTGCCTTTGCGTCAGCCATCTTTTTTAATTCTTCGATTTCAAGTAGAAGATTTTTCTTTTCTGTTTCTAGGGCTCTAAGCTTCTCCGCTAAACTTTTCATGTCACTCAAACCCATTTCTCCCCCATTATAACTTGTATTTTAATGCTTAAGAATTTTTGCGAACAACCAGCAAAAGAATGGCAACTAACTTATTAGGATGTAAAACAATTTTAATGAGATGTTATAAATAAAGGAAGGGAGAAGAATATTTAATGAAGGCAAACATAGTTGAATGTTTGTTTGGAGTTTTAGCCTTTGACGAAGAACTTAAACTATTTGATAAGATGGTTTTCCCGAAAAAGCCTCAAGAAGCAGCCAAACTGCTAATGAAGCTTGAAGCTGGGAAAATAATTGATGAATTGGCAAATTTAATTAATAGACTTAAAGAAAGGGGATTCCAAACCTTTGTTTTTGAAAATGCAAATTTAGCCAAAGAAATTGCGGAAAAGTTGGGCGTTAAGGTTGAAATTTCAAAGCCTTCAAAGGCTGGGGAACTTTTCCGTTCTAACATGGAAAAATTTGCTGTTGAAGCTGGATTTGTGAAGGATTCCGCCGAACTTAGCGTTTGGAAGCATAAGATTGCAATGGAGTTGGCTAAGCTTAAGGTTAAGGGGGCTGTTGAAAAGAGAGATCTATTAATTTCCCAAGCCATTCAGACTTTAGACGACTTGGACAAGACTCTAAATCTCTTTATGAGTAGAGTTAGGGAATGGTATGGAATACATTTCCCCGAACTCAGCCGCATGATAGAGAAGCATGAAACGTACGCCAGACTTGTATTAAATTTAGGTGGAAGGGAAAACTTTAGTGTTGAAAACCTTGAGAAGGAGGGCATCCCAAGATCTAAAGCTGAACAAATAGCAAAGGCCGCTGAAAGCTCAATGGGCGCAGAGCTCGCAGAAGCAGACATAAAACAAATTCAATCCCTATGCAATAATGTAATAGGCCTATATCAGCTTAGGGAAAATTTTGAAGATTATTTGGATAAAGCCATGGAAGAAGTTGCACCAAACACTAAGGCTATTGTTGGCTCGCTCCTGGGAGCTCGCTTAATTGCGTTAGCCGGAGGCCTAACAAATTTGGCGAGGATGCCTGCAAGCACAATTCAAGTTTTGGGAGCAGAAAAAGCCCTTTTCCGCTCACTAAAAACTGGCACAAGACCGCCAAAGCATGGGATTATCCTTCAACACACTTACTTGCACGAGGCCAAAAGATGGCATAGGGGGAAAATTGCACGGGCTTTGGCTGGAAAATTGGCAATTGCAGCGAGGATTGACGCTTTTGGAGGAAGATATGTAGGCGAAGAGCTAAAAGAAGATTTAGAGAAAAGGGTTGAGGAAATCCGTGAAAAATACGCTGAAGCGCCCCGTGTTCCTGAAAAGAAACAAAAACATGAAAAGAGGGTGGGAAGGAAAAGGCATGGAGCCAAAAGTTAAACCCCACCCGAATTTTCCAGCAGTCTTTCAGGTGACACTGGAAGATGGAAGCCAAAGACTAGCCACAAAAAACCTTACGCCAGGAAAAAATGTTTATGGAGAGAGGCTCATACGCTTTGAGGGCGTTGAATACCGCATCTGGGACGCTTACAGAAGTAAGCTAGCTGCAGCCATAATGAAAAATTTGAAGACTGTTCCAATTAAACCAGGCCACAAAGTCCTTTATTTGGGCGCGGCCTCAGGGACGACTGCAAGCCACGTTTCAGACATAGTGGATATGAATGGCCATGTCTATTGTGTTGAGTTTGCCCCACGAGCAATAAGGGAGTTGGTAAACAACGTTTGCGCATACAGATTTAACATGACACCAATACTTGAAGATGCCCGTTTCCCAGAAAAATACGCAATTTTCATAAGCGGAAAAGTTGACGACATATACTGCGACCTTGCGCAGCCTGAGCAAGCTAGAATTTTAGCCGATAATGCTGATATGTTTCTTAAACATGAAGGGCATGTTATGTTGGCGATAAAGGCTAGAAGTATAGATGTTACCAAAGAACCGACTGAGGTTTATAAAATGGAGGTAAAAGTTTTATGTGATAGGGGTTTTGACATACTGCATATAGTGAATTTGGAGCCCTATGATGTTGACCACGCCATGGTGCTTGCAAAGCTAAAATAGAATTTAAACCCTAAACCGTAAAAGGAAATTAAACACATGCCGTGATGTTTTCCCATTAAGGGAATACGGCGAAACGTGGCATAAGCTAGCTATTTTATTACAGTGCGTTTCAGGGGGCGATTAGCATTTTCTCCCAGAGCACACTCACGGAAACATCAAATCTGTTAACTAAAATATTAAGTTCTTCTAAGGCTTTTCTTAGGTTGTATATGCATGTTCCAACATCGTCCTTATCGCATAGTATTGTCACTATTATGTCGTGGTGTCCATAAGTTCTCCATAAGAATTTAACTTGATGCTGAACTTTTAAAAATGAAATGGCCTTGTCGATATCCTTTGGATTTAAATTCATGCCCACAACCACCGCTGAAAATCCAATTTTACTGAAATCGGGGATTGCTGAAACCCTTCGCTTTATAACTCCCTTCTCCTCAAGTTTAGCTATTCTCCGATAAATGGTGTTTCGACCAGCCCCACAGCGTTTTGCCAAATCTTCATATGAGTATAGCCCTTCACACATATATTTCAGGATTTTCATATCGAGCTGGTCTAACATTCTAAACTCCTCTTTTGGTATATACTTTTAGCTTTTTCTATATATTTTCTTCCATAAATATTTACCGCTGAATGGTGACGAATGTTCACCATGAAACATTAGAGATGGACTTTCTGCACCACCAGCTAATGATAACTTAAACAATGACTCTTTTAACATCTTGAGGTGAATGAAATGGCACAGCAATTAGTAATTGCAAAGAAACCAGAGTTGGAAGAGGAAATAGTAGGATTACGAAGACTCATGTGCGCAAACGGACATCCCCACAAAGTCTGCGTTGCTAGATATGGAGACGGTTCAATATGGGTGTTCTGCCCACATTTCGGCCGTGTGGGATTAGAACTGGGATGCAAAATCAGAATTGCCCACTGTAGATACTTTAAAGCCATCTGAAAAGCAAGCCGTTACCACTTAACACGCACATTTTTCTAAAACGCCCTCAACCCAACTTGTGAAGAGACGTCGTCCAATTATAGACGTAAAACAAGTTCCATGCTGTCGTTTTAGCCGAAAAATTTAGGTTTAGGAGATAATTGCTTATATCCAACAGTGTGGGGATATCTATTGTGACGTTTCGATGACTTATGGGAGAATCGAGAAAGAACAGGCGCCGGAAATCATACTTAAGGAAGCCGGTTTTACTATTTCTGAAAGATGTCGCTCTAGGCCGAGCTGTTTTGATTTTGCCGCCAGAAAAAATGAAAAGCTCATTTTGGTTAAATTTCGCCAAGACATTGACAGCATACCCCCAACTGACCTAATAGAGTTAAAGGCTATATCCAGATGCATATTTGCCGCCTCGCTGATAATCAGTTCAAAGACAAGGGAAAAACCCTTGGAGGACGACACGGTCTATTCAAGATACGATGTTTATGCTGTTACACCAAAAACGTTCGAAAATGCTGTCCAACGTAAGATTTATCCGTTAATCCACGCTGGCCCAGGCGGATATTATGTTGAGATTGACGGTGAGACCATTAGAAGGAAAAGGCAAGAGTTGGGCTTGTCTGTTGGCGAAATGGCTGAGATGATTGGCATAAGCCGCAGAACACTTTACGGGTATGAGCGTGGCATGGCCAAGGCTTCAGTTACAGTAGCGTACAACCTCATATGTGCTTTGGGTGTTCCCGTGGCTAAACCAGTAAACTTGTTTGAAACGAGAGAAACCCAACGCTCACGTTTTTCAACAACAGCTAAACTCACAAAGGTCAAAAACAAGCTTTTACAAAAAATTTTCAGAAAATTCACACGCTGCCGCATAACAGCAGTTAACAAGGCGCCGTTTGACTTTATAATTAATGTTCCAGAAGAGAAAATTAAGATTTTGGGCGGCGTTACGGAGGAAAATGAAAAGACCTTGGACAGAAGGGTTGACGAAATCCTAAGCGTTAGCAATGTTGTTAGGGCGCATCCGGTTCTCATAACAGAGCAGACGAAACAATTGAAAAAAGACATTGTTTGCATTGATGAAGATGAACTTTCAAAAATCAAGAAACCCGAAGACTTGATATCAAAATTTTAAAGAAGCCTCTTCTGAAAAGAATTTTTCTCGCTTTCACTTTTCGCAATTTTAGCAGGCTTCCAAGATTTTCTAACAAAATCCGGATACCCACCGTGCTTTTCCAAACATTGATTAAGGAATTTTATGGTTTTTGCGTCGGTTGGGTAGCCGCATCCGAAATCCCCGAAAGTTTTCTTTAATTCAGCAATTTCCCTATCCCTCTCAACCTTAGCAATTATTGATGCTGCTGAAACTATTGGATACTTTCTATCGGCCTTATGCTCAGAAACAATCTTCACTTTAAATGGCAAACATTCTAAAATATGCTGTTTAAACCTACTTTCAATCACGTCCGAAGCATCCACATAGGCAATGTCGGGCCTAAGCATCTCTATAACCTTAGCCATGGCTTGAGCTTCCAACCTATTAAGCTTGTGAAACTTCCTTCCCGACTCAACAACTTCATCGATTTCTCTTGGCGAAAGCTTTATTACACTATATTTTTGGGCCACCCTCTTTATCTCAACTTCAAGCAGCTCACGCCTTGCCGGAGACAAAAGTTTTGAATCCCTCACCCCCAACTCAACAAGTTTTGGCAAATCCTCCTCTTTAAGCATAACCCCCGCTATTACAAGCGGGCCAATAACTGACCCTCGCCCAGCATCATCCACTCCAGCAACCAGCATCTCTGCCCACAATTATTTAACGTACGCTCTCCTTAAAATATAATTGGTAAAGCATCTATCAGCTTTTTTAACATACTTACAATCTCGCCCTTCTTTTTAACTAAAAGTTATTAACATGATTTACAGTTTCATAAAATTGGGTTAAAAGGCTGAGGCACGATGCGGGGGTGTCCGAGTGGTCAAAGGAGGCAGGCTTAGGACCTGCTGCCGCAGGGCTGCGTGGGTTCGAACCCCACCCCCCGCACTCAAGAAGTTGCGCTCGCCATCGACTCAAAGAAACGTTGGATACTGTCAATAAAGAATTTGAGGAGCAAAGTTACTTTGCAAGGATGTAGGCGAAACGTATTCTTCAGCAACGATCTGGCTTAAGCATCAAAGATTGGGTTCAAAATGGCACCGATCTGGTCGCTCAACTCCAAAACTTATCTAAAGCATTAGAAGCTGGGCGAAAAGAAGCAAAGCTTCCCTTTCTAATAGATTCGTTGGAAAAACTCGCAGGTTATTTTAAAAGTCCAAAGAAGATGCGAAAAGTTTTATCAAAGACCCAAAAGGTTCTTTCCGCAGCCATAGAGGCATTAAATTATCGAGAAAAAACTGTACACGCTCTAATTTCTACATTGGAAAAAATAGTAGAATAACGATCACTGCAAAAACCGCTAAACTCACGACAAAATTCCGAAAATTTAAGCAAATGTCTAAACTAATCTCTTGCACCAAAACGTGCGTAAAAGCCCGTAGGATAGAGTCTGCATTGCATGGAAAATTCCAATAAATCATGGAAACGCGTATAAAACGTCCTTCTAACATCAGTAGGGCAAAGGTGACAGCTGCATTGCTTGATGAGAAGCGCTATGGGTATACGTTTTGTGACGGTTGCAATCAGGTGCCCATGTGCGGCGTGCGCTTCCATGTGAAGGATGATGTGGTTGTAGGGGTTGAGGGTTGGCCTGGCTTCCCCCGCGCAAACTTATGTGTTAAGGCTTATGCCTTGCCTCAAGTAAGGCATCACCCAGAAAGGCTTCTTTACCCCATTAAGCGGACTAAGCCTAAGGGCTCCAGCGATCCGGGATGGGTTAGAATTTCGTGGGAAAAAGCCTACATCACAATAGCTTCTAGGCTAAATGCCATAAAAGCCAAGTATGGCGCCGAATCCGTCGTTTTCTATGTTGGTGACCCCAAAGAGCCACGCCCAGCCGTCCAAAGACTAGCTTACACTTTTGGGTCGCCAAACTACGCCACAGAAAGCTCCACGTGTAGAAGAGCTGCTGAGCTGGCTGAGCTCCTAACCCTTGGCTTTCCGACTATGGGAAGCCTGCCCTCAGCCCAGACGAAGTTGTGCGTGGTTTGGGGCGGAAACCCAGCCTGGTCCCGCCCATATCTCATGCCTAGGCTTTTAGAAGCAAAAAATAGGGGCGTAAAATTTATTGTTGTAGATCCGAGGAGGACGGTGACTGTTGAAAAGCTTGCAGACCTCCATTTGCAAGTAAGACCGGCGGCGGACGGCGCCCTTGCCCTAGCCATAATAAATGTCATGATAGAGGAAGGGCTTTACGACGTGGAATTTGTTGAAAAGTGGGTTTACGGTTTCGAGGAGCTGAAAAAGTACGCGAGCAACTTTGTCCCGGAAGAAGCCCAAAAGCTCACTTGGGTGCCGGCTGAAAAAATTCGGGAAGCCGCCCGCATGATGGGAAAGCACGGGCCTCTAACGTTTCTTTTCAGCCCCATGGCGACAACACACAACAGAAACGCCGTTCAAAACCATAGGGCTATCCTTTCGCTAGTGGCCCTCACAGGCTGCGTTGATGTCCCAGGCGGAGTAAAGGCGTCAACCAAACCGCTTCTTGAGGGTTGGGAGTCCGGAGACCCAGAATTTTGTAGGAGGATAGACTTGCTGCCAAAAATCCGGGATAAGAGGCTGGACCTTCAACGCTTTCCAGTTTGGGCAAAATACATGTTTGAAGTTCAAATAAACCCTCTGCCAGACTACGTTAAAGCCGGAAAAGTTAAGGCCATGCTTATGTGGGGAGCCAACCTCATGATGTGGCCCCAAACCCACGAATACCAGGAGGCTGTCAAAAGCCTAGAATTCGCGGTTGCCGTAGACCAGTTTTATAGGCCATGGACCCACGATTTCGTGGACATTGTGCTGCCAGCAGCCACATGCCTCGAAAGAACCGCGCCCTTCGCACACTTTGGCAGAAAAATCTACGCAAGAAAAACCCTAAAACCCCTGGGAGAGTGCAAGGAAGATTGGCAAATAGCCTTTGACATAGGCGTAAAATTGGGCTACGCGAAGGAGTTCTGGAACGGCAACATAAGAGAAGGCTTAAACGCCGTACTGAAAAGGTTCCAGACAACCTTAGAAGACCTCGAGAAAAATGTTGAGAAAGGCTTTGAAGTGCCAGCCGCAGAAACAGAAAACTACAGAAAATATGAGATTGGCATGCTTAGGGCTGATGGCAAGCCAGGCTTCCCAACGCCCACGGGAAAAATAGAAGTTTATTCCACTATTCTCAGGGATTATGGCTTTAATCCCCTCCCAGAATTCAAAAAACCCATGGAACCAACAAGGGAATATCCCCTAATACTCATAACTGGCTGCAGAGTTCCCTTCTATGCCCACAGCCGAGGCCGAGAAATCCCAAGCTTCAGGAGGCTCATGCCAAACCCCACAGTCAACATGAACCCTGAAGACGCAGCTATAAGAGGCATAAGAGAAGGTGACGACGTGATTGTGAGTTCGCCTTGGGGAAAAATCAAAGTTAAAGCCCACCTAACATCAGCCATGCCCGCCGGAGTTGTGGACGTCCTCCACGGATGGCCAGAAGCAAACGTTAACGAGCTAATCCCAAGGGAGCTAGACCCCATCTCAGGGTTTCCATCCTTCAAAGACTGTATATGCCAAGTAAACAAACTCTAGCAAACGTCAAAAGGCCGAAGGGCAAAACGCAAGCGCTTGAATTTTAATTCAATAGTTGTTAGTTATGTGTTATTCACGCGCGCATGATATTTAAAATATGAATTCACTTTTCATAAGCCATATTTGCTTATTAAATGAAAGATGTTTTCGATTCCGAATCGAATCACAGGCGAATTGAGCTAATGAATAAAAAACTATGGACAACGTTGGGTGCTAAGGGATTTCTCTGCATCGCAGCCATGATAGCAATTGTCTTATCTTTAGTGGCATACACGGCAACTGTGACAATAACCCCAACGCAGCAATTTACTATTGGAGCTACAACATCATCTTGGACAGTCTACGTGAATGATGTTAACGAAAACCGATACTTGCCTGGCGGGTCAACAGAACCCACATTAAACACGAGCGACGCAAATACCTACGCCTTTAAAGTTGTTACGGATGCAAATCAAGTTTGCGCTGTTAAAATTGAACTCTTGTCGCCAGTTGACAGCAACAAGTTCTCAAACTTCAACATTACAGTTAAATCTTCGACTGGTGGAGCTTGGGCCGACGAAACATTGTACGCTGCTGCCACAGGCTCAACAACCAAACCCTACATAGATGGGTTAATAAGCGGAGACGCTGGCTACATCCATCAAGCTGCGTCAACTACAAAATACTACTTGATTAAAGTGACGTATTCCTACGATAAGGTGGACGAAACAGCCGAGATAGAGGTAACCTTCCAGTACACTCCATTGCCACAAGATTCATTCTAAAATAATCCGTCCTTTCCATTTTCCACGAAAAAGTATAGGCATAAATTCGCATTATAAGCTGCGTGTGCCCAAAATATGAATTTTGAATTCATAGATATTATATAAGATTTTGAATATGAACTGAATATCCCCAATCCTTTATTAAGGACAAGAAAATGAAACAAGAAGCCCAATACTTAAAAGTGAAGCTCGTTCTCGGATGCGTCTCTTTAACTATGGGCTTTTTAGCAGCTAATTTGGCCTTGTTCAACTGGGTTGAAAGAGCAGGGCTTTACTACCTTTTTGGAGTGTATGCTCGCTATGTATGTGCTTATGGAGGGTTCGGGGCAATGATTTTCGGGGCAATGTTAATCAACGACTTTCTAGTTTTTAGGAACTTGTTGAAAAGAAAACATGTAAGAAAACATAAAATCACGATATTTGCTGATGCGAATAAGGGGGAAGAAAAACAAACAGTCGTTAAAAAAGAAAAAGCCAAAAAAGTAAAGCGAACCATTGCTTCGCTCGTTGTTTTATTTTTCATTATGTCTCCTTTAGCCAAATCTTCTTTGGTTTCGTACACCGCAACAGTTACCATAACACCCCAACAATCATCTTTTGTATATTATCGTTCTGACAACGAACCCAAATTACTGTCGTCTTGTATGGGACGCATGTGGGATTATTCGTCATGGGCTTTTGAAAACCAAATGTGCTACGCAGAAATAGTATTGCAGTTTGTAAAGTGGCTGGGTAATCCGCTCCTGAACTTTTCATGCCCCTTATAATAATTGAGGAGTTTGCCGAAAAGCATGTGGTTTTGGCTATATAATTAGTTGGGCTATAGCTAGAATGATTATTAGGATTGGCAAGAATTTCAGTGCCTTTTTGTTGAATTTTCCGGCTTCCTCCATTTTCTTTGCATCTACAAGCTTCATAATGTATACTGAGGCTGAAAGGTTGTAGAGGAAAATTATGTATACAGAAAGCATCATTCTGTCAGCCAGGGTGAGGTAGCCTACTGGGGGTATGCCGCTTAGAAGAGATAGATGAAAGGCTGTTGCGGACATGAGGGTTGTCACCCCCAAGCCTATTCGTTGGGCAAAGTTTTGTGGCGAAATGAAAAAGGCAAGCAAAGATATCGTGGTTATAACAATTACCGGTAAAACGCTTTTGATAAATGACGAAATTATGGGCCGCTTTAAATCAATACTGAAGACTAGTCTGGAGTATGTTTCTCCACCGTCTTCCTCGCCATACGAATGCTTAGTTTCAAACACTTCGAAATCTCCAAGTTCCCAGCCAGCCACGTTTATGGCTTCGTCGACGGCTGATGTTGTGTCAGCTTCAAACACTAGGAAAGAGGCGTTAAGGTTTTTGTGTTCTATCTCTATTGTCAGCTTGTGGGTTTCGTATGGGTAGCGGGAGAAATCAAAGGTTTTTATAAAGTCCCCCCTAACACGATATTCCAAATATCCACGCATCTCGTTTGCACTAACTTCATATTTTGTGGGAAATCCGTTAACAAACTCAAACTCCTTAACATCGCCCAAACTAATTTCAGAAGAATTGAACTTAAACCACAAGTAGAAATCCAACCTATAACTACTCGCAGCCAAATCCACTTTTTCAACATTTACAAGCCAAACTCCAACCATAACTTTTGCAGGCTCTAACGAGCTTTCAGCTTTAACGTTCAACATCAATAATGGGAAAAAGAACAGCGCCAAAGCAAACAATGATATAAACTTGGTTTTCATAAATTCCACCGATTATCCGGGCATGTTGTTTCACTTCAATAATCTATCTCAACATATAAATATTCCGGGCGGGGCGTGCCACGATTTCAATTAAAATTTTGCCGAAGCGTGAGCCCTGGTTCTGTTCTATGCCGTTTCAAACATGTTTTAGGAAAAATTCTTTGTGTAATGGTTAAATTTTAGGCTTGTTTGAATATTTTCGGTGTGCGCGCCATGAGGGTTTCGGTGCGTTTCTTCACAAGTTTGAGGGAGTTAACCGGAAAGAGGGAAGAAACTCTAGAATTTTCTGATAGTGAAAGGGTTACTGTGAATTTGGTTCTTAGGGCTTTGGCTGAACGTTATGGGAAGGGTTTTGTGGACTATGTTT
>JAVZNZ010000008.1:0-85263 GCA_038882575.1 Bathyarchaeia archaeon
TATACGGGTGGGAACTAAAACTATACTATCCCAACAACATCCTAAACGGAACAGAAGCAAAAGAAGGCCCAATGCTAAAAGCGGAAGGAGCCCTCACATTCTTCCTAATAAACATTTTCACAGACAATTATAACGAAACCCATGGCATCGTAAACATGCTATGCCTAAGAGTCGAACCAGAAATGCCGGGAGTCAACGGCGACGGAGTACTAGCAACAATAACCTTCAAAACCACATCCACCGGAAACGCATCAATCCACTTAGAAGACGTAAAACTCAGCGACTCAAACGCAAACCCAATCCCCTACACAATAATTGACGCAACCCTAACAGTAATCCCAGAATATCCAATAGCATACCTAACAATAGCCATAACACTATCAGCAATAACAACAATCCTCCTAAAAACAAAACTCAAAACCAAAAAATGGCAAAAACACACCACAAACGAAACAATTAGCTTTCAAGGAAAACGAAATAAACTATAAATACGAAGGGAAGAATACCTTAAATGGTGAATATATATTGTCTAAAAAATCATATTTGCTCATCACGCTCCTTATCGCCACAACAACCTTAATATTCCAAACACCAACACCATCAGCCACACCAACAACCACTCTCTCAATCGAGCCACAAGTAATAACAGGTCTCGAAATAGGCGACGAATTCACACTAAACATAACAATAACAGACGTCATAGACCTCTACGCATGGCAACTCGCCATCTACTACAAATCAGCCATCCTAAACGCAACCGGATACACAGAAGGCCCATTCCTCAAAAAAGATGGAGCCCCAACCTTCTTCTGGATAGTAGAATTCACAGACGACTACAACGAAACCCACGGCAAAATATTCCTCACCGCAACACGAACAGCTCCAGCTGAAACGGGAGTAAACGGCTCTGGAACATTAGCCACAGTATCATTCAAGACAAAAGCCTACGGAAACACACTTCTATACCTCAACGAAACAAAATTAACTGATTCAGCCCAGCCTTTCGGAAACCCAATAAGCCATGAAATCGTTCATGGAAGAGTTCACGTGGGCCTAATAGACATAGCAATAATAAATGTTCAAGCGCCAATAAGCGTGCCAAAAGGAAACATAGCCCTAATAAACGTGACGGTAGAAAACCAAGGCAGAGTAACCCAAACATTCGACGTAACACTCCACTACAACACAACACCAATAACAACACAAACAGTAACAGACCTAGCCCCCACACAAACCCGCACACTCACATTTCCATGGGACACAACCCCAATCCCAGTAGGCGACTACACACTAACGGCAACAGCAACAGAACTCGAAGGCGAAACAGACCTAGAAGACAACACATACGACGCTGGAATCATTTATGTTGGAAGGAGAAACATAGCCATAATAAACACCCACACATCAAAAACAGTAACAAACGACACAATAGTCTACATAAATGTAACAGTAACAAACGACGGAGAAGCCCCAGCAACATTCAACCTAACAGCTCACATAGACACAAACCCAATACAAACAAAAACAAACATAAACCTACCCCCAGCAACAACAACCCACCTAATATTCCTACTGGACACAACACCCCTACCAAAAGGAATATACACAATAAGTGTAACAGCAACCCAAATCCCAGGAGAAACATACACACAAGACAACACACTAACAAACGGCATAATAACAGAAACAATATTAGGCGACGTTGACGGAAACTTCGAAGTAAACATACTAGACATTTCAAAAATAGCCGTAGCATGGCAAACAACGCCCGGAGACCCAACATGGAACCCAAACGCAGACCTAGACAACAACAACCTAATCAACATACTAGACATGACAAAAGCAGCCGTAAACTTCGGACAAAAAATCTAAAACTCGTAACCACGCTTGCCTTCACAAACCTTTAATCAATTAAAGCAACAATTACACATTCATTGCCTAAGAACGTTTAAAAGTATGCTAACTTAACATTATTTTTCTCAAGCACTTCTCCACATATGAAGAAATTAGCAGTTTCAGGGTCTAAATTACTATCTTTAACAAAATCATTAGCGCCCTGCAAATGTGAAGCCGTTGTTGAAGCTAAAGGCTAAATCCCTCTGCCCTATCTAAGCGCCTTAAAAACCTCTTATATTCAACATTAGCATAAATAATTTCTCCATTTTGTAGAACCTCATTCACCAAAGGATGATTATCCTTTATCATCCTAACAAATTCTTCAGGAGTGTATGCAAAAAGTTCAATCTGAACTGGAAAATCCGGATCAATTAACATTTCAGATCTTTCAAAAACCCTCTTTGGAAGATTTTTGGCAACCAAGAATATGTCTACGTCGCTTCCCCAAGAATAACTGTCTTTTGCATAAGATCCAAAAATTATAGCAAGTTTCAGACCTACTTTTCCCTTGATATCTTTTAAATACTTCTTAACTAAACCTTTAACCCTCCCTTTCGATGGAGCGTATCTTATCCTCACAAAACCTGACGATTTTTTCCGCAATTTCAACAGCCTCCTCGGCATCCTCCTTCGTGTAATAATCCATTGGTGCCCCTTCAGGATGAAAATTTGGGTACCTCGAAGGTATATAATGCCTATCCAAAATTTTCGCTTGATTGATTAACTCCTCGCTTGGAGCATATTTTTTCGGAATCTTCTTAAGCAACATAGACACAGAATGCCCGATGGCATCAGCTCTCAAAGCCTGAAACAAGGCTTTAACACTTTTTTCTGCTGCTTGCTGAGCTGAAAAGCAACTCCACTCATAATCTTCGCCGCCAATACTCTTTTTAGCGTGTTCCAAATCCTTTTTAGCTTGCCTCAACCAGTCATGCGTCCTTTGCATTTCACTCCCCTAAATATTAGGCATCTCATCCTAATTAAACATATTCAACCAAAAATGTATGCCACTAAAATATAATTTTAAGAAATTTATTGCTTTGAAACCTGCAATCAACATTAAATAATATAAGCAGCATACCCCCTTTCTATTTCAAGAGAAAATGAAAAGTGGTGCCATTGCACAAAAGACTATGGCAAACAATTCTTACAACAACCTTGATTTTATACACATTTAACAGACTTTTATATGCGACCCAGACTTCATCAACCCAAACCATACGCAACCTAAACACGGGCTTAGAATATGCAACAATACAAGAAGCAATAAACGCAGAAGAAACATTAAACGGACACATAATTTTTGTGCCGTCTGGAACATATTTAGAAAAAATAGTGATAAACAAATCAATTTCGCTTTTAGGCGAAGCCAAAGAAACAACAATAATTGATGGGGGCAACCTGCAAAACATCATAAACATAACTGCAGAAAACGCCAAAGTAACAAACTTTACATTAAGAAATGGTGGTTTTGGGTATTCAGCCATCAAAATTTGCAGGGCATCAAACTGCAACATTAGCGACAACATCATACAAAACTGTTATTATGGAATACAATTATACGAGACTTCTCAAGCGGTTATAGCCAAAAACATGATTTTAAACTGCACGTATGGAATACATGTTTATAACTCGACACTTAATCTAATAACAGAAAACACCGTAGGCAAAGGCAAGAACGGAATTCACCTCGATATATCAAATAAAAACACAATTGAAAAAAGCAATATTTCAGCCAACATTTGGAACGGAATATACATATACAAGTCCAATGGCAACACAATATCAGACAATGTAATATTTGAAAACAACGCACGGGGAATTAGGCTTCAAAATTCAGTTAACAACATAATTTCGACAAACATAATTCTAAAAAATCAGGATGGAATACACTTTTACCAATCAAACAAAAACACGCTTTTCGCAAACACCATCTTAAATAATTCTAATGGAATGTTGCTTGTCCACTCAAACGAAAATACAATAGCTGCAAACACAATCTCCTTCAACACTCAATATGGAATACGCTTTCTAAATTCCAGCTCCAACAGAATTTTCCACAACAACTTTATAAACAACACGCTTAAAAACGTCGAACAGCCAAGCCCCACATCCTTCAAGAATTTATGGGACAATGGCTTTGAAGGAAACTTCTGGAGTGACCATGAAGGTCAAGACCAAGATTCAGACGGAATCAGCGATGTGCCAATGGTGGTGGATGAAAGGACATGGCTTGGCATACACAGCCAAGACTGTTACCCGCTGATGGCAACATTCAGTTCGGTGCCAATCGAAATTGAAGGCCAAACATATTTTGTGGAGGTTGTCAGCAACCTAACATTTACAGTCATACAAAACTTTGCGGAACAGCCTCAAGAAAACAAGACGCTGACGATGAGAATTGGGGAAACCGACAAAAGGGGTTTCATCCGAATCTGCATACCGCACGCGCTAGTTAACCCGCCGTACACGATTACAATAGGCAACGGCACCTTAAGTTATATGGGGGCGCTTCGAACAAACGGTACTCACACGTGGCTATACCTGCTTTACACAACTCGGGAATATCAAACCCTAATAAACATATTCCATACCCCAGAAATAGTGCCGCCGCCACCGCCCATATGGACGCAATTAACATTTTGGGAAATACTAGGCCTTATAGCGGTTGCGGTAACTCTGGTCGGAATAAATTTCAGATACCGCCGAACAATAAAAAGGCAAAAAGATCTTATTAAGGATTATGAGAGGAGACTTCGGCAAGAAAGCCATTTTGCAATTGCAAGTGAACTTTTCAAAAAGGATGTGGAAGCTAGGAAACAAAAAATAACGAAATTTGAGGAGAAGTATGGAGTGAAACTTAATCCCCGCGAGAACATTGAAGATATAATAAGAAGTGTTGTATCAAAGGAAAAGGAAAAGGAACAAAAGAAAACTTAACAGCAAACAATTATTTTTGACGTGCGCATGTATATGCGGAAAAGGTCGGAGAAAGGAGAGTAAAATAATCGTCCAACATCTACATGTGCACGTCGGTTAATAGTATGTGAAAACCAATATTAAAAGGGTATAAAAACACTACCAAAACATTAAATGGTTAATGGAAACTGAATATTTAACGTTTAGGTTAACAGAAATTTATTCAATTTATGTTATTGGCTTTCCTTCGAAAGTCCAAACTCCCTCGCAACTTCAGCTATGTCAAGGATGTCAGCCACGCCATAAGGCTCAGCCACGTCGGCTAAGCCATTCCAAAGCGGGCTGTCTGGGGTTAGTCCATAATTTACGGCTGCAATGGCAACGTCTACAATGTTAACTGTGAAATCGCCGTTTAAGTCTCCCAAAAAGCCCAGTTGCATTTCATCCTTAGAATATAGGTAAAAGCCATATTTTTGAAGGAAGTCTCTGTACTCGCGGGTTGAGGAAACATAATCGGTTGCGCTTATATTGGCATATTGAATTGTTTGCCGCAATGTAGCAGCCGAGTATATTATGGCGTTAACTGGATCGTCAAGCGGACCTACAACAAAAGTCAAGTCAACTGGAAGCCAGCCCCAAGGCGGAATATAAACAACAGCCCATCCATGCCAACCGACCTGATACAACTCGTTTGTTAAATGCCCATTCCATGCGGTTCCGTTGGACCAAAAATTTGGGAGGTAAATGCAGCCCGCTTGAACATAGGCGGGTATACCAAGTATTCGGCAAAATGTTACAAGGAGAATTGCTTGATCATCGCAGTCGCCCTCCCTTTTTTTAAGCGTTTCGTTTGGATAGAACGGAACTTCATGAGGTGTGCCTGGATACTCAATGTTTTTCCAAATCCAAGCTACAAACCTTTTAACAATCCTAAGAACATTCGTTTCATTGCCGGCCAAACTTAACGCAACCGCTCTTATCCCTTCGTCCCATGTTAGCCAAGGTAAATTGGACGTACAAAACTTTTGGCGAAGGTGTTCTGGAATATCGTAGATCGTGTCAGATTCACTTTCGCTTAGGTAAGATATAGCCCTAGGCCTTGACAAAATATTATAATAAACCGAATAGCTCACGCTCTCGCCAGGTTCAATAAACCTATAAAAATCTAAAATTGCCATCAAATTTCCATCTTCGTCCGCCGCAACCCTCTCAACAGGATGGGAGTATTCAGCAAGCGAAACAGTTTGCCAGCTATTATTCATAAATAAACCGATGCTTCTATCCGCATCTGTCAAGATCCATGTTAAATCGCCGCGATTAATAAAAGTGACATTAGAGCGAAGAATAAATCTCACAGCTTTGGGCGTATAGGAAGGCGTTGGCGGAGGCGCCGAAGCTGAAATAATATTCGAGTAGCATATGTTGCAATAATTGTCTATAAGTTTTTCAGAGCCTATGATACATAACAAGAAAATTAAAATTATGGACAAAAGTTTTTTCATCAAATTTTCACACAATAAAATATTGCATTTTAATTAAAATTATTTTTGATTGCTGCGGAGGCTGTTTTCAAAAAACTTATTTTCATGTTTAATTATTCTATAAACGTCTGAAATGACTCAAAAAATCATCGAAAAAGATTTTTGGGAACTCCTGCACGTGTTCGAAAACAGGATTAGAATAGAAATAATTAGGTTGCTGTTAAAGTTTGAGTGGCGGTCCCTATCTGACATAGCTAAAAAACTCGAAGATGACTTAGGCTTAAAAATGACGTTGCCCGGTGTGCTCAAGCACATGAAGGAGCTGGAGGATGCTGGCATAGTTAGGCATGAGTCTGGCATATATTCTGAAAAGCCTGACGCTAGAAAAACGATCTATATATTGCAGGGGAAGGAGCGTGTCCAAAGATTAATGGAAGTTTTTGAAAAGTATGTTGCAAATCTGCTAAATGCCGGTTTAGTGTTTAATGAGACAGCCAAGCTTGCACGTAAACTTCAAGGTGTGGGAGGCAACATAAGCCGGGAGGAAAGAGAAACCCTAAAAGCGCTCATTGAAAAATGTGAGTCAAGGGACATATTTTTCAATTTAACAGAGGATGAAAAGAAAAAGGTTAGGCTCTGGAAAATGATGGTTTCGATGGAGGAGCGCTAGAACCTCATTTTTTCGCAGAGCTTGTAACCGTAAGTATGAGTTCGGCAATGTCCCTCTTTTCGGGCGGGGGGAGTTCACCCATAAGGGCGTCAGCTATCTTTTCAATGCTTTTCGCAAAGGGGCTGTCTCGAAGTTTTAGATAGGCCAAAAAGGCTTTATCTGATTTAACGCCGCCATAGGATTTTGAAACTTCCGGATGCTCCATTATCTTAGAGAGGCATGGAATCTCAAGCAGTTCTTCTAGATCCTTAACTAGTTCGTCGCTAAATTTTTCTGGATTCTTAATTCGGTTTAGCACAAATCCTATGGGGATGCACTTTAAAAAGTAGCGACCTAGCCTTATTGTGTCGATGGCTGACTCAACGCATAAAACAAACTCGTCCTCAGTTAAAATTACAATGAAATATTGGCAGACGCCTAAAGACAAGAACGCTGCTTCACCCAAGGGGAATGGAACATCTATGAAAAGGAAGTCCGCCTTTAACTCTTCGATTTTTCGTGCAAAATTAACCGGGTCGATTTCAAAATAGCCTTCCAAAGAAACACCAGAAGGAACCAAAAACAAATTTGAAATTTTAGTTGGGTAAACTGCTTTGGCTACATCCAGATTCTTTTTAACAACATCGTCAAGCTTAATGTCTTTTGGGTCGATTTCAAGACCAAGAATGGTCTGTAAGGGCTTGTTGGGGTCTCCCTCAACCAAAACAACCTTTTTCCCATGGTGTGCCAGGGCTGCGCCAACATTTGCGGTTAAGAGGGATTTGCCCACACCGCCTTTTGAGACTGCGAAGGTCGCTGAAACCATTTTCATCCATCAATTCCTACAACTGAATTTTTAAATGGAATTGTATATTTAACATTAGAGTTAACAATTAACTCCAACGTTTTGTTTTTCGTTTGACATTAACTTTTAGGATACTTTACTTTTGTAGAAGCTTTCAGAAAGGTTATAAGTTGCCTTCAATTTTGAATTCCGCAGAAGGTGAGAAAGGTGAAGGCTAAGGCGCTTGCATTCCAAATTTTAATTCTGTCTCTAATTACGGCGTTTGTGATGTTGCCAACGCTTAAGGCAAGTCCAGAGAAACCAAAAATTTACGTTTACCCTGAAAAGAACGAGTTCTTTACAGCCACAACCTCTGTGGGTTATGAATTTAAAGTTAGCATCATGGCTGCTGATTGGACTGCGCCAGGCGTATTCAGCTACGAACTTAAACTCTATTATGACAAAACTATGCTTGAGGCTGTTAGGGCTGAAATTCCAACTGGTCACTGGCTAACCCCAACAAAAAAGCCAACGAACATATTCATTGTAGATCCTGGAACAATAAACCAAGAGCAGGGCTACGTAAGTTTTGCAGCAACACTATTATCGCCAGAGGAGGGTAAGACAGGGGGCGGAACTATGGCCGAAGTAACACTTAAAATAACTAAAGCCCCAGCTGCAGGGGAAAATTTGACATGCCCTTTAGAATTAAAGGATGTGATTCTTGTTAATCCGGAGGCTACTGAAATTCCAAAAGATCAATACGAAATCGTTAATGGCGTTTATATATATGCAGCGTTAGCTGCTCCAAACACGCCGCCGGAAGCCTCAAACCTAAAGATAACCCCCGCTTTTCCAAGAACTACAGATGATTTGGTTGCAAGTTACACTTATTTTGACGCTGATGGAGACCCAGAGTCGGGATCTGAAATTAGATGGTATAAAAATGGGGTTCTTCAAGAGGCCTTCAATGACCTGCTAGTTGTGCCTGCAAATGCGACTTCCGAAGGTGAGGAATGGTATTTCACCGTCAGACCCAAAGATGGCAAAGCCTTCGGGGAATTGAAAACCTCTCCAAAAGTAACTATTGGCGCAGTACCCGCAATGAAGGAAGACTTAAACGGCGACGGAAAAGTGAACATTGAAGACATTGCTATTTGGGGAGCTGCTTTCGGCTCCCGTCCCGGGCATCCAAGATGGAACCCAAACGCAGACATGAACAACGATGGAAAAGTTGACATGATAGACGCCGTTTTAATAGCGAAGGCGTGGACCTTTTAAAGTTTAACTTTCTGCCTCACCTTTTTATTTTATCATACGAGAATGAAGCTTTTAGGATTGTTAGTAATCTTTTCCATGGAAACTCATGCAATAGGGGCAAAATGTGTAGACGCCGGGAAACTCCCTTCCACAAACCTTGCATTTCTTCCTCACTCCATATGCTTCTTCAAAGGGTTTAACTGCAATTGGAGTTGGAGCCGGAGCCTTTTCATCCTCTTCCCTTTTTCTTCTACATACACACAATAGCAGCAATATGACAATCAATGCTAGGATTATTCCAACTAGCACGGTCAACAAGAAGAGCCAAGCCAAAAGCCATCTTGGGATTACGTATTCAACGGGTGTTGGCGGCGGCACGACCGCAGCCTTAATATGGACAATTCCATCCACATATCTGTTATCGCCTATGTCTATTTCTCCGGGGACAACATCTGCAACCGCACTTAAAGTGTAGTTGCCCGGACAAACATTGCTTGTGCTCCAAACAAAATTAAGAGTTTTTTCAGTTTTAGGCGACAAATCAACAACTGTTGTTGTACCTATTAAGGTGGAATCATAATATGCGTGGACATTAAATGTTTCGGTTGCGTCTCCCTCGTTTCTCACGACAACTGTAACATTGATTTTCTCGCACACGTAGGCCTCTGAAACGGATGGAAATACGTTAATCACAGCCACATCATGGGCAACAACTTTCATGATATAAAACTTTGTGAAAATCTGGGGGCACCATGGCACTCCGCCCAAAGAAGGTAGCGTCGTGTAAGCATTTGCATAAACTGTTCCCTCTCCAAGACATGCCCGTTCTGGAACAACAATTCCCTCAATAAATAAAATTGTAATGCCCGGCTTGATCACCTCGTCTTTCAATGTAACCTGTCCTAAAGGAAAACTTAGATTATCGTAAACATCAATAATTATAGTTGCAGTTTTCCATGTCATCGCAATATTTTTTACCGTTAACCTGAAAAACATCTGCTCATTTCTTAAAAAGGCAATTTTAGAAAAATTGTAGGCGTCAACAGTTTCTATTTCGACAAGTTCAATAATCCACCCAACCATAAAACTAAGTGAATCGCTAACAATGACCCCAGCAATATCCACAGAAGCGATAGCATTCCAAGTTCCAAACACAGTTTCTTTAAAATGACCATTAGGCCATGATATTCTAAAACTTACATTTGCTAAGCCATTTTCGTTGGTAATGGCTGCCTGCGTGAAAGATATGTTCTCGTAAGGATTGGGTGGGCCATGGACTTCGAAGGCAACTATTTTTCCTGGGACAGGATCATCCCTGTAGGTGACGTATGCATATAAAATTACCTCTTCTTGGGGTGCAAAGGCGTCGCTTGGCTGGTTTTTACCTTTGCCGCTAAAAGGTTCTTTTTGAGTGTATAAGTCAATAGCTCTGTAAGCTGTTAAATCTGATGTTCCATAAACATTCAAATTTAAATTGGAAAAAATTAGAAGCTGATGTAATATGGCAAATATGAAGAGGAGCGCGAGTGATTTTATGAGAAATTTGTGAGAATAAGAACGGGTTTCTAAATGGATCAAATTCTCCCTTCTTCCCCCTCATACTAAGACCTTAAACCATATTTTTAGCGTTCTGGAGATGTTTTCTATTATTTAGTTCAAGAAGTAACCTCTATAACCCGTATTCCTAAACAAAAAATATTACGATAAAAGTAGGTTAAGCCTAAAGTTCAATAGCTTTTATTTTTACTCATAAAATCTTTTTGCCAGCACCGCTGCGGCTGCTGCGAGGATAGTCCATGCAAAAACTGCCATTATTGCGAAAAGTGAAAAGGCGTAAACTTCGCTTAGGGCGAGGGTTGATACAAAAATCATTTTTACAGCAGCTACTATGCTGTTAAAAAGCCCAGTTACTAAGCCAACAATTAGGCCGTCTTTTAATGCTGTTGCCGGATTTAATAATCCAACTATAAAGCCTGAAAATGCTGGGATGCTAAGAAAAACAACTAGTGCGGCGATGTTCATTTCGTAGAAGAGTGTTGGTAAATTTATTTGGTAGGCGTATGCCAAAATGCATCCTATCATTATGCCCATCAAAATTGAAACAGCCCTTATTGGGGCGACGGGTCTTCTAGCCAACTCCATCTCTCCTCAAGCAGTTAAGATATGCATCACAGGATAAAAAGCCTTTATGGAATATTCCTCTAGAATATTTATCTATAAGGTTTAAAGTTGACGCGTCAGCTTTTCATAGTGTTTAGCCAACACGTTGTATAGGCGTTCTTTAAGCAAATTTCCAGAGCAATTTTGAATTCTAAGACTTTCTATTTCATTTGCCAGTTCTTTGTCTTCTAAAGTTTCTGCTATCCACTTTTCGAAGTCTCTGCGCTGCAGGTGAAATTCAAGGGATTTCACGTTTACCTCATTTATCTTTTCCATAAACTCTCTTAATGATGATGCGCTTATTCCTGTGTAGTTTCCGATTGATGTGAAGAAGTAAAATGCTTTTTCCCTCGGAACAGTTCTTAATATTTTGGAAGCATGCTCGCTCAAAGGTTGTTTTCTCCTATTTTATTATTTGTTTCCCTTATAAATGTAACTTTTGCTGGATCCCCTACTAAAAGTTGGGTTTCCTTAAACTTTTTAGTGATAATTGATGTTCGAATTCTTAACACCCCTTTTAATGGGGCAACGTAATTTGCTACAAAAGAGTGCAGGCTTTCTTGGTTTTCTGCCACAACCTTTGCAACTATTAGGAGTTCCTCAGAAAGCGATGTATAGACTTCTAGTACTTGTGGGGCTTCGCTGAGTTTTTCGGCGATTTTTTCGCTTTCCTTTGGATCTGTGTAGATGGTCATTATGGCTGTGGTTTTTTTGTTTCCAACTTTTTCGACGTCAATCACGGCGGTGTATTTTTTGATTATTCCATGCTGTTCCATCTTTTTTATTCTGTCATAAACTGTTGAGTGGGCTATTCCAAGCTTTTTCCCTATTCCCGTGTAGGTTTGCCTTGAATCTTCTTGTAGAGCCTCTAAAATTTTGTAGTCTAGTTCGTCTAAGGTTATTGCGTTGTTTTTAAGCTTCAAACTTAAATCTGCCTCTGCCTAAATGTTATTTTTGTTTAGATTTATTGTTTTTTGCCGGAAAGTTGTGGAAATTTTGGCTTTAATTCGACGAAATTTCACTAGATTTTTCCGTAAAATTGTAGATAAACTAATCAATAAGCTACAAACTTTCAATTGTAAAGGCTGTTTTCCTACTTTTTTGCGGATATTTTGTCAAATAAGTTTAAATTTATGGTTGAGTAATAGAATTTTGTTCTAGAAAATTCTACAAGAGGAGCTAGATGAAAGAATGAAGATGCCGAAACTTTGGGAAATTCTTGATAAATTTAAGAGCTTTTGCAAATTTCGCGGTTGGAAAACATCTGAGAAGGAAGATTGGGTTGAAGTTAGCGATAAATATCACAGCTTTCTATGCGTTAGGGGTGTTCATCCCGAATCTTTCAAGACAATAGCTTCAAACAGTAAATGCGTTGTCAGGGAAGGCTTATCCTACAAAATTGTTGATGCCTCTTACATGGCTTGGCTTTTATCGGAACCAGTCTCCGAATCTCTCATTAAAACTTTCTTCGAGAATGCAGACTTTACTAAACGGATAGCCCTTTATGATTTGAGTCCTCTGTTGGAAGGAGATAGAAAATGCTTCAAGCTTAACTTTACAGACAGCCCAGTTTTTCAGGAGTTTGAGAACTTTTTAAAAAGCGAATTTAAGGTTAAGCTCAAGCCAATTTCCAGCTCCAGTTTTAGCACCGCGGACTACACTGTTGCTAAAGTTTCGTGAATTTTCTAAAATTTGATAAGCGCGAACATCATAATATTTGTGAGGGCTATGTCGCAGGATGCTGAAAGAATAAAGAGGCTTATTGAGTTTAAGCAGAAAATTGAAAAGAGAATTGAGGAGCTTGATTCTGAACTTAAGGAGATGCAAGCCATACTTGAAGCTGTAAACTCAATTCTGCTTGAAAAAGGGTTTAAACGCGCAGAAATCACAAAGCCGGTTGCTGTAGCTGAAGTTCCACCACCAAAAGGAGCGACGACAGAAAATGTCGTTGAGTTGAAGGCTACAAACGGCGAACTTCTTGCAACACTTTACATAAGTGAAGATTCCCTACGCGTTTTACCCGCCGAAGGCTTAAATTTTAATGTTAACACACCCCCCTTCACCACATTTCTCGTCGAAAGGGTTTTGGCTAAAATGCAGGAAAAAGACAGCGAACTTGCCAAGACTGGTCATTTAGAACCTGAGAAAATTTTCTCTTACACTATTCTTACGGATGGAGATGTTCTCCGCGAGATAATTGTTAAAAATGTTGGTGAAGACCGTTTGAGAGAGCTTAAGTCAAGCATTAGGTGGACGCTGGAAAAAATGTATGAGAAAATGAAAAGCCAAAGTTAATGTTAGATTTTATCGTCTATCAAAGTAAATGTTTTTGCCCTTCGCAGATATTGGGATTCCCATTATTATTGTGGCTTCTGGCAGCAATTTTAGTTTTAGTGCTGCTGTGCCGACACGATACATTATACGGTTGTCAACATTAAGTATGCTTGCAACTTTAACAGCGGATCCCAAGGCTATTCCAAGATCTAAAGCCTTAAAAATGCATGTCGGCCCAGAAAAGTCGTTTCCAAACCTTTTTTCAGCTTTATTAAATTCCTCGCAGCTTTTGAATCCGCAGCCCCCACAGTTTAGTATGAAGCTTCTGTCTCCCCTCACCCCAATTAATATGACTGCCTCTGAATCTCTAACGTTTTTGGCATCCCGCTTGAAACCGTCTATATTTCTTTCTTCGGCTATTTCCTCCATTTTCTCCGCGATGGCGTCTTTTTCCTCTCCATAAACAACTTTTGTTAAGATGTCGTCTATTCCCCCTGTTTTTGGGGCCGTCCGAGCAGCCACAAGCATAAGTTTAGCTGCCTCTAGAAGCGCTTCTCTCTCGCCTTTTTCACCCTCAATTGTTGGCGCCAATTCAATCACCATATTAAAGTGTTTTAGCCAGAATTATGTGGCTGTGGTTTAATAGTTTTAAGATTTTAGGTTGTGAAAACCTTTTTCAGCAATTCGACAATCAAATTTATTTGGCCTGTGTAGATTCCTACGGCGAGAAACGAAATTCCCAACAAAAGGAGTAGTGCGCCTATAATCCTGCGTTCTTGGATATCCATTTTTATCCCAAGTGCTTTTTCAACGCGTCTTTAACGCGTTTTTTGGGGACAAGCCCAACTATCCTATCAACTTCCTTTCCATTCTTAAATATTAAAAGTGTTGGAATGCTGAATATTTGGAAGTTGTCTGCTGTTTTGGGATTTTCATCAACATTCAATTTTCCAACAAACACCACTCCAGCATATTCCTGTGCTAACTCTTCAATGGTTGGGGCGAAGGCTAGGCAGGGGCCGCACCATGGTGCCCAAAAGTCGATTATGGCTAAGGGTTGCTTGCTAATTATTTCTTTGAAATTTGAATCCGTTACGGTAACGGGTTTGTTTGTCATTGGAAGTTTCTCCCTTTAAAACGTTTCAGTCATTGTTTTCCAAATATAAATTGTTTGCCTCTATAATTGTGTTTTATGCTTAAGATTTTTGTAAAGCCCAAGCAATTTTTCATAGGAGTCTTTGGGACTTGAGATTTTTGACGCAAGTTTTTCGAAAGGGCAAACGCCTCTTTTGTGCATGTCAAGAATTGTTTCAACCAACTTCTCCCATTCATGGTAAACATTGTAAGTTTCAAGAACTTCCTTTGCCCTTCTACTTAAAATCATGGCGTAAACGGCCCTAACCTTCGCATAGACGCAAAGCAGGGCAATTGCCCTTCCACAAATTTTATCCGCAACTGAAGCCCCGCAAAGTTTTTCTCCAAACTTTTCTATGGCCTCTAAAAAGCCTGAAATCCCATGGGAGGCTGTCTCAAAAATTATTCTGCCATCCTTCGCAATTGACAATGTCAAATTTTTTTCGCGAAGGCTTTTCTTGGCATTTTCTAAGTCTTCTAATAGCATATGGTGTTAATGTTCAGCTCGGCGATATTTATTGTTTGGCTCACCATTCGGTTTTGTTGCCGCTACTGCAAAGATGAATGTGAAACATACAACAAAAATTATCCCGACGACGCCGGCAGTGAATGTTGAGAGGTATGGATTTTCAATTGTTGGTATGGTGTAGTCTGGCATTAGGCCCTTCCAAAATGGTTCATGCTCCTCTACTCCGAGGTCTTCTGCAACTCTTTCTAACCCGTCTGGAAAGTCTGAGGCAAAGGGTAAAAGAATAGAGAGCGAAACAAGAATCAAAATTAAAGCTACAAAGTAGGCTTTCATATGGGCTTTCCCCTTAAAATTGCTAAGCCTTGAAGGGCTGTTGGCTTCAACCTTCCAAGCTGAGTTATAAGCGTCGCTGTTATGGTAGCCTCACCCAAACCGATCAGCACATGCCAAAATAACATTGCTGGAACCGTGACTGCTGCTCCTCCCACTTCTGAAAATGCTGGAGAAAAACCTATTTCGAGTCCACAGGCAAGTGCGCCCAAAACAACAGAAAACCATGACGCAACAAAAGTTCCCATAAAGAATTGTTTACCATCAGTTTTTTGTTTTGTTAAAAGTTTCACTATGTAAAAGCTTAGTCCGCCTATAACTGCCATGTTTAGGATGTTTGCTCCTAAAGTGAGTAATCCGCCATCGGCGAAAAATATCGCTTGCATCAGCAAAACTATTGTCATACTCAAAATTGCGGCATGAGGCCCAAGAAGTATGGAGAGGAAGGTTCCTCCAACCAGATGCCCACTTGTACCGTAAGTTATTGGAAAGTTTATCATTTGAGCTGCAAAAACAAATGCGCTTGAAACAGCCAATAAAGGAGCAAGAGAGCGCGGGTAAGTGACTCTAACCTTTCTCCAAGACCATGAAAGAAAGGCTAGGGCTAACGCATATGTTAAGGCGCATATTGTTGGGCTGAGGAAGCCGTCTGGAATGTGCATTTTATCACCGGTAACACTTCTTAATATTTTAGTATTACCAAGCATAAAAGCTTTATGACGAAAACCCAAAAGTAAAAATGGGAAAAACATGGCCAAAATAGTTCGAGTAAGTGTAACATTCCCCCCAGACCTACTAAAAGATTTTGATGAAGTAATCCGAAAAATGAGTTATGGAAACCGTTCAAAAGCCATTCAAGACGCTGTTAGAAATTTTGTTTCCGAAAAGAAGTGGCTTCAAGAGGAGAAGGGAGTTCAAGCCGGAGTTTTAATGATGCTTTACGACCATGATGTTAAAGGCTTGGAAAGTGCCCTCACAGACATACAACATCACTACGCGCATGTAATTTGTTCTAACATGCACATCCACCTCGGCACAGACTGTCTTGAGGCAATTGCAGTAAAGGGCGACGCTGCAGAAATTCGGAAACTAAGCGATGAGCTTTCAGCAAAAAGGGGAGTAAAACTGCTTAAAACCATGCTCGTGGCTGTTTAACCGTCAATTTGTGATTTCAAACATTTTTTCCAGGGCTTTCCTCGCCTTTTTGGCTATGGGTTCAGGAACGGTTACCACATACTTTTCTTCCTTCAAAGCATTGTAAAGTCTCTCAAGAGTGTTCAACTTCATGTTTGGACAAACTGCGCCCTCATAAGCCAAAACGAATTGCTTTCCCGGATTCTCCTTCCTTAAGCGATGCAAGATTCCCTCTTCAGTCGCCACTATAAAAGTTTTGGCGCTGCTCTCTTTAACAAAGTGACACATCTGCGAGGTGCTTCCAATAAAATCGGCAATGTTGCGCATTTCTTGGGTGCATTCCGGATGAACCATGACGATGGCGTCTGAATATTTTGATTTTAGCGCTTGCACGTCTTCCGGTTGAAAAAGCAGATGTGTAGGGCAAAAACCTCTTTCTGGAATTGGAATAATGGTCTTCCCAGTCTTCTGCTGAACATACTCCGCCAGATTGTGGTCAGGCCCAAAAAGCACGGTCTCAGCATTTAAAGCCTCTATAACATTAACAGCATTTGCCGAAGTGCAACAAACGTCGCAGTAGGCTTTAGCCGAAGCCAACGTGTTCACATACAAAACCACTGGCACAAGCGGATAGACAGCTTTCCACCTTTTGATTTCTTCAGCCGTAAGCATCTGCGCCATCGGACAACGGGCATTGGGAGTTGGCAACAAAACCTTCTTGTCAGGGTTTAAAATTGCTGCAGATTCGGCCATAAAATCCACGGCAGAAAAAAGTATGATTTCAGCTTCCTTTTCCTCCATTGCCCTTCTGCTCAACTCTATGCTGTCGCCAACGTAGTCTGCAATGTCCTGAACTTCCGGCCGCTGATAGTTGTGGGCGAGGATTATAGCCCGCTTCTCCTTCTTCAGTTTAAGTATTTTATCGGCTAACTCCACTCAAATTCGCCTTCAAACCATTTTAATGTTGTAGAATTTCTAAACCGAATTGTCGAATATATCCTTTGCCTAAACACAACATCCCACAGTTAACCTTTTATTTAGAAAACAACAATTAAGCGGCTAAAATGGCTTGGGGGAAATTTACGTGCTGTCACAGTTGCCTATAAAAATGGAGAAAATTAGCGGAAAAACTTTGGAAATGGAAATTTTAAGGGCTGCCATAATAGCGGAATTGGACGCCATAAACCTTTACGAACAATTCGCCGCAGCAACAGAAAACAAAGAATTAAAAAACGTTTTACTCGAAGTTGCAAGAGAAGAAAAAACACACTTCGGCGAATTCCAAGCATTACTCCTAAAAATAGATAAAGAACAAGTCAAAGAACTGGAAGAAGGCAGAAAGGAAGTTGAAGAATTAACACAAAAGTAAATTAATGCAGACAGAGCCCATTTTAAACAGTACGGCTTTTTGAAAAAGATGTTATCCAAAGACTGCTTTCCGAAGAGGTCTAGCCTAAGACAAACCCCTAAAAATTCGTAATATGCAAGGAGAAGGGAATCACTGTTCATTAAAGGTTAAAGGAAGCCTAAAACTCCACTTATTTATAGTATGGTGAGGTTCCAGTTTTTCGCAACGACGGTCATAGGTTTAGAGGACATAGCCGCTAAAGAGATTGAAGCCCTGCTGGGATGTAAAGCTGAGCAGGGCGTAGGCCGCATAACCTTCGAGGGTGATACGGCGGACATATACCTCCTAAACTTAAAGGCCCGAACCATAAACAAGTTTTTCATACAGCTATGCCGCTCAAAATTCGAAAATCTTGAAGATATCTATAGGCTTGCAAAAAGTTTAGATTACACTTGGATAATTGACTCGGAGCAGTCCTTCGCCGTGAGTTCTCAGAGGATTGGCGTGCACAACTTCACAAGCATGGATGTCTCGCGGGTTGTAGGCCAAGCCGTGATAGACGCTTATGCTGGTGTCACAGGCAAAAGGTTGAAGGTGGACCTTGATGCGCCAGACGTTGAAATCCATTGCCTTGTAAGAGACGACGAGCTCCTAATGGGGCTAAACATGACAGGAGTATCTCTGCACAAACGCCGCTACCGCGCCTACAACCATCCCGCCGCCTTGAAGCCTACAATAGCTTCAGCCATGCTGAAAATGGGCGGGTGGCCCGCGGCCAACGCCCTTATCGACCCCATGTGCGGAGGCGCCACAATCCCCATAGAAGCAGCTTTAGAAGCAAAGCACATAGCACCGGGCAAATGGCGAAACGACTTCGCCTTCCTCAAGTTTAAGTTCTGCAGCCGAGAAGAGTTCGAGGGGCTAAGGGCTAAAGTACTCGCAGAAGAGCTTAACACACTTGAAAAGCCGCCTGCCATATGGGCCTTAGAAAAATTCGTCAAGCACATGCAAGGCGGAATTGAAAACGCTAAAAAGGCCGGTGTATACGAGGCGGTAAACTTCAAAATTGGAGATGCTACAAGGGCCGAAGACTATCCAAACGTTGATTTCGACCTGGTTGTCGTGAACCCTCCCTACGGGCTGAGGGTAAACCCAAAGGAGGGGGTTCGCAAACTCTACGAAAAGTTCCTCAAAACGCTTAAAACAAGGCTTGTGGGCGCAACTCTAATTCTGATAACGGCAGCCTCAAAAAGTTTCAAAGAAGCCGCGGAAAATACCGGAATAAACATTCTTGGCGAACGCAAAATATGGCATGGCGAACTCCTCACAAGCATATTCACATGCAAAGTTTAGGGCTTCCACCAAGAATGGTTGGTGCGGCGGGCCGGATTTGAACCGGCGAACCCCTACGGGAGAGGATGGCTCATAGGGGTTTAGCCTTTAAACACCGACCTTGAGTCCTCCGCCTTTGACCTGGCTTGGCTACCGCCGCCCATTAAAGAGTTTTCTGAACTTTCTTATTAATTGTTTTCTGATAGAGACGGGCTTTGAAGTGGGTTTAATGTTGTTTGAAAAGTAAAGTTTATTAGTGAGCTTTGTAGTTTACGTGTTTTAGCTCTTTAGATATTGGAGACTTTTTGGAATTGGATGATCCAAACTCGTGGAGGAAATTGAAGGTTTGAGCAAACCCGCGTTCAAAATTCGTGTGATCGTTGATTTAAGTTTGAAAGTGCGGGGGTTGGTTTGAAATGGCTGAAATTTCAAATGGGGATGTAAATACTTTATTGAAGGCTTTCTTTAAAGAGAAGGGCCTAGTAAGGCAGCATTTGGATTCCTATAATGAGTTTATAGACCATGGGTTGCAGGAAGTCATAGACGAGGTTGGCGAAATTCCAATTGAAGTTCCAGATAGACCCTACAAGGTGAAGCTTGGGCAGGTTTGGATAATTGATCCCCAAACGAGGATAACCGGCCCTTATGTGACGGAGGTTGACGGAACAAAGCATGAAATTTATCCTATGGAGGCGAGGCTTAGAAACCTAACGTATGCTGCGCCAATTGCGCTTGAAATGACGCCAGTAATAGATGGTAGGGAGCAAGACACAGAGCTTGTTTACATTGGAAACATTCCAGTAATGCTAAAGTCAAAATTATGTTTCCTCTCGCAATTATCAAGGGAAGAACTCATAGCTTGTGGTGAGGATCCAGATGATCCTGGCGGCTACTTCATTGTCAATGGTTCAGAACGTGTTATAGTGGCTATGGAGGATCTAGCTCCAAACCGCATAATAGTTGATGTGGACGAGAAAGGCGCGACACCAGTTTATCAAGCAAAGATGTTTTCGACAACTGTGGGTTTTAGGGCTAGGATAGAGCTTAAAATAAAGTCTGATGGAGCCATTTACGTTTCGATGCCCGGTGTGCCAACAGAAATACCTTTCGTTGTGTTGATGCGGGCTTTGGGTTTGGAGTCAGATAAGGAGATAGCCGAGGCAGTCTCCTTGGATAAAGAAATCCAAAGCGAGTTAGAACCCTCCTTTGAAAAAGCCTTGGGAGTTGACACGACAAAGGATGCAATATTGTTCATTGGAAACCGTGTGGCCCACGGTCAGGTTGAGGAGTACCGAATTCAAAAGGCTGAGGCGGCAATCGACAAGAACTTTCTGCCGCACATTGGAAGAACAAGCCAAAGCAGAAGAGACAAAGCCCTCTTTTTAGGCGAAATGGCATGCAGAGTTATAGAATTGAAGCTTGGAAGGAGAAAGCCCGACGACAAAGACCACTTCAAAAACAAGCGGTTGAGGCTTGCTGGACCGTTGCTGGCAGACCTCTTTAGAGTAGCCTTCCGAAACCTTGTGAGAGACATAAAATACCAGCTTGAAAGAATCGGCGTAAAAGGTCCAATAATAACGGTTTCAGCTGCTGTTAGGCCCGGAATAATAACGGAAAGGCTTCAGCATGCGCTTGCAACTGGAAACTGGGGTAGGGGCAGAGTTGGTGTAACGCAGCTCCTTGACAGAACAAATCACCTCTCCACATTGAGTCACCTGCGGAGACTGCAATCGCCATTAAGCAGAAGCCAACCAAACTTTGAAGCAAGAGATTTGCATCCAACCCATTGGGGACGCCTATGTCCAAATGAAACGCCAGAAGGCTCAAACTGTGGGTTAGTCAAAAATTTGGCTTTATCTGCATGCATTTCCGTTGGAGTTAATCCCGAAAGGATAAAACAGATTTTGTTCAGCATGGGCGTAGTTCCAGTTTATGAGGCAAATGAAACATTAAAGCTTAAGGGAGCGAAAGTTTTTGTTGACGGAAACATCATTGGATATTGCAGTTCGCCGCAAGAACTCGTAAGCGAGTTTAGGGAAAAACGAAGGCGAGGTGAAATTTCAACCGAAGTTAACATAGCCTACTTCTCAAAGGTTGAGGGTGAAAGGGAAGAAATATACGTTAACTGTGATGAGGGAAGGGTTAGACGCCCCCTCATAATAGTTGAAAATGGCGTGCCAAAACTGCAGCCTGAGCACATCGAAAAAATTGCCGTCGGCGAATGGTCTTGGGAGGACCTTGTCAAAAATGGCATAATTGAATATTTGGATGCGGAGGAAGAGGAAAACGCTTACATTGCCCTAAGTTTTGATGATGTAACCTCCGAACATACGCATGTGGAAATTGCCACATACACTGTCCTTGGAATATGTGCCTCCACAATACCCTACGCAGAACACAATCAATCGCCACGCAACTCCTACCAGGCGGCGATGGCAAAACAAGCATTGGGGGTTTACGCTACAAACTTCCACAAAAGGGTAGATTCAAGATCACACATTCTGCATTATCCACAGTTCCCCTTAGTTGAAACAGCCTTAATGGAGATGATGGGCTACAAACTAAGGCCCTCCGGACAAAACTGCATTGTGGCCGTCCTCTCCTACGAAGGATATAACATGGAAGACGCCCTAATTTTCAACAAAGCCTCAATAGAAAGGGGTTTAGGGCGCTCAACATTCTACAGAATATATGAGGCGGAGTGCCGACAATACCTAGGCGGGTTAAAGGACAAATTCCTCATACCCGAACCTGGAACACGAGGGTATAGGGGCGAACAATATTATAGGCTGCTTGAGCCAGACGGAATAATAAGCTTGGAAGCTGCTGTCGAGGGCGGAGACGTTCTCATAGGTAGGATTAGCCCCCCAAGGTTCATCGAAGAATACAAAGAGTTTGAAGTTAAGGGGCCATCCATGCGGGACACATCAGTGGACATGCGGCCGTCGGAAACGGGAATAGTTGACGCAATTTTCATAACAGAGTCTGGAGAGGGAAGCAAACTTGTGAAAGTGCGAGTTCGAGACCAGCGAATCCCAGAATTGGGTGACAAATTCGCTTCCCGCCATGGACAAAAGGGTGTTATAGGACTAATAGTTCCACAAGAGGATATGCCCTTCACAGAGGACGGCATAGTTCCAGACATAATAATCAACCCACATGCAATTCCTTCAAGAATGACCATTGGACAGTTCGTGGAGGCAATAGCTGGGAAAGTTGCGGCTATGAGGGGAAAACCCGTTGATGGAACACCATTCATCAACGAGAAACCCGATGAGCTTAGAAAAGCCCTGATCAAACTTGGATTCAGCCACAAGGGCAGCGAAGTTTTTTATAACGGTATAACTGGCGAAAAATTTGTTGCAGACATTTTTGTCGGCATAGTATATTATCAAAAGCTGCATCACATGGTTGCTGACAAAATCCACGCTAGGGCAAGGGGACAAGTGCAAATGTTAACGAGACAGCCCACAGAGGGAAGGGCGAGGGGCGGCGGCTTAAGGTTCGGTGAAATGGAGCGCGACTGCCTCATCGGACATGGTGCCGCCATGCTCCTTAGAGACAGATTGCTTGAAGAATCCGACAAATACACTTTATATGTTTGCGAAAACTGTGGTTACATAGCCTATTACGATATGAAACAGAGAAAATATGTATGCAAAATCTGTGAGGATAAGGCAAAAATATCTCCAGTCATTGTTTCCTACGCATTTAAACTTCTCCTACAAGAATTAATGAGCCTCTGTATTGCGCCGAGATTAAGATTAAAGGAGAAGGCGTGATTGTTATGGAAGAAGTAGTACACAAAGTTGTAGATGAAATTCGCTTCGGTTTGTTCTCACCACAAGAAATACGTAAACTTTCCGTTGTTGAAATTCAGACACCAGACACCTACGATGAGGATGGCGCCCCAATCACTGCTGGGTTGATGGATGGGAGGCTCGGAACACTTGAGCCTAGACAAAGGTGCAAAACTTGTGGTAATACGGCGGTGCGCTGTCCAGGGCACTTTGGCCACATAGAACTTGCAGTCCCAATAATCCACATTGAATTTACAAAACTTATATATGATTTGTTGAGGTCAACGTGTCGAAATTGCGGAAGAATTTTGCTTTCCGAAGAAACAATAAAGAGGGTTCGAGCCAGAATTCAAAGAACCCGTCAGCTTTTGGGAGTTGTTCCCGACGAAGTTTATAAGCTTAGTTTGCAGGAGACAAAAGCTAAGCAATGTCCTCATTGCGGCGCCGTTCAATACAAAATCATTTTTGAAAAGCCAACAAAGTTTAGTGAACAAATACCTGAAAGCGGTTCAGAACTTTTAACTCCAAGCATGATTAGAGAAAGGCTTGAGCGCATACCCGACGACGACCTTGAGCTTTTAGGATTTAACCCCAAAGCAGCCCGTCCAGAATGGATGATTTTGCAAGTTTTGCCGGTTCCGCCAGTTTACGTACGTCCCTCAATAACCTTAGAATCTGGAATTCGCTCAGAGGACGATTTAACCCACAAACTCGTTGACATAATCCGCATTAATCAAAGGCTTAAAGAAAACATGGATGCTGGAGCCCCCACACTTATAATTCAAGACCTTTCGGAGCTTCTCCAATATCATGTAACAACATACTTCAACAATGAGGCTTCTGGAATACCGCCGGCCAGACACCGCTCTGGAAGGGCGTTAAAAACGCTTTCCCAAAGATTGAAGGGGAAGGAAGGCCGTTTTAGAAGCAACCTTTCCGGCAAACGCGTTGACTTTTCCGCGCGCACTGTAATTTCTCCAGACCCAAATTTGGATATAAATGAGGTTGGTGTCCCAATAGAAGTTGCTATGAGGCTTTCTGTTCCAGAAAAGGTGACGGAATGGAACATTGAGGAAATGCGGAAACTTGTGATAAATGGACCGGAAAAGTATCCCGGAGCCCTCTACATTATTAGGCCCGATGGCAAACGAATAAGACTTGAATTTGTCACAGATAGGGAGAAAATCGCCGAAGCCATAGGCCCAGGCTTCATTGTTGAGAGACACCTTAAAAACGGCGACATAGCAATATTCAATCGTCAGCCTTCGCTCCACCGCATGTCAATTATGGCCCATTACGTTCGTGTTTTGCCCTACAAGACTTTCCGGCTACACTTGTGCGTTTGTCCGCCCTATAATGCTGACTTTGACGGGGACGAAATGAACCTTCATATTCCCCAAAGCGAAGAAGCCAGAACAGAAGCCCTTATGCTCATGCAAGTTCAAGACCAAATCCTTTCACCAAGGTTCGGCGGCCCAATAATTGGTGCAATTCGAGATTTTATAACTGCCGCCTACCTATTTACAAGGAAAACAAACTATTTGACAAAGAAAGAGGTCACTAGGCTTTTGATGGCTGCTGGCTATGAGGGGCCGCTGCCAGAACCCAAAATAAAAGAGCCTCAACCCCTTTGGACCGGCAAGCAAATTTTCAGCCTATTTTTGCCCAAGGACATGAATTATGTTTTGAAGGCAAACATTTGCCAGGGATGCGCCAAATGCCTTGAAGAAAACTGTCCCCACGACGCATATGTTGTTGTTAAGGATGGCGAACTCATAAGCGGTGTTATAGACAGACGTTCAATCGGAGCCGAACAGTCTGAAAGCCTCCTCCACAGAATAATAAAGGATTATGGCACCAAGGCTGGACGAGAATTCCTAAACAAGATAACAAGGCTGTTAAAGCTTTTCATAACAATGAGGGGTTTCACATACTCCTACGATGAGCTCGTTCTATCCCCAGACGCCGAAAACAAGATCAAGAAAACAATGGAAAAAGTGCAGAAGAAAGTTGAAGAGCTAATAGAAGACTATAGGAAAGGCACGTTACCCAGGCTTCCAGGCCAAACCCTTGAGGAATCATTTGAAATTTATGTTATGAACGAACTTGCCAAAGCGCGAGACGAAGCGGGAAAAATTGCGGATCAAGACTTCACCTTAGAGAATGCTGGAATAGTTATGACGAGAACCGGCGCAAGGGGCTCAAGCCTCAACATTGGCCAAATGAGCGCATGCGTTGGCCAACAGTCTGTTCGTGGAAAAAGAATACTTCGAGGCTATATTGGCAGAGCTTTACCCCACTTTAAACCTGGAGATCCAAGCCCAAAAGCCAGAGGATTCGTCTACTCTTCCTACCAGAAGGGCCTTGACGCAATTGAATTCTTCTTCCACGCCATGGGTGGGCGGGAAGGACTTGTTGACACGGCTGTTAGAACACAGCAAAGCGGTTACATGCAGAGGCGGCTAATCAACGCCCTTGAACATATTAGGTTAGAATATGATGGAACAGTCAGGGACTCGGCCGGCGACATAATCCAGTTTAAATATGGCGAGGATGGGGTTGATCCAGCCAAAAGCGACCATGGAAAAGCAGTAAACGTAAGCCGATTGATTGAACAGATAAAAATCGCTGGAGAGAAAGGCAAACCAGCGTCAGCAGAATACATTAAAAAGCTACTTAAGGAAGTGGAAGGCCAGCTTACACCCCTGCTTGTTGACGAACTTAGGCAAGGTTTGGCCAAGGCAAAGCTCAGCGAGGCTGGTGCGGAAAAGGCAATAAAACTGACGGTTGAGCATTATAAGCGTGCTTTAATGGAGCCGGGAGAAGCCGTCGGCATAGTCACAGCCCAATCAATAGGGGAGCCGGGCACCCAAATGACCCTCAGAACATTTCACTACGCCGGGGTTAGAGAACAAAACGTCACATTAGGTTTGCCTAGGCTAATTGAAATTGTTGACGCGAGGAGGGTTCCATCAACGCCAATCATGACCATTTACCTAACAGAAGAGCATAGAAAAAGCAGAGAATCTGCCGTGAAAATTGCCCGCAACATACTTTACACAACTCTAGAAGATTTGGCTGAAGCAATCTATGAAGACACGCTTAAAGAAGAAATTGTTGTAAAACTTAATAAAACAATGATGGAGGATAGGGGAGTAACAATTGAAGAGCTAAAGGAAAAATTGAAGATTCCAAACTGCGCCATAAGAGCGAAGGGTAACAGCATTTACATAAAGCCAAAGAAACCAGAAGCTTTAAGGAAAACGCTTGAAAAAGTTTCGGCATTTTACATTAAAGGAATTCACGGAATAAAACGGGTTCTCGTTACAGAAGAGCATGGAGAATGGGTTATAAGAACAGACGGCTCGAACCTTCCAAAGGTTTTGGAAGTCCCTGGCGTTGACGCTTCAAGAACAACAACAAACAACATCCACGAAATAGCCAAAACCCTTGGAATAGAAGCTGCGAGAAACGCGCTTATACAAGAGTCAAAGGGAGTTTTAGAAGAGCAAGGCTTGGACGTTGACATACGCCATGTAATGCTTGTTGCGGACATGATGACCTACACCGGCGAGGTGCAACAAATAGGAAGGCATGGCATAAGCGGCAAAAAATCAAGCGTTTTGGCAAGGGCAGCTTTCGAAATCACAGTTCCAAACATCGTTGACGCGGCAGTTAAGGGCGAAAGCGACCCACTTGAAGGCGTAACAGAAAACGTGATTGTCGGACAGTCGATACCCATAGGCACCGGACTTGTGGAATTGTACATGTCAACTTTTGAGTTGGGAGGGAAAAACAAATGATAGACGTGGACAAGGCGATAGCTACAGCTGTGAGAACAGGCAAAGTTTTTTTCGGCGCAAACCACGCCATTCAGGGTGCTAAAACGGGAAAAGTTAAACTTATAGTGGTGGCTTCAAACTGTCCAAAATCCATTCGTGAAGACCTAGAATATTATTGTAAACTTTCAAACATTCCCCTCATAACCTACAAGGGAACATCAATGGATCTGGCAGCTTTGTGTGGAAAACCCTTCACTATTTCGGCGTTAAGTATAAGAGAGCCCGGTGATTCAGAAATTCTTAGATTAGCAGAGAATTTATCATCTGAAGAATCAAGCGGAGGTAACGAATGACAAGTGGAATAAAGTTTACAAGCAACGAAATGCGGTATATAGCCCTATTTGAAAGCATAACAGGCGCAAGCGTTAAAGACTGCATAATCGACGAGGAACAGGGACGCGTAATATTCGTTGTCAACGAGGGACAAGTTGGCGTAGCAATAGGAAAGGGCGGAAGAAACATCCGCATTTTGGAGAAAATGACTGGAAAAAAGCATGAAATAATCGAATATTCAGATGATCCAGCCCAGTTCATAAAAAACGCCCTAAAACCCGCAGTTGTTAGAGAAGTTCGAATTACAGAAAGGCCTGATGGAAAATCAATTGCAGTTGTGACCGTAAACCCAAGAGACAAGGGCGTTGCTATAGGAAAAAATGGGAGAAACGCCGAGCGTCTGCGTTTTCTCGCAAGGAGATATTTCCAAATCCAAAATGTTAGCATAACATGATTTGAGGCGTAAACCATGCTTAAATGCATCCTATTATCATTGATTCTAAAACTTTTATTTTTATCCACACTAATTAACGTGGTCTTCGCTACCGACGATTCCTTTCTAGACCAGTTCATTGGCAGTCCATTGCTAGTCCTTACGGCAATAATAGTTATCGACATTATAGCTTTCATCTACCGTAAAATAAGAAAGTGAACTCGAAAATTTTAGACGAGAATCTAAATTTTGTTGTTCTAAACTCTAGAATTAAATGTGTCTTTTCGCCATTTTATCTTTGTGCATGCACTTACTCGAAAGCGAATAATTTTAATTGTTTATGAAAATGCTGATGAAAATGTTGTGAAATGGCACCATGGGCCTGCTGGTTCCTTCTTTTCATGGCCAAAAGAACGTGGAATGCTTGCAATTATCACTAAAATTAACGAGGTTGACCTTTTCATCTATAGATATCTAATCAAAACCTGAATTCTAGTTGGGTTTTTAACCCTTATGTGGGTTGCCACAGCCCTACTCATCTTTAGGTTGTTCAGTGTTCGCAAGGCTGGAATTAAGTGAACTTTGGGTTTCTGTTTTTAGCAGAAGGTCTATGAGAGCTTTTTGGTCTACTTCGGCGCGTGTTCTCCAATCTAAGTAAAGCTGTTCGTTTTCATCTTCTGTCAAATATCCATAGCGAATGTAGCGGTCAACGTTTAAGCCAACCTTCCATCCGGGAAGTTTTTCGCGGAGGAGTTCCTCAACCTCCTTTCTTGGGGCTTTCCCCCTTTTTGATATTATGTAGGCTATTGTTATCGCTAGGCCTGCAAGATCGTCTATGCGCCACCCTATCATTTTGGCTTCTTTGGGCGTTAATTCGCCCCTTAGTGTTATGTAGAATCTGGCTTTATCCAACTCTTCCAACGTTGGTTTTTCCACGGTTTTCTCTTCTTCAAAGACTGTTTTAACCTGTAAATCTAAAGCCTTAAGATAATCGTCTAAAATTTTTAGCACTTTGGGATAGTCTGCGCCTAAAATTTTCCTTAGCTCCCAGCCTTTTACTCCGGGTTTTTTGTGTCTGCGGTAGAAGAGGAGGTGGATTGCCCTTTTTAGTTTGCTTGCGTAATAGGCTTTTCTCTTGCTCATTTAAGTTCTCCTCTCTTCCATTTAATCCAGTCTTCCACTGAAACGGCTATCGGTATCGAAACGAGCTGTTTTTTCGTTATTTTTGAGAGTGGTTTCTCGTATGGTTTTAAGAAAATCTCTTCTTCAAGTGGATGAACTTCTAATGTTGCGTATCCATATGTAACAAGAAAGCTTGTCATAAACGCCCTTTGCACCGTTCCCTCATATGTTTCCGCCCCAACAAAATCCCAGTAGCCTATTTTTCCATCACGGCCTTTTTCGCTAACCATCTTTTTCAGCTCTTGCCAAAAGCTTTCAAGCTCTTCTGTGAAGGCTTTTTCTCGCAGTATTCTCTGCCTTATAAGCTCCTCTTTAGTTGTGGGACCTGCTTCAACCGAAATTGGCGGAAATTCCTTCCATCTTTGATCTAATGGTATTAGGCTTTCCCAATATCTTAGGGCTTCTGCGAGGCTGTGGAGTGAAATTTGTTCAAACTCAACTATCGGATGCCATGCCTTAAGGAAAGTTTTTACGATCTCCTCTTTTCCCAAGCGTGTTAGCTTTTCCTCTAGGAGGAAGGGGTCTGTATATAGGGCTGTTGAACGATGTTTAACCCATTCGCTTTGAAGTTTTATCACAGAAGCCAAATGATGTATTGTTTCAGCGTCTAGGCAGAGGTCTTCGGGAACCTTCCATTCCGGAAAATATTCCCTAATCGTTTTTATAATTTCGTCAACATCCAAAAGAAAGGGGTCGAGGGAACGCTCTTCAATAGACTTGCATGTTTCAATAATCCGCAAGAGTTTTTCTCTTCCAGCCTTCAAATGTTCCTTTTTAGACTGCATTAGGCAACCTCTCTGATTATGGATTTTCCTTCAATGTTTTGGACTGTTATTATGTTTGCTTCTTCCCCTGCAAATGTAACTTGGCTTGGGGTTATCACAACATATTGGACATCAGCATCCTTAACCGTTGAAATTAGCATTTGGGCAATTGTCTCACGGTTTTTCGGGTCCATGTGGACGTCGTATTCGTCAACAGCCCTAAACGGTGAGCGGACATGCTGTTGCAAAGCCAACAGAAAACTCATTGTTGATGTTGTTCTTTCCCCGCCACTTTGCGTATAAGCATCTAAAGGAACTGGTTTTCCACCCTTAAACCCAACGAGAATTTCGAGGCCGGCTGCCTCAATATCATGGCCATTTACGAGCCTAACTTCTCCAACAGCTTGGGCTTGAGCCAAAATTTTCTGATATTGTAGATTCACGCGGTCTAGGAGGCTTTGGATTACTGCTCGCCAATTCTGCATTCTAGTTTTAACCTCTTCAAGGGCTTTTTCCCTATTTTCCGCCACTTGTTGGGCTTTTTCTTTAAGTTCAAGGTAAAGTTTCGAATACGATTCGTACATGCGTTCTATGTCCTCTGAAACGTCCGCCAAAGCCGCCAGATGCCCGTCCGTAATTCTAATTTCTTCGAGAATTTCGCTCACGGTTTTTAAGACGGCTATTCTTGGCCCGGTTTGCTCAGCCCTTGCCAAGGCTTCATTTAAATGAGTTTTTGAGCTTTTTAACTCGCTTTCGATTCTCTCAAGGCTTGCCTTTGCATTTTCTTCGCGGTATTGAAGCAAAGCCAATCTAATTTTGTTATCTATGAGCTGGTTGCTAACCTTTTCAATTTCCTCCTCCAAACTCTTAATTTTCATCTGATTTGCGCTTATTTCACCAGCCAATTTTGAAATGTTATTGCTTAAGTTTTGGATTATGCCTTTCAAATTCTCGCTTTTAAGAAGTTTGAAATGTGTGGATTCCAGTGCAATGGGGTTTTCTAAAAGCGTGGTTTCTTTCAAAAGTTGCTCGCACATGGAAATTGTTGATTCATTTGAGGCCTTTTCACGTTCAAGGTTTATGCGTTCATCAAAAAGAGTTTTCCACTCGCTTTTTAATCTTTCAAGCTCAGACTGCTGAACTTGCATTTGTCCCTCAACAGTTTTTGTTTCTTCCTCAATCTGACTTAAGGCTTCAAGCTCCGCTTTCCGCTTGGCTTCCAACTCTTGGACAATCTCTTCTCTTTTGGCAACTTCCGCCCAAGCAAGCTCCCTTTCTAAAAACCTTCTTTTAGTTTGTAGCTGCTTCTTCTCTTGAAATCTGTCGTATTGTTCTCTCCAATAATTCAGCGTCTGTTCAGCAGACTCCAAAAGCTTGCTTATTGATTCTTCCTGGCTTAGTATTCGTGCCAGTTTTTTCTGTGCCTCCAAAACATTTTGGCGGTAGGGCTCAAGCCCAACAGCAGCCTCAACCATCCGAAGCTTATCATGTTGAGAAAGCACCGTAAACTGTTCAACCATGTTTTGGTGCATGATAATAAGCATGTTATCCGGGTCAACACCAAGTTTGGAGAGAACCCTCTCAACATCTTGTTTCGTCACAGCCCTATTCTCAAGTTCAAACCAATATTTTCCATCGCGCCTCAAAACACGCGTCAAAAAAATCTGATCCTTATTAAACTTTGGAATGGGCCTTTTCCCACCCCTTTTAGTGTTATCCAAAATAAGCGTAACACGGGCCTGATCCTTCCCCCAACGAATCAAATCACTAAGCTTTCTAGAGCGCTCCGTGTACGATTGGCCTAAAGCAACGGAAATAGCCAACAAAAGCGAAGACTTTCCAGAACCGTTCGGCCCACAGATAACGTTTACGCCGGGTTTAAACGGTACCCTAGCATACTCATAGCTCATGAAGTTTTCAAGGATCACCTCTCGAATCAGCATTGAAGCCCCTAGCCTCTTTTGCGGTAAATAATAGAGGTGAAAACTCTCTTATTAAAGAATTAGCCAATCTACGATTAAAGCTTCATTCCAATTGCAATGAAAATTTGACTAGTTTGAGGCTAAACTGAAGGGGCTTTTCTTTGGGCTCTCATCTCTAACATCCATTCCTTGGCAAGTTCCTTTGGAAAATCATCAAACATTCTCTTTAACACCGCTATCGGCAGTTTTCCAAGGGTTTTTAGCAAACAGCGCATTTGAACCTCAAATGGGTTTCTTCAACGGTTAAAAGTGGAGAATTGCAGTAAGGGCAAAACAAAATTCCCCCTTTATAAATGGGTGATTTCAACTTATTTTCCAATTTAACCCCTCTCTATAATATTCTATTAGGTGTGATAGCTTTTCCTCTTTGGCCCTTTTAGTTAAGTATTCCCAGTCTATTTTATCATACATATTGAGCAAAACAGACATTACGTCTGAAAAGTCGAATGTGTCTGGTCTCCTGGCTTTTAGTTTAGTTATTATATAATCTTCTGGACATGGGATAGGTATCATTAAATCGTCAACTTTCACTTTTCTAATGCGTTTTAAGGATTCTTGGCTTAATCCAACAGTCTTTAACGATAGGAGAACATCTACCCCTGTTCCAGTCACATTGTCAATAAACTTCAGCACGGTTTTTCCATCATAATACAAAATGTACCTATCAGCTAAAACCGTATGCAATACCTTTTTATCCATGTGCGATACAAGCACGATGTCCATGTCCGCTGATGTTCGGCCTACCATAAAAATGTGTTGGTATGGCCCCTATAACTACATATTTTACTCTATGTCTCTTTAATCTTTCAGGCATAGTTTAACTTGTTCTGGTATGTAGCTCATGACTGTTCAGAACTTTAGGTTGGAGGGGCGATATAAACATTCTAAAACTTGTTGTTATGGCATGCGAGAAGTCCAAAAGCAAGATTTTAGTTTTATCAAGCGTAAAAAATATTTTGGCGACGCTATAATATGAGATCTACTAAAAAGAATCTGTTTGAAGAGACAATGAGGCTATTTGCTAAGCATGCCTATAAAGTTCGATATGTTCCTCATGAAATCATAGAAGACTACAATGCAGCGTATAACGTCATTTTCAAAAGCAAACATATCACAACAAATGCAGCGAAGAAACTAAACATTCCGCTGAATGAAATATGGATTTCTGAAATGTGGCAACCTTATGAAACCTACATAATCTTTCACGAGTTAAGAGAGATATATTATCGAGTAAAAGGGGTTTAATAGAGACAAAGCCCACGAAAAAGCTGTTAAAGATGGATTTTCTTTATGGGAAAAGGATGCTCAATTTCATAAAATGATTAAAGACATAGAGGAAATGGATCGAAAAACTGCCGAAAAGAGGGAAAGGTGAGTTAAATTAATCTTAAACTTCTTAAGCGAATAATCCTATATTCAAAAGTAGGCGATGTGTGTGGTTGTTGCTGGCAAGGTTTTTAGGCTTTCTGAACCGCTTTCCATAGCTGAAATTGCTTCGGAGCTTGAGGGCTACCACGTTGAAGAGGCTTATGAGGAGGGCGACTACAAGTTTACGCTTGTGACAGAAATTGTTGGGCTCCTTTCAAAACCAGATGAGAACATGCTTAGGGGCATTTACTCCCACGACTATATAATTCACGTTTTTCATAGAGGGAAGGTTGTGCCCCTACCCCGCACCATCGAAGCCTTATTTAGCTTTGCTGTTCACGAAGGCGTCACGCTATTAACTATTGTTGAGAAAAAGCGCTTAGCCAATTTTATAGCAAACAAACTAAGCGAAATATTATTTGAAAAGGTTGGCAGCGTGGTTGAGGCTAGGATCCCGCCTGAAACCCTAAAAGAGTTTCATTTGAAAAATCCAGAAGACACGAAAATTACGTTTTTTGATAATGTTGACATTCCAAACGTGAACAAGCTTTCGCTTTATGGACCAGACTTGATAAACACTTCGCTCTTCGAAGATTACTGCAAACACGGCGACCTATGGTACATAGTCGCTAGATCAAAGGAATACGGTTATGTGGTGGGCGTGACGCGCGACGCTTCAGTAACAATATTCAACATCACAGATAAGGAGAAATATCTCGAATATGTTGCTAAGGAAATTTATCCGCTAATTTTGGAGTCCACACGCTAACGATGTTGGCTTAACCCAAACTTCGCGTAGTCTTAACCAATTTTGCACAACATTGAGCTGTGTTAAGTAAAACTTAAAAGTAGAGGTTAGGCTAAAATTATTGCAAACTTGAGGAATTATATGAAAACCGAAAAGCGTAACCGCGCGTTGGATTATGGCTCGGGCGCCCTCATCGTCTTTGTTGTGTCTTTGGGACTTGCGGCCGTGGTCTATGGCTTAAACCTTGTTGCATTTAACTTCCTTAATCTTCCCGCCTGGATTTTTTGTCCCCTTGGAGTATACACGCTTGCTTATTCGTTGTTTGCGCACAAAGACCCAATTTTTTATTTGGTTTGGGGGTTTGTGATGCTTGCTGTGGGCGTGGTTTCAGCCACCTATAACATAGTAAATCCATTCGTTGTTTTGGGGATACTTTTAATTATAATCGCAGCTATAAGTATAATTGCCTATAAGAGGAGTAAACAATGAGCGGTAAAGACTACTTAGAGAAAGTTCGCGGAGAAAGAGGACTTTTAGAAAAAATCATGAGTTACATTCCAGGGTATAGAGGATACAAAGAGAAGGAGTTGAGAAGGGAAAGCGACCACCTCGTGAGAATGGAAGTTGTGAATAAACTTAAAGCTGCAAAAAACGCTTTTAGGAGAAATTTTGCAAACCCTATGGCTGTTCAGAAGCTTTCAGAAGAAGACAAATATAGGTTTGAAGCCCTCTTAGCCCGCTTAGATAGGGTTACCCAACGTATAGACCGGGCTGTGGCCGGATACGCCGGAATGTTCGACGCGGTCAAAGTCAAAGAGGATAAGCTTGACATGGTTATCCAACACGACTTAAGCCTGATAGAAAAAGCTGAATCAATAAAGGCGGATGTTGAAAAAATTGTAAAGATGGAGACGGGCAAAGAAGAGTGGAAACAAGCCATGGACGAGTTGACATCTAAAGTCGAAGAGCTTGATGGGCTGGTCGATCGAAGGTCTGAGATTCTCCGGGGGATTGGAGGGTGATTTCGGCGCGTTACCGCGGGATTGGAGCCCGCATTGACGCTTTTCAGCAAGCCTTACCCAGATATGTTCAGCAAATAGGCTGGAGCGTTAAGAAGCTTGTTCCGGGACAGAATAGCTTTATGCTTGAACTAAAGAAGGGTTTTTTCGACAAGGCATTAATTAAGGTTCGGGGTGTGCCCCAAGACGTTTATGTGGAGGTTGAGGGTCCTCAAGCTCTAATGGATGTTATAGAACAAGCCTTAGCTGACTCATGCGAAAACCCGGCGGCATTGATAGGGTGGAAAGAACAGGCAAAGCAGCAGGCGATGGAAATCGCTAAAAGTTTCGCCGGAATTATCCCAGCTTCGGCACCTTCGGCTCAAGCTCCTCCACAGCCTCAGCCAACGCCGTCCGCACCAGCAAAACCAAAACTTGAAGCATGCTTGCATTGTGGCGCCCCATTAACCTATGACCCAGAAGAGGTTCTTGTTATCTGCAACTATTGTGGCTACATAAACAATACTACTGGCGAACAGCCTCCAAGATACAGCATGCTTCCAGTAACCGTTAATGGTTCACAAGCAATAGAAACAGCCAAAGACCACGTTGCAAAAAGCATATTCGTCACCCGAGGCATGGCTGAACGAGCCGAATGGGACGCCATAGTTCTTCGTTATGTTCCAGCATGGGCTGTAACAATCCAGCTTGAAGGTGACATTGAAGGAAAGAAGGCCATTGTAAAGGCTAAGGACACTAAGGCGCAGGTGGCTCAAGAAGTTGCCATGCAAGCCCTAGGAGGAGCACTTGGAAGCCTTTTCGGCGGCGCTGGAAGGGGGGCTGGAAAAGCCATAGGAGATAGAACTGAGAGAATATCCATTAGCGAAGCTTTAGATGTTCCAGTTGTGGCGCGGAAGGCTGCAGAATTTCAGCCTGATCCAGGCACATACAAAATCCCCTTGGACAGGAAAGAGCCCTTTAGAAAAACTGGGGAAGAAACCCTTAACGTTGAGATAGGCGCTAAAGAGGCCATAGAAAGGGCGAAAGGTTTAGCCCTTCAAGAGGTTAGGTCAAGATACACTTTTGTATCTAGGTTTAGTGTGTGGGCAAATCCTATTGGGGAACCAGAACTGATTTATTCGCCCTGGTGGTTCATAGAATACCGTATGGGAGGAAGATCTTTCTCCACAATAATTGACGCGTGTAATGGAAGCGTTATTGCGGGGCAAAGGCCCTGGCTTCCTGTTCGAGTTAAAGGGAGGTGAAAATTAAAATGCCTAAAGTCATAGAGTGGGTTGGAGCAAGAGAGGGAGACATTGTTTGGCGATACCCCGTTGAGGAGATAGGCTGGGGAGACAACCTAATAGTTCACGAGTATGAGGCTGCAGTCTTCTTCAGAGATGGAAAAGCCTACGATGTCTTCAGGGCTGGGCGTCATGTTTTGTCGACGGCAAATCTTCCTTTGCTGACTAAGGTTCTTTCAAAGATCACGGGATTCGATAAGGTTCCTTTCAGATCCTCCATAGTCTTCGTTTCGTTAAAGCAGTTTCAAGGAAAATTCGGTGCGCAAGGACAGACAAAGGAGCTTGCCCCCCTAAAATTCTTTGGGGGCTTCTGGTTTAGGGTTGAAGAGCCGAACCTCTTCGTTAACGAGGTGGTTGGCGGCCAAGGAGCCTTCACAACAGATGCCCTTCAGAACTTTCTTAGGGGCTACTTTAACGAGAGACTAATCGACACGCTTAGTCAGTATTCGCTTGCAGACGTTTACGGCAAACTCGACGAAACAAGCCTTCTGGCGAAAAACGCTCTTTTCGATGCTTTCTCCAGAATAGGCCTTGAGTTAATCGACGTTAAATTCGAAGGAATAGACACAACCCCTGAGTGGAGAGACCGCCTCTTCTACATAAAGACTGGTGTGGCTGCCACAGAGGTCCTCCGAATGGAAACAGTCCAAAAGTCAGCCGAAAGTCTATCAAAAAGCCCTGGTGCAGCAGTTGGAGCGGGAGTGGCAATAATCCCGCCGCTCTTTCAGCAGCCTGCTCAGGCTCCGGCGCCAGCTCAACCCATGATATTGTGTCCAAAATGCAACTTCCAGAATCCACAAACATCAAAGTTCTGCGGAAACTGTGGCGCGCCTTTACAGGTGGCGGCAGGCGGAGTTAACTGTCCCAAATGTGGGGCGTCAAACCCTGCTGGGGCAAAATTCTGTGTTAACTGTGGAAATCCGTTGCAGGCGGCTACTGCCAAATGTCCAAAGTGTGGGGGCGAAGTTCAGCCCGGAGCCAAGTTCTGTCCCAACTGCGGAGAAAAACTAGCTTAGCTGCTATTATCCATATTTTTCTTCAATAAACTTGTTTATCATTCAAATTTCGGATGTTTTTGTGGTAAGGTTTAAGGCTTGCTTAACGTTAGCTGTTGATGGGTTATGATGGGCAGCAGCCCCAAAGGCTTATGGAACATTGTTTTGAGCGGCTACCCAAGGTCTGGCAAAACCACCCTTGCCTATAGGTTGGTTGCTGACAATCAAAATTTTGCAAGGGTTGGTGTTGACGAGTTGAGGACCATGCTTTTTAATGAGGCGCCGCCGTGCAGAGATGAATTTCTAATTTATTCTATGATTGCTGAAATGCGGGATGACCTGCTAAAAAGAGGCTACAATGTGATAGTGGATTCAACAGCCCCGGACAACGCGACAAGGGAATTCCTTTTATCAACAAAGGTTGGGGGAGTCAATCGCCTACTCATCGTATTAAATGTTGAAAGAAGCATTCTAATTAAAAGAAACATTGAGAGGTTTGGAAATGCGGATCCCGTTATAGCATGGGACAAACGTTGGGAGGAGCCAAAGGGCAACATTCCAATATTCAAATTCAAAAACAATAACATGCTGCAATTCGAAGTTTACTATGCAAGACTGAAAGAGCTTTTAGAAAGCGAAACCCACCCCTTCAAACCAGAATTTTACCCAATTCCATCTCCACTAAAAGAAATAAGAAAAACACTCAAAAACTTCCTAAAAAAGCGCCGTCAAATAATCGTTCCAGCAACAAGCAAATCCAAAGACAAAAAATAAGCAAATCGCTTTGGCACATTTCACTAAACTTTTTATGTGCTTTATTGGCAAAGTATTTTTGAGGTAAACCAATTTGGAAGCCTACATACTTGTTAATGCTGATCCGGGTATGATATGGGAAGTTGCGGAATTGGCGCAAAAAATTGAGGGTGTTAAGATGGCGCATGCTGTGACAGGACAGTTTGATGTTGTGGCTTATGTGGAGTTTGCGAAGATGGGTGATCTTGGAGAGATAATTGAGAAAATACAACTTTTGAAGGGCGTAAGAAGAACTCAGACTTTGATTGCCATACCGCCAACAATCAGAAAATAGCTTAGCCTTTTCAAACGGTAATTTTCATTCCATCATAGGCAAAACATATCCGCCCACCATAATTTTTCTCCAAAACCCTATAATCGTCGTAACTTTTACCCCACTCCTCTTCGATGTGGGTGAGAATGACTTTTCCCACATTCAAGCGTTCCATAAGTTCCAAAAGCTCACTCATAGAGAATAATTCCTTTCTTAAAGGGTTATCTATAGGGATGGTTATACCTTCTTTGAGAGGGCCTTCAGGGAGGACATCGCCTAAAATGAGCAGATTTGGATTCTTTAACCGTGCATCCTTCGGGAAGGGTTTAGCGTCGCATGGCGCGTAAATTACCTTTTTGCCTCCCACCTCTATTGAGAACACTGTTGAAGTAACATAAGCTCCATGAACTTCGAAGGGTATTACCTTATAATCTCCAACATTGAATGGCTGCCCATCTTCCAGTTCAGCGGTTTCAATCAAGTCTGAAGCTCTATAAAAATCAAGAAATGAGCCATATTTTTCTTTTAAATCCCCAAAGACACTTTTTAAAGCGCAAATCTTAACTTTCTTTACTGGCTTTTCGCCTCTCACAAACTTTCCAAGCCAAAACTTGTACATTTTCTCAACGATTCTCAAGCCTAAAGTGTGGTCTGGATGCCAATGAGAATAAAAAATGTAGTCAATATCGCTTATTTCTTCCCGGTTTAGCTGGAATGCAATCTCTTCTGGAGTGTCGAACAAAATCTTGACGTCTGGAATATACATTGAGGCTGATGAGCGTGCATACGGTATGCCCTTAACCCTCGCTTCACAGCAAACTTTACATTGGCATCCAGGTCTTGGAATAGTCGTTGCCCCGCCAGAACCTAAAATTATAAGCTTCATAGTTGGCTTCTCCGCTCAAGCTTCTATAAAATACGGCGGTATGGCTAATTTAAGTTAATCCTATCCATAGGCTGATGTACTCTCCGAAATAGGCCAAAACTGTAAAAACCATAAGTCTGGGTAAAAAGCTTAGAATGAGGAAGACATCTAGACGTGTCTTAAACAATCCGCAAAGAAGAGAGAGCAATTCCACTGGCAAGGCGGGAATAAAGCCAAATATAACATAAACTATCCAGCCCCAAGTATCCCACATACCCTTAAGCTCCTCAAACTTGTCCTCTGAAACCTTCTTCAAAACAAACGGTCTTCCCAAATGATAGGCCAAAAAATAATTGGCTAACATGCCGATGGCGAATCCGCAGGTGGCAACCAAAACCAGCGGAATACGTGGCACTCCAAGCATGGCTGCTGCCACAACTAGGGCTGGGCTTCCCAACGGCACTATGGTTCCGGCTAGGACTGTTGCGAGAAAAACGCCTAAAAGTCCGTGTTCAGTGACAAAGGCTTTGACGTCAAAGAAAAATTGTGAACCGCCAACGTTAAAAATTTTTAATAGAAAAAGTGCTGCAATGCCTATGGTCGTAAATATTATTCCAATTTTTATGGAAGATTTCACCCAGCTGGTCTTGAAAAGCTCTGAAAAGCTCTTTTTATCCGACATTTACTTTCCTTGCACTAAAATTCTATTCCCTCTCTTGCTGGAAACCCCTTGTTAAAGGGATGTTTAATCTCTCGCATTTCAGTTACTAGATCAGCCAATTCAATAATTTGTTTTGGGGCATGCCGCCCAGTTAACACAAGTTCAACGTGCTTTGGCTTGCTTCTAATTAATTCAATAACCCTTTCAATTTTGATTAATTTAAGTTTTAAAGCCACGTTAACCTCGTCTAAAATAACCATGTCGTAATCTCCGCTTTTCACAACAGCCTCAGCCAAGGCTAATGCTTCTTCGGCGAGTTTTACATCCTCCTCTGCTGGAGGCTTTTCCGTTACAAACTTGCCCCTGCCGAATGCTTTCAAAGTTAAGTTTGGCAGTCTATCTACAACGTAGAGTTCGCCGTAGTCGAATCCGCCCTTAATAAACTGAATTATGTAAACTTTTAATCCCCTTCCAACAGCCCTTAACGCAAGTCCGAAAGCCGCTGAGCTTTTTCCCTTGCCATTTCCAGTGTAAACCTGAACAAGGCCCCTCTCAAGCTTTGGCATTGCCTAATGCCTTCCAAACTTTTCTTTTAAAAGATTTTGGGCTGCGGAAACCGGGTCAATCTCCTTTTCCAAAATTTTCTTTAAAAGCTCTTGGAATCTTCCCTCTTTTTTCAATTCAGCCACTATTGAGTTTGCAGCGATCTCTTTTATTGCTTCTATTAGTTCAGCCTCAGCCTTCAGTAAAGGCTTTTTGAGTTCTTTCTCCTTTTCCAAAAATTTCTTGTGCTCCTCCAATTTTTCGACAAGCTGTGGTACTCCCTCGCCAGTAAGCGCTACGGTTTTCAATATTGGGGGTTTCCAAGCCCTTTCTTTGCTATTCAATTGAAGCATTGCCTGAATGTCCATAACAGCCTTATCCGCATTTTCCCTATCGGCCTTATTCACAACAAAAATGTCAGCTATTTCCATCAGCCCCGCCTTTATGGCTTGTATTTCGTCCCCTAACCCTGGCGCGTGTATGACAACAATTGTTTGTGCAACTTTAATAATTTCCACTTCAGATTGTCCAGCCCCAACAGTTTCAACAATAACAATGTCCTTTCCAGAAGCATCCAAAATTCTAACAGCATCCTTAGTGGCCTTTGCTATTCCGCCCGGATAATTGCGGGTCGCCATGCTCCTAATGAAAACTCCCTCGTCTGTACTGAGCTCTTGCATGCGAATTCTATCGCCTAGAAAGGCTCCTCCAGTAAATGGGCTTGTTGGGTCCACTGCCACCACACCAACACTTTTACCCATACGCCTATACGCGCGAACAAGCTTTTCTATAAGTGTGCTTTTGCCAGAACCGCCTGGGCCGGTCAACCCAATTACATGAGCTTTTCCAGTTTTTGGGTAGATTAGGGCGATGAGCTGCTGTGCTTCTGATATGTTATTTTCCACCATTGTTATGGCTTTCGCTATGCTTCTTCGGTCGCCAGCTAAAACACCGTTTGCTATTTGCTCAATTGTTGGCAAATTTTCAGCGCTCTTTCATTTTAACTTCTCTTTGGAACATTTTCTAGAACAAACTTGATTATTTCTTCTGTTGGGGTTCCAGGCCCAAAAACTTCCTTTATGCCCAACTTCTTAAGTTCCGGCACGTCCTCTTCTGGAATTATCCCGCCGGCGAAAACCATGACGTCTGTTAAACCCTTCTGCCTCAAAAGTTCCATTATCTTTGGGAATAGGGTTTTATGGGCGCCTGAAAGTATGCTTAAGCCTATAACATCCACATCCTCTTGAAGGGCTGTTTCAACTATTTGTTCTGGCGTTTGCCTCAATCCAGTGTAAATTACTTCCATTCCAGCATCCCTTAGGGCTCTGGCTACAACTTTGGCTCCTCGGTCGTGGCTGTCCAAGCCTGGTTTTGCTATTAATACCCTAATTTTCCTTTCAGTTTGCATTTTACTTCACCCTCTAAATCTAAATTACGATTAATTCTTTATATTCTCCGTAAACTTTTCGCAGGACATCGGTTATTTCTCCAAGTGTGGCATAAGCTTTTACAGCCTCTATTATTGTTGGCATCAAGTTTTCATTTTTTTCGGCTGCATAATGGAGTTTTTCAAGGACTTCCTTAACTTTTCTGTTGTCGCGTTCCCTCCTCAACTTTTGCAGTCTCGCCACTTGCTCTTCTTCGACTTTGGGGTCAACCCTTAAAAGTTTTATTGGAATCTCTTCCTTCTCTATGGCGTATTCGTTTACTCCAACTATAATACGCTTCTTCTCTTCTATTTCGCGTTGGTAGCGGTAGGCGCTTTCAGCAATTTCCTTTTGGAAAAAGCCCTTTTCTATTGCTGCTATAACGCCGCCCATGTCATCTATTTTTTGGATGTATTCCATGGCTCTTTCCTCCATCTCGTTTGTTAAAGCTTCCACATAATACGAGCCTGCAAGTGGGTCGACTGTGTTTGTCACTCCGCTTTCATAAGCAATTATCTGCTGAGTCCTCAACGCAACTCTCACGGATTCTTCTGTTGGCAAGCATAGGGCTTCATCAAAAGAGTTTGTGTGCAACGATTGTGTTCCGCCTAAAACTGCTGCCAACGCCTGTATTGTTGTGCGTACAATGTTGTTTAGTGGCTGTTGTGCCGTTAGGGTGCAGCCAGAAGTTTGAACGTGCATTCGCATCCACATGGATCTTGGATTTTTTGCGTGGAAGCGTTCCTTCATTATTTTTGCCCACAATCTTCGTGCGGCTCTGAATTTGGCTATTTCCTCAAAGAAGTCGTTGTGGGATGCAAAGAAGAAGGATAAGCGGTGTGCAAAGTCGTCTATTTTTAAGCCTCTTTCCAAGGTGGATTCCACGTAGGCTATGCCATCATAAAGGGTGAAGGCCAACTCTTGAACGGCTGTTGCCCCAGCCTCACGGATGTGGTAGCCACTAATACTTATCGGATTCCATTTTGGCAAGTACCTCGCACAGTATTCTATGACGTCTACTGAAAGCTTCAATGATGGTTCGGGCGGAAAAATGCAGAGTTTCTGGGCGAAAAACTCCTTCAAATTATCGTTTTGGGTTGTCCCGCCCAACTTTTCCCTCGGAACACCCTGTTTGTCGCCTACAGCAACATACATGGCGAGCAATATTGAAGCCGGACCATTAATTGTCATGGAAGTTGTAACCTTGTCCAACGGTATGCCATCAAACAAAATTTCCATGTCTTGAAGCGAGGAAATGGCTACTCCACATACGCCAACCTCGCCTCTCGCCATGGGATGGTCAGAATCATAACCCATAATTGTCGGGTAGTCGAAAGCCGTGCTTAGGCCGGTTTCTCCCTCGCTTAACAAGTATTTGAAGCGTTTGTTAGTGTCTTCGGCAGTGCCATACCCAGCGAACATCCTCATGGTCCAAAGGCGACCACGATACATTGTTGCATGCAAACCACGTGTAAAGGGATACTCGCCCGGAAACCCCAAATCCCGCATATAATCCATTTCTTTAATGTCTTCTGGAGTGTAAAGCCCCTTTATTAGCATGCCTGAATGATTTCTGAATTCTTTTTGCCTTTCTGGACACTGCCTAACCCAGTTTGGGAGTGTTGTCTTTTCCCAGCGTTCGCGCTGTTTAGATATTTCCTTAACTTTTTCCATGTCAAACATTATCTTATAAGCTCCTTCAACCCGTTTTGACTAAAATATTAGTGCCAAGCCTAAAAAGTTATTTCCTAAAATTTGCCCAAACGTTTGCAATTTCGTCCCATTATTTTAAATACACAATTGTTGAAATTTGTTGAAGGGATGTAGAAATGAATTTGAGAAAAAGGGGTTTTTCAACAATGTCTGTTCATAGTGGAGAATTCCGCAATTCTAAGGGTGCTGTTGTCTCGCCAATTTATGAGACTTCTGTTTTTGCTTTCTCTAGCACTAAAGAGTTGATTGACGTTGTCGGCGAAAAGGTTGAGGGCTACATTTACACGAGATTTGACAATCCAACTGTAAGGGCTGTTGAAAGGAAAATTGCTCTTTTGGAGGGCGCTGAAGATGCTGCAGCATTTTCTTCAGGTATGGCCGCTATAACAACCACTCTTTTAACATTGGTTTCTTCCGGAGACCATGTTGTTTCAACAATGGACCTGTATGGCGGAACCTTAACTTTCTTTCAAGAAATATTGCCGCGGTTTGGTGTTGAGGTGAGCTTTGTTGATGCTTCAAACATTGATGATGTTGAGGATGTCATCCGAGAAAATACAAGGGTTATTTATGCTGAAACGCCAACAAACCCAACACTAAAAATTGTGGATTTAAAGAAAATTGCATCCTTAGCCAAGAAAAAGGGAATAACTTCTGTCATTGACAGCACGCTGGCTTCGCCCTACAATTTGAGGCCAATAGAATTTGGCATAGACATAGTTGTCCACAGCGCCACAAAATATTTAGGCGGACACAACGATGTTACTGCCGGTGTAGTTTGCGGCTCAAAAGACTTCATCCATAAACTGAAGAGGACACGCAAAGTTTTTGGAGGAACGCTAGATCCGTTTGCAGCTTGGCTTTTGTCGCGGGGATTAAAAACGCTTGCCTTAAGAATGGAAAGGCATAATGAAAACGGCTTGCTCGTCGCCAAATACTTGGAAAATCATCCAAAAGTTAAGAGGGTTTATTATCCAGGCCTTCCAAGCCATCCGCAGCATGCTCTTGCCAGGAGGCAGATGAAGGGCTTCGGCGGAGTGGTCAGTTTTGAAATTAAGGGAGATTTTGAAAAAACATTAAAGTTTGTTGAAAGCCTAAAATTGTGCGCTTTGGCCGCAAGCCTTGGGGGAACAGAAACCTTGGTAACTCAACCGGCCACATCATCCCATTACTTCATAAGCCCAGAACAACGCCAAAAGCTAGGCATAACAGACCAACTAATACGCTTGGCCTTGGGAATAGAAGACGCTGAAGACATAATAGCAGACGTGGAGCAAGCCCTAAACAAAATTTAAACCCAATAAGTTATTGCAATTATAAAAATGAAATGGGATTGTTGGAGAAACTTGGGCTACTCGGAGGGTTTGAAGTAGGCTATGTCGTTTATTGAGGCTTTTCTCTCGCTTTTTGGTTTTAAAACGGCTTCAACCTTCATTCCCATGTAGACTTTTTCTGTTTCGCCTATTCTATGAATCAATCCGCCGTGTGTGCCTTCAAACTTTATCAGCGCGTATATTTGCGGTTTCTCAAGTTTTTTGCCTTCAATGTCTACTGCAGCTATTGTGTAGGTGTAGATTTCGCCCTTCTTGCCTACATCAACCCACTCATCAAGTTTTTCAAAGCATTTTTCGCAGTACATTTTTGGCGGAACAAAGATTACGCCGCATTTTGGGCATTTTGCACCCATTATTCTGCCGTTTTCTTTTATCTCTTTAAAGAAGCGCTCTCCTGCAATGCCAAGCGTGTAGAAGTAGTCTGTTTCCATGTGGCCCATCCAATGGCGCATGCCAAACGGACTTGTTATTTTTTCTAAACTCATAATTTTTCACTCCTTTATGGGTTTAAAGTATTTTATGTCAGTGATTGCGCCTGTTCGCTCTTCTGGAGGTTTCCATACGGCTTTAACGCGCATTCCAATTTTGATTTCCTTCCAGTTGCCATACTCTTCTATGCGGTGAACTATGCCCATGCCTTCTGAGGCACCGTCCAAGTTTATAATGGCCACAACGATGGGTTCTTTTAGCCTTGAAGCGTCTGCAGCCAAAAACGAAACTGAAAAAGTGTTAATTACGCCCGTGTCTTTCACGTATGTCCACCCGTCAGTTGGCGCAAAACACTTTTCACAGTAAATTCTAGGCGGAACCATTATGCGCTTGCATTTGCTGCATGTGGTTGCAATTATTTTTCCGTTTTTTAGTTCTTCGAGAAATCTGCTTATGGCTATGCCTGCAGCCCACGCGTATTTAGCCTTTGGCCTGAACTTTTCAGCAAGCACTTTTCCTTCTTTCATATCTTTTGTCTCAATCTCTTCGCCTGGAAAATGCTTAATCTTCACACTCATTTTTGCACCCCACTTTAACGTCTTAAAACAATTACTGAACCGTATTGCATCAAGTCTCCCCAAGCTTGGGCAACTCCAGTCCTCGGGTCTCCTGGAACTTGTCTCTTTCCAGCTTCGCCGCGCAGTTGCCAAAAGATTTCGGAAACTTTCATTAGGCCGGATGCTGCTATTGGGTTGCCGCAGCCGAGCAAGCCGCCTGATGGGCATGTTGGTAGGTCACCGTCCCTTTGGGTTACGCCTTCCCTTGTAAGTTTTGGCGCTTCGCCCTTCTTGCATAACAGTAAGCCTTCCATGTGATGAAGCTCCTTATAGTCAAAAGGGTCATAAGGTTCGGCTACGTCAATTTCTTTGGGCGGGTTTTTGATTCCAGCCATTTTGTAGGCCATGCGCGCCGCATATTCAACATAATCCGGATAGTAGAGGTCACGGTTTGTCCAGTGTGTTGAGTCTATGCACCAGCCCACGCCGTCAATCCAAACTGGGTTGTCTGTAACCTCCCTCGCAACTTCTTCTGAAACGAGAACAATTGCTGCTGCACCGTCACTTGTTGGGCTGATGTCTAATCGTTGGACTGGCCAGGCCATGATTTCAGAGTTTAAGACGTCTTCAACCGTTATGTTTGCAGCCAACTGGGCAATCGGGTTGTCGAGGGCGTTTCGTTTGTTTTTAACTGAAACTAGGGCTATGTCCTCTTTTTTGATGTTGTGTTTGTGCATGTAGCGGTTCATTTCCAAAGCGAAAATCCATATTAGGTTCATTCCTATTGGGCGCTCAAGGATTGGGTCAAATATTGTTGTGAAGGCGTATTGGGGATGTGGGAAACAAGAGGACATTTTCTCTTCACACACAACAAGGCAAGTGTCAAACTGTCCGGAGGCCACATGCCACCAGCCCGCAAGTGCAGCGAAAACTCCAGTTGCCCCTCCAACAAAAACTCTTGTGTATGGCTTATGAAAAGCTCCAGCCCCATCTGCCAAGTACTCGCCTTTCATGTGAACGCCGTCGAAGGCGTCCGGCGCAGAGCCCATCACAACACTTTGAATGTCACGTAATTCCATTCCAGACTGTTCAAGCGCCATCTTCGCCGCGTGGTAGGCAAGTTCTTTTCCGGTTTCTTTTAGGTTTCTCCTAAAAAGTGTTACGCCAGCCCCAACTATTGCAACTCTTTTTTTACCAAACATTTCATTTTCACCCCAACTCATTTTACATTACTTAAAACAGCCACAACACCCGTGGCCGTTGGAATTCCACGCCAAGTGTGGGCTAAACCAACTTCCGCGTCCGGCACTTGTCTTGCCCCTGCTTCGCCCCTCAACTGTAAGACTGTTTCAAAAATTTTCTGAAGTCCAGAAGCCTCAAGTCCATATCCCATTCCAAGCAATCCTCCAGAGGGATTTACTGGTAACTCGCCATCCAAACTTGTTAATCCCTCTTCTGTTAGTTTTCCAGCTTCCCCATAATCGCAGAGTTTTAGGGCTTCCATGTGCTGCAACTCCTTATATGCGAACAAGTCATGGATTTCTGCAAAGTCAATTTCCTTCCATGGGCTGCTGATTCCGGCTGTTTTGTAGGCCATTTCAGCCGCCAAACGTGTGTAAACGGCTTTGGTCCAGTCTTTTGTTTCTAGGTTTGGTGTTTCGGTGCACCAGCCGACACCCTTAACCCAAATGGGCTTATCGCTGAGCTTTTCGGCAACTTTTTCTGAAGCTAAAACCAAAACTATGCAACCGTCTGCAGGAACGCCTATCTCAAGTTTTTTGAGAGGATGGAATAGTTTTTCTGAGTTTAGGACTTGGTCTAGGGTTATGTTTGCTCCGTAGGCTGCATACGGGTTTAGTATAGCGTTTTTCTTGTTTTTAACAACAACTTCTGCACACTGCTCGACTGTTGTGTCGGTGTCATGTAAATATCGGTTCATCTCCATTCCAGCCAAATAGTAGGGGTGCCCGCCCAAAGGCCTTACAAAAATCGGGTCTAAACCGAAGGCAACAATGTCCATGTATGTGAGGATGTCCGAGGCTTTGCTGTGGGCTTCCACAACAACCGTGTCAAACTCGCCAGTTTTTATAAGCATGTATGCCGTGGTCAGCCCGAGCATTCCATCGCCTGAGACCGTGAAGAGGTGGCGTAATGCGGCGCCAATCTGGTCTGGGACAAACTCGTCAAATATGCTGAATCCTTCTAGATAGTCTTCTGCGCATGTCACAAATACGTCAACGTCTTTCCTCGGGTTTATTCCAGCATCTTCGTAGGCTTTCACCGCAGCCTCGTACATTAGTTCTTTGAAGGAAAGTTCTGGCGTTAAGGGCCTAAATCCAACGCATCCAACACCGACAATGGCAACTTCACTCATTCTATTCTCCCTTCCCAATTTAGAGCCTATAATGTAAAAGTCTGTTTACATAAAACTTTCGTGAAAAACTCGGGAAAACGTCGGAAGAAGTTTAAATATCCGTCTAAACACATCACAATTTTCTATAAGCCCTTGAATGATGTTAAAGGGAGAATTAAACTTGAAAGGGAAACCCCTAGCCTCCATAGTTTCCGCCGGCCTATCAAAATTTGGGCGGCTAGAAGGCTTATATGCAAGAGAAATTTTTGCAGAAGCGGCAAAAGAAGCCTTTGAACGCTGTCCAAAACTGGACCCCAAAAAGGACATTGAAGCCCTATTTGTTGGGCACATGGGTGAATCCTATGAGCATCAAGGCCACACCGGTTCTGCGGCTGCGGATTGGGCTGGCTTATTGCATGTTCCAGCCACCAGAGTTGAGGCTGCCTGCGCCTCTTCCGGGGCTGCCTTGAGAGCGGGCATTTACGCTGTGCGTTCTGGCTTATGTGATGTTGTCATGGTGGGAGGTGTAGAAAAGATGACTCATCGGTCGACGCCTGAAGTGACTGAATATTTGGCTATGGCTTCAGACTATCCCTTCGAACAGTGGCATGGCATAACCTTTCCTGGCTTGTTTGCTTTGATGGCCACGGCGCACATGCACAAATATGGTACAAGCGAGAGGCAGTTGGCCACAGTTGCCGTCAAAAACCATTACCACGGAAGCCTAAACCCTAAGGCGCATATGCAGAAGGAAATAACCCTCGAACAAGCCTTGTCTTCGCGGGTCATCGCCTGGCCCCTAAAACTTTTTGATTGTTCGCTTGTTACGGATGGGGCAAGCTGCCTAATCTTAACAAGGCCTGAACTAGCCAAAAAATTCACTGACACACCGGTTCATATTGTTGGGAGTGGCCAGGCCAGCGACACGATAGGCATTTACGAACGCGAAGAATTCACTTCGCTTAAGGCGGCGAGGCTTGCAGCTAAAAGGGCCTATGAAATGGCCAATGTTAAACCCGAAGACATTGACGTCGCGGAGGTCCACGACTGTTTCACCATAGCGGAAATAATAGCCTACGAAGATTTGGGGTTCTGTAAGCCCGGCGAAGGTGGACGCTTGGTTGAGGAAGGCGAAACAAGGCTTGGCGGAAGAATTCCAGTAAACACAAGCGGCGGCCTCAAATCAAAGGGTCATCCCGTTGGCGCAACTGGAACAGCCCAAGCCTACGAAATCTATTTGCAGTTAACGGAACAAGCGGATAAAAGGCAGGTTAAAGACGCCGAAATAGGCTTAACACACAATGTTGGGGGTTCGGGCGCAACAGCAGTTGTCCACATTTACAGGAGAGATTAACCATGAGCGAACAGCAAGCGCCCTTCACAATAGAACAATTTTACAAGCACATGAGCCAAGGAAAACTTATGGCAGGCAAATGCCGAAACTGCGGAAAAATCCATCTGCCACCAAGACCCCTATGCGACAAATGCCATTCAAAAGAGTTCGAGTGGGTTGAGCTACCGCAAACTGGAAAACTCTTGACATACACGATTATTCATGTGGCTCCAACACAGTTTCAAGACATGGCGCCATACACTGTTGGCATAGTCCAGCTTGAAAATGGCCTAAAAATTCCAGGAATGATTAAAAATGTAAAACCAGAGCAAATAAAGATTGGAATGCAATTAAAAATAGATTTTGGCACACGCCCAACAACGACGCAATGGCCTCCATGGCCAAGATACTACTTCAAACCAATATGAATTTTTGCAATACCTCAGCCTTTTTCGCTTGTGTTTCTTATTTTCACAAGGCGAGCGCGAGAAAATTCAGAAATTCCGTATAAAGATAAATTAATTAAAGCGTTTAGCATATTGGGAAAAGAAAATGCGGGAAAGAATAGATTAAATTCGTCAACACTCAGCGGTCAACGCGCGCTAAATATATAATTAAGCGTGCTGGCGCTTCAAATGCATAGATGCTGTTAAAAGGCGGGTGCTGGAGAAATAGGAAGTATGCGTGTAGCTTTCCAGGGGGAAATAGGTGCATACAGCAAAAGCGCAGTTTACGCGTACTTTGGCCCGTCTGTCGAGGTTAAACCTTGCAGATACCTATTAGATGTCTTCAAATTTGTGGAAAACGGGGCGGCGGATTTCGGCGTAGTTCCCATCGAAAATTCCATCGAAGGCAGTGTAACCCAAACATACGACCTCTTTCTAGAATACGACCTTAAAGTTTGCGGTGAAGTAATAATAAAAATAGTTCACTGCCTCATAGCCCCAGAAGGGACAAAATTGAATGAAATAAAGACGGTTTACTCCCACCCGCAGGCTTTAGCTCAATGTAGAAATTTCCTTGAAAAGCTAAACTGTAGGGTCATCCCATCTTTCGACACAGCAGGCAGTGTCAAGATGATAAAGGAGGAAGGTTTATCGGGTGCTGCTGCCATAGCCAGCGAAAGAGCTGCAAAAATATATGGCATGGGCATTCTTGCCAGAGACATTGGGGATTCGCCAAACAACTATACAAGGTTTTTCGTGTTATCAAAGGTTGACGGGCCATACACTGGAAGAGACAAGACTTCAATAATGTTCTCCATAAAGTCTTACCCTGGCTCTTTATATAGGGTTTTAAGCGAGTTCGCAGCAAGAAACATAAACCTAACCAAAATCGAGTCAAGGCCGACTAAGCAAACGCCTTGGGAATATAACTTCTATGTGGACTTTGAAGGTCACAGAACCGAAAAGCATTGTCAAGAAGCCCTTGAAGCTATAAAAGGCAAAACGAACTTTATAAAAGTTTTAGGATCTTACAGGGCGGCTTCCATCGAGAATTCTAATTTCCGTTTTTAAACCTAAAGCATTTAGCAAAATTTGTCACCCGTTGCGGATTTCTCACAATATGGGGAAAAAGGTGCGCGGAAGAAATTCTCCAAAAATAAGACTTCACTTTAAGCTAGCCCAAATTTGCTTTATTCTTTTTGTGTTTCCAAAGTTTTGTTTACATAGCCTATTAGGTTAGGCAAGTCTGTTATGGCGGTTATAACGTAGTTTGCCCCCGCGTCAACCAATTCCTTCATTGTTGATGTTTCCCCGGCTAATAGTCCAACTGCAACCGCTCCCAAATCCCTAGCGCATCTCACGTCCACGGGGCTATCTCCAACAACTATGGCTTCTTCAGGCTTAATTTCCAAGGCTTCCAAGGTTGCTTTTAAGTGTTCCACGTTTGGTTTAACATATTTGACTTGATCCCTCGATGTTATAGCGTCAAAAAATTCTTTTATCCCAAATCTTTTCAGAATGTAACTCGTTGATTTTTCGCTATTGATTGTGCATAGGCCTATCTTCAAACCATTGGTTTTCAAAGCTTTTAGAGTTTCAGAAACTCCTGGAAAGAGGCTTGTGTCCTTGGCGGCTTCCAACTCGTATTTTTCAGCTATCCCCAAAGCTTTTTGACGGAGTTCAAAAAATTCCTTTTCTGGCCGCCCATTGTTTTTTAGAAAAATTTCCGCCTTCTTCAGCATTTCAAATATGCTCTCATTCACCGACAAAATTGAGGCTGGAAGACCAGAATTTATTAGGAAGCCTCTAATTTCGGCTCTAACCGCTTTATAATCCACATTAAAGCTTACAAGCGTTCCGTCTAAATCGAAGATTACAGCCTTTATTGTCATTGCGTCCTTTTTCCCTTCTGAGTTTAAAGCCTAAAGGCGCGGGTGGAAATAAACTTTGCCTTCAACAGAAAATGATTGGGCGATTAGGTTTTATGAAGATAAATTGAATAGCAGACTCCGCACAAATATGTTATTTTGATAATCATGAGCCTTGAAGAATACACAAAAGAAAGGCTTTGGCCAATACTTGTCGAAACAGTGCACGCCCTGGTCATGTACCCCCATCACAAAGCCTACGTTAGAGAAATTGTTCTACACGAAAAGCCGGATATAAAACCAGAAGAGCTTGCTGCAAGGTTGAGGATACCCTTAGGCGAAGCTCTAGTGATTTTGCATGAACTGTCCAACGAAAAAAAGAGCTAACAACCTACTGGTTTGTCTATGGCTTTGTAAGCATTCTGACAGTTGCCAAAATTAAAATTGTGCCAAGTAGCATTTTAAGAAAGTTCTCATCTACCAAACTGGCGTAAGACGCCCCAACCAGCGCACCTAAAATTGAGCCTACCCCCATTATAGTGGCAATTATTGATGCGTTTCGATTTGTGTGGCCCATATTCCTATGCTTAACGAAGCCCATGGCAACAGTCGGTATGGAAACAAGCAAGCTTATTGTTCCAGCAGCAACTATGTTAAAACCGAAAAGGTAAATTAAAGCCGGAATCCTAAATTCGCCTCCAGCCACACCCAGCATTCCAGAAATAACTCCTATCAAAACGCCAACCAAAACGGCAAGAATTAATTCTTCAACTATTCCAGGCGTTAGACGTAATGAGAATGGAATTTCAATGAGGGGCTCTAACCCTATCTTTAAACCAACAATCACCAAAAATATTGCCAAAGCCCTTTTCAAGGGTTTTTCAGAAACCTTTCCAGTTGATAAAGCGCCAAGGTAAGCTCCGATTATGGAGCCCAGCGACATGGCCAAAGCCACATTTAAGCCGCCTCCGGTCAACAATCCCAGCTGAAACCGCCTTAAAAAAGAGACAACCACTGTTAAAAGGCCAACAAGGAGATTTACGGCAATGGCAGTAATAACTGGGAGACCAATAACATAAAGCAAAATTGGGATTCTGAATTCTCCCCCGCCGACGCCGATTAATCCGGCTGCAGCTCCCATTAAAAATCCGAAAAAGACTGCAGCCGATATCCGACCAATTGAAATGTTGTTTTTGTCTGCGATTGTTGATCCCTCTCGATGTGTTCTCTTATTCATATCGAAAATAACTTATAAACCTAACGTTGCCATAACAAAACATGTGCCAACCAACAGAAAACATAAGCTTTCATGCAAAATTTGGATAGAATACGGGGGAAAGCCTCTAATAGGTAAAGGCGGGGCTCAAATTCTAGAACAAATAGCAAAACAGAAGTCAATTTCAAGGGCTGCCAAAAATCTTGGAATGTCATATCGATATGTTTGGAGCTACCTACAGAAAATTGAAAAGACAATTGGCGAACCGATAATTGAGACCTACAAAGGTGGGAAAGCTGGCGGAGGCGGCGCAAAACTAACACGGCTTGGAAAAAGCTTGCTGAAAGAATATAGGCGTGTCGAAGGTTGTGTGAGTGAAGTTTTAGCTAAGATTGAGCAGGGGAAACGATTGAGAAAGGGGATGTTGCAGAAAACTAGAAAAAGTTAATGTTTAAACAGCATTTTACGCGGTGCCAGTCGCAGCCCTTTTTTTGCGAAACAGTAAAATTAGCGTGCAGAGACCAACAATCCCCACAATCAGCGATGCGGAAGCTAGGGCAACAACCGTCCGAATGTCACCGGAAACGCCGCCAGAAACTTCTGAGGGAAGGTTTTCCACTTTTGCTTTGACGGTTCCTAAATGTGTTTCTATCGTTGCCACACCATCTTGAATTTCGACTACTGTGCCTTTTAAATCTCCCAAATCAGTTTTTATGTGGGCTATGTCGCCTTTAATTGCCTCAACTACAAGGTTTATTGCGTTTAAATCGGCCTTCACCAAACCTAACGTGGTGTTTATTTGGGCTTCTTTTTCGCTTAAGCCGACGAGTGATGCATTAAGCAATTCTGTGTTTATTTTAACTATTCCCACATCAGTTTTTATGAGTGTCACATTTCCAGTGATCGCTTCCAATCTTGCATTCCAATTTGTTAAAAGAGTGCTTACATCAAAGCTTACAATTGAAGCGCCCCTATAGAGAGTATTGTTTTCTTCAATGTATGTTTCAATTCCGGCAAAAAGAATGCATGAAACAGCGTCTGCTGGAACAAGGAACGAGAAGCCATGTAGGCCAACATCTATTGTTTCCAAATTTCCGTTTGGCGTTACTTTGTAGTATGTGCCGTTGGCCGCCTTACACCAAAGCTTCAGTTGAACATATTCTATTAAGTTTATTGGGGAACCCTCAACCATTGTGAGGATGTAAAATTGGGCTATCTCGCCTGGAAAATGAACCCTTCCTACATCAAGTTTTAAGTTCACAATCTTTACGGCTGGAACTGTAATCTCCATCCAAAGCGGAATGTAGAAGCCTTCTGGAAATTCGTTTGCACACAACTTTACATAAGTCATGTAAGTGCCGGCCAAAGTGTTTGCTGGAACATAAACCGTTACTTTGAAGCTATATGACCCCAGTTCTGGGATTTCAGCTATATAATTTGGTTCTATTTGAACTTGGAATGGAGAAACCGCAGTAAGCGAAATGTTGGTTAGTTTGTTTCCAGTTTCTAAGCTGAAAGTTTGTGAGCCGGATTTTTCGGGTTCAATCAACATTTTCGCGGGAGGAGCTGGTTCAACTCTAATGACTTTCACAGTGCATGAAACATTTTCTGGAAACACGCCGCCGTCAAAAAGCACGTTGTGCAAGAGTACCGTGTGAAACTTTGCTGCAGTCAAATCGTTGTATAACATTACGTATTCTTCGCTTGAGCCTGTTCGGGTATGCCATGAAAAGATTCCATCCTGAATCCAATAGTTGCCAGTGCAATCCTCAAAAATTCCTTCTGGGCTTATGCTGAACATGTCTGCATCCGTTTTGCTCCCAGTCCAGTCTGCATAAACGAAGGCAGCAACAGCCGCTTGGTCTGTGATTTCGAAAAGCCAGTTTTTCCAGTCTCCAGACTCGTATCTCCAGCGCCAGTCGAAGTATCCCCCCACAATGTAGGGGTTGTAGGGGGTTGTAATCTCCGGCTGACTAATTTTGTATATTAGTTCTCCTTCGGATAATGTTGCTGGAACAAAAATGGACACTGGAACCGCTATCGTTCTTCTGTATGGTCGAACCACTTCAACCAATATTTGTCCTTCGTACACCCCTTGCCAAGCATTTGAGGGAACAGTTAAAGTTGCATTAAAGCTTATTTCTGAGTTAGCCGGAATGTTTAAGGTTGTTTGGGTTAGGTCAGCCCAGTCCCAAAGGGTTCTATCATAAAATTTGATGTAGATTTTGAATGGCGTTGGATTTTGGGGTACAGTGAAGTTTCTTTGGTAGACAAAAAATACTGGCTTATGCTTAAACTTGAGGTTTGGATATCCTATTGTCACTTCATTGCTTGTTCCAGTGTTGTATCCATAGCTTATCTGCCAAACCTCATCCACATTAACAACTCCATCACCATTCGTGTCTTCCCAATCCAAAACAATTATACCCCATCTGAGGTTCCAAGAGTAGTCTCCATCCGGATCAAAATACTCGTATGGAACGACAAGCGAAACCGTCATCAATTCTGCGTCTTCTGGAATGGCGTCTTCAGCAAAAACTGTTAGGCTGCCCCAATCCCATTCAAATAAGGCCCAATCTTCCGGCATGATTTGAGTTAAACCTTCCATCACCATCGTTTTTCCAATTTGTTTGTGAACGACGCAGTTGACGTTTGCAATTAGATTTTCTCCTGTTGGATTTGCAACTTTAAATTCAGCTGTTGAAGTTTCGCCCTGCCTAACTACTCCAGCAAACCAGCAGGTGTCGTAGATTGGGGGCGAGGGCGCTGATGGTGGAAGCTGACCTAAAAGGTGGTGGCTGGCTTCCCACTGTGCTGAGACCAGATTGTAGATGTTGTCCCAAGTTGCTGAAGAGCTGACGGTTACTCCGCGATTTCGCATTGCAAGCGAAACGGCAGTGTAGCAGTCAACCCTCCCTGCGCCTTGAACAAAAGAGTTGTAGCCCAAATCAACGGCCGTCGACTTCAACGCAAGCTTAACAAACTCTGGGGTTGGCTTAACTCCATAAGACCTTCTGAAGCCCTCTTGCACTAAAGCTGCTGCCCCAGCCACGACGGGTGTTGACATGCTTGTTCCGCCGAAAAGCCAGAAGGCATTTGACCCTTCGCCTAAACCTCGAAAAACGGCTGTGGCCGCATATGCGAAGGCTCCGACTCCGACAACGTCCGGTTTAACCGCCCCAAATGTTGTTGGGCCCCTTGCACTCCATGAAATAACATCATCGTAGTATCCTCCGGCAAAACCAAACTCGTACATTGTCCAGTTCATGGACGTCGATGCACCAACACTTATTGTGAGGGCTGAATAGGCTGGTTCGGTGACTGTGCCATAGCCTGGGCCTCCGTTTCCAGCGGCGTGGACTACAACCGTTCCGGGATAGTTTGGATCCAAATATCCTGGAATTGTCAGAGCGTCTTCAAGCGCGGCGAGCACGTCAAACCATGGTGTGTTTGTTGTCCAGTGTCCTAAAGCCCATCCGGACCAGCCCCAACTGTTGCTTATTATGTCGGCTTTGTGGGCGCCAATGTAGTGCCAAACACCATAGACTGTTCCATAGCCCGGAACTTCAGTCCACCCTTTCGTTTTTGGAATTAGGTCGAATCCTGCAGCCCAAAGCTCCCCTTCTATGACATCTCCAATAAAAAGTGCTGTTATCCCCATAATTTTTGAGTTATAGGCGATTCCATTTCCAAATAGGAGATGACCCAAATCCCTTCCAGCAGCCAAACTTGCACATGAAGTTCCATGCCCATCAAAGTCGTAAACAAAACACACATAATTTCCATGCGGATCTACTGGCTTTAGAACAAGTCCCCTTTCCAAATAGTTTGGCGCCATTCCCCAAATGTCCAGCGAATGTGCAAGCGAACCCAATGAAAGATCGTAGATGCCGTCTCCAGTAAAGTCTCTTGCCCCAACTGGAAAGTTGACGTTTAAAGCGGATTCGTCGCTAAAGCTAAAATCCGGGGGCCAAGGAGCCGCCCAAAAAGGCCATACTTCATTGTAAGTCATGTTATACCAGTATGGTATCCAGCACCAGTCAAAGGACATGTCAACGTAAACGCTCTCGCAGACGCCGTCCGCATCTGAGTCAACAACAATTGTTGGGAACAAATCTAGGCCGAAGATCCATTGGAACATAACGCCCCAATGGCATGTTTCTCCATCGCCCAGTATTCCGGTAACATCCATGTCTGTTGGGAAGGGTTCTCCATACAAAGCGGAAAATCGGATTACTGGTAAATATCCATACAATATTAGGAGTGGAACGTACACGAATGGGTTGAGACCACTTGTTGGGATGAATGTTCCGCTTGCGTTTTGGAAAGCCGTTAATGTAATGTTTGTGTAGGCGATGCCCATGGCATCCGCGTCAAAAGCCGCGGGCAAACCCAAATTGTCTCTTGCAATAACATCCCAGTATCCAAGGCTTAAGGCGCCGTAATCAACACCCGTATCTACTATGGCCAATGTTACTTCGTCGCCAGTAACACCAAAATCCGTCCAAACAGCCGAGGCATTCATTATTTTTACAACATCCCGCATAGTCACATTGCCAGAAGGCTTTGATTCTTTTTGCACATTCTCAACTATTTCCAAGTTAAACCCAACCTTGCAGCGTAAGGCGTTCAAAAGTTCCTCGCGCGAACCATGCGGAAGTTTAGAATTCAAAAATTGGAGCTCTCTATCCTTCAAAACCGCAAGTGTTCCGGAGTTTGATGCTAAAATCCCTATATTTTCTGCCTTTATTGCTCCCAAAACAAGTTTTACACCGCCAAAAGATGGTGTGACTCTGCAAGAAATCATTTTCTCCGCTAAGCAGTTTATATTAGCATTTTCATCGACAACCAATATTACTCTTGTAAGGTCTTTAGCCTTTTCCAATTCAGGATCTACATAAGGCGTAAAATCTCGTCTCGAAAGAAGCGAAGAAGAAAGCATTCCATTTTCACCGGCGGGCGGTGTGCCGCTTCCTTCAACTAAAGTCTTTATATAAGTGTATGGGAATGTCAAAATCAAAGCCAAAAGGAAAATGTTTAACAAACGTTTTTTAGCGGAGATCACAATACCCCCGCTTATCGTTTGTCTAATGTAATTGTTTATAAGACTTTTGTACAAATATGATTATTGGCCATAGAAATTTGGTTATTCTACCACGTAACGGTAGGCTATATGTTCGCCGGCTGTTGGACTTTTACGTGTTATTTTTAAGATATCGCCCGGCCTTGCGCCTATGGCCTTAACCGCCGGATCTGAAGCTTTAATTTGTGGGAGTTGATAGGGCTGAACTCTGTATTGAGCCAAAATTTTTTCAGCCTCTTCTTTTGTTAGGATTTCATGTTTTGGAACAAGCTTATGCTCGAATATGTCAAAGGCTGGGAATGTTTTTGGCAGAAGCTCAATGTTCTTTTTCTTTGCGTTTTGTTTCACCGCATGCGTATATCTTCCGCTGCTGACGAGAATTCCCCTTTCAACTTCAGCCTCTTTCATTGCTTTTTGTATGCGGGCTATTGTTGTTATGCCCACGGTTTCTTCTGGAACACACCAGATGAGGGCTTTCTGCCTTTCCTTAGGTATTTCAACAAGGTAACTAACAGCGTCTTTCTGTTTTTCCCTTTTTAAGAGTTTGTAACCCCTAAGTTTTATCAAAACCTTGGCCTTTCGTTCCTCTAAACTTTCCTCTTCAACACTCAAACTTTGAACCCCATTTTTCTAAGGAGCCTTTAAACTTAAGGAAGCTATTAACCCTTAAACTTTACGCTTATATGCTCCTTAAAAACATTTTAAATTCGAACCACAACCTTTTCAGCATATTTCTTCATGGTCTCGGCGAACTCCCTTATGGTTTTAGGCGGGTATGGCTTCACGAGGTTAAATTTTTTGTCTAAAGTGTCTCCTGGAACAAACTGCTGAAGGGCAAAAACTTTCGCACCATTTACTAATTCGCCTATTTTAGGCATGTCTTCGGCATCAACGAACCCTGGTACAACTGTTGTTCTAAACTCGTAATCGACTTTTCCAGCTTTTAAAATTTCAATTGTGCGTTTTAGGTTGGCTGTTTCTCTTGCTCCAAGAAGCGGATATTTATCCAAAGATGTTTTAACGTCCAATGCCACATAGTCTACGTAGGCTAAGCATTCTTCGAGGGCATTTGGATAAAACCCGTTTGTGTCAAGCTTGACTGCAAAGCCTTTCTCCTTAATTTTTCTAAGAAATTTTGGAGTCTCCTTATGGATTAGTGGTTCTCCTCCCGTCACTACGACTGCTTCAACAAACCTCCTTCGGCTTTCAAGGATTTTTATGGCTGTTTCCTCGTTTAGAAAGGGCGGTTTTGGATTTACTACTATGCGCCAGTTGTGGCAGAAGGGACAGCGTAGATTGCAGCCTGGAGTGAATAGAACTGATGCTATTCTATCTGGAAAGTCTATGAGACTTGTTTTTTGAATGCCGCTGAACTTCATTTTTCACACGTGAACCGTTGCAACAGCAGTTGGCAAAACATATTTGTCAAAGGTTTTGCGGATGGCGAACTCGGCCCTTTTTCCATCATTCCATTGGTCAACGGGCCTTAGGTAACCAACAACCCGCGAATACACTTCAGTGTTAGCTCCGCATGTCGGGCATTGTTTGTGTTCTCCGCTTATGTAGCCGTGGGTTGGGCAGACGCTGAATGTTGGCGTTAAAGTGAAGTATGGTAGGCGCGTGTTCCACGCCACTTTTCGGATGAGTTCCGCCGCCGCCTTCCAAGAGTAGAGTCTTTCGCCCAAATATATGTGGAAGACCGTTCCGCCAGTATAAAGTGTTTGAAGTTTTTCCTGATGTTCTAGGGCTTCGAAGAGGTCGCCCTCATAGTCAACTGGCAGCTGCGAAGAATTTGTGTAGAAGGGTTCGGCGCCCCTCGCCAAATATTTTTCATTAGCCACAATTATGTCTGGGTACTTTTTCTTGTCTATGCGGGCCAGCCTATAGCTTGTTCCCTCGGCTGGTGTTGCCTCAAGATTGTATATGTTTCCGGTTTCCTCTTGAAAGTCTGCGAGTTTTTCCCTCATGAAAGTGAGCACTTTAACTGCGAAGTTTAGGCCGTCAGGCGATGTAATGTCAAATCCGAAGAGGTTTAGTATGGCCTCATTCATTCCAATTAAGCCTATAGTTGAAAAGTGGTTTTTCCAGTATTTTCCAAAACCCTCTTTAACGTTGTGGAGATATCGCCTAGAATATGGGTAGAGGCCGTTTTCAGTGAAATTTTCTAGGGCTTTGCGCTTTATTTCTAGGCTGTTTTTGGCCATTTCCATTAGGTTTTCTAGGCGTTCGAAAAATTCGTCCTCATCCTTCGCCAGATAACCAATCCTCGGAAGGTTTATTGTTACAACGCCTATAGAGCCCGTAAGGGGGTTGGCGCCGAAAAGTCCGCCGCCCCTTTTGCGGAGTTCCCTGTTGTCTATTCTTAGGCGGCAGCACATGCTCCGCACGTCTTCGGGTTTCATGTCAGTGTTTATGAAGTTTGAAAAGTATGGTACTCCATATTTGGCTGTAACTTCAAAAATTTTTTCAGCTATGGGCGAATCCCAACTGAAGTCTTTTGTTATGTTGTAGGTTGGTATTGGGAAAGTGAAAACTCTGCCCTTCGCATCGCCCTGATTCATTATGTCTACGTAAGCCTTGTTAAACATGTCCATTTCCTCTTGCATTTCTCCATAAGTTTTGTCCATCAGCTTTCCGCCGATGATAACTGGTTCATCCTTCATGAATTGTGGAACAGTCAAATCCAAAGTAATGTTGGTGAAGGGCGTTTGAAATCCAACACGTGTTGGCACATTCATGTTGAAAAGAAACTCTTGAAGGGCTTGCTCAACCTCCTTTTGGCTTAAACCATCATAATGTATGAATGGCGCGAGGTACGTGTCGAAGTTGCTGAAGGCTTGGGCGCCTGCTGCTTCTCCCTGAAGTGTGTAAAAGAAGTTTACAACTTGTCCTAGGGCTGTTCTAAAATGTTTTGCAGGGTTACTCTCAATTTTTCCCGGGACGCCGCCGAAACCTAAGAGGAGTAAATCTCTTATGTCCCAGCCGACGCAGTAGGGCCCCAATATTCCAAGGTTGTGGATGTGTATGTCTCCTGAAAAGTGGGCGTCTGCAATTTCCGGGGGATAAACCCTTGTAATCCAATATTTGGCTATAACCGTGGATGAAAGGTAATTGTTTAGGCCTTGCAGCGAATAGCTCATGTTGGAATTTTCGCGAACACGCCAGTCTGCCACCTCAAGATACTGGTCTACTAGGTCTGCTGAGCTGAGGAGCGAGGCTAACTCCCTTAAATCTTGATGCTGCTTTCTGTAGAGAATATAGGCCTTGGCGGTTCTCGCATGGCCGTTCTCAATTAATATTTTTTCAACAACATCCTGTATTTCCTCAACTGTTGGAACCCCATCCTCACCGAACCGCTTTTTAAGTTCAGCCACAACTTGGTCACTTAATTTTTTCGCTAATTCGCGGTCTTTTCCGCCCACAGCCTTTGCAGCCTTCCAAATTGCGTTTGTTATGCGCTCTTGGTCGAAGGGCTCTAATTTCCCATCACGTTTCCTAACAAACTTCATTTTTTCACCTCTAAAAGCACTTTACGGAAGTCTTCCGGCTCCTCAAATTGCCGGTAAACGGACGCAAATCGAATGTAGGCTATGCGGTCAAGACTCTTTAAATGCTTCATGACAAGGTCCCCAATCTCGCGGGAGGAAACCTCCTCCTTGCCAAGCTTTGTTAAGTCTTGCCGCACACGCTCCGCTAAAGCGCGAATCTGATCCATTGTGACTGGCCTCTTTTCACAGGCCTTTTGGAGGCCTCTAACAATTTTGTTTAGGTCGAAACGTTCAAGCTGCCCATTTTTCTTGCGAACCATCAGCTCAACGACTTCGATGTACTCGTAGGTTGTGAAGCGCTTACCGCAATCAGTGCACTCCTTTCGTCTTCTAATAGTATTTTCTGGCGAGTCTCTGGTTTCGATAGTTCTGATGTTTGGTGATCCGCAATATGGGCAGTTCATAAACGGCACGCGCGCTTCACATTTTTAGTGTTTATTTCAGCAAAGTAGACACTAGAGGTAGAGTTTTATTATTTAAATTCTTTCCACAACAATTTTGAAATAGATGAAAACGCTTTCTCCTAAAATATGTGAAGTGTACACATTATTGCTGAAAAAATAGAGGCCCAAAATAAACTTTTTCCGTGGAATAAACCTCAATTTTAAGCCGAGTAAAAGCTGTTTAAAATTTTCTTTTCAATGCATAAGAAATTTTAAGGGTTTCTTAAAATAATCATTTTTGGTTTAGAAAATGAAGGTAAGGGCTTTCACCGATGGCGACGTTCCAAGTTTAGTTAAATTGCTAAACAACGCTTACAATGGGTCATACGAGTTTATCCCATACACTGAAGAGCGTCTCCTATCCCAAATCAAAGATTGGGGGCTTGAGGTTTTCGTGGCTGAGGAGAATGGCGAAGTTTTGGGCGTTGTTGCATACAATAATGGGCGCTGGGGCGAGGAAATCGAGTGGCTTGCCGCAAAAGAAAGTCCCCTTAAGAAAAAAATTGAGGACGAGCTTGTAAACTACGTAGAGAAGAAGGTTAAGGGCGAAAAAATTTTTACCTCAGTGGATGCCGGAAGCCCAAAAATCCAAGAGTGGATGGAAAGGGGCTATGTTCCAGAAGGAGGCATGCTCCACATGGTTGCAAGGCTTGATGGTGTTAAACCCCTTCCAAAAGTTCCAGAAGGCACAATTATCCGCAGTCTAAATCCAAATGAAGAGGCGCAATTCGTTCAAGCTGTAAATGCCGGCTTCGGTTGGGAAAGAGTTGAGATTGGTACAATTGAAAGGTGGAAGAGGGAATCCCCGCCCTTCAATGAAAAGTGGATTCACGTGGCTGAATTCAAAAACAAAATAGTATCCGTCGTTGTTTCAAAACCAGACACGAAATACAACGAATTTTTCGGCGGAAAACGTGGTTATTTGGGGCCTGCCGCAACACTTCCAGAATTTCGAGGCCAAAACCTTGCTTCGGCGCTAACCCAAAGGGCAATGAATTTCCTCTTCGAAAAGGGCATGAACTGTGTGGCGTTATATACGGCTGAAAAGAATATTCCCTCTGTAACGCTCCTACGAAAACTTGGCTTTGAAGTTGGCCACCACTGGAAGTTTATGACGAAAACCTTCAGAAGAAAAACAGAGTAATTATTTGAAGTTTAAAGTTTAGCCGCTGCCCTTCTTTTTAGATTCCATTTCAACTTCTAATTCCTTAACTCTTGCCTCAATGAACTCTGCAACCTTTTTTTGACTGTACTGCTTTTCCTCCTCTTGTTTTCTCAATTGCTCCTTAATTGTTTGAAGAACCTTTTCTACGTCAAAGGGTTTTACTATGTAGGCGTCTGCTCCGCGGTTTACCGCCTCTATAGCATTTTGCAATGTTGGATAACCCGTAATTATTATCTTTCGCATTCTAGGCACTGAATCCCTTATCTTCGTTAGCAGCTCTATTCCTTCCATGTCCGGAAGCCTAATGTCTATCAAGGCAAGGTTATAGAATTTCTTTTTAGTTTTCTCTATTGCTTTTTGGGCTGTTTCAGCAGTTTCAACAGCGTATCCTTCTTCTTCGAGGATTGTGGCCAAAACTTTCCTTATGTTTTCGTCGTCGTCAACAATGAGGATTCTGGCGCTTTCACCCATACTTTTTCACCTCCTAAATTAATTTTTGGTTCGATTGGAATTTTAACCGTGAAAGTTGTCCCCTTTCCCGGGGCGCTTTCAACCGAAATCGAACCTCCGTGGGCTTCGATAAAACGTTTGCATATGGCTAGGCCGAAGCCCATTCCCTTGGCTTTTGTTGTGAATAGAGGTGTCCAAAGTTTTTCAAGCATTTCTCTCGTCATGCCGACGCCAGTGTCTGAAAAAGAGATTTCCACAAAATCCCCTAATTTTCTGCTTTTTATTGTTAGTGTTCCTCCTTTCGGCATGGCGTCTAAAGCATTCTTTATTATGTTTGTGAAGGCCCTCTTCACTTTTTCAACATCAATTGTGATTTCAACTCCTCGCTTCACTAAATTTACAACTTTAATGTTTCTCGGAATTTCCAAAAGGGAAAGAACTTCGCCAATTATTGATTTCAAGTTCCTCTTAGAAAGTTCTAGTTCAATTGCCCTTGAATAATCCAAAAGGTCATTTATTATCTTGTTTGAGTAGGCTATATTATTCCCTATAAGGTCAAGCATCTCCCTAACCTTTTTATCTGCCTCATTGCCGAGGTGCTTCCTCAAATAATATATGGCCCCAGCAATGCTTGTCAATGGATTTCGTAGGTCATGGCCAACCATCCCGGCTAATTCACCTATCGTTGCAAGCCTCTGAGCCTTAAGCAACTGCTCATGAGACTCTTTCAACTCCCTTGTTCTCTCCTCAACTTTTTGTTCTAGTTGTTCGGCGTAAGCTTGAATTTGTTGCTGAGCCTTTTTCAGATTCTCTATTAATTGTGCATTCTCAATTGTTATGGCAGCTTGATGTAGGAAAAGCTCCAGAGGAACAAGAGACTGTTGAGTCGGCCTTCTTCCGTCAACGGGATCGTCCATGCTTAAGATTCCGACAATTCTTCCTTCGGGTGTGCGAAGCGGTGCGTAAAGCATGTCTTGGGGGTGCCAATCAACCATTTCATCTGGCGAGAGTCTGCTTGGAACCCCAGCGTAGGTTGTTGCCACATCTGGGGAGGCGCCTGGCGGTACGCCATGCACGTGTTCCCTTATCCATGGGTCACTCCAAGGCAAATAATAAAATTCGCCTATCTTATATTTCTCAAACTTTGGGCCTAATCTCTCCCTCCAAACATGGCCGGGCGCTTTTCTCTTAAGTAAAAGTTTTCTCTCTTCTCTGGTTAGTCCTGCTGTGACAAGGTCTATTCCTTCAAGGTTTTCATCTCTAAGGGAGATTACAACTCTCCTCCATCCAAAATTTTGGATTGCTTTTGCTATTACCTTTAATCTCTTATGCATGTCTTTAACTTGCATGATTTCTGTGGAGCTTTTCATCAAGTTTTCAAGTCTTTCCGAGATCTTCCTCAATTTTTCTTGCCTTTTTAAATTGCTTATTGCGTGTGCGGCATGGGAAGCCAGTATTTGAAGCAGTTGCCTATCTTCTTCGTCAAATGCTGCTGTCCTTTCACTTTCAACATTCAAAACTCCAAGGACTCTGTTTCCAATTTTCATTGGAACAGCAAGCTCAGAAAGCATTCCCCCGATGCCTGGAACATAGGCCTTTTCCTTTCTAACATCTGGAACGAAAATTGGCAAGCCTGTTTTTACTGCTTTAACTGTTACGCCCTTTTCTCCATCTAAGGGTAAGACAAGGTCAAGTTTTTTCGGATACCCTCTGTGGGCGACCAACCGCAGCTTTTTCCCTTCGACAATAAGGATAGATGCATACTCAAAACCTAAAATTTTTTCCATGACGTCTTGTGTCAAATTGTAAACTTCTTCTAGGGTTTGTGCTGCACTTATTTTTTGGCTGTAAACGTTTAACATGGAAATTCTTTCATGCCTCTTTAAGTTTGTTATGGCAATCGCAGCGTAAGAGGCTAATATCTCTAAAAGTTTCTTGTCATTTTCTGTGAAAGCCGCAGGCCTCTGGCTTTCTACATTTAAAACGCCGAGAACCCTTTTTCCAACTTTTATCGGCACGGCAAGTTCGGAGCGTATTCCAACTCCGCCTTCAACGTATGCCTCATCCTTCGTTACGTCTGGGACGTAGACTGGCTTACCTAACTTTGCCGCTTTAACTGTTATGCCCTTTTCTCCGTCCAAGGGCAGTTTAAGCGACAAGTTTTGTGAATACCCACGGTGATGTTTTAGGCAAAGTTTGTTTCCCTCTACAATGAGAATGTCGGAGAACTCGAATCCTAATATTTTGTTAGCAGCCTCAAGTGTTAATCTGCAAATTTCGTTCATGCTTCTTGCCATGCTCAAATGTTGGCCATATTTATGCAGTGCCGCAAGCCTCTTTTCAAAAAGTTTCCTTTCAGTAATGTCAAGTATTTGGGCTATAGTCTTAACTTTTCCATCTTTTTCCTTTGCTACCACTGCTTTAATTTCAACAATCCTTTTTTCCCCATCCTTTCGGAGGACAGTTAACTCATATTGAGATGGCAAAGGCTCTCCTTTTTGCCTTCCCAAATATTTACTTTCAATAGAGGATTTGCTCTCTTTGCAAATGAACTTCCTAAAGTCTTGTCCAACAAGCTCTTCTTTTGAATAGCCAAAAACACGGCATAATTCATCATTAACGTATACAATTTTATGATTGTCACCCACGATGACAACGCCGCTGTGGGAATTTTCAATAACCAAGCGGAAAAGTTCTTCCCTCTCTCGAAGCGCCTCTTCCATAAGTTTGCGTTGAGTAATATCGCGTGCGACCCCCATCTCCCCAACAATCTTTCCATTTTCAAATAAGGGAGCACTTGTAAATTCTCCTATCAAGTAATCGCCGGATTTTGAGAGAATCCGTAGCTCATATGGAGGCGAACGTTCTCCACGCAAGGCTTTTTGGAAAGTTTCCATTGCAATAGGCAGATCATCGGGGTGAACTAGTGGTGCGAATGATTTGCCAATCCATTCTTCGCGTTTCCATCCGGTTAACTTCTCAAAAGCCTTGTTAAGTGATGTTATTATTCCATGTTCGGTCGAAAGCGTGTATACAACTTCTGATAGGTTTTCAATAAGATTTTCATAACGTCTCTCGCTTTCCAGCAATATCTTTTCAATATTCTTTTGTTCAGTTATGTCAAAAGCTATTTCAAACCTTACATGTTTGCCTCCAACCCACGGAATGGCTTTATCTATACATCTATACCAACGTTTATTTCTCCTATTCTGAAATTCCCAAACATACGCTTTTCCAAGGTTTTCCCCAAAAATATGTTTGTTGGTACAAAATGGACAGGGGCTTTCAAGATTTTGAAATACTTTATAGCATTTTTTGCCCAAAATTTTTTCTCCAAACAACTCCCTGACCTTTTTGTTTACAAATAGGAGCTCGTAGGTTTCTGGGTCTGAAACGTAAATTGCCTCGTCTACATCATCAAAAAGCATAACTAATAGTTTCGCTATTTGCTCGCTTTCACAAGCCTTCATCGTGATTTCCTCCTAACAAGTAGATGATTTTCAACTTTGTTTACATGATCCAAAAAACCAAAATTTTCAGCATCATCAAACTCTAACCCCAACTTCTCATAAAGTTTCTTTACAATGAGTTTCTCTAGGTATGCGGCTCCAGGGCCGAAAATTCCTTCCAAGGCTTTTATGAATTCGGTTAAGTTATTAGGAATGTCTTCCCTTCTTATTTTAAACATGATTTCTAGATGAAATAGTATGGCGTGTTTTGACGATTCGCCTAGAATGGATAAGCCTTCTTCTATGGCTTCTAAAAGAATTTTGTTTAAATCATTTTGAGACAACGTGTGCCCTCGCTGAATTATCTGGCTTAAAATGACACTACTAATGTTGGAATAAAGCCTTTGTGAACTTTAAATATGAATTTTAAAACTTATGTTTTCTTCTGTTTTAAAAAGCACTTTTTTGCCACGGCCACGTATTCCGTAAATACAAGCTCTTTACTTTCGTCCCATTGAAGTGGTTTTCCCACTTTATTGTATAAGCCTTTCATTATTAGAATTTCTATAAATCGCGCTCCCATGCCGAAAATTTTTTCAAGGCCTTCCGTGAACTCTTCTAGTCGATTTGGGATTTCGTCCTTTGTTATTCCAAACTTGTCTTGAAGGTGAAAGTAAATTGCGTGTTTGGCTGATTCTCCAAGCGAACTTAAGGCTTCGTCTATTGCTTCAACCAATAGTTTTTCAAATGTTTTTCCTCTTTTTGCCAAACTTTAACCGTCCATTCGGAGCAATTTTAGGATGTAGCCAAAGTTCTAGTATTAATAGCTTTTGTTATTAATTAATGTTTATTACGTATGTTTGTTTAGACTATAAATTCGATTTAGATTATGCTATTCTACTGGTATTTCCTCGCCCCTTATTTTTCTAGGCAATTCAATTTCTAATATTCCATGTTCTAAAAGCCTTACTTTTATTTCCTCCTTTTTAATTTCTGGGTTTATTTGCAAGCGTATTATATGGGATTTTGTTGTTCGGCGATAATCCACTTTGAATGGTATATGTGGGCCTATGCAGATGCCCCATGGGCCGAAGCGAAACCTAAAGAAGTCTTCCCAAAAATCTCTCGGCATGGAATCACCAAAAGTAAACGTTAAAACGCAAATTTTTATCTTTTACTGTCAATCAGCTGGCTGCTCATTCTGTGCAGTTTTTCTTTCACAAGGTCAAGTTCTTTTGCATAGTCTATTAATGCCATCCTCAAAGTTTCGCTTTCGCTTGTTCCAAGTCTCCTTGCGAGTTCGTCTAAAATTTCCTTTTGTTCTCTGCTTAAGACAACTTTAACTATACATTTTTTCGGCAATTTAAATCACTTTTCCCGCTTTCGGCCATTGTAAAGGCTTGTGATTTGGCCATTTTATTGGGCACGTGTTGTACAATTCGCCTTTTTACTTTCCCCTCATATAAATTGGGTGTTAGTTGTGTGAGGCTGCGTGAAAATTGCCTTGGGAAACAACTGATAAATATATTCGGAGCGGGCACCGCAGTCCAGACGAGTTTCAGCCCGACAGTTTGCGTACTATTGTGATAAGCGAGGATGAGGGCATAAAGGCTGTTGTGGGCAAGCCAAAGGGCAAGGAGACGATGGAAATTCTAAGTTTTCTGTTTGATTTGGAGAAGGGTTGGACCATTGACAAGGCTAAAGCATGGTTTGAAAAGCATTACAGACGAGAGATTTCAAGGGAACGTTTTTCGGCAATACTGCCCTTCAAGTTCATTGAAAAATTTGCTGACAAGCCCCTGCGCATCCGCGGCATAGCCATGACCGCTGGCATGAGCCGTAACTTTAACATTTACACGCCGGAAGAGCTTCAAGCCTTCGCCCAAAAGCTTGTTTCTGCGCCAGTTTACGTTGAGCATGTGGCTGTCCCAAACGCTGTCGGCAAAGTGACGAAGACCGAGTGGGATGGCGTTAACCTTTGGTATGAAGCCGAAATTTACGATGAGGAAATAGCCGAAAAAATCCGCAAGGGCCTAATTCAACATGTAAGTGTGGGCGCAGACTACGAAACATTAGACATCTTGGACGGCAAAGTTCCTCACGGTTTAAAAAACGCGGAATTAAGCCTCGTGGCTGTGCCTGGAATACCCGAAACCAACATCCAAATAATAGAAAAACTAAATTTCAAGGAACAAGCCTCAGAACCCGTGATTTCAAGCGAATACATTCTGGGCTTTTATCATGATGTTTCAGCCTTCCTACCAGAACATTTCACAACTGTTTGGCTTGATAGAGAAAATGGAATTTTAGCCCTAATGGGTAGGCTGCGAAACCAGCCGGAGGCTCAGCGTGTCCAAGCCATATTCTTTTCAAAAGAGAAGATGTGGGATCAAAACAAGATAAGGGATTGGCTTTCCCTCCACCCGCATTATACAACTGTTGTCGAGAACCAAGCAGTTTTTGGGAAAGGCAATGTTTCAGAAAGCCTCATTAAAAATGAGGCAAAACCCGTTATATCCGTGGCAGAAGTCATCAGCATGTTAGAGTCTGTTTTACCCAGCCCAATTGTTCAGCGAAGCTGGAGTTTAGGTCCACAGCGTATGTGCCAAGAGCTGCGTAGAATAATTTTGAGGCTTCAGAAAACTGTTGAAGGTCACGCTTTTTCTGCGAGTAGCCGAGGATGAACTCGGCGAAAGCAAAGTTTATGAAAATGGAGTGGTGGAAAATGGCTGATTTAACTGGAAAAACGTGGATGGCGATAGGCGAAACAGACGATCCGAACGCAATTATTGAAGCTTTTGAGGCTGCCGCAGACATAACCAAAGGCGACCCAGTTTATTTAAGCGCCGACAACAAAGTTAGCCCTGCAACCTCAGCCCAAGATTGCATTGGCATAGCAGTCAAAAGCGTTTCCTTAGGCGATTTATGCCCAGTTCTGATTCGTGGAAGGGTTAAGGTGAAGGCCGGCGGCTCTATAACCCGGGGCAAGGCTGTTTACGGCGCAGACTCTTCAAAAAGGATTCTGCAATTAAGCGATCAGGCTGTGAACGAGGGTGGAACAAACACATACACCATTTATTATAACCGCAAACTTGGGACAGCTCTAGCTTCGGCTTCAGCTGAGGATTTGCTCTTCATTTATGTGGGGAAGTGATGGGGATGAAGCCCAAACTTTTTGAAGCCCTAATGCAAGGCGACAGAGAATTCAAGGAGCATGTTGAAAATTTAAAGGGCAAAGCTTTTGTACATCCGTTTTTGAGGCGATACTGCGAAGTCGGCATAAAAGAAGGCTTTTTTAGCGACGTCGTTGGCGCTTTGGGGCGTATGCATGACACTCTTGTGCAATCTGCCCATCCTGAAATGATAGGCAGAAACATAATCACAGTGCGTCCAACAACAGAAGCCATGGAGAGGTTTCCGCTTGATGAGGGGGCTGTTGCCTACCATTATGCCGAGGGAACCGCCACAAGGCTTAGCGGCAAGAAAATAAGCACCGTTGACATTTACACGAACATTCTTGCTGAAGCTTCTGAAGAATGGACGCGGGAGTTTCTTGAAGATGCCACATGGAATGTTATGGACAGCATGATCGAGAAGGTTGGAAGAGCTTTAGGCGAAGAGGAAACAAAAAGGGTGCTTGGGCTTTACGATTCGATAGCTGATGGGGACCTTGCTGGCGGAGGACCAATTTCAGGCGGAAACCAGCCCATGAACTGGAGCGGAGTCGTAAAACTCCATAATGCGGTTAGAAGCGAAAACTGGCGTCCAACGGTGCTTGTCTTAAATGAGGTGCAATTGCATCAGCTTCTTAACGATGACAAGTTCATACACGCCCAGTACCTGCCTTCTGGGCAGACCGATTTGGAGCAGGGCACCGTAACAAGCGTTTTAGGCATGAAGGTGCATGCAAGCACGCTTGTGCCAAATGGAACGGCCTTCGCCATAGACACTCGAGTGGCTTCCGTCATGCTATTAAGAAGGGACATAACCGTTGAAGACTGGGAAGACATAAAAAACGGCAGATACGGCGTTAGGGCCACAACACGCTTCGGCCTAGGCATTTTACGCAGTAAAGCTGTTGCAAAAATGACTAACATCTCCACATCCCTCTAAAAAGGGGCTTTAGGGCTGGCTAAAATGGCGAAGTTTGAGGGCAAATGTCCAAAATGCAGAAAAACGCACCATTCCGAAACAGCCGGAGAAATAATTGTCTGCGATTGCTGGCGCATTTGCCCAGTATGCGGAGCCGAAATGGCGCCCTACACGCCAGAAATCCCACCAAAAACTTATGCCGTCGATGGCAAACGCGACCTAACAATTTTAATGGTTTGCACGCGCCATTCCCCTCCCTTTTTCAGCTCCCAAAAACCTGTGGAGGTTACATGCACATGAGAAACCTCGGCAAAAGATTAAAGCTTGCAAAAATAGTTTTAAGCGAACTTAATAGGCAGCCGCTTTGCAGAACAGAACTTGAAAAGAGAACAATTAAAAAGTTTGGAACTCACGCAGCTTTCGAGGGAATATTTCGTTTTCTCATCCAAAATGGCTATGTCCAAAAGAGCAGCCCAGAACATCGCGCCCCCTACATGCTCACTGAAAAAGGGCTTAAATTTCTAGAGGGTTTGGAATGAGCAAAGTTTTAAGGCGTTTGGCCGAAGCTTTCACATTAAAAGCCAGAAGCGGATATGTTTCCCCACAACCAACAATTGTTTTTGAAACCCCTGAAATTCCATTAGCCGACGTGATAAGGCTTTATGAGAGGGAGCCAGCTTGCAAGGCAAGCGTAGACTTGCTTGCGGCTTCCGCCGTTGGAATGGGCTTTTACACAACCGTTAATGAGAAGTATGCGAGGGCTGAGGACGCAAAGAAAATTGTAGACGAATTTAACGAAAGAGTAAACTTGGATGGCTTGCTCTGCGAAATGGCAAGAGTGCTTATCGCCTGTGGAAATGATTTTTGGCTTAAAATAACACCTGAAAGGCTAAGTGAATTGCATAGGCTTCCAATAGACGCGATTGAAAGAATCGAGCAAAGCACTCTACAGAACGGCGGCCTAAAAATTCCGCATAGGGTTTATGCCTACAAACTTCGGCAAAACTACGGAGGCGAAAGGCTAAGGCCAGAAACCGTAATCCACTGGCGCATCAACTGTTTAGGCTTGTCCGAATTTGGAACTGGCGTTTTACAAGTACTTTTACATACGCTTACATTTCAGTCTGATAGGCGGCCAGCCTATGCTTGGATGAAAGCCAAAATAGAGCGTGTAATGCCAAAAATTTTCGAGAAGTATGCTGGACCAGATGTTTTGGCGCTTCTGGAGAAAGCTGACGCAAACACTATTCAAAAGTTTGAGAAGGCCATAAAAAGCCGTCCAGAAGAGGGCGTCTGGCTTTTCTACAGCGGCAGAGGCGACATCAAACCCATAACCATAGACCCCCGCGCCAGATTCGAATACTACATAGAACACATCGTGAACCAGTTTTATCTTGGATGCGAAACACCATTGCCTAGACTTTTCAGCGCGCCTGGTTTCACTGAAGCCAGCGCAAGGGCTGCATTAGAGTTGCAGGATATACTCATAAAACCCATACAACGCTACATTAAGCGGCAAGTGGAACACGCCATTTTCGTGCCCCTGCTTGTTCAAGCCGGTTTAGACCCTTACGAGGCTAGGGTTCGCCTGAATTGGGGTACGCCAAAAACACCGCAAGTCAGCATTGCTGACATGTTGAAGGCTGCAGAGTTAGGGCTGATTCGACCAGAAGAGTTTCGCAAAAACGCTGTTAAGTGGGGTTGGGAGTTGTGGGAGAAGCCTTCCGAAACCATTCCAGAGGAGGCGAAGGCATAACATATGTGCTGTTTTTGGTGCTTTCAAGAGAGAAGACATGTCTCATGCAAGCCTCTTCTGGAGTGGCGGAAAACGTGTTTCAGCAGCTAAGTCCTAATGGAGGTGAATTGTTGAAATGAACCTTTTAAACATCTGCTTGGGAGTTGGCGCAGCTTTAGCCTACGCTTTTCTAGGTTTTGCAGCGCAAGACAAGCCCTTCAACTGGCGCAAGTTTTTACGCACAGTCGCCATAGCCACCTTTTCAACGCTTGGACTTGATTTGGCCGGAATGACCTTCGACGTTTACACTGCAATGGTCGGGCCAACAGCCATAACAGTTTGGCTTCAAAAACTCATCGACACAGCTAAACAATGAGAATCCTCACCCTCTCCTTTTCTTAACACATGCAAAAACTCTAAAAGAGGCCCGAACGTAGGCTGGACGCTTTCAGCCTATGCGGGAAACCTGAAAAGAGGTGATTTGAATGAAGAATGTAAATGTTGGGGCGTTAGTGCGATACCGTGTGATTAAGCGGCGTGTTGGTGAGCAGAAGCCCTATTGTATAGAGGAAAGCGAGCATAACTGTTTTTTGATTGAAGGCATGAATTACATGTGGCGGCTGATTTTAGGCGAGTCTGGGTTGACGCCTTTCAATGCATCTAACGCGTATATTGGCGTGGGCGATGGCACAACTGCTGAAAACGAGAGCCAAACTGGATTGCAGGGCTCTAACAAGTTTTATAAGGGTATGGCGAGCGGTTATCCTAAGGGGCCGGCTGATGCTGGCGACAAAAAGGCGGTTTTCCGCAGTGTTTTCGCAAGCGATGAAGCCAATTTTGCTTGGAATGGGGTTACTGTGGCTAATGGTAATAGTGACTCTGCCGTAAACATGTTGCGTATAGTTGCTAGCAAAGGCACAAAGAGTTCTGGCGAGGAATGGACGGCTGAAGTGGAAGTTCAATTCCAAAACCCATCGTAGCATAGTGGTAAGCGATGGCGACTTTCGGCTACACGCAGGTTGGCGCAAATGTAGAAAGTCCTGGAAGGCGAATGTCAGGAAGTGTTTTCACTTGTCCTGAAAACGGTGTTGCCGAAAGCATAAGCTTCTATAATCCAGTGGGAGGCAGCGGAAGTTCAAGGACTGTTCAATGTGCGATTTACAGGCATTCTGACAGCTCTCTAGTTGGAGCAACAGAACAAAAAACGCTTACAAGCTGGCAAGCTGGATGGATGACCCTCAATTTTTTAGACCCCAAACCCGAATTGCAGGCAGGTGTCGATTATGTTCTAATAGTTTATCATAATGGCTCTGCTGGTTTTAGCCCTAAAGTAGCTTATGACAGTGGAGATTTTCCGGAGCAAGGCCACTACCAGTCTTTAACCAACTTTCCTCTTCCGAATCCGGCAAACTTCACCCACGAAAACCGCAAATACAGCATTTACTGCACTTACACTCCAAGCGCCATAATCAAACAATGGAGCAGCAGCCTCAAAACTGTCCACACCCTTTCAACTCCAACCCGCAGCTTAAAAATTTCGCAAACTTTAGGCTTAGCCCACGCTTTTATCTGCAACCGCTACATGAAGCTGACACAAACCTTGCAGACGCTTCACACATGGACCGTTGTTAAGCCAAGTTTGATTCTTAAACGGTGGGTTGCAATCCTCAATTTGACCCATGTTTTACGGAGGCCGTTTAGGCGTATAGGCTATCTGCAGCAGCTTCAGTCCACTCATGTTCCCCGCAGACCAACACGTCTACTAAGACTTCCAGCAGCCCTACAATTAGTTCACTTTTACAGCAGGCCCCGCCGTTTTATGCAGTTACTTGGACTGCTTAGCTTGGTGCATACGCTTTATGTGGCTGTTCCAGGCGCTAAAAGGACTAGACTATTTCTTGTTATCGGTGATTTAGCCATTCAGCTTTCAAACGACTAAAAGAGTAGAAACTTCTCCTTTTGTCTTCCCTGTCCTTTTTAGGATTGAGAGGGTTAAGCTTTAAATTTTAATCTTGTTATAAAGGGGATGGTGATTTTCTTGCTAAATGGGAGAACTATTATCTTTTTGGGCGTGCTGCTTTTGGTGATGGCTAACAACGGTGTTTTAATGGTTTTGGGTTGGGGCAACGGCGGCTACAGCATAGACCCCAACAATCCAAATTATGGCACGCATGACTGGATTGCGCATCACGCCTTAGACTGGCTACCTCCAGCCGAAAAACAGTTTATCCTCGAAAACCTCGTTATATACCTTTATGGAACGGAGCTTCCAGACAATGGAGATGCTCCAGATGGCATAGGCGACACCGCTAAGCATCATGTTTACTTTTTCGCCAACGGCTCACTGCAGGACGATATTTCAGCGGTGCGCGCCCAACAAGAATATGAAAATGCCGTAAGCCTTTTCAAGGCTGGGCAAACAGCTGAGGCTGTTAAACACCTTGGGATAATGACTCATTACATTGCAGACTTAGCTGTCTTCGGGCATGTTATGGGAGCCGGAACGGACTGGGGTAAAGAAGAACATCACAGCGACTACGAAAGTTATGTGGAGCGAAGAACGAACAGCTACGAAGACGAGTTTAACATTTTCCTCCAGTTTGACGAAACCCTTGAAACAATCACCGCTTACGATGCTGCGTTATTGCTTGCCTACGACACAACATTCGACCCCGACGGCGGCTTAACATGCGTTTGGATGGACCAAAACTACAATTGGAACAACCCAGTGTTCAGAAACCGCTGCGGAGAATCCCTAAACTTTGCAGTCAACCTAATAACAGACGTTCTGCACACATTCGCATGGAAGGTTCAAGGGCACCACATTAACGTGCCATTCCACTACCAAGAAAAAGACTATTATTGTGGGCCAGCCTGCCTCGAAATGGTTTTTGATTATTACGGCGAAGACATAAGCCAATCGGAAATTGCAGATGTAGCGAGAACTGTGGGCGAACCCTTCTATTCGACTTTTACGGATGAACTTCGAAGGGCTGCCCACTTCAGCAACATAAGCACTTCCATGGGAAACGAATTGGCGGAGATCAACATTACTGGTTATACGCTGCGAAGTTTGGGTTACGCGGCCTTCGAAGCATATGGCATGGGCCTAGAAGACCTTAAACGCTATGTGGATATGGGTAAGCCCCTAATCCTCCTAATGTGGTACAGCGAACTTCACAAATATGGGCATTACCGCGTTTTAACAGGCTACAATGGAACCCACTTCTTCCTCCACGACCCATGGAATAAGCCCGAATGGGGCGGAGGATACGGCGGCCCGGACATAGCCTTCAACTACACAATGTTTCTGGACTTATGGTCATACAGCGGCAACTGGGCGCTTTGCGTTGAGCCTTGGAATCTGCAAGTTTCAGCTCCAATCAACATTACCCCCGAGATTCCTTTCAAAGTAAACGTAACAATAACTTATCCAGAGCCTCCTCCAGGAGCCATTAACGCTTACGATGCCTCCTCTTGCAATGCAACAATAATTTTGCCTCCAAACGTGAACTTAGCTCCGGGCGAAACAGCAAAAAAGACTGTTGGAAAAGGCTTTTTGAATGCTGGAGAATCGGCGAACGTAAGCTGGACGCTTGTGGCAAACTCCTATTTTAAGGGCGAAGTAACCATTGAAGTTGAAGGGCTAATATCTGGGCATGTGGGAGCCCATCCTCCAAACTATCCCGAATATAGTTATGTAGATAGAATTGGAGCCAAAATGACTATTACAATAGAAGCAGAAGACAGCACACCGCCCAACATAGGCATTCCAACCCGAGAACCAGAAGGCGACGTCCAACCCCTCCAAGAAGTAAAGGTTTCAGTAAACGTCACAGACATGGAAAGCGGAGTTGAAACCGTAATACTATCCTTCACAATCGACGAAGGCGTCACATGGGAAAATAGAACGATGGACTTTAATGCTTCAACAAGCCTTTACGAAACCACCCTACCAGGACAAGAGGCAGGAAAAACCCTAAGATTCAAAATAATCGCCTACGACGTTGCTGGAAACGTGGCAGTGCTAAACGGAGAACAATCCTACTGCGTGTATGTGGTAGTCCCTGAAATGGGGTCGATCCATGCTCTAGCATATCTCGCTTTGCTATCCGCGTTTTCGCATATCATAGCGCGTAAACGGCTAAGACGCCAAAAATAACGGATAACGGCGCGCGCAGCCTTGTCAAGGAAATGCAAATAGAAGAAGGAACCCTACACGACTACAAAAAACTAAGCCAATTCCACTACAGATCAGTCCACTGCCAAACCCCAAGAAAAATATTCACCCTAAAACGCGGCGAAGAGGCATGCGGAGTAATAGTCTATAGCCATCCGCCACCAACAATGCCGGGCAGAAACAAAGTTTGGAAAGGCAACATCAAGAAACTCCAAAAAGAAATAAGCACAATAACCCGCGTCGTCATACACCCAAAATATAGGGCAATAGGCCTAGGCCAAAAACTCGTAAAAGAAACCCTAACCAAAGCCGGAACCCCATACGTCGAAACGCTGGCTGTAATGGCAAAATACAACCCCTTCTTCGAAAAAGCAGGAATGCAAAAAATAACAGAAAGCCAACCAAACAAACATCTGCTAAAAGCAATTGAAGAACTCCAAAAACTCGGATTCAACCCCGCAATGCTCGGAAGCATAAACCATAACATTGAAAAAATCAAACACGCCAACAAAGAGAAAATAATCAAAATCCTAAAAACCCTTTCAAAAAGAAATCCAAACATAAGAAAAAGGCTCATCTCCTCGAAAAAAGCCTACCCAACACAAAAAGAATTCGCAACAAAAATCAAGAGGCTCAACGAAGAGGGACTGGCAAAAATTCTAAAAACAATAAGCTTCCTCTCCCAAACAAAAGTATACCTATTTTGGAAAAACCCCGAAAACCAAACAAAAAGGCAGACCGACATCTAGAAAATATATTATCAACAGTAAAGTTTTTATATTGGAACAAATCAAAATACTAGTTCCAACGAGAAGGAGAAAAGCTCAAAACGGGTTCGGTGAAATATCTACTTTTATATACGAACTCTCCTTTCTCCTCTAAGAACAAATCACCGAACCCGTGGGCAAATGCCCAAAAATATATTTTCAAAGCCCAAATTTAAATTTTCAGAAAATATCTTCTATTCTAATCTTCTACCCTTCAAGTCACTAACCGCATAAGCTTTTTATATTCATTTAGCAGAAATGTCATTTAAAATTGTGTGAGTGAAGTAGAAATGTGCGAGAAAAAGAAGAAAAAGGAAGAGAAGAAAGAAACAAAGTCATGTTGTAAATAAACACTAGCCTCAAATAATACCAATTATTTTTTATTTTTGGTTCAAATCTTATAGTCATTAAGGATTTTGGATTCATAAAGCCTATTACAATTTGATTAAGCCTTTAAACGTGATAGGATAGTGGACAAAATTTGAAAGTGGAGTCAGCTGCAGCAATCATCATTGGCGTCTGCACATTTCTATCATTTTACTTTGCTTTTCTCTCTTTTCAGACAGTTGACAGCGAATTAAGAAAACAGTTTGTAGCCTTGGCCACATCTTTTTTGTTTGGTGGAATAGTCATGGTAGTTTGTATGGCTGTTTTTTGGGTTTTTAAGAGGTTTTTCCGCATTAAATAATTTGCGAGCAATTTTTGTTTTGCCTTAAAATAAAAAGGTGGATGCTTTTGAAAAGTGTTAGGGTTTTAGCGCTTTTTTAAGGATGCTATAAATTCTTCTATCGGAATGGCGACCATGCTCAAAATTTTAATTGTTCCTCTCGAGCCTAGTCTATGGAGACTCTCGCTATGGTTTCGTTGTTTGGGGCTTCGACAATGTTGACAAAGTCGTATGGGCCCAAAACAGCGTATTGGTTTATTACCTTAACTCCGAACGCTTGAAGTTCCCTGTTGACTTCTTTTATTCTTTCTGGTTTTTCCTTGATTGTTTTCCAGCCTTCGTCCGTGAGGTTGGACAGAAGAATATAATAGGGCATAGAACCACAGTTTATAGTTGTATGCTGCAGATTTCAGCTTTTCGATGCTGAAGGGCTTCTAAATCTTTTTTCTGCCAATCCTTTCATATTCTTCTTTTTGCTTAACCCACTGTGAATACTTTTCAAGAAGGCTTTTTATCTGTTGTTCTATGAAGTCGTTAACGCTTATGAATGGCATTTCCATCTCTCTAATTGCTTGTTGCAGTTTTTCCCATTCCTCCCTTGGAATTTCTATTGATTCATACCCGTCCCTTAGGAGGCGGAGTCTCCATCTGACGGCGTCTCTGATGAATTCCTCTTTTGTCGTATAGCCTAAATGTTTGTTCTCTTCTATGAAGTTTTCAACTTGCGCTAGAAGTTCTGGGGGTAATATTACTGATTGGGTGAGTAGGCTTTCTATTGCGTCTGTGTATGTTTGCATTTTCATTGTTTGGGCTGTGAGTTCGCCGAGCAGTGCTGTGAGTTTTTGGTGGGCGTCATCTGAAATTCTTAATGTTTTCAATTTGAGGTCATCCTTTCCGAGTTATACTTGTGGAATAAGGCTAATAAAGCTTTTTTATATAATAAATATACGAGATATATGAGGTATCAAGATGAAACATCATATTGGATTAACAATTGACGCTGGACTATTTAGGGAAATTGAAGAACTTCGAGGGAGAGAGAAAAGAAGCACTTTCATAGAGCATTTAATTCGCCTCGGAATCAAAGTCTACAAAGTAGAAAGTAGGCAGAAGGCACTTGAAACACAAAAGAGAACATTAGCCGGCGAAAATGCTTCTTCAATGGCTTATGAAAAACCGAAATTCTAAAAATGTTTTTAGATAACCTTGTTTTATGCCATTTCTTGGTCGCTTTTACCATAATCAATATTATGTTAAATCGCCACATACACATTTTACCTCAAAGAGCATGTCAAGAAGATCCTGGAAGCCTTCTCTTGTTCTGGCTGAAACGAGCGGTATACGTTGGGCTGGAATTAGCTTCTTCAACATTTCTGAGAGCGGCATGTAAATGTCGGCTAACACCCCAACCTTTCTGAAGCTTTGCTTCTGCGAGGCGGGATCCATCAAGTAGCTCCTAATCCTCCTTGCCTCCACATCGTCGAGCAAATCAGCCTTATTAACTATTGTGATCATATCTATTCCAAGTCTGTATCTCACAGCTAGCGAGTATAGGTAGGCTGCTGGAAGATCTTTTAGGCCGATGGTTGCGTCGATTAGGAATACGCCTACAAGCTCTTCGAACTTGCTTATGACTTTTGGCCCTGAGGGGTGAAATGCGAAAGCCTCAAGCTGGCCGGGCGTGTCTATGAGGTTGAAGTCGGTTTGGAACTTGGGAATTTTAACCTTTTCCAGCCTTTCCATAGCCCTTAGAAGGGCGCCATTTGGCCCTAAGCCCTCCGTACGCATTATAGATTCAACTGTAAATTTGCATCTCACATCAAAGTCGCATTTGTATGGTTGTGCCATGCAGCCAGGATCAAGGTTGGTGAATCTAACAGTGTAGCCTTCAGCCTTCAAATATCTGCCGAACTCTGCTGTTAAGAGGCTTTTTCCAGACCCAGCTGTCCCCAAAATGATTACGTTCATAGTTGAGATTTTATCATGCTTAAAGCCAAAAAAGTGTCTAGTGTTCCTCTCATCAAGTCTTTTTGTGTTACTATGCCTATAACTTTTCCTTTTTCTACAACCAAGAGCCTTCTAACGCCTTTTTCTATCATTAGGGAAGCGGCTTCGCCGAGTTTAGAATCTGCGTCCACGGTGATGAGCGGTTGGCTCATTACTTCTCCAACACACACCTTTCGAGTGCAAAGCTCCTTTGGGCAAACCTTCTTCATAATATCTCTTTCGGTTAAAATTCCAACGGGCTTTCCCTTTTCCGTAACCACAATCGCCCCTATGTCTTTTTTGACCATTAAGTTGATGGCGTTAATTACGGGCTCCGTTTTCTCCACGGATACGAGTTCCGTAGTCATGACATCCCTTACTCTAACAACAACTGGCATAACATAACCTCTTGACACACATTTTAAATCAGCGAGTTTATAAATTTAATTACAACTTTAAGCCCAAACATAACACAAGAATTCTAAAATGAAGCCAGTAGACATGTAAGGTGTTATGGACCGGGCGGGATTTGAACCCGCGGCTTCCGCCTTGCGAAGGCGGCGATCATACCAGACTGATCTACCGGCCCGTCTACGCCTATCATGAAGGAAACGGATTTAGATGGGATTTAGAACTTTCGGTTCAGACTTATATTAAGGTTGTTTTGCTGCACAATAGAGGCATTCTTCTGAGGCTATTGGAATTTCTTTACTGCATTTAACGCATTTTTTCAAGAAAGATTTTGGCGTTTGCGCGTAAAGGCCTTGTGAGAGCATTTCGTAGACGCTTGGGGGCATCTTTTTGGCCCTTGAGAATCCAATTGCGGAAAGTGTCAATAGAGAGATTGCCCCAAGCATGACTCTTGCTATGCCGCCAACATCTGATGACACCCTTGGCAAGGTTAAGAGGAAAGGGATGGCTGCAAAAAAGATGAGCGCAAGGGCAAGGGAAACCACTGCTGCAACGCTTTTCATGTGATTTCGATTTTCATAACATTTGGCACAGATGTATAATTTTCCACTTTTAATGTTAAATACGTAGAGGCAACGGGTGCAAAAGCTTTGACCACAATCGTTGCATATTCCAGCAGCTAATGTTTGGGGATGGTTTGGGCATTGGCGGGCAATTCCTCCTAAGTGCGGTGGGACAAGTATTATGACTCCGCAGTAGTTACATTTCACTTGAACCGTGTCTGCTGGTATAATTTCTCTGTATGGCGCTCCACAAAATGGACAAGTTACAGCTTCTTTTGTCACCCTTTTACGCCCAATAAGTTATTTGGTTGGCGAGATTTGACGATTTAGGAAATTGCCACATAGATTTTCTTTTCGTCAAGTTGGCATTCATGCCAATTGGCTTTTGTCTCCTCCCGCTTACTGTGTAGCTTAACATTTCTTGCGCGTACCAATTCAGCCATCTTTGTCATGTATGGTTTTAGCAAGCCTATGCTTTGTTCATCTAGTCCAGCCACATGAACTGTGTCCAAAACATCCGTTGGCATGTATCCAAGCTCCTTCCTTAACGATTGAACTCTGCGGGCTATGTCTCGCATCAAACCTTCTCCAATCAGCCTTTCGTCACGTTTTGTGCTCAACAATACTTTTATTTCGTCTTCAGAGGCGGAACTCCACTCTGCTTTTTGGACCATGTCTTCTGGGGCTCTTTGTACATACTTAATGTTTTTTACGTTTGCGAGTTCAAGTAGAAGCTCTTCAACGCCTTTTAACATGTTACATATCTTTTCTGGCGCGACAACAATGAGTTCCTTTAGTGGCCATCTTCGCTTTAGTTTGGCTGATTGCCTAGCCGCGTACGTGAGTGAAACGCATTTGAACAGCGTTTCTATTTCTTCCTCAACCCTTTTGTTCCGCATTTTTTCGTTCGTTTTCGGCCAACCCTCAAAGTTTATTGACTCTGGCAATGTTTCGTCGAGCTTTCTATAGACTTTCTGGTAAAGTGCCTCGCTCAAGAACGGTGTCACCGGGTTAAAAAGCAGTAGAACAGTTTTCAGCGTGTGCCAGAGTGTGGCGTATATTGCCAATCTTCTGTTTAGGGTTTCGGGGTCGTCTGTCCAAAGCTCCTTTCTAATCATTGGCACGTAAAGTCTGCTTAAGGTTTCTATTACGAAGTTTTCTAGCACCGCAAGTGCAAAGTTAAACTCGCATCTTTCCAGCCTACCCGTGTACTGCTCTATTGCCCATTGAAGTTTTGAAAGCAGCCACAGATCTGGCTTCTTAAGAAGCCCTTTGCTTTCTGCCCATTCAAGCGTGTGCACTTTTGGGTTGAAATTGTCATATTCAGCGTTTTGCAAAAAGAATCTGTTTAGGTGGTAGAGTGTTGAAAGGACTTGGTATGGGCGGCGATTTAACTCTTGAATGTCGAAGTTTATGAAGTCTATTGGAGAGCATTTCCAAAGCATGTAGAATCTGCAGACGTCTGCGGAATAATTTTCCAAAAGCTTGTTAACCTCTATTATGTTTCCTAGGCTTTTGCTCATTTTCCTTCCTTTCGCATCTTGGGCAAGTCCCTGGAATAGAAACGCCTTGTAGGGGGCTTGGGCTTCTCCAGTCAATATGACATGTTCAAGCAGAAGCGAGTTTGCCCATCCTCGAGTTTGATCTATTCCTTCCGTGAGGAACTCTGTTGGCACAAACTTTTGAAATTCTTCGTCTGTAAATCTTGCGTATGGTGATGCTCCGCTGTTGTGCCAGGTGTCCAAAACGAATGGTTCGCGGTGCATTATTCCCCCACATTTTTCACACTTAAATTTTATTCTGTCAACCCAAGGCTTGTGGAGCTCAAAGTCGGCGCCTGGCTTTTCCAAGGCCTTTTCAAAAAGTTCTTTTTTGCTTGAAACTATTGTTTTTTCTCCACATTTTTCGCAGACCCATATTGGTAAGGGTGTGCCCCAAACGCGCTCTCTCGATATGCACCATGGTTTTCCCTCTTTTAAGAAAGAGAGGAAACGGTTTTTCGGGCCTTCAAAGAAGTATTCGACGTTTTCTGCGGCTTTCACGATTTTTTCGTTTATCTTGTCTGTTCTTAGGAAGTATTCCCTTCTTGCAAGCCACACAAGCTTATGATGGGAGCGCCAGCACGTTGGATACTCATGCCTTATTGTTTTAACTTCGACAAGCAACCCTCTCTTACGCATTTCTTCAATCACTATTGCATCTGCATCCCTTGCAAAAACTCCTTTAAAAGCTCCAGCATCCGCCGTAAACTTTACCTCATCATCGAATGGGGCGAAAACTGGAACGCCACGCTTTTGGGCTGCGTAAAAGTCTTCTTCACCGTTGCCAGGAGACAAGTGTACGACGCCCGTTGCAGTGTTGACGTCTACAAAGTCTTCGCAGACCACCGCATGTACAAGTGGATGCCTTTTTTCTAATTCCGCTTGTTTTGGAATCAAATCTTTTAGTGGAAAATCGTATTTTGTTCCTTCAAGACTTTTGCCCCAAACCGACTCCCTAACCCTATAGTTTTTTATGCCCAACTCTTGCATGACTGGTTCAACTCTCTGCTTGACAAGAATCCAAACTTCTTCGCCCACTTCCACTTTTGCATATTCGGCTTCCGGGTTTACTGCAAGCATAGTGTCCGTTACAAGCGTGAAGGGCATTGTTGTCCAAACTAGAAAGTATTCTTTTTTGCTGTCTGCCACCTTAAATTTGAAGTATATTGATGGGTCTTCAACCTCCCTGTATGAGTCTTCGTAGCCGACTTCGGCGCTGCTTAGGCTTGTTTGGCATCCGGGACAGTAGGCTACAACATAATAGCCCTCTTCAAGAAGCCCTTGCTCCCAGGCGCGTTTTAAATATTGCCACTCCCTCTCAATATACTCGTCCTTATACGTCCAATAAGCCTTGTCTTGATCGATGAAAACCCCAAGTTTAGCGTCTGCCTCAACCCACTCCTTATGATATTTCATAATGGTTTTTTTGCACTCTTCTATGAAAAGTTCTTCGCCAACCCTTTCGAGAAGCTCCCGCTTGTTTTTAACCCCCAACGTCTTTTCAACTTCAAGTTCAACGGGCAAGCCTTGACAGTCCCATCCAGCCCAAAAAGGCATAAAATAGCCCTGCATCGTTTTCCAACGGTATCGCAAGTCCTTTATGACGCGGCCTCTTGCGTGGCCAACGTGCGGTATGCCATTCAATGTTGGAGGGCCTTCAACCCACCCCACTAGGCCAATGTTATTCTTTTCTCTAAACTCCATAAGCCTCTTTTTTATTTGGTTTTTCTCCCAGAACTCGCGGATTTCCCTTTCAATTTCAAGCGGGCGATAGTCCATTGTAAGCCATTTTTCAGAATTAGCTTTGAATTTGGCGGTCACCTTTCATCCCAAAGCACCCGCAAATAACAACAAATAGTTCAAGCGAAATATAACCTTTACCCATAATTTCCATACGATGCCACAAACATTCATAACTATTCCAAAAATTTTCACGTTTATTTCGACTAAAAACTTTATGTAAAAACTTGGTTGCGTAAGTTTTAAATCCAAATATACCTAAACATGAAGGCTGTGCGTGAAAACATGTCAAAATTGATTAAATGCAAACTTACCGCATACTCTATAGTGTTGCTAATGCTTTTCAGCTTCGCAGCCTATTTTTTAGCATCACTTGTTTCAAGTGCACAAACAAAATTTTCTGGCTTTGTCTATGCTGAACCTGGAGTGCCCGTGGCAAACGCCATGGTTGTAGCCAGCGGACCTAATGGCCATGGTTATGCTATAACAAATTCCATGGGACAATACCTTATTAGCGAGGGCATACCAACTGGAACATACACCGTAAGAGTTTTTGCACAAGGCTACATAAACGCGGAGAGGGAGAACGTTCAAGTTGTTACCGGACAAGAAGTGTCTGGCATAAACTTCTATCTAAGCAAGTCCGGAGGAATTTCTGGCAAAGTTACAGACGCTACGTCAGGAGCGCCTTTAAAAAACATTATGGTTGTCGCTTCGTCCAGCGACGGAGAATATGGTTGGTATGGGTTAACAGATGTGAACGGCGATTACAG
>JAVZNZ010000009.1:0-68393 GCA_038882575.1 Bathyarchaeia archaeon
ACCTATGCCGCAGGCTCCATCAACGCCTGTTATCGCCTCTTTAGAAGCTAAGTCGCTTAGATGCCCTCACTGCGGTGCTCCAATTACGCCGAAATTCGGTGAGATGGTCATAAGCTGTGAGTACTGTGGAACTGCCGTAATATTGGGAAGCGAAGGGTGGAGAGGCATACATAAGCAGACAATGCTTCCGCTTAAGCTTGCAGAACAAGACAAGGTGGTTGCTGAAATTCGCAGCTTAATGGATAGAGGGTTACTGCATAGACACTTTTACGAAGGATCAAGGCTGGAGGAAATGAACTTAAGCTTTGTTCCATACTGGATTGTCTCAGTTTCAGCAAGAACTTCGGTAATAGCTAGTGACATAGCAGTTCAAGCTGGAGAAATTGCCACAACAGCAGCTCTTTTCGGCGTTATGGGGTCAGCGATGAGTGGCAGAAGACGTGGAGTAGGCATAGCTGGGCCTCTTCTTGCAGGAGCAATGCTTGGCACTATGATGGGCCCAGGCCAAGCAGGTGCAAAAAGAGCCTATCAAATGGACAATAACTACAACTTAGCCATTGTAGCTGTCAAAGCATTTAACGAATATCAGCCAAAAAGCTATCAATTCAACTTACATGAGAGAATGCTTTTCGATATTTCCAAAATCCCAAAGGGCATAAAAATCTTGAACGGAGACATAGGCGAAGAAGCAGCAAAATATCAAGCGAAAACTCTCGCAGACCAACTGCAATCAGAGAAGGCACATGCGCAGTACCATATGATCCAACAACTTCACACAGATGTAGATATTACGGAAACTGAACTGCTTTATGCGCCAATATGGTTCACCCAATACGATCATAAAGGCAACAAGATAATTCTAGTCATTGATGGCAACTCAGGCGGCGTAATTAACAGCATAGGGCTATAAAACCCCAAAAACTTTTAGAAACATCAATAATTCGCTGGATTTTTAAATGGCACAAAAACATGTTTCAAGCAATTCTTTCCACGCTTGAATATAAAATAATTATTTAATGATTTCCAAAGTTAAAACAAAATTAGTCTAATTTCCACGCCATTTTTACTAGTAAGTTAGTGATGAAATTTCAGCCCCCACCTACAAATCTGAAAAATGAGCTTCTTTAGCCAAAATAAGTCCTTATAAGGCTCTATTTCAAGTGCGGGGGGTGGGATTTGAACCCACGAACCCCTATGGGACAGGCTCCTGAAGCCTGCGCCTTTGGCCAGGCTCGGCGACCCCCGCCGTAAAATTGTTTTTGTGTGAAAAGGTTTAAGAGTTACTCTTTTGTATTTTGTTGTTGGTGTTGTTGGATGCCTACGCATGGTTCGCTTTCTAAGGCTGGTAAGGTTAGGTCCCAAACTCCTAAGATACAGCCTACTCCCAAAAAGAGGCCTGTTCCAAGGTTTAGGAATAGGCGTAATTTTGAGAAGAGGCTTGTGCTTCAGAGGAAACCGGGACAGAACTGGGTTTAAAGTTTATTTTGGCTTATGCTAATTAAAACATTATGCGACATGCCACTCTCGCCATTTTAAATGCGAATGTTTTGACTTTGAATCCTAATCGGCCTTCGGCCGAGGCTTTAGCGGTCAAAGGCGATAGAATTGTGGCTGTTGGCGGCAATGAAGAAGTTCGGAAATACATAAACGATGAAACATTTGTTTTGGATGCAAAAAATTTGACTGTTGTTCCCGGGCTCGTAGATTGTCACGTGCACATGATGGGTTTCGGCCGGTTTTTGCAGTCCATAGATTTAAGAGACACAAAATCAATAGAGGAGCTAAAGCAGAAATTGGCGGAGTTCGCCAGACAAAACCCGAGTAAAAAATGGATTTTGGGAGGGAGATGGGACCAAGAAAAATTTGTTGAAAAACGTTTTCCAACACGTTGGGATTTGGATGCCGCGGTCAAAGATAAGCCAGTTTTCTTAACCCGTGTTTGCGGGCACGTTGGTGTTGCAAACAGCAAGGCCCTTGAACTGGCTAAAATAACAAGCCAAACAACGGTGGATGGGGGAAAAATAGATTTAGACGAGTTTTCGAGTGAGCCGAATGGAATTTTACGCGAAAACGCCCTAGAACTAGTTCGAAAGATCATTCCGAAACCGGATGCCAAAGAGCTTGAAGAAACTTGTCTTGCAGCCTGCCAAAAGGCTGTTGAGGCTGGGCTTACAGGAGTTCATTGGATTGCTGATTCTATGGAAGAAGTTTTTGTCGTAAAAAAGCTTGGTTTTGAGGGAAAATTGCCTTTAAGGGTTTATTTGGGTGTGCCGGCCGAATTTTTGGACAACCTCATTAATATGGGATTGCTGTCAAGTTTTAAAGGCGATTTTGTTAAGTTTGGTTTTGTGAAAATTTTGGCTGACGGCTCTTTTGGGGCTAGGACAGCTGCTTTGAAAAAGCCCTATTCGGATGATCCAACAGCAAGCGGAATGCTGCTTTACTCACAAAGGAAATTAAACAAACTTGTTTTTAAAGTGCATAAGTTGGGTTTGCAGTTGGCAGTTCACGCCATAGGCGATTTGGCTGTGGAGGCTGTTCTCAAGGCTTTTTCGAGGGCTTTAAGGCTTTTGCCACGTGAAAACCATAGGCATAGAATTGAGCACTGTTCCATGGCGAATCCGAAGGCCGTTAGGCTTATGGGGCGCTTGGGTTTGATAGCTTCTGTTCAACCCCATTTTGTTGTTTCTGACTTTTGGATTGTTAACCGAGTTGGCGAGGCCCGGGCCCGCTGGGTTTATCCTTTTAAAACGCTATTGCGTGAGGGCGTGGTTGTTGCCTCTGGTTCGGATTGTCCAGTTGAGCCAATAAACCCATTATTTGGCGTTTGGGCTGCCGTTGCCAGAAAAAGTTTTCCAGAGGAGAGCCTTACTTTGGAGGAAGCCTTAAAAACTTATACTTTGAATGCTGCCTACGCCTCTTTTGACGAGGATCGGTTGGGATCAATTGAGGTTGGAAAGCTCGCGGATTTGACGGTTTTGTCGGGGGATTTGTCAAATATTTCTCCCGAAAGCATTAGGGATGTGGCGGTTGAAATGACTATTGTTGGTGGAAAAATTGTGTACCAACGCCAGTAAATCGCACTTGGCTCCTTGGAAGTGCAAATATCCAAAAGAAGCTAAAAGCGTGTGCAAGTCTGGGAAAAAGCCCTCATGCGACAGGGAATATTTTGAAATTTTGTGTTTGTGTGTTTTGCAGGCTGGGTTGAATTGGAGGGTGATTAGGGAAAATTGGCAAAGATATAGGGGTGTTTTTGAGGGTTTTGATTTTGAGAGGCTTTCTGTGGCTTGTGTTGATGATTTGATTTGTAAGCCTAATGCGATAAGGAATAGGCGGAAGATTGAGGCTATAATTTACAATGCTAATGAATTTAAGAGAATAGTTGAAGAGTATGGTTCTTTTGAAGGCTTTTTGGAAGAGCTTAAACGAAAAGGCAAGGGCGAGGTGCTTAAAATTTTTGTGGGCAGGTTTAAGCATGTTGGCATTTACACGGCGGAGTATTTTCTTCATTCTGTTGGATTTTGGAGAGCCTAGTCCAGTTTAATTTATTTGTTTGTTTTTCATTAGTTTTTGTGGTTGCTTAAATTTGAGTTTCAAGGATGCTGTTAGGGAGATTATAGAAGCGTTGATGGGCGCTCCAGCCTCAGCTCTTAGCCGGGAGTATGTCAATCGTGTTAAGATTAGGGTTGCGGCCAAATATGGGCTTGGAAAGATTCCGTCAAACGCTGAGTTGATTGCAGCTTTGCATGGCGAAGAAAAGCGTAGGCTTCTGCCAGTTTTGCGTAGAAAAACTACGCGAACGGTTTCTGGAGTTACTGTGGTGGCCGTCATGACCAGTCCATTTCCTTGCCCCCAGCCTGAACCGTGCGCCTACTGTCCTGGCGGGCCGCCCTATGGCGTGCCACAAAGCTATACTGGTTTTGAGCCTGCTGCCATGCGTGGTTTGCAGAATAAGTTTGACCCTTATTTGCAGGTTAGGAGTCGCATTGAACAGCTTTTGGCTATTGGCCATGAGGTGGATAAGATTGAGCTTATTGTTATGGGTGGAACTTTTCCGGCCACGCCAGATGATTATCAAGTGTGGTTTGTGAAGCGTTGTTTGGATGCTGTTACTGGTTTGGAGGCGCAAAGCCTTGATGAGGCTAAGCGGTTTGCTGAAGCAAGCCGTATCCGCAATGTTGGCATAACTGTGGAGACGCGTCCAGACTGGGCTAAGGAAGGGCATGTGGACAAAATGCTTGATATGGGTGTTACACGCGTTGAGTTGGGTGTCCAACACCCGAATGATGAGATTTACTGTCTTGTTGGCAGAAGACATTCGGTTCGGGATGTTGTGGAAGCTACGCGCATATTGAAGGATGCTGGGTTAAAGGTTGTTTATCATATGATGCCCGGCTTGCCTGGCTCAAACATGGAGAAGGATTTAGCTGTTTTTCGTGAGGTTTTCTCTAATCCAAATTTTAAGCCGGATATGATTAAGATTTATCCATGCCTTGTTTTAAAGGGCACGAAAGCTTACGAGTGGTATGTGCGTGGCGAATACAGGCCCTACACAACCGAAGAGGCAGCAAGGCTCATTGTTGAAGTTAAGAAACTGGTTCCGCCTTGGGTTCGCATAATGCGTGTCCAACGCGACATACCAGCGCAGTTGATAGTGGCTGGCGTTAAAATGAGCAACCTCCGCCAACTAGTCCAACAAAAGTTGAGGGCAGAAGGCTTAAGGTGTAGGTGCATCCGCTGCAGAGAGGTCGGCCATAGAATAATGGCAGACGGCGTAAAACCAAACCCAGAAAACATAGAAATTTCTATTATGAAGTATGCGGCTTCCGAGGGAGAAGAAATATTCATTTCGGCAGAAGATAAGGCAAATGACGTTTTAGTTGGGTATTTGCGTTTACGCATTCCATCAGCCAAAGCACACAGACCAGAAATTAGGGAAACGTCGTGCTCTATCGTGAGGGAGTTGCATGTTTATGGGCCATTAGTGCCCGTAGGCAAACACTTAGCTAAAGCATGGCAACATAAGGGTTATGGCGGAATCTTATTAAGCGAAGCAGAACGCATAACAAAAGAAGAGTATGACCTAAAGAAAATTTTAGTCATAAGTGCATTAGGAACAAAGCAATACTATAAAAGGTTCGGGTATGAATATGACGGCGTTTACATGTCAAAAATATTGGGGTAAAACAACAACTTTCAGCAACGTGATTCTCTCCATTTTGTTTTTGGAAGACCAAACTATGGGATTTATTTATCTTTTAGATAGCTATAGGTCGCTTGAGAATAGACTCTACGCAGCTGGAAAGCACAATTTTTACATAATTTAGGATTTGATAGAAGTATTGGAACTAATTGATTTCTAATTTGTTTTAAAGTTTCCTCTTCAACGTAAACCTCATCTGATGAGTTGAGCAATAAATGATTTCGTTCATGGGCAATTATATAAAAACCTAATTGGCATTCAAAGCAGTCTTTCCTTATGAAAATTGTGGGTAAAGCCAGTAAAATAGCAAAAATAGAAACTATAACCCACACAATCGCAGAGAAAAGAACAGCAAAGTGGCATATACCGCAATAATAAATGCAGATGCCCGAACAAACTCCGGAGACCGTCATCAATAAAAACATTGTTTTTACGTTCTTTGAGGGCATACAAAAACCAAGACTACTCCTAATGAACCAAAATCGCCTAGGAACCTTCAATAATAGTCTTTCTGGCTTATGTTTCAAGACTATTCCTTCTGTAGCATAATGATTTACTTACGCATAAAAAGCATACGGATACGATAAAGTTAAAGACTGTAAACGCTTTTCTTTAATTATGCTGTTGGAGAATTATGGTATGGATGAGAAGGAGCAGTTTTCTGGTTATCGGGGTGAAGCCTTAGAAGCCATCAAGAGGGTTGGGGCTGAAGTTGGTGATTTACTACGCATAACCAAGGATGGCGAAGTTTACGAAGGAATCCTTATTCCGCGTTCCGAGTACGGCGATGACAAGCACATTGTCATCAAAATCAAAAGCGGCTATAATATTGGCGTGCGCATAACGCCAAACACGAAAATAGAAAAGATAGGCGTAGGTGCGAAACCCGCTTTTGCTGCGCCGCCGCCTCCACCCCAAAACCCGCAATTGCCTCAAGTAGTTATAATTAGCACTGGCGGCACAATCGCAAGCCGAGTGGACTACCGCACTGGCGCCGTTCGCCCAGCCTTGTCGGCAAGCGACTTATACAGTGTTGTTCCAGAGTTGGCGGATATTGCGCGTATTGATGCTCAAATCTTGTTTAGCCTTTACAGCGAAAACATAACGCCAAAACATTGGGCTCAAATTGCTGAGGCGGTTGCCAAAAACATAAGTGAGGGCGTAGACGGCATAGTAATAGCCCATGGAACAGACACTATGGCTTATACGGCTGCAGCCCTAAGCTTTGCATTGCAAAACCTGCCAGTCCCAGTAATCCTCGTAGGCTCGCAGCGTTCGGCCGACCGCCCAAGCTCAGACGCAGCCACAAACCTCATGGCAGCCACCGCCACAGCCGCCTACGCACCTTTCGCAGAAGTAGCCATAGCCATGCACGAAACCCCATCAGACACCGCCATAGCCATCCACCGCGGAACAAAAGTGCGCAAATGCCACACAAGCCGAAGGGACGCCTTCAAAAGCATAAACGCAAAGCCCATCGCCCGCGTCCAAGACCAAAAAATAACAATGCTAACAAACAACTACAACAAGCGCGACAAAACGAGAAGGCTGACTCTAAAACCAAAATTCAATGAAAAAGTTGCCCTAATCAAGTTTTATCCGGGCATGGACCCAGCCATAATAGACTGGCATACAGAAAACGGTTACAGGGGCATAATCTTGGAGGGAACGGGCTTAGGCCACGTAAGCAAAGCATGCTACAACACAATAAAAAGGGCTGTTGATAGCGGCTTATTGGTGGCTATGGCTTCCCAATGCATTTGGGGACGCGTGAACATGAACGTTTATGATACTGGCCGCGACCTACAAGCCTTAGGAGTAATCCCATTAGAAGACATGCTTCCAGAAACAGCCCTAGTCAAACTCATGTGGATTTTCGGGCAAACCGAAAACATTGAAGAAGCGAAAACTCTCCTAAAAACGAATATGGCTGGAGAAATTTCGCCGAGAACAATTCCGGAGGCCTAAAATGCAAATAGACTATGAAAAAATAGGTTTAAAAGTCGGCTTAGAAATACACCAGCAACTCGCAACATCAGCAAAACTTTTCTGCAGATGCAAACCAGAACTGTTCAAAGAAGAGCCAGAAATAACTTTTATACGTCGGCTCCGGCCAACTCAAAGCGAACTCGGCCAAATAGACCCTGCAGCCTACTTCGAATTCCAAAAAGGCGTAAAAATCAAGTATGAAGCAAACGCCCAAACAGCATGTCTCGTTGAAATGGATGAGGAGCCGCCACACCCGCTGAACATGGAAGCCGTCCAAACAGCCCTGACAGTCGCTTTAATGCTGAATGCAAAACCAGTGGACGAAATCCACGTAATGCGCAAAACAGTCATAGATGGCTCAAACACCACGGGCTTCCAACGCACGTGCGTCATAGCCCTAAACGGCCAAATAAAAATTGGTGAAAAAACAATTCCAATACAACATGTAAGCCTAGAAGAAGATGCTGCAAGAAAAACACACGAAGAAGGCACGACAATACATTATCGCATAGACCGTTTGGGAATCCCCCTAATAGAAATCGCAACAGCCCCGGTGATAAATTCTCCAAAAGAAGCCCAGGAAGTGGCTTTAGCAATCGGAAGAATATTGAGGGCAACGGGCAAAGTTATGCGGGGCCTTGGAACAATAAGACAAGACTTAAACATTTCAATTCAGAAAGGGGCGCTAACAGAAATAAAGGGCGTCCAAGAACTCGAATTAATATCGCTTGTTGTGGAATATGAGGTTCAACGCCAACTAAACTTAATCAAAATAAGCGAGGAACTCCAAAACGCCGGAGCAAAAGAAGAGGAATTAAAAGAAGAGTTTTTCGATGTGACAGAAGCCTTCAAACAAACGAAGTGCAAGGTTCTCCGCAGCGCCCTAAGCAAAAACCAAAAAATCCTAGCCGCAAAACTTCCAAAGTTCAAGGGCTTCCTGAAAAGAGAGTTGATCCCAAACATTCGCTTGGGAACAGAGATGGCTGATCGCGCAAGATTCTGGGGAAGAGTAGGCGGAATATTCCATACGGATGAGCTTCCAGCCTATGGGATTACAGAAGAGGAAATCAAAGCCTTAAGAGAAATTGCGGAAGCCAAAGAAGAAGATGCAATAGTGTTTGTTGCAGAAAATCCAGAAAACGCCCAAGACGCGTTAAAGGCTGTTTTAGAAAGGGCTAGGGAAGCCCTAAGGGGTGTGCCAGAAGAAACACGCGCAGCCAACCCTGATGGAACAACACGTTATATGAGGCCTAGACCTGGGGCAGCGCGCATGTATCCGGAAACGGATATACCGCCAACACAAATAACCCGAGAGCAAATAGAAAAGATCCGAGCTCAACTGCCAGAACTTCCAGAACAAAAAATGGAGCGTTTGATGAAAGATTACATGTTAAACCAAAAACTTGCCAAGCAGATTTTGGATTCTGAAAGCAGCGAACTTTTTGAAATCATAGTAAAGGAATGCGGTGTTCACCCGACAACGGTGGCGGTGTTCCTAACGGAAACCTTAAAAGCCCTAAAAAGAGACGGTATCGAAATCGAAAGGGTTTCAGAAGGCAAAATAATCGAGATTTTCAAAAGCCTAAGCCAAGGCGAAATAACAAAGGAGGCCATTCCAGAAATAGTCTGCTGGCTTTCAAAAAACGAAGACAAAACTGTGCGTGAAGCTATTGAAAGCCTAAGCCTAAAAGTGATGGCGAAAGAGGAAATTGAAGAAATTGTTAATTCTATAATTCAAAAAAACAAAGCTTTGGTTGAAGAGCGTGGTTTAAATGCTTTTGGCGCATTAATGGGGCTTGTTATGAAAGAGGTGAGGGGAAAAGCGGACGCAGCAGTGGTCAGCGACATCCTAAAAAGAAAGATAGAGCACATGGTTAAGGCTGGCGGCTAACAAATTATTCATAGACTTTCACTTATATTGTTTTAATGAAATGACTTTTTCTCTACAATTTGTGCAGGTTTTGATTTCTGACAGTAGGGGCCTTCCGCATGTTGTGCATACGTTTGGAATGTTGATTTTCTTAAATTCCCTTTTTAGGCTGTTTAGTTCTGTTCTCATTTTTTCGACCATTTCTTTTAAAGGTTCAATTTCTTTTACTTCAGCCCTTATGTTGTAGACTAAGTCTTTGACGTTGGCTAGCATTTCGTTGTTTGCTTCAACCGTCTCGTTCATTATGTCTAAGATTTCGCTTTTATCCTCTACCAGCTGGGTTTCGACGGCGCTTTGGGCTTTTGCTTCTGAGAGTATTTTGTTTAGGAATGCTTCTACTGGGTTTTCGAAGGATATTGCGCATGTTATCCCCCATAGAATGAAGGTTGAGATTGCGCTTATCCAAAAGTAGATTGGCGGTGTTATGGTTTGGAGTTTTTCTTCGGCGAATGGGTATAGTTTGAGCAGTTTTATTTCGTTGTTTAGGACGATGGCTGATAATGCGTCGATTAGGTGGAGTAGTGATATGAATGTTAGGGAGCTGAACAACCATACTAGGGTTCCTTTTTTGGTCAAGTGCTTTTCCTCTGCGAGTGTCTTTCAAGAATAATAGCGTATCTTAATATTTAATATAATATTTCCCTCCCAGAAATATATCAACACACGAAAATTCCCAAAAGCAAAACGAGAAACTTGAAGAAAACATACCTAAAAGCTTTTTATTAAACTTCGCCCTAAAATTACTTGCCTTAAATTAAAGGAGTCTTTGCCCTTTACTGCTAAACTTAAACTTTAAAATGCACAGATAGGATGAAGACTTTGCCAGGATCGTAAGCCAGATGCTGATGGGATGGTACACTAGAAGGGTTAGAAGATTTGGACAAAGATGGAAGGTTTGAGCCAGAAGAAGGAGAAACAGACCCTTTCAACTCAGAAGACGATCCGTACATTCCTCCGCCGGTAGCCTTTTTCGATTATTCTTCAGAAAAGCCATGGGTTAATGAAACAGTAACCTTTAACGCTTCAGCAAGCTATTCTGAAAAGGGAAGCATAACAAGCTACGAATGGAACTTTGATGATGGAAACAAAACATTAACGTTAGAGCTAACAATAAACCACGTTTACAACAATCCAGGAAAGTACAATGTGACTCTAAAAGTGGCAGACAACAATACCCTCTGGAACACAACAACAAAAACGATAACAGTGTACCATCGAACAGACTTGAACAAGGATGGAGCAGTCAACATAGTTGATTTAAGTATAGCAGCAATAGCCTACCAAACAAAGCCAGAATATCCAAAATGGAACGCCACAGCAGACATAAACAAAGACGAAATAATAAACATCCTTGACCTATCCATAATAGCAAAAGACTACGGAAAAACGATTTAAATTACTCCCTTCTTGAAGAACCATTCTGCATAGAAGAAAAAGACGAAATAGCTAACGAAGACGAACTGACGGAAGCGTTGGATTAAAGGTTAAATTTTTCTGCTCGTTTATTTTTGTGTTCTGTGTGTTTGGAAGTGGATGGTTATGGTTGAAGGCGAGGCTGTTGTTTGGGATTTGTCTGAAATCTTTCCAAGCGTGTCGGATGTTTCTGTGCAGAAGGCTATGGATGAAGTGGCGGCAATGGCTGAGGCTTTTGCCTCTAAGCATCGTGGAAGGATTGGCAGTTTAAATGCTGGGGAGCTGGCGGCATGCCTCCGAGAATATGAGGCTTATTTGGCTAGGCTCAGGGACATAACTTTGTTTGCTGAACTTTCTTTTGCTGCCAACATGACTTTGCCTGAAACCCAAGCGCTCCATGATAGGGCAATGAAGTTGGAAGCAAAACTTGAAAAGCTGCTGGCTTTCTTCGAGTTGGAAGTGGGCAAGCTTATTTATGGCAAGCCGGAGCTTTTGGCTGACCCAGCCTTAACCAATTATAGGCATTTTCTTGAAAGGCTTAGGCAAAGGGTCCCCCACCAACTTTCAGAGACAGAAGAAAAGCTGATAATTGACAAGGATCAGTTTGGCGTCCAGGCTTGGGAAGAATTTCAGGCCAAATGGCTTAACACAAGAATGTTTGAGGTGACTGTTGAAGGCGAAAAAAGGCTTTTGCCTTTCGGGGCTGCTTACGGGCTTTTTTCGCATCCAGACAGGGCGACACGCGAATCCGCTTATAAGGCTGTTTTCGGCTTGGTGGGCAAGGACGGCGAAGTTTTCGCTTCGGCTTTTCGCAACATCTGCAACGATTGGCTAACAGTCTGCGAATGGAGAAAATACAGTTCGCCCATGGAAGCAAGCCTAATAGCCAACGACACGGACGAGCAGACAATAAAAAACCTTTTAGAGACCGTGGAGGAAAATGTTGGCACATATCAGCATTATTTGAGGCTAAAAGCCAAACTTATGGGCTTGCCGAAGCTGGGCTGCCACGATATAATCGCGCCTTTGCCAGACACGCCTGACATGAAGTTCACTTTTGAACAGGCCAAAGACCTTGTTATAAGGGCTTATGAAAGCTTCGATGAAGAGTATGCCTACGCTGTTAAAGACATGTTTAAGCGAAATCATATAGACGCCACGCCACGATATGGAAAGCAGCATGGCGCCTTCTGCGCTGGATGGTATAATGGCAAAACAGCCTACGTGCTTCAAAGCTTTAATGGACGGCTAAACGACCTCTACACTTTGGCACATGAGCTTGGCCACGCAACCCACGACTACTACTGCTATAGGAACCAAACAATCTTAAACGTGAGAATTCCAATGGTTGTGGCTGAAACCGCCTCAATATTTGGCGAACTGCTGCTTACGGATTTGCTGCTTAAAGAGGCGAAGACAGACGTGGAGAAAAAGGTTGTTTTATGCAGAATCCTCGATGGCGCTGGACGCGTAATTTTCAGCGTGACTTCCCGCGCATGGTTTGAACAGTCAGTTTACGATGCAATCAAACGCGGAGAATACTTGAACCATGAGACAATATGCAAATATTGGATTGCCGCGAGAGACAAGGTTTACGGCGACACCGTGGAATGGTTCAGCGAGATGCTTTCAGAATGGAGCATAACCCCCCACTATTACATGGCCAATTTTAGATTCTACAACTACCCATACGTATACGCGCAACTCTTTGTTTACGCGTTATATCAAAAGTACATGGAAGAGGGCAAAGCCTTCGTGCCAAAAATGAAGCAAATTCTTTCGGCTGGAAGCAGCATTTCACCTGTTGAAATTGGCAAAATAGCGGGCTTTGACGTCAGCAGCAAAGACTTCTGGAAAATTGGAATGAGACAATACGAGCATTTCTTAGCAGAGCTTGAAAAATTGGTCAAATAGTGCTTGCGCTGCCAATTTTTGCCTTTATTTTTGGGATAATTTCCTTCTGCATCTGCACAACCCCAAACGTTGTAATTTTATACTTGTCTTCAGCCGTTTTTGCAACCAAGCCGCTTTTAACAAGTTCGCCAAGCCTTGTACTTGTAATTTTGCTGCTCTTTCCAAGTTTGGCCTGCAACTCTTCCTTTGAAACCGCGTTGTTTTCAACTAAACCCAGTTGGAAGCCGATGTAGTGGGCTAAAAGCCACAATAGTAGAGTTTCGTTATCCGTCAATTTTGTTTTAGGGGCAAGTATGTTTGCACCTTCTGTTGAGAAGGCAATTAAGCCTTCGCATTCTTTTGCAAGCCCTTGCAAATCAACATTGAGCATAAGATTTTTTGCAACGTTAAAAGAGGGCAAAAATTCATTAAAAAACTTGTTTAGGCTTAACCAGACATCTTCAACATTTCCAGAAAAAGTTTTCTCTACATCGTCAAACTTGACGTGAACCACAATTTGCCGTTCACCCAATTCTTACACGCCCGTAAATGCCCTTTTAGATAGCTTTGCTCAGTAGTCTGGCTAAAACTTCCTCCTCAATCCACCTTTCGCCTTGGACAGTCAACTTAAATTCAGGCTTGTTTGGATCTGGCTTAAAAACTTGTCCGCGTTTGGTCATTTCGTTGAGGCGGGCTGGAACCATGCATTTGATTCCACTTGACTCCAAGAGTTTTTGGATTTGGGAGGCTGTGTTTTTTCGTTCTTCTGAGGCGTAAAGCACAAGGCCTATTGCCTCATAATGTGTGAGGTTTTCGCGTGAAACTATAACTGGGCCTTCTGTTGTTAGTTCGACTATGCCCTTTAATTGGGCCTTGAAGGGCGCCAAGCGACTTGTGACAGCATTTGTAATTTTCTCCAGGAAGTTTTCTGGAAAATTTTCGAGTATGCCTAAAATTTCTTGTGGGCTTTCCCCTTCCACCACGATTTCGCCAAATGAAGTTTTAATTCTTGCCTCAATCTTGCCCATAGGCTTTTTCACCTATCATGTTAATGCTTCTTTTTCGGCGAGGATATAAACGTAACCCGCATCCGTTTTCCAACGTCGCACCGTTCCCTTTTTGACAAGTCCGGCTAAAACTCCAGCTAAAGTGTTTGCTGGAAAATTTAGTTCGTTTGCTTTCATAGCCTCTTTTAACTCTGCCATTGTGCGGGGACGCCACTTTCCCCATTCGCTTTCAAGAACCTTTAAAACAGCCTCATCGCACTTGTCGGTCCGCCCTATTTTTGGAAACCTTTGCATGACAATTGTTTCTTGTTTAGCGGACTCTTTCCTAAGTGTAATTGTGGCTGCTGTTCTTTGCTTTAAGTTTTCAAATGCTTTTGAGATTGATGGCGTTAAAACCGGTAGTTCTTGGATGGTCTTTAAAACTTCTTCGCGTGTTCCGCAAACTTCAACTTCATAATCGCCCATTTTAACGCGGATAGTGAAGGCGCCGTGCTCTTTAATGGGTTTTGGTTGCAATTTTATCCCACAATTATATGAGAGGCATACCCCTTTTAGGATTTACTAAAGGGAAATCTCTTCGTTGATTTTGAAGAATGGAAAATTATCCTATGCTGAAGAGCTAGGCGACATGCTGGTACACCTCAGTGAAGAAGGAAAAGCCATTGTTTATGGAGATTCTCAGAGCCAGCAAAATTGTACCGTTAATGGTGGAAAGCCTAACCAAAAAGAAATAACAATAACCTAAACAAAGAATGAAAAGTCCTCTGCCGAAGCTTCAGTTGCAATAAAGTCATAGGTCATGGTGGTCTTTTTTGTGCGTATTGGTATCTTCTTGGTTTTCCTTCGCGTGTTAGGATTCCGTCTTTTACTAGGTCTATTAGGGCGTGGGCTACGGCTGTGCGATCGTAGTGGAATCCGCGTTTTGCCATTTCATTGTGAACTTCGCTTAAGCCCTTTGGCGTTGAGAACCAGCCTTCCTCCCATAGTTTTTGTATTAGGCCTTTGCATGTTTCTGCGCGTGGCGGCGCTGTTGCCCGTTCAGCTAGGAGAGGCGCCTGCTTTAGTTTTTCTGTCACTGTTGAGAGTATGCGGTCTACTGCTGCTTGGAGTTGGTCTTCTTGGCATTCTATTTCGAATTCTATTTCGCCTACTCGCATTTTTACGCGGATTGGTGGTTTTGTATTGTTTTGTGTCAATTTTTCACCTTGTTGCTTATTGAATTGTGCATCTTGTTCATGCACAACATTTATATATTCCTTCCGACCAAACAAGTGCATGTTGGTGAATCTTGGTGATTGAACAATACACTATAACAACAACACCAAAATATAATTTTCCACAACAAACCATGGGCATGGCGCTGCCCCAACGCCTCCTAGAACTAAGCATCCATTCACTAAGGCAAGTGCAAAACCAAACCATTCAACTAAATCAACAAACAATTCAACAAAACAACAACAATCAAGAAACCCTCTACGCGCCCCAGCTTGTCCCACAAACACAAGCCATACCCCTAAACCCAAACCCTCAGCCAACAACAATAGCGGCCGTTGACACATCAAGCATAAAACTCGGCGAAACGAACAAGGGCATTATAATCGCAGTTCGAGGAACCACAACATGGAAAAAAGCCAAAAATTACGCTTACTTGCGCTTCGGCCCCTTCATATTCCACATAACAGAAGAAAACCTCCACGAAGTCTACAACACACTTTTGAAAACCTACTTCCCAGAACAAAATCCGACAGCCTCTCCGGGCTTCCTCCAAATCCCAACGCGGATGGCAAACCTCTTGGAGAAGTGGCTTCAAGCATCATTAGCCAAAACAATGAGCAACTGCATAATCCTATTTGACGGCTCCTTAACGGCTGGGACGGCTGACACGCCAACCCAGCAGCTGAAAGAGATTTTGGCAACAGCGAGGCAAATGGGCAACACTGTCCTAGCCTTCACAAAAGTGACGACACTGCGGTTTAACGGCTGCATAATAACAGAGGCTTTCCCAAAAGCCAATCCGCCATGCCTAATAGAAGTTACAAAAATAAAACCTAAACCACCACTAACGCTGCTCGGCCAAGTTTATGTGGCAAAACTGGCAAGGGGTAACATAGCTTTTAGGCTGGATGTAGACCGCGAGGTGCCAGACCAAAAGCGCATTGAGGCCGTTGAAAGGCTTTTGGGAAACGACTTGATAATGCAGGGCTATCCGGAAACACTGCGCTTAGCCCACATCTTATGTACTTTCACAGCCAACGAAGTTATTGCCATGCAGCATTTCATCCAACAGCGATATCGCCTAAAAATAATTGAGAGGCCGGACATGCACAGGCTCTTGTTCGGGCCCTTCGGTAAGGGGGAAAGCCACAATGAGATTGTATAAAAAAGAGGGCAACATAATCCAAATCCTAAGTTTCCCAAACGAGACCGTGGAAAAGGGCGACTATTTGCTCATCGAGGATGAGGAGGCCCAAAAAGCGCTTATAGCCCAAGTCATCGACGTGCAGTTCGCCAATATACCGGGCATTTTAGAAGAGCTTTTGCGGAGCCTACCCGACGGCGGAGGCCTAATCCAAGGGGAGGATGTTGACCCCCTCGAAATTGCGCCCCACATAACTTACATTCAAGATTCGAGACTTTTGGTATGTAAGATCCGCGCAACAGTGGAGGGCGAAGCCCTGAGCCCCAGCACTTCGTGGCTGCCCTCGCGTTCGCAATCCTCTATTAAAAGGCTTCCAATTCCAATGTTGCTTAGGCTTGCGAGGGTTGATGGCAACCTCCCCATAACATTGGGGGTGACAAAGGAGAACTCGCTACTAACAATAGACGCTTCTTCATTGGATGGGAGGCTGAACATTATTACTGGCAAGAAGGAGACTGGCAAATCACATCTTTCAAAGCTTCTTATAACAAGCCTTCTCCAATACAAGGCAGTGGTTGTCGTCTTAGATTTGAACGGCGAATACTCTGGTTTGGGCTTAACATCTGACGGAAGGCGAAACGCCTACTACAACAAAATCCATGTTTTGACGCCTTCACAAAATTTTAAAGTTGCCCTAAAACAACTTCACCTAAACGTCATACTAAACATTCTCATCCACGCCTTACACCTGCCCGGAACATCAGCCCGCGAGTTCCGCCGAATATGGCAACACCTTAAAGAGAAGGGCAACCTCACGCTTCATGAGTTGGGCGAGGCAATCCGCAACTGGAACTGCAACCAAAATGTCCGCGATGCCCTTTTCAGCCGCTACTACGCGTTGGTTAACTCTGGCTTTTTCACAGACAACGTGGCGGAAGCCACCCTACTTGAAGAATGCTTAACAAAGGCTGGGATGGATGGCGGCGCTGTAATCGTCAATTTACGGAACACCTCGCCCATAGACCGCCAAATAGTGGTGGAATATGTTTTAGGCAAGCTTGTCGAGCTCTTAACAGGCTGGAGGCTTAAGGCAGTTTTCCTATTCGCTGAAGAAGCCCACCTGTATTTACGCGAAACCTACTGGGACGACATCGTAACGCGGATGCGCCACTTCGGCATATTCACAACCTTCATAACAAACCAGCCTGACACCATACGCGAGAACATTTACCGCCAAGCAGACAACATATTCCTCTTCAACTTCACAAACGAACACGACTTGGAAGTAGTTTCACGGGCAGCCCGCGTGGACGCGGAAACCGTCAAATCCATAGCCCGAGATTTGCCGCCGCACCACTGCTTAGTATTGGGCAAAGTGGTTCGAGATTTCCCAATAGTTGTGAAAGTTAAGACTTTAGACGTGAAAACGATGGGAGAAACCCGCCTATTCTTTACGGGCGCTCAAACTGGGAGCATGAGTCAAACTTTTCCAGTTTCGCCCTATTCCGCTGTAGAAAAGCCCTAAAGGTTTTTGTCAAATCGTATTTTTCAGCCTCATCCAAAGGCACCCATCTGAGTTCTTCAGCGTCGTCTGACGCCCGCATTTCGCCGCCCTTAACCTTAACGAAATAGTCGATTATGACGAAATGCCATTTTATTTCGCCATTCTCGTCTTGGACAATGTTGTCTACAACGTCAATAAGCTGTGGTTCAGCAACATCTAAGCCCGTTTCTTCCTTGACCTCGCGGACAACCGCACTTTCAGCCTTTTCGCCCAGCTCAACTAAACCGCCTGGGACACTCCACTTGCCCCTTCCAGGCTCGCCTTTACGCTTTTCTAACAAGATTTTGCCGTCGCAGACTATTATGGCGCCTACGCCGACCACTGGTTGACTTGGATAAAAACGCTTAACCATCCTTAAACCCTTCCCATGCATTTTGCTCCGCCAAATCTTAAACCTTTCCTAAACATAGTATGGTGTGTAGGGGCGCATGAGCCTTTCTGGTTCCTCGCTGATCAGTGTTAGGTCCCTATCTTTTTTGAGGGTCACTATGAGGGCGAATGCCGTGGCAACAAGGGACACCATTCCAGTGCATTGGGTTATGTAGGTGAGGTTGACTGTTTGGGATGTGAATTCGAAGGTGTAGCTTACTGGGCTTTGGCTTAAACGCAATTCATATTGATAGCGGGGAGGGTAGGGAGGAATAATCTCAATAACATAGGTTGTTAAGTTTCCTTCGCCGTAGTTTAGAAAACCGTCGGCATCAAATTTTCCATTTAAGTTTATGGCTGTGGGAACATCAATAATCCTTGTAAAGGCTCCAAGGTCCACCGCCACACGCAGTTCACCTTGCCAATTAAAGGAGCCTTCATAATCGCGTTTGGAGTTATCGTAAAGCAAACCAGCAGCATACAGCCTATTCGCCAATATTCTTGTAGGGTCTAAGGTTATGCTGGCGAGCTGGTCTGCAACATCAGGCAACTGTAAACCCACGTAGTCCATGTATGGTGTTCCCTCATACGTGTACTGGATGGTTGCTGACTTTACATAGCCTTTAATGGATAAACCGCTTGAGGCGTAGGCTGCACCGAAGAGTAGTGAAGCCAAAAGCACTGCGATAATCGTCTTGGTGATTTTGCCTAAACCTGCACTCTTGGTGGGCGCTGGCGAAAATATTACGTAAGCTTGGAATAGGGCTTGTTGTCTTGCAAGCCTGAATTGGATAAGCCTATCTTTGCTGGCAACAAGCGAAAGCAGCGCTATTCCAGCTATGAAACCTCCTGCGTGAGCGAAGACAGCTGTGCTTCCAGCCATTCTGGCATAGCCATAAATTAGTTGGGTTGCAAACCAGAAGATTAGGTAGTAGGCTGCCTTCATCCTAAAGAAAAATGGGAAAAATAGGAAACCCCAGCCCATCACAAGCGACGTGCCCGGAAAAAGTATTAGATAAGCGCCCAATACTCCGCTGATGGCTCCAGAAGCCCCTATGGCGGGAACCACGTAGGCTGTGAAACCCCCGAGGAAGCTGAAGGCTGTGTGAAATATTGAGGCCACAAGGCCAGAAATCACATATAAGGCCAAAAACCTTAGTCCGCCCAAGGCGTTTTCGACAGCCCTGCCGAATATGTATAGGAAGTACATGTTGAAGAGTATGTGGAAGAAGTCTGCGTGGAGAAACATTGACGAAAAAATCCTATACCATTGAAGTGGGTTTGCAATTAGGGAGGGAACGAATCCGCCTGCGCTCACCCAATAGTCGCTTATTTCAAGGAAGGCATTTGCGTAAGACGTTATGGCATAAACTATAATGTTAAGGGCTATTATTATTAATGTGGCTATTGGCCTCGCTTTTGTGCGGACCCCTCCGCCTAAAGGAAAGCCTACACTTCTTTTTAAGTTGTCTGTCAAATTGATAATCGGCCTCTTCGCTAAAATTCTATTGCCACGATATATAATTTACTGCTGATGTAAATGCCAGAATTTGTATTTTCAATTGGAAAAATCAAAATGTAAGTGGATTTACTTTGGTATGGAAACCTACAAAAACTATTTGGTAAAGATTTGGATTAAATATATGATGAAGTGAAAGTGAAAATGACAGAGTTAATGTGCCCGCATTGCGGTTCAATTGACATTGTAAAATTGAAAAATGGTAAATATAAATGTTCAACATGCGGATATGAAGATGTTTACGAAATTTTTGAGGCTACATATTGGGATGAAGAAGACCTTATGGATGAAGACAATGTTTAGTTATAGGAAAAATGCTATTTTGTTAGGTATCTCCATGAGAGTGCTATGCCGACGGCTGCGAAAACTGTTGCGAATGCACTTAATACTGTGAAGTCGAGGATTAATGCGGATGTGTCCAACGGTAATATTGTCAGCTGTCTTATGGCGTCTGTTAGATAGCTTATTGGGTTAACACGGGCTATGGCTTGTATCCAGTCCGGCATCATTGAAATTGGAAAGAATGTGTTGCTTGCAAACATCAGTGGCAAGTTTATTAAGTTCACAACAGCCATCTGCGTTTCCATCCTTGTTGACCTTAAAGCAAGCGCCAGAAAAATTGAGGAAAGTCCAACGCAGAGGAGGAATATTGCAGCATATATGCCAAGTATATTTAGCGGAGAGAATGTTTTGCTTACTTGTAGGCCGAACACTGTGGCCAGCGCCAGAATTATTGTTGCTTGGAACATTGCCCTCAAAGCCGAGTTAAGAACTTTTGAAAATATTATTGCTGCCCTTGAAACAGGTGTGCTCAACACTTTGTTTAAGAAACCCAGTCGCCTATCCCAAACTATTGACATGCCGCTGAACATTGTTGTGAACATGACAATAAAGGATATCATCCCAACAGACATGTAGCTAAAATAGTCTGTGACTCCGAAAACGTTTAGCATAACGCTTGAACCAATGTTGGAAAAGATTTGTTGAAACTGCTGCGAGATTAAGGCGCCTGGAATGGTCACTGTTTGGCTTACTGGAGGGTTTAGAAGGTATCCGGGTATTTGGATGTCTGGAAAGTTTAAGTTGCCAATATTGCTTGCTGAAAACATTGCACTTAGGTTCATTGCCTTTCCAAAAAGGCCCATCCAAATGACTGGTTGGAGAACAGCCATCACGAGGAGAATTGGCTCTTTTAACCATTTTTTGAGTTCACGGTTAGTTAATGCCCATATACCGTGAAGCCTTCTTGGATGATATTCATTTAACCCTGTCATCGTCTTCTCGCCCTCCATAAAGTTAGCCTTTGCGTTCTAAAGGCCTCAACAGATTCCTCCGTGTCCCGCATAGACTTGCCAGTATACTCCAAATAAACTTCGTTTAAGGTGGGTTCTGTAAGCGAAAGCTTTGTTACAGTATAACCCCTTTTTCGCAGAACCTCTATTATGAGTGGGGCTGTTACTTCGCCGTGCTCAGCCTTAATCCAATACGAGCCACCCTCGTTTTTAACATCCTTTACATTTTCAACCTTGCGAATAAGATCGCTTACGTCTGCATTCTCCTTGATAGTTATGGTTATCACGTCGCCGCCTAAGCTGTCTTTCAATCGTTTAGGAGAATCTGTAACAATGATCTTGCCGTGGTCTATGATGGCTATGCGGTCGCAGAGGGTGTCTGCCTCCTCAAGATAGTGTGTTGTCATGAAAAGCGTCATGTTATACTCCTTCTTCAAACGTCTAATATAATTCCATGTTGCTGCCCTAGTTTGAACGTCCAAGCCAAGCGTTGGCTCGTCCAAGAAAAGGATTTTTGGTCTATTAATCAATCCGCATGCCAGTTCTAGTCTGCGCCTCATGCCGCCAGAGTATGTTTCCACCTTTTTGTCTTTAAATTGGGTTAGTTCCACAAGCTCCAAGAGTTCAAGGGCCCGTTTCTTTGCGATTTCACGGGGGATTCCATACAAGTCTGCACATAAAATTATGTTTTCGTATCCGGTTAAGTCCTCGTCCGCCGTGTATTCTTGGGGCACCACGCCAATCACTTTTCTAACCATGTTTGGCTGTTTTACAATGTCAAAGCCCAAAATTGATGCTCGACCCTCGGTTGGCTTTAAAACCGTTATTAACATGTTGATAGTTGTTGTTTTTCCAGCGCCATTCGGCCCCAAAAAACCGAAAATTTCGCCGTCTTCAACGCTGAAGTTCACGTGGTCAACTGCCACGAGACTTTTATTGAAAATTTTTGTCAAGCCTTCAGCTACAATTACGTGGTCGCTCATTCCCGCTCAGCCTTCAATCTCCTACTTATTTCTTCCAACTTATCTGCAGCCTCATTCAAAACCTTTACAGTTTCATCAAAAACCTTTTCTGAAAACTTTTCTCTGGCGATGATGCCCAAGCTGGCAAAGGCCTTAAGAAGCCTCTTAGAAGACTCACGCAGTTCAGCAGCCTTTTCCGCTGGAAGACCACACCACATAATGCCAAAAAATGGTGGACCTAAAAACTTTGCCCTGTCTCTAAACTCCGCCCGAATTTTTCTTTGATCTTCAAGAAGCTTTTTGCCTTTATCCGTGAGGGTATAACGCTTTATTCCGCTTTCTTCGGCGGGAACCTCCTTAACGTAGCCGTTGTCTTGAAGCCATGCCAAAAGGGGATAAACGGATCCTGGACTTGGCTTCCAAAGTCCGTTTGTTCTTTTTTCAATTTCATTCATTATTTCCGAGCCCGAAAGGGGCTTTTCATTTAAGAGTTCTAGAACTTGGTAACGTAGAAATCCTTTTGGGACTGCCGCCATGTGTCTTATCCAGTGTCTAAATGGGGGAGGGGGTGGAGGTAAACCATCAAACATTTTATCACCATTGATATCAAAATCGATATCAACATTGATATTTAAGCATTACTGCAAAATCACTCAATTATCGTCCCGACACGCTCACCTTTAACAGCCAACAAAACATTTTCCGGATTAAACCCATTAACAACAACAAACTTAACTCTAACACGTTTAAGAACCCTAATTGCCTCTGGATCTATTATTTGGTGTATCCCAGCCTTATGCTTGTCCTCGCTAAAGAAAAGGGCTAAATCCTCAAAGCTCAAGCGATCAAGCTTAACGGCGTCAGCATGCTTCCGCGGGTCCTTTGTGTAAACGCCATCCTGATCTGTTGCCTTAATCACCATGTCAGCTCCAACACGCTCAGCAACAAGGGCGGCCACAGTGTCTGTTGTCATTCCAGGTTTTAAACCGCCCAAAACCCCAATTTTGCCCAAACTCAAACATTCGGACGCTTCTTCAACTGATGAGATTACTTTTCCGCAGCCAAGTTTTCCAAGTTTCTTCATAAAAAGTTGGGCGAAAATTCGTGAAACAGAAATCGCCACCTCATCCTGGTCTTCTTCTCTAAGCCCCAAATTCCTTGCAACTTCAATAAACTCGCGTGCCAAAGCCCCGCCACCAACAACAACCACCACATCATGACCTTTATTCTTCAGCCTCTTCAATATTTTTACATAATCATCAATCAGTTTGGGATTTATTGGCGAGGCAATAACAGAACCGCCAATTCGAACCACAACCCGCATAAAATTACACTGTCTACACGGGTATATTTAAATTAATAGAGGAAGTTACTTTGTCAAGGAGATTTTAATGGATTTGGTAATCCGTGAATACAAAGCTAAAGACGAAAAACAATGGTTGAAGTGTCATGCCTTGGCTTATTTGGGTTCAAATGAAAGAAGATTTAAAAGAAATAAGCCTACTTATTCTGGAAGGGCAATTGAACTTGTAGCCTTAATTGGCCGAAAAATTATTGCCTTTTTGGACATAGAAATTGAAGAAACACCCGGGACACTTTGCTATAAAAAATTGGAAGGAAATGGGATGCTGTGGGACATTGGAGTGTTGCCAGAGTTTAGAAATAAAGGGATTGCAACCAAACTTTTAAACGAAGGGATAGAACGTGGTAAAAAGCTTGGCATGAAACGATTGGAAGCTTGGAGCATTGAACCAAATGCATGGAAGTTTTATGAAAAATATGGATTCAAAAAATTTTACGAATACTACCATGTCCTAATCGACAATCGTGAAAAACTGAGGACATTTGATAAAAATGGCATGCACATAATAGAGATATATGCACATGTCATGTCGGAAAAAGATTTGAAAGAGCTTATTGAAAAATACTCGCCCAAAGAAATTTTCAAATGTTGCGGGTTTGAACTTATACTTCAAAACCAATGTGAATTTAAATAAATTTGTCCAAACTTCGTTGAACATGTCCAGCTTTTGTTTCTATTTGGATTTCCTCGCCCAATGTTATTATCATATTGTCTGTGGCAGCGACTGTTGGAATGCCTGTCTTCTCCTCAATTAATTTTGCTTCTTTGGCTGGTCCTTGGAATATCATTTGCATTCCGAGATGTGTTAAAACCGCTTTTTCTGGACGTGCTTCCTCAACAATTTTTATGGCGTCGTTTGTTGTCATGTGGCCTTTCCAAGGCTTTCCAGCTGGCCTCATTACGCATAGCATGAGAAGCCTAACGCCTTCATAATATTTTCCGATGCCCTCAAAATATTCTGTGTCACTTGTGTATGCAAAACTGCCGAACTCTGGGGTGTCAAATTTGAAGCCCACAGCATCTGGGTCTGTGTGCCTAGCTTCTGTTATGGTAACTTGAATGTTGTCCACTTGAAATTTCATGTTTGGAAGGGCTTTGATTAATTGTTCGGGCATTTGCTGATGATACCTTGAAATTGAGGCTTCGCAGATTTCGCTTCCGCATAAAACGCTTTTTGGGGCGACGACAACCCCACGTTTTTTAGTCATACCTTGAGTCATTGCCTCAATCAAAACCTCAGCGTCAGTATAATGGTCCGGATGCGAATGGGAAATAAAGATGGCGTTGATTTTCTGCGGGTCTAAACCCTCATTGATTGAGTGAACTAGGGCGCCTGGTCCAGGATCTAGATGAAGGTTTAAGGCTTCGCCAATTATTCGGATGCCTGCTGTTCGCCTCTTTTGCGTGATTGTTGTGAATCTTCCTCCGCCTGTTCCAAGAAATATTATTTTGATGCCAGAATCCATAGACATTAATACGTCTATTTAGAAATTTTTACTTTACGCACTTACAAATATTTTGGAAAATGCTTTTAACAATCTTTTCAAAGGAATAAAGAAAGGAAGATGCCAATGGCGCTGGTTGAAGGACTCCTGATTAATGCTGCTATTCTCGTTGTTTCTTTAATCATCTTAGATAAGTCCAGTGACTTAACCATCAATAATTCGGTTAAGGTTGCGGACATCACAGGGATGGGTAAGACCACAATTGGATTTATTTTAGTGGCGTTTTCAACGTCGCTGCCTGAGCTCTGTGTTTCAGTCTTCGCAGCGTTAGGGCAAGAAAGTGTTGGTGTGGCCATAGGAAACGTTTTAGGCTCAAACATTGTAAATATTTGTTTAATACTTGGCATCTGCTTTTTGTTGGCATCCATAAAAAATCCTAACACTATGATTTTTCTCCCGTCCATGACGAAGGAGGAGGTTGGAAGCCTATACTTTGGTCTCTTTATCGCCTCAATAATTCCATTAACCCTAATTTACATCGGATACGCAAGCCGATTCATAGGAATAATTCTCATAGCAATATTTGTGCTCTACGTTTACCAACTTTCAAAATTGAGGAAGATAAAGGAAGAAGGCACTCTAGGCAGCGAAAGGAAAAAGCTTGCAAAATACACTTTTTTAACGTTTTTAGGCGCAGCTGGGGTTGTGGCCAGCGCATATTTCATTGTTGACGCAGCATCTTACATAGCTGTTGAGATAGGTGTTCCAAAAGTGGTTATAGGCGCTACAATAGTGGCTTTTGGCACAAGCATACCGGAATTGGCGACAAGCATAGACGCCGTGAAAAAGGGACATTTCGAAATTGCATTAGGCAACATTGTGGGAAGCTGTTTCATAAACATATCATGCATATTAGGAGTTGCGTTAGTTGCCACGCCTTTAATGGTTAATATGGCTGCCTTCTCAAACCTTGTTATGTTCTCGCTCATAACAAACTTGTTTTTATGGTACTTTCTGTCAAGCGAAAGAGTAAGCTGGAGAGAGGGCGCCGTACTACTTTTCATGTATTTCACATTTCTAACGATAAGCTTCGGAGGATACAAAACATGAAGAAACCAGATGCTCTTAAAATCGAAGCGGTTAATGAAGAAAACTTCGAAAAAATCCCAAACCCGTGCAAATACTGCCTTTACTGGCAAACCACAGGACTCTTCAATGAAAAAATGTTTGATTCAAAAATGGAAAGAAAAAAGCTTGAGTGGTTTAAGAAAGTTAGGGAAAAATTTGGAAGTTGTATAAAAATTGCCTTTTTAAATGATGTTTCGGTAGGGTTTATGCAGTTTGCCCCAGCAAAATATTTTCCTCGAGTGAAAGAGTATTCCGGCTGCGCGCCAAGCGAAGACGCAGTTTTTATTGCATGTTTATACATACCTAATAAAGAGTTGCGTGGGAAGGGTTTTGGAACAAACATGCTCAAGAATTTAATATGGGAGTTGAAAGAGCGAGAATTCAAAGCTTTAGAAACTTTTGCGAGAAGAAGCTCCGAAAACAATCCCTCAGGACCTTTAGAGCTCTATCTTAAATTTAATTTCAAAATAAAATGCGAAAGCGATGACTTTCCACTTGTATGCTTAGAACTGCATTAAAAAGAAAACTTGACGAGAAAACTTTTTACTCTAACATGTGAATCTTCACTTGTGTTTTAAATTGTTTGACTGCGTTCTAATCCATTACGGAGAGCTCGGGCTGAAGGGATTAAATAGGCCATTCTTTGAAAGAAAGCTTGTTGAAAATTTAGGTAAAGCCCTTGATGGATTGGAATATGAGAAGATACGGAAAATTTATGGAAGAATTATTCTCGAATTAAATGAAAAATCTGACATGCATAAGATTGAAGAAGCCTTAAAAAATGTTTTTGGCATCGCATGGTTTGCATTCACCCTTACAACAGAAGCTGATCTCCAAAAAATCAAGAGCCTAATTATAGACAATTTTAAATTTGAGGCGAAAATGAAGGTTAAGGTTTCAGCAAACAGGGCTGATAAAAGCTTGCCCTTCACATCTCTTGACGTAAACCGCGAGATAGGAACATTCCTTGTCGAAAATTTCGGCGCCCAAATCTCCTTAAAAGAGCCTCAAAAAGAAATATTTATAGAACTTGTTGATGGAACAGCCTACGTTTTTGACAGAAAAATTAAGGGGTTGTATGGACTTCCAGTAGGCGTGTCCGGAAGAGTTTTGCATCTGCTTTCCGGCGGGATAGATTCTCCAGTCGCAGCATGGCTTCTAATGAAACGCGGATGCGAAGTCTCTTTTTTGCATTTTCACGCTTTCCAAAAATTTGACGAAGCAAAAAACAGCAAAATTCTAGAGTTGGTTAAAGTTTTGAACAAATATTGTTTTAAATCGAGAATATTTTTTGTTCCCTTCTATCCTTTTGAGGCTGAGGCCGTTGAAGCACCAGCAAAATATCGCTTAATCTTGTTTAGAAGGTTTATGGTTAAGGTCGCCGAAGAACTAGCCAAAAAATATGGGATTGAAGTCCTTGGAACAGGAGAAAATTTGGCTCAAGTTTCTTCTCAAACGCTTGAAAATATGGCGGTTATTAGTAGGGCAACATCCCTACCCATATTGAGACCATTACTTACATACGATAAAAATGAAACGGTGAACCTTGCAAAGCAAATAGGAACTTTTGAAATTTCCATAAAACCTTACAAAGATTGCTGTTCAATTTTTTTAACAAAGCATCCGGCGACGAAAGCCACATTAGAAATTGTGGAGTCTTTTGAAAAAAGGATGAATTTGAATGATGCCATAAAAGAAAGTCTTGAAAAGACAGAAATAGTTGATTTGGATAGAAAGGGCTTTACCCTTGTCCACAGCTGAAGTTGCAGTTCAAGTGTTTCGAACATTAGAAAACGAAGACATAAGGGTACTGCAGGTCATTGAAGCCGCCATGAGCAAACACGAGTACGTCCCAAAAGAAATTATAGAAAAATTTGCAAAACTCACCCCAGACCAAGCATCTTTTAGGCTTACTCGTCTTCATAAACTGCGCCTTATCCATCAAATGCGTGGGCCTTATGTGGGCTATACGCTAAATTATGCTGGATACGATTGTCTAGCCATAAACGCTCTTGTGAAGGCCGGAGTGCTTGAGGCTTTTGGAAAGCCCTTGGGAGTTGGGAAAGAAGCAGACGTTTATGACGCTTTAAACCCCAGCGGAGAGCGAGTAGCCGTAAAATTCCATAGACTTGGAAGAGTCAGCTTTCGCCAAACAATACGGAAGAGGGGTTACGTGAAAGAAAGGGCAAGCTGGCTTTACCAATCAAAACTGGCTGCAGAAAGGGAGTTTCAAGCCCTAAAACTTGTTTTTCCAAAAGGTGTTGCAGTTCCAGAGCCAATAAGCCAAAACCGCCATGTTATAGTGATGGGAATGATTGAGGGGGCGGAACTCGCTGAATGGAAGGAAATTCCAAATCCAGAAAGGGTTTTGAGGGAAATACTGCGCAACGTGAGAAAGGCCTATTTTGAAGCGGGGGTCATACACGCGGATTTAAGCGAATATAACATCATATTAAAACCAGACATGCACATTTTGATAATAGACTGGCCACAATACGTTGAAAAACAGCATCCAAACGCCCAGCAGCTTCTGGCAAGAGACGTAAAAAATGTTCTCCAATATTTTAGACGAAAGTTTAAACTGAAAACTAAATTAAAAGAGGCTTTAGCATACGTGACAGGATCAAATGAAGCAGCTTTTAGTGAGTATCCAACATTATGAATAGTATGTTGTTTCCCCTCAGCAAAACATTCCCATAATTAGTTATTAGTTGATCGTCTTTGCATTCGGTTGCTCCTTCCAAAAGAATATTCATATGTCCATCGCACTTGATCATCTTCCCCTTATATTCGCAACCGTTTTTTAACACAACCGCAATGTTGGCGTTCAATTGTTTGACAAGCACATTTAATGGTTTTTTGCTGGGTTCCATGCGAGCACCTAACACCCTTGCTAACTACTTCAATACCACAACCCCTCAAATATAAAAGTTTTATGAAAATATTTTCCAAAATCATTTTGCTGCCAAAAAATTAAAAGTTCAGTATTTACATTGCTTAGTGGAGAATAGCATGCATGAAATCCAAATTAATGGCGAAACATTAACAATAGAAGATGTTGTGAAAGTTGCGAGGGAAAAAACAAGAGTTGCATTATCTGAAGAAGCGAAAAGGCGTGTTAAAAAGAGCCGCGAAATTCTCGAGAAACTTGTCCGAGAAAATCGTGTAATATATGGTTTGAACACCGGCTTTGGGGCATTAAGCGACAAAAAAATTTTGCCAGAAGAAGAAAAGCAGCTGCAAATTAACCTTATAAGAAGCCATTCAACGGGCGTAGGAAAATCATTACCAACAGATGTTGTTAGGGCTACGATGCTTCTTCGGGCAAACACTCTTGCTAAGGGCTATTCGGGCATAAAATTGGAAACATTAGAAACACTTGTGGAAATGCTGAACAAAGGAGTACACCCAATAATACCAGAAAAGGGCTCTGTTGGCGCAAGCGGTGACTTGCCGCCCTTATCCCACATGACTTTAGCTTTGATAGGCGAGGGCAAAGCAGAATATAAAGGGCAAATAATGAGCGGACGGGAAGCCATGGAAAAGGCTGGAATAAAACCAGTTCAGCTGGACTTTAAGGAGGGAATAGCCCTAAACAACGGCACACAAATAATGACAGCCATCGCCGCCCTTTCAGTCTACGACGCAGAAAAACTTATTAAAACAGCCGAAATCGCAGCCGCCCTAACCCTCGAAGCCCTACAAGGAATTGCAGAAGCCCTTAACGAAAAAATCCACAGCGTCAGACCACATGAAGGACAAATTACAACAGCAAACAACATAAGAAAACTAGTTAGCGGAAGCAAACTCATTCAAACGGGAGAAGAAGCCCTATCAAAAAGACGTCTTCCCCACGACCCCTACAGCTTAAGATGCATACCGCAGGTCTTAGGCGCCGCCCGGGACGCAATAAACTTCGTTAAAAAAATTGTTGAAGTGGAAATCAATTCAGCCACAGACAACCCGCTCATCTTTCCTGAAGACGAAACATGCATTTCAGGAGGAAACTTCCATGGACAACCAATATCTATGGCAATGGACTTCCTCGGAATCGCACTAACAATGGTCGGCAACATGTCCGAAAGAAGAATTGCAAGGCTATTAGACGAAAAATTAAACAACGGTTTACCAGCCTTCCTAATTCACCCTTCTGCAAAAGCTGGGCTGAACAGCGGTTTAATGACAATCCAATATACGGCAGCTGCCCTAGCCTCTGAAAACAAAGTGTTATCCCACCCATCATGCGTGGATTCAATTCCAACATCAGCAAACTTCGAAGATTTCGTAAGCATGGGCGTAACAGCCGCCCAAAAAGCAAAACAAATCCTAGAAAACGTAGAATATATAATAGCCATCGAACTCATCTGCGCAGCCCAAGCAATAGACCTTCGGGAGCCGGAAAAACTCGGAAAAGGAACAAAAAAGGCTTACATGGAATTAAGAAAAGTTGTTCCAGTGTTAAAAGAGGATAGAGTGTTAAGCGAAGATATAGAGAAAGTTAAACAAGCTATACATACGCTTTCAAGGCTTGAATAACTTTCTCGGCCACAGCAACAGCAAGCCTCTTAAGAGTTTCCTCGCAGCTTGCAGCCAAATGCGGTGTAAGAATAACATTATCAAGCTTTGTTAAAGGATAATCTGAACTCAAGGGTTCGGTTTCAAAAACATCTAGGGCTGCCCCAGCCACTTTCCCAGAAACCAAAGCATCATACAAGGCTTTTTCGTCTATTACAGCACCTCTAGCAGTATTAACAATGTAAACGCCGCGCTTCATCAAAGCAAACTCCTTAAAAGAAAACATATGATAAGTTTCAGAGGTTAAGGGAACGTGAATCGATATTATATCAGACTCCTTTAAAAGCTCATCAAAAGTTACATACTGCACTCCAAGCAGCCTTTCAAGCTCTAAGCTTCTATTTCGCCTATAATAAATCAAGTTCACATCGAAACCGCAAAGCCTTTTAGCAACAGCGCTTCCAATTCGCCCAAGCCCAACAATACCCACAGTCTTACCCATCAGCTCGGTGCCCACAAGCACATTGTATTTCTTGTCCCACTCGCCCCTTCTGACAGCACCGTCAGCCAAAGGTATCTTCCGCAACAAAGCCAACATAAGCCCAACAGTAAACTCAGCCACACTATCAGTTAACGCCTCCGGAGTTCGAACTATACGAACACCTCTTTTCTCCGCGAAATCCACATCAATATGATCAACACCCACGCCGTGAACTCCAATAACCTTAAGCCTCTCAGAAGCCTCCAAAACCTCCCTCGAAATTCTCGTGAAACCCCTCGTGATAAAGGCGTCAGCCTCCCCACAAAACTTTAAAATATCCCTACATGTGGAACCGGGGCTAAGCTGAATTACTTCCCCATACTTTTCCAAAACCCTTATTCCACAAGGGTGAATAGGCTCAATCACAAGAAACATGAAACCTTTACCCATAAACTTCCCACCAGCCTAAACAAATAGTGTTCAAAGCAAAATTTATGTTAATTTAGTCGGGCGGGCAGGATTTGAACCTGCGACACTCCGGTTTCCATCTTTTGTACGCTTGGCAGGCTAAGCGACACCCACCAAAGGTGGATGCCTACAGCCGGAAGCTCTACCAAGCTGAGCTACCGCCCGACAAAAATTTTAGAGAAACCTTAAACATTTATGTGTTACGCATCCACCCGCTATGTCACATCACACATTTTAAAGTTCACAGGCGCATCAAAACTTTAAACAAAATTAGGTTAGGCTCTCCCTCTGTTGACGTGTAACCAAAGCGCGCCCGAAACTATTATGAAGGCTAGTGTCCCCCAAAAAAGAAGAATCAGCATTTTCACAGCATCAAGAGTCATTTCTTCAAACATCAGCATCCAAAATATGCATATACGCCTAATTTTAAAAATGAAATTTCAAAATTGAAAATGCACTGTTAATGAAATATATTTTTAAAAGCGAAATATGCCAGCCGAAAAAGCAAGCGTTTTATAAACTAAAACATAATACAAAGCGTGACCAGAGAACCCGGGAAAGGAGAAGGCTTCTAACAAAATCATTCATTCAACAAAACATCTACTTTTCTCGAAGCAAACGGGCCCGGTGGGATTTGAACCCACGTTCTCCGGCTCCGAAGGCCGGCGCCTTGATCCATACTGGGCTACGGGCCCTTGGAGAGTAACAGATGTTTGAAGTGGTTAAAAGGTTTCTGAAAATCCTTAAAAATGATTGTGAATTTATAGTATTGATGTTGTTGGGCCGGTAGCTCAGCTTGGTTGGAGCGTTCGGCTGATAACCGAAAGGTCGCCGGTTCAAATCCGGCCCGGCCCATCCTTTAGTGTATTATGATTAATTAAAGAGGGTTGATTTTGAAGCGCGTTTTTTGATATTTATTTTGGATGCATTAGGGATAAAAAAGGGAATCGAATTTTTATAAAGTATGCCAGAGGAAGTTGAGGCCAGCAGCATCGAAAAACAAGATTATACGTTTGAGTGCCCACATTATTTTGGGTACTTGCATAAGCGTCCGAGGGACGCCGGTGTTCCTGAAGAGTGTCTTGCTTGTAAGAAGGTTGTTGATTGCATGTTGTTTGCGCTTAGGGGCGGTTCTTCGGAACTTGAAGGAGAAAATAAAATTGAAAGCGTGGAGCTTCCACGGCAAGAGGATGTAACCGAAGTTTCCACTAAAGCGCCGTTTGAGAGCGGGTTTGTTGTTGAAGACATGGGCATGTTATATGCATCTTGGTCTAGCACCGTACGCATCCATAGGGAAAAGATTTCTGAATGGGGTGGAAAAGTTAAGGAGGTTGAGGTTGAGGCTTCGTCTGGGAGGAGGGCGCGGTGTAAAGTTATGCCCATGGAAGATTTGAGGATGGACGTCATTCAGGTTCCGGATAAAGTTCAGCAAGAGCTCGGGGTCATGAAGGGCGACATTGTCAAAGTCAAACCAATAACCAAATCTTAATCTTCTCCTATCGAAAATATAGAGAACTATTATATTTGTTGGATGCTGATTCATGTTATGGGAAGCGTATGCCTAAAGTCCTCATATTATATTATAGTAGAACTGGAAACACCGAGAAAATGGCTAAGGCGGTGATGGAAGGAGTTAAGAGTGTTTCTGGAGTTGAAGTTGAATTAAATTTTCATGCAGCCCCCGAGGCTTTGAGCGATTTTGAGGCACTAATTTTTGGGGTTCCAACATATCATCATGACATGCCCATTGAAATGAAAAAGCTTTTTGAAGAAGCAGCCGTGAAGGGAGTGAGTTTGAAGGGAAAAGTTGGCGCGGCTTTTGGGTCTTATGGGTGGAGCGGTGAGGCGCCAAGGCTTGTTCTTGAGATTTTGAAGAATAAATTTGAGATGCTGGTTGTTGAGCCGCCGCTTTTGATTAGGTATACGCCGGATCAGGATGGTTTGGAAAAGTGTAGGGAGTTTGGGAGAAAGGTTGCCGAAAGGCTTATGCAGAAAGCTTAACATTTAGGATTTGAGGGAAATGTTTGAAGTCTGTAAAAGAATTGGTTAGTTTTATGAAATCTCAAATTAAAATTGAAAATGAGATTGTAGATTCTTTAAACAGCGCTTTAAAAGAAGTTAAAAATCCGCCGGTCAAAGGAGTCTTGAAAGGCATATCATTAGATTCTGTTAAGCATGCTGAAATGTACGCTGCCGCCATAGAACTTTTGACAGGAGTTTCCCAAGCGTTAACCCAAGAAAATCTTGACAAGCAGAAGGCGCATGTAGAAAAGCACATACGTATGGAAGCGGAATTAATCAAAAAGATTAGTAGTGTACTTCCAACAGTTGAAAACGAGAAGGTTAAGCTTTTGTTAAATGCTGTTTTGGATGACGAGAAGAGACATCATGAACTTTTAAAAATGGTGTTGGAAATTCTTGTGCGGGGAGAAACCATTACAGAAGATGACTGGTGGGAGCTTTTATGGAAAAATGTTCCGTTTCATGGGGCCCCTGGAGGCTAAGCCATTTTTAACTCTTTAAAATAAAGGCTGTGTTTGTGGGGCGGTTGATTGGCTTCTGATGAGAGTGCCGTCCTCGATGTTTTGGAGAGGGTAAGCAAAAGCGTCGTTAACATAAGCACTGTTAGGCTCGTGCACCACATATTTTATCAGGTGGTTCCAGTGAAGGGCATGGGTTCGGGAACAATAATAGATTCCAAGGGCTACATACTAACCAACAACCACGTTGTCGGCGGAGCTGAGAAAATATCAGTGACATTGTGGAATGGAGAAGTCTTAGAAGGAATACTTGCTGGCTCATGCCTCACCCACGACATAGCCGTTGTGAAAGTTAATAGGGAAGGTCTTCCAGCGGCTGACCTTGGGGATTCGGACAAGCTGAGGGTTGGCCAGAGAGTTTATGCTATTGGAAATCCTTTCGGGCTGGCTGGGGGACCTTCTGTCACAACGGGAGTCATAAGCGCATTGAATAGGACTATAGAGTCTCATAATGAAATGTTGGAGAATCTTGTTCAGACCGATGCGGCCATAAATCCGGGAAACAGTGGCGGCCCACTGGTTACGCTTGATGGAAAGGTTGTTGCGATAAACACTGCAATAATTCCATTTGCCCAAGGAATAGGTTTTGCCATTCCCATAAACGCAGCCAAAAAATGTGCTAATGAGATTGTTGCAAATGGGATTTCTGCTAGACCATGGCTCGGAATAATAGGTTTAAGCATAAAAGAGGATTTAGCCCGATACTACGGTTTGCCCGTCAGCCGCGGTGTTCTTGTTACAAAGGTTGTTGAGGGAAGCCCTGCCTACTATGCGGGAATAAATGCTGGCGACATAATTTTGAGGTTTGACAACAAACCAATTTACGGCATAGAAGACCTTGTTAGAGAGCTTCATAAAAGGAAAGTTGGAGAAAGCGTGAGGATTGTTGCGGTGAGCAATGGCCGCCAAACAATTTTTGAAGTCGCTTTAACTAGAACACCGTAAAAATTGTTTTAGCATTAAGTTTACATCTGAAAAAGCTGGATGAAATGTCTATGGAAGAGGAGACTAAAATTAGGCCAAGCCTTTCCGTGTTGGCCCTCATTTCTTTTATAGGCTCTTTTGTAATTGCAAGGGCTTTCACCACATTCTATCCAAACGTTGTTCTGATAGGTGGCGGCTACCACATCCACCACTTCTGGTTTGGTTTAGCCATGCTTGCCATAGGAGGCTGGATTGGCATAACCCTAGAAAATAAGAGGGCCAACAGAATTGCTGCAATTCTTTTCGGTGCGGGAGGTGGGCTTATAGGAGACGAAGTGGGACTTCTCCTCACTCTTGAATCTGAATCTTACTGGACGGAAATAACCTACACAATTATCATAATCTTTTTGAGCCTTGTATCCACGCTAATTTTGATAAGCAAATATGGTGGAGCCATCCGCTCAGAATTTGCACATTTCTTAAGCAGCAACGCAAGCCTTTACGTGGGAATTTTCTTGGCAGCAGTTTCAGTGGCATTTATTCTTGAAACAAATGATTTACTGGTCACGGCCATTTCTGGTTTGACGACAATAATAGCTTGCATAATAATTTTGATGTCGTTTGCCCAAAAGATAAAAAGGTATATCGTTAAAAAAGAAACTTGAAATTTGCCTAGGGTAGGACACGGGCCTTTAAAGGCTTATGGTTAGTGTTTTGCTGGAACTATTAAAATTGAACATTTGGCTTTTTGGCTCACATAATCGCTTACACTTCCAAGAAGAAAGCGCTTAACTGTTCCAAGGCCTCTACTTCCAAGGACAATTAAATCATGATTTTCCCTTTCCGCGACCTTCACAATTTTTTCTGACGGAATCCCAAACTCGACTTTCTTGTCAACCTCAACCTTTTCTATTCCAGCCAATTCAAGAGCTTTTAAGAGTATTTTCTCCCCCAAGTCCTTGGCTGTTTGAGGCGCATAATCATATATACGTGGTTCTTGAACATTTATCAACGTTATTTTTGAGCCGAATTTTTGGGCTAGATTAGCTGCGTATTTGAAGGCTTGAAGCGAATGTTCTGATCCATCAATGCAGATGAGCAGGCTTTCTAAGCGCGTAACTTTTTTAACAATCAATGTGGGGCATGTAGTGTGCCTAACAACCTTTTTTGCGACGCTTCCAAGGGCATAAGGATCTTCTTCCCGCTGCCCACGGGCTCCCATAACGATCAAATCGTAATCATTGCATAACTCTAGTATGTTTTCTGCTGGGTCGCTGCTTTTGCTCTTTATAGAATTTGCCTTTAACCCCTCCTCCCTAAATAAGGCTAAGGCGTCATTCACTATTTTTTCGCTTTCCTGCTCAATGCGCCCGAAAATTTCGTTTTCCACATCCTTTGGAATGGGATATGCAACCTTCAGTTCTTGCGCCACGTTAAGCACGGTTATTGTTGCATCCATCTTTTTCGCGATTTCTGCTGCGGTTTCTTCAGCCATAATGCTTGAGGTTGACCCGTCTATTGGGACGAGAATTTTTAACTGAAATTTTTCCGTAGACATTTATGTTCAAACATCCTATTGACTTAATGCCAAACATCGCCCTAATATTTATTGTTATGTGATTTATGAAAAGCTTTTACCCTTCCGAAGCTACTCTTTATTTGGTGAAATGCGTTGAATGTTAAATTAACAGTTGACGGTGAAGAAATAAGCCTCAACGAGTTTGTTGCAAAAATTTTAGGTGGAACAATTGTTGGCGCAGTGACTTCCCTAAAAGGGATAAAAAAGGAATGGAAGGAAATCGAAATTAAAATAACGAAGTAAATTGGCTTTCGGCGACCAAGCACGTTGATGCACAACATATACACATTCTAACTTGAAGTTCTACATTACAAAAAGCTAATATTTGGACCGCCCCAAATATGTAATGGTGAGTTTAGTTGCCAATAGACCCCGATTTTCAAAAAAATCGCAAAGTTGTGAGCCAACATCAAGGGCATAATGTTTGGGGACCCGTAGAACCTCCAACAAAACTTGGAATTCACGGAACAAATGTTGCTGTTGACTGGGACATCTGCACTGGTGATGGCGCATGTATAGAAGTTTGCCCAGTCAGCGTTTTTGATTGGGCAGACGCTCCCGGACACCCAACTTCTGAAAAGAAGTCTGACCCCGTAAGGGAGAAGGACTGTATTCAGTGTCTTGCTTGCGAGGCTCAATGTCCAACTCAAGCCATAAAAATAACTCCACCCTAGGAAGGCTGGCAAACAACAAAATAATCCTCCTTTAGTTTCTAAAAAGAATAGAAAAATGTGGGTGAACTGTTTTTCATTTTAGTTTTTCTAGTCTCCTGTTTACTTCATCCCAGTTTACAATGCTCCAAAAGGCTTCCACGAATTTTGCCCTTTCATTTTTGTAGTCGATGTAGTAGGCGTGTTCAAAAACGTCGAGGATCATCAAGATTCTAAAGGTGGGGTAAACATTCAAATTGTGCTTTTCAATTTGCATTAAAATTGGCCTAGCGGTTTGTTTGCAGAAGGTTAATGCGGCCCAACCTGAGCCTTCCACGCTTACAGCAGCCTGTGTAAACTCTTTCTTAAACCTTTCAAAGCTGCCGAACTCTTTGATTAAGACATCCTCTAAACTTCCGCCGGGTTTTCCGCCGCCCTTTCCAGCCGGTGCAAGATTTTCCCAGAAAAGCGAGTGTAGAAGGTGTCCTCCAATGTTGAATGACAATTCTTTGAGAGTTGATTTAATGTCAATTTCGGTTCCGTCTTTTCGGGCTTTATCAATTTTTTGAAGTATGGTGTTGGCGCCGTTTACATATGCTTGATGATGTTTGCTGTGGTGAATTCTTAACTGCTCTTCAGAAATGTGTGGAGCCAAATCCTTGTAGTCGTAAGGTAGTTTTGGCAAAACATAAAACTTGTTTTCCGCCAACCGCATCACCTAACACATTTTACTCTATTATCCCTAATATTTTTATAGTCTATTTTGCAAACTTTCCTAAACAAATCTTTTAGGGTGAGCGAGTTGGAGAAGTGGGAATGCACGGTTTGCGGTTACATTTACGACCCTGAAATTGGGATCCAGAACATAACATAAAGCCTGGAACACCATTCGAGGCTTTGCCAGAAGATTGGGTTTGCCCAGTTTGCGGCGCCCCAAAGGATCAATTCGTTAGAAGGGAGTAATAAGCTAATCTTCGCCTAAGATTTCAAATCCTTATATTTAATGACAAATTAAATTTTAAGTGATTGCCATGGCTATTACAAAAATAAGAAAAAGGGATGGAAGATTAGTTGATTTTGACCCTAACAGAATAAAAGATGCAATACACAAGGCTTTTATTGCCGTGGAGTTGGAAGACGGGGAAAAGGCTGAAAGAATAACTGACGAGGTTGTTAGGCTTCTAGAGGAAAGGTTTAGGGATAAAATCCCATCGGTTGAAGATGCACAAGACCTTGTTATAGAAGTTTTGAAGAGGAGGGGTTATGAAAAAGTAGCTTTGGAATACGAGGATTATAGAAGGAAGAAGGGTGAGCTGAGGGAGTTAAAGGGAAAACTTGGGATTTTGGAGCCGAAATTAACGGTTAACGCCTTAGAGGTTTTGAGGGCAAGATACCTCCTAAAAGACGAAACAGAAAGAATCATAGAAACTCCCGCAGACCTTTTCATGAGAGTTGCAAGAGCCGTGGCTAAAGTAGATGAAAAATACGGCGAAAACCCGAAAGTAGCCGAAAGAACCTTCTTTGAAATGATGGCGAAATTGGAATTTATCCCAAACTCTCCAACGCTGTTTAATGCCGGAACAGAAATAGGGCAGCTGTCAGCATGCTTCGTCTTGCCAGTTGAGGACTCTTTGGAAAGCATTTTTGAAGCGGTAAAAAACATGGCCATAATTGAGAAAAGCGGCGGAGGCGTCGGCTTCGACTTCTCGAAACTAAGGCCTAAGGGAGATATTGTCAGATCAACGAAAGGCGTTGCCTCGGGCCCGGTCAGTTTCATGCGGGTTTTTGACACGGCTACAGAAGTGATAAAGGCCGGAGGAAAACGCAGAGGAGCTATGATGGGAATTTTAAGGGTTGATCACCCAGACATTATCGAGTTCATAACATCAAAGCAAACGCCTGGATTACTCTCAAACTTCAACATTTCAGTTGCGGTCACGGACGAATTTATGGAAAAAGTAGAAAATGACGAAGACTATTGGCTAATTAACCCACGAAACAAGGAGCAAGTGAAGAAACTAAAAGCCAGAGAAGTATGGGACTTAATTGCAAGATCAGCATGGGCAAGCGGAGACCCGGGCGTAATATTCATAGACGAGATTAATAGGCATAATCCAACACCAGAAGTTGGCAAGATAGAGGCAACAAATCCATGTGGCGAACAGCCCCTCCTGCCCTATGAATCTTGCAATTTAGGTTCCATTAATCTATCAAGGATGGTTGTGGACGGCAAAGTTGATTGGGAAAAGCTTAGGGAAACCGTGCGAAACGCCGTTCATTTCCTCGATAATGTTATTGATGTAAATAAGTATCCTTTGAAGGAGGTAGAAGCCATCACAAAGGCTAATAGGAAAATAGGTTTGGGCGTTATGGGCTTTGCTGACATGCTCATCAAACTGGGAATTCGCTACGATTCTGAAGAGGCCTTGCAGTTCGCCGAGAGGCTTATGAAATTCATTAACGAAGAAGCACATAAGAAATCCATGGAAATCGCCGAAGAACGCGGCTCCTTCCCAAACTTTGAAAAAAGCATTTGGAAAGACAAGTGCAAGGCCATGCGCAACGCCACAGTAACGACCATAGCGCCAACTGGAAGCATAAGCATAATCGCCGGCTGCTCTTCTGGAATCGAACCAATATTTGCAATATCATTCATTAGGAATGTGCTTGGCGGAACAAGGCTTTTTGAGACGAACCCGCTTTTTGAGTTAATAGCAAAGGAAAGGGGCTTTTACAGCGCTAAGCTTCTGGAAGAAATTGCGAAAACAGGGTCTTTGCAGAAAATTGACGGGGTTCCAGAAGATGTTAAGCGAATTTTTGTCACAGCCTTGGACATTGCCCCAGAATGGCACGTGAGGATGCAAGCAGCCTTCCAAAAATACACGGATAACGCCGTCTCAAAAACCGTTAACATGCCTACAAACGCCACTGTTGAAGATGTTAGAGGGGTTTACGAGCTTGCCTGGAAACTAAAATGCAAGGGGATAACAGTGTTCCGTTATGGAAGCAAACCTGAACAAGTGCTTTACATCGGCGAAGTTAAAGCGAAAGAAACGAAATTCGTGGCTGCAGAGTCAGAATATGCTGGCGGCTGTCCAACAAAAACTTGTCCGTTCCCAGGCTAAAATAAAGCATTCATCCTTGTATCTGTATTTCTCTGCTTTCTATTATGGCTTAACAACCTTTTCTCCTGCGCTTTCAACAAGCCGTCAAACAGCATTCTGTGAAGCACCCATCCCTGCCCTTGCTTCCTCAAATGAAGCTTCTCCAAATCTATCCAACGACACACAATCCATACGCAGCTGAGCCGCGAGGGGAAATCAAAACGCTAGAGAACATAAAAAAAATTTCAATTTTCAGTGCAGATTTAGTTGTCTTCCTATTTCTATAAGCTCTTCTCCGCTTATTTTTCTCGGGTAATTATAGATTGGGCCGCTGGGCTTTTCGTTGTAGTATGGGCGGTTGCAGTTGGGACATCCGGAAGTTAAAAATGGTTCGCCAGTCTTAACTATTTCCACTAGCTTTTGTTTATTGATTCCAAAGTTTATTAGGCATCCGGAACTATTAAAGCGCATGTCCTTGTATCTTACAAACCCATGGACAATCAAATATCGAGCCAGTTGAATTCTCCTGTAACTTTCAATTTTTGGCTGAGGCCATTTTTCTAGGGCTGTTCCGGGGATTGGCGTAAAAGCGAAGAGTGCTGGCAGAACACCCATTTCAGTGCATTTTTGTATTGTTTTTATAATTTCTTTTTCTGTTTCGCCAAGCCCAACAATTAGGTGTGTGCTAACCTTACCCTTTCCGAAAATTTTAACGGCCTCATTTAATAGCCTCCACTGTTTTTCCCACGTGTACGGGCCGTCTACCGCGGGTCCCTTAACCATGTTAAAAATTTCTTTTGTAGCCGCATCTAATGGTATTCCAACTCTATCAACGCTAGATTCTGCAAGCAGCCTCAAATTTTTGCTGTTCAATGGTTGACATGAAATTGAAATTGGAACATCAATTTTGGGGCGTATCATTTTTGTAAGGAGCATTAGATGTTCGAAAACTTTTGGGTAGTTTATGGCTTGAATGCACACACGCCTAATTCGATTATTCTCAACGGCCTTACACAACCCTTCAACAACATTTTCTGTTGGGAAGGCCGGCCACGAAACCCTCGAAAGCATGTCGCTTCTACTTTGGCTTCGTCTTGCCTGGGGACAAAAACCACAGTTTGCCGTGCACTTGCCATTCTTGTAGGTCATTAAATAAGCGGTTGTGGGCGCGCAGTCAAGTCTACCATCCAAAAGTCCAAGAACTACCGCAGAGCCAAAAGAAACGCGAACGCTTGAAGGTTCTGCTGGCGAAATTTGTTATCCCGCCTTTTCCATTGGGTTTCTGCTTCCTTAATTATCATTGGCATATTGCAATAAGTCTTTGTCCCCATTAAGGTTAAAGTTGTTTCGCCCCGAAAAGATTTTGAAATCATGTTTTTTATTAAGGATTTTGAATTCACAAACATTTTATCAACGCGCAGAAAACATGTGCTAAGGGCGCGTTGAATGCGCAGGTCAAAGCTTGAATCTTATGAGGCCATTTTAGAAGCCCTCTTAAAAGGGCCTTCGACTTTAGAGGCCGTAGCCTATGAAGTTAACATGGACTGTACAATTTTAAATCGACGCCTAGACTTTCTCATAAAAAATGGTCTTGTTGAAGAAAGAAATTCGAGGAGAAAGACTCTTTACGCCATAACAGAAAGAGGTGTGGCCGTTTTTAAAACGCTTAACTTTCAAAGGTATCTGGAAAAAGTTGCGAACACTATTAGAGTGATGGATGAAGCCCTTCAAGCCATTCCAACACTTTCAAAAAGGAAAAACAATAAGGAAGAGTGAATCCAAGGCAAAAACTATTAAACAAGCGAACAGCCCATTTTACCCGAGAATTCTATGAAGGAAATCACGCCAGAACATGTCTGGAGTGCCCCAGAAAAAGAGCTCGCAAATCTAATAGATGAGGGAGTATTAGCCCCTAAAAAGAGGCAAATTCGCTTTTACGCCCCAAGCTTCATGTATTATAAAACAAGCCATTATTGTTCGTCGCCGAACCATTTTCCAACAATCTCCATAACAGGAAAGGGATGCGCACTAAAATGTAAGCACTGCGGCGGGAAAGTTTTGGAAACAATGTATCCGGCGACGACACCCGAAGAATTGTACGGCCTATGTGTAAAACTCAAAAAAGAAGGCGCCTTCGGATGCCTAATAAGCGGCGGCTGCCTCCCAAACGGATCAGTTCCAATCAGAAAATTTATTGACGCAATTAGAAAAGTTAAAAGCCAATTTGGCCTAGTGGTTTTTGTCCACACCGGCATAATAGACTTTGAAACTGCCAGTGGGCTTAAGTCAGCTGGTGTGGACGCCGCTTTAATAGATATTATTGGGTCGGATGAAACCATAAAGGAAATTTATAATCTTAAAGTGACGGTTAGAGATTACGAAAAATCATTGAGGACACTAAATGATTCTGGAATTTCCTTTGTCCCACACGTTATAGCTGGACTTCACTACGGAAAATTGAGGGGCGAACTGCAAGCATTAAAAATGATAAGCAAGTTTAGGCCATCAGCCCTCGTCATAATCGCTTTCATGCCCATACATGGAACGGAAATGGCGAAAGTAGAGCCTCCAAAACCAATTGACATAGCAAGAGTCTTAGCCGCAGCAAGGCTCATGCTTCCAACAACCCCCATTGTTCTCGGATGCATGAGGCCTAAAGGGAAGCACCGCACAGAAACGGATATTCTTGCCATAAAAACGGGTGTTGATGCCATAGCTTTTCCAGCTGAAGAGGCGATAAACTTTGCCGAGAAAATGGGATATAAAAAGAGTTTTTCATCCTACTGTTGCGCACAAGTGTATTTTGACGTGTTGGAAAGGGGTTAGATGCCATATCTTATTGAACGTTTCAAAGCATTTATTATTTCATTTTTCAGCTTGGAATATTGTTTGCTAAGCCTCTTTGCATCTTTTTTGACCATGCCCTGCTGAATTAACTGTTTTTCAAAGGCTTTTCTTGTTTTGCGAACCCTCCAGCCCAAGGTAATCCATAAAGTTAGAAGGTTAAATAGGAGGTAAGATACAGAAAGGGTTATGTTGATTATGCTGCGATTTTCATTTTTAATCATGAACCGCCGGTTTTAGTCTTCGTCTTCCTCTTTTTCCTCGCTTTTCTCTTTACGCCGCTTAGATAATTCCTTCTCTATCTCCTTCTCTATTTCTTCCGAAACTTCTTTAGATATTTCTTTGCCAAACTTTTCGGCGAGTTTCTCCCCAACTTTTCTTGAAATTTCTTCGCCTATTTGCTTGCCAATTTTAACTCCTTCAGCTGATTCTTTGCCGCCAACAGCCCTCTTCATCACTTCTCCGAGGCTTGTGAAAACGGAAACATAATTTTCAGTCATTCTGACAACTGTTTCTTCTGGTAATCCGGCGGCCTTCAACTCTTTGTAGAAGGCTGCTGCAGCCCTTCCCATGTCTCTTCCGGCTTCCTCTGAGAAAACGCTTCCAATTATTGACTTTATAAGGCTTGGGACCTCCTTTGAAATTACGCTTAAAACTTCCTTTAATTCTTCAACATCTTCTTTTTCCTTTTCGCTCATGCCATCACCTCATACAGAGTAAAGGGTGTGGATAAACAAGTTATGTATTGTGGGCAAAAGTGGTCAGTGTTTTGGTCATTCTAAAATTTCGTAGGTGTTTCCAAAGCCTTCGACGCGTTTGACGACGCCCTCGTTTTCTAGGCGCTTAACTCTTTCTCTTATGGTTCTTCTTGAGGCTTTTCCGCGCATCCTTTTAACTTGGCGTGTTATTGCGGAAATGTTTAGTTTTTCATGGAATGCCAGCGCTTGCACTATGCACCTCGCTATGTCATCTTGCGCAATCCAGCTTTTCTTTAAATGTTTTTCAGCTATTTTGAGTCGGGCTGCAATTTTTAGTGGTTCGCCATAAAAGCCCATGCCCAAACGCGTCAAACGAAGGTACGGTGCTAACTGCTCAAATTCCTGGCTGCCTGCCACCAACGCCTCTAATGTTTCAAGCCTCTTTATTATCAGGTCTAATTTTCTGCTCAACTCTTCTATGGTTGAGCTGCTGCCGCCCGCCTTTTCCTCATTCTTTTTTGGCATGAGGCTTCAAATCCATAATTATTGTTTGGAGTTGATAAAAATGGTTTGTTGTCTTTCGAAGTTTTTCGAAGAGATTTTAATTTCACAAAAGAAGATTATGCCTTTTCCTTCAACATTTTTGTGCCAAGCACCACTGCCCAAGCTGAGGCTGCAAGCGCGGAAAGTGTTTCTGGAATTGCCACGTTAGGGCCGAAGCCAACAGTCCACTGTATTATCCACACAAGTGCTGCGAACGCTGCGATTAAGAATGTGAAAATCCCCATTTTCTTTTTATGCCCAATAATGAAGGCTGCTGTTAGCGTGAGCATTGCAATTGGGAAAAGCATGAAAAACAGCACAGACACGTAATAGTGTGTTGGCTTAATGTTTTCTGGGAAAATTCCAATGAGCATTAAGGCTATGGTGTCTAAACCGAATAGGAATGAACCAACCTTTCCAACAGCGTTTTCGCTTAGGTAAGCGTAAACTCCTATGGCGAAGGCTAGGGCGAGGATTCCGCTGACTATTAATCCGCCGTTAAAAAGTGTTGAGGATGCGCCTTCAACCACTCCTAAGTCGCTTAGGGCATTGTCAGTCCAGCTAAATGGCGGATACAATGCTATTGCTGTTAGTATGCAGGCAAAAGCAATTATTGGCGTAAGTATTCCACTTATTCCAGCCACCCTAATCCAAGAGTCCCCATCTTCATCATTACTCATGTGCTACCCTCACTTTTACCCTTCATAATAGCATCTTCTAACATTAAAATGCTATTCCCAAACACAACCTATACTTTAAAGTCAAAGTTTGATTTTTGGGGCACATCAGATTATGTTGCGGAAAATTTGTTATTTTTTAGAACATCTGTTTGAACATAAGTAATACTTCAATAGCTGTTAAGTTACGTCATAGTTGTTTTACGACGCCTGTGAACATAAATAACAGAGATGCTGATAGCCAGAATTACTACGATGACTGCTGCTATTGTCCAAAGGGGAATCGGAATAGTTATTTCTGAAGGAGGTGGTTCGATAACTGAAATTATCATTGAAAAAGTGCTAGTTGCGTTTTCATCATCCCAAATTGTTAAAGTGACATTATAATTTCCTTTCAATGCAAACTTATGGGTGGGATTCTGGAGTTGTGAGGTATAACTGTCTCCAAAATCCCAAAGCCAAGCAGAAAGTGTTACATTTTCAGGATCTATTGACTTATCAATAAAATAAATATCGGTATTTATGTGAGGATTTGTCGGAGTATACTCGAATGATGCTTCTGGAGGCAGGTTTATCACAAATATTCTATGAGTAATTGAGTCTTTTGCTCCATCGTCATCTGTTACTGTTAAGGTTACGTCGTGACTCCCTTTTCGGTTAAATGTGTGAGTTGGGTTCTGCAATGTTGAGGTTGTTCCATCACCGAAATCCCATAACCAAGCCGTTATATATTCATCATCTTTTGATTGATCGACAAAATTTACCGTATCTCGAATGCTGGGATTAGTTGGAGAAAAAGTGAATTCTGCTTTCGGTTTCGGGTTAAGAACATTTACAGTACAAGTGTCTTCATCTTTTTCTCCTATGCTATCGGTTACTATTAACTTGCAAGTGTGTGTACCTTTTTTATAATAAGTAAATGAGGTTTTCTCCCCCTCTGCGTCTATAACCCCGTCATTCTCAAAATCCCATTCATATCTCACGATAGAAGAACCTGGCGAAGCTGTCGAGCCAGAGCCATCAAAATTTACTTTGTCTCCAAGGAAGCATTCTTTATCTACGCCCGCATTAGCGATAGGGGCATCGTAGTTGTCCCAAATTTTAAACCAAAGGTTTGCATCATTTTCATCTCTTGTGATGCTTCCGTCATAATCCCCAGAAGTCTTATGGTAACCACTTTCGAAAACGGTTTCAGCGCCATCGAACTCGTTTGTCTTAAGGTGATAAGTGCAATAAAAAGAGGTCCCTGAGCTACTTATATCAGCCACTTCATGTCCAAACAAGTCGTCTTCATAAAGTGAGATCGTAATAAACACATCTTTATGCTTCAAATTGCTAAATGAATCGACACGATCAACTACTATATCATCTTTATTTGATGGACACTTAAACTCTTTCGTTACAGTCGTTTCGCCATCACTTACAGAAATTGTATAACGCCAATCTGCGCCATCTTCAAGAAAACTTTCAATTGAATCAACTGCTTGAATGCGATAAATCTTTACCCAAACAGTAGGTAACTGTTCAATAGCCATTGCCTCATGTAAGTAAAATGCTAAAACTAAAATGTTGGTTAATAGTAATGTTATCATTAGAAAGGGAATTATCCTTTTTAACATCTCCTTTCACCCAATATCTAAACTTAATTTGCAAAAATAACTTTTTCGGATACCTCGACTAAAAAGCTCGCAAAATAATTGAAAGCTTGTTAAGGTTTGCGTTTTTCTCCTCGCATGAAAAAGTATGTTCTGTATGGTTTAAATCCTGCTTTCTCGTATGCCCGGATGGCTGGTTTGTTGTCGGCTAAAACAAAGATTATCGCCCAAGGTACCTTTTCAAGCATTCGTTTGACCAGTTCGGAAACTATTGTTGTTGCATAACCCCTATTTCTATGATCTTTGTGTGTTGCCACTGTTCCTATAAGGCCTCCCCATTCAGTAAGCCGCATGTTGCCAACAGAAACAACCTTTCCGCTTATTTTTACTCCAAGCCAATTTACTCCGCGACCCATTCCCTCAGCAATTCCTTGACCGGTGGCTGTGCCCCAAAATTCTGGGTCTGAATCCCTCATTATCGCCGCTATTTCTTCAGCTTCAGAAACATCCAACTTAACCACTGGACAGCGAGTTTGTGATTTTTCCTCTCCTTTGCGGACGATCATAAGCATCATTTCATGCGTTACTGTTGGGACGTATTTTTGTAGGATGTAGGGTTTATGTTCCTCCAAGGCTTGAAGCTCAATCTTTTCCAAATTCAGCCTTTCAAGAAGCATTTCCACGGCTTTGCAGCTTCCCCTAAGCTGGACTACACTTTGCCTATAGACAAGCATCATTCCCTCAATGTTGTTTTCTTCGAGGGCTAAGAGAATTTCTGTATCAGCTCTGTTGTATTTCCAGTCGAAGGCGAAAAAATAGTAGTGAGGGATATCCTTGCTTATGTGCTGCCAAAATAGGGGTTCGAAGGCTGGTTCAAGGGCAACCAAACGCATATCAAACATTCTCTGCCAATGTTTTTGGGACAAACTGGCGTAGTCTTTGGAGAGACTGAATTTTATCTTTGTCGCCAACTTTTGCCTCTTGAATTGCTTGTTTCAATATTTGGATGGATTCGTCCATGGCCTTGCGGTTAACTGGATATGGAACACCATCTTTTCCACCGTAAGCGAAAGAGTATTTTACAGGGTCTTTCCAGCTTGGTTTTTCGCCATAAATAAGCTCGGCAATAAGCGCTAAACCTCTTACCGTGGCCGGCCCAATGCCTCTAAAACCCAAAAGCTCCTCATAATTTTTGGGCTGGAACTCGTAAACTTCTTGAAGGGCTTTCCAGTTTATGTTTGTCGGCATTGAAAGCGTTTCTATGGTGTATTCTTTCCATGCTGTTGTTTCTCCAGTTTTTGGAAGCCACTCTTGCAGGGACTTCTGATAAGCTGGCCTTATTGAAAGGAGCATTCGCATAACCCTTTTTGGCTGTTCTTTTGCTATGTCTACGGAAACTTTTCTACAGCCCTCGCTTTGTTTCGCCGTCATATCTAAGGCGATTTCACGCTTCACATCGCCTACTATGGCGCTGTGCGGCTCATCAACAAAATTTTTGATGTTTTCTGAAAGCCAATGATAACGCCTTGCCGTGCGATCTTGGGGGCACATGCCCTGCTGGACAACAGCCCACTTTCCATCTTCGCAAACGAAAAAGGCATGATGATAAAGTTGATAGCCAGCTTGAATTGCGGCATTGTCGACTTTGGCGCTCATCTTGCTCGCATAACGCAAAGCCTCAACACTATTTATTGAAAAACCAAACTTTTCGCCAACAGCCCCAATCTCCAAGGGAGTTTGCCTAGAAATCCTGCCCTTTCCACCACAGACCGCCAAGCCATGCTCTTCCGGGACGACAGCCTGCTTCAAAACCCCAGTCACAACCGTTGTCACGCCCGAAGAGTGCCAGTCATAACCCAAAACGCAACCCAAAGCCTGAAACCAAAACGGATCAGATAGGCGCTTGAGAAACTCGCCAGAACCATATTCGTCAACAATTATTGTAACAATTTCTTTGGCCAGTTTCCGCATGCGCACAACTAGCCATTTAGGAGCCTTACCGGCATGAAGAGGAAGCCTTGCGATGCCTGTTCTCTGCATTTTCCAAAGCCATTAGTATATTAAACTCCCCAGCCTATTTTAGTTTATCAAAAACGCACGTGTCAAGAACGTAATCGGAATGTGAAGACGGAATGGCCAAGATAAGGGCTGTCTTATTCGATTTGGGAGGAACATTAGCCAAGCCGGAGCCAACGCCAAAAATTTTCGAAAAAATCCTTAAGGCGCATGGAATAAGTATTCCAATTGAAAAAATTATTTTTGCCGCAGAAAAGGCAGGAGAAAAATTAGACGTAAAACGTATGTCTGAGCTTGGAGTAAATTTTTGGATAAACTTTAACCTCATAGTTCTTGAGTATTTGGGGATAAAAGACAACGCCATAAAATTAGCTGAAGCCATTGACAGAGAATGGTGGGAGTACGCTGAAATTTCTCTTTATCCAGACGCCCAAACGGTTTTGCAAAAGCTTAAGGAAAGGAAAGTGAAAATAGGCGTTGTAACAAATACCTTCCAATATGACTTGGAGAAGGTTCTTTCAAAACTTAACCTTAAGGGCTTCTTTGATGTGGAAGCGTGTATAGACGTGGCTGGCAAGGCAAAACCGGAAAAAGAAATTTTTATTTACGCCCTAAACAAGCTTAATTTGCAACCCGACGAAGTTCTGTTTGTTGGAGACGAATTTGAAGCCGATTATGAAGGTGCATTGAAAGCTGGGCTGAAAGCTTTGCTTATCGACAGAGAAAACAAAATTGACAAGAAAGATATTAAAAAGATAGGAAGTTTGGAAGAAATTCTGCCAATAATTGAAGGGGATAAAAGCTCAATGCTCAATGAGATTGCGGTTAAAATTAAAGAAACTGTCAGGATTCTAAAGAGACTTGGATATAATTGCGAAAGCATTTCTCCAAAAGAGTTCTATGACTACATGACTGGGGAAACTCCAACTGGCGATACAATAACGTTAGAAGACGTGTTAAAAAATGAGTTTTTGCTCGTGCACGAGGTTGTTGAGATAAGCGAATTGAAGAAAATGAATGTGCCAATCAACAAGCAGACGATAATGAATTTTTATCCCAATGTTTATGAAGCACACTTCACAGCCTTAGATTATGAGTTAACTTTTGCGCTTGGCCAAGGGAATTTCGAATGGGTTAAAATGAGACTTAAAAATTTTGAATCACAGCTCGACGACCCCTACCTACCCCAAGAATTTTCTCATCTAAAAAGGAAATTAGCCCCGAAATGCGAGTTGATTATGAAAAAGTTTTCGAATTTCCTTTCATAAAAAGCAATGCCTTAATTAGTTTCTTTTAATGCTTCCCTAACTTCTTTTTGAAAGTTTTCTTTATCCATGAAGAAGGCGGTTATAGGCTTTTTGTTAACGGCGCACGTGGGAACTCGTCCACGCTTTTCCACTTCTTCCCATTCCTCAAACATGTTTACCATTCTGACTGGCAGGTTTGGCGCAACTTCCCTTATCGAGTTTTTGATTTGTTCTGAAAAGTAAATACAGAACGGGCATGATGGATCAAAGAAGATTAAGGCTTTACCCTTATCCTCTGCTTGTGGAATAAACTTCTCTTTTTTAGGAGTGTAAACATATCCTTGTCTTAATGGATAGTAGAGCAGAAATGGATCATCCTCGCTGACCTTTTTAAAACCCATTTTTAGGTAAAACTCGTTTTGCGGATAACGCCCCGGAACCCGAAAGGCCCATGTAACAAGCGCATGTGGAGGTTCGTTGTCAAAGAATTCTTTTGGTTTTTTCGCATCCTCTATAAGAGCATTTAACAATGCTTTCCCTATTCCCCTCCTAGTGTTTTTTATATCGGGCACGAATATGCATGTTATTTCCAAAAGTTTCTCCACGGGCTTGGGTTGATATTGTATTAGGCCTACTGGCGCTGAGTTTAGATAGGCCATTTTTGCTATGCCTCCAAACTTCTCCAAAGACTTTTTTGCCCAAACCCTTTTGACGTTTGCCCCTTCAATAAAATGTCTATCATTCCTTCTTTCAGCTGGTATGCAAAGGTTTATTAGAGAATCAACATCTTCTGGTCGAGCATCCCTTATTTTGAAAGATTCCATTTCAAACAACCAAACGATTGTTTTCTTTTGCCTATAAAACGTTTTTGCAAGAAAGGGCTAACAGTGGTTACGTGAACCTTTTATTAGGCGTCCTTCCCTGTCTATTTCGCCCTTCCGAATGCGTGTGGTTGATATGGGCGAGTGGTTTTCTGATGGGACCATGTCTATTGCAACTATTTCAAGCGGGGGCAAACCACGTTTTCGCCTCTCCTCATTTATTTTCATGGCCGTTTTTTCGGTTTCTCTGCTCACAACTAATGCGTCAATGCAGCCCCTTGACAGCGTGACACCGTAAGGGTCGTTTAAGGGGATTATTTCAGCCCTCTCCAAAAAGCCTTGACTTTTTAAAAAAGCCTTCAATTCTTCAAGCCTTTGCTCGTATGAGGCTGTTTCATGAGGCTTCTTCATTTTTTTAACGAATTCGTCTGAGCATAGGCCTACCAAAACTTTTTCAGCAACCTCGAAGGCCTTCATAAGCAGGCTTTTGTGGCCTCGGTGAAGTTCGTCGAATGTTCCGCCTACCGCGGCAACTTTGAACTTAGCCTTCATTTTTGTCACTTTAACGCTTATTCGTTTAAAATATAAGACTATTTTTGTTGCATCTTTTCAATTGCGACATCCAAAATCTTTTTTGCAACCTCTCTTTTATGCGCCAGGGGAACATGAATTGCATTTTTATCTTTGTCTATTATGAAAACTTCATTTGTGTCTGTTCCGAAGCCGATGCCTTCCTTGCCCACATCATTCACAACAATAAGATCAGCCTTGGCGCTTAGAAGCCTCTTGTAGGCGCTTTCGATCAACTTTTTTTCTGGTAGGTGGTATTCGGCGCGGAAAGCCACGAGAAAAGTTTTTGGCTTCAACTTTTTGACAGCGTCAATAATTTTGCTTGTTGGCTTAAGCTTTAAATCAAGTGTGCTAATCTCATGTGTTGAAACTTTACGTGAAAAAGCTTCAGCTGGCGTCCAGTCTGCAGCAGCTGCAGCAGCCACAACCAAATCATAACTTTTCTTTTTAAGTTCGGAGACAACAGCCTCATACATTTGCTCCGTGGTTTCAACTCGAATTATGTGGGCTGCGGGTGGAGGCGAAACCGTCCCAGGCCCATAAACAAGCGTGACTTCGGCCCCTCGGCTTAAGGCTTCTTCGGCAATTGCTATGCCCATTTTTCCAGAGCTTTTGTTGGTTATGACTCGAATTGGGTCAATATATTCGACGGTTGGGCCGGCTGTGACGAGCACCTTTAGTCCGGCGAAGTCCTTTTTTATGGTGAGTTTGCGAATAACTGCTTCAACAATTTCTTTTGTTTTGGCAATTTTTGCTTTGCCCTCTTGAATTCTTGGACCGACGAATTCTATGCCTAGGGTTTTTAGTCGCTTGATATTTTCTTTTAGTATTGGGTGATTGTACATGGACTCGTGCATGGCGGGCACAATGATTATTGGCGTGTTTGAGCCGAAGGCTGTTGAAACAACTGAAGTCACTGTAGTATCATCTATTCCACACGCGATTTTGCTTATGGTGTTGGCTGTTGCCGGAGCAACAAGAACCAAATCTGCCCGAAGTTCGCGCGCTCCAACTAAGGCTACATGCTCAATTTTGCCAGTTAACTCCGTAACAACCTCGTTTCCAGTAGCCCATTCCATAAGATGGGGATGAATTATTTTCTGTGCTGCTGGAGACATGACGGCAAAAACTTCAGCTCCATGTCTCATCAAAGCCCGTGCAATTTGTGGGCATTGGACAGCCGCAACACTTCCAGTTATGCATAAGACTATGTGCTTCCCTTTTAGTGTGCTGCTTTTTGTTCCCAAAATGTCTTTAGATGGGTGAGACTGCAAGCATTTCCCTCGTTATACACCCTTTTAATTTCTTGGCAGTTTCCTTTAAATCTTCTATGAAGAGTTTAATGTGTTTCCATCGTACATGAGGCATGACAACTATTCGAATGTGACTTGGGAAAAGCGAAATCGCCCATCCTCTATGTCTTAGCTCTTGCGCCACCATGCGAATGTTAAAGGCGTCGGATTTTAGGCCAACAACGTTCATTGTAGGCTCTGTGACAATGTCAAAACCATCGATGCTTCTAATTTCGTTTACAAGCCTACGTGTTAAACGCATACAACTTCCAACAATTCTCATGTAACCCTTCAAGCCCAAATGTTTAAGCAAAGCCCAAACCGCAATCACGCTTGCACCTGAACGTGTTCCAACAAGAGTTGCTTGTTCTGTTTCACCCCCAGCCAAATAGGATATTTTCCATGCAACAGCTTTTCTAAGCTCTTCGCTGCGGAAAAGGATTCCACCGGCAGGTATGGGTGCCAAACCCATTTTATGCGGGTCGACCGTTATGGAGCATACTCCGGGCAAAGCGAAGTCAAAGTCTGGGACGCTGTAAGAAAGTTTCCTTAAAAACGGTAGGATGAATCCGCCGAAGGCTGCATCAACATGGAGATAAACGTCATTTTTTAGGGCTATTTCTGACAACTCCTTTATTGGGTCGACAACCCCCAAGCCCGTTGTTCCAGCAACTCCCACAATGGCTATGGTGTTCTTATTCAAGGCTTTTTCAACAGCATCCAAATCTACTTGGAATTTACTGTTCAAACCAATTTTAACAAGCTTTAAACCCAGCATGTCCGCAGCCTTGTCAAAAGAGCAATGCGCAGAAACGGGAACAATAACTTCTCCATGTTTCTTTTTAGAAAGCCTTTTAGCCGCCCACAAAGCCAAAGTGTTTGCTTCTGTACCGCCAGTTACAATGTGCCCACAAGCCTCGGAATTTGAAAGCAATGAACCAATCATCTGAACAGCTTCCCTTTCCAGTTCGTCAACTCCAGGACAAAGTCCCGAATCGCCCAAGTTCTTCTCCAAATAGCGTGCGTAAACAATTCTTGCAAGCGGATGCGGCATGGTGCACATGGAACCAATTATCCTTCCAGATTTGAAAGTGAAATCTTTATTGAGCCTTAACTCAAGCTCCTTAAGAATGGTCTGCCGCGGCAAACCATCAAATTCCATATTCATTTGCTTTCACCTTTCCACACTCTTAATGGTACGTGTGTTCTTCATCTGGATACAAGCCAGTTTTAACTTCCTCAACAAACTTTTCAACAGCCCCCTTGATTATGTTGCCAAGCTCAGCATAGCGTTTCACAAACTTAGGCTTGAAACTTAAGTCCATTCCAAGCAAGTCGTTTACCACTAAAACTTGTCCATCACAATATTTTCCAGCCCCAATGCCTATTGTTGGGGCGCTCACAGCCTCTGTTATCCTTTTAGCTAGGCCTTCCGGCACACATTCAATAACTATGGAGAAAACGCCAAGCCTATCCAATTCTAGGGCGTCTCTAAAAATTTTTTCAGCTTCTTCCGGGTTTTTCCCTTTCACACGGTAGGCCTCGGACAACTGTGGCAGCATGCCAACATGTCCTTGAACAGGAATTCCGGCGTTCAAAAGTGCTTTTACAACTTCGGGCTTGTTGCCTTCAACTTTTACTCCGTGCGCTCCGGCTTCGATGAAGCTTTTTGCGTTTTTGAGTGCTTCTTCTGGTGTGTTGTAGCTGTTTATTGGCATGTCTCCAATTATCGGGGTTTTTTTGGCTCCTCTCGCCACGGCCCTTGTATGATATAGCATGTCAGCCATTTTCACGCTTTTTGTGTCGCTGTAGCCTTGGACAACCATGCCTAGGCTGTCGCCAACGAGGATTAGGTCTATACCCGCATCATCCAATATTTTTGCCATTTGATAGTCGTAGGCCGTAAGCATGACGATTTTTTCTTTACCCTTTTTCTGTTTAATCCTTTCTTGAAAATCCACCTTTTGTCTCCTCCAAAAATCTAATAAGCCCCAAAAGAACCTCATTTATTGGCGTTTGGATGCCGTGTTTTCTTCCAAGCTCGACGATTTTGCCGTTTAAAAATTCTATTTCCGTTTTTTCTCCCTTCAAAATGTCTTGACACATTGAGGAAAGGTTATTGTATTTGGCAATTTTCTTGTCCACTTCCTCCTCCAAATTTTCTGGAAGGTTTACTCCCTCAGCTTTGGCTACTTGAACACATTCTTTAACAATCGCGTGCCTAACAGCACTCAGAGTTTCAGAAGCTATTTCATGATTTCTCACACGCAGCAGAGCCGTTAAGGGGTTTACAACACAGTTAGTTATCAGTTTGCACCAAACTTCCCTTTTCATGTCATCTGACAACCGAGCTTTTAAACCACACTCGTTAAAAGCTTTCGCTATTTCTTCCCCAACATCATCATGCACTATCACCGTCTCGCCGTTCCAAAACCTTATTTTGCCAGGTTCGAGAAACTCTGCCGCCATCATGGTTACACCCCTTAAAACTTTGGTTTCGGCGCCTACAATCTGTTTGACAATATCTTCATTTCCAAGGCCGTTCTGCAACACGAATATTGTTGTATCTTTTCTGAGAAGCTTCCTTATTCCCTTTATTGCATCCGCAGCCTCATGAGCCTTTGTTGTTAAGATTATGAGCGTTTTCGGCGGTACCTCATGAATTTCAGTTTCAGCCCTTACATAAAAAACTTTGTTGACATCTCCCGTTATTGATAAACCCTGAGAGTTTATGGCTTCAACATGGGTTTTTCTCCCAATCAATACAACATCATTTTTTCTGGAAAGCAAAGCCCCGCAGACGCTTCCAATTGCGCCGGCGCCCAAAACATAAATTTTGCTAAAACTCAATTTTCTCGACCTCCGGCGTTAATGTTTCGCCTTTTTCTGCGGCCTTTGAAAGATATTCTTTGATTAGGTTTATTGACTCGGCCAAATTCCTCTTGTTGTCGAAATTCTGTAAAATTTCGCGGCATTTTTCAATGCCTTGAGCCTTCAGCCTTTTTGCTGTTTCAACAAGTTTTGGCATTGCCCTAACAATGTTGTCAACTATTGTTATTGTGGCCTTTTGGGATGTGCGGGAAAGCGGGTTCAAATCTATGGCTATAACTTTTTTGCCCATTTTAACAAGGGCTTCCGTCCGGTCACCATCTTCTAACGGAACTAAAACCACGTCTGCCACAAGGATGCCCCTAGAATCCACACGACGCCTTTCACTTCCAAGCTCTGGAATCTGCGCAGAAGCGTCTGAGCCTACGCCCAAAACCTCTTTTGCGCCAGCCTTTTCCAAAAGCCTTTTTATCGCAAGTTCCCTTTCCAATGTTCTGTAGAAGAGGTTTACCTCAATCTTCGCATTTGCAATTTCAGCAAGCCTCACTATCTCTTCAGCCGCAAGGGCAGCAGCATTTCCATTAACGGATACCACCGGCCTTTCGGCTGTCAAAAGCATTGCGGCCGCTGCTTCTATAGCCTTCAAGGCTGGGGCTGTTGTTTTCTCACCCAATAGGTAGTCGAAGGCCTCTCCCCTGCCGTGGGCTATGAGGCCAGCACACGCCACAACACCATCATCAAAATGCTCTATTAGTCTCTCCCGTATCCTTAGGGATTCAGCCCTCGGATGGTCTTTCGGAATTTTAATGCTTGTCATGATAAAAGTCTGGCTCCCTCAAAGTCTATTCCGCTTGTAATAATTTCGCCACCCGAACAATGCCTTTCCAAGATTCTGAGAAGTTCAGGTAGCCTACCCCTTTCGGTTATGGTGAAGACGGATTCTCCGAACATTGGCATGCTGCATATGAATCCAGCTTCGTCAGCAGCCTTCAACGCACTCCATAGTTTTTCTGTTATTAAGCCAACGTTTTCAGCAAACTGACGCGAAAACCTCATGAGGTTGGCAACGCTTGGCTCTTCAACAAGCCTATCGATAAGTTTTCCGCCGAATTTGTTTATACGTCTACGAACTGCCTCGTCGGTGAGAAACTTTTTTGTGGGCAAGGGCCCAAAAGATAGGCAGACAACAACCATGTCCTTTCCGGGTGGAATATGCTTTATTTCTCCTATTCCTGGGGCGCCGGGCTTTGTTCTTATTTCTATTCCGCCGGCTGTTTCTGCAATCACCGTGCCCAATCCGGTTTTACATTCTACTTCGGCTATATGTGCAAGCTGGGCAGCCTCGATTTTTGACATGTTGAGTTTGAAGGCTTCGTTTAAGGCTAGGGCAAGGCTTAATGCTGCTGCCCCGCTTGTTCCGAATCCAGCGCCTATGGGCATGTTAACCTCATGTTCAACAATAATCCCACAATCAGCCATCTGCTCCCCAAATTTGGAGAGAAAAATTTCTATAACCCGTTCCGAAACTTCTGCGGAACGCGAAATTAAATCGTTCACCTTAATTTTTAAAAAGCCTTTTTCAAATTGTTTGGTCTTCACGGTCGTTATGACCCCATTGTTTAATGAGACCCCCGCGCCCCTCGAGCCGACTTCCAGCTTATTTGCTGCTTGATCAAATATTTGGAACATTCCCGTAATGTGGCATGGCGCGAAGGCCCTTGCCCAATTCATTCCAAACACTTTCAGGTAAAGTTCGACATGTAAGGCTTAGATAAAAATTCTGTTTGAATTGTTTAAACATGTTTAAACCAAATTTGCATGGGACTTGCGACTTGTAGTACTGTTGTACAGTTATGTGTAGCTCTGTTCTACGCACAAACTATCATATTTAAAATGAAGCTGATTTTGGAGCACGGAGAGAAAAAAATGAAACTCTTAAACAATAAGAAGGCACTAAGCACAGTGGTTACAACGCTTATAATTCTAGTGGTTTCAGTGTTGCTGGCAACTGTTGTAACGTTCTACGCCATAAACGTAACAACAACCCGTGTGCAAGAGGAATCGCTTTTCCTAACAAAACCACACGTCTGGTACAGCGCCTCCAACGGTACTCCAACAGCTGAAGCTGCCATCATAATAATTAACACCGGCGGGCGAGACGTGGTAATAGATAAAATCTCAGTAAGGGGACAGGAATGTGACTGGTCCAAAGTCTTTTACAACATAACTAGTGGAAGCATCTCTGCCGACCTATCATTTAATTCAACGCTTGTAGATGGAGGAGTTATCACTATTGGAACCAGCAGCTACACGTTTGAGCAAGGAACAGCCAATCAAGACTTAACATTGAGATCTGGCTATACAATGATAGTTTACATAGACGATCCGGACAGCATATCTCTTAACGACATCGGAATCACTTGTGGTATAACAGTGTTTACTTCAAACGCGCAGTACTACAAGGAAGCAAACGTGCAAGCCACAGACTAAACCACCTTTTCTTTTTTCTCTTTTTATGACATTGTATACTCTGAAAATTTTCTTTAAATGTAAATAGCGAATAATATTTCCAATTATTGATTCTGCATACTTATGTGTAGTTTTGTTCTACGCACACCATCTTATTTCAGTAAAATAGGGAAAGCTTGATTTGAGATGCAGGAGAGGAGATTGTAAAATTGCTTAGAAAATTCCTAAAGTCCAAAAGGGCTTTAACGATTCCGGTAACCTACCTAATGCTTTTTGTTTCGCTCTTGGCTTTGGTTTCTGTGACATACAGTTTTGCCGTGGCAAAAATAAGTGCGAGAGGGGCCTTGCTGAAGGTTTCTGTGGCCAAACAAAACATGCAAATTTTAGATGATGCGGTCCGCTCTGTTGCCTTTAACTTGGGCGCTTCGAAGGTTGTGTTTATGGATGATTGTGGCGGAAACTTTCAGGTGGCTCCTTCGGAGAAAAATTTGATTCTAAATTTTACAGACGAGCAAACTTTCGCCTACATCGTGTTTAACAGTTCGACTGGAAAAGCCTTCTATGAGCTTGAGGCCGCGGAAACTCACAGTGACGGGCTTTTTGTTAGGGGCGATGAAAGGACAATCATAAATAGAAGTGCATATATGACGCAACTTTATTTTTCTGCTGGTGACGACTCTAAGGAATTGACGCTGTGTTATCGCCCCTCCGCAGCTTCAACATTTATAGGCACAAGCAATGGCAAGCCGCTAAATCTTATACGTGTATTCGTTATAAGTTTAAACGCTTCCACAAATCTATTGCGAAGTGGAAAGTTTTACCTAAAAGTGTCGGCCACTAGCGTCACTTCTATTATTCAGCAATACGAGTTTTATTCAGAGGTCTCCTCTCTTGCATTGAAAGCAAACTTTGACGGAATTTCAACAACCGTTTGGCTGCCTATCTCAAGCGTTTCAGAGGGCGCCTTTGTAAACTTAGAGATAATCATTTATGACGTAAAAATCGAGCCAATTGAGGTGTGATTTTGCCTCCAATAGCGCCAAGCCACTTGTACACGATCATAGCGTTGATGGCGGTCAGCACTTTGCTCACATCCTCTTTTACAGCTTACACAAGCACGCTTCGATTTTCATCTGAAATAAACAGCCTAAAGGACTTAGTGAGTCATGTGGCAGCGAAGTGCACCGAGTTGCTTACGCTTACCCTTGCAACCAACGCTACCGTAGAGGCCTATCTGCAGCTGCCGAGCACTGTTGGAAACCTGCAATATTGGATTCAATTTAACAACGATTCTGAAATGCTTTGGGTTGAAGGTGGCTTTGGCGAAAAGCCAACAGCCTACTCAGAAATTCGCGTGTATGCTCCAAGCGGGGCTTTTGCGTCGGGCTATTATGTTGGAGGTTTTGGAAAAGCCTACATAAAATGCCGTATGGGAGCAAACGTTCCAGAAATTTTACTTTCGAACTCTGGAGGCGCATAAATGAAGTTCAGCCTACGCAAAAGCAAAGTCCAAAGCGAGGAAGACCAAACGAGTATGGCGAAATTAGAGAGGGAATTGACTAGTCTTTTGGATGTTAAGAGATGGAGTGTTCCTGAGGGTTATATAGAAATTGAATATTATCCCCTCAAACCCCCATTTTCATACGCTGCCATAATACAAAATGAGGAAACCCAAGAGTATCTCTACGTTCTTGACGAACTCCCACTAACAAAGGAGGAGGTAGACGGCTATTTTAGATTGAGAAACATTCTTGAATATGAGCTGCAGGCCCCAGAAGGAGAAGAAACGCTGGCTGAATCTTTTAGAAGGCAAATACCGCAAATTTTATCTAACCACCAGAAGGCTTTTGCTGAAATTTCGCCTGTCGGAATGCGTAAAATCCTTTATTATATTGAAAGAGACATAGTCGGCTATGGGAAAATAGATGCATTAATGTATGATGATTATGTTGAAGACATTGGCTGCGGTGGGGTTAATAAGCCCATTTTCCTTTGGCATAGAAAATATGAGAACATAAAAACAAACATTGTCTTCCGGGATGAACAAGAACTTGACGACTTCATAATGCGCATAGTACACAAGTCTGGAAAACATGTCAGCATAGCGTTTCCAATAGTTGACGTCACATTGCCAGAAAAACATCGTTTAGCAGTTTCTTTCGGCAAAGAAACAACGCCTTCCGGGACGGCTTTCACCATAAGGAAATTCCGAAAAGACCCATTCACGATCATAGACTTAATTGAAAATGAAACAGTCAACGAAAGTATAGCGGCATATCTTTGGCTTCTAATGGAGAATAAAATGTCTGTTATGATTATTGGCGCTACTGGTGCGGGGAAGACAACGGCCCTAAACGCAATAGCATGCCTTGTAAGGCCAAACTATAAGATAATTTCCGTTGAGGAAGTTGCTGAAATAAATCTTCCACACGAAAATTGGACTTCAACGATAGCCCGTTCAGGATTTGGACTTGAAAATGAGGGAGAAATCACCCTTTACGATTTAATAAAGTCGGCTGTTAGACATCGTCCAGACCTCATAATTGTGGGCGAAGTCCGCGGCGAAGAAGCATACGTCCTTTTCCAAGCCCTCGCCACGGGACATGGAGGCCTATGCACGCTACATGCTGAGGATGTAGACACAGCCATTAAAAGGCTTACGCAACCGCCCATGAATATTCCAACATCCATAATTCCGCTGATGAACTGCGTGATAAGTGTTAAACATGTTAGAACCCCAGTTTTCCTGGATTCTGGAAGGCGCCTCTCAAGCAGAAAGTTCATAAGCATTTCAGAAATCAAAGACGCAAGCACATTCCAAGAGGTTTTTAGTTGGAATCCATCCACAGACACTTTCCAAGAAAACCTTCCTGAAAGCTATCTCTTAAAGAAAATTTCCACAAGCCTTGACATACCAATTGAAAAACTCTTAGACGAAATAGAATATCGAAAACGTGTGCTTATGCACATGGTTGAACATAACATCCGCGACTACAAGAGCGTCAACAAAGTTTTAAGCAAATACTACAATAACCCGCAACTTTTCCAGAAAGAATTTTTGGAAAAGCCAAAATGGTGATGAAATGCAGGTGCTCTCCAAAAAACCGAAAATTTTTGGGCCAATAATAAGCCTCATCAGCGGCGAAGGCGCAACTGAAATTGATCGTGAACTACCTTTCGCAGCGCTTCTACTAACTTTGTTAGCTGCCAGCGGGGTTGCAATATATGAGTGTTGGAAGAAATTGAGTGCTATAAGTCTGTTGCCCACATTTCAAAAGGAAGCCAAAGAGGTTGTTAGACAAGTTGAAGTTTTAGGGTATGACCCCCTAACCGTCATGTATAAGAGGGCTACTAAGTCGAAGTCTAAAAGTTATCGTGAGTTTCTTTTGGGGTATGTTTCATCAATTAGAAGCGGCGGCAATGTCGTGAACTATTTAAAAAGTAAATTGCGCTCGATTTTTGAGGTGCAAAAGGCTGCGGCAATACAGTCTGTTGAAAAGTTGGGCACACTTGTAGAGGGTTATGCAGTAATGCTAATCATAACGCTTTGTTCATACATACTCTTCATTGTGTTTGCAACAACCTCTGTTTTCGAACCCATGAGAGCCAGCGGGGCTCCAGGCGTGTCGACAACCGTTGTTTGCATCCTCATATTCCTTGTTACACCGCTTATTTCAGTATTTTTCATGATTTTTGCGCATCGCGAAAGAAGAAGCAATCTAATAGGTGTTAATCAACCTTACAAGGCGGCTATAATGCCCGTAATAGCAGTATCAGCATTCATAGCCATGATAAATTTTGTACCTCAGCTTGAGTACCTTAAAAGCGCAGAAGTTTTTCCGTTGATTGTCACTATAGGATTGACGGCTGTCTCGATCTTCCCAGCCATAGTTCACTATAGAATAGCCAAAATTAACAATGATGCTGAAAACTCCATGCCAAGCTTCCTCAGAGATGTGACCGAAGCCAGAAAAATTGGGCTTTCACCGGAAAAAAGCATAATTCACGCCACAAAACGGGCCGGATATGGAAAATTTTCTGAAGTCCTAAATTCAATAAGGAATCAGCTGGAATGGGGGTTTTCCCTCAAAAAGATATTTAGCAATGTCCAGCGGAAAATTCAAACGTGGCCTGTTCTGATCAACTTTCTAATACTTGTTGAAACAATAAAGATTGGCGGCGGCTCAGCAGAAGCATTAGATATGCTGACGGACTACAGTGAAAAACAGAAGGATGTCGAAGTTAACAAGAAATCGCTTTTAAGGCCTTATGTGATTTTAGCTTTCATTTGGAGTGTTCTAGTCGCTTTAACAACAACCGTTGTGGCTTTGACCGTTTACGCCCTAACCCAAATTTCGCTTCCGGGAACAATAGCAATGCCTGTTGGAGCCATGCAGGCGCAGATAAACCTCTTTTCAACTGGAATAATATTGCAGTGTTGGCTTTCCGGATTTTTTGTTGGAAAAGTGAATGAGGGGACATTTGCGGCAGGTTTCAAATATTCGGTGATGCTTGCACTAACAGCCTATGTATCACTTGTCTTGTCCAATAGCCTTCTTGGGGGCATGTATACAATTCGACCTCAAACACCGTCGGCACCCTAAAACATGGAGGATAAACGCGTAATGCCAGCAGTTTCAATCGAAACTTTCTTTGCATGCTCCCTAATGGTTCTTATCACGTTAGCGGCTATGGCGAGCACCTCAAAGATTTTGATTCCCCAAATAAATAACATGGCTAACTACAATTTTGCTGAACGTTGCATGGAAATCTCAAAATACTTGCTTCTCAACGCTGGTGAGCCACAAAATTGGGGAGAAAATGGCCAAATTACACCAAAAGTTTTTGGTTTAGCTAAGGCCGACTCTAATGAGCCATTCGACTTAGATGTCGATAAAGTTTCTAGGCTTAATAGCTCAAACCTTTATGCAATAAGTTATGCTGAGGTTTTTAAGTCCCTAAAAATGCCTGATTTAACCCTAAATTTAGAAATAAAGCCAATATTTGAAGTTTCAATAAGTTTAAAAGCCACCTACCCATCCACGGAAGAAACAACCTATCAATTTGAGGTTTTGACAACAAAACAGGGGGCGCCTGTCCAAACACAACTGCAAGCTTATGTTTTTGCAGAAAATTATATGGAGACAACCCCCATAGGCCTTTCTTCTGGCTGGACTGAAACGAACATAACAATTTCAAACAGCGTTAATGGACCTGCGCTTCTCATCGTTTTTGCAAGGGCAACCTGCAACAGCAGAATAGTTTCATTCGGCGCCCTCATGTTTGCGCATAATTCGGCGGAGCCACAACCCAACGGCACATTTTTAGGGCTAAGCCCCCTAAACTATAGCCTTTACGTTTCAACAAATTATCCGGAAACAACCTTGGCGAACATCTATGCCCTCACGTTCAGTTATTATGGGGTTTTGCAGCAAACAGCAAACGACAGCCTCACAGTTTACAGCATACCACACTTTGCTGATTCAAGCCCCGTGTTGATTGTTGCCACCGGACGGAACTCAACCCTTCCCTTTGTTGAATGGACAGCATACCCCCAAATACCAGTCCAAATTGGAGTGGACTTCGAAGCTTTCAAGAGCTTGTCAGACATATTCGCTTACACATACATTGTCACATTAAATTCGGCTTTTTATGAATGCAAAATTCAAATTGGAGGATCTAAAATTTGAAAGCTGGGGAAAGGGGACAAATTAGGATAATTGAAGCCTTTTTAGCCACGATTATAGTTTTTTTGTCCCTTGCTGTTTCGGCAAATGTTACATTGACGAGTTATTCGAAGAGGTATGAGGATTTGGTTTTTGTGGGCTTGCAGGCGCTCATGAAACTTGATTCTGATGGAAGTTTAGGCGAATACGTAAGCAATGGAAACTGGAGCGCCCTAAGAGAAGCATTAAATGTTGTTTTGCCAATGGGAGTATGCTTCAACCTAACAGTTTATGATGAGCAAAGGCAGCAAATTAACGACGAAATCATCTCAAATGGAGCCTTCTACGGCCAAGAAATAACCTTTGTGGAATATGTTTGCGTGACGCAATCGGCGGTTTTCCGTTGTTACATAATTCACATGCACCTTATGGTGGCTTCATGAAAAAATTTAACACAAAGTTTGGTGCAAATCGCTCCGGACAGCTTTTAATAGTGGCAGCTCTAGCCATAGCCATACTAATATCTTCAACCACAATATACGTTTATGAGCTAAGCAAATCGCCAATAAGCCCAGAAACACAGGAAGTCAGCAGTTTTATCATCGCCTCAAAGCAATGCTTAAAAAATGCTGTCATTAGTTCACTTGCAAACATCTCCAATGGAGGAGTCAAAACAATCCTCACAGAAAATTTGGATAAACTTTCACTGGTTTTTAGAAACTTAACGTTCCCTGCGCTTTGCAATTTGAATTATACTCCACTGAATGATTTAAATTATGATAATGGTGTATGGCTTTCTTGGGATGATGGCGGCTTTGGAGTTTCAAGCGCCCATGTAAATCTCACTTTAAATGTTAGGGGTTTGTCGGAGAACGTCACCGTCGAATATGCTGTTAATATAACGACAACCCTCATAGTTAGCGGCTATTACACTCTGGTTGGCGATGAAAAACAAGTAAATTTAAGCTGCAAATTATACAACGAGGGCCAGCCAGCACTAACAAAGAATTTAACAGCATTTTATTTAGACGTTGATGGCTGGAGAATTGTTGACGAGTCAAACTCTCTTTCAGTTGGGGATTATGGCAATGGCACATATAGCATATCCTTCGTAGTTAACATTCCATCGCAAAATGTTGAGGTTTCAGCTCACTTTTATGACATGCGCGACATTTTTGTCCGAGCGAACACAACGTGTCCAGAAGCCTAAGCTCGCATTTAAATTTTCGAGTCATTTAAATACACATTTCTGCAACTTTTAAATAACACGTGCTTTGAGGCTTTAAAATGAATGAAGTACACGAGTGGCGCAACGTTTTTACGCTTATAAAATTGGCTGAGATGGGAGCCCATAGGAGAGTCGCCAAAATTTCCACAGAATATTTGGCTAGGAAGCTGGCGACATCCCAGCAGACGGCTTCAAGATATCTTATTGAATTAGAGGGAAAGGGCTGGATTAAAAGAACCATAACTCCGGAAGGGTGCCTAATAGAAATTACGGAAAAAGGCTTAAAGGAGTTGAAGAAGCTTTACTCAACCCTACGTTTTTTAATGGAAGCCACATACCCGCCTTCAATAACCCTCGAAGGAACTGTTTTCACTGGGCTGGGCGAAGGAGCCTACTACATTTCAAAAGAGCGTTATAGAAAACAGTTTATTGAAAAGTTGGGTTTTGATCCTTACCCTGGCACGCTGAATTTGAAGTTGACTACAGATTATGATGTTAAAACCCGTTCTGAGCTTGAGGCCTATCCAGCAATTGAGGTTGAGGGATTTAGAAACGAAAACCGCACTTTCGGGCCTGTGAAATGTTATCCGGCGATTATAGAAAACAAAGTTAAGGGCGCCTTAGTTTTGGCATTGAGAAGCCATTATGATGCTTCTGTAATTGAGGTTATTGCACCAGTTTTCTTGAGAAAACACTTAAAATTGAAGGACGGCCACAAAGTTAAGGTTGAAGTTTTAACGCTCCCTTAAAGTTAGCCTCTTTTATAATGTTCAATTATTTTCTGCTTTATTTTTGAAGAACTGTCAAGTTTGTCTTCCCCAAACTTTCCAATCTTCACAATTTTTATGTTTAATCCCTTTTCAGCAACATACTTCTTTACGGCTTGCTCCAAGCCCGTAAGGTGGCTGTCGTGGCCCAAGGCAATGACGTCTGGCCGTATTTTTTCGATGACGCGGCCCATGTCAAATTCTTCATATCCAAGTATTGCCTCATCGACAACTTTTAAGGCTTCGACAAGGGCCCTCCGCTGATTTTCGGGTATAACTGGTTTTACGCCCTTCCTTTTTTCTACTGTGCTGTCTCTTGCCACAATAACGATTAGTTCAGCGTTTTCTCCGCCAGCCTTTTTCGCCTCTTCTAAATATTTTACGTGGCCAAGATGGAGGAGGTCGAATGTTCCGGAGGCTAGGACTACTTTTCTCCTTTTTTCTTGGGCCATTCAAATTTCACCATTCCCAACATTTTTAGGGCGTCAAGCAAGCCTTCACAATAAGCGATAGAAGCAAGGCTTACCTCAAATTTCTTTCCCCACTATAATAAATTTCCCTTTAAATATTGAAAATTTTCTATAGGGTTTACATATTTCTTCTCTATTTTTAGAGAATGTGGGTAAGATTGTGAACAGCGCATTCGGTCTTCCTTAAAGATTCAGTTGTATGCTTTAGATATTCTTGTTGTTTCTGCGGGATTAACTTCTATTTATTCTTAAGCAAACAAACCTTTGCGACCAGGGGTGCGCATTGGTTTGCAAGAGCATCTTGCATGTTCAGAATACGGTATGGACTTTGGCGGACAGTCCATGCATAATCATAGGAAACATAAGATAGACTTGAACATAATGTTACTTTTGAGTAATAATACTATTGGATTACCCTTTTTCTCTATGGTGGAATTTGTCTTCCGAATTCTATTGAAACAGCTATCAAATCTTCAAATGTTACCGCTGGATCCATTGAAATGTTCCAGTCATAATTCCATTGTTCATTTGTATATCTTTCACCATAATGTAATGCAACTATCGCAATGTCAAGGATGTTGACTTTACCGTCTTTGTTGACATCCGTCCTTAATTGATTGCCCCATTGGAAGATTTTTATTTTTCCAGCACCAATAACATCGCAAACCACATGGACTAGTTCAACATTGTCAGAACGGCCATTCCAAGAGCAATTTGTTGCTAGAGGCAGCAAATAGGAATTTTCGGCGAAAAACAAACGGTATCGGTAAGAATCCATGTTGACCATTTCATTAGGTTCTGGAAGAGCGAATACGAGCAGATACAATGCATATGCCCATTTTTTGGATGGATTGACAACTGAGAAATAGACCATTACATCATAGTGTCCATTCTGTTGCGGAACCAGTGATACCATGTCCGTCCAACTATACCAAATATCCTGCAAATTTACGGTCACAGACACTGTTTTGGTCCAAGGGTAAATAGGAACTTCAGAAGCACTCAGTGAACCAGCAAGAGGTTCTACGACGATGTCAAATTGTTTTGGCACTTGTGCAGGATCAAATGTTCCCGGAACCTCTTCCCAGCCATCTTCTGCAATCGACACCGCCGTCAAGTGAGTCATTAAAAGTAATGCCCAAAAAATTACAAAGGGCCTTTCCTTCATCTTCTCCTTCCTTCTAATCCTAAGTTACAATAATTAGTTGCATTTTTAAAAATCTTTTTGTTATATCGCAATTAAGTGGTTTGGGCAGTCTCCAAAATTTTAACACACGCCACATCCACGCCTTTTAAATAACCTTCCTCAACTCTTCCGGAGCGTCTGCCAACACTATTAAGGCTTCTGCCTCCATAAAATGAAGTTTTCCTGGAAAAATTAGGCTGTGGGGTGGCCCACCAAAATCATATTTTAATAAGGCTTTCACGTAGTCAGCCTTTACCGCGGGTTTTTCGCTTCCAGCCCTTGCAATGCCAACCGCAACCGTATCCAAAGTAACGGTTTTCTCCCCTCTTTTCTCCTCAATTTTTAAAAGATATTCTAAAGCCTCGTGGATTGTCATGTATTTTCTTTCCTCGGCTTTTATGTCAAGCAAACAAAGTGTGTGAAGCCCAAGCCTTTTGTTTTGGGCGACCACATCGTAAGGGGTTTCAGAAGGATTTTCATGCGGGAAGGGAATTGTCACGCTTTTTCCAAATTTGTAGTTATGTAAACCAGACAAGCCCATAACAGCAGAAATTATTGACGCACCGTGAATAAGCCGAGTTTTTATTCCAATTTTTTCGGCTTGTATTCTTAAGCTTATGTGTGTTGTGGCTATAAGCGGGTCTCCGGGAACAAGCAACACAACCTTTCCCGCCCTAGCCCTTTCTAATATGATTTTTCCGTTTTCTTCTTCCAACTCTCTTCTAGAAACCGTCTTAATCCTTTTGCCAGTAAGGGCTTCAAGCCTTTTTAAAGAAAAATTTGGCATAAAACTCGTATAAAGTTCTATGAAAACGTCATCTGCAGCCTTAACTTCCTCCAAACCCCTAAGGCTTATGGCCATTTCATCATGCAACCCCAATCCCACAAACACTAGTTCACCCAACTTGCATCACCGCAAATATAGATTCATGAAAAACTTAAAAGCTCTTGCCAGCAAAACTTGTCAACGAGTTGTGTCAGCCATGAAGGTATTCATATCCGCTGATCTTGAAGGGGTTTCGGGTGTTGTTCACGGAGAGCATGTCATGCGAGACGGAAGAGAACACGACAGAGCCAGAAAACTCATGACACAAGAGGTTAATGCCGCCATTGAAGGCGCCCTCGAGGCCGGAGCAACAAAAATCGTCGTTAACGACTCCCATGGAACAATGAGAAACATAATTCCTGAAGAACTACACGAAGAAGCTGAGTTGATAACCGGTTCTTCAAAACCTTTGTCCATGATGCAAGGCATAGACAGCACCTTCGACGCCGCCTTTTTCATAGGCTATCATGCCATGCCAAGCAACTACCCAAGCATTTTGGGCCATACATATCATGGAAGGGTTGTCTACAACTTAAGAGTAAACAAGAAAACTATTGGCGAAACGGGGATAAACGCTGCAATAGCCGGCTACTACAATGTTCCGGTTGCGCTTGTTACGGGAGACGAAGCCGTCACAAAAGAGACCCAAGAAATCCTTAAAAAAGTAATAACAGTCCCAGTTAAAAGGGCGTTTGGAAGATATGCAGCACAATGCCTATCGCCAAACAAAGCAAGAAAACTAATAAAAGAATCAGCAGCAAAAGCATTAAAAAACCTCAGCAAATTCGAACCTTACAAGATAAATCCTCCAATAACATTCGAAATAGATTTCGTGGACGCTGGAATGACGGACATGGCAATGCTAATTCCGGGAGTAAAACGAACAGCAAGCCGCACAGTCACCTACACATCAAACGACCTAATAGAAGCATACAAAACATTTAGGGCCTTA
>JAVZNZ010000010.1:0-49236 GCA_038882575.1 Bathyarchaeia archaeon
GGCTTTTCTCTTGTATATAATTGATTGTTTATGGGAAAATGTTGGGTTTGCGGAGAGAAAGCCACCACAATTTCAGACGGTTTAGGAGTATGCGCAAAATGCATTAAAGAAAAACCAAGCCAAGCTTTAGAAATAGCTGAGCGTGCACATGCCGAAAGCCGCGCAAGTTTTGGTCTGCCGCCTAAGCCGCCAAAAGACCCGGATGGGCTGTCATGTGGAGTTTGTGCAAACAACTGTGTTATTGGCGGTGGGAAAAGCGGCTTTTGCGGGCTTGTCTGGAATGTTGGAAACCGTTTGGTGCGGTTTGGAGGTACAGCTGAACAAGGCGTTTTGGAATGGTATTATGATGGTTTGCCAACAAACTGCGTAAGCTGGTGGTTTTGTCCCGGCTGCACTGGTAAAGGTTATCCACGCTATGCTTATGCGCCGGAAGCCGAATACGGCTATGCAAATTTAGCTGTTTTCTATGGCGCCTGCAGTTACGACTGCCTCTACTGCCAAAATTGGCATTACCGTAACCTATCTGCAAAACATAAACCAGTTTTAAGCGCCGCTGAATTAGCCTCAAAAGTGGACAAGCATGTCTCATGCATATGCTATTTTGGCGGTGACCCCTCGCCGCAGATGCCCCACTCACTTGAAACAAGCCGCCTAGCCCTAGAGAAAGCCAAAGCCGAAAACCGCATTTTAAGGGTTTGCTGGGAGACAAACGGCTACATAAACCCAAAAATGGCCGAAAAGGCAGCAGAATACGCTTTAGCGAGCGGCGGCAACATAAAATTTGATTTGAAAGCCTACACTGAAGAGTTGGCAATAGCCCTATGCGGAGTATCCAACAAACCATCCCTAGAAAACTTCCGCCTAATAGGAGAAAAATACTACCACAAACGTGAAGAATTGCCCATGCTAACGGCTAGCACTTTGCTTGTACCCGGCTACGTGGACGCAGAAGAAGTTGAAAACATTGCCAAATTCATAAGCCAAATAAACGTGAATATTCCCTACACACTTTTGGCATTTTATCCATGCTACGTAATGAATGATTTGCCAACAACAACCAGAAAGCAAGCTTTAGAATGCCAAAAAGCAGCACAAAAGCACCTAAAAAACATACGCATAGGAAACGTACACCTACTATCTTAAATATTAACAATTTTCAGCCAACTGAAATCATGCTGCCCAGTAGGATGTTTTCTTTCTCATCACGTTTATATATTCTGTAAGGGCTTCCTGTTCTTCCGGTGTTAATTTATCCAAAAATTTTGTTTGTAGGGTTTTTGCGTGTTGTTCTGGCACCTTCGCGTATAATATGTCCTTTTCGAAAATGTGTCTTCCAACCATGGGCTTGTCTAATGATATTGCCACCTGCATTCCCTTCGAGGCTTCGGATAGCGCTTGTCCCTTCTCTTGGATTTGCTGTATTTCGCCAACTTCTTCGCCGTCTTCAGCCCTTACAAGCGCAAGTTTTGGCTTTATCTTCCCAGCCAACACTTCTACGCCCACTATGGCGGGCTTTGCCCTTCTGAAAACATAGCCTTCCAAAATGCGGATTTTGGCGGGTTTAACCAGATTCGCAAATTCCTGCTCAATCTTTGCTTCATGTTGAGCTTTAAGCCAAGACAAATAATTTTCTATCAAATGGTAGATTATTTTCTCTTGAAATATTTGAACACCTTTAATATTTGCTTCTTCCTCGGCGTCTGGCAAAACCCTTACATTAAATGCCAAAATAACCCCGTATAACGGTTCTTTATCTCTGACTATGGCGGCTTCTGTAACATCCCGCTTAGAAATGTCTCCAACATCAGCCAAACGAATCGGCACGTTGTTGCGCTTTAGATTTTCTGCAATAGCCTCCAAAGAGCCAAGCGTGTCAGCCTTCAAAACCACGCCATCAACATCGGTGGCTATGCGAATGCGTTCTATTTCCTCTAAAACAAGCTTAACATATTTTTCGGCGGATTCACCCTCACCAACAGCATACAAGGGCGCGCCAGCAAGCGCACCTTCTAAATCTGGAGCCACAATTTTGACGCCTGCCGCTGCCGAAACCGCAGCTACAGAGGAGAATCTGTCGCGTGGATCCCTAATTTCGTCAAGTGGTTTAGGCACGAGAATAGCTCTTACACGTGTTGCTATTGGCTTTTCCCTACCGCCAACAACAATTAGGTCGTCACGCCGTAAAGTCCCATCATAAATGATTGTGTTTAAAGTTAGGCCTAGGCCCGGCTCCTCCTTGACTTCCAAAACCGTGCCCTTAGCTGGGCCTGCTGTTGTTTGTAAACGCCTTTTTAAATACTGTTGTGTTAAACCCACCAAGACCATTAGAAGTTCAGTAATGCCTTCGCCAGTTTTTGCACTTGTAGGCACAATTGCAACAGTCTTCGTGAAATCTTTAATGCGGTCAAAGCGGTCGGCCCTAAACCCTAAACGTGAAAAACTGCCAATAATCTCATAAAGCCTATTGTCCAAATCCTCCTGCACATACTTGTCCTGCATTTGATAAGCCTTAATGAAAGGCGTGTCCTCAAAGGACTTCCAGCCTGGAATGCGGTCAATTTTGTTTGCCGCCACAAGAAATGGGGTTTTGCGCGCCTTCAAAATTTCAATACACTCATAAGTTTGAGCCTCAAAACCCCTCAAAACATCAATGACAAGTATGGCGATGTCGGCCACGCTCCCGCCACGCTTCCGCAAATTGGTAAAAGCCTCATGCCCAGGGGTATCAATAACAAGCAAACCGGGAATTTCAATTTCGCCCTTAACCATGGAAAGCAGAGGCCCAACCAGCTGCTTCAAAGTGTCAACTGGAAAGAAACTCGCGCCAATATGCTGCGTTATGCCGCCAACCTCACGCGCCTGAACACTTGTCTTTCTAATCTTATCCAAAAGCAAAGTCTTACCAGTATCCACATGACCCAAAACACAAACAATCGGCTGCCGAATAGACATTAAACACACCCTCAAACATTAAACCGCTAGACAAACAACAATGAACCTTTAATGAACTAATAAACTATACTATATGGCGAGCGGGATTAAAACCTTCAAAAGTACAACCATAATAAAATAGAAAATGAGAATCGCCCAGCGAAACTTTAGAAAGCTTTCGGGAGTTGGGCTTAGAGCGTTCCATAAAACAACGTAAACGGGCGGGGTGGGATTTGAACCCACGACCACAAGCTTAGGAGGCTTGCGCCCTATCCGTACTAGGCTACCCGCCCAAGAATACCTTTTACAAAATAAGATTTTAACTTAATGCATTTCGCAAAAAACTTAAACCATTTAAGTGCAAAAGAGTTTTGATGGCGCATGCGGGGGTACCCGAGCCAGGTCTAAATAGGCTGTCGGGGCGAAGACCAGCCTAAGACAAGGGGGAGGACTTAAGATCCTCTGGCGTAGGCCTCCGTGGGTTCAAATCCCACCCCCCGCACTTTGCCAGAACCTACGGTTCTAGGCACTACTCCCTTTCTAGTGAATTTTGCTTTATGGTTGCTGAGGAAAGGTAATAGGGAATCTACGGTTCAGAGAAAGCTTAAGTTTCTTAAGGGGTTGAAGGGTTCTCCAGAGGATATGATTAGGCAAGTGCTTTCTAAGAATTGGGTTGATAGAAGCAAAAAGAATGCTATTGATGTGATATGCCAATATGCTGAGTTTCTAGGTATTCCAATAAAGAAACCAGATTTCAGAGCTTACGATAATAGGGAAATGTTTGTTCCAAATCCAGAAATGGTGAAACAGTTTCTTTATAGACTTAGAAGCATAAAGCTTAGAGCTGTCGTTTTAACTGCAATAGAAACAGGAGCTACAGCAGGAGAGATTTTCAATTTAACGTGGAAGGATATAAACTTCCAGAATAAGACTATAACCATTAGAGGCATTAAGGGACATAGAACCTACACTTATCCAATAAGCGACGAGCTAACAACTTTATTGCTGCAGCTTCCCAAAACTGAAGATAGAATCTTCAACTATAAAGATGCAGACAACATTAACGATTTTGTAGAAGATTACCGTAAAAGGTTAGCTAAAGAAACAGGGAATCCAGACTTCTTAAAAATTCATTTTCACACTTTTAGGCATTATGCGATTAGCTGGCATTACTTCAAGACTAAGGACATTGTGAAAACTCAGAGGTTTGCTAGACATTGCAACATTCAGAATACGCTTAGGTATGTGCATATTGTCAAAAACTGGATTAAAGAGAATGAGTTTGATGTTGTGTATGCTGAAGGTAAAGCTGAGCTTACGAAATATTTAGCTGAAGGATATGAGCTTGTGGCCAAGACTGAATGGGGTTATTGCCTAAGAAAACCTAAAACAATAACATAAACTTCCCATTGCAAATGTTTTCATGCAAAACTACTTCAAGGCAATAATTGAAATCCAAGCTAAGATTTCATAACCCCATTTTTATTTTCTCCATGAGTCGTCTTTGAAACCCCAAACATTATAACACCAAAAAGAATGTTGGTAAATTTTACCAACATTATTTACACATTAGCATTTTTGCACATTTAGGGTAGACCAAACTCGTTAAAAATGCCTGGTCCTGGACCGTAGAAAAAATTATGCTCTAACGGAATATTCCAATGTCGTTTCCAACTTCTGCAATCTCCTTTTGATTAAAAGGATATATTGTGATGTGAGGTTCTCCGCCCTCGAAGGGCGGTGGATTTTATCATATCTTCAAACGTTTTTGTCACAGAAAATTGTGCGTTTGTCCTCACACTCTCTGTGACAAGAATCTCTTTTACAAACTTGCGAACCATAAAAAATTGTGTTTCCACAAACATCAATCGCCCTCCGGAGGCGATGGAATTTTCCATTATTTTCCATGCCTAAAAGATGTAGTTGTAGCAAATTTTGTTTTGTTGTTCCTCTCTACACGCGACAACTTGCAACAACTCAACTAGTCAAAGTTTTCATAGACAACTATGTAGACGGTTTCAGCTAGAAGCATGAGCAAGATTATGGTTAAGGGGTAAACAACTACAAAAGCTCGACAATCGTAGAGCATAGCATAAACTAAAGTTAAACTCCAAATTAAAAAGCAAACGATAGCTGGATAACACCATCTTGAGCGGATTACATAACGCTTAATCTCTTTCCTCATTTTCGACGCTTCCAGAAGGCATTAACCAGATATGCCAAAACAACCAAAAGAAAAAGGCAAGAATAAGAACCAAAATGTCAAATTCATAAAGGTTCATTGATTTATTCCTCGATATTTTTCCGTCAAATCCTCATCATTCATTTTTGAACCTCTTAAGTTAATTATGTTGACTTTTCCCGTGCCGTCATCAAATACGAGCTTGTAACCCCTTCTGTTTGCTTCTGCTTGAATCATGTTAAGTGCAACAACATCATTACCCAATTTTGCACGTGCATATTTCGAAAGAAGCTGTTCATCGCTAAACTTGGAATAATCTATAAAAGTTTTCTTAACTTCAACCGTGCTTTTGCAGACTTCAAATTTTGCATCATTAACTTCAACTCTAACAAAACCCTCCTTTTTTTCTCTATTTTCCAAAACTTTTTCTAAAACAGTTTTAGTTCCATATTTAGCTTTCAAAAAATTATAATGTTCCTCTGGAAGTAATCCCTCTCTATAAGCTGTTTCAGTAAGCATATCAATAAGGCAATCGCCTTTAGAAAGTTGAGTTTTTGCCATACGTTGAATTACAGCTAAATAAAGTTCCGTGGGAAGCTTTAAAGGATAATAGTTCTCTCGAGAAGACGGTTCACTCATTGAAATTTCCCTCGAAGGAATAGTTTGTTTTAATGAATGGTTTTTTACGGTTGTCAAGTAATTTTTGGGAAAAGACAGAGAGGCAGTCAGACAGACAACTGTCGTTTTTAAAGAAAAGACGTTTTTCTCTATGTGCAACCGCATTCCTTCTTATGCCAAACTTTTTAAAGGGTGAAACTGCATATACCATATTGCCCACGTCTCCTTTTTCTGTAAATGTCAAACTTCCCTGAGGAATCCTTCTAAGGCACTTCTAATGACTTCAGAAGCAGTTTTGAATTTTCCGGATGCCACAAGCTTGTCGATTTTAGACTTTAAAGGCGCTGGCATCCTTACGCATACGAGTTTTTCATATTCTGGAATCATTTTCATTCAGTAAAACAATTTTGTAAAACGACCTTATTTAGTTTTACGGTTTAAAAAAATTTCACAATTTTAGATTGCGGTAAGTTTACGGTATATTACGGTAAAATACCGTATTTTCTACGTTTTTTGTAACATTTATGTCTCACAGATGTAACAAAATCGCAAGTTTTAATACTTCATTGAATTTAACGAGTTTAACAATGCCTAGATGCCCGAAGTGGTTACATTTCAGCAATATTTTAGAATGGCAAACTTTCCATAAATGCATAGACAAACAAACAACCATTAAGAAGCATGGCGCTTTAACATTTAACAGATAAGCAGTATGGATTATTGGGGCGGACAGTTATGTTAAATTTTAAAGGCAAATTATGAAAAAGCATGGAAAAAACATCGCCTTTCCACGGCGACAACCTTCATATCATTTAACAAAAGACAAGTTATTATATAGAAAAATGGGAAGCTGGAGTAGGCAAAAAGGCAATAGCGTTTAACAGTCGTTGTTATAAAGGATTTCTTTGATGCCATATTTTTGTAGGATGCTTTCCCTATCCACAATTGCACCTGCATCAGGCAAGTCAGATTCTAAATCCGCCCTAACCTTATCCAGCACGCAATATCTGAGATATTCGTCTATATCGGTTACGAAAGCTCTAAGCAAATCCATAACACCCTTAGGAATCCGCAGCTGCACAACCTCATATTCAATTTCCTTTTCCATTTTCTCACACTCACCTTAAAGGCAAATTGTATATTTGTATGCAAAATGCTTATATGTATTACGGTTACATACATATTTGGATAAATCAGAAAAGGAGAGTGAAAGTATGGAAATTGAAGGTGTAAGCATGGTTAGAGAAAGAGTAAGCATAACCCTTCCAAAAGAGCTTCTCGAATGGATAGACAAAAAGATAGAAGCACGCATTTACGCTAACCGTTCCCACGCCATAGAAGTCTTAATACTAGAAGCAATAAAGAGGGAAAAACAATGACAGAAAACAATGACAAGGTTTTTCTTGGTGAAGCTTCTTTTTCCCAAAAAGAAGGTTCCGTGGGTTCAAATCCCACCCCCCGCATAATCTATGGGAAAGGTCTCGGGGGTTTGTCCGGGGTGATGTTGGTTGTGCTGGAGGCTTAGGTATTTGGTTTTTCTGAAAAGTTTTGTTAATAAAAATGCGGGGTTAAAAATGTTATAAAAAAGGTGGGTGGAGGTGGTGGGGCTATCCTAAATCGACGAAGGAGTTTTGGGGCATGCCGCCTGGGGCTGTGCGGACTATTGTTAGAGCGGCGCCTTTTGCTGTTCTGACTTCAATTTTTATGGTTTCGTAGTCTGCGACGGTGTTTGAGCCTAAGTTAACTATCAGGAATGCTTTTTCATTTGATTCTAGGACGGAGTCTCCGTCATCGTTGTATAGGGCGAACATTGCCCCTTGACTTTGGATGCCGCTGAAGTTCACGTTATCGGCCAATAAGGTGCTTAGGCTTGTGGTTGTTGTTGAGTTTGCGCCCTTATAGATGTTCAGTAGCGTAGCGTCTGGAAGGTATACTGAAACCACAACAGATTCGTTTCCAAGGTCCATCGCTGCTTTTCCGGCTGAAAGTTTTACTGGAAACACTATGTACTGGATTTCGTTGCTGCTTGAGCCTGTCTTTCCTGTGACTACACCGTCTAGTTGTAGTGCGCTTAATGATTCGTCTAGACCTGACTGCATTGTCTCTTTGGTTTTCTGTGTCGTATAGAAGCCCATGTTGACGACTACGTAGCTGAGGGCTGCGGCGATTATTATGAAGGCTATTAGGACTATGGCTGCTTCTACGCCCACAATACCCTTCCTATTTTTAAAGAGTTTTTTGGCGAACATTTTAGCCAGCCACCGTAACCCAGCCTGTTGAAGAACCTTCTGGAATTGGCAAAGATTCTGGAACATAAAAGTCGATGGTGAGCGGCGCAGCCTTTTCTGGCTTGATTTCGACAACTATGTGGTCTCTTGCGGATGCAGCACTGCTTAGTGATATAACTAAGAAGCCTTTCTCATTAGAATCTAGGGAGTCGTCGCCATTGCTGTTTTGGATGAATAGCGCAGCGTGTCCAGAAGTTACATTTGAAACTAGATTGTCCAAGTTATGGCTTGTTGTGAATGTTCCATTTATGCCTTCATACACGTTTGGCCATGCACTGCCGGCTACTTGAAGGGTTACGGAAGTTTCATTCTCTCCAAGGGCCACGTATTTGACGCCATAAGCCCTTAGCGGGATTACTATGGCGTTGATGGTTGTTGGAGAGTTAGCTCTTAGATATATGGTGCCATCCACTATGAGTGGTGTGCTTGATTGTCTTAGGCTGTCTTGGACTACTGTTTTGCCGCGTTCAGTAGCGAATAAGCCTTGGTTTATTACCATGAAGCTGAAGGCGCCTGCAATTATAACGAAGGCTATGAGGATTATTGCTGCCTCTAGGCCTACCATTGCTCGTTTCTGCTTTGCGAGTTTTGCCAAAGCTTTTTTCCAGTTCATTTACATCTTCCTCTTTTGAGCGTTTTCAGTTTTATTGGATCTTATATTAAGTGTTATGAAATGCTAATTTAGATTGGTAAAATTGTTAATTTTGATTCAAAAACAAGTTAAAATATGAATTAAATTCAAAATCCGAACAGAATTCCGAATATAAAAAAGCTGGAGATTCAGCCCAAATCGATGTAGGCGTTTTTGGGCATCCCGCCTGGCGCAGTGCGAACAACTGTCAAGGCAGCGCCCTTTGCCCCCTTCACCTCAACCTTGAAAACCTCATAATCCGCAATCGTGTGGCGAACTCCTGGAATTTCTGTGACAGTGCTGTTTAAATGGATTATGAGGAAGGCTTTTTCTGTTGGTTCGAGAACGGAATCTGCGTCTCCATTGTATATTGTGAACATGGCCATGTCAGTCTCATTCATTCCATAGGCATCATTAAGCTTATTTATTAATACATCGCAGTCTGATTCAACCCCATCCATATAGACTCCGTTGTATATGTTCAAAAGCGTGGCGTTAGGTAAATAAACTGAAACTACTATGGCTTCTTTCTTCAGATCCAATCCCTCTTTGCCTACGGAAAGCTTCACTGGAAAAATTATCCATTCTATGCGACCTTCATTGTTCGTTTTCCCAGAAACCAACCCGTCCAGCTGCAGCGCGCTCAAAGATTCGTCTAGCCCCGATTGCATTGTTTCCTTTGTTTTCTGGGTTGTGTAGAAACCCATGTTGATAACTACGTAGCTTAAGGCGGCAGCCACAATAATAAAGGCTATTAGTACTATGGCGGCCTCAATTCCCACTATGCCCCTTTTATTTTTAAACATTTTTTGCATTCGCTATACCTCCTTAGAATATTGGCACATACGTGTTTTGGGGCATTGACTCGGGTATTGTAATTTCAATCGAAAGTGTTGCGCTCTTTTCGAGTCTTATCTCAATGTTTATTGGAGTTCTGGCGAGAGCCACGGCATCAGAAGCCAACGTAATTATTAGGAAACCCTTTTCATTTGTGTCCAAGGCTTCGTCTCCATTGCTATGGGCGATTGCGAGGACGGCCCCAGTATAGAGTCCTTCAGCGTGGCCAATGTTATAAGTGCCATTCACGTAAACGTCGCGGGATTCTCCACCCTGTGTTTGGTTGGCATGTCGAAAGCCTACAAAATCGTCAAACTTTCTGCCAGTTGGGTCAAATGTGGAGTCGTCGGTATAGTAGTATGAGGGGCTGGGGTATGGTGTTCCATTGTAGCCCGTGTATAAAACACCTAGATAGGCGTTTGCCCAGGCTTTTTCGCCTATTCGAAGCACTATTACGGTTTGGTTTCTTCCAACAGGCACAAATTTTACTCCGAAGGCTTTTACTGGTATTATGATGACGTCGACTGCTTTGCCGTCTGGGGTTGTTCTAACAAATGTTGTTCCGTCTATTGTTAGTGGTGTGCTTGCTTGTTTTAGGCCTTCTTGGATGACTACTTTGCCCCTTTCTGTTGCATATAGGCCTTGATTTACGACCATGAAGCTGAAGGCTGCTGCGATTATGACAAAGGCTATTAAGACTATTGCGGCTTCTAGGCCTATGATTCCACGTTTTTGTTGTATTAGCTTTTTTATTAGGCGGCGTGGTTTTAGTGTGATGTTTGGGATTTTTTGGTTGCATGATGGGCATGTTACCATTTTGAGTTTTGATTTTGTGTGCCATTCGTATCCGCATTTTTGACATTTTATATTTGGTTTTTCTTCCATTTTCCACCACCTACTCTTCTACTTACTCCACCACCACCTCCACCAATGTGTAGTGAGTATTAAGATTTAATAAACATTATCTGGGATCTGGAGTCGGAATACAAAATCAGAATATGAATTCCAAATACACATAAAACAACAACAGCTACACGCATCAAGACATACAAAAATGCGTGTATACGAAAAGAGAGATTACTATACGGGCAATTCTATGCTTGGCATAGAACCCAAAGCCATTTCAACAAGGAAGTTAGCAGCAACCCATGTGACTCCGCTTATTAACAAAAGAATACCCAAATTTAGAAAGAAAGTTCCCCAATACCCCGCAGACACTTCCTTAATTGTTAAAGCATTTACAACAGCCATTATGAAAACCAAAACTATGTTTCCAACTTCCACCAACTCCATAGGAATTGCATTAAAACCGAAATAAGGCAAGTTTATCAAATATTTGGACATAAAGCCAGCAAGTACTTGCATAACAACCAACAAAACAACTGTTAGGGGCTGCATAACCATTATTATCGTTTGAAATCCCTTAGCAACAATATCCCTAGACTTTCTAAACTCAATAAACTTCACAACCCGATTTCCTAGGGCATTTCCAATTTCGAGGGGATTCGCCCCCCTACTCATAGAATCCAAAAGAATCCTATTGCTCAAGTGAACTTGATAGGACGCAGCCTCCGAAGAAAGAGCCTCCAAAGTCTGCTCATGCCCAATTCCCAACTTTAATCTCGCCAAAGCCTCATTCACAAGCTTTTTGAAGGGCCCAAGCTCCATCTGCCTAATATATGAGAAGGCAGCCTTTAAATCCGATGTTGAAGCCAAATTTTCGCCCAAAGCCTTCAAAAAAGTTGGGTAGTTTCTGTCAATGTTGTTAACATACTTTTCAAGCATATACCCAAACACTCCTGGGATAATTGCCCCAACACCCAATGTTATGAAGGCGAAGGGTGGGCCTCTCGAAAAAAATAGTAGTGTGGCAAGCACTGCTGAAGAAAGCCCTGTGGCGGTTAAACTCCATTTCATCGCGAGATAAAGTTTTGGTGGATATTTTCCTATGTAAACAACATTTTCTCTTGGAGATGTTGTTCTAAAGAGGACATACATCATTACGACGGCTGATGCTGCTATAACGTAGCCGAAAGCGATGGCGCTTGGGTCCAGCATAAAAATGGCCATGATTGCTATTGTCATTATGAGGAATACTGTTACGCTTTGAAATGAGGTGAATATTCCTCCAAGAGTCTTCAAAGTCTCAATTGCACGTGTATAATACCCTGAATATTCCTCAAGAAGCATTGAAGATTCCATTTCCAAATATCCTTTTGGCTCGACGCTTGAGAACACATTTGTAAAACGAACAAGTATGTCTTTTAACGGTGGTCTAACGATCTCAGCAACTTGGGCTGTGGCCTTTGTTATGCCGTACCCAAAATCCTTTGCTAAACTGCGAATTTTCTGAAAAATTTTGCTGTAAAAGCCGTACTCCTTGTTTTCTGCTATTGTTCTGACAAGGTCTTCTGGTGATGTTTCTCCAAGCGATAAACCATACATGTGAAAAACAACCGTTGTGAGGGCGAAGTCCACTTTTCTTGGGAAACGCTTTCTTGCCAAGAACTTTAATGATAGCATGATGCTTGTTCCAATTACCAAAATTAAGAGTGCTTCGAGAATTTCTCCGATGATAAGGTAATAGGCTGCGAACAAAATTGATGGGAGAGCCAACAGCAGTGGTGGTAGAAGATGTTTTGGTATTTTTATTTCCAAGGAATTTTCATCTCCTTTACCTTTCGGTAGATTTCCCAAACGCCTTTTTCTCTAACAGCTATGACAGTCTTCCACAAATCATTAAACGATGGGAAATTTTCAGCCAGAAAGCTAAGAATTTCAGCTCTGGCCCTCAACTCCTCGTAAAGTTCGCTTATTCTTTCTTTCCCCCAACCCCTAAAAGTTAGAACTTTGGTTTCTAAGTGATAGCTTGAACCCATAAATCGAAGCTTATCCAAATCGGCATCATAAATGAAAGTTGGCAAATAGTTTAGTCTGGCTTCATCTGGCTCATATCCAATTATTTCATTAACTGACGTAACCCTACGAATAAACCTCTTACCCCGTTCCATCCTCGCCTGAAAAATTGTCAAGTTCAAGCCGTCTATGTGGGTCTTTGGGACATCTATTGGATGGGATGTAAGCCTCTGGAAGAGTTGGCTTAAAGTTCCAGCATGCATTGTTGATAAAACTGGGTGTCCTGTTTCGATGGCTTGGAAGGCAACTCTTCCTTCTTCGCCTCTGATTTCCCCAACAATGATGTAGTCTGGCCTCTGCCTTAAAGCAGCCTTCAAAAGGTCAAACATTGTCACGGGCACGCCAGTATGTAACCGCGTGACTTCCCTAATCCAGTTTTTGTGGTATAAGTTTACTTCTGGAGTTTCTTCAATGCTTATGATTTTTGAGTCGGAGTTTATGAAGCTTGTAAGCGCGTTAAGCGTCGTTGTCTTGCCAGAGGCTGTTTCTCCACAAACCATTGCTGAAACTCCAACCTCAAAAAGCATCCATAGGTAGGCGCCCAACTCTGGAGAAAAGGTTTTCCACCGTATTAGCTGTGTTACGGAGATAGGTTCTTTTGGAAACTTTCTTATTGTGAAGTTGCTTCCTCTGAGGCTTATGTCCTCACCGAAGACTATGTTAAATCGGGAGCCGTCGGGCAAGTGAATGTCAATTATCGGATGGGTGTAACTCAAAACCTTACCGTACCTTTCTGAAATGCTCCTCAACAAACGGTTGATTTCATCCTTTGAAACAAAAATGTTGGTTTCAAGATGCCCAAACATCTTGTGGTAAACAAAAACCTTCCCCTCCCCGGGGATGCTCACATCCTCAAGCCACGGATCTGCCAAAAAGCCGTCAAGAAAGCCATGTCCAACTTTTTCCCTTAGAAAATGGTAGAGGATGGCGGCTTCATCCCTTCCCTTTGGAATTTTGACCATCTTGCTTTTGATGGCACGTTTAAAAAGCAACGCTAAAATCTTTTCCCTTTGTTCGCCATACTCCTTATCTTCCACAAGTCGGGCTACGGCGATTTCAAGGTCGTCTAAAAGTTGGCGGTCTGGCTTTTCCGGTTCTATTAGGTTGTATCTTCCAATTTCTCCGCCCACGTCGATGTGAACGTAGATTCCTAAACCCAATGGGTATAGAATGTTGGTTTCTCGTCCTTCTATGTCGAGGTTTAATAGATATTTTGGCTTTTCAGGTAAATTTGCGATGTATGAAGCCAAATAAGGATGTTCTTTAACGGCTTCCTCCAAAGTTTCGCAGATGACTTTCTTAAATGGCCAAACGTCTTCCTCTGTTATTTCTTCTTCCCTTTTTCTGAACAGCGAAATTTTGAAACTCGGAATCTTCAAAGGAACGCTTAATTTGGGTTTCTTAGACATGTCCTTTCACGCTAAACTTTTACGCCGCTGAGGGGCATAACTCTTAAACCGATTTGGGGGTTTATTTCAAGGGTTATTGCGCTTTTTCTTTCGCCACTTAAACCCCAGAGTTTGACAACCCTAAGCACTTTGACGTCGATTCCAGAAATACTCGCATTTTTGAGCACTAGGTAAACGTCTGAGCTTGCCCTAAGCTTCATTATGGTTTCTTCGGATAGAAACTCCGGGTGGAATGTGGCCACAACAGTCTTTTCGTCTGAAACCAGATTCTTCATTCGCGTAACAAATGTCAGAAATTCTGAGGCTGGCGTGTTTACTGTTAGCACGCTTAGGCTGTCGATGATTACGGCGTCGTAAAACTTCTTTTTTAATTCTAAAAAGTTTGATGTAACTCTGAGGAAAAATGAGCTTAGAAAGTCGTTCCATCTTCCGCCTTCAACATGCAATGGGTAAATGTTCAGCTGCCCAGACAAGTAATACTCATCCACATCCAGCTTAACAGATTTCATCATGGAAAGATATTCTTTCACTGTTGCTTCGCTGGAAACCACAAAAACTCTCAAGCCTTCGTTGAGCATTGCAGAAGCTATTTGCTGAACAAAAATTGTTTTTCCAGAGCCATAATCTCCCTCAATCGAAATTAGGCTTGGATGGGGGATTCCACCGCCTAAATCTCTATCGAGCTCCGCAACACCCAAACTAATAACCTTCATTCTGTCCTCACACCCTCCCCTTTTGCATCCACACCATAATGCGAAACAAAAACTACAGAAACTAGGCCGTTAAGGGGAATTTCAGGCGCATTTTCTGGAATATTAAAGTAGATTTTAGCTTCCTCACCTGAATTTAGGAAACTGTGGTCTTCCGGGGAAAATGTGTAATTTGTTTCTGAAACTTTAATCTCTAAGATTTCATAGTTTTCGATTGGGTAAGAGAACCAAAAAGAGTCGTTTCCGTAAGATAATATTATTGTGTTCCAGCTGAAACCTTCCTGCTTTTTTAGAAAAATGACTTTTGAACCCGTGTTTTTTACCGTCACAATACATGATGTAGCATTAATAAAATCAATGGTAAGGTGCAATGCAACGCCAAGTTTTCCACTTTGACAGCTTAAATATTTCTCTGTCGCGTAAGATATTTCCTTTAAACCTTGGAAGATCGTTATTAAAAAGGATGAAGATAAGGCAAATAAAACTATTAGGATGATGGATGAGCTAATGGTTACGGAAAATCCCATTTAAACACCTCACAAGGGAGGCGCTGGAAAAAGGTAGCTGCTGCCAATTCCCTTCGAGGGAACAATTTTGGCCTCGAAAATTGCTCCTTCGATTGCAGCAGTGGGATAAGCCCTTATAGTAACTGTTTCGCGTAACTCCCATACGCCATCTTCATCAGCGTCTGTTAAATTGAAACGTCCGCTTCCCTCACTTGCGTTGGGGTCGTATGTGAAAAGTTCGGCCTTGCCATACTCGCCCACGTAAATGTCCAAGTATGTGAAGTCTGAGAGGGGTATGTATCCCACGTTTTTTGCGTATATGACAAAGTGCGGTGGGTTTGTTGAAGTGTCTATTGTGGCGTAAACTATTTCCAATTGCATGTTGATTATACGCTTATAATCATTTACGTTCTGCGCTAGCTCGTTGTGGAAAATGTTTCCCGTGTAGAATGCGTATGTGGAGAAGACGCTTGCCAAACAGACTGAGGCTATAACCATTATGATGTGGGATAAGGTTAATGAAAAACCCATTAGGCAGCCCCTTTCACAACTTTAGGCCGCTTTAATTTTCTTTCAGCTATTGAAATAAGCGTCTTAACGTCATCTAAACCTATTTTTATCCCTGAAACAACCGACGCCTTATACATGTTAAGCAGCAGCCTCCCCTTGCTTAGGCCCTTTGACTTAGCTTTTTCAGCCGCAACAGCCAACGCATAGACTTGTCTACTGCAATGGCTCGGCAAGAAACCAAGAAGCACATACGAATCAGCAAGCTGCTTTACATCCTCTGGAGAAAAGCCCAAATCAAGAAGGGACCAAACCCAGTCCAAATAGGCTGTTCCAGTTGGCATCGGAGGCTCGACTTTAGGCGTTGTTTGTTCTTCTTTAGGCTCTATTCCCAGTGTTTCTGAGGACGCTTGAAGGGACGGGGCAGAAGGTTCTTCCTCAGCTTTTTCTTCCGTTTCTTCTACGGGTTTTCCAATGATTAAGGATTTGACTCCTGGAGGAAGCCTTTCGTTGTTCAGCTTTTTTAGGTCTTTTTCGCTGGAAATGACTCTAAGAAGGTTGAAGGGATTTTCAATTTCGCTTACTGCTGAACGGATGTCCACAATGGATTTTTTCAGTTCTGACACGGCAGTCTTCAAATCTTGGGATAGCTTGTCTACATCAGACTTTATTTTTTCAATCTCTTTTTTCTCTTCATTTTTATCGTTTTTCTTCTCTTGCACTTGGCCCTCGCCTTGCCCTTGTGTCTCGTTTTCTTTTTTCAGCATTCTTTTTCCTCCATGTTGCGGAACTTATTTAGTATACGAATTCACAATTTACATTTAAATTGTATGAAGTTGGAATCAATATTTGTAAAATTTGCAATTTAGATTCTAAATTCTGTAATATTTATGGAATTGAATTCGAATTCCGATTAAAACTCCAAAAACAAGCTATGGACGCGCTCCCACAGTCAAAGTAATGTTAATTATCTGGTTTTCTCTAACAACCGTTACCTCAATTGTTTGTTCGGGCTCCGTGTTTTCTTCTAAATATGTTGAGAGAGTATCAAAATTGGTGATTCTCGTCCCATTTACTGCTATTATTATGTCTCCGCCGACGGTAACGTATTTTCCAGCTACTAAAACTTGTTTTGTTCCGCCTTTTAGTCCCGCGTTGGCTGCAGGCCCTCCGCTTACCACTTGAGTTATTAGCCACCCGTAAGTTATGTTGGTGCCCATGACTCTTGCAATTTCGTATGTCATGTCCACTCCAAAGGCACCAATCCAAGGATGCCTATTGTAGGAGCCCGTTGTCACAAGGGAGGCTATTTCTCGCAAGATTACGTTTGATGGAATAGCAAAGCCTAGTCCTTGAGAATCGCTTATTATTGCCGTTGTTATACCCACAACTTGTCCTAGAAGGTTTAGAAGTGGGCCTCCGGAATTGCCCGGATTCAGCGGGGCTGTTGTTTGGATGACATTTGCTATTGGGTATCCGCCTGTTTGTTCTTCGGTTATTGTTCTGCCTAATGCACTTACTATGCCTATGCTCATGGAGCCAGCCAACCCATATGGGATTGCCAACCGCCACGACAATGTCGCCAACTTTTAGTGTTGAAGAGCTTACTATTTCAAGCGGTTTTAGCTCGCTTTGCGGTGCGCTTACGGAAAGTACTGCAAGATCTGCGTATGGATCTGAGCCTAGCACTGTTGCGGCGTATCCATTTCCGTTTATAAAGGTTACAGTAACGTTAACTGCGCCTTCAATCACGTGGTAATTTGTGATTATCACCATTTCTCCAGTAAAGTTGTAAACGAAGCCCGAACCTTGAACTTGTGTGTAGTAGGGGCGGCGGAAAATGTCATATTGCACTATCACTCCACGAATTATGACCACAGAATCCTTAACCTGCTCATATAATTCTGAAAGTGAAACATTTCCGCCTATTATGTAAGTGTTGTTTTGGTTTATGATATTCTGTGTTTGCTGTAGATTTAACAATTGTTCTTGAAGTGTTGAAAGTTGATTTTCTAGGTCATTGAGTTTTCTTGAGACAGTTAAGTAGCCCATTGAATAGCCCAATAGTCCTCCGATAAATAGGCTGGCTATGATAAGTGTTGCTACAAGGATTTTCGAAAGAGGCGTAAGTTTTTGAGATGGCTCCATCGTAGTTCATCCTTTTTACTCCAATTTTTTACCACAGCGCGGACAGAATATATGGTCTGGTTGAATTGGTTTATTGCAATGGGGACATGTGAGGTCTCCTTTCAAAAGGTGCATTCCCTTCTTCTCTCTATTCAAGAGTTTTCCATCGCTGAGAAAAAGTATTCTTCCAGCACGTGAAGCCACATTGTTGTCGTGGGTTACCATAACTATGGTTGTTCCTTGAGTGAGATTCAATTTACCTAATAACCTAACAATTTCAAAGGAAGTTTTCATGTCTAAGTTGCCCGTGGGCTCGTCTGCCAGAAGGATGGTGGGATCGTTGGCTAATGCCCGTGCGATGGCGACTCTTTGTTGTTCTCCTGCGCTTAATCGAGGTGGCTTGTGCTCCTTTCTCGCCGATAGTCCAACAATTTCCAAGAGTTCATGTGCCCTTTTTCTTCTTTCGTTTTTTGATTTTTTGTGCCTTCCATAGGAAGTTCTACGTTTTCAATGGCGCTCAAGTATGGCAATAAGTTGAAAGTCTGAAAGACGAATCCAATCTTGTATTTTCTAAATTTCCAAAGATCTTTTTCCGGCACTCTTGTAACATCTACGCCATCCAAAATAACTTTCCCATCAGTCGGCCTGTCAAGGCAGCCCAACAAGTTCAGTAATGTTGTCTTGCCAGAACCAGACGGCCCCATTATGGCAACGAAATCGCCTTTGTTTACTCTGAGGGTTACATCAGAAATAGCCTTAATCTTGCGTGCACCTATTGTGTACACTTTCTCCAAATTTTCTGTTTCTAGGACAACATTACTCATATCTTAAAGCCTCCATGGGGCTTGTTCTTGCAGCCCTCCAAGCGGGGTATAGGCTGCCTAATACTCCCAACAGTAGAAATACGCCAAATGCCAGCAACAGTGTTTGGGGGTCTGGTGTGACTGCAACAGACTGGGATAGGGCTGTTCCAAAGTTTATGCTTTGTCTAGGAAAACCTGGCTGCTGTGCGGAAAATGGATTAACGCTGGGAAGCAAAAGCGAAGATATAACTGGAGCCCCCACGATTCCTATTAAAGCGCCGACTCCTCCAGCCATCGCGCTTAGGAGGATTCCTTCAATTATAAACTGGTTCATTACATTCCAATTGCTGAAGCCTATTGCCTTAAGTACGCCTATCTCTTTTGTTCTCTCGCGTACGGTGTATAACATCATAAACAAAACGATTAGGCTTGTGGCAACAATCGCTACCAAAATTTCTTGGAAGGCAACTGCTTGTGTTTGGCTGATTGTGGATTCAGCATTTTTTAATGTAGTTTCATACATTTCTTGCGTACGCTCAAGGTTTGCCAAGCGATCTTCATATGTGGTGACATAAAGCTCTGGATATGCCGTTTCAATAACTTCAGCTATATTATTCACATAAGAGATGTCTTCTGCGTAAACATCAAGTCTGCTTACGTTTCCAATGTTATCGGTTATCCTTTGGGCATCAGTAATGTTCATGTACACTGTTCTTGCCGTTGAGTTAAAGATTCCTACAACTTTGAAAGTTTCACCGTAGACCTTCAGTTTGTCGCCAACATACACGCCATAATAGTCTGAAAGGTTTAAACTGATGACAATAACTCCGCTATCGCCCTCCATTAGATTTCTTCCATCTATTAAGTTTGTGGGCAGTATTGAATAGCTGTCAATTAAGGTGGACTTTAAATAAACACCAGTAATGGTATAAACAGGTCTGGTGATGGTGAAGCTTCCACGTGGTGTGCTCATAGTTTCTTCTGTTGTCTCTTCGGATGACACCTCAAGAAATGGCACAATGTCTTTGACGCCTTCAATAGTGCTAATTTCATTAACAACTGTTGCATTTATGAACGTAGCCTCTTGTCTAAATGCTGGAAACGGCATGCCAGATGGCGCACCGGAAAACATGCCTCGTCTGGGGGAGGCAGAAACTTCAATCAGCGTAGACGTTTTGTTAATTTCCTCTTGCATGCTTGTTATTGTGTTGTTGTAATTTTCAATGATGGCTTGTGCAGCCTTTTGGTTTGCCATGATGCCCGCTGGAATGGAAATCATAATTGCCATAGAGAAACTCAAAGCGACAACTACCAGAAAAGTTCGTATTTTTCTTCTTGAAACGTTTCGGACGGCTCTTGTTAAAACTCCCAAATTCCCTTCACCTTTCAGATATGGTCTGTGCTTTGAGCAAAATGATGTGGGCTATTAAAGAATTTTTCAGAATTATACCAAAATCTATACCTTATCTTTATTTACAAAGTTTGGTTTGAATAAGTCGAAAAATGCGGGTTTTTACAAAATTAAAAAAGGAGATTAAAGGGTTAAATTGGCAATTGTTGATTTATGGCTTTTCAATCACCGTTATTGTTAGAATTTCTATCCTCGTCACTTTTTGTTGCTCTAAATCCACCCATACAAAAGCTCTGCCCGAAGTATTTTTCTCAAGTATCAGGATGGCGCTTGTCGCCTTTGTAACGACTGTTCCGTCTCCCTCAACAACGGTTTTTATTATCGGCTTTACCGCTGTTATATTATATCCTTCGCTCAGCAGATTTTGCACATCTGCATCGTTTTGAGCAACATTAATCACATTTTGTTTGAATTCTTCGCTTACTTCAATGGATCCGTAGCCGAAGCAGCATCTCCCACGCATTCCATGATTGTGCATGCCTCGCATTTCCATGTTCATGTTTCCGTTGAACCAGCCATTGCCGAAGTTCCAGCTTTGTCCGTTATTGACACCTGTTTGCGCGTAGGCGGTGGAATATGCGTTTAAAATAATTCCGCCTAGGATTGCAGCTGCAACCACTATAGTTAGGGGAATTAGAGCCTTCCTTTTGTCTATTTTAATCACCTCCATTTTCCTGCGAAGTGCTTTTTGGGGCACTTCAAAAACGCGGAGGTTACAAGATTATTAAAGGGTTTTTCAGAATTATACCAAATTCTATTCCTAATCGATTTCCTCTTAACCTTCTCTTCGTGGGTATCCAACTGTTTGCGCCGCAATTACTATTTGCTTTGGTCCAAGGCCAACCGCTTTGCTGAAGGCTTCTCCATCAATTGATGTTCTGACCACGGCGGCTAACCCCTCTGAGGCGCAGTAAAGGTAGACGTTTTGGGCTTTGTGGCCAGCTTCGATGTGCGCCCATTTTAGCCTCTCCTCGTAAGGTGCTTGTCTAGGTAAATTTTCGAATTTAGACATGTCGGCTACATAAACCAGATTTACGGGCGCTGTATAAACAAAATCTTGTTTTCCAACAAGTTTTCTAAAATCTCCCTTTGCAATGAGATGAAGATGATGTTCAATTGGATCGTATAAGTAGACGCCTTCCTCCAAAACTACGTAAACGTCAACCGCATGCCTATTCATGGCTGAAGGGGCGGTGCGCTTGCCATCTTCGCTGTTTACTCCATTTGCTGCCCAAAGAACTTCTGATAGATGCTGCATGCTGAGCTTAGTGTTTAGTAAACGCCTTTCCGATCTCCTACTTTTCAAAGCTTGCATTAGAGGCATTCCCTTGTCAAACTTGGGTGAATGAAGTTTTATCTTTTGCATATTTTACACATTTAGTCTGACAGATATTAAAAATCTCTGTTCACGCGAAAGACACATTTATTATTACCAAACTAAATTATGGTTTAGCCGAATCTGGAGCCATATAAATGTCTGCCAGCGCCCGTCCAATGAAGTATTTGCTCGGTTGGCTAATTGCAGGAACTAGGGGAGGCCTAACAAGAGCCAAAATAATTATGGCCCTTAAAGAGGCACCTCAAAATGCAAATCAGTTGGCAAGTCGGCTTAAAATGGATTATAGGACAATAAGGCATCATCTTGAGGTTCTTGAAAAAAATAGGCTGATTGTTTCGGCTGGTGAGGGTTATGGCACAACATATTTCCTATCACAGGTTATGGAGGAAAATTACGCTTTGTTTGAGGAAATTTTGAAGAAAATTTGGAAAAAGTAGAAAAGGAGGTAAAGCCAATGAAGCATCAAATGGAAAGGAAATCAAAAACTTGGCTACTGCTAATACTTTTACCCATTCTAGTAGTGGTGGCGATATTAGCGGCCACGTGGGCAGCTTCAACATTCTGGTTTCCACGCGCTCCCTGGCAGCCTCGCCCTCCATACAATATTGCTGGTGACATAGAATTTTTCTACATAGCAAAAACCGTTGTTTCCACAATCAACATCACGCTACTGGTTTTTCTGCTCTTAATATATGCAGACATATACAGAAAAACACGTTCAGAATTTACAATTGGCCTAATAATATTTTCAGCAACACTTCTCCTCTACGCTCTCGTCTCCAACCCCATAGTCATATCGATCTTTGGCTTTAGAATGTTTGGCCTTGGACCTTTCGCGCTTCTGCCCGATTTATTTGCTTTTGCTGCCCTCGCTGTCCTATTATATCTCAGCATAAAATATTAGAGTGAAATTGTTTGAACATTTCCTTTTTAAACTTAATATTTGTTATTCGAGCACCTGCGCACGTTTAAAGGTGTACCAAGCAATGAATAGGAAAGCAAAGATGTAAACTGCAGCCATGGCTAATGCCCTAAACAGTGTTAGCGATATGGGTTCAGAGTAAAGTTCAACCCAAGAAGGAGTTTGTCCGCCTAGGAAGCCGCCGATTTTATATATGGATATTTCCGCTGATGGATAGAGAATATAGCGTATAAGAATCGCGGAAATGCTGTCTGTTCCCATGGATATTGCCATACCCGGCAAGTATGGGCTTTGAGAGTCTAACCCTTTTAGGTATCCTGTTGCCCCACTTCCCGGAAGATAATTGAGTATCCAAGCTTGATCTGTGAAGAGGGAAATCATTGAAGAGCTTATGCTTAGCGATATATAGATGCCAAATGTTCCGAGAGCTGCGATGAGGGAGCTTTTTGTAATTGAGCCTAAGGCTAAGACTATGGCAATGTAAATGAATGTGCTGAGTATGCTTCCAAACAAAACAAGCGGAACAAGGTGAAGATTGTTTTGTGGGCCATAAACTACTGTTCCGCCAATTGTGAGGTAAACGAAGATAAGTGCATAGGCTGAAAGCAGCGTTATGAAAGCGGCGAAGATTTTGCCGAGGAAAACCAAAGTTCTTGAAACAGGCTTTGTAAGCAATGGAACAATCGTTCCACTTTCAAACTCTCCTGAAATGCTATTCATGGCCGTTACAACAGCGAAGAGGAAGAAGGTGAAACCGCCGATGTTAGCCAGAGAGGAGACGACATGATCAGCGTCTGGTTTTATTTGTTGTCCTGCCATGTTACTTAAAACTATGGGTAAAACCAGCGAGAGTGTGGAAAAGGCAAAGGCCACAATAATCATTCCAATAAACTTTTTCTTTCTAATGTTCCACAAAAGCTCATATTTCACAACTGCCCAAAAACGCGTCATCAAAGTAGGCTTTTTTAAAGTAGCCTTTTCGGCAGAACCAGCCATTCTTATTTTCCCTCTTCTTTTGCTTTAGTTATAAGTTTCATGAAAACTTCTTCAAGGCTTTGTCCTTTTTGGCTCATGGAAACGATTACTCCGCCGGCCTTCGTTATTTCCTGTGAAACTTGGGGTCTAACATCGTCATTTGTATTTAGTTCTACGGTTAACGTGTTACCATCCTGCGAGACATTAGAAACAAACGGCATTTTTCTGACGGTTTCAACTATTTCTTCCGTAAGTTTAGTAACCTCTATTTGGAGTGTTGCCCCGCCAGAGATTTTATTTGAAATATTTTGGATCGTGTCTGAGGCTAATGAAACGCCATGATGGATTATTGTGACGTGGCTGCAAACTTGCTCCACTTCAAAAAGCAAATGCGAAGAGAGAAAAACAGTCATGCCCTCTTTGGCTATGCGTTTCACAAGCTCTCTCACTTCAACCATTCCAACGGGATCCAAACCCAAGCTCGGCTCATCCAATATGACTAGTTCAGGATCGCCTAGCAGGGCTTGGGCAATTCCCAAACGCTGTTGCATTCCTTTGCTATATTTTCCAATGAAATCCTTTTCTCTACCCTTTAAACCAACCAATTCGAGTAGTTTGGGTATTTGTTCCATGCGCTCCTGCTTTGTTATGCCATACATTCTTCCATAAATGTCAAGGAGTTCCCAGCCTCGCAGATGTTTGGGAAACTTTGGGAGTTCGGGCATGTATCCAACTTTTAATCGGACGTCGGGCATGTCTCCGCGTATTTCTTGTCCCAAGACTCGAACGGTTCCCTCGTCAGCCTTTAACAATCCAACTAAAACCTTTATTGTTGTTGTTTTTCCAGCGCCGTTCGGCCCTAAAAAGCCGTGGATTGCGCCCTTTTCAACCTTTAGGTTGAGTTTGTTTACGGCTGTTAGTGAGCCGTATCTTTTTGTTAAACCAACTGTTTCTATGGCTAGCTCCATCTCATAGACTTCCTCGGTTTAATGTGAATAATTATTCAATGAGGATATAAGAGTTAGCTCAACCGGGGCCTATGCTTGCGCTTTAGACAAGAATTCTTCTGCGTTTTTAACGGCCTTTCTATAGAATAGGTAGGTTATTACGGCCGCCATTACAACGCTTAGGGGCAATGCAAAAAACAAATAGTATTCTGATATTGGCAAGGATATCTTGACTGGGGCTTGCATAGATTCAAAAAACATTTTCAAGACGAATGGAATAATTGGTGAAGCTATTACTAAAGCCAGAACAAGGCAAACAATAGTATTTATGAAACTCCACAATGGTCTAATCATTCTATGTCTTGGAAGCACGCGAAAGTCCGCGCCCTTTATCCCGAAACTAAGCGAAACCATACTCAAAGAAAATATTAACAGAACAGTTTCAACCGCAAATAGGGTAATTTCCACCAGCGAGGGAAACGCCAAAAAGACTGCAACAACCGAACAGGCCAATGCAACGGCCAAACTAAAAAGCACAGCAAAGAAATACTTTGCTTTTACAAGGTTTTTTGCCAAAATTGGAGAGGCATGAAGTTGCCACACGCTTTCCCCTTCAGAGCCTAGGATTATGCTTCCTAACATGATGGACATTAAAACCCCAGGAGCCATGGTCAGATAAGCGAATAGAAAAGTGTAGAACAGTGTTGGCAATGGTTGTTCTGTGGTTCCCCTCATTAAGGACATTATGGGCACAATAACTATGACTATTGGCATGACAAAAATGTACATTAACTCACGTCGCCGCGTGAAGGCTTTAAAGTCCTTCTTTATGAGCGCCGCTTCCAAAGAGGAGAATCCCAACCTTCCAAGAAAGCCAACTTTAGGTATGTAGGCCCCAGTTGATATTTTCATTGAGGGCATTTCGTACAAACCAAATTTTGTGTTGAGGCTTACTGCAGCGTGGAAGATGAGGTATATGAAGCAAAGCGCAGCCATAAACGAAACGATTGTTTCTAGCCATAATCCGCTGGTGAAGGCTGAAAGCGCAATGCCAAGCCAAAGGTATGGAATAAACCAAAGCATCCTCTGCCCCCCAGCCAACAATTCAATTAGAACCGGAAATGACACGTTATAGTAGAGCGAAAAATAGGCAATGTAAAATAAAATAAAAAATATTATGGAGCCCAAAAGCCTAATCCAAACGGCAGCTCGACCGGCAGCCTTTGTCACGGCCCCAGAAATTCTAACCTGTAAAATTTTAAAAACTTCCGTTGTGGCACTTGCTAGAAAGAGGCTTGCAAGCAGGGCAAAAACTGTGAATGTGGCTAGGGGAACCAACCCTAAAAAGACGGATGCCACAAGAACCAGCGGACAAATGAAGGTTGTAATTAACAGCGGAGCGCCTATAATGTTGGCTAATATAGAGGCCATCGTGTGTTCTTTCCACGTGATTGGAAACCAGTATAAGGGTTGTATTGTTACTTTGGCTCCTATACGTTGGAATTGGCTCATCTGCGTAAAAACAAGCCCATAAAGAAGCGCAATTGTTGGAAGTGTTATGAAGGAATTTGTTGCTCCTTGAAAAATGGTTTGCTTTAAATTTGGGTCATTGATTCCATTGTAGAAATTTCCAATAAGAAAGCCGACCAAAAGTCCAACGGCGCATGCCGCAATGTATAAGGCATATGTTATTATCTTGTTTTCAGTAAATCTTCTGAAGCGTGTTCCCCTAACAACCCTAGAAGCTTTAACATCAACTTTTATCAGGTGAAGAACATTCTTCCAATTCACTTTGTCAACGCCTCGACAATAGGCTTAATATCGCCCGTCCCAGTAAGCTTAAGAAAAATTTCTTCCAGTCCCGATTCTGGCATTTTAGCCTTTTGCCTCAGCTCATTCATAGTGCCCAATGCTAACAGTCTTCCCTCATACATTATGCCTATCCTATCGCACATGGCTTGGGCAATCTCCAAAATATGGGTTGACATTATTGTTGTCACACCCTGCGATGCCAACTCACGTAAGAGGTCCTTAACAATTCTAGCTGATTTTGGGTCTAAACCGCTTAATGGTTCGTCTAAGATTAGGAGTTCTGGCTTGTGCATTAACGCGGAAATGATTATGACTTTTTGTTTCATTCCTTCTGAATAAGAGCTTATTATGTCGCCCTCCCTCCCCTCCAAATCTAGAGCCCTAATAAACTCTTCAACCCGCTTTCTCTTCTCCTCCGGAGCCATCCCATAAACATCTCCAGTAAAATCCAAAAACTCGAGGCCCGTTAAAAACTCGTAGATTCTGGGAGATTCAGGTACATAACCGATCCTCCTCTTCACCGCAATGGGATCATCCTCAACATTAATGCCCAAAACATTTACAGAACCGGAGTCCGGCTTAACCAAACCCAAAATCATTTTAAGGGTTGTTGACTTTCCAGAGCCATTCGGCCCAAGAAGCCCAAAAATCTCGCCTCTTTTAACCTCTAAATTAAGATAATCGACCGCCGTCACATCTCACATCTCCGTAACGCTTTGAAACACCCGTCAACTTGACAACCGGCAAACTGGCAGCCAAGACAAAGCCTCCATCAAACAATTAATGACACATCATGAATTTGAATTTTAATATTTTGTTCTTTATCGCATTTATAATATCCTATGCTCTGCCCAACATTCGCAGAACCCAAAAAGAGCTAACTAAACACTAAAATTTAATGTGGTGGACGGGGCGGGATTCGAACCCGCGACCTCCACGATGCCAACGTGGCGATCATACCAGGCTGATCTACCCGCCCACATAACACTCTAAAACTTTACCTAAAAAGATAACCCTATAAGCATTTCCTATAACCCTATTGATTCGGTTATGGAGACGAGCAGTTTATACAAAAATGTCTGCAAAACGGAATATTAAAATGGCATTATTTTTAAGGGCGTTTAGTCTACTTAGAAAAAGAAAATAATAAGCTGGTTAACGTTAAAGGTAGCCAATGTTAGAACTCAGCGCGGCCGGGGTGAGGTAGCCTGGTAGCCTATAGGCCTGTGGAGCCTAGCGCCCGGGTTCAAATCCCGGCCCCGGCCCCATACGCGAGGTTAAAAAGCCTTGCAGTAAAATGGAATCTGACTTTCGCACGGTGACAGGAGATTCCTACATTATCAACCTTTGTTTTAGGCAAAATCTAATAGGTTTGAAACTTTCATGTTATTTTAGGAACTGCCTTGAGCACTCAAAGGAAAAGACTCGTCTTCCCCTTCTCTGCGATTGTGGGTTTGGACAAGCTTAAACTAGCCATTTTAGTGAACGCCATAAACCCAAAAATTGGCGGTCTCCTAATAAAGGGACCTAAGGGTTCGGGAAAAAGCACCATTGTTAGGGCTTTGGCTGACATTCTCCCAAAAATTCTTGTTGTCAAAGACTGCCCATTCAACTGTAATCCTCATGACCCTTCTAACATGTGCCCAAAATGTAGCGAGAGATACAAGAAGGGAGAAAAGCTGCCCGTTGAAGAGAGGGAAATGGTTGTTGTTGACTTGCCTTTGGGCGCCACAGAAGATAGGGTTATTGGGAGTTTGGATGTGGAGAAGGCCATAAAATATGGCATAGAAGCCCTTGAACCCGGAATTTTGGCTGAGGCGAACCAGAACATTTTGTATGTGGATGAAGTTAATTTGCTTCCAGACCACATAGCAGACGACCTATTGGACGCAGCGGCCACAGGATGGAATATTGTTGAAAGGGAAGGCATATCAGTAAGTCATCCCTCCCGCTTCATTTTCATTGGAACAATGAATCCAGAAGAAGGCGAATTAAGACCACAACTTTTGGATCGCTTTCCGCTTTCAGTTACTGTTGAAAGGATAACTTCTGTTGGAGATAGAATGGAAATTGTTAAAAGAAATATGGAGTTTGAGGCTGATCCGGAAAAGTTCTATCAAAAATTTGAACCCTTGCAAGAGGAACTGCGAAAAAAAATAGCGAGGGCGAAAGAGGTACTACAAGAGGTGGTTGTGCCAGACAGTCTCTTGGAAGGCATATGCAAGGCCTGCTTAGACTTGAAAGTTGACGGTTTACGCCCAGACATAGTGATTGCCAAAGCAGCAGCAGCCCTCGCAGCCTTTGAAAATAGAAAAGAAGTAACATTAAACGACGTTTTAGTTGCGGCAGAACTTGCCCTAAGCCACAGAACAAGGGAAGGCGGATTCCTCGAACCCGCAACACCCCAAGAGATAAGGGAGGCCTTCATCGCAACCGTAAAGAAAATTTTCCAATTGGAAAAAACAGAAGAAACAACTAAGAAAGAGGTTGAAAAAAGAAAGTTTTTGAAGGGAAAGGCTGTTTTCTGGGCTAAAAAGGAAGCTACGGAAAAAGAAGAGGAAAAAGCAAACAAAGAAACTTTTCTTAATAAGTTGAATAGAAAACGCATGCGCCTCCTTTTCCTCGTTAATAGGCTTTTTCGCGGCGTTATTTTTGGAATTGGAAAGAAACTTAAAAGAAGCCCAAAAAATGCTCCTATGAGCGAAGGTTTTCAAACTGGTTCGGATAAGCTGCGGGGAGAAACTTACGAAGAAAAAGTTGATCAAAAGAAAAGTGATTTGAAGGGGATTCCAGCAGTCAGCGAAGCCGCCAAAACATCGGATGTATCTAAGGGTTTTCCGCTACTCAGTAGTTTAGAGAGAAAAGTTGTTTCGCCCTCCAGCTTTTTTCTAAAAATGGGAAAAATTAAAACCGCTAAGCGTGGTGTTTACGCTGGGAGACACGCCCAAGCAACAACGGTCCTTCATAAGGGCAAGCCTTATGGATGGAAATTTCCCAGAGGAAAACCCTTAGACATCCATTTTCCAGCCACAATCCGTGAAGCCGCAAGGTGGCAGAAAAACCGCGAAAAGCCCCTGGAAACTTCTTTAAAAATTTGTCTTCAAGACGTGCGTGAAAAGCTCAGGTCTTATAAGGCTCCTTTAACCATGATTTTTGTCGTTGACTTAAGCGGTTCCATGCTTCTCAATCTTGAGGCTGTTAAAGAGGCTTTGCTTAAGCTTCACTCCAACGCTTATAGGTTTAGGGATAAGGTTGGAATTGTAGCCTTAAAGGGAACAGGCGCCGTAGTTGTTCAGCATCCAACAACAAACCTTAGGGTTGTAGCCAATAAACTGTTGAATTTGCATATAAGCGGCTACACTCCATTGGCGGCTGGAATGTTAAAAGCTTGGGAAGTTCTAAAAGAAGCAAAAAGAAGAGACTCCTCAACGATACCTTTTATGGTTATCATATCTGATGGAAACGCAAATGTCCCATTAAAAAGGAGTCTTGAAACCGGAGAAGTTCGCAACATAGAGGAGATCGGAATAATTGTTAGGGAATATGAAGACTTGGCTGTAAGGGATGTAGTCTCCGTGGCGAAAATGATTAGGCGAGAGGGAATCCACACAATAGTCATAAACACGAATCCACACTTTTATGGACGCGAAACATATGGTTTTATAGTTACAAAAATCATAGCCTCAATAACAAACGGAAATCACCATGCCATTGGAAGACTTACAACAAAAGAAAACATGATCAAAGACATGATTGAAAACATTAGGGAAGACCAAATAAAAATAATCGCCCAATAACGTGAACACCATGTTCACAGATAAGAGAAGCGGAAAAATAGCCTTAGTCGCCCACTGCCTACTAAACCAAAACTCCCGCGCCACTGGCTTAGCAAAAAGGTCAAGCATAATAAACGAAATTGTTGAATTTTTAGTTAGAAAAGAAATTGGCATCATTCAAATGCCATGCCCAGAACTCGCCTACGCTGGCGCCGCAAGACAGCCCCAAACCAGAGAACAATATGAAAACACAAAATTTAGGAGGTACTGCAGAAAAATGGCGAAGGAAATTGCGGATCAAATAAAAGAATATAGGGATTGTGGAGTGAAATTGAAAATCGTTTTAGGCATTGAAGGAAGCCCAAGCTGCGGCGTTAAAGAAGTTTCAGGCATCTTTATGGAAGAACTGCGCTCTAAATTGGATGAGTTGGGAATTTCCGTTCCATTCCATGGAATTCGATTGGAACATTTAAACGAAGACATTGCTGAAATTGAAAAACGCATAACGCCCGCCCATGGCCTCTAAAACCACAATTTCGCAAGAACAAGGCGAATGTTACAGCTTGCTTCTCAAGCCCACTTTCCATTAAATCTAAATGGGAGGTTTAACATGTTTTTTATTGGTTTTCTTGCTGTGCATCCACTTTTCAAACTCGCTTGAAGGTGGATTTTCAACATAAAGCTTCTTCCTAAAAGCCTCCAAGAAAGCATTTTTCTCGGCCAAAAATTCTGCTGCCGTCAAAACTTCACATCCAACAATTTTAGCCTTTTCAAAAACGTTTTTGGCTTTTTCTCGCCAATTTTCATCTCTTAAAATGTGATGTTCCAAAATAACCACTTTCGAAATTTCCACAACCCTCTCCAAGTTTTTCATTCCAGCTTGGATTTGTTCATCATCAACTTTGAATCTTGCCAAATAAAATGGCGGTCCACCAATCATAAGCAGTTGAGGCTTTTCTTTGACAATTAAGTCTAACGTCTGTTTCGCCATTGGTCCCTGAACGTCTGGAGCGAACATAAACTTTTCACCTTCATATTCTATTGTCGCCATTAAAATCCATCCTAAGGCTGAATCCTCCGGTCCGTGAAAGACTGGTTCTGAAAACTTAATTTTTGTGGCTTTCCCAAAAAGGAACGTTTTTCCATCTGCAATTTCAAGTTTTTCCGCATACTTTCCGCCTGTTTTCTGGAAAATCCATCCCCTACGCCTCTGACTAAAATTAATTTTCTCTTTAGGATTTTTTATTAAAACAGTTTTTCCCTCGTAAATCTGCCTCGCTGTTTCGTCTTTAGCCGTCCAGTTGCAAAGCCAATCCTCATAGGAAGGCGTGTGATGATCAAAATGATAGTGGCTTAAAGTCACGATTTCAGCCTTTTCAGCAGCGTCCGCAATTCTCTTACGCGATTCTTCTATAGCCTTAAACTCTAGAGGATGGGGCGGCAAACCAAAACGGTTTGGACAAAGCGAAACCCCAGCGTCAAGCAAAACTCTGACGTCAGGCGTTTCAACATAAGTGCACATGGACCTAACGCCGAGGCTTTCTGCAGCCAAAGGAACAACGCGAACATGTTTCAACATGATTAAGTCCCAACAGCCCACTCATCTATAACTTTTTATTTAAGTCATTGAAATCTTTATTTGGTGGGCGATGACGACTCTGGCCCCGCTGAAAAAATGATTGGGATCTTGAGAGGATTGCTATAACCTCGATTACGAGCAGTCCCAAGAATGCGGGAGCCTACCACTTTATATTTTTCTAGAAAATAAGCACATAAAAATATATACCATCATGAGAAACTGTAATTTCATTAGAGGCCTATGCGAATAAATCGTTGGCTTTTCCTTTCCCTCCTGCTCTTCATCATCATTCAAATTGTAGGAGGCTATTTTCGGGATTATCCAACTTTCTCAGCAACAGCAATTTATGTCTTATTTGTCACCATCGCCTTTTTTGGGATGTTCTTCCTAATCTATTTATTTGATGCTCTTTATGCAGAAGTTAACCCGTGGGTAAGCGAAGTTGACCGTATGCAATGGGGTTTTAATCCGATGTATATGCCGTGGCTTTTCAGCAACAATAGAAGAAAGTGGGCTTGTTACGCCACAATTGTAAGCGCCTTATTTTCAACTCTTGCAGGAATACTAATATTTTACGTACTTATGAGTGGAAGGATTGATATCAATAGCTCGTTAATCAGCTTTTCCATTGGTAGTGGTTTTTTAGCTTTTTTGGCTTTTTCTTGGTATGAAGAATTTTGGAAGCAAAGAACCAGAGAAACTAAAGATGAGGAGATTTATGAAGAAGAGGTGAAACCGGAAGAGAAATGGTACTTCCCTCCAAAAACGGTTTAAGCAAGCTTAACTTGTTAATTCATACGTTTTATCTATTCTTCTGGTTTCTCCCACAATTCGAGCATTTTCTTTTTGAGTTCTCTGCGTTTTCTGTGGAGGAAGCGGTATACTGTGTTGTGTTGGCTTCCGTTTATGAGCATTTGGATGGCTTCCCTTGCTGTTTGGGCTTGTTCTATGTTTCCGATTATGCTTACCGTGTGTCCGTAAACGCATATGTTTGTGTCTGTCAACTCTTCTATTATTCTTCGGGTTTTTCCATCCATCCCTATTATTCGTCCTTTTATGCGTTTTATGTCTGATTCGGACTTCCCGAAGATCGTGCGTAAATCTATGATGTCTAGGATGGCTTCTTCATCATGCAGTAGGCGGAATGCATTTTCGGGTGAGAAGCCCCTCCCAACGGCGGTTACAACATCTTTAGCCCTAAAAAGCATAGAAGGGTCATTCGCCTTTTCCGTTAAAGTTATTGTGACGTCGCCTGTTTCGCCGTCTATATGCAGTTTCACACCAAGTTTTTCTTCAACAGCCTTCTTCACTCTTCCATCTGGACCTATTAGGACACCAACACGCTCCCTTGGAATTTTAATTATGGTGCTAGCGCCCGCCACCGCCCGTTATCCTCCTATAACATTCTTCCGTTGGAAGAACAGCCACACCCAGCCTGCTGAAAAATTTGTTTAGGTTTGTTAGGTCCCTGTTTAATAATGTTTCTGCCATTGGATGTGAAATTGGAACAGCCTGCGACATGTCAAAGAGAACAGGACGGCCTTTCCAAAGCATTATGTTATATTCGCTTAAATCGCCATGCACGAGTTCAGCCTTTCTATAAAGCCTCTTTAAGTATGTGAGGAGGGTTTTATAGATTTTTTCGGGGTTTTTTGGCGGGCTTTCCTTAAGCGTTGGCGCATTCACACCGTTCTTTCCAATAAACTCCATTATAAGCACGTTATTTTTGACTGCGATGGGTTTTGGCACCCTAACTCCAGCTGCTGTGGCTGCTTCCAAATTTTTAAATTCTTTTTGGGCCCATGCAAAAATAAGCGAACGTGTGTCACGTTTTATGCTTTTAAACCTTATGTCTCCTTCAATGTATTTGAGTATACCCTTACGAAACTCAGCAGAAACAGTTAGGTAAATTTTTATCGCTAATTCGTTTCCAAGCTTGTCCTTGCCCCAGTAAATGCGCGCTTCCTTTCCAGCCTTAACCACACCATGAATTTCGTCAATCACACCCTTATTCAGAAAATCGTAAATCACCATGAGAGTTGATTGGTCGAAGACCTCCTCTAAAACCGCCCGCTCTTCTGAGCGGTCCTTAATCAGCATTTTATCTCTTCTTTCCACCAGCCTAACGCGATGTTCAAGCTTTTCGTGAATTTTCCTTGACATAGAAGAAATGTTAGCAGAGTAGTTTAAAAATGGTTTGGAAAAGCGGTAACGCCAAATACATTAACAAGTGCAAGGGGATGGTAGCCCGGGAGAGATTCGAACTCTCGTCAGCGGGTCCAAAGCCCGCTATGCTTGTCCACTACACCACCGGGCTGCTACGTGTTTTGTACGTGTTCTAACTTGAACTTAAACGCTTTCCGATTAAAACTTTCCTCTCTCCCCTTACTAGAGATGTTGTTCGCTTGACTTTTTCTATTACGTCGGCAACCATGTTTTCTTTTAGATTGGTTAAGTTTAGAAAAAGCAAGATGTTATTGAGGTTTTTTGAGTTTTTTCCTTCCAGAATTTCTAGGGAATGGAGCATTGTTGTGTTGTCCACTTTTACCCTTTTAACCGCGGATTTAAACCAAACGTAATTTTCAAGCATGTCCAAAAGCACTCTGTTCAAGTAGTGAGATGCCTCGGCAAACTTTTCAAGCTCAACCAAAGCGTTTACTCGCAAAAGAAGGCCTTGCAAAAAGTTTGGATTTAAGTAGTAGCCCAGTTTCGTTTTAACCTTAAAATGCGAGGATTCTAAAATGTCAAAGTTCTGTTTGACTGTGAGGCTTAAATCTTCCCATATCAGCTTAAAAAGTTTGGTTTTCTCCTTCACATGCATGTTGTCCGCTTTGTCCAACGTTGTTATGTTTAAGAATTCGCTGAACAAATTTGCCATTCCAAGTTTAGATGATGAAGTTTTAAGTTTCTCCAAAAATTGGCTATTTGAAAAGGGCTCCAAGGCTATTTCAATTAAAACTTTCAAAATGTTTTCAAGGGCAACCACAGCGAAAACATAAGCGCTGTAAAAATCTCGTCTGGAAAAGGCTGAGGTTGCACGGCTTAGATAAATGTCCGACTCAATAATATGCCCATCTGTTCTAATTTCAACCCTTTCTGGCGATCCATATAACTTTGCCATCAAAAGCTTGGTGTTCGTTAAAGACCAGTCCCTGTCATAGAAAATTTGCATTTCATATAGTTTTTGGTCAATTTCTGGCGGAATTGCTGTGCGTATCCAATTTTTAGGAATGTGATTTAAGTCTATAAATAGGCCGTTTAATGCTATTCTGTCAACGTACTCGCAGTTAAAATTGCCTCTTTCTAGGATGAGCAGGTCTATGTCGCTTGATGATGTTGCGTCGCCTCTGGCCCAGCTTCCGAACAATCCTATGCCGTAAACGTTTTCTTTAGTTTTTAGTTCAGCTACAAGTTTTTCTAGGGTTCTGCGAATTTTTTCTGGAAGTCTGTTCATTTAAGTCTCATTTAAATTTGGTGCTTATTATAAGTATTCAAGATTTGTGGGTTAAATCATTTTGATTAAACCGTAAAATTTATATATTGAAACATTTCATCTAAATAGCCACGCGGGGCCGGATGTGCTGTTTTCTATTCCGAATCCATGATGTGGAATGGTGACGGTTCTCAAAATATTGGGAGTGAAAAATTGAGCAAGAAGGAAGGCGAAGTCCGACAACGCCTAATTGACAAATGCCCAGAATGCGGTAGTGGCAACCTTATTCATGATTATGATTCCGGAGAGACTGTTTGTGGCGATTGCGGACTTGTTTTATACGAGCAAATGATGGACAAGGGCCCAGAATGGCGCGCTTTTACCCAAGAGGAAAAGGCTTCCAGAAGCCGTGTTGGAGTGCCAACCTCCTACTCTGTTCATGACAAAGGCTTGTCAACCGCAATCAGCCAAGTTGATCGAGACGCTTTCGGGAGGAAGCTTCCGCTTTCCACGCGCTTGCAGATGTGGCGTTTGAGGAAATGGCAAATACGCTCCCGAGTGCACTCTTCCATTGATAGGAACTTGGCCCAAGCCATGGCTGAACTTGACCGCTTGTCTGATAAGGTTTACATTCCACCGCCAATTAAGGAGAAGGCAGCCGTTATTTACCGCAAAGCCTTGGATAAGGGTTTAGTTCGTGGGAGGTCTATTGCCGCTATTGCTGCTGCAGCCTTGTATGCTGCATGCCGCGGAAGCGGGACACCGAGAACTTTGCGTGAAATTGCCGAGGCCAGCCTTGTGGATAGGAAGGATGTTGCAAGATGTTATAGGCTTTTGCTTAGGGAACTTGACGTCCAAATGCCCATTGCCGACCCACTAACTTACGTTTCAAAGATTGCCGAGAGAACGGGAATTTCTGGTAAAACTCAAGGGCTTGCAATCCAAATCTTGCGTGAAGCCAGAAAGAAGAGGGCTGCCGCGGGTAAAGATCCCATGGGTTTGGCTGCCGCCGCCCTATACATTGCTTGCCTGCAGAATGATGAGAAGAAAACTCAAAAGGACATTGCCGAAGCTGCTGGCGTTACTGAGGTTACTGTGCGTAATCGCTATAAGACTTTGAAGAAACAGTTGAATTTGGAGCTTCCCGACTAAACAACCTAATTTTTATTCCAATCAAATTTTCATTTGTTTCAGCCAACAAGTTATCGAGTAAACCGACAATAGAACAATTGTGACTTCAACTATTATTGATGCTTGCCCCAAATAAAACGGGTTTCCCTGGACAAAGGGGTATAAAACCCAAGACATTTCACGATGGGTAAACATGTCAAATAAAATGTGGGTGAAACCGCCGAATAGGCTTATTAAATAAATGTTTGATAGTGGATATCGCACTTTGACAGGATTCATTCTCAATTGCCTATAAATTTGCCATAATCGATTTTCAAATACGCTTTCTATAATGTAGGTTCCGAAAGCCACCATGATCGGGTATGTTGTCAGGGCCAGGGTGAAACCATGCAAAATCCTATGGGTTGGGGATTCACCCAAAAGCCAGTAGTATAGGGGGTTCCATGTCTAGAAAGGCTGTTGAAATCGCTAAAGCTAGTGGGTCTATAAGCTTTTTGTTTTTGAAATGTAGGAACATGAAGGCTAATGTGTGAAATGGTGTAAGGGGCATTTAAGCGCCAACGCAAATTTATGAGCTCTGTTTGTGTGCCTTGTTTATTCTGCGGCTTTCGTGTTTAGAGTGTAGGGGCCGATTGTGAGTTTTTCCGCTCCGTCCTTTTTCACCAGAACCGTGTCTTCTATGCGGAAGCCTCCATAACCGATTAGGTATATTCCAGGCTCGATTGTAACTATGTTTCCAACAGTTAGTTTGTCTTTGCTTTCTCTGCTTAATGCTGGGGGTTCATGGACTTCCAAGCCGACTCCATGGCCTAGGCCATGAACAAAATATTCGCCGTAACCAGCATCCTCGATGACTTTTCTTGCCGTTGCGTCTACATCTTTTGCTTTGGCTTTGGGCTTTATGACTTGGAAAGCCTTTTCTTGGGCTAATTTTACGATTTCGTAAATTTTCTTTTGTTTTTCTGAGGGTTTTCCGGCTACGAGGGTTCTGGTCATGTCAGAACGATAATAGCGGTAGGTTGCCCCGATGTCTATGACGACCAGGTCGCTTTCTTTGATTTCTCTTTCTCTGCAGCCTCCATGGGGGAAAGCGGAGCGGGCTCCAGAAGCTACTATTGTTTCGAAGGCTGTTCCCCAAGAACCCTTTTTCCGCATGGCATATTCTATTTCGCCTGCAACCTCATACTCCCTCATTCCGGGGCGCAAGATTTCGTAGGCAATTTTCATGCCTTCGCTTGTAAGTTCGCCAGCCTTCCGCATAAGCTTAATTTCTTCTTCATCCTTCTTTTTCCTAAGTTCCCAGACAAGTTTAGCTTGTATTTTCAGTTTTGTTTCGCCCTTTAACGCCTTAGAGAGGGCGCGATAATTTTCAATGCTAAGGGCGTCGAAGGCGAGCTTTTTCATTTTAAGCTCCTTTATTTTCTCGGCGATTTTAGCCATCAAATTTTCACCGCGCTTTGTTAATTCAACATTAAAGCCTTTTCCTTCGGCTTTTGCCTGCTCATAATTTACGCCGTAAACATAGATTGTGCCTTCACCGTTTTTTGGTATAAGGAGAGAGGCTGCTCCTGGAAAACCAGTAAAATATAGCATGTTGGTTTCGTTTGTGATTAAAAATCCGTCGAAACCTTTTTGTTCAAAAGCGGTTTGTTTTAGGGCTTGTACTCTTTTCAATTGTTTTTCACCTTGCCTTGGAGAGAATAAAACCCTTTTTATTGGGTTTTCGCCTAAAACTTTTTCTCAGCCGCCGCTTACTATTGGGAGTAGTATTACGTGGTCTCCGTGTTTTAGTTTTGTTTTTATGCCGTTTAGCTGATTCAGCAAGTAGCCGTTAACAGTGATAATGTAGTTTGCTTTGACATCTGTGCTGCTGGGTTCGTAAACAGCTTTTTTGAAGGTTTCTCCATACCTTTCTGAAAGTTTAAGCAGCAAATCCTCTATAGAGGAGCCTTCGCCTATTTCAACTTCTTCTTCGCGTTCGCTGCGGATTATGTTTCTTATGTGGCCAAGGTATTCAACCTTAACCCGCAACTCAAACCCCTTTTAAATCAATAGTATTTTGGAGGGGGGACTTTATATCTTTTAATTGTTGGAAGTCTGTAGATAAACTCATTTATCCCTTCAGAAGACACTTTATTTTTGGTGTACGTGATGTTTGAAGAAGAGAGGCTTAAGGAAATCGAAAAGCGTAAAATGGATTGGGAAACTAATGTTGTCTCAAAAAGTCTTGGAAGCATGCGTGAAAGGGGCGAATTTTACACAAGCTCAGACATTCCAGTCAGCCGCGTTTATACTCCAGTTGATATTGCGAAATTTGATTATTTGAGGGATTTGGGTTTTCCGGGCGAGTATCCCTTCACACGTGGGATTTACCCAACCATGTATAGGGCTAGATTTTGGACTATGAGACAGTATGCTGGTTTTGGCACGGCTGAACAAACCAATGAGCGTTTTAAGTATTTGTTAGAGCATGGGCAGACCGGGTTAAGTGTTGCTTTTGATTTTCCGACGCAGGTTGGTTATGATTGTGATCATCCTATGGCGGCTGGCGAGGTTGGGAAAGTTGGAGTTAGCGTAAGCACATTACGTGATATGGAGATTCTTTTTGATGGTATTCCCCTCGATAAGGTTACGACTTCAATGACCATTAATGCTCCGGCAGCCGTTTTGCTTGCCATGTATGTTGCTGTTGGACAAAGGCAAGGCGTTGACCAATCTAGGCTTGATGGAACTGTTCAGAATGATATTTTAAAGGAGTATGTTGCTAGGGGCATGTATATTTTTCCGCCTAAGCCATCCATGAGGCTTGTCACAGACATCTTTGAATATTGTTCTAGGCACATGCCAAAATGGAATACTATCAGCATAAGCGGCTATCATATCCGCGAGGCTGGCGCAACCGCAGTTCAAGAGGTTGCATTCACCCTGGCAAATGCCATCGCTTATGTTGAGGCAGCAGTTGAAAGGGGCTTAGACTTGGACAGGTTTGCTGGGAGACTATCCTTCTTCTTTGCGGCGCATAACAACTTTTTTGAGGAAATAGCCAAGTTTAGGGCGGCGAGGAGGCTTTGGGCGAAAATTATGCGTGAGCGTTTTGGGGCTAAAAATCCGGCTTCTTGGATGCTTCGTTTTCACACACAGACTTCTGGTGTTTCTTTGACTGCGCAACAACCCTATAACAATATTGTTCGGGTAGCCATTCAAGCTTTGGCAGCCGTTTTGGGTGGGACACAGTCTTTGCATACGAATTCCTTTGATGAGGCCTATGCCCTGCCAAGCGAACATGCGGTTATGATAGCGCTTAGAACTCAGCAGATATTAGCCTACGAAAGTGGTGTGGCTGATACCGTTGACCCCTTGGCTGGTTCTTATTATGTGGAGTATTTGACGAATGAGATTGAGGAAAGAGCAGCCAAATACATAGAAAGGATCGACGAGTTGGGCGGGGCTGTTGCAGCCATAGAAAAGGGTTTTATGCAGAGGGAAATAGTTGAAAGTGCTTATAGGTTTCAGAAGGAGGTTGAAGCCAAAAAGAGGATTGTTGTTGGAGTTAACGAGTTTAAGACTGAGGAGGAAGTTCCAATAAAGATTTTGCGTGTGGATCCAGAAGTTGAAAAGAAGCTCATTAAACGGTTGAATGAGGTAAAGCGGCAGAGAAACCAAACTAAAGTGAAAGAAGCCTTGGATGGTTTGAGGGTGGCTGCTGAGCGGGAGAATGAGAATTTGATGCCCTTTATAATTCGGGCGGTTGGAGAATATGCCACTTTAGGCGAAATATGTGACGTTTTACGTGAAACATTTGGGGAGTATAAACCACCATCAATATTCTAACTTTTGAGAAAAATTTTTATGCAGGAGATTATTCGGTTATTTTTGGGGAGCAAAATGAAAAGGGCAGTGTTACCATGCGGAATATGCATGGTGACCATTTTCATTATCTCCATGTTTTCATCAGCCTTCGCTAGCGAAGATGTATCTACTTGGGATGTTTGGAAATACGCATACCATGAAATCCAACAAATAGAACGGGATATATATCCCGGTACCAGTCACTTTTACATTCCGTTAATAATTGTTCCGAGGGATGGGAAGGATTGGGTTATTTACTATTTTAAGGGTAATGTTAAGCAGATGGGAGAATTTACGCTAACATTTACTATGAGTTACGGCAATCCGCACAACAAATGGCACCATATTATAGGATATATTTATTTCGTACTAACTGACCCCACAGACCTTCCCGCAGGCGGCGACGTTCTTCCATGTGCGCCATGGCCTTCTGCCATTTTGGTCCCTCGTGGATATGCACTGATAGACTGTCAAAACATAACGATATCATTCACGGCGGTTAAAACAGGAACAGTTTACTGCTATTTTGAAAGTCATTGTGTGATCACGGACGTTAATGGAGATGGTGTGGTTAATATTCTTGATATTTCTGCAATTGCGATACGTTATGGTCAACGTGTTCACTGGGAGCATCCGAACTACATTTATGATGTGGACTGTGACACATGGATTGACATGAATGACTTGATCTTTACATCCTCTGAATTTGGACGACAAATTCCGCCATAAATATAATGCAAATTGTCTTTCGATTTTTTCTACCGTAGCTGAAAATGGGTGTTAGTATGTTTTTCCGAAGTTTTTGGCTGTTATAGCCATGTCTATTATGTTTATTGTGCCGTCTTTGTTTAGGTCGTATTCTGGTTTGTAGCGTAAGTCGCCGATTGAGGAGCCGTATGCTGTGGCTATTTGGGCTATGCTTACTAACGGAGTTCCAATTAAAATGGTTGATACTACTAACAATGGTAGAATCAGCATTCCCAATTTTCTCAAAAAATTCAGACAGCTCCTCGCCTCTTTCAATTTTAATAGCGCGAAAGCCTCATATAAATTTTTGCAACCATTGGGCGCCTTTAAAATTCAATTTTGGTTTACAAAATTAGTTTATTAAACCTTTTACGCCATTCGGCTATTCTATTTTGAATAGGGGTTCGCCTTCGCTTACTGATGAACCCTCAAAAACATAGATTTCACGTATTGTTCCAGACTTAGGCGCGGCCACCTCATTCTCCATCTTCATAGCCTCAAGAATACATAAAATTTGGCCAGCTTTAATGGCTTCACCCTTCTTAACCTTAATTGAAAGTATTTTGCCAGTCATAGGCGCCACCACAATGCCCTCTACTGACTGTTTGGAAACAACCGCCCCCAATGCTGGAGCTGGCTGGGTTTGCCTCAAAAAAGTTTGTTCAGGCTTTATTATAGGCGCCTTAACCTCAGCCCTAAAAGCAACGTCTTCAACGTTCACTGCAAAAATTTTTCCACGCTCAATTTTCGGCAGCCTAACCCTATAACTTTTTCCATCCACCCTTATGGAAAATTCACCATCAAGGGCTATCTTATCCCCAGGCAACTCAACATTAACGTTTTTGCCATCCAATTTTAACGTGAAAAGATTTTCCCCAACCCGCGCCAACTCAACCTTTTTAGGCTTACCGTCAATGAAAACTTCATAAAAAGGTGGCATTTCACACACCTAACCCACTTATGCTTTGACGGGCAGCCAAAACCCATGGAGATTGGGCTCCCTTCAACCTAGCTGGTATTAAAGCCTTAACACCACGAGAACCAGCCAAATAAGCGGCTACGGCAACCGAAACGACAGCAACATTCTCCAACTCAGCAATTTTTTCAAGCGAAATCCCGGTTTTGGCCTCCTCCCTTTTTGCCTTTCTCTTCTTGAAAAATTCAATGGCAACCTGCGGAAACAAAGCGTAAGTCAACTTGTCTTCTTCACTTTCTATATACGGTTTAACTTCTTCCGGAATCTTGTCCAAAACTGGTTCAAGGAGGTCTGCTGGACGACATGTTATGGGCTCCTCATCCCCAATAATCAATTTTTTGGCATTCTCGTCAATTGGGGCTGGAGGCCTACCATAAAAGCCCTTTACGTAATCCCTAACCTCTTTAGGAACAATCTTATAACGTTCGCCTGACAACACATTCAAAACTGCTTGTATGCCAACAAGTTGACTTGTCGGCGTCACAAGGGGAGGATAACCTAAATCCCTCCTAACCCTAGGAACCTCCTCAAGAACATCCCTCAGCCTGTCAAGCGCATTTTGCTCCTTCAACTGCTCAAGAAGATTAGAGAACATCCCTCCGGGAATCTGGTGGACGATTATGGAGGGGTCAACCCTCTCAGATTTTGGATCAATCAGCCTAAGCGGATCATAATATTTTTCGCGCAACTCCCAAAAGTATTTGGCGATTTCATTAAGAAGCCCCATGTCAAATCCAGGGTCGAATGGTGTTCCCTTGAGGGCTGCCACAATTGATTCGACTGGCGGTTGGGATGTTCCCCAAGCTAGTGGAGAAAAGGCCGTGTCGATTATGTCAACTCCGGCTTCGCATGCCTTTAAATATGTCATCATAACCATGCCGCTTGTGCTGTGGCTGTGTAGGTGTATGGGTAGGTTTACCTCCCTTTTTAGGGCAGTTATGAGCTCGTAGGCTGGTTGGGGTGCAAGCATTCCAGCCATGTCCTTTATGCATATGGAATCGCAGTTTAGCTCAGCCAGTTTTTTGGCAACTTCCACATAATAACCTATTGTGTGGACTGGGCTTATAGTGTAGCAAATGGTTCCTTGGGCGTGTTTGCCCACCCTTTTAACGGTTTTTATGGCCACTTCCATGTTTCTTATGTCATTTAAGGCGTCAAAAACACGGAAAATGTCTATGCCATTTTCAGCGGCCTTCTCAACAAATTTTATTACAACATCGTCCGGATAATTATGATAGCCAACAATATTTTGTCCACGCAGAAGCATCTGAAGCGGCGTCCTCTTTATATAACGCTTCAAAGTGCGAACTCTCTCCCACGGGTCTTCCCCCAAATAGCGAATGCAAACGTCAAAAGTGGCGCCGCCCCAAACCTCAAGCGAAAAGAAACCCACCTTATCCATTTTTTCAGCTATTGGAACCATTGAGTCGGTGCGCATCCTAGTAGCCATCAGAGACTGGTGGGCATCGCGGAACGTTGTGTCCGTGATTTTGATGGGTTTTGGAACAATCAAGTCAGCTATCCTCTGGCTTTGAAGTCGTTTTAGACATTGATGAAAGAAAACGCCCTCATTAATATCTATAATGGTATGTTTGCATGTTTTTTTGATGGTCTATACTCACGTTTTGTCATCAAACTTTCAAGTGCACTAATAAGCTTGGGCCTAGTTTCCGCCGGCTCAATCACCTCGTCAATGTAACCTTTCTGGGCTGCCACATACGGGTTTGCAAACTTTTGCCGATACTCGCGAACAAGCTCTAGGCGCTTTTGTTCGGGGTCTTGGGCTTCAGAAATTTCTTTACGGAAAATTATGTTTATAGCTCCATAAGGCCCCATAACAGCAATTTCAGCCGTCGGCCAAGCATAATTAATGTCTGCACCGGAATGTTTGCTTCCCATAACGTCATAGGCTCCACCATAAGCCTTTCGAAGAATAACAGTAATTTTCGGCACGGTTGCCTCACAATAGGCATATAAGAGCTTGGATCCATGGCGGATGATGCCACCATGTTCTTGCTCTATTCCGGGTAGGAAGCCAGGCACATCCTCAAACGTTATTATTGGAATGTTGAAGCAGTCGCAGAAACGCACAAATCTGGCGCCTTTTACCGAGGAGTTTATGTCTAGGGCTCCAGCATAATAGGCTGGTTGGTTCGCAACTATCCCAACGGTCTTGCCGTTTAAGCGTGCAAAACCTATAACAATGTTTGGAGCCCACAAAGGCTGAACTTCAAAGAATTCGCCGTTGTCTACAACCCGATAAATTACTTCTTTAACATCGTATGGCTTGTCCGGATCATCTGGAAGTATGCGAGCCAAGTCCTCATCAGTCCTATTCGGGTCGTCAGTAGGCTCAACCGACGGCGGATCCTCCAAATAATTGCTTGGCAAATAACTCAACAACTTTTTAATTATCTCCATGCATTGATGCTCATCCTTTGCTATGAAATGTGCCACACCACTGGTTTGAGCATGAACAGTTGCGCCGCCAAGCTCTTCGAATGTCACTTCTTGTCCCAAAACCGTTTTAACAACATCTGGACCCGTAATAAACATGTGCGATGTTTTGTCAACCATAATGATGAAGTCTGTTAGCGCCGGGGAGTAAACGGCACCGCCAGCGCAAGGTCCCATAATAGCCGATATTTGTGGAATAACCCCAGACGCAATAACATTTCGAAAGAATATGTCGCCGTATCCGGCAAGGCTCGCCACGCCCTCTTGGATGCGTGCCCCACCAGAATCATTTAAGCCTATGATTGGGGCGCCTGTTTTCATAGCTAAGTCCATGATTTTGCAAACTTTTCTTGCAAACATTTCGCCCAAGGAACCGCCAAAAACCGTAAAGTCTTGAGAGAAAACGTAGACAAGCCTCCCATCTATCGTGCCGTAGCCTGTCACAACACCATCGCCCAAATATTTTCGCTCAGCCATACCGAATTCAGTGCATTGGTGAACAACGAAACGGTCAATTTCATTAAAGCTTCCCGGATCCAAAAGAATCTCAATGCGTTCGCGGGCTGTCAATTTGCCTTTGGCGTGTTGCTCTTCAATACGCTTTTGCCCGCCGCCAAGCATGGCCTGCTCGTTTAACTCGCGTAAACGCTTAATCTTCTCTTCAACTGAAGGCTCTTTTATCGCCATTTTGGTTTCCCTCAAATTAATGTGGTATACATTTCAACTAATATTTATAGACATGCAAACGAAAACCGCTGTTTTTACATGATTTTCACGGATATGTCCCCAACCAAAACACGCTTTATTTCACCATTCTTAAGCCTAACAATTAAAGCGCCGTCAGAGTTTACATCCACCGCTAAACCACTGAATTTTTCATGTTCACTTATAACGTCCACATGATGATTTAGGAAAAAAGCATACTTTTTCCATTCTTCTAAAATTGGAGCCAAGCCAGACTCCAAAAAAAGGTCGTAGAAAATTTCTAATTTTTCAAGCAGACGCTTAAAAAGCTCCTCTAATTGAATTTTTTCACCAAGCTCTTTTTCCAGCGAAGTTGCAGTGCCGCGGAGGTGTTCTGGAAATTGTTTTTCTACATTGACGTTTGCATTTACGCCTATGCCGACTACCAAATAGTTAACGTGATCGCCCACAGAATTCATTTCCACAAGTATTCCGCAAACCTTCTTCCCACTAACAAGAACATCGTTAGGCCACTTAACCTCCACTTTCAATCTGAATATTTCCTCTAAAACTTTTGCAACAGCCAGCCCAGCCACAAAAACAAGTTTGACGGCTTCTGAAACCTTAATTTTAGGCCTCAAAATAATCGAGAAGTATAGTCCGCCCTTCGGCGAAGACCACTGGCGCCCCATTCTCCCACGTCCAGCCCTTTGGACTTCAGCCACTGCAACCGCTCCCTCTTCAATACCATGTGAGGCTAACTCCTTCGCAAAGTCATTTGTTGAGTTTATTTCCCTCAAAAAAATTATTTTCTTCCCAAACTTTTTCGTTTTTAGGCTTTCCTGCAGCCTGTAAACTTTCAAACTTTTACCCTAATCCATAACTTTGTAGGAGGTTAAATAAAAGATGGTGTATGTTAAGGCTGCGATTAGGAATGGCGCTGCAAAACCCCAGTTTGCGATTAAAAGTCCAGCAAGGGCTGAGCTTATTGTTTCTCCAATGTGGAGGCCTATCATCAACAGTCCAATGTCTGTTCCATAGGATTCTTTGTTGCTGACTTTAGATAGCATCCCTTCTTGGCCTATTGCATTAGCTCCTTGGACGAAGCCAAAAAAGATGACGAGAAACACCGCCGTAAGCGGGTTTGCGAGGCTGAGAAGGATAAATGTGCATGAGAATAGCAGTCCGCTTATTAGTATTAGCTGCCGCATTTTGCTGGTTTTAGAGAAAATGTAGGAGAATATGCCAGCCACTAAAATTTGTATGCCTATTATTAGTCCGATTGTTGTGGTGTCAAACCCGCAGTTTTTTAGGAATAATGGAATAACGTAGCCTCCGACAAATCCATAGGATAAGCCGGTTACAAAGAATAAGAATATGAAAAGTTTGAAAATTCTTGTTTTTCTTCTAAAATCTAAGAAGCCTACTGCCTTACTTAAGTTGAAGTGTTCTTTTCGCTCGCCAGTCAGCAGTAAAGAGAGCATGACAACGATAACGCCGAAAAAGGCGCAGAGAATCATTGTGCCTTCGAATAGAAGCCAAACTATTAGGAAGCCGGCTACGAGGTTTCCTAGGGCGAATCCTAAATAAACTATGGTTCTTAAGTGAACTAGAGCCCTCCAGCTTCCTTCGTTTTTCTCTAGTAGGAAAGGCCTATTGACTGCCCAGATTGCGCCTTCTTTGGTTCCTTCAGCGGCTTTTCCAAATAAGAAGTCTAGTGGTGTGCGAGCAACATAATATATTAGGCTTGAGATTGTTCCGAAGAGGCCGTTGGCGAAAAAGAAAAGTTTTCTACCCCAGAAGTCGGATAGCGTTGCGAATAGCATTCTTCCAAACTGCATGAGTATTGGCATGGCTGCAAAAACGAGGCCTATGACAACAACGTCAACTTTACGCTCGTTCATGATTAAGGGGATGGCAACGTTAAGAATTCCGCTTGAAAAGGAGTGGAAAAATTGGATAGAAAAAGCGACTTTAACCTGACCCACGCGCACCACTTTACATGCAAGACTGCAAAGCTTATTTCATTACAAGCTCCAGTAGGACACCCCTCGTGCTTTTTGGGTGGACGAAGGCGATTTTACTGCCTTCAGCGCCTATTCTTGGCTTTTCGTCGATGAGTGTAACGTTATTGCTTTTGAGCTTTGTTAGGGCGGCTTCGATGTTGCCGACTCTTACCGCGATGTGATGTATGCCTTCGCCTCGGCTTTCGAGAAACTTTGCGATTGGGCTGTCGCTGCCCAGTGGTTCGAGCAATTCTATTTTGGCTTTGTTGCCTGTTGAGAAAAAGGCTACTTTAACTTTATTCTCATTTATGGTGTGGACGCCCTCAAGCTTGAAGCCTAAAATGTCGCGGTAGATGCTGATGGCTTCGTCTAAATTTTTTACGGCTATGCCAATGTGGTCTATTCCGGCAAACATGCGGTCACCTTCAAACCATTGTTAGAGTAAAGCCAATATTGAAAGTGGTTGGTAAAAAGTTTTTAGTCGATGATTGCTAAAACATCTCCTTTGTTTACGACGGTGCCTTCGCAGACTCTAATTTCTTTTATAATTCCAGCTTTTGGGGCTGATACTTCGTTCTCCATTTTCATAGCCTCCAATATGCAGATGCCCTCTCCCCTCTCAACTTTTTGTCCAACTTTGGCTTTCAATAAAACTATTTTTCCGGCGATGGGCGCTGTTACCGCGTCCTTTTCAACAATTGGGCTGACTTGTGATTTTTTGGTTGGGGGTTCAAGTTTTATTTCTTGGGGGATTTTTGTTGGAAATTCAACGTTGAAGGTTTTTCCCAAAACATCTATTTGGAGAAGATTGTGTTGGATTTTCTTTACATTTGCTTGAACGGTGTTGCCATTAATCTCTACAGCCACTGTTTCGCTTGTCCATGCATTCCTTATTTTTGCTTCAACAATTTTGTTATTCACTTCTATGACGAAAGCTCCTTCTCCTTCTTCTAAAATTTTGATTTTGTGGGGTTTTTTGTTGACTAAAACTTCATGGTCTTTCAAATTGTCTTTCTAAACCCCCTTATTCGGCCAGCCAATTTCCAAAGTGAAACAGCCGTGGATTTCTTTTTTGGTATTGTTGCTTGGATTTGCTTTTTCATTTTTTTATTAGCTAGAACGGCTATTAGGGCTGCTGTTTCTTCTTCGCTTAAAATTTGTTTTGGGATTAGCTTGTTTAGTCTTTCGTCGACGAAGTTTATGTGGATTTTTCCCTTAACAAAGTCTTCATCATCCATTATTTTAGTGTGGAATGGAATTGTTGTTCTAACGCCTTCTATGGCGAATTCTTTTAGGGCTCTTTTCATTTTTTGTATGGCTTCGTTGCGGTTTGGTGCCCAAACTGCGAGCTTTGCGATTAGTGGGTCGTAAAAAACTGAGATTGTGTAGCCTTCGTAGAGGTGTGTGTCAACTCTTACTCCGGGGCCTCCGGGCAAGTGAAGCCTTCTAACGGTTCCGGGTGATGGCATGAAATTGTTGTATGGGTCTTCGGCGTTGATTCTGCAGTTTATGGCGTGGCCTCTTTGGACGATTTGGCTTTGTCGGTATGGAAGCTTTTCTCCTGCTGCTATTTTGATTTGGGCTTTTACTATGTCGATTCCCGTGGCCATTTCGGTTATTAGGTGCTCGACTTGGAGTCTCGTGTTGAATTCTAGGAAGTAGTAGTTGTTTTTTTGGTCTACGAGGAATTCGATTGTTCCGGCGTTTATGTAGCCAACTTCCTTTGCGATTTTTATGGCGGCTTCGCCCATTTCTTTTCTAAGCTCTTTTGTCATGATTGTTGAAGGGGTTTCTTCTATTAGTTTTTGGTATCTTCTTTGGATGGAGCATTCCCTTTCGCCCAGATGGATGATTTTTCCATGTTTGTCGGCTAGGATTTGGAATTCTATATGTCTTACTTTTGGAAGAAACTTTTCTACATATAATTCGTTGTTTCCGAATGAGGCTTCAGCTTCTAGGGCTGCTAGCTCAAGGGTTTTTTGCATTTCGTTTTTGTCATTAACTATGCGCATTCCTTTTCCGCCGCCGCCGTAAACGGCCTTAACCAAAACCGGATAGCCTAATTCGTCTGCTGTTTTATGGGCTTCATCTGGGGTTTTGGCTGGTTGTATGCTTCCTGGGATTATTGGAACGCCTGCTTTTTTTGCTGTTTTTCTGGCTTCAACTTTGTTTCCCATTTTTTGTAGAACGTGGCTTGGGGGCCCGATGAATTCGAGGCCGTTGGTTTTGCATGCTTCTGCGAAGGCTGGTATTTGCGAAAGGAAACCGTAGCCGGGGTGTATTGCCTCGCATTTTGTTTTTTGGGCTGTTTCTATTATTTTTTTGATGTTTAGGTAGCTTTCGTTTGGTTCAGCCGAGCCTATGCAGCAACATTCATCCGCATATTGGACGTGGAGGGATTCTGTGTCAGCCTCGGAGTAAACGGCAACAGTTTTTATTCCAAGCTCTTTGCAAGCTCTAATTATTCTTATTGCGATTTCCCCTCTGTTGGCAACTAATATCTTATTAAACATGCAGTACCATGTCCCATTTTTGAAGACTGGCGCGCAATCTCTTATAGATTAATCTTTTTTGTAAAGATAAATGTTAGCGTGGCATAAATGTTTGGAAAAACTATAAAGGTTTGTTAATAAAACATGTTTACTCTTCAATTGAAAGCCAATGGTGTGTTGAATGGAAAAAATATCACATGACATAGTTATTGTTGGGGCTGGTTTAGCCGGTTTA
>JAVZNZ010000011.1:0-37183 GCA_038882575.1 Bathyarchaeia archaeon
CGGCGTCCACTATGGTTTTTAGGCCTTGGCCCCTCCAAAACTCGCTTCCCTTAGCGACGAGAGTTACGCCTTCAATGCCCTTTACAAAGTTTGTTAGGGCTTCGAAGTCTAGGATTTTTGCTATTTGTCCACCGCAGTCTGATAGGAATACTCCAACTTTTGCCTCTTCCATGGCCTTCACCTTCGCCTTACCTTTACCTTTTGATTGTTTGGATGAGCTTTTTCTCGCTGTCATAAATTTCCACCTCCAGGGGCATTTGGCCCACCGCAAAATGGGTTGCACACGCGAAACATGGGTCGTAAGCCCTAAAGGCCATCTCAACCATATTTAATATGCCGTCGGTAACTTTGCCCTTCTTAATTAAGCCTTTAGCAGCATTTCTAATGGACATGCAGATGCTTGGCGCGTTATTGACGGTTGCCACAATCAAATTAACCTTTTTGGCCAAAGCGTTCTCATCAAACTGATAATGATGTATAAGGGTGCCCCTTGCAGCTTCTACTATTCCGACACCCTCGCCTGGTTTGCCGGGTTTGTTGCGGATGTTTTTGCTTGTTATTTCTGGGTCTGTTACAAGTTCTAGGGCGCGTTCAGCAGCATACAAAAGCTCTATAAGCCTAGCCCAGTGGTAGGCTAAAGTATTGTGGATTGGTTTGCCGCCTAAAGTAGCGTACATCCGCTCGTATTCTTCTTGGGCTAGGGGTGTTGCCATGCCATCTGCCGCATTAAGCCTTCCAAGGGGGCCAACACGGTAGGCGCCGCTTTCGGGGCCATCAACAAGACCTTTCCAACCAACCTTTTTCAGGTATGGTAGCTTCACGTAGGTCCATGGTTCCACATGTTCTTCTATGACATCTAGATACTCCTTAGGGGCGAATTTGACGAATTCGCGTCCATTTGGGTCAACTACGCGGACGTTTCCGTCGTAGAAATTCACTTTGTTGTTTTTGTCCACCAGGCCCATGTAATAGGTTTTAAGCGTGTATGCCTCGCTTTTTATTAAGTTCACGTAATTTGTGTTTTTCAACACTATGTCATCAAACAGCTTTAACGAAAACTTGGCAAATTCAAAGCAGCTTCTCACCATTTTCTCGATTTCTCGACGTTCCTCCTCAGAGATTGGTCTTGCGAATCCGCCCGGAATGCATGCGCTTACGGGATGGGTTGCCTTGCCGCCTAAAATCTCAGTTATTTTTTGGCCATAGGCCCTGTGCTTTATAACTTCTTTGCCTATTTCTAGGCCAGCCTTTTCAATGACGCCTAAAACATTGCGTTTTTCCGGCGGCGCATCTGGGCCAACTACAAAGTCTGGTCCGCCCAAATAGTAGAAGTGCAGCGTGTGATCATATAGGTAGTAGCCGCAGTACATGAGTTCACGGAGTTTTTTGGCTGGTTCGGGCGGCTCAACATTGAAGGCTGCGTCTAAGGCTTTGGCGCTTGCCATGTGGTGGGCCACCGGACATACGCCGCAAATGCGTGTTGTTATTATTGGCAGGTCTTCGGCTCTGCGGCCTTCACAGAACTTTTCAAAGCCGCGGAGTTCAGGAACTTGGAAGTAGGCTTCATCCACATCGCCTTCATTGTTTAGGAATATTGTTATTTTTCCGTGACCCTCCAGCCTTGTTATAGGGTTTATGACTATTTCTTTCATTCGCGTATCACCCTCCTCCTCAAAATAGAGTTGGCCAAAGAATACTTGTAGAAGGTTCCAACCGGGTCGACAACCTGCTCGATGACCTTTGGGTCTGTGACCAAGGAGGCAAACGCACTAATCATAGCTGCACCTTGGTCTGTCACGCGCGGTGCTGGTCCGCCACATCCAGTGCATGGTACGTTTGCCTTCAAACATTGGGCGCCGCATCCGGCGCGGGTGGCTGGTCCCATGCATATAACACCTTGATCCAGGAAACATGTTTTGTAGTCATCTTCTATCTCGTAAACTCTTTTGACTTGGGCTATTTTTCGGTCCTTCTTTTCCCTTAGACATTCGTCGCAGATGGACTTGTTAAGCAGGAAGCTTGAGCCCTTGGGCGGTAGTTTTCCGTTTAAAATGGCGTCTAAGGCTTCAATTATCCTTGGAACCGGGGGTGGACAGCCTGAAATAAAGTAGTCCACGTCGACAGTTTGCGCCAAGGTTTTGACGGTGTCATAAAATTCCGGAAGTTCGAGTTCTCCTTGAGGCACTTTAAAACTAGTTTTGGGTGTTACGCGTTCAGGATTTCTTGTTGAAGGAGTTTCGAAGTATGCTCTTTCGAAAATTTTCTCTTTATTCCATAAGTTTCCTAAGCCTATCACACAGCCGTCGCAGGCGCAGGAGCCAAAAGCCACAAGCACCTTTGACTTTTTCCTCAGCAGTTTTGCCATATACTCGTTTTCCTCCGTCCTTATAGCACCGTTAAAGAAGCACACATCTATGCTTTTATCTGGCATGGCTTCAACATCCTTGTATTTTATGTCCATAGCGACTGGCCAGAAAACAATGTCAGCTTTGGCTATGACATCCAAGATTTTCTCGTTAATGTCTAAAACAGCTATTTCGCATCCACCGCAGCTTGCCGCCCAGTAAAAAGCGAATTTTAACTTTTTGGATTCTGGCATTCTCTCACCCTTTAAGCATAATTTTATGAAGCTAGATTAATGTGGCTTCTATAATTTAAATTTAGCTCAATAAGTAAATAGAAATTATGTTTCATTAAGCTTAACTCAAGTTTAAAATATATCGGAGCATAGTTAATAGCGCTACTGCTTGTTTTAGTGTATTTTTTCTGCTTCTTTTTGCTGTTGTGCTTTCGGCTGGCTTTCTTGTTCGCTGCTTTTTAATTGTGTTTCTTCTTTTAGGTTTAGGACTCCTTTGATTGTTCCGTCATCCATTTGCGCGAGTTTGAAGCCCATCATTTTCGTTAGGTTTATTGCCCTATAATTGTCTGGAAGCATTATGGCATAAAGTGTTTCAACACCCATGTCCTTGCATATTTCAATTACATAATCAACCATTTTTGTGCCTAGGCCGAGTCCCTGCCATCTGTCTGCCACAATGAAGGCTATTTCGCCCGCCTTTTTGTCTGGTTCTAGGTTTACTCTGGTTACGCCAAGTATTTGTTTTCGGCCATTTTCGTCTAGTTCTGCGACTATGGCTATTTCCCTATCATAATCTATGTTGCAGTAGCGAACACGCACTTCATGCGGCGTGTCCTTAATTATTTGGAAAAATCTATAGCGTATGGATTCCTCTGAGAAGCTCTTAAACATTTCAAGCCATAATGGCTCGTCTTCAGGCTTTATCGGCCTTAATAGGACTGTTCTTCCGTCGCGCAGTCTCCATAAAGTTTCATACTTCTTTGGATATGGACTTATAACAAGGTGTTGGTGCGGCTCAAGCTTTTCGAAAACGCGTTGTTTGTCGATGACAATTCTTGCGTCAAGTATAAACGCGTTTTTCTCGTTCACCAAAAGTGGGTTAATGTCAACCTCTTTTAATTGTGGGAAGTCAACAAGCAACTGAGAGAAGCGCACAATTATTTCTTCAAGCAGCTTCATGTTTGCTGGCGGAACGTTTCTATAGCCTTTCAGAAGCTGGTAGACTTTGGTTTCTTCCATAAGTCTTCTAGCCAAAGTTTGGTTTAACGGCGGAAGCCCTATAGAAAAATCTTTGAACAATTCCACGCCTATGCCGCCCATGCCGAAAAGTATTACGGGTCCAAAAAGCGGGTCGGCCTTAGCCCCAAGTATGACCTCATATCCGTGCCTCTTTATCATTGGCTGAACTGTGACGCCTAGGATTTGCGCCTCGGGATTATAGTTTTTTGCATTGCGTATAATTTGTTCGAAGGCCTCCCTAACTTCAGCCTCGCTCTTTAAATCTAGGAAGACTCCGCCCGCATCAGTCTTGTGGACGATTTGGGGAGATAAAATTTTTAGCACAACAGGATAGCCAATTTGCGATGCGCATGCTACGGCTTCGTCAGCTGTTGTGGCTACAAAGGTTTTTGTGACTGGGAAACCATAGTATTCAAGCAGTCTTTTTGCTTCAGCCTCTGTGAGAATTTCACGGTTTTCCATGGCTGCGTTTCTCATTATGACTTGTATTGGACGTTTGGGTGGAGAAACGTCTACTGGAAGCTCTTCCGGAGTCTCATACAAAAGTTCAAGGTTTCGTTTATATTGGTACATGTAAAGGTATGTTTTAACTGCTTGTTCAGGAGTTGTGTATGTTGGAATGCCGTTCTCATTAAAAATGCGGTTTGCCTCTTGCACGGCGCCATAGCCCATAAAAGATGTTAAAACAGTTTTATTCTTGTATTCCATTCCTTTGTAAACTTCAATTATGGCTTTTGCGATTTCAACTGGTTCAGCAACTGCCTGCGCCGTGTAAATTAGTAGTATGCCATCCACATTCTCATCTTTTAGACATGCTTCAAAAACGGCTTTGTAGCGGTCTGCCTTCGCGTCTCCTAAAATGTCTATTGGGTTTCCTCTACTCCAATATGGTGGCAATATGCCATTAAGAAACTCCATTGTTTGGGGAGAAAGTTTTGCTAGCTTTCCACCTCTGGCTATGAGCGCATCTGTCGCCATAACCCCTGGGCCCCCAGCATTTGTAATTATTGCTAGGTTCGGGCCCTTTGGAAGTGGTTGTAAGCCTAAAACTTCAGCGCAGTTGAATAGGTCGGCTATTTCTTCAACGCGCACGATTCCTGCACGTTTGAAGGCTGCGTCGTAGACGTCGTCTTCGCCCGTCATGGAACCCGTGTGGGATGCTGCTGCCTTTGCGCTTTCCCCGAATTTTCCAGCTTTGACAACTATTATTGGTTTTGTTCTTGCGAAGTGGCGGGCTGCGCTCATGAATTTTCTGGCGTTTGTTATGCCCTCAACGTACATAAGTATGCTCTTTGTTTTGGGGTCTGTTCCAAAATAGTCTATCAAATCGCCGAAATCCACATCTATCATAGAGCCCACAGAAACAAAGTTGCTGAAGCCAATATTTTCATGCACAGCCCAGTCGAGGATCGCAGAGCCTAAAGCGCCACTCTGACTAATGAAGGCTATATTTCCCTCTTTAGGCATTTTATTTAGGAATGTGGCATTTAGTTTGTTGCTTGGGCGAATTATCCCCAAACAGTTCGGTCCAACAATCCGTAAACCATATTTCTGCTTTATTTCTAGGATTTTGTCTTCTAGGGCTTTGCCTTCCGGACCAATCTCCTTAAAACCGGCACTAATTATGATTATGCCCTTTATTCCAGCCCTTCCGCATTGTTCAACAACATCTGGAACAGTTTTCGCCGGAGTGGCAATAACCGCCAAATCAACAGCGTCTGGAATCTGCTCAACATTCTGATAGGCTTTTAAACCTAAAATCTCATTTTTTCTGATGTTAACTGGGTAAACTTTGCCCTCAAAACCAAAATCCAAAAAATTTTTCATTAACGCATATCCGACGCTGCCTTGCTCGTCGCTTGCACCAATTATTGCAACACTTTTTGGGTTGAAAATTTTGTCAAGATAAGTCGTAACCAAAGCAGCAACCATCCAAGAGATTGAATGTGTAATGTGAACAAAAGCGAAATTAAACTTTGTCCTACGATTTCTTTCTTACTTCACATATCATGCAGTAAGTTACACTCGCCGTCGAAGAATCTACTTTTTCTTATTCATTAAATATTCGTGGATGGCTTTTGCTGCTCTTTTGCCCGCGCCCATGGCGCTTATAACTGTTGCCTCACCTGTTACTATGTCCCCGCCTGCATAAACGCCTTCAAGGCTTGTTTTGCCATTTTCGTCCGCCACAATTGTACCCCATTTTGTTACGGCTAAGCCTTCGGTGGTTCGCTGAATAATTGGGTTTGGTGTTCTCCCAATGGCAACTATAACCGTGTCAACATTCATTACAAATTCGGAGCCTTTAACTGGCACTGGCCTTCTTCTTCCGGATTCGTCTGGTGGCCCAAGTTCCATGCAGATGCATTCCATGCCTTTAACCCAGCCTTTTTCGTCGCCTATAAACCGTGTTGGAGCTGCAAGGAATTTGCAGATGATGCCCTCTTCTTCAGCGTTTTCGATTTCTTCTTTACGGGCTGGCATTTCTTCGCGTGAACGTCTATAAACTATGCAGACTTCTTCTGCTCCTAAGCGGAGGGCGGACCTAGCTGAGTCCATGGCGACGTTTCCGCCGCCTATAACAGCCACGTGCTTGCCGATTCTTATGGGCGTGTCATATTCTGGAAAGGCATAAGACTTCATCAAATTTACTCTAATCAAAAATTCATTGGCAGAGTATATTCCACCCAAATTTTCGCCTGGAATACCCAAAAATGTTGGTAAGCCTGCGCCAGTTCCTATAAAAACTGCGTCAAACCCGCTGTTGAGAAGTTCTGGAATTGTGTGAATCCTTCCAATTAGGTATCCGAGACGAAGCTCAACACCCAACTTCTTAATATAATCAACCTCAGCCTTAACTATGCTTTTTGGCAAACGAAACTCTGGAATACCATAAACCAAAACTCCTCCAGGAAGATGAAGGGCTTCAAAAATCACAACATCATGTCCAAGTTTGGCTAGGTCAGCAGCGGCTGTCAAACCAGCTGGGCCGGCGCCGATGATTGCTACTCTCTTTCCGGTTGGCGGAGCCTTTTCTGGAATAGTTATTCCCTTAGCTCTTTCCCAGTCTGCCACAAACCTTTCTAGGCGGCCTATGCTAACCGGGTCGCCGACCTTCCCCAAGACACAGAATTTTTGGCACTGCTCTTCCTGTGGGCAGACTCGGCCGCATATGGCTGGTAAACTGTTTTTCTCCTTAATCTTTTTCACGGCTTCTTCGAATTTTCCTTCGCGGATTAGCTTGATGAAGGCTGGTATGTCTATTTCTACTGGGCATCCTTGAACGCATTGAGGTTTTGGGCATTGTAGACATCGGTTTGCTTCTTCAAGGGCTTGTTCTTCCGTATAGCCCAATGCAACTTCATTAAAGTTTCTTCTGCGAACTTCTGGCTTCTGCTTGGGCATTGGAACAGTTTCTTTCTTGATTTTTGGTTTAGGCTTACTTTCCGCCACAGCCACAGCCCCCAAAATTTTCCCATAGTAGAGAACTTAAACGTTCTTCAGGAAGGAACATTCTCTGCCTCTTAATCAAACCTTCAAAATCCACTTCATGGCCGTTAAACTCAGGCCCGTCAACGCACGCAAACCTCATTTGTCCACCAACAGTGACTCTGCAAACACCACACATTCCCATGCCATCAACCATGATTGGGGTTAATGTCACTACGGTGGGTATGCCAAAGGGCTTTGTAATCTCACAGACTTTTTGCATCATAACAACGGGTCCCATGGCAATACAGCGGTTAAACTTTTCTTTTTTAAGAATTTCATTCAGAAAATCAAGTCCCTTATAACCTTTCGAGCCATCGTCTGTTGCAACAAAAAGCCTATGGCTTAACTTTTCCATTTCATTTTCAAAAATCAAAAGCTCCTTAATTCGTGCGCCAATGACCGTTGTGACAGTGTTTCCGGCCTCGCGTAGGGCTTGAACTTGCAAAAGCATGGGTGCTATCATTACGCCGCCGCCAACGCATAAAACATTTCCAAAATTCTTGATTTCAGATGGGTTTCCAAGAGGCCCAGTAATGTTGTTTATGTAGTCTCCCTCGTTTAAGAGACCCAGCTGTTTTGTTGTTTTTCCAACCTCGTTGAAGACGAAAGTTATTGTGCCTTTCTTTCTATCGTATCCGGCTATTGTTAATGGAATGCGCTCACCCTTTTCGCTTATGATTAGGATAATGAATTGTCCCGGTTTAGCCTTCGCAGCGATTTCTGGGGCATGCACTTCAAACAGCTTAATTTTTGGTGCTAACTCCCTTTTCACCAAAATTTTATACATGGGATTTAGCCTCCGAAACTTCCGTTTTTAGCTGGGGCATGGAAGCAATCTTTTTGAAAAAATCTTCAAACTTCTGGTTGAAATCGCCGACACACCGCGGCGAAGCTGTAAAAAGTTCAAAGCGTTCAAGCAAGTTCATTTTCTTTAACGTATCCCGCAAAACGCTCATGTTTCTTTCAGCAGTTTCTCTTCCCTCTTGAAGTTTACAATCTTCTTGAGAGCATACCACTGCCATGACGCCGTCAAAACCCTTGTATAATGCGTTGATTACGTGAAATGGGTCAAGCGCCTTAAAACACGGAATTTCTATGGCAACAGCCCCCTTTTTGAAGATTAGGCTTTCTGGTTCGTCTAAGGCTGAAAACTCTGACCACTGGCAGCAGAAGACAAGGATTTGAGGAGATTTACTCTTTTCCTTCATTTTCCTTGCTGATTCAGCGTAGTTTGCTATTAGCTTAGCAACATTATCAAACTCGAAACCCTTAATTTGAATGGCATGATGCGGACAAACAAGGGCGCATGCCCCGCATCCCATGCAATAGTCAAGGAGCACTTTTGGGGTTGCAAAAGGTTCTGCTTCAATGGCTTTGTAGGGGCATATAAAAACGCATTTGTCGCAGCCCACACATTTCTCAGTGTCGTAAACGACTTTTCTTGAGTATTTTACAACTTTTAAACAGTCTTTGTTGAAACCTAACTGTTCAAGCACCCTTCGACCGAGTATTAGGCGTCTAGTGTTAATTTTTGTGCCTTCCTTAAACCGGCAAAATTGATCTTCACATTGAATTGAGACAACATTCTTTATTCCAGATTTTAGAACATTGAAAATGAATTCTGTTGGCACACGTCCCGAACAGGGCAGTCGAAGTGGAATATAATCTTTTATGCTTAAGCCTTGTTCCGCTAAAATTTCCTCCACTTCACATGTGGAAGGCGAATTTCCCCTACACATTAAAACAAGTGTTTCACCCCTGCCCTTTTTCCGCATGGAACCGACATATTTTAGTAGGCTTTCATAGTTATAGTAGACTATTTCTATTGCAAAAACTGGACATGCGCTATAGCACATTCCACAGACTTGGCATTTCTGTAAGTCTACTTCAACTTTGCCTGTTTCGGCGTCGCGCTTTATAGCTTCAAAGGGGCATATCGAGTGGCAGATTGAGCATTTGCTGCAATAGTCTTGATTAATGTTGACGGCGGCAACGCAAGCCTCACTCATCGTCATTTCTCCCTAACAGCATGTTTCCGCGGCTTTCACCGCTTTGTTTCCGTTAGAAGATTTTGAATGTTAATTCCGAAAATATAATAGTTTTGGAATTTCCTTTACTGTTTATAATAATACGGTCTTTTAATGTAGCCATAAGCCTCAAGCGCAGCAGTAATACCTTGTCCAACAGCCGAACCAACCTGTTTAACTGGATGATTTGTAACGTCCCCAGCGGCGTAAACGCCAGCTATGTTCGTTCTTTGACGGATGTCGACAATTATGTATCCTTCCCCGTCGACTTCAACGCCGGATTCTTTGGCCAACTCGCTGTTTGGGGCTTCTCCAACTTGAACAAATACGCCGTCAACAGATAATTCCCCTTTTTCTCCGGTTTTATTGTTGAAAATAACAACTTTGTTGACGAGCTTTTCGCCTAAAATTTCTTTAACCTCAGTGTTCCACAAAATCTCCACATTTTCCTTCTCTTTTAAGGCTTTTACAAGGGCTTCTTGAGCTCGGAAAGCATCTCTACGATGTGCAATTTTAACTTCGGAGGCTATGCCAGCCAAGTAAAGGGCTGTTACCACGGCTGAGTTGCCGCCGCCAACAACGAGTATGCGCCTGTTTTTGAATAACGGGCCATCGCAGATGCCGCAGTAGCTTACGCCTCGGCCGCGAAACTCTTTTTCGCCTGGGACACCAAGTTCGCGATAGTGAGAGCCTGTTGCGATTATAATTGCTTGGGCTTCATAAGTGGCTCTGGAAGTTTTCACAGTTTTTGTGTTGCCTTTGAGGTTTAGGCTTAAGACCCTTTCAAATTCGTTGATTTTCACGCCAACAGCCTTGCATTGAGCGACCATTTTTTGAGCCAATTCAACTCCGCTTATGCTTTGAAATCCGGGGTAGTTTTCAATTAATGGGGCGTCGGCCATTGTTCCTCCAGCCATTTTCTCATCCAAAACGAGTGTTTTTAAACCGCTTCTAGCCCCATAGATTCCAGCTGCGAGGCCGGCTGCCCCAGCTCCAATAATTATTAAGTCCCAGTTTTCCATTTTGAATGCCACACATAAAGCTTTAGAACACGCATGCCTTTTATACTTTAAATTTAAATTTGGGAAGTTTAATCTTCATATTCATTTTCATAATCTAACTCGTCGATTTCAATTTCGTAACATTCTTCGCATAAACCATCGTAGGTTTCATACTCTTCCACTGTTATCTTTTTGCCGCATGAGAGGCATCTCCGATATTCTGGTTCTTCACTCGACTCAGTAAACCCCCAACGTTCATTTTTTAGGTGTTTATAGGGCTAGCGTAAGTAATTCTGCTATGTCCAAAACTTGAATTTTTCCTTCGTTGCCCGTTGTTTTTACAGCGTCTTCCATTGTTAGGAGGCAGAAGGGACATGCCACGGCAAGTATGTCGGCTCCCATGGCCACGGCTTCTTTGACGCGGATTTCTGCCAGTCTTGGGCCTGGAATGTCAATCCACATGCGTCCGCCTCCGCCTTCGCAGCATAGGCTTCTGGCTTTTGAACGGTCAAATTCTAAAAGTTCCACGTTTGGTATGCTTTCTATGACTTTTCGTGGTTCCTCGTATACTCCGTTTTGTTTGCCTAAGAAGCAGGGGTCGTGGTAAGCAACTTTCTTCTCAACCTCTTTTGTTGGGACAAGTTTTTTCTCTTCTATTAATTTTGCGAGGAATTGGGTGTGATGTTGGGGTTGGAAGCTTGTCTGGTTGTAACGGTTTTTGAAGGCGTGGAAACCGTGGGGACAGTTTGTTACGACTTGCTTCACATTGTATTTGTTGAAGAGTTTCATGTTCTCTTCAACTAGATATTCGAAAAGGCCTTTCTCGCCCATGCCGTAAACTTCGCTTCCACAACAGCTTTCTTCATCGCCTAAAACTCCAAAGTCCACTCCGGCTTTTTGGAGGCAGAGGACAAGGCTTTTGGCGACATTTTGAACTCTTGGGTCATAAGCTGAGGTGCATCCAACAAAATAGAGGATTTCGGCGCCTTGGGAAATTGGCTTAAGGTTTAGGCCTTGGCTCCATTCAGAACGTTTGCTGCGGATTCTGGCCCATGGGTTGCCGTTTTTAAATATGCTTTCAAGGGCATCTCGAATTGTTGGTGCAATTTGTCCTTCTTCAACTGCCATGCTGCGGATGTCGAGTAAAAATTCGTATGGGTAAAGGTCTTTTGGACATCGAACCGCGCATGTTGAGCATGTGGTGCAGCTCCAAACCTCGTTTTGGGGGCGTATTGTTAATCTTCCGAGGGCTGAAACTTCCCGCATATACCTTCTAATGTTTAGGTTGGTTTTTCTTGCAACTGGGCAGCTTCCAGTGCAAATTCCACATTGTATGCATTCTAAGAGTTTGTGTTTTTGAATAAGCTCTTGAATGTTCATTTTTTCCATCACTTTAACAGACTTTTGGAGGATAAGATTTTTAATAAGTGTTTTCCCTCTATGAATAAAAACATACCATTGAAATTGGAGATTTCCATCATGGAAAAGAAAGCGCCGAGAATTGGCATATTTGTTTGCGAGTGCGGCGGAAACATCGGCGATGTGATAGACGTTAAAGCTGTTGTTGAAGCGGTTAAAAAGTGGGAAGGCGTTGTTGTAGCCAAATTCCACAAATATTTGTGCTCAAAGCCAGCCCAAGAAATGATTTTAGAGGCAATTAAAAAGGAAAATTTGGACAGAGTGGTTGTTGCAAGCTGCACTCCGCGGATGCACTTAGCCACATTCCAAAGCGTTCTAGAAAGGGCTGGACTAAACCCATACATGCTTGAGTTCGTAAACATCCGCGAACAAAGCTCATGGGTCCACGGGCCACATGCGTCGCCAGAAGCCACAAGAAAAGCCATAAGCCTAATTAGGGGCGGTTACGAGCGAAGCATGGAACTCGAGCCCCTAGGAGCCATAAGCGAGAAAGGCTCAAGGGAAATACTCATAATAGGCGGAGGAATAGCAGGAATAACAGCCGCGCTCGAACTTGGATATTTGGGTTATAAAGTTCACTTGGTTGAAAGGAAACCAAGCATAGGCGGCAACATGGCCAAGCTCACAAAAGTTTTTCCAACATTAGACTGCGCCCAATGCATTTTAACGCCCAGAATGGCTGAAGTTGGAAGAAACCCAAACGTTAACTTACTCACTTATGCAGAAGTGCAGGAAGTAAGCGGAAGACCAGGCAACTATCACGTTAAGGTTTTCATGAAACCACGCGGGGTTGATGTCGAAAAATGCAGAAGCTGCGGCGTATGCGCAAAAGTATGTCCAGTAACCGTGCCGGACGAGTTTAATGAAGGCTTATCCCAAAGAAAAGCAGCATACATAGAATTTCCGCAAGCTGTGCCCTCAGCCTACGCAATAGACTTTAACGCCTGCAACAAATGCCGCAAATGCGAGCAACTTTGCCCAGCCAAAGCCATAAACATAGACGACCCAGGAAAAACTATAGAGTTGAATGTGGGCGCAATAATTTTGGCAACTGGATACAGCCTTTACGACGCAAAAAACCTCGACATTTACGGTTATGGCAACTATCAAGACGTAATAACAATGATGGCTCTTGAAAGGCTTACTTCAGCTACGGGCCCAACTGGAGGCTACGTTAAAAGGGCCGACGGAACCGACGTTAGGAAAATGGCCATAGTACTTTGCGCCGGATCAAGGGACAAAAACCACGTTCCCTATTGCAGTCGAATTTGCTGCATGTATTCGCTTAAACAGGCTTTTGTGCTTAAGAAAATGCTAGGCATAGACGTAACAATTTATTATATTGATATTAGGGCTACGGGTAAAGGCTACGAGGACCTCTACTGGCGGGATGAAGAAGCCGGAGTGCAATTCGTTCGGGGAAGGGTGGCTGAAATCTACAAGAACAATGAAAATGGTAAACTTGTTGTTTTGGCAGAAGACACATTAACTGGTGAGCCGCGCGAAGATGAATATGACATGGTGGCTTTAGCCACACCAATGGTTCCCTCGGCTGGGCTAAAAGAGTTGGCGGAAAAGATTAAAGTTGCCATAGGGGAGGATGGCTTCATAACGGAGAAGCATCCAAAACTTGACCCAGTTGACTCGCTGGTTACAGGAGTTTTTGTCTGCGGCTGCGCCCTAAGCCCAAAAGACATTCGCGACACAGTTTCAGATGCTTTGGGAGCTGCTGCGAAGGCTGCGCTGTTCCTAAAAAGTGAATATGTAGTTACTAGTCCAGAAAAGGCCTTTGTTATAGCCGATTTATGTAACGGTTGCCAAGCTTGCGTCCCAGTATGTCCAGTAAACGCCATTTCAATGGTGGAGGGCAAAGCGAGAATTGACCCATTCCAATGTATTGGCTGTGGAGCATGCATACCTATATGCCCACAAAACGCCATAGACTTCAAAAACTCCACCACAAAGCAAATATTAGCCACTTTAAGGGGTGTACTAGCCGAAAAACAGCCAAGCGAAGTGCGGATTGTGGCATTCGTTGATAAGAATGTGGGTTACACGGGTATGGACTTTTTGGGATTAGACCGCACAAACTACCCGGAAAACATTCGCATCGTCGCCGTACCGTCAACAGCAATCCTAGGCTTAAAACACATACTTTATGCCTTTGCCTATGGGGCTGACGGTGTCCTAGTAATAGAAGGTTCACAGGAAATTGATGAAAAGTTCACTAAGAAGAGGATGATTGACATGGGTCGTGAACTGGCAAAATATGGTGTGGAAAGCATGCGCGTCCGCTATAGCTATGTGCCGCTGCCAGTTTACAAGAAGGCCGCCGAACTATTCAGCATGTTTACAGATAGAATCAAAAAGTTTGGGCCTTTAAATGAAGAAAAACGCAACGCGATAAAACAGCAACTACAAGTTTAAAGCTCAGCCTCCATTAGAAACAGTCTTTATTTTTTCATACAATTCCCCTTCACTCGGCCTTTACAATTTTTACTCAATTTTAACAAGCGAAACTAAATTAGCTGTTTACATGTTCAAAATTTGGAGAAACTAAGCAAAAATTATATGCTAATGAGTTAGTTGATAGACAATCAAAATTTGGGAGAGAGAATCTTGGACATAATTGTATGTGTTAAACATGTTCCAGAAACAGCTGAAGCAGAACTGAAAATTGACGCAAGCGGGAAAGGCATAGAGAAGACCGGCTTGGTGTTTGACATCAACGAGTGGGATGACTACGCCCTTGAAGAGGCTGTTCGCATAAAAGAAAAGTTCGGAGGAACCGTAACAGCAATAACGGTAGGCCCAGAAGACGCAGACAGCACACTAAGGAAATGTTTGGCGAGAGGTGCAGACAAGGCTATACGTTTGACAGACCCAAAGTTTGAGGGTTCAGACGGCTATGCAATTGCCAAAATCCTCCACAGCGTAATAAAAAACATGCATTTCGATTTAATATTGACGGGAATGCAGGCAGGCGACGATGGAAACGCCATGGTAGGCCCAATACTTGCCGAAATGCTTGGAATACCACATGCAACAATGGTTAAAAAAATTGAGCTTGGCGCTGGAACTGCAAAGGTTAACCGCGAACTTGAGGGAGGAATGGAAGAGCTTTTAGAGGTTAAATTGCCAGCGCTTTTCTCTGTTCAGACAGGCATAAACGAGCCCCGCTACGTTTCTATAATGGGAATCCGAAAGGCAATGCAAAAGGAGATTAAAGTCATGAGTTTGGCTGATACTGGTTTAACTGAAAACGATGTGGGGTTGGCTGGCTCATGGCTTAAAATCGAGAAAATGTATATCCCACCAATTGAGAAACAGGCGGAGTTTCTCAAAGGAAGCCCAGACGAAATATCCGCAAAAATTGTTGAAATCCTAAAATCAAGGGGGCTTATATAAAATGGCTGAAATTTTTGTTTTGGCCGAACACAGACAAGGACAATTTAGGGACATAACCTTCGAAATGCTGACAAAAGCCAGGGAAATAGCCCAAAAGACAAATGCTGAAATAACCGCGGTCTTGCTTGGAAAGGATGTTCGGGAGAAGGCAAAAACCCTTTCAGAATACGCTAAAAAAGTTTTGTTTACAGAAGACGCTAAATTGGAGAATTTCAATTCAGACGCATACCAAAAAGTGCTTTCAAAACTAATTAGAGAAAACAAGCCGCTACTAACAATGATAGGCCACACATCTTATGGCATAGAGTTAGCCCCTAGGCTTGCAGCCTCCTTGGGTTTGCCGCTTGCCACAGACTGCATCGACATAGCCTTTGATGGCGACACGCCAAACATTACAAAGCAAATGTATGGGGGCAAAGTTAACGTTAAAGCGAAATTAAGCAAGGCGGAAAGCTACATTGTAACAGTTCGTCCCGCAGCCTTCACAGCCAAAAAGCCAGAACCCCCATTAAACGGCGAAATAAAAGAGTTTCCATCACCATTAACAGAAGAAATAACCACTAAAAAGTTTATTCAATATGTTCTTCCTCCGCCAGGCGGAGTTGACATAACAGCAGCGGAAAAGCTTGTAGGAATAGGCCGCGGAATAAAGGATGTTGCAAACCTGCCATTGATGGAGGAGCTTGCAAAATCTTTGGGAGCAGTTCTGGCATGCTCACGTCCAATCGTGGATAAGGGTTGGCTTCCAAGCGACCGTCAAGTTGGAAGTTCTGGAAAAACTGTTAAACCAAAACTTTATATGGCTGTTGGCATAAGCGGAGCCTTCCAGCACGTGCTTGGAATGAAAAGCTCAGACCTAATCATAGCAATAAACAAGGATCCTAAAGCGCCAATCTTCAGTTTCGCAGACTACGGTGTTGTTGAAGACTTGTTCAAAATTGTGCCTGTTTTGAAAAACAAAATCAACGAGTTGAAAGGGCAAAAGGCATAACAGAAGCGGAGATCAACATGAAATTTAAGTTAAGTGAAGAGCAGCTGGAAATAAAGCGGGCTGCCCGAGAGTTTGCAGAAAAAGAATTCACACAAGAGCTTGCCTTAGAATATGATCAAAAAGAAGAATTTCCAATGGAACTCTACAAGAAGGCAGCAAAGCTGGGTTTTACGTCCATGCGGATACCAGAGGAATATGGCGGACAAGGCTATGGTGTTCTGGAAGACTGCTTGGTTGTGGAGGAATTCTGTCGGGTTGACCCAAGCTTGGGAGTTGCAGTATCCCTTGGAAATTTGATGGTTCCAGACGTTTTGCTCAAGCATGGAACAGAAGAACAAAAGGGGAAGTATATTCCGCCGCTTTCAAAGGGCGAAAAAATTTCAGCTGCAGCCTTCACTGAGCCAGAGCATGGAAGCGACATCACACGCCTAGACACGACAGCCGTCAAAAGCGGAAACGAATGGATTATTAACGGTTCAAAACAGTTTATAACAAACGCTCCAATCGCCGATATCTTCATAATCCTTTGTCAAACAGACCCAAACGCCCAACCGCCATATAGGGGACAAAGCCTATTCCTAGCCGAAAAGGGCATGCCAGGACTGGAGGCAACAAAACTTCATGGAAAAATGGGTATAAAACCATGCACAACGGGCTCGCTTTCGCTTTGTGATTTAAAGGTTCCAGAAACAAACCTTGTTGGAGAGTTAAACAAGGGCTTCTATTACACTTTAGAGCTTTTTGATGGAACACGAATAACTGTTGCGGCTCAAGCCGTTGGAATGGCCCAAGGAGCCTTCGAACGAGCACTAAACTACGCCAAAACAAGAAAGCAGTTTGGACAGCCAATAATCAATTTTCAGGGAGTTTCCTTTAAGCTGGCGGAGATGGCAACGAAAATAGAGGCAGCTCGTCTATTAACTTACAAGGCGGCTTGGCTATATGACAATGAAAAGCCCAGTGCAATTGCAACTTCAATGGCTAAGGTTTATGCAAGCCGCGTGGCCATGGAAGTCACGGACGAAGCCATCCAAATTCTCGGTGGTTATGGCTACTTGGCAGATTATCATGTGGAACGCTTCCATCGCTGCGCAAAAATCACGGAAATATATGAGGGAACGAGCGAAATTCAAAAGCTAACTATAATCAACCAGCTTATGAAACAGACATAACCCCACCTTTTTTTGATTAAAACACTTCTTATTTGCGCTATCTAAAATGGGGAATAATCTCTTTGGCATATAGTTCTAGGGCTTTGCGTGGGTCAGGCCCAGCATTAATTAGCAAAACATGTTTTATGCCGGCTTTCACATACTCGTTTATCCTTTCTATGCAATCTTCTGGAGAGCCAACAACAGAAAATTCGATTGCGGCCTCTTTTGGAACCAACTCGCCAAATCTTACGAATTTCTCAATCCATTCGTCGCTTGGAAAAGCCTTAAAATAGGATAGAGATTGAAGGTCTTCTGGCAATTCGATGTTGTAGCCTGCTTCCAAAAGGATTTCGGGTGAGGGTATTATTTGAAATTTAATTTCCTCAATACGCTTGTAAGCTTCTTCGGCTTTTTCAGCCACAGCAGTATACAAGTACACGCCCAAATCTATTTGATCAATGGATCTGCCGGCTTTTTCAGCGCCTTCTTTAATGTGTTTTATGCGTTTTTCGCAGAGCTTTGGTGGAAGCGGAACAGAAAGCCATCCGTCCGCCATTTCGCCCGTCAACGTGAGTGTGCGGGGGCTGTTTGCCCCAAAATATATGGGCACTGCGCCCCTAACAGGATTTATTTGTAGAAAAGCCCCCCTCAACTTCCAAAAGTTTCCGTTAAAGTTCACTGTTTCGCCAGCCCACAACCTACGCATTATTGTTATAGCCTCTTTTAATTTTGAGACAGGACTTTTCCAATTTATCCCAAAAGGTTCAAGGTTCATCGCTTCGCCAGCCCCTATTCCAAGAATTACACGGCCGCCAGAGATTCTGTCTACTGTGGCAACCTTTTGGGCTAAAACTGCTGGATGATATCTGTGTGGGTCGCTGACGCATGTTCCGAGGAGCGCCCTCTGTGTTATGGCTGCCGTTGCCGCCAACGTGGACCATGCTTCTGGCACAGTTCCAGTTGGTATAAACAGCAAATGGTCTGGAGCCCATATGGAGTCGAATCCAGCATCCTCGTTGGCTTTAGCTATTTTAAGTAGTTTTTCGACTGGTGTGGCTGGTATTGGTAGGAAACAGCCGAAGCGAACGCCTTTTTTAGCTGTCTCCATAAATTTCACCAATACGATATGATATTTTGGATGTTCTCGCCTTCTAAAATAAGTTTTGTGAAAACTTCTGCAAAAACCTCTTTTAAATATTTGGTTCGCTAAAAGTTTACAAAAAGGCTTTTATTGAATTCAAAATTCTAGGTAAGTGAAAAGGTGTAGGCGGATGGAATACAAATACATAACTTATGAGAAGGTTGCAAGTTTTCTAATGCCGGAGGAAGAGAACATAGCCATAATAACTTTAAACAGGCCGGATGCCATGAACGCCCTAAACAGCGGCCTTCTCCAAGAACTAGATAACGTGCTCGAAGAGATCCGCAAAGACGAGAAAATCAGAAGCGTGATAATAACTGGTTCTGGGAGGGCCTTCAGTGCAGGTGCGGACTTAAGCGAAGCTGGAGGCGCCGGAGAAGCCGAAATGGTGGCCCGCATGGAGCTGGGTCAAAAGGTTTTTGATAAAATAGAAACCTTCGACAAGCCGGTTATTGCTGCTGTGAACGGTTTTGCGCTTGGCGGGGGACTTGAAATGGCAATAGCATGCGACATTAGAATTGCATCGGAAAACGCGAGTTTCGGCGCTCCAGAAGTGAATATTGGGTTGATTCCAAGCTGGGGCGGATGCGCCAGACTAGCGAAATTAATTGGAAGGGCGTACGCCGCAAAAATGATTTTGACTGGAGAGCGAATTGATGCAAAGGAAGCTGAAAGAATAGGGCTTGTCACGAAGGTTGTGCCGCCCGACGAGCTTAGGTCAACAGCCATTTACATGGCTGGCACACTAGCCACTAAAGCCCCGATTGCCATTCGCTTGGCTAAGAAGATACTTGCAAAGTCTATGGAGATTAGCATGCAAGAAGCCAATAAGATGATGGTTGAGGGCGGCCTTGTTTGTTTAAAGTCTGAGGACATCATTGAAGGTGTTGCAGCCTTCTTTGAAAAAAGAACACCGAAGTTCAAAAACAAGTAAATTACATCCCTTTTCTTTTTAATTTCTAAACCTCAAAGCGTCTGGTTTTTATTCAACCTCAATTTTTATCTTAAACCATGGCAATTTCAGAGGACATAAGCGATTTATTCAAAAACCCCACATCAATTTTAGAACGTTATAAAAGTTTGGAAACCAAAGTTTTGGGGTACACGTGCAGCTACATTCCAGAAGAGCTAATAATCTCAGCTGGACTGCAACCCTACAGAATACCAAATGTTGGAGCAAAACCAAGCGCATTAACGCCGAGTTTTATATGCCCATTCTCAAGCGCTGTTTTAGAAAACGCCATCAAACATGAAGATTTTTTCAGCGGGTTTGTAGTTGCGCACACATGCGACCCCATGTGGAGACTTTATGACATATTGAAAAAGAAAACTTCAAAACCCGTATTCCTACTTAGAGTGCCGCATAACACAGAAGACGATTTGTCGCTTGAATTTTTTGAGAAAGAGCTCTGTAGATTTAAGGAGTTTTTAGAGGAAAATTTCAACACAAAAATCGATGGGACTGAGCTTTTAAAGGCAATAAGGTTGTGCAACGAAAATAGAAGTTTGCTTAAAGGCATTTTCATGCAAAACAGCGAAGGCAAATACGTAGGCGACGCTTTAGAAAGATTTCAGTTGACCATTGCAAGCATGTGGATGCCCAAGGCGTATGTAAATGTAAAAATTAAAGAATGGAAGCTCAATAACGAAAAAAGCGTGAGCATAAGCAAGGTGCGATTACATCTTAATGGAACAGCAATTTATGATTTAAATTTAATAGGGGCTGTTGAGGAGGCCGGCGGATTTATAGCTTCAGACGACCTATGCACTGGCTCAAGGTATTTTTGGGATAATGTTGAAGAAAAAGGCGAACCGCTTTTGGCATTAGCCCACAGATACCTTAAAAAAACACCATGTCCCCCGCAAAGCCCAATAGAAAGTAGACTTGAATACACAAAATTTATGGTTAAAAAATTCAAGGCGCAGGGAGTTATAACCTTCACAGAAAGATTCTGCGACCCAACATTGTATGACAGCGTACATTTGAAAGACATGCTCACAAAAGAGGGCATACCAACAACACTAATAGACTACGAGAACCCAAGCCAAGAGCTTGGAAGAATAAAAACAAGAATTGAAGCCTTCATAGAATCATTGGGTGGTTAAATGCGCCAACAGAAAAAAAGAAGCCACATCCTCAAAACCACTAGGAAGATAGGCGAACTGATAATGGACCATTTCGCTAAAGCTTGGGATGCAAAGGCTCAGGGCAAACCAATCGCTTGGGTAACAGTTTTCACGCCAATAGAGTTGTTGTATGCCATGGACGTTTACCCATTATCCCCAGAACATTTCGGAGCAATGTGCAGCGCAAGGGGTCTAATACTAGGCTTTCTTGAAGAAGCGGAGAGAAAAGGCTACTCTCAAAACCTATGTTCCTATAGCCGATGCGGTTTGGGTTACGCGCTTACGGGAGCAAGCGGGTTAATGCCCCCGCCAGACATTTTGATAACTTTCAGAAATTCATGCGACGTTTACGTTAAATGGTGGCAAAGCCTCCACATGCACCTTGGAACCCCATTGTTTGTTGGAGAAGCCCCCTACGTTTTGGACGAGAGGGATTTAGACAATTATGTTTTAGACTATGTTTTAAAGCAACTTGAAAAGTTAATAAAAGTTTTAGAGGAAAAGTTTGGGCTTAAATTCGAAGTGGAAAGGCTAATTGAAACGGTAAACCTTTCGAATAAGGCAAGTCAACTTTGGCTTGAAACCCTAAAACTTAGAAGAGCGAAGCCCTGCCCTCTGGGAGGAAGGGACTCAGCCTCAGACATATTTCCCCTCGTGGTTTTGCAAGGAACAAATGAGGCTGTCAAATTTTATGAGGAACTGTTAAGCGAGGTTAAGAAAAAAGTCGAAAGGCATGAGGGAATCGTGGAAAATGAAAGGTTTAGGCTGCTTTTTGATGGAATATGGTTGTGGCATGCCTTCGAACTAATAAGCTACTTTGAGGACAAGGGTGCAGCCTTCGTTTATGAGCCCTACAGCGAAGCCTGGGCTCACACAATGGATCCATCAAATCCCTTAGAAAGTGTGGCTAGGAAAATTTTGAGCATGGGATTGAATGTTGACATTGACTTGCGCATAAAAAGGTTTCTAGAAAGCATCAAGGAATACCAAATAGACGGTGCAGTATTATTTTCAAATAGGAGTTGCAAGTCTTGGGCAGCCCCCCAGCTTGTCACAGCAGAAATTCTAAGCAAACAGTTTAACGTGCCCTACTTGATTTTCGAGGCTGACATGGCTGATCCAAGGCAGTATGCAGAAGCCCAAGTTAAAAATAGGGTGGACGCCTTCCTCGAAGTTTTAGGTGAAAACAAATGTATGCTGGAATAGATGCTGGGGCTTCAGCAACAAAAGCCGTTGTAGTCGATGCAAATGGCGAAATTGTTTCCTACGCTATTGTGCCATCTGGAGTAAACTTTAAAATTTCGTCGGAAGAAGCGCTTAAAAAAGCCTTAGAGTCCAAAAATTTAAGCGCAAACGACATTTTGTATACAGTTTCTACTGGTTATGGAAAAGCCCTAGTTAACGCAAATTCAGCATCTTCGGAAATAGCGTGTATATCCCGCGGAATCCACAAACTTTTCCCAACCGTAAGAACAATCATAGATGTTGGCGGCCAAGACTCAAAGGCAATAAAAATTGATGAGAATGGTAGGATATTGGACTTTGTTATGAACGACAAGTGTTCGGCTGGAACTGGAAGGTTCCTTGAGGTCATGTCGCACATTCTCGGAAAATCAATCGAAGAACTAAGCAACATTCACTTCAGATCTTCCAAGCCAGTCAAAATAAGCAGTACATGCACGGTTTTTGCAGAGTCTGAAGTAATATCCCACATAAGCCAAGGATCAAGCGTGGAAGATGTCGTTGCAGGCCTTCATGAGGCAATTGCCGAAAGAATCTACAATATGGCAAGCAGAATAATATTTGAAAAAGATGTTGCTTTCACCGGAGGTGTGGCAAAAAACATGGGTTTTGTTGACGCATTAAGCAAGAAGATTGGCTTTAAGCCAATTTTACCAAAAGAGCCGCAGATAATATGTGCTTTTGGAGCCGCATTGTTGGCTATAAAAAGCATAAGGAGAATCCTTAACCCTAATTTTTAGAATAGAATATTAATTTGTCAACTTCTGCTTTCTTTACCAAGCCTCTCCTTTCAAGGAAGTTTAAGTGCGCCAAAGTTTCCCCCAAAGCTAAATATTTTTGGAAAGGCGGAAACTCATCCCAAGATTTGTAGCCAACGTTCCATTGGATTTTGGAAGCTAATGTAAAGGCTGTAGAACTCACCTCTTCAAGTCCGCTCAAAACTTCATTCAACCGACTTTTATGATGCTCTTTAAGCTGTGCAATTCGCTCATGAAAGCTTGTGAAAGCCTCCTCATGGGCTGGCAAAACCAAACTCACCTCAAGCCTCTCCACTTTATCAAGACTATTTAGATAATCTGTAAGCGGATCCGTGCCATCCATAAACTGGGCTATATGCGGAGATATTGTTGGCAGAAGATGGTCGCCGGAAATTAAAACCTTCAAATGGGGCTCATATAGGCACACGTGGCCTGGAGAATGCCCCGGAGTCCATAAAACCTTAAAGTTGTAGTTGCCAAGATTTATTTGCTGTCCATCTTCAAGCGTATGTTGGGTTGCGGCAAGCTCCTCAAAAACTTGTGGGGTAAAGAATGCTGGATGAAATTTTGAGAGGTTGATGGCCAGGCTGGTTGGCGCTCCATTAGCCTTAAGGAAATTTTCCATTCTTCTTAGGTTTTCCTCAAAATTTTCGCACATCCTCCTTGAAATTTCAGCTTCGACATGGTGTATCAAAAATTTCACGTTTTTCGAGGCTTCCCTAAATTTTGGGATTAATCCCACATGATCAACGTGAAAGTGCGTGAACAAAATTTCTGTTAAATCTTCAGCCTTTAACTCTGCTTTAGAAAGGCCTTCGCAAAGGCATTGGAAAGTCTGGGCGAAATTAAGCCCAGTATCAACTAGCAGATTTTTCTCACCAGACTTTATTAGATAAGTGTTTAAATGTTTGAGTGGGCTGTGCGGCAGGGGAACTTTGATTTGAAAGATGTTCGGAAAAATTTCTTTAATCATGTTTTCTCAGCCTTTTAGAGCCGACACATGAGGGCAGCCGAACTTATCAATTTTTCCCGTAAGAGTCTACGCAATTTGCGTTTTAACACAAAAATAAAGGGGTTATGCGTAGGCTGAAAAGCCCTTGCCAAGTATGCAATAGCCAGTTATTAGCTTCATTATTTCGCTTGTGCCGTCTGGAATTGTCATCATCCTTGCATCTCGATAGTATCTTTCCAATGGCATTTCGTCTGAAAGCCCCAAACCTCCGTGAATTTGGATGGCATCGTATGTCACTTTGACTGCTGCTTCGCCACCATACACCTTAGCCATCGAAGAAAGCCTTCTGGCTTCTGGGCTTCCCTTTGCAATTGCATCTATAGCCCTATAACCAAGAAGCCTACCGGTTTCTATCAAAACGTTCATGTGGTAAAGCATCTCTTGGATGAGTTGAAACTTGCCGATGGGCTTTCCGAATTGCACCCTTTCCTTCGCATATTTTACAGAAGCCTCAAAGGCTGCTTCAGCAATCCCTATAGACGTTAAACCCATGCCGGCCCTGGGCAAAGTCATAAGCGCTGTGAAGGGGGCCATTTGACTGAATAGGCGCATCATCCCTTCAGAAAGTGGCAGGAGCTCCATGAGTTTTGGGTCTGACATGGCCTTTGCCATCATGAAATTCATTTCATTTTCCTTCGGAACTTTACAGTCTACCAAGAACATTTCGGCTGTTGGAGCTGCCTTCCAACCTATTTTATGCAGCTCGTTTGTTTCAAAGGGCGAAACTTCACGCTCAACGAGGAAGAAGGACTCTGCATTCGTTGTTAAATCCTTAGCTCCAACAAAAGCTGCATCAGCAATTGAGGCATTGCTTATCCAAGTTTTATTGCCATTAATTATGTAGTAGTCTCCTTCCAATTTGGCTGTAGTTTTAAGGTTTGAGGTGTCGCATCCCGCTTCAGGCTCGGTTTCGGCAAAACATCCAATAAATTCTCCACGTTCAAGTTTTGGCATAAGCCTATCTTGGGTTTCATCTGAAGCAAGTGGAACAAACATGGCTGGAATGCTGCTCATGCCAAATAATGGCAGTATGCTTGCCCAAACTCGGCCAACCTCTTCAGCCATTATTCCAAACAATATTGGGTCTTCGGCAAAAACTGCCTTGGCGCTTTCAGGGTCAAGTCCAATGCCTATCTTCTTAAACTTCTTCATAATGTCTATGGCTTCTTCTTTGGTGAACGGCCCCTTTTTGTCTCTTTCATCTGCTATTGGAGCGAATTCTTTTTGTAGGAACTCTCGTAGGCTTTCCCTAAACATTTTCTCTTCTTGCGTAAACTCGAAATCCATTTGGCATCCTCCCATTTGCCTTTTCTAAAATGTTGCTTTTATTATTAATTTCTTACCGTCAACAAAAGCCGATTCAAATATTCAAAATTCTCGCCGCGTTCAAACCCAAAATCTTCTCCTTTTCATCGTCGCTCAAATACTTACAACTTTTAATGACGTTCACTTCATATGCCATGTCACTTCCCCAAACAACTGGATAGTCTGACCCATAAAGGAGTCTGTCAAAACCAATTTCGTCCCTAATTCTCTTAATTATCTTCTCAGAATAAATTAGGCTTGAAACTGCTGCAGAATCAAAATAAACATTTTCAAAATTTTTCCCCAATTCAAAGGCCTCTTCCATCCATATTCCGGGCTTGTAGGCGCTGTAGCTTCCAGCATGGGCCAAAACTATTATTGGCTTGTAACTTTCAAGTATAGGCCTCAAATATTTTGGGTTTGCATCTTCTGAAAACCCCGGAATTTCCCATGGGCCGGGATCACATCCAGTGTGATAAAGCAAGGGGAGTCTATTTTTCTCGCAGTATTCGCAGATTACTTTAAAATTTTCGTTTTCAACTGGAGAGAAGAGTTGAAGAGTTGGAAGCATCTTTATTCCTTTAAGGCCGAGGGCGCTTATCTCCTTAAGCTTTGACTCAACGTAGCTGCGGTCTTTGTTTGGGTTGACTGAACCAAACCCAAGGAATTTTTCGGGGTTTCTCTTGACAAGCTCGGCTATCTCCGCATTAGAACTTTTAAGTTCAGGATAATAATTTATTAGTTCTTGGAAAAAACGTTTTATTTCATCTTCTATCGACGTAAAACGCAATAAGTTGAAGCTGAAAAAAGATTCTATGTGGCGTTTTCTCAGTCTATCTTTAATTTCTGGTTTTTCCACGTCAGAAGGGTCAGCGTCAACAGCAAGAAGGACGGCGCGGTCAACACCCGCCCTCTCCATTTGGTTTAAAATTTCTTTTTCGTTAAGAAATGGGTGGACATGAATGTCTATTATCATTCTTTTCAACTTTAAAGATAAAAGGGGAGGTAGATAAATTTATTTTAGCAGCCTAAGTTTATGGTAGTGGCAGGTTGAATTCTCTATAGCTTTCTCTAGCTACAATGTATCTTTGAATTTCGCCTGTTCCCTCAACTATATCCAAGATTCTGGCGTCGCGGTAAAACCTTTCAAGGTCGGAATCAACGTATCCGTATCCACCGAAAATCTGCATAGCTTGGTTTGTCACTTCTATGGCTGTTTGGGCTGCAAAAGCCTTTGCCATTGAAGCATGCTTTGTTACGAGCCTTGGGTCAGCCTTACGGTCAACAAGCCACGCAGCCTTGTATGTCAGTAGTCTCGCAGCTTCTATTTTAATGGCCATTTCAGCAATCTTCCACTGCGTGAACTGGAATCTATGGATTGGTGTGAAGAACTGTTCCCTTTCCGTTGAGTATTTGAGGGCTCGCTCAAAAGCGCCTTGGGCTATGCCAACGGCTTGTGCGGCTATCGGTGTTCGGCTGAAGTCGAAATACGACATTATTTGGTGGAATCCCCTGTTTTCTTGGCCTAAAAGATTGCTTAATGGAACTCGAACGTCGTTGAAGGACATTTCAGCTTGTGGTGCCCCTCTAAAGCCCATCTTTGGCTTTAATGGCGTAACGTCTAGGCCTGGTGTTCCCTTTTCAACTATGATTTGGCTCACGCCACGGTAGGGCGGATTTGCATTTGGGTCTGTTTGGCAGCAAACTATCGTGAATTCTGCAATGTCTCCGCATGTAATGAATGTCTTTGTGCCGTTGATTCTCCAGTAGTCTCCTTCTTTTACTGCTGTTGTATCTAAACCAACCATACCCGCATCCGAGCCATGCTTAGGCTCGGTGAGCGCCATAGCGCATACAATTTCGCCTTTTGTAATCCTTGGGAGATACTTTTCCTTTTGCTCTTCTGTACCATACATGTCAATTAATCCTGCAAAACTCAAACCGCCTAACATTCCCGCTATCGTGGAATCCACCCTACTAAATTCTTCAGCCACTATGCATGATTCAATGCAGCCTAATCCTTGGCCTCCATATTTTTCTGGAAAGCTTATGCCAATAAATCCCAACTTAGCTGCTTTCCTATAGAATTCCCATGGAAACTCATATTTTGCGTCGTACTCTCGTCCTTTCTCTGGCGTGAATTCTTTTTCTGCAAACTCTCGGGCAGCCCGCCTTATTTCCAGCTGTTCTTTGGTGAACTCAAACTCCATTTTACAAGCACCCCTTTCTCACATACTTTGCAAGTTTGGTGTACTTGAACTTTTTCCTTAAAAAGGCAAATTATCAACGGATTTAAATTAGAAAAAGGAAAATGATTTTGGCTTTGGGCTCTTCACTCATTTATAGGTATAGAAACCTTTACCAGTTTTTGTTCCAAGCTCGCCTTTTTTAACCATCTCTTCCAACAGGGGGCTCGGCTTATAGAAGGGCCCGTATTTGGCTTCGATTTCCTTAAGCTTTGAAACTACAACATCTATCCCCAAAGTGTCTGCAAGCTCTAAAACGCCTATGGGCATGTTAAAGCCGAGCTTCAATGTTTTGTCTATGTCTTCTGCTGTGGCTATGTCATTTCTTATTAGTTCTGCAGCCATGTTAATTGAAACATAGCTTGATGTCATTGGGTCGAATTTGTCAGCTTTCTCCTGTGGTATCTGTGGCATGGCCCACTTTCCCTTGTCTGGATAAGTGTAAAAGCCCTTTCCAGCCTTGACTCCAAGCTCGCCTTTTTCAATTTTCTCTTTTATTATTGGTGCAACTTTAAAGTTTGGTTCTCGCTCTTCCATGAACTTCATGACATGATATGCTATGTCAATTCCCGTAAAGTCTAATAGCGCGAACATGCCCATTGGCATTCCAGTCTTATACATTGTTGCAGCATCAACCTCCTCAATTGTATATTCGCCTTTTGAAACCATCCAAGCTACAAGGTTTGTTCCGGCTATTGTCACCCTGTTTGCAATAAAACCTGGAACATCTTTCTTACATAATACTGGTTCTTTTCCAAACTTTTTCGCCAGTTCTATTGTGATGTTGGCGGTTTCTTGACTTGTTTTTTTGCCCATTATAACTTCAACCAATCGCATCATCTGCGCTGGGTTGAAGAAGTGCATTCCAACAACTTTTTCCGGTCGGTTTGTTGCTTCGGCAATCTCTGTTATTGGAAGCGCGCTTGTGTTTGTGGCTAAAATCGCGTGTTTCGGCGCGTAACCATCTATTTCCCTAAATATTTGCTGTTTTAATTTCAACTCTTCTGGAATTGCCTCGATCACAAAATCAGCGTCTTTTACAGCATCTTGTAGGGAAATCAATGGTTTTATTCTTTTTAAAACTTTTTCAGCTTCGGCGGGTGATAATTTGCCTTTTTCAACGAATTTGCCGACGCTCCACCTGATGTTTTTCATTCCCCTATCAATAAACTCTTGGCTTATGTCTCTCATAGCTACTTCAAAACCAGCCATCGCCGCAACTTGCGCTATTCCATGTCCCATTGCACCAGCGCCCATAACTGCAATCCTTTTAATCTCCATTTTAACCACCATTTACAAACGTTGATAATTAAAGAGGCGTTCTTAAAATATTTTTCATAAAAACCGCCAGTTTCTGTTGTTACAATTTTCCATTTTAAACATATATATTTCCAAGTCAATTATCAACCAGCAAAAGGGGGATGAACATGCTGGAAAATGATTTTCTGAACACAGAGGATGAAATCAGGCTTCGGGAGGAAGTTAAGGCCTTTGTCAAAACCGTTGATCCGGAACTTCTTAGGAAAATGGACAGAAATGAGGTTGATTATCCCTTCGATTTTCTCCATGAAGCCGCAAAGAGAAACTTGCTGGGGCTTCGTTTTCCAAGAGAATACGGCGGAAGGGGTTTGAGTTGGACTGCTGAAATGGTGGCTTTAGAAGAGATTGGCGTTTTGGGCATGGGCCTCGGATGCACTTATGCAATGGTTAGCATTGTTGGTGAGGCGCTAAACCATTTTGGCACTGAATGGCAAAAACAAAACTTTCTCAAACCAATAATTAGGGGAGAAAAACTTTCTGCAGAAGGCCTAACTGAACCAAGGGGCGGAAGCGATTTCTTCGGCACAACCACAAAGGCTGAGAGAAAGGGCGGCAAATGGATAATTAACGGAGAGAAAAGGTTTATTGCCGGCGGAAAGGCAGCAGACTTCTACCTAATATATGCAAAAACAGATCCCAAGGCTCCTGGACACAAGGCCTTAACAGCATTTTTGGTGGAAAGGGAAATGGGGGTGAAAGTTGAGGAAGTCTACAGCCTTCTTGGCTTTAGGGGGATGGGAACAGCGAGAATAGTTTTTAGGGATGTGGAAGTGCCAGACGAATATAGAGTTGGCGAAATTAATGGCGGATCAATCATATTTAATCATATGATGGTTCCGGAAAGGTTAACATCCGCAGCTGGGGCAATTGGAATGGCGAGGACAGCCCTTGAAATAGCAATAAACTATTCGACAAAGAGAAAAGCCTTCGGAGTGCCCATAAGAAACTTTCAAGCCATCAACTTTAAAATAGCCGAGTGCACAACAAAACTTGATGCTGCAAGGGCGCTTGTTTACACGGCGGCTAAAGCCGCAGACGCAAAAGAGAAAGGGTTGCCGGTGGACCCAAGACGTCTTGTTAGTGAAGCCAAACTTTTTGCGACGGAAACTTGTTGGGAAACAGTTAATGTGGCAATGCAGGTTATGGGCGGGATAGGCTACACGCAGGTTTATCCAATTGAAAGGTTTTTGAGGGACGCTAGGCTAGCGCCTATATGGACTGGAAGTAATGAAATAATGAAATTGTTGATTCAGCATGAGGTCTATAAAATGATGGGGCTTCCGTCAAGGGATAGAAATGCCGAAATGGATGCTATGGAATGGTATAAGGAAGCGGAAAAAGTTTACGAGTGAATTTGCGACGGCTAAAAAATTTTTCCCGGGTTTAATATGTTGTTTGGATCAAAAGCCTTTTTTATCCTTCGCATCAAAGCCACTTTTGCTTCATCCTCAATTTCTAAAAGAAAACTTCTTTTTTCAGAGCCCACACCATGTTCAGCTGAAATTGTTCCCCCAAGCTTTTTTCCAATAGCGTAGATTTCTCTAAGGATCATGTGAAGCTTTTCACGGTCTGGTTCAAAAACTGCTAAGTGAACGTTGCCGTCTCCCGCGTGTCCTGCGCCAGTAATCAAAACCCCATATTTTTCGGATATTTTATGTACTTGCATCATAAATTCGTGTATTTCGCTGCGTGGAACAACAACATCCATTAATTCTGTTGCACCCGCATCCTTTGCGGCGTAAAAGGCTTTTTCTCTTAGTTCAAGGAGTTCCCGTCCAGCCCTTTCTGTTGGAGGTATAAACATTCCGATGGCCCCGTTTTTTGTGCACACTTCGCTGATCAATTCAGCCTCCCTATACGTTTCTGCGGCACTTTCGCCCTCCAAAACTATTAGGAGAAATGCTTCGGCTTGCTCGCGTATTTGCTCTTCTATGGAAACCCTTATTCCCGTATAATTTTCCATGCTTGTTAGGCTGATTTTTTCTAGAAACTCTATGATCAAAGGGGTTTTTCCGGTTTTAAGTATGGCTGGAACAGCTTTAACTCCGTCATATAGATTTTTAAAGGCCACAAACAACGTCGTTTTGGCTTTTGGTCGAGGAAGAAGTTTCAGTATGGCTTTAGTTATGACGGCTAAAGTTCCTTCCGAGCCTACAAGCAGCTGGGTTAAGTCGTAGCCGGTTGAGGACTTAACATATTTTCCACCAGTTTGGATAATCTCCCCCGTTGGCAGAACAGCCTCCAACCCCAAAACGAAATGGCGTGTTACCCCATACTTAACAGCCATCATTCCCCCAGCGTTGGTGGCGATATTACCGCCTATTGTGGCTGTTCCTTCTCCCGGATAAATTGGGTAATAAAGGCCTCGTGCTTCTACAGCCTTGTAAAGGTCATTTAAGATTACGCCCGCTTCAACCACGGCTATGTGATTTTCCTCGTCTATTTCCAAAATTTTGTTCATTCTTTCAAGGGATAGGAGGATTCCTCCAAAAATTGGTACACAGCCGCCTGACAAGCCTGTTCCGCTGCCCCTTGGGGTTACTGGGATTTTCTTTTCGTTTACAAACTTCAATACTTCTGAGACTTCTTTGGTTGTTGACGGCTTAACTAGGATGTCGGGTAAACGTGGCTTTACGGTTAGGGCCTCGTCGTGGGAGTATTCCTCGCTTATTTCGCAGCCGACAAAAATGTTTTCTTCTCCCACGATTGCTTTTAGACTTTCTACAATCTCTTTCATGCAAATCAACGCAATAGATTAATGTTTAAAGTTTTAAAATTTAACGAATCCATTAAAATTGAATGCGTGAAAAATATGGAAGTTTCTATTCCACAAATGGCATGGTTTGGAGATAGCGAACTAAAATTAACTTTTCCAAAAGAATGGAAAGTTAACGTCCAACTTATGGAAGGCCACGGTAAAAAACCGATAACTCAAAATGAAATTGTTTATGCATTAAGAAACCCTATAAAAACAAAGCCCTTAAACAAGCTTGCCGAAGGTAGGAAGGAAGCAGTTATAATATTCGACGATATTACAAGGCCCACAAAAGCTTATGAAATTGTTCCACAAGTCCTTGAAGAGTTGCGGTCGGCCGGAATTAAAGACGATCACATAAGATTTGTTTGCGCAAACGGAAGCCATGGAACCTTCAATAGAGAGGACTTCTCCAAAAAATTGGGCGAAGCCATTGTTGAAGAATATCCAGTGTTCAACCACAATCCTTATGGAAACAATGTATTTTTGGGGCAGACAAAGTATGGCACGCCGGTTGAGGTTAACGCCGAAGTCATGGCATGCGATTTAAAAATTGCCATAGGATGCATAGTACCACACCCATACTTTGGATATGGCGGAGGCGCAAAAATAATTCTTCCCGGAGTTGCAAGCATGCGAAGCATAAACTATAATCATGGAGATTTATGCGGCTACTCGCCCGCGCAACGTTTTAGGGCAGCCCACCCCTCATGCGAAATGGCTTATGGACGGGTTAACGAAGAAAACATTTTAAGGCTGGACTGCGAGGAAGCAGCCAGAATGGCTGGTTTAGATTTTATCATAAATGTCCTTGTTGATTTGAAGAGGAATTCAACTGAAATTTTCGCTGGAGACGCTATTGAAGCCCAAAGGGAAGGCGTAAAAATCGCAGATCGGCACTATCGCACAAAAATTGTGCCGGAAGCCGACATAGTCGTTTCAAACGCTTATTCAAAGGCCAGTGAAGCAGCCATATCTTCGTGGCCTGTGCTGACACTGAAGGAAAAGGGAGACATAGTCCTCATAGTGAATGCCCCCCACGGCCAAGTGACACATTACGCCCATGGAAGGTGGGGAACAAAGCTTTTTGGGGATTTGTATCTCTCCCCGCCAGAAATACTTCAAAGAGCCGGCAGAATAATTCTCCTTTCAAATTACCATGAAAAACAGCCTTGGCTTGAAATTGCGCCCCCGGAAAAAACGGTTAAAGTGAAATCTTGGGAAGAAGTTATGGAAGAGCTCAAAAATAAGTATGGAAAGAGGGCTACTGTAGCAGTTTATCCCGACGCCACAATCCAGAAACCGTTCTGAAAACGCTTAGGCCACAGTTAAAATTAAGTCTTAAACGCTAGAAATTGTAGTCGGTGACAAAATATGGCAAATGAGTTAAGAAGTAAAAGAATCATGGGGGAGTGGAAGGCTATAGCCGAAGAAGCCTACTAAAAGCATGCGGTTTCACAGACGAGGAATTGAATAGGCCTCTGGTGGCGGTTGTTAACAGCTGGACAAACATTGTGCCCGGACACGTTCATCTCGATAAAATAGCAGAGGCTGTTGTAGCTGGAGTAAGAATCGCCGGTGGAACACCATTTCAATTTCACACGATTGCCGTTTGCGATGGCATCGCCATGGGACATGACGGAATGCGGTATTCTCTCCCAAGCAGAGACATAATAGCCGCTTCCATAGAAATTATGGTTGAAGCCCACAAGTTTGATGGAATTGTTCTCGTCGGCTCGTGCGACAAAATAGTCCCGGGAATGCTTATGGCAGCAGCAAGCCTTGACATTCCAACAATATTTGTGAACGGAGGCCCAATGCTTCCCGGAAGTTTTAAGGGCCAAAAGCTAACGGTTTCGAGGGGACTGGAGCAGATGTTTGGAACAATATTTTTGGGATTGCCAGAAGACATGGTGAAGGAAACAATGGAGTTGTCTGAATACGTTTGTCCGGGGGCTGGCTCTTGTCAAGGCATGTATACGGCGAACACTATGGGATGCCTAGCTGAAGCACTTGGAATGTCGCTTCCAGGTTCGGCCACAATCCCCGCAGTTGACGCCAAAAGATTAAGAGTGGCCAAACAGTCTGGAATGCAAATAATGAAGCTCATAGAAGAAGACATCAAGCCCAGCGACATCATGGTTTACGAATCCTTCGAAAACGCGATTAGAGTTGATATGGCATTAGGAGGCTCAACAAACACTGTTCTACATTTACCGGCAATCGCATCACAACTTGGAATAGAACTTCCACTAGATTTGTGGGATAAATTGGGAAGGGAAACACCCCATCTATGCGATATGGACCCAGCCGGGCCCTTCACAGTCAAAGATTTGGATGAGGCTGGTGGTGTGCCGGCCCTGCTTAAGGAGCTTGGCGAAGTTATCCACCAAAATGTCCTAACAGTCACGGGAAAGCCCCTCGGAGAAAATCTGAAGGCTGCAGCGGTTTTGAACAGGGAAGTAATTAAACCGAGAAATAGCCCTGTCCACAAAGAGGGGGGAATAGCCATACTGAAAGGAAGTCTTGCACCCCAGGGCGCTGTGGTTAAACAGTCTGCAGTTGACCCGAAAATGCAAGTTTTTGAAGGCCCAGCCAAAACTTTTGATTCGGAAGAGGACGCCCTAAACGCAATTTTAAAGAATCAAATAAGCCCCGGAGAAGTTATCGTCATACGCTATGAAGGCCCAAGGGGAGGCCCGGGCATGAGGGAAATGCTTTGGCCTACAGCCGCACTTATGGGCACTGGACTTGGAAACAGTGTTGCGTTGGTTACAGACGGAAGGTTTTCAGGCGCAACGAGAGGCCCATGTGTGGGGCATGTGACCCCAGAAGCAATGGATGGTGGACCCATAGCGTTAGTTAGGGATGGAGACATTATTTCAATAGACATACCAAATCGCAAACTAAACTTAAATGTTCCAGAAGGGGAACTGCAAAACCGGCTGAAAAGTTGGAGGCCCCCGGAATCGAAGGCGAAGAAGGGGGTTTTGGCCGTTTACTCGAAGGTTGTTAAGCCAACCTTTAAGGGGGCATCATTCCTTTTCTAAAGCCAAAACAACAGTATACAAAATTTTACACAAGATTTTTAAATTCGGTTAAGGCAACATTTGGCAGAACATGCGGGCTTTTAAATTTTTAATGAGGCATGAGTATGGCGACCACTGCCATTAAAGGTCCCCGTGACCTTCAAAAAAACGTTTTGACAAAGGGCCTTTGCCTCATGTGCGGCGCCTGCACAAAACTTTGCCCCTACATCGACATGGTTTATGGCAAAGGAGCCGTAATCATAGAAGATTGTGGCCTAAGCGAGGGAAAATGCTACAACTTCTGTCCAAGAACCCACATAGACGTGCCATCACTTGACACACATGTTTTCGGCCACCCTAGAAAAGACCCCACGTTAGGCGTATATACATCGATAATGAAGGCGAGGGCAAAAAACAGCGCGATTAGGTCGAATTGCCAGTATGGCGGGGTTGTCTCAACCCTTGTCGCCTTCGCCCTTGAAAACGGCGTAATAGACGCTGCTGTTTTGGCAAGTTCAAGGGATAGATTAAGCGCCGAACCAAAAGTTGTGAGAAGTAAAGCAGAGGTGCTTGAATGTGCCGGTTCAAAATATGTTGTGTGCCCAACTGTTGAAGGAGTTGTTGAAGCAATAAGCCAAGAAAATACCCGTTTAGGAGTGGTTGGCACACCATGCCAAATAACGGCCATCCGGAAAATGCAAACTTCAAAATTTGAAAACAATGCTGACAGAGTGGAACTATTAATTGGGTTGTTTTGCACTTGGGCCCTCACGCCAAAGGCAAAAAACTATATTCTTGAAAAAATTGGGTCGCCTAGAATTTTGAAAGTTGACGTCCCGCCGCCGCCAGCCAACATTTTTGTTGTGCAAACTGAAAAGGGAAAGTGCGAAATTTCCTTGGATGAGATTAGAAGGTTTATTATGCCATCATGCAATGTTTGCTTTGACATGACAAACGAGTTTGCAGACATATCCGTTGGAACTGTTGAGGGAGAAGAAGACTGGAACACGGTAATCGTTCGAACAACCGTCGGAGAAAAACTTTTCAAAAAGGCTGTTGAGGCTGGAGAAATCGAAATTGGACAGCTGGAAAAGGAGAGGCTTAACCACCTTTACGAAGCATCTTTAAATAGAAAGCGAAGAACACTGAAAGAAATCGAGTCTAAGGGCACACCTTACCTCACAATAAGCGAAGAGGATAAAGCCGCAATACTTTCTCAATAGGAGGTTTCAATTCATGTCACATAACCTTTTAGGTGAAGCTGGAAAAAGGGCCTTATTAATGGGGAACGAGGCCATAGCCAGAGGCGCCCTCGAGGCCGGAGTTAACTTCTGTTCCGGCTATCCGGGAAACCCGGCCTCAGAAATTTTAGATGTGCTGGCAAGTGTAGCGAAAGAGTACGACCTTTACGTTGAATGGTCTGTTAACGAGATAGTTGCTTTAGAGGCGGCGGCCGCCGCGGCTTTCGCTGGGTTAAGGGCTTTAACAGCCATGAAAAACTTGGGGGTTGACGTTTGCTCTGATTTCTTGATGACCGCCAACGTTTCCGGAACACGAGGCGGCTTAGTTTTGATTTCTGGCGACGATCCCTCAGCGCATTCCACAACAACCGAACTGGACACACGAAATTATGCGAGGCTCGCCCAAATCCCACTGTTAGAGCCTGCAACAACCCAAGAAGCCAAAGACATGACAAAATGGGCCTTCGAACTCTCAGAAGATTTGGGAATTATGTGCATGCTACGAACCGTGACCAGGCTTTCGCACTCACGGGGTGTTGTCACTTTTGGAGAAATAAACCGAACAAAAAGGCTGGCGAATTTCAGTTCAGAGGACATGTGGACCTCCGGTTCTTCTAGAATCACCTGCATGTTACGCAGCATACAATTTGAAAAGTTAAGGCGGGCCCGTGAAAAATTTGAAGAGTCAAAGTTCAACTGGTATGTTGGCAAAGAAAACGCAGAGTTTTTAATAATCACTTCGGGCACCGGCTGGCTATACTCCTATGAAGCTGTGAAAATTTTGGGACTTGAAAACGAGGTTGGAATATTAAAGCTTGGAACAACATGGCCCCTTCCAGAAAAACTTGTTGCATCAAAACTGAAAAGCGCAGAAGAAGTTTTGTTCATTGAAGAAACAGACCCGTTCCTAGAGCAGAATGTGAAAATGTTAGCAGCAGACCTAGCAGCCGAGGGCATAGGCCCAATAAAATTTTATGGCAAAAGCTCAAATCATGTTCGAGGCGAGTTCGGCGCTGGAACAGGCGAACTAAACCCAGACATTGTTATAGAGGCCTTGGCGGAAATAAAGAAAATTGCATACACGCCTTTAAAGAGAGAATACGTGGAAAAAACCCAGAACCTACTAAGTTCTTATGTGCCCCCACGAAGCATGGGCTTCTGTGCGGGATGTCCCCACAGGGCATCATTGTGGGCTATAAAGAAGGCGTTGAAGTGGGATGGTAGGGATGGAATCGTCACGGGCGACATTGGATGCTACAGTCTCGCTCTACTGCCAACGGGATTTTCGGTTGCGAAAACCCTCCATTGTATGGGCGCTGGGGTTGGAACTGCGAATGGTTTTGGAAATTTGAAAAATTTTGGGTTAGATAAACCAGTGGTGGCGCTTGCAGGCGACTCAACATTTTATCATGCTTGCATACCGGCGCTTGTAAACGCACGTTGGAACGGGGCAAACATGCTCCTCGTCGTTTTAGATAACAGCACGACGGCTATGACGGGACATCAGCCCCATCCCGGAACGGGTTTAAACGCTGTGGGCTGTCCTTCGCCCAAAGTTTCGATCGAGGATATTTGCAGGGCTGTGGGCGCAAGAGTTGAGGTTTGCGACCCCTTTGATGTTGATGAGGCGGTGCAGAAGCTTTTTGAAATGCTTAATGAAGATGGGTTGAAAGTCATGATTTTTAGGCATGAATGTCCGCTTGCATTCCCACCCGAGAAAAAAGTGAGGGTTTACGTGGACCAAGAAAAATGTGTGGGAGAACAATGTGGATGTATGGGCTTCTGCGCTAGAGTATTTGGGTGTCCGGGAAACATTTGGGATTATGAGAGGGGGAAAGCCAAAATAGATGAAACCATATGCAATGGGTGCGGACTTTGCGCTAAACTTTGTCCGGCAAAGGCAATAATAGTTGAAGA
>JAVZNZ010000012.1:0-16044 GCA_038882575.1 Bathyarchaeia archaeon
CCAAGGACTCGTATGCTAAGGCTTTCCGAAAAGGGATTAAAAGTTTATAAACAACTTAGCGCAACTCCTACATTTAGCATATTGAACAATCTTCCTCACAACAAGCCTCAAGTCATCCTTAGTCGAAGTTTTATACGGCTGACTCTCTATCCACGCAATAACCCCTTCAACGCTCATCCTCGAGGCGTGGCGAGGATCAAATGGGCATGCCTTAAATAGGGTGCACAGGTGGTTGGCATACTTCGCAATCCTACCTTTAGATAGACCTAAGGCTTGCAGGTGATCAATGAAGTTCAACAACAGCTCCGAATATGGCAGGCTCCTCAGCCTTCGCTTAGCACTCTCAACCCTCTTATGGTAATCATGTATATCGTACATCTCACCTACAAAGGAGCTTGTAGACTTTAAAATCGGGGGCATGGAAAGCGCACCAGAACTAGAGGTACTGGTGCGGCCGCCGGGATTTGAACCCGGGTCGTCAGCGTGGCAGGCTGATGTCCTAGTCCAGGCTAGACTACGGCCGCTTTGATGGGGCTGAAACTCTTTTCTGTAAAAGAGAAGATTGTTAACATGTTAATAAAACTTAAGGGTCTTGTCTTTATCTCTTGGATGAAGCATTTGCTTTCCTCTCTATTGCATCTTTTTGAGCGCATTTTCCAATTCCTTAAAATTTTTTAGAATTATGTTTGAGTGGACTATTATCCATGGGCTTGGGTTCCTAATCTTGCATATGCTAATGGTTTTCTTGCCTTTCAATTTGGCGTAGAAGAGTTCCATGCATGTTCCTGCCGAAAGTTTTGGAAAGTATGCAACCAAAATATCACATTTTTCAATGTCTTCCAAATCTCTTTTTATGAAATCTGCTGCGGGAACCTTGTTCCATCAGCCGAACTCATCGCCTCTATACAGGATTTTTTCTCTTTCCCAAGGGTCAACGGGCTTGTATCCGCATCGAAGGCAAATTTCGCCAATAATCTTTCTGTAAGACTGTTTTGTTTCGAAGCCTTGAATGGGTCCTGATATGAAGACTTTTCCTTTCATGGTTAACCTCCATGCTCAAGTATCATAGTCCATTATTAATTTTCTTGCATTTTGGGGAAAGCGTTAAGAGTAAGCCGCTGTATCCTAGCTTTTTAAAGTGAAAGTGGATTGGGGCAGATTTGGGATTCGTAGACCCTGTGATTGCCATATTAATCGCCTTTAGCCTTTTAATAATTTTACTTTATAAGCGCGTAAACCTTGGAATAACCCTAAATGCCACAGCCATAGTTTTGGCTTTGCTTGCTGTGGAATGGGCAAAAATTCCAACAATAATATTTGAGACGACAATCGACTTGCACACGATCTCGATAGTTACAGCCACGTTTGGAATAACATTGTTAAGCCAACTTTACAAGGAAACCGAAATTTTACGCAAGCTCACCGAAAGCATCAGCAGAATAATCAACAACCCAAAAATCGTATTGAGCGTTGTACCCGCCGTCATAGGGCTCCTCCCGGTTGCTGGCGGAGCCCTCATGTCGGCACCCCTCGTGGACATAGAGGCTGAAAAACTAAAGCTTAAACCCGACAAAAAAGCATACATAAACCTTTGGTTTAGGCATACAATCTTTCCCGTCTACCCATTAAGCCCGGCAATAATCGCAACTGCCGTGTTTACAGGCGTAGCCATACCATTAATAATTTTGCGTCAAATTCCAGTTGTTTTAGTTATGATAATAGTTGGGTACATAATCAGTTTTTGGAAGATTCGCATGCCAAAGACTGTGGAGAACCCAAACAGCAAAAACAAGCCGAACTCGGATTTAAAGGATTTCCTAATCTCCTTCAGCCCGATTTTAGCAACAATAGTTTTTGCCATAGCTCTAAATGTTGCCAGCATCGAATTTTTCAGAGAAGGGCTTGACGTGGTTGTGGCAACTTTTGTCGGATTGATCATTTTAATAGTGATTTCTAGAATGAACATCCACCTATTTGTTAGGCCGCTTAAAAGCTGGGGAATTTACGGGATAACCTTCGCAGCTTATGGGGCTTTCTTGCTAAGGACTGTGATGGTCTCCCCTGAGGTTTCCCAAGTTTTCTCCACTTTAACCACATCAAACAATACTGGCTTAAGCAACGTTATTCTTTTAGCTGTAGTTCCAGCGGTCTTAGGGGTTTTGACGGGTTCGCCTGTCAGCAGTGTTGCGATAAGCATTCCGATATTATGTGGGGCGCCGCCAATAGCCCAAAACATTGCGGCGCTCGTCTACATAAGCGCTTACTTTGGCTACACGATAGCGCCAACACATCTTTGCTTTACGTTTACTGTGGATTACTTCAAATGTTCCTTAGGCAAGGTTTACAAGTACGTAATTCCTTCATTCATAATAACATTCCTAATGGCATTGCTCATTTATTTCTACTAAATTTTTGGGCGGATTGCTTCGGAGTTAAGGAAGTTGCCCAAAGTAAATTTTTATAAAAAGGGAGAGAATGAATATTTTAAACATTTTTCTACAATGCCTTTGCCACTGCTGTGCCTATTCGCCCAAATTTCATGGCGTCAGCCATCGAACCCTCAATTGTATATTGTTTTGCAAAGTATGCCCTTGTTGAGTCTAACTCCCGTGTGAGCATTTTATAAAAGACTTCTTCAGGCCCTTTTAATGTGACGTCTGGTTTTTCATGTTTTCCCTCATGGAATGTTGCTACTCCATTTTCAAATTTTATATAGAAGTCTCCTTCTCCCTGCACTATAAACTGTATGACTTTGTTCCACCCGGCCATTAGGCTTTTTGCTTCCGGAACCTCGTTTGCCCTTCTAGTTAACTCTTTGTATCCGTCAATTACCCTTCCCATCTCAGATACCTCTCCTTTTTATAACCAATATTATAGAAAATTTAAGCCTTTTCTTAAAGTTTAGACATATTTTGCATGTAAAGTCGACGGAAAACTTAAAATGTTCTATGATTCAATCCTTTTGTTTTCAGAGGAGATTTGAATGAGAAAAGTCGTTATTGTGGATTATTTGAGGTCTCCGTTTTCGAGGTCAAGGCCAAGAGAACCTGAAAAAGACAAATTTAACCCGTTGAGAATGGACCATGTTGCCGCCATGCTTATTGAAAAGGTTGTTGAAAGAACGGGCATAAACCCTTCTGAAATAAATGAGGTTATAGCAGCTAGCGCCTTCGGCGTCTGGGAGCAGTGGACTTATGGCGGGCGTTCAATAGTTATGCTTGCAAAACTCCCAGTCGAAGTGCCAGCATTCTTCGTTGATAGGCAGTGCGGTTCTTCCATGACTGCAATACACGTCGGAGCCATGGAAATAATGACTGGAAACTCGGATATCGTTATTGCCACTGGAATGGAGCATATGACCCACATTCCAATGGGCGACAACCCATACATAAGTCCGCCCATGACTCTCATTGAAAAGGAAGAGTATAGGAAATATGAAATGGAAGTAGGCTTTGTGATGGGGTTAACAGCGGAAAGACTCTTCAAAGAAGGGGCGGAAAAACACAAGCTCACGAAAGAGGACATGGACAGATGGGGCTTAAGAAGCCATCTGCTGGCGGCCAAAGCTCAACAGGAAGGTTACTTTAACGGGGAAATTTTGCCAATACCAGTAACCAATCCCGACGGAACGACAGAAGTTGTGGACAAAGACTTAAGCGTTCGATCAGACACAACCCTAGAAAAGATTCAAGCTCTTCCACCAGCATTTGTAGAGGGCGGAGTCATAACAGCCGGCAACTCCTCACCACTAAATGCAGGTGCATCCTGTGTGATGCTGGCCTCAGAGGAAAAGGCAAAAGCGCTTGGATTAGAACCCATGGCGACCATAAAGTCAATGGGCTGGGCTGCTGTTCCCCCAGCAGTCATGGGTAAAGGCCCTGTGCCAGCAAGTCAAATAGCGCTTAAACGCGCTGGGCTCAGCGTTAAAGACATTGACTTCTGGGAGATTAACGAAGCCTTTGCAATTGTAACATTATGGTGCATAAAAGAGCTTGGAATAGACCCTGAAAAAGTCAACGTTAAAGGGGGAGCCATTGCAATAGGCCATCCTTTGGGTGCTACGGGCGCTAGGCTTGTTGGAACTTTGGCAAGAATCCTCGAAATTGAAGGTGGACGCTACGGCTTAGCAACTGCTTGCATTGGAGGAGGACAAGGCGTAGCCACAGTGATTGAAAGGGAGTAAAAAGGGCGGTTTACTGCATTCGACCAACACCACAAAATACCCTAAAACCGTTTTATTTACTATTGACGGAAATTTCGGCGCACGTAAAATTTATACCTAACACGAAATAGCTATACATAAGGTGCGGGGCATGCCCAAACATGCGACTATGGAGAAGATCTTTCTTTTAATTTTTGCTATCATTGTTGTTTTGTCGTTGTGCTTTTCTCTATTGCTGAGTATGAAAGACATAGCCTTAGCGCTTCTAATGGCCGACTTTGTGGTGGCCGCGATAACTGCGGTTTTCGGCAGTTTACGAGTCCGAGATGAGGAAGAAGATAAACTTTTCAAGTAGGCGCTAATAGGAAATTTTGTTCTTTCACCCTAATGATAAAACTCCTTCAACAACTTTTTTATCTTCAGCACTTAACTCCCTAGAAATCCACGTCTTCAAAAGCTCCCCGTAACTTGGAAAATCCCCACCATAAACAAAAATTTTGCCATCCTTTAAAGCAGTCACCTGAAAACATCTCTCCCTTTCTTCAACCAAAAACGACACCAATTCAGCATTACATGAGGAGTTTTTAAATTCATCCCAACTCCAACAACGGACAATGGGCGGCCTCAGAAGAGCGTAGGCCAACTTTTCATCGTAAATTTGTCTAAGAAAATCTGAAACCTTCGCCTCAATGGAAAAAAGCCGATTTTCAACACTCTTAATCTTCTTTTGCCACTCATGCGCATCTTCAGCTTTTCCCAATTCGCCAGTGATCTTCCGCAATTTCGTAATGAGATTGCCTAAATATTCTTCGTACCATTTGAGGACGTTTATCACGGAATCAAGGGACTCATATGACATCTCTAGGCGTGCCCTCATAATATAAATTAGTTACTTTGTGTAGATAAGTATAACGAATAAGACAAAGTTTCCCGATTTGCTTATGCAAACTTAAAATAGGCGAAAATATGCGGACGCTTAGAACAGTATAAAAAGGTGGAAACCTAAATTTTCTTGCGTGCTCGCATGGCATTTAATACTTCTCTAAGCTCAACTGCACGTTCTTTAAGGCTGGAGACTTCTTTCTCCAGCTCTTCAGCTTCCTTTTCAGCCTCCTCACCCAATTGTTCAATTTCCTCAATCACTTGACTTCTTTCTCTCTCAAGTCTCTTTAATCTGTCCAAAAGTTCGCCTAAAATTTCAGTGTATTTAACTTCCTCTTCCCTCTTCTTGAAATATTTACTTGGGTTTACTGCAGATGGCATATCATCCCAACTCCTTTATTTTTGCATTTTTATGGAACCTATCTTGTTATTAAGGATTGAGAAGCAATAATCTGTATTTTAATGACAGATTATCACTCTACTTTAATCTTAATCGTGTAATTTAATTTTTCGTTTATCAGCCCAGACCGCGCTTAAAAATTGAATTGGGATATGTGTGCAGAAAGGGTGAAATACAAAAAACTTAAAAGGGTTTATAAAAATGGCATATCGTAAACTTTAGAAATGTTGATGGGATAGGATATGGGTAAATCATCCGTGTTTTCCGGTTTCTATAAACTGAATCCAAAAGAGCGCTTGCAGTTTGTTAAGGAGTTTGCGGGGTTAACTGATGAAGAATGTGCAATGCTGCAAAATACGGGTTCGCTTCCTTTAGATTTGGCTGACAGAATGATTGAGAATGTTGTGGGAGCCATTCCAATCCCTCTTGGGATAGCCGTAAACTTTCTCATAAACAACCGCGATTACCTAATTCCCATGGCTATTGAAGAACCGTCCGTTGTGGCGGCAGCAAGTTACGCGGCGAAAATGGTGAGGGAAGGCGGAGGATTTCACACAAGCAGCACACCCCCAATAATGATTGGTCAAATTCAAGTGACAAACGTAAAAGATCCTTACGCAGCAAAAATGCGGGTAATTCAGGCGAAAGAGGAAATTTTGAAAAAAGCAAACGATCAAGATCCAGTTTTGGTTTCGGTTGGCGGTGGCGCCAAAGACTTGGAAGCCAAAGTGATTCAAACAGTCAAGGGGCCGATGCTAATAACAGAATTGCATGTGGACTGCAGGGATGCCATGGGCGCAAACGCCGTTAACACCATGGCAGAAGCAGTCGCACCAATGATAGAACGCATAACGGGAGGCCGAGTTTATCTCAGAATAATTTCGAATTTGGCGACAAAACGTTTGGCTAGGGCTTGGTGTAAAGTTCCAAAGGAGGCTGTGGGCGGCGAGGAAGTTGTGGACGGCATAGTAAATGCTTATGCCTTTGCGGCGGCAGACCCCTATAGGGCTGCAACCCACAACAAAGGCATTTTAAACGGCATCATAGCCGTGATAATTGCAACATGCAACGACCACCGCGCCATAGAGGCTGGAGCCCACGCCTACGCAGTTAAAAATGGACACTACACAACGCTTTCTACATGGGAGAAAAACGAGGAAGGCGACCTAGTGGGTTCGATAGAACTGCCCATGGCCGTTGGTCTCATAGGCGGAGCTGTCAGAACACATCCAATAGCAAAAATATGCCTCAAAATTTTAGGAGTGAAAACGGCAAACGAGTTTGCCGAAGTTTTGGCTGCAGTTGGCCTAGCCCAAAATCTAGGCGCATTAAGGGCCTTAGCCCATGAGGGAATCCAGCGAGGCCACATGTCATTACATGCAAGGAACATAGCCATAGCTGCTGGCGCAACCGGCGACCTAATAGATTTGGTTGCTGAGAAAATGGTCGGAGAACGAAAGATTCGAATGGATAGAGCTAAAGAACTTATTGAACAGTTTAGGTCTTCGGGAAAAATCTAAATGAATGAAAGCTCTATTTGAAATGTGGAAAATGAAGATAGTTCCTGGGCCGTCTTCAAAGCAGTTAGGTGAAAAAATAGCTGAACTCCTAAAAGTCGAGGCAGTTCCAGTTTTCTTTAAAACGTTTCCAGACGGAGAATCTTACATAAGGTTGGATGGCACAGTGCAAAATGAGACTGTTGCCATAGTGCAGACTACAAGCCCGCCCCAAGACACTAGGCTTATGCAGCTTGCGTTGATGGCTGATGCCGCAAAGAGAAATGGCGCTAGAAGAGTAATAGCCGTAGTGCCTTACTTGGCTTATGCACGTCAAGACAAGGCTTTTCTGCAAGGCGAGTCTGTAAGCATTCAAGCGGTTGCGCACATGCTTAAGGCTGCCGGAGTTGACAACCTAATAACAGTAAACGTCCATCAAGAAAAAGTGTTGTCAAGCTTTCCTTTTCCAGCGAAAAGTGTCTCAGCAATCCCATTGTTGGCAGAATACTTTAAACAAAAAGGCTGTGCTGAGGCTTTTGCGTTAGCTCCAGACAAGGGAGCAAGCCAAATCGCGGAGGAAGCGGCCAAAGTTTTGAAAGGGGATTATGGCTATTTAGAGAAGCAAAGAGACCGCTACACTGGGCAAATTGCTGTGGAAAAGAAGGAGTTTGAAGTAAGGGGAAAGACTGCCATAATTTTCGACGACATAATAAGCACCGGCGGCACGATAGCGGCTGCAGCTAAAATATTGAGGGAGCTTGGGGCAGCAAAAATTTATGCTGCGTGTGTTCATCCGCTTTTGATTGGGGATGCTGAAAAAAGGATTTTTGAGGCTGGGGTAGAAGAGGTTGTTGGTACAGACAGCGTTCCAAGCCATGCAAGCAAGGTTTCTCTAGCATCGATCTTAAGTGAAACGTTGAAGGAGTTCTGTTGTGGCTAAACTTTTCTTTTTGCTTTCTGGCGAACATGAAACTTTGCCGAAGTCTGAGTTAAAGGCAATAATTGAGGCGGAAGGCTACCAATACAGGGTTTTGGAGACGCTAGACCAAACTTTAAGGTTGGAAACGGACTTAAGCTGCGTGGAACGGGTGAAACGCAGGGCAGCCTACACAAGGGCATGCGCATTGGAACTGTTTGTTTGCGAGGCTGAAGTTAGCCATATAGTTAGGGCTATGGGCTCCATAGACTTTGATGAGGTTTTGGCTGATGCCGAAAGCTTCGTTGTTCGGGTAAAACGTTTGAAGGGTTATTCGCCAAAAATTGATCGAATGGCTTTGGAGAGAAAACTTGGAGAACTCATAATAAATAAAAGGGAAAAAGCAATGGTAAACCTGAAAAATCCAGATAAAACTTTTTTAGGCATTTTAACACAGGAAAAGTTTCTTTTTGGAATTAAACTTGCTGAAATTTCTCCCAAACCATTTGTTGAAAGGAGACCCAAGAAAAAACCGTTTTTCCATCCTTCCGCCATGCCTGCCAAACTTGCAAGGTGCATTGTCAACCTCGCTAAGCCTAAAACAAACGAAATTGTCTTCGACCCCTTTTGTGGAACGGGAAGCATACTTATTGAAGCAGCATTAATCGGATGTAAAATATTGGGCTTGGACATCCAAAGGCGCATGACTAAAGGTTGTCTTAAAAATTTGGCCTACTTCAACATTAAGCCAGAAGGCATCATAATGGCAGATGCAAAAAGCCCTCCAATAACAAGGGTTGATTGCGTTGTAACAGACCCGCCCTACGGAAGATCTGCAACAACTTTTAAAAGAACAACAATGCAAATAGTTGAAGACGCTTTGACGGTTGTCCACGACATGCTTGAGAGGGGAAAAAGAGTTTGCATAGCTTCGCCTAAGACGCTGAATATTGGGTTGTTAGGTGAAGGGTTAGGCTATAAGCATTTGGAATCGCATTTTGTTTATGTGCATAGAAGTCTCACGAGAGAAATAGCGGTCTTTGAGAAGGTGTAGCCCAAATGAGTTTGAGAATAATTTTTCTAGGCACGGCTGGAAGTGTTCCAACACCAAAAAGAAGCTTGCCATCCATACTCATCCAGCGCAAGGGAGAACAGATAATGTTTGATTGCGGCGAAGGCGTTCAAAGGCAAATGATAAGGGCTAAGGTTGGCTTTCATAGGAAGATGAAGATTTTCATCACGCACATGCATGGCGACCATGTTTTGGGGTTGCCGGGACTTTTGCAGACAATGGCCCTCCTTGATAGAGAGAAAAAACTTGAAATTTACGGGCCGTCTGGAATAAAAAACTTTTTAGAGGGCATAAAAAGGACTGTACAGTTTGTTTTAACGTTTCCAATTGAAATTACTGAAATAAATAATGAAGGCGTTGTCTGCCAAGAAGAAGAATACACTGTTAAAGGCATATGGGCAAACCATGTCATTCCAAACATCGCCTACTCATTTGAGGAAAAAACACGACCTGGAAAATTTTATCCAGAAAAAGCCAAAACCTTGGGCGTGCCAGAAGGGCCCCTCTGGTCAAAATTGCAGCATGGAGAAAAGGTTAAACTTCCAAACGGCCGGATTGTGAAGGCAGAGGATGTTACTGGGCCCCCTAGGCCCGGCAGAAAAATAGTTTACACTGGTGATACACGACCTTTCGAAGGTCTCATTGAGTTTGCAGCTGGAGCTGACGTGCTTATACATGATGCCACTTTGGATAATGAGTTGGCTGAGAGGGCGGAGGAGGACGGGCATTCCACACCGGAGCAGGCCGCCGCAACCGCGAAAAAGGCTGGTGTAAAGCAGCTAATTCTCACGCACATTAGCGCTAGATATAAAGATGTAAGCCCACTTTTGGAGCAAGCGAAAAAGGTTTTTGAAAATACGTTGGTGGCTGAAGATTTTATGAAAATAGAAATTCCGCTTCAAAATGGTTAAGAGCCGGCCAACAACCTTTTTAGCTTATTTAAGCTTTCATTGACATGTTCTATACATTCAACAACCAAAACCTTGTCATAGGCAATTTCCCTCAACAATTTTGCAAAATTCTTCCAGTCTATTGTTCCAAAACCAATTCCCAAATGCTGGTCTTCTCTGCCATTGTTATCGTGAACATGCATGTGAACTATTTTATTTGCAAATGCCTTCAGAAAAAATTCTATTTGCCCATTCAAGTTTGCATGTCCAACATCAAAGGCTATGCTTATGTCCGCGTCAATTTCAGCATAAAAATTTTCGAAGCTCTTCACATTCTTCATTAGGAATGGATATGGCTCCGGCACATTTTCTATTGCAATTTTAACGCCATAGTCTGCGGCTATTTTAAAAAGCTTACATGCGGTTTTTAGGTTTTGTTTCCAATCCATGCCGGGATAGAACATGCTTATGCCTGTTTTTAAGCCTGGATGGAAAACCCAAACATAAGCCCCTAAAACACTGGCGTTTGCAATGGATTTTTCAAGCCTTTTAATTATTGCCTCCAAAATGCTTTTGGACGGTGAGGCAATGTTTATGTCAGCGAAAGGCGCGTGTACAGAATACTTTATACCATACGACTCGCCGACGTCCTTGAGCGTAAAAGTTCTCCGTTTGTCTAAAGCGTGAAGGCCGTCATCAACTAGTTCTATGTAAGATGTTTCCGCTTCAACAATATTTTTAACCATTTTCTGGAAAGGTTGGCCTAAACAATAAAGCGTAGATAAACCAACTTTGGCGTTAGCCATTATGAAACCCTTTGCAGTCAATTGAACTTTCATTTTGAGTTTCTTGCTTATAACCTAATTTGTCCGGAAAAGTTTATTTCACTCCATACTGCTATGAATGAGGTTGCTGGCGGATAAACTGTCCGCTGGGATGTAGCCAAAAGGCTGAACCATAAACTAGGTAAGGTGAGAAAATGGCGTACAAATACATTGCTGAAGCATGGGCAAAACCAGAAAAATCCTTCGTAGATGAACTCATGCGCCAAAGACTAATAGAGTGGCGTAGGCAACCAGCAATATTTCGCGTGGAAAAGCCAACACGCTTGGACAAGGCCAGGAAGCTTGGGTATAAGGCAAAACAGGGATTCGTAATCGTCCGCGTTCGCGTTAGGAGGGGAGGCCTAAGAAAGCAGCGGCCAAGGGCTGGAAGAAGACCAAAACGAATGGGTGTAAAAAAGTATAAGCCGGCCAAAAGTTTGAGGCTCATCGCCGAAGAAAGGGCTGCGAGAAAGTTTCCAAACCTTGAAGTTTTAAATTCTTATTGGGTTGGGGAAGACGGCCGCTCCAAATGGTTTGAAATAATAATGGTTGACCCAAACCATCCATCAATAAAGACCGACAAAGACATTAATTGGATATGCCAAAAACAGCACAAAAAAAGAGTTTTTAGGGGCCTAACAAGCGCAGGCAAAAAAGTTAGAAGCCTCAGAAGAAAGGGCCATGGCGCAGAAAAAGTAAGACCAAGCAAAAAAGCCCACGAAGGAGAAAAATAGTAAGCATGATGTCCCATGCGCTTAAACCCAAAGTCTACAAAAAAGATGGAAAACAACGTTTCGGAAAAGGATTCAGCAGAGAAGAACTGAAAAAAGCTGGCTTAACCCTCAAAGAAGCTCTTAAACTGCACATTCCAATCGATTCTAGAAGGAAAACCGCCCACGACGAAAATGTTGAGGCTATCAAGACATTTTTGAAAAATAAAAATGCCAAAGCAAAATCTAAGGGAAAATCTAAAAGATAGACATTCCCTACTAAGATTGTGGTGCCGTCTTGCCTTCTAAAGCCCAAATAGCATACATAGACATTCGAGTCTTCGCCCACGCCACAGAAGACGCAGATAAAGTTTTAATCGCAACATGCAACATCCTTCCAAAAGAAGTAGCGGAAACAGTCAACTTTAAAAAGACAACTTTAACCGGACACTACGGAAACCCAATCATACTTTTCAAAACACGAATAAAAGAAAAAGATATAGCCCAAGCTGTTTTTGAAAAAATATCTTCAGAATTAAGCCCGCTCGATAAGGAACTGCTAAAAAGTGAGATTCAACAGCATTTAGAAAAAGGAAGTCTTTACATTAGGATTGACAAACAATCGGCCTATTCAAATGAGCTTAAGCTTTCGTCTGCGGACCCAATACACTTAAGGATACATTTCAAAAAACAAAATCGGGAAGAAATATTGGAGATTTGCAGAAGGTTCGGGTTGTTGCCATGAAAAGGAAGTTCGTTGACCTACATTTATGCCCAAATCTAAAGGACATGGAGCAAGTTTCACGGTTAATAAGTAAGGCCTCGGAACTTGGCTATCGCCTAATAGCATTAACTGTTCCACCAAATTATCCTGAGGATGAGATTAAAAGGCTCAAGGAAATGTGCAGACAAGTGCAGATTGACATGGCGTCACGAATAGACTTAAAACCAAAAACGCCAAAAGAGCTCATTCAAAGCTTAAGGAAATTTCGAAGAAAATTTGAGGTTATTGCAGTCTTATGCGAACAAAAAAGCATCGCTAGACAAGCGGCAAAAGATAGGCGGGTGGACCTCCTAAACTTTCCATCCCTAGAACCCCGAAAAAGATTCTTCGACCGTGCCGAGGCAGAACTTGCCTCGAAAAGTCAAGCTTCTCTTGAAATAGACATCAACCCACTTCTCAAGTTAGAAGGGCCAGCGCGCGTAAGGCTTCTATCAAATTTGCGGAGAGAAACTCTTATTGCAAAAGATTTTGGAATTCCAATAGTTCTTTCAAGCGGCGTGTCAAATGAAATGCTCATGCGGAAACCGAGAGAACTTGCAGCACTATCAGCACTTTTCGATTTGGACGACGCCTTAGCATTAGAAGCTGTTTCAAAAAATCCAGCTGCGATAGTAAAGAGAAATAGAGAGAAACTTAGCCCAAATTTTGTCGCTCCAGGCATAAGAATAATACGGATGGGAAAAGATTGTTAAGTAGGGTGAGACGCCGCTACATAGCCATAAAAATCGATTCAAACGAAACTTTCACCTTAAAAGAGCTTAAAGACTCTATTTGGGTTGCGCTTCTAAAACTTTATGGAGAGTATGGCGCAAGCAAAGCCAACATCAACCTAATATATTTTGATGAACAAAAGAAAATGGCGATCCTACGCACGAATCACAACTCTTTAAAAATTGTCAGAACAGCCATAGCGTCCATAACAAAAATAGGCGACAAACCAGCAGCAGTTCACGTGCTGTTGGTTTCCGGAACGATAAAGACATTACACAAAAAATTGAAGCTACCCCGCTAAAAAGCTTATTTTAGTGTTTAAGCACATTAAGTTCGGGGGATGATGTAGCCGTCCCAGTCTGAATTATGAGATGAAGAACTCATGACGGACAGACCCCAACCAACACCAACAACCAGTTTATAAGCGTAGAGAATGTTGCCTACGTCTTTTTCTTTTCAACCCGAAAATTAAGGCCAAAAACATTCCGGCAACAAAACCACCGATATGCGCCCAATAAGCAACATTGCTATATATGTCAAAAAGTACATAAAGCCACTGCATAACGAACCAAAAACCCAAAAACAAAACTGCTGGAATAGGAACAATAATAGCCCAGCCATAAAAAACTAGTGTTAAAATTTTCGCTTTTGGATAGAGAATGAGGTAGGCGCCTAAAACTCCTGAAATCGCCCCAGACGCGCCCACGACACCCGTCATTAAATCAGAACTTACAAAGCTGCCAAAAATTTCATTTAATTTAGGCGCATAGAGAATGCTTGCTATGTGCGTGAAAGCAGCTGCCAACCCCGAAATAAGGTAGAAGATTAAGTAACCTACGTGACCGAAGGCGTCTTCCACATTGTCCCCAAAAATGTACAAGTAAAGCATGTTGCCAAAAAGATGAAGCCAACCACCATGCATAAACATTGACGTGAAAAGCGTGTAAAGTTTCTCTCCATGAACTATGTAGTATGGGACCATAACAAAATTTTTGTCGATGTTTTTTGAAAACTGGTCGTCAAGGAAAATTCTGTTTGCAGAAAGCCAATAAACCAAAAAAATTGCAATATTCAAAATCAAGAGCAAACGATTCACATGAGGAGTTGTAAAAGACTTGTTTAAATCCCTTATTGGAAACATCTTCAACTCTCAAAACCAATTACCCCAAAAACATTATTAAAATATTCGCCCGCACCCAGAGGCATGCATGATTATTTATTTAACTGAAAATATCGAAAGACAAAAATAAAAGCGAAAATCTGCATTCCTAAGGCTTGCACAATGCAAAAAGGCAAGATTAAACTTGTTTCTTTCGATTGTGGAGGAACCCTATACCATGAGGTTGAAGAAGACTACATAATTTTTCACAGAATCCTAAACAAACTTGGATATCCCTTCGAAATTTCACTGGTTAAGGACGCATTAGACAATGCACGCCAATGGTGGAAACGCGAGAAAGAGAAATCTAATAAAATATGGAATGAAAACACATGGTTAAGTCTACTGCACGAAATGGCAAAAAACCTTTCACTTCCAACACCAAACTATATTGCTTATCAACTGCGTGGTGGCTGGTTGGCTGAAGCTAAATTTGAAGCATATGAAGACGCTGAACCAACCTTAAAACAACTTAAAGATTCGGGATTCCAAATAATTGCAATTTCAAATGTTTCATCAAAAAGAAACCTAACAACATATTTAGAGAAGGCTGGTCTTCTACATTACTTTAGCGTTATCGTGGCTTCCGCCGATATTGGCCACGAAAAGCCAGATCCAGAAATATTTAAAGTCGCTTCACAAATTTCGAAAGTCCCTTTAACCAACATGTTGCACGTTGGCGACAAATACGAAGAAGACTATCTTGGGGCACAATCCGCAGGGGCTGAAGCAATACTCATCGATAGAAAAGGCATCCATAAAAATAAGGAATGTCAAAAAATATCAAAGCTAACAGAGTTAATCGACATCCTCCTTTAGCAATTAGGCTTTAGGTGGGCCCGCCCGGATTTGAACCGGGGACCTTCGCCGCGTGAGGGCGACGTCCTAACCAGCTAGACCACGGGCCCAATCTAGAATTGTTGATTGACTTTCATAATTTTTGCTGTTTATTTGAAATAACTATTTCGAATTCATAAGTGCTTTCTTTGACAGTCCACATAAAAGCGTTTGGTGTTTTATTTTGGATAAGTTGGGAAGCAGAGAAGAACCGGATGAGAATGAAGGTAGGAGCGAAAAACTTTTAGAAATTTTGTGTTTTCTTGTTTTCGTTTTGATTGGCTTTCTCTTGGCGAGTTATCTGCGACTTTAAACTTTTGCGCCTTCAACCCTAACGCTTTTGACACTTTTAACCCATGGAATAAAAACTCCATCGTTCTGCAACCACTCAAACAACTCTTCAACTATTTTTTCATCCTTTTCAGCGGCACTTTCGTCGACAAGCTCAAAGACTACGACAGCCTTCTTCTTAACCACATTTCAACCTCCAGCATATGCGCCTAAACGCTAAGCATTCTTTTAAGGGATGCTTCACTTACCGATTTATTTAATGTTTTGATTCCGAATACGATATAAGGATGAAACTTTGTTCCATAAAACTTTTCTATCTCAAAATTTAAAATTGAAGTTGGGGTGCAAGTAAGAAGCTCATTTGAACTTCTCCTTTCTCCCTTCACAACTTCTAAGGCGAGGGAGCTTGCACCCCACAAACACCAAATTCAGAAAATTTAAAAGCAAATTCGACATCATTTTCAATTGTTAAATTGCCGAGGTAGCTCAGCCTGGGAGAGCGCCCGGCTGAAGACCGGGTTGTCGCCGGTTCAAACCCGGCCCTCGGCACTTCCATGGACTTTTAGGATAAGCCCGCGACAGCCTATTTGCGTTTACGGAAAAAGAGCACGTCATCCCTTGCACAGACATATTCAAACCCTGCCTCAATCAATTCTTGAATTTCACGGGGAGTTTTCGCCACCTTGCATATGTATTCTTCCTCTCTCACGTTTTTGACGAGCTGCGTGTAGATCAACGTGTTTTTTATGTTTTTATGTCCCAGCAGCTGCATAACATGTAATATGTCTTTAGTTTTTGCGTACTCCATGGTGGCCTTCCAATGGCGAAGCGTGTGGAAAGTTATCTGTAACAGCCTTGGGTTTCCAAGTTTAAAGGCCGCCCTATTCCGGTATCTCTCAAAGCTTCTCCT
>JAVZNZ010000013.1:0-8045 GCA_038882575.1 Bathyarchaeia archaeon
AGATGTATATAAAAGTGTTTAATAGATTCTGTGTAAAGAGGAGTAACCTTGCGCCTACTCACAATGAGTTTTCGAAATTTTCGACGTCGAAAACTTCGCACAATGTTATGCATTTTAGGGGTAGCATTATCCACAATGATGTTAATAGGCATCGGCGCTACAATAACAAGGTGCACAGACCTTGTTGAAGAGATGAGTTCACTTTTCAAAGGGAAAATTCTTGTAGTTGCAAGGGGAGTATTTGTGATTCAAGCCTTCCCTATAGGGGGCGCGATACCCGAGAATATTTTAGAGGAAATTAGCCAAATTCAAGGAGTTAAAAACACCACACCATTGTTTTTTCAATTAAACTTCAGAGAAAGCGAGGATGCACTTTTACCATCAAATGTGACCATTGGAGTACCTTCCGATAGCTGGCATGTTCTAGTTGGAAATATTCCTTTAAAAGCTGGAAGGTGGCCTCAAAACGACACCGCTGAAGAAATTGTTGTTGGGTTGTCGCTTGCTGACCAATATGGTTTAAGCGTAGGCTCAAAAGTGAGCATTAAAAATCACATAATGGAAGTTGTCGGTGTTCTTGACATAAGGATAGCGGTTCTTTCGCAAGCGGTAATTATGCCATTAAGGACAGCCCAAAAAATTTACAAATTTGACGGACTAGTAAGCATGATAGTGGTAGAGCCCGACGAGACTATAAACGGGGATGTGCTATCAAAAGATATTGAAAACGAAATAACAGGTGTTAAGGCTCTAACAGAAGAAGAGCGAAACGACTTTATTCGACCTTTGCTTAACGAACTAAAGAATTGGAATTTTGGTGTCACTGTCGCATTATTAACTTTGACAATGTGCCTTGTTGCAACAATCACTTTTATGAGCATATCTGAAAGAAAAAGGGAGTTTGCCATTCTTGACGCTATCGGTGCGCCGAAATCCATCACCTTACGTATGGTTATAATTGAGACCGTGACTATCGGACTATTTGGCAGCCTCATAGGGTTATTTCTAGGGATTATCGCAGCACTATTCATTGTAAGTAGATATACCAGTATTCCCGTTCAGCTATTCATGCCAAACGTAATCAGCCTACTACCCCTTTCATTAGCCTTAGAAACTATAACATTGACAACAACTGTCAGCTGCCTCGGTGGAATTATCTCTTCACTTATGGCAAACAGAGAGCTTACTACAGAAATCCTAAGGGGCGAGCATTGAGATTGCGCATCAAAACTGTTAATTTAACAAAAATTTTCCATGCTGGCTCAATGGATGTAGTGGCTGTAAGAAATGTAAACCTGGAGATAAAAGAGGCTAGCTTTGTATCTATTGTCGGGCCGTCCGGATCAGGCAAGACGACGTTCCTTAATCTTTTAGGGTTAAATGATAAGCCAACCTGTGGTCAAATATTTTTTGACGGAAAAGACATGACAAAAATCAGTGATAAGGAAAGGAGAAAAACAAGGCTCCTTCGTATTGGTTTTGTTTTTCAGAACTTTAATTTGCTGCCAACATTGACAAGTCTAGAAAATGTTGAGTTGCCCTTAATGCTTGCGGGGAAATCCTCTGAAGAACAGCGTGAAAGGGCAAGTCATCTTCTTGAACTTGTTGGGATGGAAAATAGGAAAGATCATCTCCCAAGCAAGTTAAGTATGGGAGAAATGCAGCGAGCTGCTATAGCCAGGGCTCTAGCCAACAATCCCGAAGTTGTTATTGCTGACGAACCAACAGGAGAACTTGATTCCGTAACTGGAAAAGAAGTTATCGAGATACTCTATAAATTATGTAAAGAACGCAAAATAACGGTTATTGTTGCTACTCATGATGAGAGAATAACGAGAGCTTCAGACGCAGTTTATAGAATGCAAGATGGTTTTGTGATTATTTAGGTTCTTAGTCTATTAATTAAGTGTATTGAATCGTGAGAAGCAATATTTAAATCAAAAGCCCCCATATCAATAATTGAAAACGGAGGGAACGCATTGTCTCAAAACAAGCAAAAATTAGAAGAAAAACCAGTAGCAGTCGTTGGTTTTGGCCATCAAGGCGAAAGACGAAAACAAAGCAATGCCGTGTACGTGACTGAGGAGCAGACGAAAGCCGAGATCAAGGATACAAGGATATCAGTTTCGATAACGAAAACGGCGACCGTTGAAGATTACACCACCGCTGAGTTGAGAAAGAAGTACCGCATAGATAAGTATGACCTTCACCCAGGATATGTTTTTCCAGAGTCTGTGCGTTCCCTCATACCAAGAAACACTCCTGAATATGTGGACAGAGGCTATAACTATGTTGAAAGGATAGTGCGTGCCTTGTATTATTTTAAGCAGTGCGCCTTGGTTGGACCCAGCGGGACTGGAAAAACCCATATAGTCTACCTCATCGCGGAGTTATGTGGGCTGCCTATTTGGGAAATAAACTGTGGTTTGCAAACTTCTGCCTATGACCTATTTGGGCGGTATATTGGTCTTGGGAAGGAGAATTGGATTGATGGGCAGATTGTAATGTGGTGCAGAAACGGCGGCGTCTTATACCTCGATGAGGCAAACATGATGAAACAAGACATAGCTTCAAGACTTAACCCAGTTCTGGACACCAGAGGCCACATTGTTCTAACAGAGAAGGACAACGAAATAGTGAAGAGACACCTGTACGGTTATTTGATAATATCGATGAACCCCTTTTCGGCGGAATTCGTTGGAACAAAACCATTAAACGCCGCCTTGAGAAGGCGAATGTCAGTCTGGATAAACTTCGACTACCTAAGTGTCGGAGACAAAATAGCCTCTGAAGAGGTAGAACTTATTGTAAAGAGAACGGGCGTTGATGCAAAAACCGCAGAAAAAATAGTCCGTGTAGGCGCCGAACTTCGAAGACAATATAAAAATGGCGACTTACCTTATGGGCCGTCCCCGGGCGACCTTATCAACTGGGCAACACTGATAGTTGATGGAAGTCCCCCCATCGAGGCGGCAGTTGAAACCATCGTGGGAACCACAAGTGATGATGTGGAGATTCAAGCTGCAGTAAAGCGAGTAATAGAATCCATATTCGGTTCATCTTAAAATGGGTTAAGCCTTGAACTTTTTTGATTTTTCTTGGTCAACAGCCCTTCATGTTACAAAGAAGTCCCATAGTGAACTTAAGGTCCTCCTTCACGATGATTTGAGATATCCATATCTTGGGAAAGATGAGAAGGGATATGTCCTCCATTTAATTAAGCCATTGAGGCTGGACGACAACCATGTTGTCTTTCAAGGGTTAAAGTTTAATCTTCAAAATCCAACTCATAGGAAGATTATTTGGTACTTGTTTAAGGCTTCTGTTTATCATCTTAGCTTACATGCTCTTTTATCAGATTTCTCCATTTATTCGCGTTGGGCACGGGGGAAGCAGCCAAGTCTATCCACGTTCACTGTTAGTCTTATCGAAGATGCTATAATTAATAAAAGCTTGAAGCATTCTTTTAGGTGGATGCTTCCAGAAATAACCTATGCAAACGTTATCTCCTATCTGCGAATGAAAAGTGCTGAAGAACTTTCAAATGACATTTCACGAGTTATGGCTTTAACCCTCTTAAACTGCAATCTTGGGAAAGTTAAAGGAACACTAAAAAATGATGCACTGACAGAGGTTGAAGCTATAACATCCATGCTTCAGAAAATTCAAGAAAACCCAACTGTAAATGAGAAGATAGATTATGCGAACAAAATTTATGATGCATTATCCCTTTTTGGTCAAGCTTTTGAGGTCCCATCGCTTTTATATGCTGAAAGCCACGGAACAAATGACCCCTTCTATAGAGAGAGGCTTCCAAGAGAGGACGAAGTACAAGGTCTCTTAATCGAAACATTGCAAAATGCCGATTCAGAATTTAGAGATGAACAAAAGCTCAAGTCAGCCTTACAATCTCTAGATGGAAGCGAAGCAAATCGAGCTTTAACAGCCTGGTTGGAGCGTGAAAAATCTCAAGTTAAGATTTTGAATGGTTATAAGGAAAGCGGGAAGGAAACGGAGTTCGAGGATTTCTCCTTTCCGGTTGAGGACTATGCCGAATTTCATAGGCGAAAGGAAATCTTAAGCAGTCCCATCAGGCGGGTTCTGCATCAATTGCGGCTTCTAAAGAACATTAGCGGTGAAGACTTTAAACAAGAAAGTGGTTTTGTTGATTTACAAGAGGCGATACAGGTTATCGCAAGTAAAAGTCAACGGACAGACATTTTTGTTCGTGAGGAACTGCAAACTAGAGAAGATGCATGGTCCATACTTATTGATGCAAGCCACAGCCTAAACATGTTTAAAGGCGAAGTTAAAGGTATAGCCCTCTGTCTAGCAGAAGTTGCCAGAATGCTTATCCTTAACCAGAACTCTTGGGGAATGTACGCCTTCAGCAACAAATTCTACGTAATAAAAGACTTTACAGAAAAGTATGATGCCTGCGTCAGGGCGAGAATAGGGGGGTTAACTTACGGGGGGTTCACTTTTTTGTCAGACGCCATTTTATTAGCTGCTCAAGCTTTGACGCGCCGCTTGGAAGAGGCACGAGTCTTGGTTGTAGTTTCGGACTTTTACCCAACGGGGTATGATGATGCAGAGGAAAAGCTAAAAGAGAACATTAAAAAGGTTGAGCGAATGGGTGTTGGTTTGATAGGCATAGGTGTCAACAGCGCCGCTGTTAAACGTTATATTAGGACGCACTGTGTTGTTGAAGACCCATTTGATTTAATGAAGAAGTTCACTAAAGCCTTTATAGAGTACAGCGCAAGCTAAAGTTAGCACAATCATTTTACAGCTGTTTTATCACTGAAAAATCGGCAATAAACTTGAACCTTTCTTCCTCCAACTCTTTTTTAGGTTTCACGGCTATTTTTTCAGGAATTCCATCATGTATAAATGTAATGTAAACCATGTTCTTTCCTAAGCCGTAACGTTCCAATTCAATGAGAGAAGCCTTAACCTTCTCAAGTTTGTCAAGCTTACTTTTAAGCTCTTCGACTGCCTCAAAAATTATTTCCATTTCTCCAAAATCGTCGGCACAGAGCATTAAATCCTTTAATCTAACCCACTCTGCTAAGGCGGGTTTCTCTTTTCTCTCGCCCTTTCTGCCGCTACTCCTTAGAATCTTCTGTAAATCGGATGCCTTTTTCATCCATTCCTGATTTTTCGAGGCTTCCGGATTTCTCAATAAAGTCCCGAGCCATTGACTATAATCATCTAGCAACGTTTTATACTGGTTTATTTCAGCTTCAACAACTTCCCGTATTTCTCTTGCCGAGTAGAAAGTTCTGATTTCCGTTGTTACGCCATCCATCTATTTTGCCGCCTTTAACTTTCTTGATTTTGCAGTGAGTCCTTGACAACGTCCATTGATTCTTTTTCTGTCGTTTCTGCTTCGCTGCTTCCAACAATGGCTTTTACAGCGTTTTTAAGCTCTCTCTTTATTCTAGCAAAGAAACTTACACGCGTGCTTATCTTCTTTCTATAAAGCATTATGACCTCGGCTAGTTCAGGCATTACAATCAGTAAAGTGGCCATAACAATTTCTGGCGGGTATTCGGCTAAAAAGGCGGAGTGCACCTCGCCCTTTTCATAGACAAGTATGAGGTGGCATTCCTCATTTAAAATGACCTTCTTCGCCTTAGCCTTAATCGGTATTTCTCGCGGCGGGATGTTAAATGAAACGTTAAGTTTCTTCAGAATTTGCCTCATGGAAGTGCAAAGCTCTCTAACCAGTTTGTCCTCTTCCATTAAAAACTCGCTTAACTGGAGGGTTTCCTCACTTATGCTTTTCAACAACTCCTGTAGTTTCTGTTCCAGTTCTACCTTATGCTTCTCAATTTCTTCTGCATTAAGAACCTCTTCGCTTTCCGAAAATTGGAGGGGGTGGAAAAAATGCGCCTCTTCTACAACATCTTCCTGGCTTTCTGCCACTTTAACCTCCGTAGACTTGTCATTCTCGTTTGCCTTTACATCTTTTTTCTCCATGAAACAAACACCAGCATCTCAACTAGCACAGTTAACTAACAGAAGAAGCACGAGATAATAGAGTTAGTATGTGGCGATATGTTACGCACTAGACTTTCATTTAATCTTAATGTGGTTTATGCGGCTTTACAAAAATAAAGGCTGCACAAAGATAAAGCATCATGCCAATAAACTGGCGTTCAATATCGGATATGCGCCAAAACCAGCTTGCCCCTCCGCTGAAGTGTAAACCAGCCACAAACCATGCGAAAACAAAATCTGCAAACAACTCCACCAAAACAGCCATCTTCATCGGAAATTTAACAATGTGAGAATCTAAGCTTAAAACCATGAAGATTGGAAGGTTGGCTGTCAAGACGAACAATGTTAGTCCGGCTGGGATGCCGAAGACTTCCATAAAAGCCCGTGCATAAATATTTGCTTCCTCTGATGGTGCACGGCAAAAAATCATTGTTGAAAGGCAGTCAAAAAGGATAAAGGCGAAGACAAGAATGATTCTTTTCAACCAGTGATTATTTTTGGGAAGTATGAGGTGTTTTGGACTTATGGATAAGCCTAGCTTCTCCATTTCTCCTCTGTTCTCCATTATAATGGTTTGGCTTTATTGCCTTTAAGGTTTTAGCGTGCTGGTTGTATTTTGAATCCATATTTTAAATTCAGAAGTATAAAATATGGCGTATACCGAATCGGTTTTTGACTCTGACTTAGAAGAGGAGTAGGCTGAAAGTAAAAGGGGTTTAAATGGAATTATCCGTTGAAAAGCCTGAAAGCATCGTAAAACTCTACGACGAAAACAGCGGACTGTGGCGCTTCGTAAAAACAGATAAAGGACCAGCGAAATCAATAGAAATCGTTGAAAGGGCGCTCCGTGGACTCGGCCTATCAAGGAATGAAGTTAAGGTTTATGTTTACTTAGCCAGAACAGGAGAGCATAAGGCAAGCGACATTTCTGAAGCTTTGTCGCTACACAGGACGGAGACTTACAGAATTTTGCGGGATTTGGAGAAAAGGGGGCTAATATCGTCGGTTTTTGAGAAACCGTTAAAGTTTATCGCCACGCCCTTTGAGAAGGCTTTAGACATACTTATTGAAACTAAGAGGATGAGGCTAAACCTTCTTGAGAAAAAGAGAAAGAGTCTCGTTGACTTGTGGCTTTCGCTGCCAAAGCCCGAAATTGAGCTTGAAAGGAAAGAGGTTTTCCAGATATTGGAAGGCGAAGAACAGATAAGCTTGAAGGCTGACGAAATAATCGGCAAAGCTGAAAGCGAAATCCTAGTTTTTATTTCGGAATATGACATTGCAAACTTTTATCATTCGAGTTTCTTGGACAAGCTTGAGAAACATCAAAGAAGAGGCGTAAACGTTCAACTCTTAACCACTTACTCGCCTAAGACGTGTTTCTTCTTAGAGAAAACAAAGCTGAAAAGGGCGAAGTATTCACGGTTAAACGCTGAAGAACTGCCAACCTTTATCTTGGCGGACAACGAACACCTACTCCTTTTGATTAGAAAAGAAAACGGCAAAAAGAAAGTTGCAGCCTTATGGACGAATTATGACGCCTTCATAAAAGCCCTAAAAACCCTTTTCACCGAGTTGTGGAATAACAACGGCTCATAGATTTTAGCGCTTTAATTTTGATTTGATTTCTAGCCAAATAGAATTTGTCAGCATTCGTGCATCTATATCAATTAACGCAATAATTGCAATGTAGAGTAATCCGCCGAACGCCGTCAAGCCAAGAATTTGGTAAACTCTTGTAGGCCGGAGAACCTCATTTATGACGTAAAGAGCTCCGCTCATGATTATTGAGGCAAAGACGTATTTAGCGATGTTTTTCCATGGGATTTCCAGTTGTATCATTTTCCGAACCATTGCGTATAAGATGAGGAACATGGCGAAGCGAGCCGCCGAATTTATTATGGCAACAGTAAGCGCGGATGGCACTGGCTGTTTTCTTGTGTATGTAGTTAGCATGTAATATGTGAGTGGTATTGTTATAGCTGAGTGAATGTATGGTAATGAGAAGGCTATGAATAGTCTGCTTTTCACAAGCTCCTTGA
>JAVZNZ010000014.1:0-6025 GCA_038882575.1 Bathyarchaeia archaeon
GCCTAAAAGTAGCCAGAGTCCTCGTGGAAAATGGACTGAGCATAAAAAATGGAAAAATATACTTGAACGAGATAGAGATTCCGCCAACACGAATAGCAAGAGTGACAGGAGTAGACAGGAGAACAGTAAACGAAACAATAAACACCATAAGAGCGAACCGCGAACTCCGCCTAATATTCGAAGGCTTAAGGCCAGCGGGACATTCCCTAAAAGAAATAGCAAAACATTTGGAACTCGGCGTGGTAGAAATAACTCCAGTGGATGCCAGAATACCAGGCATATTGGCAAATTCAGCCATGATACTGGCAAAAAACGGCCTAAGTATAAGACAGGCAATAGTTGACGACCCAGAACTCTCGCCAGAACCAAAGCTAACACTTATTGTAGAGAAAAAGGTTCCAGGCGAACTTATCCCAGAATTCCTGAAAGTTAAGGGAGTTGCCAAAGTATCAATTTATTAAACGTTTGGGGTTTTCCCATTTTCCTCATTTATAAGTGCGAAGTCAAAAAAATATATGCTGCTTTTAGCAAAATTGTCATGATAATGTTGATGGATATCGTAAAAAGGTTAAGCATTGGATGTTTATTTCTTATGGTAGCATTTTTCCCGTTAGTGGAGACAGCCTCCAATTTTCCTGAAAATGAACCATGTTTGGTGAAATTTAAATACGTTAATGGACAATGGTTTGTAGACGATGAAATTCTAAAGCTTGTTACCCCCTTGCATTTTGAGGGTCCTATAATCCCAATAAGAATTGTTGATTTGGGGAACTTTTTCAAAGTTCTTGAAGAAGAAAAAACTCAACCTGTTCAAATCAAAATGAAGGCTGAAGGGCCATTTCCATCTAACATTACATTAGAGTTTAAGGGCGAAAAAGCCGTTCTGATACCTGAAATTATTAAAATAGAAATACCAATTAACGGCACAATTCTACTAGGCTATGCATATAGGTACGGGCCTTATGGAGGAGGCTGCCTTATAGGAATTCAGATTTCAGTAACATGGACCCCAGATGACCAAGTGCTTTACATTGTTTGTTACGATGCTACCACTGGAGAAGGCCGACTCCACAGAGCTACCGATGGTCATGGCTTCGTTATTTTTGACACAAATCCGACAAGAGAATACTATGTTTTAATAGGAAACCCTTCAGAGGAAAATATAGAAGCGATAACTTACAGCGGTATTATAACCTTATATTACAGACCATAAGTTTAACTTTTCTGAGGGTTCTTTTCAATACATTCTTCAGGTTTGATATTTGTTTTTTGATTTTTTAGAGACTCTGCAATTATTTTCTCCAATTTTTTCTGAGGTATAGTTTGACTGGACTTTTCTTTCAACATACCTGACGGCCTAAAAATCAATATTAAAAGGATTATCGAACCCAGTAGGAGATAATCTAACCAAACCACATCGAATGGAAGGAAGGCAAACGAGTATTTATAAAACACTATTAATTTCCGTAACGTAATAAAGATTAGGGTGCCCAACGCTACGCCGAAGTTGTTTCCCACTCCTCCAAATATTACCATAAGCCACGGAAGAAAGGTCCACTCCAATTTGCCGTAAACTGCAGGGCCAACATAACATGTATAAAATGCGTAGAGTGCACCTGCCAAACCGGAGATCATAGAACCAAGCACCAAAACTTCCAGCCTAATCTTCGTCACATCTTTACCCATAGATAAAGCTGCAACTTCATTATCTCTCATCGCACGGAAAGCTCTGCATAGAGGAGAACGGGCCAAAAGCTCAAGAAATAATAATGTTCCTATAGCCGCCGCAAGCAGCACAATTGTGATTAGAGTAAATCGGTTGCGGCCTAGCCAGCTCCATACGTCTGGCACAAGTATCCCTATAACCCCTCCCACCAGTGGATCATAATTTCTTCCTATTATCGATAGAGCCTCGCCTAGTGCCAAAAGCGTTATAGCCAAATAATCGGTTCTTAATCTAACTGCAGGATACGATGAAATAAACCCCAATAAACCGCCCACACCCATAGCAATTATTAGCGTCAAAATAAATACGCAAAGTCCAATTAAAGGCTGAGTTTGAATATGACTGTTGATTTGAGAGACAATTATTGCATTATTCTTTACAATGTTCCCTCCGAGTTGTGAGTCTACGTTAAATATCCACATGCAAAGTCTTATGGGAAACCACCCTACAGTGAAAGCCCCGCCTGTAACGGCTAATACTAAGCCAAAATTGGGTATCCCAGCATAGCCGAGCTGTAAGTTTAAACTCAGATTTAGTATTAGGTATATTGCAAAAAGTGCTACCAAGTCTATTGTAAATAGGATTAGGCTTTCCGTTTAGATGCACCTCCAAATCTGACAAACGTTAAGATTTTCTTCCAGTTTACTTTCGCAATGCCGCTTGGGGCAAAAAGTAACGCAAATATCAAGATCACCATAGGCAAAAGCGTCTTATATGGAATTATGGCTGGACCTAAGAATATAGATAAAGCCGCTGTTCCAAGTATTTGTGTAAAACCTACAAAGAAGCCTCCTAAAACTGTCCCGTATATCTCCTCAACACCACCGACTATGCTAACACAAAACATAATTGCAAGTAACGAGTCGCCAAGAACAGGTTTCCCTTGAACCCAAAGGGGGAGGAGTCCCCCGGCAACTCCTCCCAATCCGCCAGAAATGAACCACGAAAGTAAATTTGTATACTTTACATTAATTCCGCTAATGCTTGCCAACGTTGGGTTGCACACACACGCCTTGAGGGCGACGCCTATCTTAGTATAATTTAGAACTACGTATAAGACCGCCAAGAAACCTACCAAAAAGGAAAGAGAAGCCCAAAAAATTCCAGGTTCGTCAAGAAACACAAAATCTAATTCTCTTAAAAGAAAGTTTTTTGAGGGAAAGTTAAAAGTATATTGCAAGTAGTCTGCATAAATGTTTATTATACTTAACATCATCAAGTCAAAGGCAAGGGTGCTAACAAGCATCATGGTTGTGGAAGCTTTTCTTTTCCTTAAAGGTTCTATAATTAACATATATTCCATCACAGCGATTATGGCACTTAAAATAAAAGCTAAAGGTAAATAGATATATGGGCTCCCACCCCAAAAACTTACGCACGTAAAAACTACATATGCGCCCACCGTTACAAGACTGGCGTGTGCAACATTCCATACACCAGTAGTTCTACGTACGAAGTTCAAGCCAAAAGTCATTACAGCGAGGAGGGAACAATAAGTTATAGAATCCATCAATGTTGGGTCAATCATTTTCTCTCCGCCTTTAACCCTAAATAAAGTTCAACTAGTTCTCCTGTGCTCAAAAGTTCGTCGGGTTTTCCTGAAAAAACATTCTTGCCGCTAACTACCAGGTATGTTCTATCACTTACGCTTAATGCTTTTTTGGCGTTTTGTTCAACTAAAACTATACCAACACCAAGCTTATCCCTTAGATCAACTATTTTTTCTAAAATTTTTTGGCAAATTACCGGGGCAAGTCCTGATAACGGTTCATCCAACATAATTAGCCGTGGTTTGCGCACCAGTGTCATCGCTATGGCAAGCATCTGCCTTTCCCCACCACTAAGTGTGCCGGCTTTTCTAGAAAGAAAGGGTTCAAGAGTTGGAAATACGGAAAGTACCTCGTCCATGGCGTCCTTCAATTCCTTTTTCGAATTTAGAGAATAACCAGCCATCAATAAGTTTTCTTTCACCGATAAGTCTGCAAATATGTTGTTCATTTGAGGCAGATAGGCGATTCCTACCTTCGAGATTTCATGTGGCGGCATATTGTTAAGCTTTCTACCATCAAAAATTATCGAGCCTGAAAAAATGTCTGCCAACCCAAAAATGGAGTTTAAAAGTGTTGTTTTCCCACTTCCATTAGGCCCTATAAGTAGTGTTATCTTTTTCTTTTCAGCACTTAAATCGACGCCATCTACAGCTTTTAGTCCACCGAAGTATTTTTGACCCCTTCGGTTTTTAGCATCTCTGGTTATTCCTCATCTAGGTGAGCCATTCAACACTACCAGTCGCTGCAGAATACTTAGCAACTACAACCCATCTGTATTCGCTATCTACGACTTGTACTTGATAGAATATTATGTCTAAACCTGTTCTATCGCCCGTTTCGTCTAGCTCGGTCCATCCGCTTGCGCCAAAGTAGTTGTTCGCTACATATGGAACAACTTTCTGAATAAACTTCTCCGTCGTTTACACCTGCTTGAAGAACCGACAGGGCTGCAACCCAAGCACAGTCGTAGGCTATGAGGCTGTATATGTCAGGTTCTTCTCCAAGTTTAGTTTGAACATAATCCACCACTCTGGCTTTTTTGGGCGACTCTGGAGCATAGTAAAATCCGGCGAGCAATTGTGTTTGTGCAGCAACATCACCAGCATCCTCTAATATGACGGTGCTTAGAGCTACTGCGTCGCCCCCAAACCATCTCACAGAAAGTGTTACGCTGTTGCGAGCTTTGGCCTGCGCCAGTACTTGAGCTAAGTCTTCCCATGTCAGAGTTTGAATTGCAACCTTATCAACACCATACTGTTCGATGGCTGGTCCGACGGCGTTTTCTAGCGCTTGCAGTTCAGAGGTAAACTCGCTGGTTCCAGGCTCATATTCTACATACGTGAGGATTTCACCGCCGAATTCCTCAAATTTCTCCTTAAACATTTGGGCTATAGAAATGTCGCATGGATCTTTTCTTTGCAGTATTGCAACGTGACGGAAGCCTAAGCCGTATACAAGTTTAGCTAGCGCTATGCCTTCCATGTCATCGTGCGGAATGAGCCTAAAAATATAATCACCGGCCACGCCGAGTTCTGCAACCGTCGAAAATGGAGTGATCACAACTATCTTATTAGTGTCCGCGTATCCCTTAACGGCTTGGATGTCAGCGCTGCATAGCAAGCCCGTCACAACTTTTACGCCCTTCGCAGCTAATGTTTGCATCTTCTGTAATGCTATATCTGCCTTTGTTTCAGTATCCTCATAATAAAACTTGAAAGTCACAGGTAAACCGGCACTTTGAACGAAATCATTAATGTCATCTTCGGCAAGTTCAACACAGGCTTTTCCCCTTGCACCATAGCTTGCAAAATCTCCTGTTAAAGGCAGCAAAACACCGATTGGTATTTCACCCTGCAAACCCCTGCAGGTCCAGCTTCTCTTGGAATTACATACCCAATACCCACACCCGCAAGCAATGCTATCAGAACAACCACTACAAGGATTTTTGAGGACACCATCCTTTACGCCTCGAAAATTGTATCATGACTAAGCATTTTTAAGTTTTATGGCCTGCGTAAAGTTTTAAATAAAAATTTGAAGGGTGGAACAAAAAGAATTACCCTTTTTAATCATCCTTTGTGCATTAGAAATAAAGGATAGGGAAATTAATGTTTAAAGCGTGTACCAAACTTCTTAACGACGAGTTTTGCGACGGCGGCGTCTTGTATTGCCAGACCAACAGCCTTAAAGATTGTTATTTCCTTATTGTTAGTTCGTCCGGGTTTTTTGTGTGTAACGATTTCGCCTAATTCGGCGTAAATGTGTTCTTCCGTGATGGTTCCTTCTTTGATGGGTATTATTATGTCGCCAGCCTCTTCTAATGCTGCCCTTTTTAGGTCTACGATAACCTTTGATTTTACTATGGTTTCTGTGTCTAGCTCTCTAGCGTGTGGGTAATATGAGCCTATGGCGTTGATGTGGGTCCCTTCCCCTATCCATTCGCCTTTGACCACCGGGTCGGTGGATGTTGTGGCTGTTATTATTATGTCGACATCTTTAACAGCGTCGACGGGTGAATTTACAGGTGTCACGTCTATGCCTAGTCTTTTGGACATCTCATCGGCGAAAGTTCTTTTTGCATTTTCTATTTTGTCGTATGCGTAAACTTTCTCTATGTCTCTAACTTCTTTAACAGCCCACAATTGAGTTCTGCCTTGCACCCCACAGCCTATTATTCCAACCTTCCTTGAGTCTTTCCGCGCCAGATATTTTGTGGCAACTCCGCTGACTGCTCCCGTTCTAATTGCGG